>CAZTRP010000004.1:0-214260 GCA_964616705.1 uncultured Pseudobdellovibrionaceae bacterium
TATTACGCGGCTTTTTGGGAAGTTTCAACTGCTCCAGTTTTCTGGGCTAGGGTCAGTCTGTTGAGGATCGAGCGCGGGTATTTGCTGGCCGTTAGTAAGAGAGCTGTGTGAACAATATAACGTTCGGCCGCTTCAACGAGGGGCCGCTCCTTGGCTAGAAGGGGTCTTGCGCGAAGTAGGCGCGGACCGAACTCTGGTATCATGCTAAGCGAACCGCTTCTGTTTGGGGATTTGGCGAGAAACGCGCGGTAGCCCGAATAGTATTTCTCTATCTCTTTAAGGGTTGGTTTTTTGGCTGCAGGTTTGAGTAGCTGCCTTTCAAAGTTCTCGTAGTGGGCGAGATCCTGGTACGAGTCTCTTAAGCTTTTTTTAAGTCCAGCTTCCTCACTGAACAACCATTTGGCATCTCGCTTAGCGATATTTGCTAGCGACATGGCTTGCTCAGTACGCAGCTCCTCTGAGTCGCTGGGCGAGCTCAATGCGGTCAATAGTTGGCGGTTTATCGACAGAAAATCGTTGTCGCTGTCTTTCTTTAACGTTTCAATATCGTGCAACTGCTGTTTCGCCTCAGACACGGAAATCTTGCCGCTGTAGCTTTCATCTATGGACTTTCGAGCTTGCGCGCGAAGCAAATCAAGGGTGAATTTGTAGCGGGCTTTTATCCCCTCATTCAGTCGGTTGCGCTCCTGCTCTAGCCCCGAGCGATGCGTCGGATCGTCAGAGGTAGCTTCACAGCGTGCCAAGAATTGGCCAAAGTCTGGTGAGCTAAAAATATTCAGTTGGCGTAGCCCAGGGTCTCTTCGCAGGAGTATTTCGTCGTTAAGATGGCGCAGGGTAAGGCGGTAGTTGGTGGGAATGTAGGGCCATTCCTGGTGAATCAAATCACTCAGTTTCCTACTAGCGGTTTGGCGTTTCTCCAAGTCAGTCGAATAAAATTCTTTACCCACGAGTTTAATGATGCTTCGTCGGTGTTCGGGCGGAGTAAGTGTAAAAGCGTTTACCGTTTGATTTGCAATTTTTCGTAGCTCAATTTGTACGTCGGAGGGTGTAGATGTTTCGATTGGTTCAAAACGGGCTTTTAAGTCCGCAAGAAGTCGCAATGGCTTGTCGCAATCGCTTGCAAGAATCGGCGTCGGTAACGCCGTAGTGTAGATGAGCCACGCGAGAGCAAGCCGGAAAGCTGTGGCGGTTTTTGAGTGATTTTGAATGCTCACTCCGTCTTATCGACATTATGCAGCGCGGAGTTTAGCAAGTTATTTCAGCCGTTTGTCGCCGACTGACGTGGTGAAATGTCACGGTTATTCGGCCTTTCTAGCCCCGGCTCGTTTGAGTCTATCGTTAATGGCAGCTCCCAATCCTACATTCGGGACTGGCCGCGCCACTATCAAATCGAGTTGCTTGTTTTGCAGCTCCCAAAGTTTCTGAAAGAGGTTGCACGCAGCTTCTCGCAAATCCCCGTCCTGTGACAGGTAAGCTGCTTCGGCAAATCCATCGGTGTTTTCTAGGCCAGGTTGCAGTGCCAGCAGGCCCAGGCGCAATCCACTGGGTTTTTCGATCGCAGAGTCGGTGAAGTTAAGGGGGACTGAAGGACAATAGTGTTCCAGAAGGGCCCCGGGAGCTAGGGGTTTTTCTGTTTGCGGGGGCGGGGCGAGAGGTCCGATTAGCGCTTCAATTTCGCAAGCCGCAATGCCGCCTTCACGAAGCAGGGTGGCTTTTGAGTCGATCCATCCAATGATTGTCGACTCTACTCCGATTTCACACCTACCGCCCTCAACGTAAAAATCTACTTCCGTTCCAAGCTGCTCGCGAGCATGGTCGAGGCACGTGGGACTGAGTCGAGTGAATTTGTTCGCGCTTGGAGCTGCAATGGGGACTCCCGCTTCTTGCAATAATGCCAAGGCTACGGGGTGCGACGGAACTCTCACACCGACGGTGGCCATTCCTGCCGTTACAATATCGGGGATGCAGTCACGCTTGGGAAGTACTAGGGTAAGAGGGCCGGGCCAGAAGGCTTTTGCGAGCCGAAATGCTTCCGTGGGTATTTCCGCCGCCACACTTGATAGTGCATCAAGGCGCGGGATGTGCACAATCAGGGGGTTAAAGTGGGGTCGTCCCTTGATTTCAAAAATGCGGCTGACCGCTTGCGCATCTAAAGCATTAGCACCCAAACCATAAACTGTTTCCGTGGGGAACACGACAGTGCCACCTTGGCGCAAAACTAGGGCGGCTTTTTGTAGTGAAGTGTCCATTCTTTCCCGGGAGTTGATTTAGGGCTTCTAGCTGATTTTACCTACCCGAACAATCAAATTTCGTGGACAAAGCCTCACAACCCCAGCTAGGGTCCGCCCCATGGCCTATATAGTTTTTCGCTGGTTGGTCCTTTCTCTCACTATCTTGATGATCCCCTCTTTGATTTCTGGGGTCATCGTTCAAGACTTTGGTACAGCCCTTGCGGCCGCCGCCGTCCTGAGTATTTTGAATATTTTGGTAAAGCCCTTGCTGATTTTACTGACCCTACCCCTGACACTGGTCACACTGGGCGGGTTTGTGCTCGTTATAAATGCGTTGCTCTTTCAATTTGCTAGTCACTTCGTTGCGGGCTTGGAAGTGGCTTCATTCTGGTCTGCCCTTGGCGCATCACTCTTGGTGAGTTTTGTGTCGTGGATTGTGAATTCGGCGGGAGATCGCAGGGTGATTTACAATATGCGAGGCGCAAGATCCAAGCAGGGACAATCACGGAATGAGACCTTCGATATGAGCCGAGATTCCGACGGTAAGTGGCAGTAAATCGCTAAGTCCTTATTACAAAACCCCTTCAATATTTTTCACAATTGCTCCCTGGAAGCGCCATGATTTAGGCGCATCCTAGTAGGTACGGGCGTGTGTGCAGCCGTTTCTCAAGGAGGAGAAGCATGTACCGACGGGCGATTGTGTGGATTTGTCTTGTACTAAACTCTTGTGGCACGGACTCTTCGGAGCTTCAACGCTCTCAATCGCCCGCCGACGCCGCCCGGCTTGTCGTATCTTCCGGGCTGTCGTTTCAGTTTCCCACTCAGTTTGTGGGCGTGACCGATACTGAAACGTTTACTGTAGAAAACCAAGGCCTAAGGGACGCGACTTCCATAGCGGGCGACTTTGGTTTGTCGGCCACCTTTAGATTTCCGGGAGGGTTCCCTGGGACGGGTGGAGATTGTGGCGTGACGCTCTCGCCCGGGGCTAGCTGTACGGTAGAGGTGAGTTTCTCCCCTCAGTACATAGCCGATTTTCAGCAGGCCCTAAAGATCACGTACTACAACGGCTACTCAAATATTTCTACGGACTACCCCATTCTTAGGGGGCGAGGCCAATAGGGCTATTCAAGCCACTTGTAACCGAGCTCTTGAAGAAGCCCACCTAACCAAAGCGTGGGTAGGCCGGTGATAGCAGTGGGATCTTGGGTTTCAACTCTTTCGAATAAACCTAGTCCAAACGCTTCAAACTTATACCCACCGCAAGAATCCAAGGGCTTGTCCTTAAGGACGTAGCGCAAAATCATTTGGTCGTCTAACTCGCGAACCGTGAGCCGAGAGATGTCGGTGTACTTGTACACGGCCTCGCGGGTCCAAACGGACACAGCTGTAATCAACGAATGAGTTTTGCCTGATAGGAGTCGCAATTGGGCCTGTGCGGCTTCTGCGTTCCCGGGCTTACTCAAATTCTTCCCGTCGATTTTAAGCACTTGATCGGCGCCGATAATAACCCCGCTACCGATGCGCGAACCGACGCTCTTGGCTTTTTCGGCTGCCAGCGCTTCGGCTAGCACGGAGGCCGGAAGGCCCTTTTGTTTCCATGCATTTTCGTCTACTTGGGGCGTTGCAGTTTCAAAGGGGAAACCTAAGCGCTCCAGAGTTTGTTTGCGGGATACCGAAGTACTTGCGAGAATAAGTGGACGTGCCATGGCGCTACCCTAGGTTTGGAAGGCCGGCTGTGTCAATCAATGGGATCTTACTTATGAAAACACCGAAGACCCTTGCTAGCAGGCTGTTTGCCGCCTTGTCGCTTATTCTGCTGCCCCAGTGTGCAAGTAGCGGCCCACAAGTGCAAAAAAACTACTTTCAAGCCGTGGAAATAGCCAGAGCCGGTACCAAGGAATTGGCGGTAGAGGCCTTTCAAAGCGCCTGTTCGTATAATAGTGCCGCAGCATGTCACCGTTTAGGTAAGCGGGTAGAGATTGGGGAAGGGGTGCCGATTCTCCAGGGGGCCACCGACGAAACTTCGACGGAAGTGATACTTCTTTTCGATCCCAAACAGGAAGTTCAAGTCTTTCTGTGGGATACCAATACCGATGAACTAAAGGAGGCGAAAGTTTCGACTCCGACCGAGCTGCCTCAGGGGCTGGGGCGGGTCGTTCAGTATCGCTTTGATTCGCTGACTTTGGGTACAGTCTATCAGCTTCAGGTGGTTGGTCCTGCTGGTGACCTTATTGATGCACGACAGCTTCAGACGCTAGAGGTGACTAAAAAGAGCGGGACCTTTGCGGTGGCATCGGGCCTTGACGATCAGAATCTTTTGCAGAAAACCATTTGGCCGGAGGTATTAAGCTACGAACCAGAAGTACTTTTCCTGCTTGGCGGAGCGGGCTTTGTGGCTTCGCCTACTACGGCTCCTTCCGTGGCAACGAACATCGACGAGCTTTGGAAACGGTACACTCAAAATCGCCGGACTGTTTCACTGTATCGTCAAAACAAGCTCATTCCGATTTATGCAACTTGGGGCGAGGCCGACTACGGGCAGCGAAGTGGAGATAGAAATTATCGTTTCAAGTTAGAAGCAAAAAAAATATTCAACACGTTCTTCGGGGGTACCGACTTGCAGGGCGTCGTCGATCACGGTCCCGGAGTATCGAGTCGTTTGAATGCTTTTGGTCTGCGTTTCTTTTTGCTCGATTCCCGGTCGTTTCGCACCCCGAGCTCTGAGAAAACGGGGCAAACGCATTTTGGAGTCGATCAGGAGGCCTGGCTTTTTACTGAGCTCTTTGGAGATGTTCCTAGTTTTCTGTTGAGCGCCGATCCCTTTTTTGGGGGCTATCATGCGTTTGATTCTTATGAAGGAAAGCACCCAGAAAGCTTCAAGCGCTTTCTCAAACGGCTGAAGGCGCAAAATTCTCCGGTGGTGTTCGTATCGGGAGATCGACCTTGGACTGAAGTATCAGAAATACCCACTGAGATTTTGGGGTATCGTACGATAGAGCTAACAACGTCCTCGATTCATGCTCAAACTTCACCCTCAATTTGGCAGAACTCGCCAAACGTCCATCAGGTCGAGGGCGTAGGAGGGGTAAATAACTACGCGGTGTTTCGTACGGAAGTCGCCCAAGGCCTTACGGGCGAGGTGCGTGTATTTGGCCCTCAGAAAACCAGGCTCTTCTATCGCGCGATTGAGGTTCGCAAATCGACGAGTGTTCCCCGCTAAGGCGCCGGCTGCGAAGCTTCGTCTATCGACTCAATTTGTCTGCTCTCTCGTCCCCCCTCGACACGCGCAATTTCACTTTGGGCATGGGAGGCAAGAATCTGCTCTGGCTGATTTGCGTACAGGCGCCGGTACCAAAAATAATTGGTAAGAACAAAGCCAACGTAGTCTCGAGTTTCTCGGTACGGAATTAAATCCATGAAAAACAGCAGTTCATTTGTAGGGTAGCGCTGAGTCCAGTTCGCAACGGTTTGTTCTCCCGCATTGTAACTAGCGATCATCAGGGGTAGCTGCCCTTTCATTTCCAAGCGCAACTGCTCCCAATAGCGGGCCGCAAGCTCAGTATTCACTTTAGGATCAAATAAATCTAAAGAGTCTGAACCGCTGAGGCGTTTGGCTGTGTCTGGGTTAAGCTGAAGCAGGCCCTGCGCATTTGCGGGTGAAACGGCTTTTGGGTCGAGGGTGCTTTCCTTCCGTGCCACCGCAAGTAGTAAGTAGGGGTCCACTTGCGACGCGTATTGATTGAAAATTTCAAAAAAGGGCTTTGGATACGCTAGCTGGAAGTAAGTCTGATTTCGCAAACTGGGTTTAGTAAGAAGGAGCGTTTGCAGCGTGCGCACTTGGGTGGAGGGGCTTCCCAACGAGGCAAGGTAAGCGCGCAAACCAGGATCTTCAGGGCTGAACTTCGCAAGTGCCCAACCTACTAGCTTTGCTGCACTCGTTCGAAATCCGAGTTCATGCAGCGTTTCCGCTTGGGTGATAAGAGAGCTAGTTCTGGAGTTTTTGGATTTGGTTGGAAGCGCCGTCCCGGCACCTACTTGAAGAGGATCGGTTCGATCTATGGCATTAGCCATTATTGCATGGAAGGAAAGCGGAAATTCCTTCTTTAGCCGATCTTTAGCGGTCTTCGCTGCGGCCGTCTTTCCCTGTGCTTGTCTAGCCCGAAAGAGCCAATAGAGGGATCGTCCTGAGTAGGCATCCATCGGATGAACGCGAGCGAGAAGTTTTTCCGCTGCCGCGTATTTTTTTTGCATGAAGTAAAAAAGCGCTGCTCGAGTAAGGTAGTGTTCGTGATTCGGGGTTCGTTTACGCGTGCAACGAGCCCCCTTTTCATAAAGAACAGCTATCTGATTTGCGAGATTTTCTACTGGTAAATGAACTTCTAAAAGGGCCGCGGTGGCGACGGCGATCGAATTGGGACATTCTGGTCGTTTTAGCGCGTAGTTTCCGGCTGTTTTAAGCTCTTGCAGTGAAAACGTTCGCATTCCGGCGAGTAGGGCCTTCAGATTCGCTTTTTGGATCTGATTCCAGGATTCGATTTTGTTTCCGACCAACTTGGGTACGATGGCTTCGGGTTTTTCTTTGAGCGGTGGCTGGGCTTTTTTTTCTTCTTCAGCGAGATGAGCTCGTAGGCTCTTTTCCCGTGAAATGCTGAAACAAAAAGGATTGGACGTTTGCGAGCTACGGCAGGCTTCAATCGCTGATTTCCGCTCTTCGGACGAAAGGGTTTGCTGCAAAAAACCATCAAACTGTTTGGCCTGTTGGTAACGCGGCGTATCGCGAACTTCAGCGCTGATTTCGGAAAGGTCGCCCTCGCTGTTTAGGGGCGAGCTCAGGCAGCCAGTCAATAGCCCGAGCAAAGTGAGGCTTGCGACAGTATAGGTAGTTCTCATAGGTGACCGAGAGTGCTTCAGAAGATAGAATAGCCGAATCCAGTGATGTATTGTCGGTTTTTAACGAGGGCGGGTTGATGGATTTTCTTTTGAACCCTTTTGGACTATTTGCGCGCACTGTCTACGGCGTAGGGCGAAATTACGCAGAGCATGCAAAAGAGCTGGGCCACGAGGTCCCCAAGGAGCCGCTTATTTTTCTTAAACCCGCTTCGGCGCTAAGCCGCTCTGGCTGGAAAATTCAATTGCCTTCAGGCATTGGGCGAGTCGATTACGAGGCTGAGCTAGTCGTTGCTTTGGGGGGCGGCGGTAGAAATATTCCTGTCGATCGCGCTTTAGATTTTGTTTCTGGCTATGCCGTTGGCATCGATGTGACGGCCCGAGACCTTCAAGAAAAAGCTAAAAAGAATGGGCACCCTTGGGCGGTGTCAAAGGGCTTTGATACTTTTGCGCCGCTCAGTGATTTTGTGCCGCGCCCAGAGTTGGGAGACGGCGCTTTAGAATTCTCGCTTTCAGTAAATGGGGTGGTTCGTCAGAAGGGTTCTTCGTTGGATATGTTGTTCTCAGTGCCGCAGCTCGTGCACTATCTTTCCACTATTTTTACCCTAAACCCAGGCGACTTGATCTTTACGGGTACTCCCAGCGGAGTTGGCCCACTTGCGAGTGGCGATGCATTGGAGGCCCAATTGCAGGGGGGTAAGGCTGTTTTGAAAGTGACGGTGGAATAGTGGCTGAACTATCTCTTAAAGCGGAACGGCGGCTCCTTTTCACACTTGCCGCCATTCAATTTATCCACATCACTGACTTCATCATCATGATGCCACTCGGGCCGCAGTTTATTCGCATTTTTGCCATTACGCCCACGCAGTTTAGTTTCTTGGTTTCAGCTTACACTCTGAGCGCCGCCGTCTTCAGCCTTCTGGCGGCCTTTGTGTTGGACAGGTGGGATCGAAAGCGTACGCTGCTCACGGTTTTCGCCGGTTTTTTGGCGTCTACTTTTCTTTGTGGGATTTCTCAAACGTTTCTTCAGCTGCTCATATCGCGTATTTTTGCGGGCGCATTCGGTGGAACAGTCGGCGCAGTTTGCCTGGCTATTGTGGGCGACGTAGTTCCGCTTGAGCGCCGTGGTCAAGCAATGGGCATTTTGATGACCGCCTTTTCTATTTCTACTGTTTTCGGTCTTCCTTTGGGGTTAGCCGTCGCGGCACATGCTGGGTGGCATTGGGTTTTTATTTTATTGGCTCTGGCCGGCTCAGTTCTGTTTTTCTTGGCGCGCCGAGAGGTGCCCGTGCTAGTTGGCCACTTAGAAAAAGTCTCTGCTTCAAAGTGGGAAGAGGTGACTGAAATCTTGTCTACCTCGTCGTGTCTAAGGGGACTGGCCTTGATGGCGTTGGTGATGGGCGCGGGATTTGTGATTGTTCCATTTCTGAGTCCCTCTTTAGTGGCCAATGTCGGTGTGGCTGAGGCGGAGCTTAGTTATATTTATTTGGTGGGGGGAATCTGTACCTTTATTACTTCCCCTTTGGTGGGGAAACTAAGCGATCGTTGGGGGCATTTTACCGTTTTTGGGTGGATGGCTTTGCTAAGTATTGTTCCCTTTTTGGTGATAACGAACCTTTCCCCGATTCCGCTGTGGAGCGTTTTGGTTTTTACCACTTTCTTCATGGTTGCAAGTGGGGGGCGAATGGTGCCGGCGATGGCGATTTTGTCATCGATAGTTCCTGGTGAGAAAAGAGGGAGCTATATGTCGTTGGTTACCTTTACGCAGCAACTATCCATGGGCCTTGCGAGTCTTCTCGCTGGCCGAATAGTGGTGGCGGATTCCGTGGGACATCTCACCCACTTTGAGCGTTCGGGTATTGTTGCTGTTGTATTTACGCTGTTGGCGCTTTGGGTTGCTCGGCGTCTAAAAGCGGTAGTCCAATCCGGCTCCGGCGGCAAATCGACGGTATCGATAAATACTAGCCACGTTCGAAAGGTTATCTAGGTAGCTCAGCTCTAAAGTGCCAAAGAGCCCATCCCAGATTTGAAAATCCCATTCAGCGCCTGCCGACAATTGAGTGTCGTAGCGTGCGCCGCTTACGCGATCCCCGTAGGTATTGTAGGCAATGGCACCGTGGAGATTGATTCCGTGAGTCTGTGAAAAAGCGAAGCGATTAAAAAACCCAAACGAAAAACCGCTCATTCGATACTCTTCGCCGCTGGTCTGCTGTCGGTAAATTTCTATCGTGGCTCCGGGACTAAAAAAGCGATTGCCGGTTCGGTGTTGAAGTTCGCTGTGGTAGCGCCAGTCGATTCCGGATTTTCTATACGTAGTGGATTGGGCATCGTCTGTGTAAAAGGTCTGAGGCGTTATAGTAAATTCATTCGACCAACGTGTCTGGGAACTTGAAAGAGTGAGAAAGGGCGCAATGGGAACACCTAGACTCTGTTTTTTGAGCGCTCCCGTGGGAGATTGGGCGGTGTCGTTACGCATGATGAATAGCAGACCACTTCGAAGTCCCCAGCTTACCGGTGATTTTGGGCGGTAGCTGTAGAGGATTGAAATGTCGTTGGTAAAAAATTGCCCACCGTGCGCATCCGGATGGAAATTGTAGTTCGCCGAACCGCGCCAAGAAGTGGCGACTAGGCCGTCCCCAACTAGCACTGGGAGTCCCACAGAGTAGCGAACGGTTTCTAGGGCGGTCGAGGCGCCGGAGGCACCGACGTCGATTAGCGGGTTTAGCAACACGTTGCTATCGTAACCCGTGATGAGGCTGAGGTGGCCGTAGCCTGGGGGTGAGTCGGATCTTTCTTGCATTGCCCTGTCGGCTTGCTCAATAAGACCCATCGCTGATTTTGAATTCGCATCGTTTCCAGTTGGAGAAATCGCCAACTGAGCAACACGTTTTGACTCTTTCCAATTCCAAACGGCCATGCGCGAGTCGTCGCGATTTTTTGCTAATACACCAAGGTAATAAAATGCCGAAGCGCTCAGAAACAGCTGCGGGGCATGAGTGACTCTACGAAAATAGGTTTCGGCTTTTTCCGACTCCGATTGGGCTAAGCTTATGAGCCCGAGGAAATACTCGCACGCGGAAGTGTTAAATCCTTCCTTCAAAGAAGCTGAGAGATAGTTTTTGGCTTTCTCGAACTGCTTCGTCTCGTGAAGTAGCAGACCAGTTTGAAATGCATAGGCCGCAATTTCTTTTGAAGAAAGTTTTCTACTGACCGCCATTTCGTGAAGCTTCAAGAAGATTGCTAGAGATTGTTCCGTTTGTCCCAGATCACGAAGTAAAAGTCCCTTTAGCTCCCAGGCTTTTACGTGGGAAGGCGACTGTTTTAGGACAGTTGAAACCATTCCCAGCGCATCGTTGGTTTTGCCTGACTGGTAGGCAAGAAGTGCTTCGGTGTAGTCTGACTCTGTATTGGTTGAAGCCAGGAGATTTTGGATACAAAGGCAAGTCAGCAAGAGTATGAAAAGTTTTCTCATGTACCGCTTATTCTATTCGACAATCCCGGTTTGACAATCTTCGTTAGTTCTTAATGCGCTGTGGTAACTGGCGGGCGTTGTAAACCCACGTTCGTTTCGGTATCGTTGTGGTTCATGCGAAACATCCTAAGCCTTCTATTTATCCTTTTTGCTATTTCTAGTTGGGCCGAAGAAGTGGCACGGGTTGTGAGCGTGAGTGGCGATGCCAAAGTAGGCGACAAGCCCGTTAAGGCGGGCGATTCACTGGTAGCTGGAAGCATCGTGAAGACTGGTGCCGACAGTTCTGTGAAGTTGTTTCTTGCTGACAAAAGCGTGGTAGATCTCGGAAGCCAAACGTCTTTTGTTGTAGAATCCTCTGTTCCCGATGTTGGCTCGTCGACAAAGTTGAATTACGGCATGGTCCGCAGTGCCATTCGAAAAAAGCTCGAGAAGAAAATTAAGTTTCAAATGCGCACTCAAACTTCCGTGCTTGCGGTGCGCGGTACTGAATTTATTGTTAATTCCCAACCTACTTCAACGGGCGGACAGAAAGAGCAAGTGACTGTAACCGACGGGCAAGTGGCTGCTGGCATCGGAGATGCCGCGCCACGCCTTTTAAATCCGGGCCAGCAATTTGAAGTTGCGGGGCAGATGGTGGGCGGAACAATGCAAGTCGCTCGAGATCAGGTCCGCGTAGTGGAGCTACCGCCTCAGGCTGTAGCCGAGATAACGCAGCAGGCAACAGTCGTCGACACGACTTTTCAGAAAACGGTAGAGGTCTCTCAAGACAGCAATTCGAGTGGGTCCTCTCAAGGCGGGGCGACGCTGGCTGCAGCAGTAACGAGCGTGTCTCAGGCGCCCACTTCAGGTTCAAAGTCTGAGGGCAGTGCGGCAGCTTTTCAGCCGGTACGTCCGGCAGGCCCTAGCCCCGTGGGCATGCTAAACAACGTCGATCAAAGCAAAGCCGAGACTAAGGTGACTACGGGCGTTAATTTGCGAGTCCAATTTCAGCCATACTAAAAAGATCTGTTCGCTCTATCTAATAATCGATCTCGAAAAAGCCGATAAGTCAGCGTGAGAAAAAAGCTTTCGGCTGTGCACTTAGTTTGGACTTTTCTTTGTGTTGGCGCCTTTTTGTGTCTCGAAGCTGGTAGTCGTTTACAAATTCCCCCCTCGATTCAAGCGTTTGTAGTTCCTACGGCCTCTCGGGTCAGTTCATTTTTTCGAGACTTGAAGTTTCGGTACCGGGGTGAGCGGGCACCGACTCAGCCCATTGTTGTAGTAGATATCGATGATGCGTCGCTGGAGCAAATGGGACGTTGGCCCTGGCGCCGGGATATTATCGCAAGGCTCATCGAGCGAACCTTTGAGTTAGGTGCCTCCACGGTTGGTCTGGATATTGTGTTCTCGGATCCTCAAGAAAGCGTCCCCGAGGAGTTGAGAGATATTCTGGTGCGTAAGAAAATGGGGCGTTTACTTGCCCCATTTGATTTTGACTCTCAGCTTGGCGAAGTATTCAGGAAAAATTCCAACCGACTTGTTGCATCGTGGATGAGCAATGCCGTATGCCGGCCGCGCTTCAGTACGCCGGCTGAGTGTCCCGTGGAAGACCCCAGTGTCTTAGAATATATTCCCAAGGATTTTGAAAAGTTTGCCATTTCTTCGGTAAAAGCGCCGCAGGGCTTTCGGCCGAGTTACTCGCCCTTGCGTTCGGCTGTGACGGTTATTTCAAGTCTGGAGCAAATTGAATCAAACACACGCCATGCCGGATTTGTTAACTCGCTCTTCGACGCCGATGGATTGATTCGGCACGTGATGCCGGTTATGCAGGTTGGCGGAAAGTACTACCCCTCCTTAGCTCTTCAGGCAGCTCAACAAATTCGTGGGGATGAAATTGAGCTGAGTCTTGATTCACAGGGGTACGTTTCAGCTCTGAATTGGAAGAAGAGCGGAGAAGCCATTGCCACGACCGATACAGGCCTCTGGGAAGTGAACTACTTAGGGCCATCTCGGCGATTCTCCTATGTTTCAGCAAGGGAGCTCTTTCTTTCTGACGTTGGGCAAACCAGTCGCGCTCTGGCTAGCACCTTAGAAGGTCGTTTTAAAGGGGCCGCCGTCTTCATTGGGCTTTCCGCTCTTGCCGTGGGTGATTTGGTGGCTACCCCGCTAGATCCTGTTTTTCCTGGCGTCGAGGTTCACGCGACTGTACTTGAAAATATTCTCACTCATTCACTGTTAAATTCTGCAGGGGCCCTTGGAATAGGGGCGCTGGTGCTGCTCATGCTACTTGCGTCTGGGGCGGTAGTTTATTGGGGGGCCAAGAGAGAGGCCGTACCTTTGTTGCTTTTCGTGGCCGGAGTTTTGTTCTTAGGCTTTGTTGTGGATTTTCATTTCTTGTTTGGTGCGAACTATAACCTTAATTCTGGGCTTTGGTACGTACAGGTAGTGGGAAGTCTGGTGATCACCATTACTGGGCGATACATCATAGAGCAAAACGAAAAGAAATTTCTGCGAGGGGCATTTTCTAAGTACTTGGCTCCTGCAATTGTGGACCGTTTGGTCAAAGATCCAAAGCAACTTACGTTAGGTGGTCACCGCCAAAACCTTACCGTGCTTTTCAGCGATATCCGAGGATTCACTACACTGTCTGAAAAACTAGATGCTCGAGTGGTCGGGGAATTTCTCAACGACTATCTTGGCGTTCAAACTGAGATCCTATTCCAATTTGGCGGAACGCTGGATAAGTACATTGGCGATGCGATTATGGCATTTTGGGGGGCTCCCTTAAGTCAAAAGGATCACGCCGCACGTGCCTGTGAGGCGGCACTGGCCATGGTGAAGAGTTTGGAAACACATCGGGCAAGGTACTTGTCGCAATACGGAATAGCCGTCGACATTGGCATTGGCCTAACTACGGGCGATGTCAGCGTGGGCAATATGGGTTCGTCGCGCAGTTTTTCCTACACGGTGATCGGTGACACTGTAAATTTAGCCTCCCGGCTTGAGGGCGCCACCAAACAATTGGGTGCGCAAGTACTCACCTCGCGAGCCACGCTACAGTCCATTGAAGAAGCCGGAGGTCAGTTGCCCTCCCATCGCACCTTGGCGGGTACTCGAGTGAAGGGAAAGCAAACTGCGGTCGAAATTATCGAGTTACTTGTGGAGCCAGCCGAAAAAGGGTTCTTAGAAGCCTTCGAAAAGGGCCGAAGGCTCTACGAAGCTCGCAACTGGACTGGTGCGGTCGAGGCTTTCTCGCGGGCTCACGCTCTAAAACGCCGCGATGTCTGCTGTGAGAAATACCTGCAACTATGCCGAGAATTTTCCTCTTCAAGTCCGGGTTCGGATTGGGATCCTGCTTGGTCTCTTGTTGAGAAATAGGCGCTTCTATTTCTCTTTTAGTGCCGAACTAAGTGATAGTTGTTCGAGTTCTAGTTTGCTCCCAATAGGGACACGAGGGTGCGCGAGAAACTGCGAATAGGCTTGATCTAGTTCAGGCTTGCTTACGAGAGAGAGTTCCTCTACCTCGTTCAATGTGTAAGCGATTTCATCGGCGTACGCCTCATACCCAGGTATGGATGAAAACCCGGTGACGAGTTTCCAATAGTCGTTCCCCTGGAAAATAAGCTCGTCTCGGCCGTTGGCTGTTTTTGCTACCAACGGGGCAAGGGTCAGGCGAGAAAGGTTTGGGTATTTGGTGATTTGCTTTTCAAGTTCTTTCCGTCCTGCAGTACGTTGTTTTTCCTTCGAAGCTTCAAATAAAGTAGCCGCCTTTATGCGCCAAGAAAGAAACTCTCTTTGGCTCTTTAGCTCGAGCTGGTCTGCGACTTCGTTGAATAACTCTATCCACTCGGCACGCTCCTCCTCCTCAGGACAACGAACCGCCTCCTCACCCTCGCGGGTTTCGGTGCAATCAAGAATATCCGCGGCCTCAGCACAGCTGTCGTAAGGGTAGTCTGGATCGTTGATGGCTTCCTCCCAACGTAGTTCATCCGCGCATTCGTCCTTAAGCAGTGTCATGAGAGGGATCTCAAGGTTTTTATCAGGTGATGGGCCGACAATAGTGAGGCTCCAAATCTTTCGGGATAACAAGGATGCAGCAGACGGCTCGACAAACGATGCTTCTTCTACATCTGATGCTGAGATTGTTCGACTGAGTGGTATGGAAGGGATGGTTTCTATGTTTTTTGCAGGTTTGCCTGTTCGAATTACGTTGAGTGCGGTTTGAAACCCAGTCGCTAGTGAAAAGTGAGTAGAGTGAAAAGTTTGATCAAGGGAGAAGGGGTTTCTGACACCTGCGCCGCTTCGGTGCACTAAACCGAGAACCTTCCCTTCAGCGTCCAGTACAGGAGAGCCACTCGATCCCTCTAGCACACAGTGCCCCGATCGGCACCAGTCGCCTTGAATTTCGTATATCGGTGCTGAGGACCATCGCTTTGAAGCACTGTCAGGGTGACCGACTACAAATGGAGTGCTGAGCGCCAGGGTACCGTGGTTTTGAGTAGAAAATTCCAGCGTGTGAGAGGGGATAAACTTCTGGGCTGTAGCATTTTTCGGGGTCGGTACAAAAACATCGAAGACAGAAATATCCCAGTGAGTATCGTTAAAAAGGGGCACTGCATAGAGCTCACGTTTTTCTGGTTTTGCTCCTGCTTCAAAAGAAAAAACCACGTCGACGTAACAGCCTTCACGAGTACAGTTGTCAGCGCCAAGCACGTGCGAGTTAGTGACGAGCCGTCCTCCGTCTTTGATAAAAAAACCCGTTCCGCCGGCGTGGTCAGCAGTCTCCAAAAGCACAATCGCTTGGGCAGCCACGCGAATTGCTTCCGGGGCCGTATTCATGGGTTGAAGGGGAAGCAGGCCGCTTGGCTCGGGAAGGGCCGCATAGGAGAGCGACGCGGTGAATGCTAAAGCCAAAAACAAAACGAAACGGGCCATCGTAATCTCCCCAGTAAGAAGCCAAATCAGATTGCCAAGACTTTGTCTGAGCTTGGTGCGTGGTGTCAAACTGAAATAAAAAAAAGAGGGACTCCGCAAGGCAGAGTCCCTCTTTGGGAAAAACAGCAGTCTAAAGAGCGAAATTATAGTCCGAAGACTACGCTAGCGCCCAATAGAGGTGAGTTTCCTCCCAGGAGAAAATTTACTACCGTGCCTTCGGTAAGAATCTGCACGGTCGCTCCGGTATCAAAGTTGAGCATTACGTGTTCGGTGACGTGGAAGTGCACCCCCATGACCGGTGCTAAGTTTACAAACATGGTTCTTCCTCCACCCGAGGTCAGCGCGCCGCAACCCAGGCCGAACCCTAAGTGAAACCCTTCAGTGGCATCCCCTGCCACTGAGTATTTAAAATTCACACCTGCCCCCATCAAAAAGACAGGGTTTGTTTGGGATACTCCGACGTAGGCTTGAACAAGCGCCCTATCAGTTGCAACAAAGGTCGCGGTCCATCCTGGAGAATTGCTCCCCAGGAAAGTGTTATCCATTGCGCTTCCCATGTAGATTGTGGAGCGCGAATTGTTTTTAGCCGCAAACGTGACGCCCGAAATCAAAAATGAAACTGCCAATAATAGTCTTTTCAAATGCATAGTTCCCTCTCCATTGAAAGGGAGACTATGCGCCGAAATTGAACTTATCAATAAGAATTAGTCGATATGTTCAAAAATAGCGATTCTGGACTATTTGTGGCGGCAGGTTCCTGCTCGGTCCCGCAACATGCCTGATGGGCAGGCAGGGCCAATTTCCTTCATCTTTTTCTCGGGAACTGGGGTAGAGCATGCAAAGAGTGAAGACACCAGAATTAGCAATTGAACTATTCGCATTTTTGTTCGAGCCCTCAGAGTTGATGAAGAGCTAATGGTAACCCCAAAAAGGGCTTTATAAAATATTTCCCTTTGCTAAGGGGCGGGCGGAAGAAAGTCGCTGGGTTGAATTTCGCGTCCGAAGGCTTCGGCGGCGCGTTCCGCCCCGACTTCTGGAGTCTCGGATTGGGGCTGCAGTGACTCAATGCGCTGTTCTGCTGCAGGCATAATCCGTTCATAAAACTGGTGCCCTATCCCGGACAAAACACCCGCACACGAAGCACCGATCAAAAACGGAAACACAGCTAAGCGCAGCTGTTTGAGGTTCTCCGAGAAGGGAAAGCGAGATGGGGCTCTGTTCTCGTAAGTCTCCACATAAGTGCCAAAACCGGTAATTCCCTCTCCTACCAAAAAGCGATCAAACGCTCGGCAAAGTTCCAAGAGTGTCTGAGGCTCTGTTTCTGGGTTGAATTGGCTCAATCGAAACTTTGTTAGCAAGGCAAGCTGTGCAAGGCCCGCACCGTCTCGCTCCCCAAACGGATTTTCCGCAGTGGAAACATATTTTTGGTAGTTGGCGGGGACAGAGGGGCCGTTATAGGGCTCTTCTTTAAAATGAAGCCAGTGTTTATTTCTAAGTACGGTTAGAAAAATATCGTAGAGGGAATGGTACAACTCACTCGTGAGAATATCTCGAGCTTCGTTGATGAGACGCATGCGGGCACTATACTCATCAGCGGGAAGCTTGAGTTCTGCGGTCGCCCTCATTAGTTGGCCAAACTGTCTTTGATACCGGGTATGAGCATTCGATTCACTGGCGTACGGTTCGTCCATGCGGACAAGCCGATAAATGCTTTCCCCTGTTGGATTCCACTCGGGCAGTGTCGGCATAGGGCGGGCCGCACCGAAAGCGATTGAGGTAAAAGCCAGGATAGGTAAAATGAACTTTGGCATTAGGGCTTTGCTCCATTTCGATTCGCATAGTGAACGCATAGGTCTCTGACGCCTTCTACTCGGAGTTGTTCATTGAATTCAGTGGCATTTTTCACGTAGTCAGCGTGATCCCAACGCCTCGAGGCGTTCTCATAGAAACAGCTGGCAAAATCTTGTGCTAGCGGGGGAGCTACGCCATTGCTAGTAGCGCCTAACGCTAGCTTCTTTGCGTAGCGATTCACCTGAAGCTCGCTCCATCTCAACGGCGCCGGATCCGACAGAGAGAGTACTCCAGGGAAAATCCCTCCATCGCGAAAAAGCCTCGCCTTTTGAGCGGGTGTAAACGCCGGGGAAAGAAAGGAATCTACTCCATCGATAAAAGGGTCGACTTTTTTGAAGTAAAACTCTCTCAGTTCATTTCGAACGATCTTTTCAAAAGCCTCAAGTGCTTGAGGGCCGCGGATCATCTTGTACCAACCGCGCTCAAACGGACTTTTCGGGTCGGTTAGTGCGGAGTGGGTTGGGTTCCATCGGTCTCGTATGGAGTACCAGCTTTCCTGAATTCCCTTGCGCACCTGCGTGGTAGAACAAAACAAGTAAGATTTCAGGGGAGATTTTGCGCTCTTTGCGATTTCAAGAACGAAGGGTTGAGGTCTGACTAGGCTGCAAAACCTGACTTCCGCATCCAAAGGAATCGTGATTTGCTCTTTGCTGAGAGTGACCGTTTCAGCTGCCGAATAGCGTGATCTTTCGCTATCTCCCGAGGCGAATTCTACCAAATCGTACCATTCCTTCTCCTGGTTGAAGGCGGTTCCAGCAGTGGCCTCATTGCCTAACAATCCGTACCCATTCTTCGAACTGACGCCAGCAATAAAATGCTCGGACGCTTTATCAGCGGAAACTAAGCGAGAAGAGTATTGGTGTTCTTTGAAGAAACTTGCAGCAACGGTCGTGTAAGCTGTGCTGGTGGAGGAGACCGCAAGTTCTGTATTAGGCTGTACAAGATTTTCGACCAGTGTGACTTGGCTGAAGTGGAAAAAGTACTCGGGGTGTTGCTTACATAAAACGCGATCGGGCTCGGAAAGAAATCCCGAACGGGGTAAGCAAAAAGAACTAAGTATTTCATGCAGCTGATCGGTTGAAGGAGGCTTATCAGAAAACGCTGCAGATTTTAGGGCTCCAGCTTGAGTACCCGTGAAGTGCGCTCGCAAGTCCGTGCCTTCAAAAAATGTTTCAATCGGTCCATGCCCACGCCAGTACTTTGTATACAGCTCTAGTGGGCTTACTGATTTGGTATCAGGCGGGCTCAAAAGATGGCCAGTGCCCAGCCGAGTTGTAATGGCTCGCGTTTTTTCCTTTGGAATTCTAGGAAGCGTACCGCGAAGGGCGGGGTCGAAGCTTATTGCTTTGGCGTTAGAGTTGTCGTTCCCATTCGGATTTGACACGAAATTTGCGCCCAGAACTATCGGTTCTACCAGGCCGCCATCGGTGGTTACCGGCGTGAGGGTAATGTAAATACGGCCGCGAGAGTCCAGTCGTGGCTGATCGGTAAAATCGACTGGAAAAACCACTTCTGTGCTGATTTGCTGGCTAGAGTTGACCGCTACTTCCGACTCATACCCGCTAATAAACCCTTGTATCGGGTCTTTGGTGGCATCTACAGAAGGATCCGCCAGAACGACGCTAAGTTTCAAACGCGTTCCCTCAGAGAGCTCAAAGCTCTTTGTGCCACCTTCCACAGAAGTTCGTGAAACCATCGGCTTTAAAGTTAGACTCCACCGACGCAAGGTCGTTAGGTGCAAGTAACGGTCTACTTCAAAGGTTCTACCTAAGAAGTCTGCAGAGTAATCGCTTAGTACGAGTTGTGCGGGTGGCGTTGTAAGTTCCGAGATCTGAGTGGGAGTCCCTTGCCGTTTTTCATCACGGTAAAAGAGAGAGTCTCTTTGCCAAGGGTTAATCCAAAATGCAGCAGACCGCGTAACTCCGCGAAATGCTGGGTGGCTGGATCGAACTAGTAAGTATTTTTTGAAATACTTCTGCGCGGATTTTGAAAGCTCGAAGTAGTCTAATTCTCCATTAACTCGGATTTCTCCTCGAGAGTCAGACTGCGCATTCTGTGCCGCCTTGCCTGTAGGCCAATCCTCGGTATCGGAAACAAGGTATTCAAAGGGATGAAAAGCTAACGGTTTGGTCGGTGAAAGAGGGTCTACGAGTCGTGCCTGCGCTGTAAACTGAATGGTCCTTCTGCTGCTACTCGCGTCGTAATGCAGGCTGTTGCTAAACTCTCCATGAGTGCCATCAATTAAAAATACCTGGGGGGGATTCGGGGTTTCTCTAGGCAGAGATTTAATGGCTGCCTCGGCAGCGTCCGTTAGAGCGTCAGACACATCTGGGGTTCCGTTCGTGCCGTCACGAAGGGTAGAGAAGGATCTAGATCCACTGGTTGGGGTGACGCCTGCTTCTGGGCTTGTGGGCTCCATCTCATAGTACAAAAACGTAGGCGATTGCCCATCGGGGTCTTGCAAGAACTGAAGCTTTGCCGTGGCAGTAAAAAGACTCTGCTGCACCTCGCTCGAAAATGCTGCGCTCTTTGCCAGTACTCGGGGCTCACCGCCCTGGGGTGCTTCTATTACAAATAGCTTCGTTTTAAATTTCCCACTTGGAAGTGAAATATCTTGAACACTTCCTTCTTCAGTTAAACGGCGCGCCTTAATGATCCCAGAAAAAGTATAGGTGAGCTCAGCCCCGTTTTGCTCCACTAAGGAAAGGGTGAGCCGCTCAACAAAAGTGTTCTGCCCTTCGGAATTTGAGTACAATGCATGCTCGCTTGCCTCAGGAGCTACCGGAAGTATCTGTTTCTCGACCGTGCGAAGGTCCACAAAGCCTTGGGATCCATCAATCCAGGGATTTACTGCAAGTGGCAATTCAATGCGGTAGCCATCGACCGAAAGAAGTTTGGGTACTGAAATATAGGCTTCGCGTTGTGGAAAGGGTCGGAAAGAAATCTTTTCGGACCACTGTAGGCAACCCGCCGCATCTGTGGTTTTCGCAACGGGCGAGGATTGGGGTGCTTCAACGGAAAAAGAAACGCCCACTGCTCTTTGTTGAGTAGCTCGATCGAGAACACAGGCTTGGAAGTGGTAGGTCTTTTGATTTGGTAGTCCAAAAATTTGATCGACGTTTGATGTTTCAACCGAAAGCAGTGTCGCAGGAAGAAAAACGAATGCTGAGTCGTTTGTAGAGAGTTTACGCTCAGAAGGCTGCGTGCCCTTGAATGAGCAAGCAGCAAGCAGAAAAGTACTTATCAGTATGAATTTAGAAAATTTCATATTGCGTAGTGAGCTGTACTTGCACCCAATCGAGAGCAGATTGGTAAGCGTTTTGCGTTAGTACCGACGATCGCACCCAGCGAGCGTCTGCTTGAATCCCAGATTGCGGCCAAGCTGCCGAAGCCTGCACCCCGAAGCCTTGCCGATTTCCGTGCCCGAAAACTCGATCGTTGTAAAAAGCCGGCGCCGCGTCTGAAGCAGCACGGAAAAATTCAATTTGAGTTGCTAAGTGAAAACCAGGTCCCCCCTCCCACTCCACTAAACTAGCAAGCCGCCAACTCATTGCTTTGTCAAATGGCGCGGAAGTGTTGGTTACGAGCTTGCCGGAAACTCCGGGCTCCCACCGACCGAATCGACGCTTGAGGGAAAAACCCCCTTCAAAGCCCTGAAAGCCATACAAGTAGCTTGTCGTTGCGCCTACTCCACGAACCGAATTTCCTAAAAACTGCGCTTGTACTGCCGTGGGTTGCGAAAGGTTTTCGTATAAAAAATGTGAGACGTGTGCGCTAAAGGAAAAGGGTTCGTTTGGTAGGTAGGCGAAGGTAAGGCGCTCAAGATAAAACGCAGGCATGCCGGTGGGCCAATTCCCCCAGGGTTGAAGCGAAGAGGTATCGGTCGCAATTGCCTGCTGTGCCTCTATGGAAAGGCGAAAAGAATCAAAGCGCCTTTCCCACTTTTCGTAAACCGCTGGGAATGATTGTCTTTGTAAGAGCAGGGGTGAGTTCCAGACTTGCTGATCTAAAGCCCCTAGAGAAAACTGAATTTCACTATTGGGGATCCAATCAATGCTGGCTTGTTTAAGTCTTTGAATTTGTTTTGGACGAAAGTCTTCTGCCCACCGGGAACGAGCCGATCCGGTTTCAAGTTGGATGCCGGCAGTAAGGCGAAGCTGCCAGTTGGGGTGTAGGGTGCGTTCGAATTTGGCTTGGATTTCGGTGCCCGCGATAACGCTTTGGGTTTCTTTTGACTCAGATCCATTGCCGTAGAGCGATAACCCAAATTGAAGCGATGGGTTTGTGGGTAAAGCGGCCCACAGGCTAGGGCTCAGCCAGATCAGTGGCAGCACCCACAAAAGTTTGTAAATTCGAAGCTTTTGCATTCGGCGCGACTATAGTCGAGCCGGGGCCAATAAGTATTTTAGGGTTGCTTTAGGATTCAATTTGATACCAAAAAGCGACTAAACCACGAAATTTACTAGCCTATCTGGCACCACAATCACCTTTTTAACCGTCTGACCCTGCAGTGCAGACTGGACCTTTTCCGATGCCCTAGCTTTGGCCTCAAGGACTTCCTTTGAAGCCCCTCGTTCGACTTCAATTCGGTCCTTCAACTTCCCATTCACTTGAACTACGACAACGCTGGCGGCATCTTGGCAAAGACTCGGGTCGTATTGGGGCCAAGGGGCCAGAGCTATGAGTTTTTTGTCCCCAAGTTTGGAAGTGAGTTCCTCTGCCAAGTGGGGTGCGTAGGGCGCCAAGACTTTCAAAAAAGATCCGAGAATCTCTCTGGGAAGAGTTGCGGCCGACGTCGCCTCGTTCACGAAAATCATCATCTGGGAGATTGCGGTGTTAAATGAAAGTTTGTCGGTGTCTTCCTCAACCTTTTTTATCGTCCGGTGAAGTACTTTCCATAGTTCGGGCTCAGTGGCACCGTTTGCTGTGCTGAGCTTGGACGATAGCTCACCGGTTCGTTCGTCGACTACAAGACGCCATACCCGCGCCAAGAATCTCGAAACGCCTTCTACGCCGTCCATGTTCCACGGCTTCGTTTGGTCGAGAGGTCCCATGAAAAGCTCGTACAGTCGCATGGCATCGGCGCCGTACTGATCGATAACGTCGTCCGGACTAACAACGTTGTTTTTCGATTTTGACATTTTTTCAATTTGAGCTTTTACGGGTGAGCCGTTCTTCTTTACGAAGTAGGCTTTGTCGCGATTCTCGATCTCAGAGGGGTGGTAGTACTTCCCTTGAGCATCTTGAAAGCTTTGCCCTAAGATCATTCCTTGATTAAAGAGTTTTTGAAACGGCTCTTTGGTGTGAACAAGACCGCAATCAAAAAGCACTTTGTGCCAAAATCTCGAATACAAAAGGTGCAACACCGCGTGCTCCACTCCACCGATATACAGATCCACCGGCAACCAATATTGCTCGGCCTCTTTCGACCAAGGTGCTGAAGTATTTTTGGGGTCGATGTAGCGCAAGTAATACCAACACGATCCTGCCCACTGAGGCATGGTATTGGTTTCACGCAAACCCTGGCTGCCACCCGGTAACGGGACTTCTCGCCAAGATTTCGGCGCTCGAGCTAGGGGCGGTTCCCCTTCGGCCGTTGGACGGTATTCGTCAATGGGCGGTAGCTCTACAGGGAGCTCGTCTACTGACACAGGTCTGACGCTTCCGTCAGCGGCGTGTACAAGAGGGAAAGGCTCACCCCAATAGCGTTGGCGGGAAAAGAGCCAATCACGCAAACGGTAAGTGACTTTGGCCACACCTGCACGCTTCTCCACTAGCCAGTGGACCATTTCCTTCTGGGCTTGCTCGACTGAAAGCGAGTTTAGAAAATCGGAGTTTACCAGTGTGCCGCTGCCCGTGTGGGGTGCGTCCTGAACGGAAGCTGCGCCCCCGGAAATTACCTCAACTATAGGGAGCTGCATCTGCTTAGCAAACGCATGGTCACGTTCGTCGTGCGCGGGCACTGCCATAATGGCGCCAGTGCCGTAGGTCATCAGCACATAGTCGGCGATCCAAATCGGAAGACGTGCACCGGTAACAGGATGCGAAGCGTAGCTTCCGGTGAAAACGCCGGTTTTTTCTTTTGCTAAGTCGGTTCGCTGAAGATCCGTCTTGTTGCGCACTTGCTGAAGGTAGCGTTCAACGTCCAAGCGTTGTGCTTCTTTCGTAAGCGCTGGAATAAGAGGGTGCTCTGGAGCGAGTACACAGTAGGTTACGCCGAAAAGGGTGTCCGGACGGGTAGTGAAAACCGCGAAACTTTTTGCGAGTCCTTCAATTGAAAACCGGACTTCAGCCCCAAGAGATTTTCCAATCCACTCGCGCTGCATTTCTTTGACGCCCTCGGGCCAGTCGACGTCGTTGAGGTCTTCAAGCAGGCGCTCAGCGTAGGCGGTGATCTTAAGCATCCATTGCTTCATCGATCGGCGCTCAACCGGATCGCCGGTTTCTACGTATTTTCCATCTTTCACTTCTTCGTTCGCAAGAACTGTTCCGAGGGCCGGACACCAATTGACGGGGACCTCAGCTAGGTAAGCCAATCCCTTTTCGTAGAGTTTAAGGAAGATCCACTGGGTCCAACGGTAGTAGTCAGGATCGGTCGTGCTAAATTCACGGCTCCAGTCATAGCTAAATCCAAGTCGTTTGATCTGTCGGCGAAAATTATCGATATTTGTTTTGGTTATCTTGGCCGGGTGGATGTTGTCGCGCATCGCTGCCCGCTCAGCTGGTAAGCCAAAAGCATCCCATCCCATAGGGTGCAGAACGTTAAAACCCTTCATTCGCTTGAAACGAGCCACTACATCGGTGGCGGTATAGCCTTCGGGGTGGCCTACGTGGAGTCCCGCGCCCGAAGGGTAGGGGAACATATCTAGAACGTAATACTTCGGCTTAGACTTTAATGCCGCAAGGTCGGTGGGGACTTCGAAGACTTTTTCATCTTCCCAACGTTTTTGCCAACGGGGTTCGATGGAGCTGGGGTCGTAGTGCATGGGAACAAGAATTACTGTTAGCTGCAGCGTCTGTCGACCGTTTTTAGAGTAGCGCCACCGGACTGGGAGGTCCGAATTCGGACCCGGTTTCGTTGAGGCGGTGCCTGATTTCGCTGGGCGCGCTTTTGCATAGTCGCGCTTTGGAGGTAAGCATGTGGTGGCTCTTATTTTTGTTAGTGGGTTGCGGCGAAGTGGCCAGACTTGAGGGGCCTAGCGAGAAGGCACCCGTCGGAGGTTACTCCAGCCTAGAACCTGTCCCAGAACTGAAAGCAGAGGTGAAGTGTCGACAGGATCCCAATCAGTACGCCATTCAACTGACTTGGAAAGAAAGTGGCATTCTTTCCGAGGAGTGGTGGATTTCTCGAACGCGTGCCGCCGGAAATCATGAAGTCATCGCACGCCTTTCAAGTCAGCAGAAGGAACACACAGATTCTGCCGTCGTTGCCGGGGCCGATTATGTTTACGAATTGCGCGCCTACGATTCTGGCTCGGTGGTGTCGTTAGCAACCGCACGAGTTACGATTCCTACCGACTGGGTTCCCGGGCCTGGAGTGCACCGCTTCCCAGAAATTCCCTATGGCCGTTGGTATTTGGGGTCTCAGACTGTGGTTGAGGTCGGGGAAGTGGATCGCCGTGTTCATTTACTCGAGCTGCATTCTGAGGGGGCGATCATTCAAAGTTTCCCAGAAGCTGCGGAAGCCGGGGCCGGTAGCGCTGGACGCTATGGCGGAAAAATTTCAATCGATGTGGAGCGTGCAGTGGGAACTTTGGATTTGGTTTCTCGTGGTGAAGCCGGTGGAGACGGGTTAACCGGTGAAGTGGGTTCTCGGGGCAGCAATGGGGCCGATGCAGTGGGTGGAAAATACATCGTCCACACAGACGTGGTAAATCGGCGAAGTCCCTTTCCCTTAGGTCAGCGCGTCCCCATTTCCGAAGTGGCGTTTGAGCTAATGGCTCCTCAGAATGCGACGAAGGGAGGGCCCGGAAAACCGGGGGCAGCGGGAGGCAAAGGTGGAAACGGGGGCGATTGCGGGGGGATAGAATTGTTTGTCAAAGATTCCAAAGAGTTTTTCCCACGGCCACTCTCGGTGGGTGGGCGCGGTGGGCGTCCGGGCTTTGGAGGATTGGGTGGGCGCGGTGGGCGCGGCGGCAGGGGAGTTGCGAACCAATGTCTGGCGTCAGAAAATCCTGCCTGCAAATCAGGTGAGGACGGAGAAGACGGTCCTTTGGGGGCGATGGGTTCCTGGGGTGAACCGGGAAAAGCAGGGCCTGTGCTGCTTCGTATAGATGGCGTGGAGCGAGCTTTGCGTTAGGGTGGCGAGATCTTCACCCTTCCTGCAAATTGCTCAGTTTCATGGCCATTGGTAACCTCCAATGCAAAGTCAAAATCTCCGTGCGAGTCAGGAATGCCTCCCACTTCGCCTGAGGAGCGCAATTTCATCCAAGTGGGACCCTTGGTGAGTCGATACCGGAACTCCTTTTGATTAAACACGCGCTTGAAGTCATACACAAAAAGCTCGCCGACATAACCCGGAGGGAGTTCAAGATTCTTTCTTCCGAGGGTCGGTCTAGGAAGCGCGGGCGTTACTTCGACTGTGCCGCTCCAGTCGGCCGATTCATTCGCGGAGTCGACAACTCGAATGGCAACTTCAAAGCTTCCAACCGCGGTTTTCGGAGCTCGTCCAAAGGCCTTGCCGCTAGGATCGATAAGCACCCAACTCGGACCTCTTACCTTTTCGAAGCTCAGCTTATCCCCCGCATCGACATCTTTTACCATTGAAGCAATTTCAGCACTCCAGCTTTCCGCGCCCCGTACCGTGCCAAGGCTTCGGCTAGGTTGAATCCAAGTGGGAGGATGGTTTTTAAAAAGAATTTGAATTCTTGCCTGCACACTCGCGTACTTCAGGTCGTTTAAGGCAGCAAAGGCAGCAGAGTACTCCCCTACATGCTCGTCGCCCGCCTGACCAGATACGGTTCCATCGCTCGAAACATTGAGCCATTCTGGGCCAGAAACCTTGGAGAACTTAAGTGGCAAGCCGTCCAAATCTTCCACGTGTTTGGAAAGAGCAAACTTCACGCCCTCTCTTGCTTTGGCTGAAATCACAAGTTGATCGTCTTTCCATGATGGTGGGCGTGGGTCTCGTTCAACCTGGAGAGTAATTGGAACCGTAATAGTAGTTTCTCGATCTCGTGCTTCGACTTTGAAAGAAGCACTGCCAATGTCTTTGAAAACGGGTTTCGCAGTCAGTTCCCCGCTAGTTTCAAGGGTAACCCACGGCGGCGCTCCGTGCAGGATGAATTGGAGCCTGTCACCGTCGGGATCGATAAAGAATTTTGCTTGATCTAATCTCCAGCGAGAAGTTTCACGTTCTTTTATAGTCCACTTCCAGGGAAGTCCCACCGCAGTAGGAGGGTAGTTCTTTTTTGTTACCTTAAGTTTAATTCGTTGGTCTTTTCCTTGAACATCGTTCTGGGCACGTACAATCAGAGTGTGTGTCCCTGCGGTTAAGTCTTGAGGTGTGGCGGAAAGTTTGCCATCGGTAGTTACTAGCAGCCAATCGGGTCCTTCTACTTTACTGAAATGAATAGGACGCCCGTCTAAGTCTCTGACGTTTGGCGCCAGTTCTGTTTGGAATAGCTCCCGCGTAAGGAAAGAAAAAGTCCAGTCTTGTTCCTTCCATACGGGTGGACGGGGGTTGCGCACTACCGTAATCTGCGTGGGGAGTTCTACTTGGGCCTCAGAATCTTTTACTAAAATCTTTCCTTTGAGCACTCCGATATGAGCAAACTCGGGAGTGGCACTGAGTAGGCCCTTGGGTGAAACCGAGAGCCAACTCGGAGGCGAGGACGAAACAAATAAAAGACTCTCGCCATCTTCATCGCGCGCCAAGCCGAGCTCGCGTAAGTCGGCAGTGAAATTTTCTCGTTCTTTGAGGGTGAGTTGTAACGGTTGCAAAATCTGCGGAGGGTAGTTCTTTTTCTCGATGGTAAAAAATATTTCTTTCACTGACGAAAGGCGGTCATTTGCCGCGATAATCTCAACGGTGTTCTTGCCCTTGTCGGTATCGTTCGGAGTCCCCATTAACTCACCGTTTGGAGACACCTGAAGCCACTCAGGGCCTCTTCCTTTTTTAAATGTGAGGGAAATTCCATCAAGATCTTTGGCAAGTGCTGCCACTGAAGCCTTAAAGGGTTCTCGGGTTTTTAGCGTGTAGGTTCGAGCTTCTTCTGCCCAGGTGGGTGGCCTCGGATCGCGCGTTACTTCCAGTGCTATGTTTGCTGAAGTGGTGAATTGTCCGTCGTTTACTTGAATGGCGACTAGGTGTTTTCCGAGATGTTTATATTTTGGCTTTACGGAAAGTATGCCCGATTCGTCGATCTGTACCCAATCGCTTGGAGTCTTGAGGGAGAAACGAAGTCGTTCCTCTTCATTTCGATCTTTGGCAAAGGGCGCTAGGTCTTGCTTCCAATCCGATCGCTCCGCAATCGAATAAATCAGGTTAGACCTAAATTCTGGCGGAGTCTTTTTTTTCTCGATCACCAGGGTAAGTGTGGTCTCGGCTTGGCTTTCGCGGTCTGCGACTTGAACAACCAAAGGCATGCTTCCGTAACTCAAGGATGGGGGTGTTCCCTGGAGTCTGCCTTTTTCGGTTAATTGCAACCAAGCCGGTCCTTTTACCAAGGAAAAACGCAGCTTGTCGCCATCGGGGTCGGTGGCAAATTCACCGAGTTCGCAGCGATAGGCCTTCTCTTCGGTGGCGCGGGGCAGTGAAATCTCTTTCCAAGTAGGTGGGCGGTTCTCAATTGTAATCTTTACTGGAATTTCGGGTGCGCGATGCTTTGCATCCCGTACCGTTAGACGCCAGCTTTGTGCCCCGCGGTCTTTTGCCGTGGGGGTGCCGAAGAATTGTCCGTCTTTGGTGATTCGTAGCCAGGCTGGGCCGCTGCCTTCGACGAGATTAAATCGCAAACTGTCGTTTTCGGCGTCCGCGGCTGCGTTAGTGGGAACAGACGCCTCAAAAGTCTTACTCCGATTGGCTTTTCCGAGGTCGATTTCTTTTACCGCCCATTGCGGAGCGGTGTTTACAGATGCCGCCTGGGCGACGATAAAAATCCATGAGAGCAGATTTGGCATGGCGGATATTTTAGCACGGCTAGCGCCAAGCCGCTTTGCATCATGTTATTAGCTCAAGGTTTTGCTATGAAAGTCTTTTGGGGTGAAAAGTGAAAACTGCAAGTAAATTAAATTTGGGGCCGTACGGCATCAATGTCCCCAGCGTCTACCGCAATCCGGATCCCGCTTTTATGTATGAAGAGGCTATCCGATTTGATCCCGGTTCGGTAATCACCAATACGGGGGCTCTTGTCGCCTATTCCGGGGAGAAAACCGGACGTAGCCCGAAAGACAAACGCATTGTAGATCACCCCAATAGTTCTGAAGATGTTTGGTGGGGAAGTGTCAACATCAAGCTCGACGAACACACGTTTTTGGTGAATCGAGAGCGGGCCACTGACTACCTCAATACCCGTCGTCAATTGTACGTCATCGACGCCTTTGCCGGGTGGGATCCGAAGTTTCAAATCAAAGTTCGTGTCATTTGTTCGCGTCCTTACCACGCATTGTTCATGCACAATATGTTGATACGTCCCACAGCGGAACAGCTGGAGAATTTCGGCGAGCCTGACTACGTAATTTTCAATGCGGGACATTTTCCAGCGAATCGACTGACGTCGACGATGACTTCGAAGACCAGCATTGATTTTTCTTTCGAGCAAAAGCAAATCGTAATTTTGGGTACGGAATACGCGGGTGAAATGAAGAAAGGTATTTTCACCATCATGAACTACCTCATGCCAAAGCGAGGAATGCTTTCAATGCATTGCTCAGCGAACGAGGGAGAGCGCTCCGATGTTTCGTTGTTTTTTGGTCTCTCGGGTACCGGCAAAACCACCCTGTCTGCTGATCCAAGGCGCAAACTGATTGGCGACGATGAACACTGTTGGACCGACGAAGGAGTGTTCAATATTGAGGGCGGGTGTTACGCGAAGTGTATTGGTTTGACTCGCAAATCCGAGCCAGAAATTTTCGATGCCATCCGTTATGGCGCGCTATTAGAAAATGTCGTGGTGGATCCCGTAAAGCGAGTGGTGAAGTACGAAGATTCCACCCTCACGGAAAATACTCGAGCAAGCTACCCCATTGAGCACATCGAAAATGCGAAGATTCCGTGTGTGGCTGGGCACCCAAAGAACATTGTTTTTCTCACTGCAGATGCTTTTGGAGTTTTACCCCCAGTGAGTCGCCTTTCTCCAGAGCAGGCGATGTACCATTTTATTAGCGGCTACACGGCGAAAGTCGCTGGCACTGAAATGGGGGTAAAAGATCCCGAGGCGACTTTCTCCGCGTGTTTTGGGGCTGCTTTCATGGTTTGGCATCCAAGCAAGTACGCCGAAATTTTGGCGGATAGGATGCGCAAGTTTGGTTGCAATGCTTGGTTGGTAAATACTGGCTGGAGTGGTGGGCCTTACGGTGTCGGTAAGAGGATGTCTCTTGCCTATACTAGGGCCATGATTGATGCCATCCACTCAGGAGAAATGGAATCGTTGGCCTACGAAGCTGATCCCGTTTTTGGTGTGCAAGTGCCGAAGCAAGTGCCCGGTGTGCCGAGCGAGATTTTAAATCCTCGAAAAACCTGGTCCAATCCTGCGGACTACGATCAGATGGCTAAAAAGCTTGCTGGGTTATTTCAGGAAAACTTCAAAAAGTTTGCCTCCGGCATCAAAGATAAGCGAGTTCTGGACGCTGGTCCGGTTTGAGTCGGCAGGTGAGTCGAAAATCTATTATTTTCATCTGCCTGTTGTTTGGGGCTCTTCGGTTTTTATGGCCCGGGGATGTTCCATTTATTTTCGACGAGCCGGAGTTGATTTCGCGGGCGGTGGAGCAAAACGCCCAAGGCGCATTCACCACGCATGGGCTGCGTGGATCCAAAGGGATTGATTACGGTCCTGTTCCTTTGTTGTTTTACCGGGGCCTTGTGGCCTGCTTTCATAACCCGCTGGCTTGGGTATTGGTGAAGGTTCTGTTGATTACGGCTCTCACCTTTGTGAGCGTGTTTTGGTTTCTGGCCCTTTTTCCCAATATCCCTTTTAGCGTCGCCGCGATTCCTTTTCTTAGTCCCTATCTGTGGTTTTATTCACGTGACCTTTGGGATAACTCTCTGAACCAAGGCATTACTGCGTTGCTGCTTGTATCCTATTTTTCTTTCCTAAGACATCGCGCAGCGTGGCGGGCCAGTCTGGTTTTGTTGGGAATGGTTGTCTCATTCCAAATTCACCTGATGTCGTTCGCTCTTATTGGAGCGATCGTGCTTCACGCGTTGCTCTTGGATCGGGCATGGTGGGGCGGGCATAAAAAGTGGCTTTTGGTCGGAGGGAGTATTGCTCTGGCCATAAGCCTTCCCTATCTTTTGCACCTTTTCTCTACGTCGGCAGGATCACGCGCTTTCTCGTTTCGTTCGGCATCGTTCTTCTTTTCGTTTTTTGGGGCTCGTTTAATTTCGGCCGCTGCGTTGGAGTACTTCTATGGCCCGTGGTGGTTTTTTCAGGGGGGGATGCTTTCGAAGGCTTTTGGGATTGTTTCTGTAGGGCTGACTCTATTTGCATTTATTCCCTGTTTTTATGGCCTGTTTGATCGGGGCAAAAAGCTATTGCGCTGGGACTTGAGGGGGGAGGAGGGGGACCTTACTTTCCTCTGCGTGGCCACTTTGGTTTTGCACCTGGGACTGTGTATGTCCAATCAGTTGGTTAGCCACCCGCACTACTACGGTAGCGTCTGGTTTGTCTTCTTTGCGCTCTATGGTGTGGGAATGCGGGCCTTGTGGAAAGCTACTTGGGCAAGGCGCGCCCATTTTGCCTATTTGGCCGGCCTTGGGGCAAGCTTGGTTTTGGTGGTGGAAAACGTCCACATCCAAAGGGGAAACCGCCAGCTCCACTATGGGCCTACACTCTCTAACCTGGTAGAGGTGGCGGCGAAATTGAGTTGTTATCCTAACTCGGTGAGTGTGGTGGACCAGCGAAAATTCCCTTTCACCGGCTTTCGTTTTGCACTTCGCCCTTTTGTGGTATGTCCAGGGCCGGTGGACCCAGCGGCGCGAGAATTGCGCTTAAGCTACCGTTATTTAGAGGATCCGTTCAGTGGAGAAATCCAGTTGGAGCCTCTTAAATAGGGGGTCGACTCTGTGCCTAAAGTGTGGCACAGTCTGGACGTTTTTGAAGGAAACTCTTAAGGACTACGGAAGAAAATGAAGCTGAACGACGATAAAGACAAACGCGGTGGAGATAGAGGCGACCGAGGCGGAGACCGCGGCGATAGAGGTGGCGACCGAGGGGACTGGGGTCCAGGTGGCCGTGATGGTGGTGGCGGAGGCCGACGCCGTTTTCCTGGTATGGATCGCTCCAAATTGCCGCCGGGTTTTTTGTTTGATTTCAAAAACCCACTCATTCTGCGTAATTACATTACGGAAGTGGGCAAGGTTATGCCTGGACGGGTTACTCGTCTTTCCGCAAAACAGCAGCGTCAGTTGACTGTTTCTATCAAGCGGGCGCGGCATTTGGCTCTTTTGCCATACACCGACAAGTACAAGAAATATTAGCTTTCACTTCTTTGGGAGTGTCTGAGCTTCGAAAACGGCGTGGTCTGAATCAGACCGACGCCGTTTTTTTTAGGGGTCAAGCGGAGGAAGTTCCTCATCCCAGATTAAGAACCCTTCACGGCTAATATCGGGGTTCTGTCCACGGGGGAAGGTGTTGCGAAGTACCTGGCTTGCTTTGTAGAGAAGGTTTACCCGAGGGCCACCGTTCCATGCGTTCGAATCTTCTGGATCGTTTCCATTCCATCCACGCTGGTTAAGCTGGTGGGGGCCATGATTGGTTTGGCTTACGAGTGTGTAATCTGAAGTCTTCCAAACCGCTCCGCCAGAGTTCCCATTGATACTGCCGACATTGTAGTTCAGGTAGTTGCCCGCATATTCTTTTGCGAAACCCGTCGCGTAGGTTGCTTCCCCTTTGTCGCCTGGGAATCCGACAGTAAAAAGCTCGGTCGCCTGACCATCCTTTCCAAGTTGAAGTTCGCTATCGTCGGTCTGCACTCGGGGAGTGTAGCGCTGTCTCCACCTAGAATCTGTTCTGTTCCATTTCACCTCAACGATATCTGAATCGAATGTACTGTTTTGTTCGGCGACTTTTATTACTTGAAGGTCTCCTTGGCATCCGAGATCAAGGCAGCCGCCGGAAGTGTACCTGTCCCCCACGCGTGGAGTGCAATGGTGTGCTGTCAGCACGTAGCGAGGCGAGAGCATCGAGCCCGTGCAGCCGTTAAGAGAAACCGTCCAACGAATTTGGTCGGAGCTGGCTTGCTTGCGGGTGCGGCTGTCGTTGTTGAAAATATCTGTGGGCAATATGCGGATCAGAGGTGCTACTTGCGCATAAGATAAGGCGCACCACGTTCCTAAGAAGGCGATACGTTTCATGGGGGCTCCAGTTTTTTGGGTGGGATTTAGGGTCGGAAACAGACCCTAATATATTGTCGCATCGGTTTTGCTAACAAGCGACTCAAACAGTGGCGGGGTGTTATCAATCGGGATCGGGCAGGGACAAAAAGAGGGGGCGGTCCCCATTTGTAGTGACCGCCCCTTGAAGCTAGCTATTGTGCGCAAACAGGTTTTTGGACCTTTGGCACTGAAAGGGCGGTAGCGGAAATACCCCTATGCTTAGTGAGCTCATTCTCGACAGTGATTTTTACGTTGCAGTGCAGCGGGATAGACGGGCGCGAGGGGTTCGATGAGTATTCGAGGTCCAGCGTGAATACCGCCCCTGCGCCGTAGTCGCCAGTGTTGGAAATTTGCACATCGTAAAGGTCTGTGCCTGAAAGTTCGGAATATTTTGTATGGAGGCCGGAAAACTCCTTTGATTGAAGGACGTGCTTTAAAACGTCGGACTGAGAAAAGTAGCTAATTTTTGCTTGGGCGCTGCTGGCAGCAACGATTCCAATCACGAGTGCGAGTGCTCTAAACATTATGTATTTCTCCTTTTTTGGCCAAATGCTTTGGCCACGGCAACTTTAGGCAAATGCGTCGACGGCCGTCAAAGCGCACCGCAGCAGGGTTTGACTTGGGAGAGTGATCCCTTTTTCCTTGCCTAAACAATAGCTATTCTGGTTAGGTTCGCTCCCGCGAATTCTAAGCGGTACAATAGAGTAACTAACCCATAATCTGAGGATGGTGCCCGTGAAGGCCCTTTTTGGACGCATTTTAATGCGACTTGCGATTTTCTTTGTCTCGATTTGTGTTTCGGCTCCCGTGCTTGGTGCCCCTGAGTTTGTTTCCAATCCCAACCTACTAGTTTCTGGCGCTTTGAAAAAGGGTACTAATATTGAGGGAGCTAGATTAGTTCCCCGGGGAAATGGTCTTAGTCTAGAGGTTCGGGTGAAGCAGAGTCAGGCATCTGGGCCTCCAACGTATGTGCTTCGCGTGCTTGATCTTGGAGAAGCAAATGCGAGCCTGATTCAGAAAATTCTCAAGTGCCATGAAGAGGGGCGAATTGGATACAGCATCCCCAGTGGGCAGTACGAAGATGTGCCCTTCATAAAACTCCTAGGTAAGTTTCAATTTGAAATTAATTCTGAATTCAAAATTCAGTCGATCAAGGCAAAGTCAGAGCTACTCTTAGCTCCGCCAAGCACAGAGCCGTCGTGGATTCAGTTGGGGGATATCAGAACGACTCTAGAGTTTCGATTACCCGATGTGGCCCCAAAACAATTCATCATCTTGGGAGACAACAAGAAGGTATCTGCCACTGGCTTGTACTTTCCGGGAATCAATAATTTGGATTTTCCTTTCATGGCCACGCGATCTCTCGAAAGCGACGAATTGGCGTTTGGCAGATTGGTCCAACAAATTCCATGGCGGGATATCTGGCCTAAGGATAGAGAAGTCAGGGTTCAGTTTCGAATTTCTGATGAATTTAAAAGTAGGATCTTTTCAATTTTTTCAGGGAGTCCGAACTCCAATTCCGCTATGGCGCTTAAGTCGACCATGGAGATCCCAGAAATGAAGAAGCTTCCGATGCGATATACCGGGTTTCGAAAAAAAGCTTCCGACGCTTTTAACGATCTCCCCGATGGCGCTCATTCCTTGCCAGTTCGAGTAGAGTATGTCATTCGGCGTGGCTTTAAAGACTACGAACGAACGCAGATCTCGGAAGGACACACAAACGCCCTATTGTATGAAAACCTTTTAGGGGAGCTGGTGTTGCGGCGCCTAGACATGGGGGCAGAGAACTACGTTGATACGGTCCTTTCTCAGAAGGATTCCGAGCCTCTTCGACCACTCACGAATATCGACGAAGCAGGGACACAAATTTGGCTGAATACGGGCCGAGGCTTGATGCGCTACGATAAGTTGCTCCAGTTTGCGTTGGATGAATCAGGGGGCATTCTTGGAATTCGTGCTCGATTTTTTTCTGGTACTTTGCCACCCGCACCATTTAGTACGAAAACTCTTCGTACAGATCGCATGGAGGAATCCGAGCGTTTCTATTCGGTGCAATCTGTGGAGCCCCATTTAGAGATGCTTCAGGGGGCGCAGCAGCCAATTAAGATTTTGGTGTATCAAAATGGAGATCCCGTTCATGGGTTGCTCTTTCCTTCACGCGACGATTCCGCTCGTGCGTTAGTGAAATTTATCGAGCGTCGCACGGCCCCGTCGGCTTGGGGACGCGAGGAGGCAGTTCTTATAGAGGGACCTGCAGTACAGCACGCGCTGCACAGATGGGAGACGGACCAGATACCGATTCATATCTATGTCCAAAATGGAAAACCCACCACAATCCAATCCGGAGTACGTCCGGCTACTTTGCTTAAAAACTTTGAGCAGCGTGGAGTGGGAGAACCCGATAGTCACTCCATTGAGGCTTTAATATCCGGTGTGCCCGCGTTCTCAGAGGATGAAGCCGAATCGCTTTGGAAATTTCAACACGAAGTTCTGCGAGATTGGATTCCTGAAGGGCCAAAAGACCCAAGTATCGGGTCACTGTCCGAATGCCGGCATCTTTTGCGGCGGCTTAGGTCGGATGACCACCAGAAAAATTGAGTTCCGAAGCCTCTTTTTATCCTGATCTAAACTAGGTAATCACTATAATTACATGGGTTTAACGGCTGGGCGCTTGTTCCAATGGCTGTGCTGTGATATTACGCCCCGCTCAAGGGGGCCAAATTTGTTCTGTCGTGGGCTAGTTGTCTGTCTGATTCTTTGCTCCTTCAGTTTTGGCAGCACTCCCGTTTCAATCACGCCTAAATGTGTTTCTGGTTTTATCTCCGCAAAGGGCCTTTCAGAATCTCCGACCCGAGAAATATTACAAACACTTCTCGACCATGGCCCCGGATATTGGGTCTCGGTTTCGCCGAGTCCTGAAGGCGACGTCCATTTTGTGCGAGGTCTATCTGGCGGGATTTCAAACCCCGACCAAGGCGTGGGGGAGTTTCTAAGTCTTCTGTCTGGTGGCACGAATGATGTTTCCCGAGACATTGTCTCGTTTTCTAATTTTGAATTAAGCTCGGTTCGGCGCCCTAATGAAAACTCCATCGTCGTAACCCCGCATTTGCCGCTGCGAAGAGAAAACCGAGATTGGGAGGCTCCAATCGACTGGTACGAAGGCGAGATAGCGTCGATTCGCTTGGTTTCTAGGCCAAAAGGGGCCTTGCTAACCTACGAGCAGTACACGGGCCACATTGTTGATCAGGTAAGTAGGGGCTTCTCCAACCCATTTGTAATTCGAGGAGTTGTAGAAGGCTGCTTCGTCAGTAAACGCCCTAATGCAGCCAGCGTTCAATGTATTGAGCCGGGCAGATTGAGTAAGCATCAAGTAAGAGATGTGGGTGCCTTTTTCCCGGTTGGTGGTGGGTACAAGAACTACGAATGGACGGTGAGCTATCTAGCTTTTGTCGACGCGATGTCCGAATTGGGCCTATCACCCCGACCGCATAGCTCCGGGCAAGAAATCGTTTCGCACCTTCGAGGTATTATCGCGCGCAACACAGCGAAAGGCGGGGCTTGGATTCCACGTGCAAACCTGGAACTGGGAATGTTCTTTTCTCGATGGGAACTTCAAATTCCGGAATAAGCCAAATGCCTTCATGCCTATGAATAGCACCCCATACAACATAACTATACTTATGCGACAATAAGAGGGCCTCAACCGCCCCATGGAACTTAGCAACAATCCGTTCGCCTTTTAACTCTGCAGCGACTTGTTAAACCCAAAAGGTAAAAGGCATTCAAAGTCGGACCCTTGCTTCATTAAGCTGGGAAACCAGCCTCTTTTTTTTAAGCTATAATAGGGACCACCCCAAGGAGCCGCTAGTGCTTAGCAAATCGCTTATTATCGTCTTGCTATGCGTTAATTCATTGCCTACGTACGCAGTGAAACCAGATCGCGATTGCTTTGGGCCATTAGCGTCGAAGAAAGACCAAAACCCTACAGCGCTATCGCTTCCTGCTTCTCCTTCTGCCGAAGCTATTTTGAGCAGTTTGCCCGTCGTCCACGCTACTAGCCGTTTTCCTAGCGATGGGCGGATCATTGCGAGTAGAGATGAAACGGATAAAAGTAGTAGTCGTAACTTTCGCACTACCTTGACCACGCATTTTTCCCTTGGCGCGATGGTGCCACCGAACGAAACAAGCAATTGGGATGAAACCTCCTCGTATGCAATTATCTTTCCATTTCGCCATATCGCCAAAAAGTCGATCAATTTTCTGGCTCAAGACACTGCCGTTTTGGGTGATGTACACATTCCTTCCGATGCCGTAATTGTGGTTGCGCATGACGCAAAGGTTCCCGCCAATTCGCCCTACGAAATAAAACGGTGCGCTCCAAACCAGAAACTGTCCGCGAAAGTAGATCAGGTAATTGGTGAAAAGGGATATTGGGGAACCAAATTGCTTCCTTATTCCGGCTATACGGGAGATTCGGCGGAATCAGGAGGGAGAAATATCAACGATCCTGCCTTCACTACAAACTTGCGCGCACGATTCCCTGGCCTGACCTTGCAGTCTCCCACTCAGCATCCGGCGCACCAGCTTGATATTTATTTCTCGCGTTTTCTCGGCGAAGTTTTCGCGGTAAATGGGCTGGTAAACACAGTGCGCGCCAAAGGAATTCGGGACGGAGCTAGAATCGTCCGAATGAATATCGATAATCTAAACAAGTATCTTGCCAGCCAGAAGCTGGATTCGGAACAAGACAAACTGGTTCGCAGCCGCCTCCAGGAAATGGAGGATTGGCTCAACTTAGTAGACGCAGAAGTGATGCTACAAGAAACGCTCGGTGCGACTTTGTCCAAGAGCGATGTACACAAAACGGAGCTGCTACGAATTCGTGCCGACCACGATAAAGTACGTGGCTATCTGCAGAAGCTGGTGGGCAACCGGGAAGAATTAGACAAGATGCGGCTGTCTAAACTACAGCATCCTCCCGTTGGAGTTGATCCGAAAAACATGGGCTACATGACGCAGCACCTGTCCATCGACGAGTTCGGAAAACTCTTCGACAGCATGAGTAAAGAAGGTTGGGGAAAAGAGACAGCCACTTTCAAGGCGACTTATACAATGCAGAGACTGGCGCGATCCGACGTCTCTGCCGTAGAAGTCGAAAAGCTATTGAAGTTTTTTGATGAAACGATTGCCAGTCTGCCACCTCGCGAACAAGACCTCTTGGTTGCTCTTATGTTTAAATGGCCTTTACGCACTTACATGGGAGAGCCAAGATCTCCCGAGCTCGTTGATCGATTTGAAAAGTTAGTGAACCTACCCCGCTCTATTGAAGTATTTCGCAGGTATTTTCAAAAACCTTTTCTAAAAAACTTTATTCGAGTTCCCGACTCGGGACCGCTCGTCTTCAGGCAAATGCTCCAACCGGTGCAACAACCCAACTGAGGTGAGTCATGTCGAAGGGGCAAGTCGGGCTTTCATTCATTCTCTTGTCTGCTTTCTTGTCTCTCTCTGTATATCCCGATGAAAGGCATGCCGTTGCGACTCAGCGTTTCTCCGCTCCCGAGGAGGTCAAATTCACATCAAAAAAAGTCCTCTTTGTAACCCACAACTGTTCGTATTGGGATGACAAGTGCACCGCCAAGCCCGCGGCGGACCTGACCGTAGATTACGCAAAGAAACACGGCTATAACATCGTCTACCTACAACACCAATTGAATGACCCGACTTACTATTGCGAAAACAAAAGTCCCGACTATATCGTAGACTCTTTCGCCGGAGAATTACCTTTCAAGGTTCCCGCTCTGGACATTGTCTCAACGGGTGGGTACTTCCGCAGCTGTCACTCGACTACAATGTCATATTTTTTGAGAAGCTGGAGCCAATCGCATGAAGATGTCTCGATTACGCTTATAGCGCCGGCAATATACACAAATGTTAAAAACGCTACTTACTACCCCGGCCTTGAACCCCTCGATGAGCAGGGGTGGAGCGACTTAAAAATGAAATTGAAAACAGTCGCAGCCTCCGTCGTTGGAACGAAGAACGGCGCCCTACCGCTTTCCACCTTCCTAAACTTGTTTCCGTCAGATGAAGCAGCTGCAAAGTATTTGATTTATACAAGCATGGGCCGCGGAGTCCAGGGGTCTCTTCCTAACCACAAAATGGTTTTCAAATACAAGGGAATCACGAAGGTGATCCAAGATCCCGGCAAGACCGACACGCCCGTGTTTACCATTACCGTGATCAATCCCTCTGAAGTTTCGCAAATCATTGGCGAATTGGAAAAGATGAATCGAGAAAAGGCTGTCGATACACTTGTCGCCCCCAAGAAGAATCACTAGTGGATAGCGCCCTTCCCTACCGAAACGGCCAAAACGGTGGTGGGGCAGCGGGGGCCCCCTACGCGTTCGACCATCTAAAATCGAAGGGCTCAGTGTAGTCGCGGCTACTTCGGAGCGGCGTGGGTGCCGTTGTCGCGACGGTGTCGGACAGCCTCACCCGTGGAATTTGGGTACACAGGATTCGTTTCCGCTTCCTGGAGTTTTTTGAGCCATAGTATCGAGCCACTGGCTTGGGCGTCGACCCCTTCGTCACTCAGAGTGCCAAGCAGATCGTTGAAAACAGCGCGGTGGAGTGCCGCAAGCTTTAGAACCAGCAGTGACTCCTCGCTTACCGTCTGAGAAGTGTCGGCAAGCTCGTTCGCCGCCCGTTCAATCGTTTCCTTTTTCAATCCGGAGCGTCTGGCGAAGTCTGGGTCATTAAAGGTGGCCAGGGCATAAACTTTCAACCGTTTTACCGCTGCAGATTCCTCAAGCTGCATCACGCGCGCCCCTAGCAGCGCGCGCCAATCCGTTTCGGCTTTGAGCGCCGCCAGCGCCTTTTCCAGTGAAATCAATTTCTCATAAGAACGCGCAGGGGGAGGTGTTTGAGTGGTGGCTCCGGCCGGAAATTTCAGGCCGCTCATCTTTTCGGCCAGAAGATGCATGGCGTTGGGAGCAGGTACTACCTGCGCCGGCGCGTTGGCCGCTATGGCGTCCAAGCGCGCTTTTTCTTGGGCAATTTCCGATTCCAGTTTGCGAGTTTCAGAACTCATGAGCGCGTCGGCGGTCGCCTTGGCTTCCTTTTCGAGGCTAGAATCGTAGAGAAGTTCTAAAAGACGATTGGATTCATCCGCTGATACGTTGGGCTCAAGAGTATGCACCCGGTTCAGCGACCCATCGAGCACGGTGGTATCTGTTTGAGCTCGCGTCAAATAATCCGACCGTTGAAACATTCTCGGCAGCGTACTGGGATTCGATAGCCCGTTCTGAGACGAGAATAATTGGCGCAAAATGGGGTGACTCTGGGCCCGTTCTCCAAAACCACTGAGTAAAAACCCTTGCAACCGAAGCAAATCTGTTTTCTCTGCCTCAAGCTGCGGACGCAGTTGACCAACAGTCATCTCATGCAGAAGTGTTTGGTCGACGTGAGCTGAGTTCGACTGTACTCGATCGTAAAGCTTGCGTGCGTCGGGTAGCGACAGTTCCGCCATCAAGGGATTATTCTTAAAATAATGCCAAAGGTGGAGCCGGGTGTGCAGGTTTGCCGAGCCTTCATTGGACGACTGGTTGCGTTCCATAAATATTTCAAGAGTGTCGTAATCCCGTTGCGTCTGTGCGTTTGGATGCCTATCGCGGTCGTACGAATTCTTCATGAACGCTTCCGCAGCGCCCCCGTTCCAAAGTTTTCGGGTCCGCTCCTCCAAGCTCATCTTTCTACCACTGTCGACATGCTCTTGGTGCACGGCTTTTATGTGAGCCGAATCGGTATATTCAAAAGACTTACGAAACAGATGGCCGATGACGCGTTCCGGTTTGTCTTTCGTGGCAGGCTCCACGAATTCTCCCACGATAGTGAGCTCGCCGCGTCCGAACCAGAAGTCCGGTGTGACGGTATTGGGGTCATAGAGATTACGAAAATCCAGCACGCAGATGCGCACTTTTCCGAGGCCGTTGGCTTGCGCGTTCAAGACCGCCGGCGGAATCCAATTTTCCATTCCTGGCGGAATCGCAAGACCCAAGGGGTCCATCTCAAATTTGGGAACGAGGGTCTTGATAAACGGACAGTACTCGATCGTACCTAAATCGATTTTGGATTTGCCATTGCTATCGAGAGGTAGGGGTTGATAAGGCGAAAGACTCGTATCGAATCCGTTGGCCAGTTTCTGTTCCGCAGAGCCTCGTAGTTCGCTGAGCTTATTCTGCGTTTTCGAAATTCCAGAAACGTAGGTTTGGTAGAGGTTTTCAAACGCTTCTTTATTGGCGACTCGAACACCTCCGGTTTGGTGCGTGCGAATCGCTTCTCGAAAGGCTCGAATGGCATCGCCTTGGGCAATGAGGCGATCAGTGTGGGACTGTCCCCCCGCCGGCCGATGACGGACCAGACGATCAAACTGCTCGCCGTATTTGCTGAACATGGCGAGGTAGGAGTCCACGCACTCTTTCCAGCGCCCGGGAATCGGGGTTCGCTGGTCAAAGCCTTCGGCAAATCCATATTGAAGAGCCACAGAACCCAATGCGCTGACGATGGATCCACGGCCCTCTTCCAAAGTTTTGCGGAACACTTCTTCACTGATCGCCTGCTCTGGTGTGTTGGGTTTGGCCCATTTGCAAAACGAAAAATAGCGGACGCACTCTTCGAAGGTTTCGTCGGACAGTCCATTCACGAATAGGGTCTTGTGTTCAATGCACTTGTCCCGCATGTTTTCAAATTCGTCTTTTTCCAACCCTTCGGTCCTAGTAGTCCAAAAGAGTTTCTGCGCGTCGAGTTTCTCGGCCATTGATTTCATCGACTCTTGAAGGTTTGCGATGCCGGCATTCGCCGTTTCTTGATTCGCCAATACCAAATCAAAACCCCGGATCACGGCCTCGTAGGTGGCGCGCGTTGTTTGGTCGATGATGCCCAGGCGCAGTTCGGTGCGGCGCTGGTTTTCCACCACCATGTCTCGCAGCTCGGTCAGGCGTTTGAGCGTTTCCGCATGGCCATTCCCACCGCTGGAGAGCATCGCCTGCATGGCACCTAGGAAAGTAAGGCCCGCACCCGTCATGGCCAATGCGCCTGCCTTTGGGTCGAAGGACATTAGCTGATCCGCCGCTCCGAGGTCCCGGTGGAAATCTCTCAGAGCGTTCAAACCGCCCAACGCGCGGTGTGCTGTTTCGGGATCCCCCATTATTTGGAAAACTGCGGCCGCGCCACTAATAGATTTGTCGGTGGCGAAATCATAAAGTTTCGCACGGCGAGCGGCTTCGTCACGAGTCATCGTGGGGTAAGGAATGGGCTTGAGATCGAAACGCGCCTTTTCCAGCAGGGCAGCGCTGGCGCTATCGCGCAATTTTACCCGATCCGCTGCGGGCAGGTTCAAGTTGCCATGAGTGGCAAACTGCTTTGCCAAGTTTTCGTTCGTCGCCACTTCAAGTTTCAGTAAGTCCTGCAAGTTTTGAAGGTGAGGATCGCTGGGGTTCTTACCGATTTCTTTTTTGATGGTCTCAAGCGCCTTGAGCGTTGCATCCTTTTGCAGGCCTAGCATCGTGGGGATATCGTCGCCCACCACGATCTTGGAGTCTTGCGAACCCAAAACCGGAGCAAACACTTCCTTCAAATAAGGGTCGGCGATCAGCGCATCATAAAGTTCTCCGGCAAGATCGCTTTGCAAGCGATTAACGGCAAAAAGTCGATCTTGGGCGGAGAGCTGCCGGTTCAGACCTTCAATATCTCGTAGGCCCATGCGTAAAAGCTTGGCGCTAAAGGTTGGCACGCCGGCCCCTGAAGTGTGTTTGAAAGCCTTACCGGCTGATCCCGCCGCGGAATCCATCAGGTCCAAAATGTCTTGGCTGCCACTCGAAAGCGTGTCCCCTGATTTTCTCGCTTCCACCGCGTTGCGCTGGAATTCGTTTAGAGCTTGCATCAAGCTTTTTCGGGCCGTTGAGGGGTCGGATTTCAGGCCCTGCAGCATGGCTGCGTTTTGGCGCTGCTGCTCAGCAATGAACTCGTTGTCGCGGGCACCGTTGCCCGCGGGCGGAAGGCTCTTGACGGCGCCGACTTCGCTTTCCAATTCACGGTAATTGCGAATCCATTGAAGGGCCGTGGCAAGCCGCCCGGTGGCTTCCGGTCCGCTGCCGCTTGCCTGCTGCAAAACCGATTGGAAAACTTCGCGCTCCAAAGCCTTTGGGTCTGAAGACTCGCTCCATGCGGTTAAAGCAAAAAGTACAAAAAAAGTGGTCGTTCGAAAAGCCATTTCGCCTGTTACTTGCAACCTCCATACCATGGAAATCCATCGAGATTCCCATAAAAACACCTCGCGCGCTGCGCAGGGGCGTTACAGCTACTGCGGTCAATAGCCGTATTCTATGTGTTTCAACTACGGCATAAACGAGAAAGTTCTCTCGTCATCGTCCGGTGCGAAAGACAGTAATGGATAGGCGGTCTAAAAGCTAGGTTCCGTAAGTATGGGGGGCTTCCGGTGGATAAAGGGTGGCGGCCTCGGCCGGATGGGACCGCCCTTGACCATGGTGGTGTTTGGGGCGGATAAAAGGGGGGATCGAACTTTGGGTAGGAGATCCGATGCAAACCTTATCTTCTCGGCTCCGAGTAGCCATTTTCCAAATCGGACTTTCAGTCTTATCGATTGGCAGCCCCTGCTTCGCCACAGTCAGCCTTACAGAGAATCCGGATTTTGATAGGCACGGTATTTTGGGCGGATGGAGAAATGCTGATGTCCTAGATCAAATCATTTCTCACCACGATATAAAAGCAATCGTCAGTAGCCTTCTAGAACGAGAAGACATAAAAATCGAAATTCAACGGTGCGACCAAAAGGAAATGGTGATCACAGAATACGATGATGTTGTGGTTTTCGTGCCAGAAACCGGAAATAAATACCACCCAACTAGAAACTACCGAGTGACTAGAGATGTCGCCAGTGCGCCTACCTTGGGCAGGAATAACGAGGAAATCTTCTTGGAAAACGGTTTTTCCAAAGAGGGCTATAGGCTGGGACTATTGAGTAACTTTGAGGAAAGGATCCCTTTGGCTCTGGGTGCGCCTCATACGGCTCAAACTCGCGCAGTAGTGCTCAAGAAAATCGAAAATTCGGATGCTTTTGAGTTAGTCGGATTTGTCGTTGGGTCGTTCGAACATGGTACCTGTTTTCCTGTGCAGAATGGGTTTGCGAATCAAGGGTATTACTTTCAGGGCAATGGAGATTTCGAACTCACTTATGTTCCCATAAGCGGATTTCTGGGGGACCTACAAAACCCTAGATATGCCATTGAGGGAAAGAAGAGTTGTTTCCTCCCAAAAGCTAACGCAGCTTCCCCGAGATTAGCTCACTAACCACGGTACAAGCCTTGCTCTTATGTCGGAATGAGGGTCACGGAAGGAAGACTTGAGCCTGAGGACTGTAAAAAATATTCTTTTGGCCACAATCGGATTGGCAGTTTTTTCTCTCTGTACACCGAAAGCATACGCTGAAACGAAGACCGTAGATGACACTTACACCCGGTTGCACTTGCTGCCAGTTCATCTGAATGGGAATGAGCAATTTGGTGCGTTGGGCGTGGCAACCCTTCGGCCTTATAATTTCGCTGTAATGTGCGGCAAGTGGATTGCGTTACCCTATAATCTCGGATTTGCCATGTTTGCGGTTTTAGGCAGGCCGTTGCCTTTTGATGAAGTCTTGCAAACAAATGAAACCATGCTCGCCCTTGGGGTTGGGATGGCCACCTTTATCAAGACTTTCGAAAAATTTGAGCGACCAAGGTTAATGTTGTCGGAAGACGGCGACCAGCGTCTAGAAGATAGACCTGAGCTTAACCCTGAAGACACTCGCTTGCGTCCCATCCTTAGGGAAGCCACGCGAGGCCGTGTTCTGTATGACGGCAATAGGGAGCCCGTTTTAGTTGAACGGTTTCATTTGGAAGGATCCCACGACGAGGATTCTCGGTCGTTCGTAGTTTCTTCCGGCACTGCGCAGGTGGTGAACGTGCGCGATCGTTCCATTGTTAGGAATCTAGAATTGTCAGAACTTTCTTGTGGCGGAGTACTCCGCAACCTCCTTGCTCACCGACGCCAAAAGTAAGCGCCTGCCCGTGCGTGGAAGATTCTCATTCGTGTTTTTTTGAGGTCAGGAGTTTGGAGCATAAGCGTGACATTTGCGACTCGCCGGATGTCGCAAAAATGAGACCGAAGTGTTTGAGAATGGATTTCTCAAGCGTCTGATGCGCTAAGTTGATGTATTCGTCGACCGTGTGATTGCCGAGTGGAACAACGCGGTGTTTGGGTGGTCGAAGTTGGGCCTGGCGAATGCAAGCGCCGAAGTGTATCTCGAGACCAGGGAAATCAGCGCAATCGATTTTACCTCCTGCTCCTGGATAAGCCCGTTCAATGAGCTCGTAAAACGCTTCTTCGTCCAACACCCCGGCCCGGGCTAAATACTCTACTTTTTCCACTAGCCAGGAAACCTTGAAGTTCTCCTGTACCAACTTCACCAAGTATTCCTCCAAGTCCCTTAAAACAAACTGAAGAGCTCTCCCCTCTTCGGGCGAGAGATTACCAAACTGTACAAGCGAGTGCGGATTCGCCTCAAATGAGGCTCGAGAACCCGAGCGGGAACCGGCTCCGCCATGCTCGCTCAGCCCCAATTCAAACAAGTAAGCTTCTAGTAATGCTGTCGCAGTTTGCATATCAGCAACCCCCGCCACGCCCGAAGCGCTGGGAGAGGCGGCTTGTCCATCGCCAGAAAGTAAAATACGTTCCATCACCCTCGCCCCCATTGCCCCTACAAGGCGTGCGACTAAACCTTTTCCGGATAGAACGGTTGGCGACTCCGCCTTAACGAAACCAGCAACGTTAGCGCTTAGACTCTCAACGACAATGGATTCAAATCGTCCCCCGTGCATTACGGCAAGCAGCGCGTGTCCAAATTCATGCACCGAGACATTGATCCGAAGTGCGTCAAGCTTTCCTGTGGTGGAAAGTGGTGGAAACTGAACTTCGACGGTTTGTTTGTGTAGCAATCTAATGGCCCCATCGGCTCCACCCTCCAATTTAGAAAGGGTGCGTAGAGTAGAAAATACTTGGTTAGTGTTCTTTCTGAACTGCAGGACAATTTTAAGTGGTGAGTGGCCTTCTGGGCGGCTGCGTCGAATCATGCTCAAAGCCGCGTCTAGATCACGAGTAATAAGCTTAGTCGCCGTTTGAAAAGTTCGTCGTCCTCCCTCGGAGGGGACAATCGCCTCCCTCTCAAGATACTCCAAATAGGACGGCGATAGAGCCAGTATTATCCACGTATAGTTATCTTGCGGGGTATATCCAGGGCCGCCAAGACGGCTTTCGCAAACCGAGTTTCGGGCTGCAACCAGAATGTTTCTATGAGCGGTCAAATCAGGCGGACGAACAACGTGGATGCGTCCTGCCATTCGATTTATCGTATCGGGCAAAAAGATTCTTCCCAAGATGTGCCGTAGGGGTACTTCCCTGTTCAGTACATCGGAGAAAACAGTTTCAATATTCCTAAAAGTAGTAATTCTCGGATCTGGTTGAAAAGAGAAGAGATTACCCGAGAAGTTCATCGTAAGAAGTAGAAGGACATTTTCTACTGAGATCACGCGAGAGGATCCCGTTAAGTGGTCCGCTACCACCACACTTTTGTTCTCAAGTAGCTCTTTCACCATTCCTACAGTTTCAGAAACCGGCGTTAGGGGATAGCCGGTTCCTGGATCGATCTCATGTAGTTTGTCTAGTTCTTCGAGCAGGACAACGAATTTTCCATCGGGGCTAGTCGCTCGAGCAATACTTACCTGTTTGGATAGATCCGCAGCGAAACTTTGGGCGTCTTGGGCGTATTTTTGAAGTTTAATCTGCACTATTGGCAGCTCTGCCGCTCTGGTTGCAGCTAGAATTGCCTCCGTCTTTCCTATGCCGCTTATCCCCATGTAGACATGAGAGTGTTGTCTGGGATCCCTCTGTGTGTTGTATATTGGGTTGTTGAGGTAGGCCGCAAAGTGCTGAGCAATCACTGGGGCAAGTCCTGTCTCATGCCCAAAGAGTTCTTCGTTGATGGCAGTCTCAATTGTTTTTACTCTTTCTCCGTAGGGAGTTGGAAATCTCCAGCTCCGAATGAAAGCCAAGTCAGCCATCTTTGTTTGGTTGACCGGTGGCGTTAATTGAGGCGGTCGATATTCAAGACTGTGGGGAAGAGAGAATGCGTTTGTTGTAAAGTCGAACTTGGTTCTGATATCGAAACTGGTGCCTGCCTTGGTTCTTTTTCCAGACTGCAGAATCGGTGTAATTCTCAAAACCACTTCCCCGGCATCGGCATCGAAATCGATAAAGGCACGTCTAGGGCGATCTGGCGGAGTTTTGTTTTCATCGACCGCATATTGAGCAAAAGCGAAAAGTTGGCGGGACATCGCATTGATCCTGAACACTGATTCACGAGCGCCGGAAGGTGGAAAAACGCATGTTTGTTTCAGGTGGTTTACGAAAGCCGATGAAAACGTAAGTTCCAACCTGCGATCAACGACTCCTTCTGTGTTTAAGGTGTGGAACTGTTGTTGCAGTAGAAGTTCTATGAGGGCGTCATAGCTTTGCTGTGTTAGCGGTGGCATGAATACAGAATTCGTGGAAATTCTTCCAACAAGTCTAGCATCAAAGGTGTGAGCAAGTGCTTTTTGTCTACCACCCTCATTCGTTACCCAGGTATGAAAATCCGCCAATTCATCTGCCGAGAGGTCCCAAAAACTCAGTGGACCGGCCGTCCGCGCCTGCTTGTTCGAAGGTCTACCGCTTTGCCACTCAGCCACTAAGTCCAACGACAAATTCATAGCCGTTACGACGAAGGCATTGTTTAGCCGGAGTAGGCCCCCGCGGTCCGTCTGCAATTGGCCATCAGTGATGATTTGGGCAATCTCAGCGAGAAGTGAGGCAGCCGCTTGGGCCATGACCTTGTCACTTTTCAAGGCAGATATTTTATCCAACTCATCCAGCCCGAGCAGGAGGGGTTCTTGGAGCGTTCGTTCCGTTGCAACCCGCAGAAGGTAATCACCTAGCGTTTGATTAGTGGCAAGGAGCAATTGTAAATCAATGTACAACGCGGGAATTCCTAGATTCGCCATTTTTTGAAGTAGGACTGATTTTCCTAGGCCAAATAGTCCAACAAGATTAATTCCTACAGGGTCGCGACGTTCAGCACCAAAAGAACCCAAGTATTCTGTCAGACGGGTTGCAATGGCATCGATGGTCTTGTCCTGTCCTACCAGCGTTGCCTTGGCATCAGCGGAGAAAGTAGGTATCCGAGCAAGCGCAGCACGGCGTTCGCCCTCCCCGTATCTGGCCTGCACAACCTCATAGCGGATGTACGGTTTTTGCGGTGAAAGGTTCGGTATATTTGTCGAGAATCCAGAACTGCACAGGCATAGGAGAATCGGTGCAACAAACCGTTTTTTTGTTTGGGACGGAGCTAGGCCGGTGGCCAATTTCATAGCCTGATAGATTCCAGTTGGCCCTAGTGGAGTCAACTAGCCACTGCCGAAGTGTTTCAATAATATGAATCAGCGGAATTTAGTGATCATAGAAATACTAATGGGAAGAATCGACTCTGACGTCACCATCTGTGTGAAGGTAGATTTCGTCCAGAACTAGGAAGCCCACCGTATCGCTGGCCGCACCCGTTTTCAGGGAGCCCTTTACTAGGTCAGTTGAGGAGGCGCTCTTCACCAGGCGATCAGAAAATATATCGTTTCTAGAAAAAGTTATGACGGTTCCATCGGGAATTTTCGGAGTGGCACCACCCATCTGCTCGGGCACTGCCTTCACGGCCAAAATCTGATCAAATTGATCTGGGGCAGTGTCTGAGCCGACCGTCGGAGTAGTAAGTAGATGCGAAAGAAAAATCTCTCCTGATGCACCGGATCCCGATTTGAAATACGTAAGTTTGCTTGGGCGGCTGCTACCGGATGGTTTCAGAGGTGCGAAATAGATCACGTTGAGGACTTCTACTGTCCCTGTGGCATTGCTGGCCACCGTTTCGGGGTGTCCCGGGTGAAGATCCGCCTTGAATTTACTCCCGCTTTTAAGCTGGGGCATCGTAAACAAATCGCCGGGGGAAATTCCAAACAGTTTAGATTTAGGCGTCGCACTGAGTTTCACTTCATAGACGGCCTGATATCGGTGCACGGGGTGCTCATACATCGGCAAGTGGCTTAGGTAATAGGGCCCAGCACCAAATCCAACCATATTGTGTTGGCTAGGTCGATCTACACCAAAGGCGCTAACCTGAGTTAGCGATAACACAAAAATGAGTCGTTTCATCTTCCCCTACTCCTCCCGAACACCATTGCCGGCACGCGGACCTCAGGATCGTACGTTTTTCTTAGCGAGTCAATTTTCTAAACTGCCCAATACCCAGCCCGAAAATCACCAATAGACTTCCAACTATCTTCGAAAAGTTAAACGTCTCGCCAAAAATCAACGAAGAGCTCACAAAGCCAAATACGGGAACTAGGAGAGTAAACGGAGCCACCGTGGAAGGAGTGTAGCGGCTCAAAAGGCGATTCCAAATTTCAAACGCAAGAAAGGTCGACAGATAAACAATATATAAAAGCGCTCCGACGGATTTGAGTGAAATGGAAGTCAGTGCTGTCACCATGGCGCTTGGTCCTTCGATGGCTAACGCCGCCGAAGCAAGCACCGGTAAGGCGACCGCACTCCCCCATACTACCAAAGGCATTGGATCGGTGCGGCCAATGGCTCTAGACACCAAGTTCCCGCTCGCAAACGATACAGCCGCTATCAGGATAAGTGCTAGGTTTGCAAAGGTAACTGTTCCCGGCGAGTTTAGCCCCACAAGTGCGACCCCGGAAAATGCTACGAGGGCTCCAGGAATCTTAGGCCAGCCGGGTCGGTCGGAAAACAGGATTGCCGACAAACCCATGGTGAAAAAGACTTGGGTTTGCAAAACAAGCGAAGATAGTCCGGGTGGAAATCCCAATTTCATTGACGTAAATAGGAATCCAAACTGAAACGCGAAAACGAAAAGGCCATAGGCCACAATGAGTCGTTTGCGGATCTTAGGAAAAGGAACGAACAGTATCCAAGGAAAAATAACTAGAGCAAAGCGAGTCACACAAAGAGTGAGCGGCGGAACTCCATCGAGCCCTATGCGGATGAGGCAAAAGTTCACTCCCCAGACCGCGGCAACTAGGATTGCTGCCAATGAATCTCTGGGCGTCATTTTGTACGGCGCAGGGCAAGCACATTAACTGTGAGTGGCTCGGCAGTACTTAGTCCGCGCACATATGTTTCAAAGGTCGTTAGGATTAGGTTACGAGCAATAGTTTTGTCCTCTGCTGTTGGCGCTACTTCTAAGTACATAGTACTAAGTCCTGGGCCCTGGCGACTTCCCAAATCTTTTTTGATGTAGCGATTGATCGAAATGGCCACATAGTATTCCGTTGAATCAAGTTCAGCGCGAACGGTGCACCCAAGCGTCGATCGGTCGGCAAGTTGCATGCTTTGATGTATCCCTGTTCTTGAACGGCCCGTTGAGTTATCGGAGCCGGGCGCAAGCGAAAGTTCAGGGGAGAATTTCAGCAACTCACGCCCTTCTGGAAGTGGAATGGGGATTCTGCAGGTAAATACCGTATTGGAAGTACCCGCTTCTTTTTTATCAAGCCCGAGCTCAGAGGTTTTTGCGGCCTTTAGGTTGGCCAAGCATTGGGTAAGATCAGGTTTAAAAGATCTCTCGAGGATCTCCACTTGGCCTAAGCTGGTGTCGTTTAGGGCCCCATCGGTATGTGCGGACGCAGATTGAGCCAGAAGCCAAACAACGAAGGACAGCAGAATTCGGTTCATCATGGAGCGCGACGGTAGTGGACTTTGCCGATTAAAGTCAAACTATGCGTAGGCGACTGAGCGGCTGTCGCCGGAAAAACTGAACGTTAGGTTTCTGCTGGGCAGGTACTTTGCCGGAAGTCTTTCGGGCCATTCTATAAATAGCCAACCCCCCTTGTCTGCCCGCTCAAGGGATTCAAAAAAACCCAGCTCGGCCAGGCCCTCGTCTGACAAACTCGGTAATCGGTATAGGTCAAAGTGGTCTATCTGAATCTGCGCTGATAGGGCGTAGTTTTGGTGAATGACGTAGGAGGGGCTGATTACTCGGGGGACTCCTACCCCGTGAGTCTTACAGAGCACTTCTATTACACTACGGACAAAGCTTGTTTTTCCGGCACCCAAATTCCCGTAAAGCCCAAAAGCTCCTGCGTTCGGATTCTGGGCCACGAAATTTCCGGCAAAGCGACCGAGCGCTTCTAATGAAGGTAAAGACTCAACCGCCATGGCGACTCGTCCGTCCTTCCAAATCTTTAAGCACATCACTCACGCTCATTGCCACTTCGCTGGCTAGTGACGAACGACTATGCCCGTGACGTTGAGTGAGGAGTTCTGAAGCTTTTCCATGCACGTAGATCCCCAGTGGCATTGCCTGCAAAAGACTTAGTCGTTGGGCAAATAGGGACGCTATTACTCCGGCAAGCACGTCTCCCGTGCCTCCTTTGGAAAGACCTGAATCCCCTGCTCTCACCGCGACGATGGGTGAATTGGGGGCCGCGCATAAACTTCCAGCGCCCTTTAGAATTACGCCACACTGCCACTTATCGACGAGCTGACGAAGAGCTAAAAAACGATCTTTTTGCAAAGTTGAAACCTCAGTCCCCAAAAGAACAGCTGCTTCCTTTGGATGCGGTGTAAGTACAGTAGGAAATTCTCTCTTGGCCAGTAGCGCCGTGGCTCGGGGCGCGTTCTGCGCCAGAAGAGTCAAAGCGTCCGCATCGAGCACTAGCGCCAAGGGCTGAGAGAGGCAGGTTTCAAGCCACTGCCAGCTTGGCTGAGAGAGTCCCAGACCAGGGCCCACGACTAATGCTTGGTTGCCCACCCCCTGAGCAAAGTGCAAAGTTTTTGGCTCTAGTTCCGCGCTCATTATTTCCGGCGCAAGGCGAGGTCGAAGAGTGGCAAGGCACTCGGAGTCGGCAAGTACTGTTACAAGGCCTGCCCCCGTCTTTAAAGCTCCTAAGGCACAAAGTGCCGCAGCCCCTTGCTTGTCCGCGGGACCAGCGACGATGCTGACTTTTCCAAAGTCTCCTTTGTGGCTGCTATTTCTTCGTATAGGAAGTCGGCTAGCGTCTTCCTCAGTGTACAGAAACGATCCCCACTTATCGGAAGCGACTGTTCGAGGGATTTGAATAGTTGCCAAAGAAAGCTCGCCGACATAATTGGCCGCTTCGGCAGTGACCAAACCGCGCTTGTAAAAACCAAACGTAACCGTAGAGGACGCCCGAACCGCAACACCCCTTGGCATTCCCGTATCAGCACACAAGCCGCTGGGAATATCGGCGGAAACAATCCACTTCTTGCCACTAAAGCGGTTAATCAACTCGATGCGACTCTTGAACTCACCATCGACTTCCCTGCTTACTCCGGTGCCAAGAAGTCCATCCAGTATCCAATCGCTAGCTGAAAGCAACTCTTCTGAAATCTCTGTGCCCCAAGCAAATCCAAGCTTTGATAACAAGCTAAGCTGCTTTTGCATGCTTGCCGAACGTTGAGACTCGCCTTCAGTCGCCGGGGAAGGAATTACGACGAAGATATTTTGGCACTGCCGCTCCAAAAGTAGGCGAGTCGCAGCTAGTACATCGCCACCATTGTTCCCATTGCCGGCGACGACAATGCCTCTTGTCGAAGGTAGAAAGGCGCCAAAGCGTTTCTCAAGGTGGTGAGTCAACGCAAGAGCCGCGTGCTCCATAAGCAGCAATTCAGGCAGCTCAAAGGCCTGCATCGCTTCGCGATCGGCGGCCTTCATTTGTTCGCCTGTGAGTAGGGGAAGCACGGTTTTACCCCAAGTGAGTTTGAATGGCGTGGCAGATTTCGCGCGCGTAACCAGAAATAAGAGCGGCGTTTGCACCTTCGACCATCACGCGGGCCAAGGGTTCTGTACCGGAGTACCGCACCACTACACGCCCTTTATCGCCCAAAGCGGATTCGACTTTGGAAATCGCTTCCATGATGCGCGGGTACTTCTTGAAATCTTCTTTCTCTCGAACAACCACGCTCTCAAGTACTTGTGGGTAGAGCTGGATTTGGCGTTTTAGTTCTGAAAGCGATTTGCCGGTTTTTCTCATAATGGACAACACTTTCAGTGCTGCCATCATTCCATCGCCGGTAGTGTTGTGATCGAGAAATACCACGTGGCCAGATTGCTCGCCGCCTAAGTTGTAGCCATGCTTTCTCATGGTTTCCACAATATAGCGGTCTCCTACTTTGGCTTCGACTATTTTCCCGCCAGCCGCTTTAAGAGCAACGAGCACGCCCATATTGCTCATGGGTGTTACTACGACCGTATTTTTCTTAAGAGTACCCTCTTTAAGCATCTGCAACGCACAAATAGCTAAGACTTGGTCGCCGTCGACAATCTCGCCTTTTTCATCCGATAGGATGACGCGATCTGCATCACCATCTAGCGCAATTCCGATTTCTGCCCGGTGTTCATGTACGGCGCGCGCCATAGAGGCAGGATAAACTGCTCCGCATTGCTCGTTGATATTGCGTCCATTTGGACGACAGTGGAGCGGGAATACTTCCGCGCCAAGCTCTTGAAAAACAATCGGCCCTACTTTGTAGGCTGCACCGTTGGCGCAATCTAGCACGATCCTTACACCTTCAAGATTGTGCTCTTGCGGGAAAGTGTCCTTGATGAAAACAATGTATCTTCCAATAGCATCATCAATTCGCTTGGCGCTGCCTATGGCTTCTTTCGTAGGTCGAACCCGATCCAATTCAGCAGTTCCAATAAGGCGTTCAATCTGCTTTTCCGTTTCATCGGGTAGCTTGTAACCAAAACGATCGAAAATCTTTATTCCGTTGTAGTGGTAGGCATTGTGGCTTGCGGAAATTACGACGCCTACATCTGCGCGCATGCTGCGAGTGATAAAAGCGATGCCTGGAGTGGGAAGCGGACCGACTAGGTAAACCTGAGCTCCCATAGAGCAAAACCCAGCGGAAAGGGCGTTCTCAAGCATGTATCCTGAAAGTCGAGTGTCTTTACCAATAACGACTTTAGGTAAGTGGCCTGGATTTCCAGTGGGCTTTTGAAATAGGGCGTGTGCCGTTGCTCGCCCTATTGCCATGGCCGTTTCACTGGTCATGGGCTCTTGATTTGCAATGCCTCGGACACCATCAGTTCCGAAGATGCGTTCTTTTTCTGAGTCACTCAACGTGATACCTTTCGGACACGGATCTTCACCTTCACGGCAGTTTCTCGAGATAGTGAAAACCCTTGAGCAGAATCTACCTCAACCGTCACCTGAGCCTCTTTTATCCCAGTTAGACCACTTATATCAATTGGTTCTGTTCCGACACTGCTCACTCTATTGAGCAGGCTTTTGGGGCCGGAGACTGCTACTTTTGAGGGGACGGTTTCTACCGCTACAATCTCGTAACCCGAAGCAGTGCTTCCCCGCAGAGTCGGGCTCACTGTGGTGTATTTCTCGACCACTTCTTCTAGGCGGATTAACACACTAGAGGGAGAAAATGCGGTTACTCGGACCTCTTTTGGGAGCTCGCCCAAAAGCTCTTCGCTAATGGTAAAACCGATGGTCGAGTCTCGGTTTCGACGAAAGTCAGGGCGAATGGGGTTGATCTTTCTGTCGACACTTTTAAGCAAAAGCCTTGGCCCAGAGAGTGTGAAATCAATATGGCTGGGGATTTTGTTTGTGATCATGGTGCCCGGCGCCAGTAGGGGCTCAAGCTTAACTCGCTTGTGAATTTCTTCCCTCTTTAGGCCCAGGAAAGTTACCCAAAGGATCAGAGCCAAAAGAAAGCTAACGACCTTGAGCGCGAAGCTCTCCCAAAAGGGAACTGATCCACGTTCGCTTTGAAAAATTCTCAGGCAGCGGTTCATTGTCCCCCCGCTTTCTCTTCCACGCGGACTTCAAATTTGCGTAACCCGAGCAACTCCAAAAGATTCTGGCGCAGTGAATTGAGTTCGAGGTCTCGCAGCATCACGCCGTGGTGCACAATCGAAATTTCGCCGCGCTCCTCGGAAACTACAATCACGACAGCATCGGTTTCGTGGGTAAGTCCTAAGGCTGCGCGGTGCCGAGTGCCCAATTCTCTTTGGATGCTGGGATCTCGCGAAATCGGGAGCAGGCACGCAGCCGATGTAATACGAGAGTTGCGAACTATCATCGCTCCGTCGTGAATCGGAGATGTTGGATGAAAAATACTTTCTATTAGGTCAGCGCTCACTCTAGAGTCGAGCATCGTGCCGGCTTCGATGTAATTCTTAAGGCCGGTCTCTCGTTCCATCACGATTAAGGCCCCAACGTTTTCCTTCGCTAGTTGGGCAGCGGCCTGACAAATTTCTTCAACCACTGCGACTTCTTCGATGGTGTTGGTGCTGGAGAAAAAGGGATTTCTTCCCACTTGGGTAAGCGCTTTTCGAATTTCATCTTGAAACACGATGATAAGAATCAAAATAAAATTCTGAAAGAACTCAGCCAGAATCGTATTGAGCGTGTGAAACTGAAGTTGGTCGGCAAGGTAGTAGAGGATAAGAATAATACCAAAGCCGGTCAGCATCTGAACAGCGCGAGTGCCACGAATGAGCAATAGCACTCGGTAGACGATGTAGGTCACAAAAAGGATATCAACCAGGTCCTGCCACCGGATGATATCGCGCAAATTGTTCAGGTACTCATTCATGAAGCCCAAGGCCCTCTACCCTTGCTATATCGGCAAAAGAGTCGGAAACCCTGAGAATAATAGGTGTTTGAACGCTAGACAAGGCGCGTCTAAACTGATTTCAGCTACGCTACCTGGGTGCCTGGAGACCCCATGGGGGCTGGGCTTCCGGTGCCTGTTTTTTCAGGCGTAACGTTCTTTACGGGAGCTTGGAATGCTGGAAGGGGTTTGCCCTGGCAAAGCAGCTCAATTTCCTCGCGATCGAGGGTTTCGCGTTCCAACAAGGCTTCCGCCATTGCGTGTAGGACGCTGATATTATCTTGCAGGATTTTCATCCCTTTTTCGTAGTTCACAAGAATGAACGATCGAATCTCGCCATCGACCAGTTCAGCAAGCTTCTGAGATACGCCACCTGACGCCTGATGGAACTCACGTCCCAAAAAGACATCGCCCTCTTTCTTGCCAATCGCCATGGGCCCAATGGCATCGCTCATGCCCCACTCACACACCATGCGGCGAGCAAGATCGGTAGCGCGTTCAATATCATTGCCAGCGCCCGTGGTTTTTTGTCCCAAAATGAGTTGTTCCGCCAGAGCACCGCCCATTAAGAACGCAATCATGTTCTCAGCTTTGGACTTCGAAAGGGTCATTTGGTCTTCATTGGGAAGGGTTTGAGTCAGACCCAGAGCCATTCCGCGAGGAATGATTGTCACTTTATGTACCGGATCCAATCCTGCTAAGAATTTGCCTACGATGGTGTGACCCGCCTCGTGGTACGCGACAGCTTTTTTCTCTTCTGGGCCAATGATCATCGATTTGCGCTCGGTGCCCATCATTACTTTGTCTTTGGCTTGCTCGAATTCTGCCATCGATACATTTGTGCGATTACGTCGTGCTGCGATCAAAGCTGATTCGTTGACTAGGTTCTGAAGGTCGGCACCTGAAAAACCAGGAGTTCCACGCGCAATGACGTTGAGGTCTACATCGGGGGTCATGGGCACTTTGCGCACATGAACCTTTAAAATAGCTTCACGACCACGAACGTCGGGCTTGGCCACTACAATGCTTCTGTCAAAACGGCCTGGACGCATGAGGGCTGGATCCAAAACGTCGGGGCGGTTTGTTGCCGCGACCAAGATCACGCCTTCTTTAGAATCAAACCCGTCCATTTCGACGAGCAACTGATTCAATGTTTGCTCACGCTCATCGTGACCGCCACCAAGGCCTGCGCCACGTTGGCGACCGACAGCATCGATTTCATCGATAAAGATAATGCAAGGAGCGTGCTTTCGGCCCTGCTCGAAGAGATCTCGAACTCGGCTGGCCCCTACCCCGACAAACATCTCAACAAAGTCTGAACCGCTGATGCTAAAGAACGGAACGCCTGCTTCGCCGGCCACAGCCTTTGCGAGTAAGGTTTTTCCTGTTCCGGGCGATCCCATGAGCAAAACGCCCTTGGGAATTCTACCGCCCAATCGAGTGAATTTTCTGGGGTCTTTTAGAAAGTCGACGATCTCTTCTAGTTCCTGCTTTGCTTCTTCGCAGCCAGCGACATCGTGAAAGTTAACGCGGGTGTGTCCCTCGATAAGCATTTTTGCGCGCGACCGACCAAACTGCATCGCTTTTCCGCCCGACATCTGTACTTGGCGAAGAAAGAACACCAAAAGAACTAGGAAAATGACCATCGGCCCCCAGCCAATGAGCATTTGAACCCAAAGAGAATTGCTTTGTTCAATATCGTAACTTGGAGTTAAGTCGTGTTCGGCAAGGAGCTTTATGTAAAATTCACTAGAAGTATCGCCAATCGTTTCAAACGAAGCGCCCCCCTCGTGACCTTCCGCAAATTTCCCCTCGATGCGTCCTTGATCCTTGAATGTGACATTGGCCACCTGATTGGCCTTCACTTGCTCGATGAACTGATTAAACGTAATTCGCTTGGTATTTTTTTGCACTCTGGCCGTCTGAAACAGCATCACAGTTGCAACAACCAGCAGCAGCCACGCGATCAAGGTTTTTTGGGAAGATTTCATAGCACCTTCTTCTCCAGACTCTTTCGGCAGAAGTTGCAAATCGCTCAAGGCCTAGATGGAAAAACCAATGATATCAATGATGCAGCGAGGCTAAGGGGCTTAAGCTTCTGAAATATGGCTTAAATTCTTCACCGGAGCCGCAAACGGAAAGGGACTTGATAGGACCTCAAGATCCGCTTTGTGTATCGGAAAAATCCACTCAATATCCTGTCCCCCGGGTTGAACCAGCAGAGGGAGCAAGCGCCGCTCGGGTTGAGGAATACGTTGGGTGAGAAAAATATCTTTTAGTTTCTTCCCCCGAAACCTATCGCCGGGCTCAAAAAACCGAACCTCCCACTTTCCGGGTGGCAACTTCAGTCGCATTTCAATTTCCGGCACGTGTAGTTCATTTCCGCACAGGTCTATTTTCCTTGGCAGTCTGGCGAAATCGGATTGGAGTTTTGTCTGTAAGTAGGCATAGCCGCAGGACTGCATGTACCGCACTCCAGTAAAACTGCAGGCGGGAATCTTTTTTTCTATGCTCATCGCCAAACGCTCAAGATCGCGCCGATCGAGGGTCTCAACACCTAGTTGTTTGAGCGAGGTACGCAGAAAACGCAGACGCCAAAATAAGGGGAGCGTAGAGTACAGAGCCAAATCGATTCTAGCCCAAAACGGCGTATACACTGCCAAGTGGGCGGAAAGCGATCGGTTCTGTGCCTCGAGCACTTGTTCTGCAAGCCTAAGTTCTTGGGTGAGTTGTCCAAACTTCTGCAGAAATGCCTCTGCTCCGCCATAGCTTTCGCTCAGGGCGAAAAATGCGGGCGCCAAATCAGAACGTACCCTGTTGCGAAAGTAGGACAAGTCGTCGTTACTTGCATCGTGGCGATACTTCCAGTTGAGTGAGGTGGCGAAGCTCTCAAGCTCTTGGCGGGAAACGCTCAAAAGCGGCCTTAGCCAACGGTCTCGTAGCGGGGCAATTCCCTGCAGGCCATCCATTCCGGTGCCACGCAGCAGGCGCATCAAAACTGTTTCAAACTGATCGTTTAAGTGGTGAGCCGTCACTATGAAATCGCAGCCCGATTCGGTGCAGGCATTTTCCAAAAAACGGTGCCGATCGGTGCGCAGTGAAGCTTCATCTTTTGAACCGCCCGCCGGTCGCGTGGCTTCGAAATAAGGAATGCGAGCCCCCTCGCTTAGGCTTCGCACAAAGCTCGCATCGCCTAGGGAGGCTTCTCCTCTTAATCCATGGTTGTAATGGGCGACCGCTACTTGGGAGGGCAAGAGCGTTTTAAATGCCTGAAACAGGCAAATCGAATCAAGCCCCCCAGAAACCGCCAAGAGGTAGCGCCGCTGCTGGAAACCAGGGCCAATTTGTGAAAATAGAAAGGCCTCAATTCGGTCGGCGAGTGACATATTTTGCACCCTACACTCCGACTAGGCAGGGGATCAATCCTCGCTTTATTTGAAAGCAGGCTTAACCAAGAAAAGACTACCCTCCCCCTGTCAATTTCAGCTAAAAGAGGGGGCCAAATCCTAAACTGGAGTAGTACATGGGCCGTCTTTTTTTGCTTTTAGCTCTAAGTCCCCTGGCTCTTTTCGCGCAAGACCCATCAAAGAGCCCCCTGGGAAGCCTCCGCTTTAGAGTCGTTCTTCCGGAAGAGGCCTATGAGACGGATAACTCCAAAACGGTGGTCCATTTTGTGACTAACCGGCTTTTGGTAAGTCCTAAAAAAGGCGAGCCTAAGTGGGCCGCACTCGCCCCAGATAGGTTGTTCTTAAAAGCCACTGAAGAGCCGTTGGTGGGCTTTACGGTTGTAAAACACGATGGTTCGCCCGACAAAGAAGACGACGCCAACCTTGCTCCTTACTCAATTGAAACCTTTACTCCAGTCTACGACGTCCGAGTAAAGTTTCACGAGGATCGATTTCCGCCCATTACAAACGAAGTTGCGAAAAATGGATTGTCCTTTTTGGAGAGCTATTGGAAGCGCAACGTTTTGATCTACGTTCATGGTTTTAATAACGATTGGCAAACGGCAATTAAGCGTGCTGCCCAGCTTAAGCGTGACCTGAAAAAGAAATACAAAGAAGATTTTGCAATCGTTGTCTACTCCTGGCCGTCACTGGGCGGCGGGGGCATCTTGGGCATAGCCGAGTATCTTGATGACGAACGACGATATGAAAAATCTCTTCCTGCGTTTGCTAAATTTCTAGAAGCGATTTTGCTCAAGGGCGGTGATACGAGGGGTCGTGGAAAAAGGTGGGCGCTCGCTCATAGTATGGGGAACCGCGTATTTCTGCATGGTTTTGCAGAATTTGGACGGCAAAAAGAAAAAGCCCAGCAACCCATTCCTCGCGATCTTTTTAATCGCATAGTGCTTGCCGCCCCCGATATGGAAGTCTCCGATTTTAAGACCCACACAGACTACATTCACCAATTCTGTAGCAATCCGAAGCCGCTCATGTACTTTCACGCAACCTCCAATGTTGCCGTAAATGTTTCTGAGTTGGAGCACCTGGATACTCGGGCGGGAGTAACGGGAGTTAAATCGGACAATTTACTTACCATCGATGCAAAGGCGGCTAAAAGTCCCCTCTCCGAATTGGGTCATGGGTACTACGCAAGCAACGATAAAATGGTGGAATTAATTGCCGAGTACTTCTTTGGTGATATTGATCCCACTACTAGCCCAGAACTAGAGCAAGTCGACGGAACTCGCTTTCGGTTAAAATAAGCGGCACATTTATTTGTTGCCGATAGACTCCATCATCTTGCCGACCTGCCGCAAGGGCTCATCCCCTATTCTAAGTTGGCCATTCGTGGGGCGATCAAAGTCTGCGATCATCGAGAGCACTAACGCAAAAGCTAGAACCAATACGGGCATTGCCCAGAGTCTTTTTGCGCCGGTAGTGCCCACTTGATATCCAATGGCCAGCATAGAAATAACGGCTAGAGAGTACAAGGAGAGCCACATAGAGCCAGGAATTCGGTACTGTATAGCAACCGTTGCGCGAGTCCGCTGTATATTTGCCAGTTGATTGATGCTGCCAATTAAAGACGTTCGCAAATCTGATTCACGCTTCTCATTCATTAGCTCCTTGGCGAGCGACCAAAGCCTGTGAAAGACGACGTCGGACTGTGCTAGACGAGCCGCGACATTTTCTCTGGTTACATTTAAACGTAGGTTCAAATACTCGCGCAATGCCTCTTGAATCTTTGGGAAGGAACCGTCTTTACGCAAGGTAGATAACAAGAATGCACTACTAATTGCATTGGCCTCGTCGATTACCAATTGCCTGCGCTGATCAAATCGGGTGGTAGTCATGCCAAAAGTAAACGCAAGCATAAAAGCCAACAGTCCCAGTAGTGCTGCAACCATGGAACCAACTGGCGAATCGTGCTCCCTAACTTTGACGCAACACCTAGAAGTCCAACTTCCTACTTCCGCGGCAGCCAATAGAAGCACGACAGTAAAAACAAAAAGTAGTGAAAGTGGAACAATACTGAATAGAACCGTTGCATTCATCCTGAGAGGAAATTTATCGGGTGGTAGGCAAAAAGTGAACTACGGAGTTGTTATTCTTCTGATTCTGCAGGGTAGTCTCCCTCGTCGCCAAGCGCTTCGGCTCCGAGTTCATTCCCCTCGTCATCGACTTCGCCTTCATCGAGGCTTCCCATAGCTCGAGTAGCTCCTTGGTAAGCCTTAGGCAGTCTACTTTTTCTGGCTTTAGCCGCCATGCGAGGTTTTCTTTCATCGCCAGCGTCAAATTCATCTTCTTCGTCCGGAAGAGGAATCTCTCCCCGTTCGGCTTCGCGCGATACTTCTGGGCCAGGGGTCCTAGGCGAAGAGGCTGGGGGAGCAGGGGTGGTTACTGGTTTTTGGTCTCGTACTGCGGTTCGCACCGGGGCAGAAGCTGTCGGCAATACCGGTCTTGCGCTTACTGCCGGAGCAGAAGCAGTTCGGCGATCCGCAGAAGGGCTCGAGGACTCTAGCGAGGGGGTTTGGGAAAGAAACGCCCAGGCCAAAAGACATAGTCCTGAAAGTAATCCAGTGCTCACCGCAAGCCTTGTGCGAGAGAGAAAAGAGGTTTCCGCTTCTGTGGGCGGAGTTGTAGATGGTAGCGCGCCTTCGCCAGTCACTTCCCACCGAGTTGTTCTCGGGATTAATTCTTCTACGGAAATTTCTCTGAGATCCTGCGGTAGGGTTTCGGCAATTCCGAGCGTGGGCTCGGCTGGCGGTGTTTCGCGGCGCTCCTTCTCTGGGGAGAAAGTGGGCTCGACTCGCCTATTGAATTCCGGAAACTGCCAAAGCAACTTCCATTCTGTCGTGGTTTTACCTTCTCCTTCAACGGGAAGCAGGTAAGCAATATCGTTGCCGCGTATTACTTTCTTTTCGAGCAGGGTATCAATGTCTTCTTTGGTCAACGGCCCCTTAGGGCTCTTGTTGATAAGAACGATCCAACGGTTTTTTGCGTTCAGGGTCATTTCCCCACCCGATTATGAAAAACCGTCCTGGCATTAACTCTGGAGCAAACTCAAAATTGAGCTGTGAAGCTTGCCATTCGTAGCAACGACTTCAGAATCATGAACCGAACAAGGCTTGCCCTGGTAGTTCGAAAGGCGACCTCCTGCCTCCGATACCAAAATAAACCCTGCAGCAACATCCCAGGAAGCTAACCCTCGCTCCCAAAACCCGTCATACCGACCGCAAGCAACGTACGCCAAATCTAACGCTGCCGATCCCGGACGACGCACGCCAAGTGCCTTGTCTTGGACCTTGCGGAAAATCTCAATCTCGTCTTTCAACTGGCCGCCGGTTGTATAGTAAAAACCGGTTCCCAGCAGAGCATCCGGAAGGGTCGCCGTTTTAGACACCGAAAGACGCTTTCCGTTTAAGAAAGCCCCCTTCCCCGTCTCCCCGAAAAAGCGCTCCTTCGTCAACGGGTTATAAATCAAGCCCGCTCGCGGCTGCCCGTTCTGATACACCCCAATCGAAACGCAGAACCACGGGAAACCATGAGCATAATTCGTGGTTCCATCGAGCGGGTCAATAATCCAGACTAATTCTGACCCCTTGCCGTGCTCGCCGGTTTCTTCTGTAATTATCGAACTATTTGGGAATTTTCTGAAGATTTTCTTAATTAAATAACTCTCTGCGTTCTTATCGGCTTCAGTGACTATTCCAGCTCCGACTTTACGTTCGATGTGCTTGATGCGCCGGTAGTGTTTCAGCAAAATCGCCCCGGCCCCGTCGCCCAATTCAAATACGAATTTTTTTAGCGCGGCAGATGATAGGGCATTTGAAGGATTTGCTTTTTTCACTGCGCACGCACTTTCTTTTTGGCTGCGTTGGAGAGTTTTTCGAAGTTTCGGTCTGCGTCCACTTCTGCCTGACTTCTAACCGACTCTTCCAATTCTTGGTTTTGAGTAAGTAAACGCTCATATTCCTTGCGTTGCTGCTTGTCGTACTCTCGCTGGAAGATTGTGGCCTCGACGGTTTGTTCCAGATCGGAAAAAGAACCGCGTAAGAATTGTAAAAAAGCCGGATCGTCATAGGGAACCATTTTCAGTGGTTCTTTTTTTTCACGGTAAAAACAAAGTGTCTTACGTATCAAAAGATCAATCGGGTTTTGATCGCGAGATTGATGGGCAGAAGCCTGAAGTTTGTCTCTAAGGGCCAAGATGCGAAATACTCTTTTGGAGAATGCCTTGTCCTTTTTTAGCTCACCACGGGCAACAGCCTCGAAAAATTGTAGGTAGGGGGCGCTGTCGGGTAGCAGCTCCGAGCACTCAAGAGGAAGGAGGAAGACTCCATTCTCCCGCGAGCTCACAGCACTTACGGAAAGTGAAAAAAGCAGCAAGACGCAGGCATAACGGGAATACAGGTTCAAAAAAACCTCCCTTTGAAAAAGGCTGGCAATAAGTAGTAGTATCTTCAAAGATTTCACCGGGGGTTGGCAAGTGGCTTTCGACGATTTTCACTGCATTGTCATCGGAAACGAGCCGGCAGGGCTTTGGCTGCTCTGCGCGCTCGATCGCGCCTACCGCGAGTTACAAATCACTCCTCGGTTGGGATGGATTCCCCAGGGCGGTGCCACTAGGCCCGTTCACCTGCCCACCGCATTTGCCTCAAGTCTTGGTATTGAACCGCGGGCCCCTTGGGCGGTTGAGTTTGTTACGCCGAATGAGACTATCACCTGGAATAAGCGCACGGTGAGCGAACGCTACGCCGACTTGCAATTGCCCCAGTTTATTCAAGACCCTCTTGTCGCGCTGACGGCCCCTAATAAAGAAGAGAAACTTCGGACTCGCCGGGCCATTTTGCAGTCACCTGAATTGGTGGGGTACGCCCAAGGCCTTTGGAAACTATTGGGTAGAGCCGAAGAGCTTCTGCCTGAAACGCTTGTTCACTATGCTCGTTATTTTACTTCACTACAAACATGGCAAGCGATTGAAGACTTGCCGGCATCCATTGAACGCATAGAGGCACTTGGGTGGCAGGGTGACGAAGTGGGTGTTCGGGCGGTAGCGGGCCGAGGGTTGTCGCTTCGTTTTCCAAAATATGAGGAAATTTGTAGTGAAAAGTGGGTGCTCAATTGCGACACACGCAGTTTACTCCGAGCATTCGGAAAGTCCCCCAAACTTTTAGACCTGTTAGAGGTTCAGCCGCAGACCAAAACGATCTCGGCGCGCTACTCGCTTACGCTGACCCTTCAGAAATGCACACTACCCTGCCCAGTCCCGCCCGGAACTCTTCTCTTTGAGACTGACTCTATTCCCGATCCCCATACTGAGATCTTACCCCTAACCTTAAGTGAATCTCAGGGGCTACAAGAGCTTGCGCTTTGGGTCGACGGCCCAGCTAAAATCTCACTCGAGGCGATCTCAGACCGATTTAAAACAAGCTTGGGTCGTGTAAATCGATTGTTTCCCTTTTTGGCGGGTTCGGTCTTAGAAACTTCAATGCCACTGGGGATAGAGAGCTGTTTTGATTCTGAGTATCGAAGACAAATTGAAGACCGGCTGCAGTTGGAAACGGTCGAACTATTTCAAAATACCATTCTTAGCCCAAGAACCCGCTCTAAGGCGCTGTTCCACCTTATGCCACAGTTGGGGAGCCAGCTTCCTTACCCGTTGGGCACGCTTAAGACCGCTCGAGAGTTGGTAACTCAGTTTATTGGGACTAAACGTCCCGCAAGCCCCATCGTGGAGCCCCCTAACCCCAGCCCTTGATCGACGGGTCTTAGCAGGTTAAAGTCGCCCTCTTTCCAAAAGGACCAAAATGCCGTTTTCTGAACTAAAAACTCAGCTAGCTTCTGAGATTGCGCAAATCTGGAACCACCCCGACATTAACGCCGATTGGGTGAGTCAGGAATTTGGGATCCCTCCCCAGGTGAAATTGGGGCATCTCGCCTTGCCCTGCTTCAAAGTGGCAAAACTACTTAAGAAATCTTCGAACGATATTGCTAAGGAATTGGCGGAGCGGTTGTCGGGGCAAGATCTTACGGTTACAGCGGCGGGTCCCTATGCGAATTTTCGCTGGAATCCAGCACAACTCTACGATCGCGTGTGCGGTCAAATATTTCATGAAACGGCTCGCTACGGGAGTGATCTTTCAGGAAAAGACAAACTAGTCGTAATTGAGTATTGCTCTCCGAATATCGCAAAGAAACTCGCCTTCCAGCATATTCGAAGTACCCTCATTGGAAACGTACTAGGCAATATCTACGAATTTCTCGGTTACCCGGTTGAGCGTATTAACTTCGTCGGAGACTGGGGATCACAATTTGCGCGGCTTCTTGCTGCGGTTGAGCTTTGGGGAGACGATTCAGTTCTATCATCCTCTGAAACCGCAAAATCGATGGACCATCTTTTCGAGCTCTATGTTCGCTTCCATCAAGTAGCAGAGAAGGATCCTTCGTATCTTGAAAAGGCCTCTCGATGCCTTCAATTATTGGAACAAGGTGAGGAAAAAACCACGGCCCTCTGGAAGAAGATCCGCGATCTAAGCCTTGCTTCTGCAGAAACAACTCTTGCTCGGATGAATGTGCGATTTGATCACATCGAAGGGGAAAGCCACTACATTCCTGCCATTCAGGCTACTCTGGAAGAAGTTAAAGCCAAGTCCGGAGCGCACCTGAGCGAGGGAGCGTGGATTGTTGAAGTAGAGGGAATTTCTACCCCTGCGCTCATACAGAAAAAAGACGGGACAACGCTCTATCTTACCCGCGATTTAGCAGCTGCAGTGGATAGGTTTAAGCGTTTCAAGTTTCATCGCCTTTACTACGTTGTTTCTGAACAACAACGTCTACACTTTCAATTGCTGTTTGGCGTTTTAAAGAAGATGGGCCACGAATGGGCCGAGAAGTGTGAGCACCTTTCTTTTGGCACAGTACTATTTGGCGCGGAAAAAATGTCGACCCGTGAAGGGCGCGTTATTTTTCTCGACGCTTTGCTGGATGAGGCGAAAGAACGTGCGTTGCTGGAGTCAGCCAAAAAGAATCCCGATTTAGCCAACAAGGGCGAAGTGGCTGAGATGGTCGGCACCGGTGCCGTGATTTTTGGCGAACTCTCTGCAAGTCGACAACGAGATATCGAGTTTGATTGGGAGCAAATCCTAGCCCTAGACGGCGAAACGGGTCCGTATGTTCAGTACTCTCATGTGCGATGCCACTCGCTACTTATTAAAGCAAAGGAAAAAGGCCTTAGTGGAGGGCTTTCAAAAGCGCCGGCTGGCTACGTATTTGCGGAAGAAGAAGAAAACTTAATCCTAGTCATGAGCCGCTTCCGATCTACTCTGCACCATTGCCTTCGCGACAACGACCCGGTGCACTTGACTCGCTACCTTATCGACGTAGCAAAGTCTCTCAATCGGTTCTACTACCAATTGCCAGTGCTCCAGGCTACCGACGCTGCGCAGATTCAAGTCCGTTTGAGCTTAGTGCGTGCTACTCAGCACATCTTGGCCAACGGCCTTAAGCTCTTGGGGATTGCTTGCCCACAGGAAATGTAAATCAAGATCCCAAGAAGATTCTGATTCTACGCTTTAGTAGTTTGGGCGATATCATCATGACCACCGCGGCCGTTCGAGCCCTGAGGCATCGTTTTCCCGATGCGCAAATTGACATGGTGGTGCGCGAGGATTTTTTAGACCTTATTCGCTTTAATCCTCATCTGAATCAAGCGACTGGGCTTGCGCGGGGTTCGGGAATTCGGGGGCTTTTTGCTCTTCTTAAGCGGGTTAACGAAAGCCGCTATGACTTAGTATACGATGCGCACCGGAGTCTGCGAACCCGCATGCTCATGCCTTTTATTCGGGCAGCCGAAAAGGCCTATTTTAAAAAGCACTACATTCGCCGAACTCTCGCATTATTGCTGAAGCTTCGAATTCTTGATTCCAAAAGATTTTTGGAACGCTTCGTTGACCCGCTTGTACGTTTTGGAGTTCGGTACGACGGCGGTGGCCCTGAGATGTTTGTAAACGACACCGCACGGGCATCAGCACTCGCTAAATCGGGACTCAAAGATACCCCCCGGTTTCGCATTGGACTTATTCCCTCTGCTCAATGGGAGGGTAAGCGATGGCCGGCGTCCAGATTTCGTGTAGTCGTTGCAAAACTTGTGAAGGAATCGGATTTTCAAATAGTAGTATTTGGTGGTCCCTCAGATATGTTTTGCACTGAGATCGCGGAGGGTTTTGATTCCGAGCGCGTAGTAAATACCCAGGGTAAACTTTCCTTGCTAGAGTCTTGCGCTCTGTTGAGTTTTTGCCAGGTTGTAATCGCAAATGATACGGGCCTAATGCATGTGGCGGACGCATTAGGCATCCCGTCGGTATTGATATTTGGCCCGACTTCCGGGGAGCTGGGTTGCTTACCGTACCACCCAAAAGCACAAATCATTGAACACTCTCTTTGGTGTCGTCCTTGTTCAAAAAATGGCCAAGCTCCGTGTATTCGAGGGCGGCGCTGGTGTTTAGAGTTGACCACTGCTGATAGGGTTTTTGAGCAAACCTTGCGGCTTAGTCAGAGACTGATACAGTAACACCCATGTTAGTTGCGTACCGAATTTTGCACCTTATTGGTTTTGCCATCGCGCACTTGGTGGCTCCTTTTCAAGCCAAAGTCAGGCAAAGTATCCAAGGACGCAAAGGTCTTTTGGAGCGCATGGCAAAACATAGGGCTGATTGGGTGAGCCGGCCTTATTGGTTTCATTTTGCCTCTAGTGGCGAGTTTGAACAGGCACTGCCAATACTAGATGCTTTGAAGGCTAAGCAGCCTTCTGTGCCAGTCTTTCTGAGTTATTTTTCTCCAAGCGGCAAACGTGCCGTCGAGTTAGAAACCGCGCGACGAAAATCCGCCCAAACTGACGTCCCCTGGGATGCTTCCGATTTTAGTCCGTTTGATTTCCAAAACTCAGTCCGTGACTATGTGGGAACCCTTCAACCCAGGGCACTCATCATCCTGAATCGAGAGTTTTGGCCCGAGATTTTTGAAACCTGCTTTAGTCGAGAAATTCCCGTCTATGTTTTTGCTTCCTTTCTGTCTCGGCGTGCAAAAAGAAGTTTGCGACTCTATAAGCGGTGGTTAGAGCGGCTTACATTTCTTGGTACAGTGGACAGAAGCACTGCCGATTTTTTGCGTAGAGAGCTCAACAATCAGGCAATTGACGTAGTCGGCGACCCACGCGTGGAACGGGTTTTGATGCGACGAAATCTTCCAGCTCCTGCAACATTTGCGCTCGAACCGGGATCGAAATTATTTGTTGCTGCAAGCATCTGGACAGAAGACTTACGTGCGCTTCGTCCTAGCTTAAAGCTCCTGTTGGGTCTATCAAACTGGCGCGCGTTTTTAGTTCCTCATGAACCGTCGGAGAACTTTTTACGTGAGATAGAAAGCGAACTTAAGAAAGAAGGCATCTATTGCGTGCGATGGAGCAAACGAAGGCCAGGTGCCCCGTTGCCGGGCGTGGTCATTGTCGACTCTGTTGGGTGGCTTGCGGAGTTGTACCGACACGCCAACCTAGCCTTCATAGGTGGCAGTTTTCGAGGTCGCGTCCATAGTGTGCTAGAGCCAGCGGCCTATAGCCTGCCCATTGTGACCGGTCCGTACATTCAAAATTCGTTCGAAGCCTGCCAAATGGCTGGCCTTTCAAAAGGCCTCATTGCGGCAAAGACTCCGGAACAGCTTGCTAAAGAAATTGGACACTTAGCCATGGATCCTAATAACGCGCTTGAACGTGGAAGGCGGGTATTCGAGTTCCTTAAAGAACGCCAAGGTGCCGGGCAGCGCTATAGCCAGATTCTTTCTGAAGGGGTGGAAGCCTAGGCGGCCCCATGGTAAACCGGCCTGGATGAATTTGCTTCTCGAAGCATTGCGCCGCGCCGACAGCCTTTTGCCCAAGTGCATAGCCTTACTCTTAATCGTTTCATCCACCTTGGCGTTGGCCGCATCCAAGGGCCCGTTATCCAACGGACTGTGCGGCTTTCTTTTAAAGCGATCCGTTTCCTACCTTCCTTCTGATTCAGAAATTCAAAAAGTTGAATCCGTTCTAAATCCGATGTTAACCAAAGGCGGAGACGGTAAACTAACCCCTATTCAAGTTCTGTTGCAGAACTTCAAGGCTGAACCTACCCAGAAGCGATTCGATGTTTTTATTCGCGCCGTGTTCGAATCAGATATCTTAATGAAGTTGAAGGACGTTCGTGTTGCTCTCACTCCCATCGTCGCGCAGAGCTTTCGTCACAACCATTGGCCTCTTCCAGGGTGGAATACTTTTGTTGAAAGAGAGCTTCTTAGAAACGAGATTCCACTCACAAACACTCCCGCCGCACTTGCCAACGTACTTAGAGCCGAGGGCCTTTCTGAGGGAGATATCCGAAGAATTATTCCTGGTCGTACATTCCGAGGGCGATTTCTTGTTATTAGTACCGACATGAATACGCACCCCTTCCTCACCCCGTTTAGTTCGTTTCATTCCCTCATGCCTAGCATCGGCGGGGAGCCTGGCGTGCGTGTTTGGGCGGAGTATGTCCCCACGGGGCATTTTCGGAACTCACTGCTCAGCCTCTACGACACCGTGATAGCGCGCTTTTTTGATTGGAGCACTCTAAACCAAAGGGAGGACATCGACACCGGTTCCGTAGGTTTGGGGAACTTGCTCAAACTGATGGCACCGCCCATTGAAACTCGCGCTGAAATGCAACTCCGCTTCGCGGAGCGCAGGGAGCTTCTTCTTGAAGCATTTTCTGATGTAGAAGGTTTGGACCTAAACAGCATCTCGGAGCTCCGAGAATCGCACCATTTCGATGGCATTTCTATTGGCGGCAGCAAATTCTATTATTGGTTCATTCCTGTTACCGACACTGAGGAAGGACATTTACTCGTTCCAGTAAATCGGTTTGATCCGAGCTCTTTGATTCGAAGTTACCGCCACAGTGAACGGGTAACAAAAGAAAGGGTACATCAAAGGGTTACGGCTTTACTTCGATACGCTGCTTCTGCCTCGGCGACCAGGGAGGATAGAGAACTTGCGAGTTCCTTTGGTGTATTGAATGAAGAGCTCTACAAGGCCGGTGGTGTACTCACTCCAAACCAGCTTTTTCGATCCGCGACGTTCAGCATAGAAGGCCTAGACGGCGCCGGGTTCGGATCCCTGACGTCCTCGCTAAATCCCTTCGGCAGTGTTGCTGAAGGGGTTACTCCGTGGTCTGAGCTCCCACCTAGGATTCGAAATGTTTTTGAAACGGTTTTTTCGCAGCAATCGCTGGTGGCTTCAGCGTGTTTGAGAATTGAGCGAGAGAATCGCAAGCATCCAATAGTTAGGTTGGGCGATCGAGGTTATCGGGTGGGGACGCCGTACATTAGCTTTATCCACGACTGGAACTTGTTCTCAAGAGAACTAAAACAAGCAGTATTGAGAAGGCTCACTCCCTCAGAGGGAGCGCATTGGCTCAAACTCGTAAAGCTGCAGAGTCAGGCAAAATAGTGGACTAGCGCAGGGAGAGGCGGAAAAACAGGCTTTTCCAATACTCAGCCCCAAGCTTCCAAATAAAGTGTAAGGCGTTTTTCTCCGACCAATCAGACGAAACGCAAAAAGGAACGATTTCAACCCCCGGAAAAACGCTACGAAAAATCCCCAGCGATCGATCCATGTGGTAGTCCGAGGTAATTAAAATAAGCCGCTCCGGAAGGGGCCTACCAATCTGAGTGCGCGTATAAATGGCGTTTTCTACAGTAGAGGCCGACTCAGACTCCAGAATAATTTTGTCCCAAACCCTGGTGAGGTTTTCAGTAGAAGCCCCTTGTTGGTTTACCATATCGGCCAGTTGAACCCCCTTGGCCGCTCCAGAGACAATGAGACGCGCTTCGCTTCGCTTTTTAAGCAGTTCTAGGGCCCGTGGAATCCTCCCTGTATCGCCAGTAAGCACGACTAATATCTCGTTGGAGGTGGCCAGCGCGGCCACTTGGTCGATCCCGGCACTCGCCCTTTCGTGGTAGTAGTGATAAGTGGATAGAAAGCGGTAGAAATCCCAGCTTAATCCAATGGGCAATACGCATAAAGCCAGCCAGGCAAATCGCCAAGGGGTGGTATTTTTCGTAGAACCAGACATCGGGTAAGGCTAACCGAAAAAGACGGGTCAGGCGAGTAGTCGCTAAATATCCTTGAATTATCCGGACTTTTTAAATAAAAAGGCTTCTTTCGAACGAAGGTGATCTGTGGCAAGGCGATGTGTTTTTTGTGAAAAAATGCCGGTAGTGGCTAATACAGTCAGTCACTCCAATATTAAAACCAAAACTCGGAACTTTCCGAATTTGCAACGAGTCCGACTCTCTCTCAACGGCACGAACCAACGCGCCTACGTCTGCACCCGTTGCTTAAGAAGCGGTTTGGCTGAAAAGCCAAAGGTAACTCGCTTTGCTCCGAGACCAGAAGCTGGCTCCGAAGCTACCGCCTAAAAATCGGGTCCGTTTGGCCTTTTGGTAGTCTGTCTTTTCCAAATGGTGAGGAGAGTCTTTGCCTAGCGGCACCCAGAGGTGACCTGGGGCGTCTTGCTTCACTAAATTCGGGCCGGTGGGGTCATAGTTCGAAGGGCTTTTCGAAAGAATGCTTACTCACCGACCGACAAATGTATTTAAAGGACAGCGGCACGGGTTCCGCGCAAAGTCGCAAGATCGTTCCTATCTCTCCCCCTATCGATAAAAAAACGATGTTTGAGAATATTTTCATCGCCGCGGAGCAAAAACCAAAAGTCACCACCAATCCAAAACCGGCAAATCTAGGTGAGATCATCGCTGGAGACTACGACGATTTCTTTTACGTTGATACTGACGCTGCCACAAAGGTTACGCTGGAATCGAAAGAAGCGGATTACTTGCGAGGATTGGTAGAGGCGTATTGTCCGGAGCCATAGGGGCCCATTTTGGCGATCCTGGTCAATGGCCTTAGACCGAAACTCACAGGTTACCAAAATCCCCTACATCCACTTCCTCAGGAGTGGGTGCCGCATCGACTTCATCATCGGGTATACCCTTCCCACTCTCTAAATCATAAACCTTCAGCACCCCGTCGTTGCCGCCGGCAAGTAGCCATCGGGAATCGGGGGAGAACTCTAGGTTTCGAATATCATGACCACCGAAGAGCGCCTGTTCGCGACCTGAAGAACTGGACACAGGTCTACGCACCAAAAAGCCACCGTCGGACCCCGCCACAACCCATTTCCCATCCGGGCTCACAGCCAAAGCGTGCAGCGGATCAAAAGGCCCACTGGAATCTGATAGATAGTGCGGACCGGAAATTCTAGGAAGCTGCTCGGACCAAACTTTCTTGAATCGAGCAGGACGGCCGGATAGAGGCAGGCGAAGGCTTGAGAACAAAGAAGCGGGAGAGTCTGTTCCAATCACGATATGGCCCGATTGTGGGGGGCTGAATAGGTAGCTTACGTGGCTCGAGCCGATTTGAAATGGGTAAGCGTGCGGCGCGAGTGCCCCTTCTGCCAAATTCACTTGCCATGAAGTAAGTACGCCGGGGTACGACGGCTCGGCGCCAGCAATCGCACTTCGCTCCTCTGCCTGGAGGGCTGCAACGAGAACAGGATAATTTATCGAACCCTGTCTCTCACTCGGACTAAGCCATACCAACTCAGTGGCTTTAATTTTACTCCGGGAAGAAATCTTAACATCGCCCAAATCCGCTTTGTGTATCTTTTTCGCGGAGAGTCTTTTTAGCTGCCATTTGCTGTTCTTCTGAACCAAACTAAGCACGTGGATATAGCCACTCTCCGAAGAAATAGCGATCAGGTAAGTGTCCCTGCGCCTCGTAACAGCAACCGAAACTAGGCTTCCCCAGGCTACGGGGCTAGGGATCAAAGTTTTAGCGCTGACTTTGCTTTTCCCTACAGAATCCGTCTCAATCACGCGGATATTTCTAGATTCATCCAGGACAAGAAACCTGTCTGCATCCAATGCCAATACACGCACGTCTCGTGAAGTGAGCTTAATCCGAGCAACCGGCCTGCCGTACGCATTCAAAGAATGCACAATCACCCACTGAGGCTCGGTGGTGACAAAATACGGACTAGAAGTATTTGGATTCGCACAAATTCCATTGGTGAATCCTGCGCCGCCGTAGTTAGGAACAGTTAATTTTGGAAGAAGGCCTTCGGCATCCTCGAGCCCGATGTCGGACATCGTGTAGAGGCGCAAATCCGGATTTCCGTGTTCCATAGTCGCTGCGACTTTGAGGTCGGGTCCACTTTGGAGAAAGCTAGCATTGCTAACTCGGTAGTTGGAATCAGTGTCCAGCAAAACGGGGCCTTCTCCGAAAGCTGGCGAAAGAGCGGCTAGTTTCGCGGGGCACGGGGGTGGTGCCGGCTTCGATTTGGAAAACACCTCGAAAGATACTGTGCTTAGATAGAAAAGAACCAAAGTGACCGGCATAGCCTTACTCATCAACACTCCATCGCAAAAGAGGACTTCACGAAATACCATTCAACCAGGACCGTCAATTCTACAAATTCGACTGTTTCGAAAACTGTGTTTCACGGATGAATCAAGCCAGTTCAAATCTGACTGTTAAAACAGAACTCTAGGCTCAAAATATCAAAACTTCTGCCTTGGCACGCTTTGCATTGTATTTGCTGTAAAGGAGATCCCCTATGCAACCGTCTCTAGTTTTTGGCGCATCCCGAGCTTTTAGAAACTTAGTTGATTTAACCGATCGCTATGCCCAGAGCTCCTTCCCTATTCTTCTTCAAGGGGAAACCGGTGTTGGAAAAGACCTCATCGCTAGACGTATTCATCAAAAGAGTTTCACCGACGCCTCCCCCTTTATTCCCATAAACTGTGGCGCAGTTCCCCCTGCCTTATTTGAAAGCGAGCTCTTTGGTTATGAAAGAGGTGCGTTCTCTGGTGCGTTGCAAAACTACCGAGGGCTAGTGCGCGCAGCTTCGGGCGGCACACTTTTCCTAGATGAAGTCGGAGAGCTTGATCTGAATTTACAGGTAAAACTTTTGCGCTGGTTGGACTCTGGCGAGGTGCGCCCGCTGGGTTCAACTCGTTTCGAAAAGGTAAATGCACGTTTAGTTGCCGCCACGAATGTAGACTTAGTACAAGCTGTTGCGCAGGGAAAATTTAGACTAGATCTCTATGAACGCCTAAGTGTACTCACCCTGCGTATTCCTCCTTTGCGCGAACGAAAAGAAGACATACTGCTAATCGCCCAAGCCTTCTTAGCCAGTCATGCAGTACAGTTTCACGCTGACACTCTTGAGCCGTTGGAAACCTTTCATTGGCCGGGGAATGTGCGCCAACTTCGCAACGTTTTGCTTCGCGCGATTGCCCGAAGCAACGGGCCCTTGCAGCCAAGCTTATTGCAATGCGTTTTACACGAGGAAGAACGGCTTGTTCAGACTCTACTGAACCGAACAAACCGTGATAATGTAGACGCGTCATTGGCGGATATGGAAAAGCACGCTATTTTAGATCGCATTCGTCGCTGCCATGGCAATAAGAGACGAGCCGCAAGAGAGTTGGGAATTGCTAAATCCACTTTGCACGAAAAAATACGCCGCTGGAAAGAGTGCGAACCCGGTGATCTCGGGACTCCTGCTTTTGGTGTTTCTGTGTTGGGTCCCTAAGGCCAGTGCCGACACCCTACGTAGAAACTGGTATTTCGAGCAGTTAGCTCAACCGCCTGAGCCGACCCACCAGTCCATCGCTAGGCACCACGTATCGGCCCAATTGGTGAGCTACCCCGACGCGCTTTCATTGAGGTTTAGCGGCCTCATCGATTTGGATTTCGTAGAAGTATTGGGAAGTTTTAGCCAACGGCTCTTTCTTTCTTCTGGCCCTACTGGTTTGGCACTCCAAAATGGGTTGGCCGGTGAGGTAAAGAACTTTACCTTCGAAGTAGCCCGTTTTAGGGCCAACGCCCAAGGTGCCTACGGTCGACTCGGCATTGGTCTGGTACCTTTCCTGCCCCAGTCCACCACTTACGGAAAGTTCACTCTTTCCACGGGAAGACTACCGTCAGCAGAAGTTCCCTGGGAGCTACGCCTCGCCGGAACGCTCTTCTTATCGTTTAATAAATCAAATGATTTTACGATCGTAAGCGCTGAAGTGCTTCGGCACTTTACCCTGGGAACCCAATCGACAATACGACTTGGAGGATTTGCCACTTGGGGTCAGGCCATTCGAACCACCGTCCGCGGCGAAAACACCCTTCTATCGCTTGGACCAAACATCGCCTACAAAAGCATACTTGGGTTAATTACCTTTGCACTTCCGTTAAGAATCTGGCTCGACATCAATCCAAGTGGTGGTTTTTTGAGCGATTTCTCTACTCCTGCATTCTCTTTGGGCTGGCAATACTCTCTGTAGCGCTGGCTCATCCGCTTGTGATATCTGCCTAAGCGTGCACATCCTGGCCATATTTTTGAATCTGTTTTTTGCGCTAGATGCGCTTGCGGAACCCGCCACCGTGCCGGAGGGGTATATCAAGCAGGCAGAGCACTGTGGTGCGCTCCTACTTCTCAGAGATCCCGCACTTGAGTTTATTCCTTCACTGGAAGCTCCCGAAGAGATCCTTCCCGTATTTGAAGGAATTTCTTCCGATGCCGATCCTTCGGTTTCGAAAACAGTAAAGATGTGGTTCTCGGAAGACGTATGGGAACCAGGCGATTATTGGGTTTACGGAATACGAGACAGAGAAACGGCGATAAATTGGATTACGCCCTGGGAAGAGTACGTTCAGGCCTACGCGCACTTGCTAGCTTACAATGTGAAATTTAAAGATTTAACACCTCAAAGACGCCTGAAGCCGGAACCCCGTTTACCTTGGGTTAGTTCAATTGCGTCTGATGCGAGAACAGCACTGGGTAAATTTGGACAGCGAGGCGGTGCTGTTTTTGGTACCTCTCTACAAGACGAGGGCTTCCGGGAAACGGGCGAATCGGCGGCGGCACGCATTCTAGGGGCCGTAGCTCTAAATAGACTTGGTAGTCGAACTTTTCCGCTGCCCGATGGACCGACCGCGATTACGATACTCACTGTCCCTACTTCGAACCCCAACGCCCAGTGGGCGGTTTTTGTGGTGGTTAACCGAAATCCTATTTGCGGATCGCGTTAACCAACGCCACCATCTCGCAAGCTGCGTCGACACAATCGCTGCCCTTGTGACCGTGACGGCCACCGACTCTATCAAAAGCTTGTTCTTCCGTGTCCGTAGTTAGAACGCCGAAAATTACGGGCTGGTTAAAGCGTAGCGAGACGTCCAGGCAACCCTCACTCACCATAGAGCAGACATAGTCGTAGTGGTCAGTTTCGCCTCGTATCACTGCCCCCAAGGCAATCACGGCGCGGAATTTTTTTGTTTCGCAAAGCCACTGGGCTGTTAGAGGAATTTCCACTGCGCCTGGCACATGCACTACCGACACCTGATCCGCTGAAAAACCGCGCTCCATCAGCCGTTTCTGGGCTCCGTCAAACAATCGGCTAGTGACCTCAGTATTGAATCTGCTCACTACGATAGCGATGGGGAATGTAAGCTGTGTGTTTTGTTCGTTTAGAATAGGCAACGCTAAGCCCTCGTTAAAAAGTTAGAAGGTGGCCGAGTTTTTCCCGTTTGGTTCGCAGATAGTCGATATTGCTTCCGGTAGGCGCCATTTCTATGGAAACGCGCTCGGAAATTTCGATTCCAAATCCTGCGAGTCCGTAAATTTTTCGGGGATTGTTTGTAAGTAACCGCATTTTGGTTACTCCCAGTGCGCGAAGGATTTGCGATCCTATACCGTAGTCACGTTGGTCTTCTTTAAAACCAAGATCGTGATTGGCTTGAACCGTGTCTCGTCCCTTGTCCTGCAAGGCATAGGCTTTGATTTTGTTCGCAAGACCAATGCCACGCCCTTCCTGTCGCATGTAAAGCAAAATGCCGCCTTCTTCACCGATGCGCTTTAACGAAGCATCAAGCTGGGCACCACAATCGCAACGTGCCGAACCAAAAGTATCTCCAGTCAAACATTCCGAATGTGCCCGCACTAAAACCGGTTCGCTGTAGTCGATAGGTTCAGATCGAAGAACGACGTGTTGGGATCCATCCAGCCGACTCTCAAAAACATCGATTTCAAAATCACCGTAAGGGTCCATGGGTAGGTGCGCGCTTGCTACTTTCTCTACCAAAGTCTCCTTCTGCGTCCGATAGGCAATGAGCTGGCTTACCGAAATGATTTTCAATCCGTGCGTTTCTGCAAATGGAACCAAATCTTTAATTCGGGCCATCGACCCGTCGTCATTCATGATTTCGCAAATAACGCCGGCCGGACGCAACCCAGCCATTCTCGCTAAGTCGACACTTCCCTCGGTTTGACCTGCACGCACCAGGACCCCACCCTCTTTTGCGCGCAGTGGAAACACATGGCCCGGCATCACCAGATCTGCTGAAGTACTCAAAGGATCCACGGCGACTTGAATCGTGTGCGCTCTATCCGCAGCTGAAATGCCCGTGGTGACTCCACTCGAGGCCTCAATCGAAACGGTAAATGCCGTATTAAACGGCGAGGTATTGTTTTTGGTCATCTGTGGAATTCCCAGACGATCCAAATCCGCTCCGGTCATGGATAAGCAAATAAGACCGCGGCCATGCTTTGCCATGAAATTGATGACCTCAGGGGTTGCCTTCTCAGCTGCTAAAACCAAGTCGCCTTCATTCTCGCGATCTTCATCATCGACGAGAATCACCATTTTCCCTGTGCGCAGGTCGTCTAAGGCCGATTCAATTGGAGCAAGGTGGCTCATTTATTTTTCACTTTCCGAAAAACGTTCTTTCAAAGCATGGACAACAAGTTTGAACATCCAATCCCATTCAATATTTACAAGGTTCCCCACTTGCAAATCTTTCAAACCGGTATGCAAAAGAGTGTGCGGAACAAGTAGGACGGTAAAATGAGATGGCCCGGTTTCGTTTAAGGTCAGGCTTACGCCGTTTACTGTCACACACCCCTTACGCGTGATGAAAGCCCGGTCCGTCTGGGTAACGCCCTCAATGCGCACCCAAAGACAATCTCCCCTCCACTCGCTCTCGGCAACGGTGAGTCGCGTGTCGACGTGTCCGGTCACCCAATGCCCACCGAGTCGATCCCCCACCCTTAAGGCCCGCTCAAGATTCAGTGTTCGACCAGGCACGTAGCTGCCGATTACCGTATTGCTCAGGGTTTCAGCAGAGACATCGCACTGAAAAGCATGCTCAGAAAGCGCCGAAACTGTGAGACAAGCCCCATCCACGCTTACGCTTTCACCCAGGGTGAGGTCAGTGTAGGGGGTCGAAATCCACAGCCGTATAGACCCATTATGGCGTTCTAAACGCTCGAGGCGGCCCAGCTTTTCTACCATTCCAGAAAACACGGCGTCACCATACCACCTCAGCGACCACATCTCTACCCTGAGCGATCCAGGTAATCCGACCCTTTGCCAGAGTTTGGGGCCAAGAGCTATCGAACGCCCCGACCCCCGCCCCCACTAGGCAGGGGGCAATGTACAGGTAGGCCCTTTGGGCGAGTCCATTGTGCAAAAAAGCGGAAAACAGTGCCGCGCCCCCCTCGACCCACAAATCGTGAATGCCTCGTTGTCCCAGTTGGGAGAGGATCTCATCCAGCGGGAGCCTGCCTTCGATAGTTTGAAGCGCAATTACTTCGGCCCCAGCGTCTCGAAGGCGCTCCAGCCGAATAGAGGGTACGTCTTCGCCCACATAAAGTGTAACGCTCTTGGCTGTTTGAAAAATCTTAGCGTCGGGCGGTGTCCTGCCCAAGCGATCGATGAGCACAAGTGGCTTTGCAATGGGGGTATCGCCTAAGCGGACATTGAGCTGCGGATCGTCTGCATAAACGGTCTTTGCGGTAGTGAGCAAAGCATCGGATTGCAAACGCCGTTGATGGGTAAATTCTCGGCACTTCTCACCGGTAAGCGCAATAGGCTTGCCATCCGGGCCGGCTATTTTCCCGTCCAGACTCATTGCAAGCTTTGCAGTGGTGAAGGGCTTTTTGGTGTGGGTCCAGTAGTCGTAACTTTGGTAAAAACTGCCAACCTCATCCATAGGCAGTTGAACGACATCTACCCCGGCTTGTCTCAGCACAGCCGCGCCCTTTCCCGCAACCACGGGGTTCGGATCTTGGTGGCCATACACGACGGATCGGATTCCTTTTTTTATAATAAGTTCCGTGCACGGCGGTGTTCGGCCGAAGTGGCAACAGGGCTCAAGCGAGACGTAAAGAGTGGCCCCCTTGCAATTGGCTTCCGATAGGTTCTTCAGAGCTTCGACCTCGGCGTGCGGTTGGCCCGCACCTAAGTGGAATCCTTCAGAAATGACTTCGCCCTCTTTCAGCACCAAGGCGCCCACAGCCGGATTGGGCGCGCAAAAACCCCGGCGCTTTTGAGCGAGCTCCAAAGTTCTAAGCAGCAAGTCGGTACGCATGAGCGAGCTATACCATGATTGCGCAAAAATCGTGATGAGAAGCCTTCTTAGGCGGCGGGGGACTGTTCGATACGCTGCTGGGCAGCGCTAGCAAATTCTCCGAGCAATTTGCGCAGGACTTTTTTGAATTGATACTCGTAGTGAAAGAAGTTGTGGTGCAACCTAAGCGCGTTCCCGCTTTGACGGAGTCGAACCTCCGGGGATTCAACCATCTGTCTCATGGCTCGACTGATGTCATCGACAGTGTAACTATCAGAGCAAATTCCAATGTCATTTTGTTCCACAAGCGATCTGAAATCGGTTTCCGGACTGGTCAGAACAGGAACCCCGACACTGAGGGACTCCATGACTTTATTCGATGCTGTCGCCAAATGCGCCAGCCGAAGTTCCTTTGGTTCGTACACGCAATAGCTCAAATCTAGTCCCGCAAGCGCCGCCCACTTAGCTTTCGGTAGCTCGCCTAGAAATAGAATGCGGTGGCCTGCCCCGACCCCAGCGGCGAGTTTCTCAAAGTAGCGCCTGTCTTCTGCACTCGACCAACCCCAAAGCAGAAAGTAGATCTTGGGATTCCTTGCCACCGCTCGAATAGCCTGCTCGAGGGCATTCGTCTTTCCCTGCCCACCCCAGTATCCGAGCAAGAACGAATCGCTCGGCAAATTCAACCGCGTCCGCCAACACGTCGCGGTAGTGGGGACGAGTTTTCGGGGGCAGTTAAACGCAATGTGGATGGGGACCGCTAAGCGGTAACGCAGACGGTAGATTTCAGAGCGTTCGATTTCCGGAAAAATAGTGAATTGCGCTGCTCGAAGCGCTGGACCTTCTAGCCAAAATGGAACCTTGCTCCAGCCTCTCAGCTCGGGCCCATCGAAAACTTCGTGCACATGAACTGCGTACGGGAATCGTAAAAGACGACTTAAACCCCATGCAATCGCTTGCTCGTGCAGCCCTTCAGCCACCAAGAGGGCCGGACGACCTCTTCTTATTATTAAGCCAAACAAACGCGCAGCCGCTGTTAAATGCAAAAAGGGAGAGCGCAAGAAAGAAGGGAGTTTTCTCGCCCAAGGGTGACCAAGACGCAAGCGGGATACTTTCCCCGGCTCAAATTGAAGCGTCGTTTGAAAAAAACCATATTCAATGGCTAACGTCGGAAAATGGTTTTCGGCGAGGATTTCGGCGCTATAGAGGCCAGAAGGAACGTAGTCTAGGCGGTTGAGCCTAAGAAAGACGGTAGTATTCTTAAGACTCGAAGGACCTAGCACGAAGCCGCTCCTGTTGTAGTACTAAACAAAATAATACAACACCGTGGCTCACATTGCGAGTTGCAACGACTTGGCAAGACGTTCGTGTCATCGAATGGTAAAGTAAGTCATGCGGATTCTCATGATAACGCCCCAGGTTGGAGCGGCATTTGGGCAAGAGCGCGTTCTACAAAAATCCTGTGAAGGCCTCATCGAACGCGGTCATGAGATTTTCATTATTGCTGACAAAAAAACGGGGGATCTACCCCCTCATAGCAAGCTGCTATTGCTTCCCGGTGTATCGAGTTTTAATTTTTTCACCCCCCATGAAACAGTTAAAAAAACGCTACTGCTTCTGGGCGATTTCTTAGTCGAGACTCAAGCTGAAATCGCCCATTTCCACGACTGTTTTGATCCCCGCATTGTCCGAAGCATCAGCAAAGATCGTCCAGTTTTTCTCACGGCCCATACGGTGGCCCCGACTTGTCCGAGCAGTGCCCGACTCACCAAGGACTTTAAGCCGTGCACCTATCAAAGTGGCTGGAAATGCTTGTGGCACCAAAGGACTCTTGGCTGCCTTGATTTCTTGAAGTCGGATTTGCACCGGGCGCATGCCATCGGCGAATTTATTCAAAAGTACAAGGCCCTTCGCCGCCACGTACGAACGATCTTTTCTATTAGTGACTATGTTACTCATGTTTTGCTTCGAGAAGGTTGGGACCCGCTCCAAGTACAATACTTGCCGAATCCGGTTGATGAGCCTCATGCCGAACCCCTACCAGACGCTCCAAAAAACCTGCTGGTTTTTGCTGGACGCTTAACGCCGCTTAAGGGACTGGAAGACTTGCTCCGTGCATTACCGTTGATTGCTTCAACCGATTGGACGCTGTGGGTGTGCGGCGATGGGCCGGAGCGCGGGCGCCTCGAAGATCTTGTAGTGGAGCTTTCGCTAAGTGAACGAGTACGCTTTTGGGGCCGAACTTCTCCCCAGGAAACTGCCCGTATTGTAGCTTCTGCGAGCGCTGTGATTGCACCCAATCGTGGACCAGAAGCTTTTGGGCTAACGGTAGCGGAAGCGTGTGCACAAGGCATTCCGGTAATTGTTTCTAAAGTCCCAGCGCTCAATGAATTGGTTAGTGAAAACAAGAGCGGCTTCCTATTCGAAGCCGGAAATAGCCAAGATCTCGCCGTTCAGATTGATCGGGTGCTAAAAAACCCCAACGAAGCCAAGGCTTTTGCCGCAAAGGCTAGAAATGACATGGGGGATCGGTTTAGCCTGGGTCGACACGTTGAGTTAAGTCTAAAACACTACCAAAGTGCCTTGAGAAGCTCAGAAACCTTTTGATCGTAGACGGCAAAACTATTTCTTCGTGCACTTTGAATTGCTTCTGCTCGTAGGCTTTCGATTTTTTCGGGCCGGGCAATTAGGTCCTTAAGACAGCTTCGGATAGCTTCGGCGTTTCCGGCGGGCAATACAAAGCCGTTTTTCTCGTGCACGACCATCTCACTTGCCCCGCACTGATCGCTTACAATCGGAACTACCCCTGTCGCCATTGCCTGAGGGACCACCATGCCAAAGCCATCGTGCAACGAGGGAAATACAAAGACATCCTGGTTGCGTAAGGCTTCGTTGAGATCGGACTGCGACATAGCAGGGCGGGTTTTGAAGTGTGAATATCGCGACAGTACGCCTTTCATTTCAGGGCCAACCGTTCCAATCAGCTCGAGGACGATTTCATCTGGGGAAAAGTCTTTTGTGGCTTCAAGAAGAAATGGAACGCCCTTTTGAATTGTAATATTGCCAAAGTAAACGATACGAAGCGGTAATTCTGCAGGCTTTCGTTCCTGCGCAGTAAACACTTTTAGATCGGCGCTTAGTGGAAGTACAAATACCTTGTCTGCCGCAATCGAACGCTCAACAAATGTCCGCTTCGCAAACTCCGATGGCACCACAATGACGTCAGCTAGCCGGTACTCCTCGAGCTCCCGACTGACGCAAAAGCTACGATCGGGAAACGTCTTCCCAAGTTTTTTAAATGCCGGCTTTAAGACCTCGATTTGAAATAAAATATGGGCTGAATCTCGAACTATCACGTGGCGTGCATGAGGCGTAGCACCGATAGCCTCAATACCGAATGAAGACCAGTTGATCGTCGCATCGGGACGAACTGCCTTGGCTTGCTTGCCAAACCAGCGCCCAAAATATTTCATTTTGAAATTATCGCCCCAGTTTTCTATCCCGAGGTAAGTTGCGGCTCGAAAAATCAACTCCGGAAAGATCCGGCTCTTAATGCGCTGTGTAGGGATGGATTTAAACCGACGTGCCGGGAGCGTTGTGTAGAATTCAGCGTCGTATCCGGAACTAAGTAAGGCATTCATTAAATGTGGCGCATGAAAAACGCCCGGAACGCCAACCAAGATTTTTTTCGCCATTATGGCAATACAATAGCAAGACTATAGAGGTGGCAGCGAGGTAATTTGCACTAGAATCCAAATTGGACAGCGCGGCGATCAGACGACTGATTTCGGTTAGCGACCTGCTTACATTCTCTTTCGCTTAGCTCTGCGGTCTTTCCTTGGACCACTTCCATGCACTGCAGAAATACTCGCACGCCGTTTGGGCGATTGGGGGAAACTTGGGAAGGCAGCGAGTTGTGACTCGCCGAAAGAAAATCCTGCACAGGCACTCCATGAAGATACTTTTGCTTCTTTACCGCTTTTTCATGAGAAGCCGTTTTGGAGTGTCTTTTAAGTTTCTTGGCTTGCGGAATGGCAGCCTGTGAAGCCGAGGCTTGTGATGAGACATTAGGCGCCAGGGCTAGCTGGCCCGGTGCTACAGAATTTGATTCGTGCCATACCAAGAAGGCTAATACGGCCATGATTGCGCCAAATATAATGAGGGTGTCTCGCATTCTAAATCGCCCCTTTTCCTGGGCTACTTAGTTGCAAGTACAAAGCCAGCAAGAATACGCTCCACTCAGCCTTCACTGCAGCGTTAGAGTGCCAAAAAACGTCACCCCACCCGCGAGGTACGGCCTACCTGGTTGCACTCGCTCGTCGGTGATTGAAAAAGAGCTCCTGCTCGCCAAAGCTAGACACGAGGGGGCTTTCTTCAATTTTAAGTTCGGTCGACCAAAGCACCTCACCGAGTTCAGATATTCCCTGTACATCGTAGGCAACGTAGTTGCGTCCAAGCACCCAAAGAACATCTCTAAAGTCCTTGGAGGCCTCTCTTCTCTTGAGTTCCGTTTTGTATCTTTGCGCGACTTCAGGGCGTGGCGAGAAGCGAATTGCATAGGCCTGCCCCGAGGTTTCAATCGAGGAATGGCTTAAAATCCTATTTTCTGCGTCCTTCACGCCAAGACGAAACGGTGAAGTTTCAAAAAGAGAAAACCAAGCTGCCCCTGCTTTAAGCAAAAAGCCAGAAGGCTTGGGAATTGCCGTGCTTAAAGAATTGGAAAAAAATACGGGGTCGTCTCCTTGTCCCGACAGGGAGTGAATAGCATGAATATTAACTGAAGGAATTCCATCGTTAAACAGTTTTACCGCAACCCCTGGAACGTAAGGAGCGCCAGGCAACAAGGGAACCGCAAGTGAAAACCTCACCAGGGCCGGAACTCCGCCAATGCTTGCTTTAGCTACTGTGCCCATTGGGTGCAAACTGCGACGTCTTGAAAGACCCAGCGTGGTTGGGACAACATCGCTCGGCGAATCAAAACTCTTGTTTAAACATAGAAGTGAGAAAGGCGCGGAGAGCAAAGCCCGGCACGCGGAACCCAAGTTTCCAGGCCGCAAACTATCGGTGTAGGCCGTAGGAACGATTTGTTTACGCCAAAGGAACTCTTGTTTTTGCGCGGCCGTCCAGTGTTCATATTCCGCTGGAAGTGCGGTACCTATCGCGACTGACGCCAACTGAAACAACCAAAAGGCCGGTTTAAACATTTCATTCTCCCAGAACCAAGCACCATAGCCTGTAATTTGGCCGGGTAAAGGGTTTACTCAAATGGCCTAGCCCTGGCGAGGTAGCTCATCCGGGGTGGTAGCCCCTATCCCCTTGCAAAAACTACCTGGAGTTTAGTAAATGCCTTGTGGCAAAAACTACCGTTTACCTGGGGCTCGTATTTGAGGTCCTTTTTGGGTTCGTTAAGGCTCCGATCGCCCTTGGGGCCTCCACCCACCATGTCGCCCTAAGGGTGAGCTTGCCCACCTCTGAAGTTGTCGATGCCTATGCCCTAAAACCCTCTAATCTGGTAACCCCCAATGGATGGTGGGGTGCGCGTTGGGCATTTGCCAGGACTCACCGAGAAAACAGCTCTCTTTCCGCCAGAGTGCTTAAAGCCGCCGCAGATTTCATCGATGCCGAATCCGTAAGGCTTGGGTACGTGAACCCACAGACCCTGTCCGCCCACAGCTGGGAGTTGGAACAGATACGTTCCGGGGCATGGCCGGGCATCGTCATCACTAAGCCCGGGAATCCAGAAGCGGTTTTGTATACCGTCTTTGTGGCTCCTGCCCAAATGACCGCGGGGGGTGAAAGCCGGCTTCCGTTTGAACGCCGTTTTTTTCATCTGGGAGTGCTGCAGCCACCTCGGGGGCCTGCGGCGGGACATTGGCAGCTTGAAACGCCCGAAATGAACTATGCCTTCCCCATTTTCCTACCTGACTTTCGCACAGGGAAAATCGCTTTTGATTTAGAACTCTCCAAACTTTTCTCTTCACTCCCCTGGATCGTGGGTGGTTCAGCAGAGATCAAGCACCTCTTTCAGGCGCCCTCATTCGCGGGGTCTCTCTCACCAATTGGTCATGCATTAATGCAAACCTATGGGCTGTACCGAGAATCTTTGGAGGAGTTGCCGTGGCCCTTGCGAAAAGCGCAGAGGGAAATCATGCTGCAGCCGGAGTTTAAAACGCTGCTTCGGGAAAATATAGCGGAGTTAGAAAAGGAACGGATTGCAACGGCCAAGAGCAATGGCGGAGAGGACGCAGCCAAAGTGGTGCGCAGTTTCTTTGAAGGATTGCGCAAAGCCCTGTGGAACCGACGTGGTTTCCAAAGGCGCCGGATGATTTCTACAATCTATGCCCAAACCAGTGCGCCTGACGGTGCATCCAGTAGAGTAAGTGATCGCCTTTATCTCAACCACTTTGGTTTTCCAAAGGACCCATTTAAAGAATTCCTTGAGTCGAGCAGCAGGGGCGGGACAGACGGCATTCGTACTAAAATATTTGCCCTTGATTTACTTGGATTTGATTTTGATACGGGCCTTGCACTTACCCGTTCCACCGAGGTTTTACCACCTAATGTCGTGATAAGCCGCTTGCCGCAAGCCAGGAGCTGCCCCTCGCTACTTATTCAGCCCATTCATGATGCATTTGCAGCAAGTGTGCGTTAGAGGACTACCATGCAACGCTCCAGAACAGTCCACCATGTTACCAACCAAGAAATTACGGTGGCCCAGTGCCTAATGAAGCACTTCAAGCTTGGACCTGAGGAAGTTGAATCGCTCTTTAAACTTGGAGCTATTTATTCCGACAAGAAGCGGGTTTTGGAAAATCGATTGCTCGCTAAGGGCACTTACCTTCGAGTGCACCTACAACCGAAGCGATTTGGCGCTGCGAAAATAGATTGGAAATCGTGCACAGTTGCCGATCATGCCGATTTTCTCATAGTGAACAAGCCGCCAGGAATTCCTGTGCATGCTTCGTTGGAAAACCGAGAAGAGAACGTCCTAAATCAAATGCGATTAGCGACTGGTTACCCTTTGCTTATTACCCAGCGTTTGGACAATCCAGTCGGTGGCCTGCTTTGCTTTGCAAAAACTCCGTCGTTTCAAAGGTTCTTTAATTCGGCCTTGTCTGAAAGAAATGTAACAAAACAGTATCGAGCGCTCACGGCTAGCCCGCCGCCCTTGGGACTATTGACTCACTACATGGAACCCACGAACCATCCGCCGAAAAATGTGGTTCCCAATGAAACTCAAGGCTGGGATATCTGCCAACTCCAAGTCGATACGGTGACTCCACACAAAGAAAACTTCGATATTTCGCTTACATTACTTACTGGGCGCACCCACCAGATTCGATCTCAACTCGGCGCAATTGGGTGCTCTATTTTGGGTGACAGACTTTATGGATCGAAAACTCGTTACTTGCCAAAACAAATAGCGCTTTTCTCGTCCCGTCTTGAATTTCATCTCGAAAATGGCGACCCTACCCGCCTCGAACTTTCGCCCCCCTGGGCTTAGCAAGGGCGCATTATTCCGACTGAGTTTAAGTACGGGGACTGCTTCGGTATCTTACAATCAAGAACATCCGATCGTTGTCACCGGCCGGTGTTCGATGAAGAGTTGGGGGAATGGATTGCGTTTTCCTAAACCGTTCGACACACGAGAACACCAGAGTCTGCCCCCTCGGCGTTGCCCGATGATCGGATCGGCCACGGCATTCCAGCTCAAGGGACTCGGCTTCTGCGATTAAAAAGGGGCTTGTGGGTAAAAATTCCGTTCCATGGCCCAACAAGCTTACTGCAGCCGCCAGGTATCCCCCGTCCTGATGCCACTTGGGGAAGGAGTTCTGTTCTCCTCCAGCCTTTGAAATCCTGACGTCAGCACTGATAAGCTGGACTCGCTCACCAGACGACACAAGTGCCGAGTTTATCCACGTTAGTAGCCACCCAAGGTAGAGCCGAATTGGGCCGAGTTGGGACTCTGTTAGACGCAGAGCCTGAGGTTCATCGGTTAGAACATCTCCTGGCTTAAAAATGCTCTCTGCTTCCACAACGATGGTAGATGATTTTGGTAGCGATTCAAAAATTTCCCGCATTGTAGCTTCAGGGAAGAAACTCTCGGTCTTGAGCACTGCAAAACCAAACTCGTTCAGACCCATCCGGGCCTCGGGCGGCTGCGTCTTTACCCCGGGAGACTTAGAAGCTTGTTGCGCGGCAGCTGCAAATACTTGAAACGCGGCATCGTTGCCCAATTGGTTGAGCAACTCCGGCGGGCAAGCGGAGGCCGCTTGCTGACCCAAAATAAACAAGGAGATTGCGAGAAAGGATCTCATATACAGAATTCTAATTCCTTAATCAGTTATTCTTAGCTTGAATACTCAATCGAAGCGCTTTTATCGCAAGGGCGAGGCACGCCTTTGACCAGTTCAGTGGGGTAATTGGACTAGGCGCGAACTCGCGGGCCTCACCTTCAACCAATAAATTGTAAGACTCAGGAAGGCTAAAATCTTGGACGCGTTTTCCATCGGCACCCACTTCGCCATTTCCAGTAATTTGGCAGAGTGCTCGATTAAAATGCGCGACCTGCCGCTCTAAGTCGGACGGTTCACCGGTTTGCAAATAAAGGATGCCGTAACATTGCGAGATCCAGGAATCGAAAAACCACTGGGCCTCAGTTCCGGGTATCAAATTCTGAGCTCTAGAGGAGAATGCACCTTCTCCGCTATGATCATCCGTTCGAGCATCTATCGAAGTAGTGGCTTCGCTGCTTTGCTTCCAATAATTTCCCGACTGGTAAGCATCGCCTTCATAACGAATGACACCCATCTCACGCACTAAAACAGAAACTTCACGCAGGACGGCGCGTTTTTGCTCTAATGTAAGTCGCCCAAGTTTGCAGGGGTAGATCAGATTCAACAAAGCCGCATCGGCTTTTCGGTACTTCAGACCTTCGGGTGCGTAAGCCGGAGACTCAAATGGCAACTGCATTTGAAGTCGCTCATAGCCACGATCAATGAGGCCTGCTAATTCAGAACCAAACAGGACCTCGTCGTCGGCCTCAAGGTTTGCACACATAGCTTCCATTAAAAAGCGTTCTCGCCACACCGGCTGACGAACTAAATCCGCCCACAGTTCCAAACTGCTTGTCACAAGACCGACACTTGAAGAGTTAACGCGCTCGATTTCCTCCCATGCCCCCGCATCTTCTTGTGAGTAATATTCGACACGGTGCCAATACGTGGGCAAGCGAAGCAGAAACTCCCAGGCTTCTTCAGCTAATTCATTCGGGTCCAAAGTCCCACTTTGCAATGCCTCCCCCACCGCAATTGCAAATAAAGCGACGGCATCGTTTTGCTTATGATTCCACTTTTGGTCTCTTCCCCCTACTTGAACATCAGCAAAGCTCGAAGAACGACCATCAAAGCGAATGTGTGGGACAGCCATGGATCCGTCTTCAGACTTGGCGAGCTTGGGGCATTCGATAATCTGCTTTTGTCTGGCAATTTGTTCTGGAGTGGAAAAATACCGAATCAAACCAAGCAAAACTTGGCGGGCGTCTTCCTGTGTTTGTCGGTTCAGAAGAAGTCCGAAATACGCCCAAACACTATCTCTCACCCAAACGGCATCATAATTCGTCGCATCTTCGCCCTCCGTAGCGCGAGTAGAAGCGCACACTCTACCAAGTGGATTCAGCGATATTTCTAGTGCAGAAGCTAAAGTCGCGGATAAATCCCTCAAGTCCGTGGCGGAATATTTGGGCTTCAGAAGTGCCGCAATCTGGGCCGAACGAGGGCGAAATGTTTTCAGGACGGTTTCCAACATCGGCGTCACTGAAAAAAGGTGTGTAACGTGCTCCCTTGATTTTCAAAAAGGTGGCAACGTTTTGGATCAAATCCTAGTGTCAATTCCCTATCGGGTGCGCAGTCGATATCTCCAGGCAAACGAGCAACAATCTGCGTTTCGGGCGCATCGGCATGGGTTCGCTCAAGATTCAAATGCACCAATACTTGATCGCCGAGTCGCTCTACCGCAAAGACCTTCCCACGCAAAACCCCCGGAAGATCTTCCCCGATAGACAGGTGTTCTGGTCGAATTCCAAACTCCACCTGAGTAGCCGAAGAAATATGGGTATTGGTCTGAAGTCTTAGGGCGTTTCCCCCCATGAACTCTAACTCCGCTTCCCTTCCCCCCGCTGTCTTTAGAGACGCGGGAACAAAGTTCATAGAAGGAGAGCCCAAGAAACTTGCCACAAAACGATTCACCGGACGGTGATAAACATCGAGCGGGCTTCCTTCTTGCTCAATCTTCCCGGCACGAAGGACGACGATCTTATCGGCCAAAGTCATAGCCTCGACTTGATCGTGAGTAACGTAAATAGCTGTCGCATTGAGCGTCTTGCGAAGACGAGCGATTTCGATGCGCATTTTAGTGCGCAAAGAGGCATCGAGATTTGAAAGTGGCTCGTCAAATAGAAACACTTTTGGCTGCCGTACCAGGGCCCGCCCCATTGCTACTCGCTGTCGCTGCCCGCCCGAGAGTTGCTTAGGCTTACGTTGCAAATAGGGAGTGAGCGCAAGCATCTCAGCTGCTTGTGCGATTCTCGATTCAATCTGTGCCTTAGGCAGCTTCAGTGCCATAAGACCAAAGCGCATATTTTCATAGACTGTCATATGCGGGTAAAGCGCATAGGACTGAAATACCATGGCAACGCCCCGTCTAAAGGGAGGCACATCGTTTACCAAATTACCGTCTATTCGAATTTCGCCAGAATTCACTTCCTCAAGGCCAGCAATGCACCGCAAAATCGTCGATTTGCCACAACCCGAAGGCCCAACAAAAACAGTAAGCGCGTTGCTTTCAACTACAAGACTCAGGTCATGGACAATCTCTGTTTTACCAAAGCGTTTGCTGATGTTTTTCAGTACTACACTTGCCATATAATCACCCTTTGACCGCGCCCGAGGTGAGCCCCGAAACAATATGTCTTTGAAAAATCAGAACCAAAGCCACCAGCGGCAATGTCACCAAAACCGAAGCCGCCATAATATTCCCCCACGGCAACTCAAACTGACTACCGCCACTGAGCATCGCAATGGCCACAGGAACTGTGCGTTTATTGCTGGATAAGGTGAAGGTGAGCGCAAACAAAAACTCGTTCCACGCTGCAATAAAGGCCAATAGGCCGGTGGTAACCAAGGCCGGACGTATAAGCGGGAAAAAGACTCTAAACACAATGCGGACAGGCCCACAACCGTCCAAAATGGCGGCTTCCTCTAACTCTTTCGGTATCGACTTCATGAATCCGCGCATTACCCAAACAGTAAAAGGCAATACAAGAGCCATGTAGCAGAACGTCAATCCAGACAGAGTATTGTAAAGGCCCAGCCAACGAATTAATTCGAACATTCCGGAGAGCACAGCGATTTGCGGAAACATCGAAACGCTCAAGATGGTCAACAGTATCAACGATCTTCCACGAAACGAAACGCGGGCCAAGGAATACGACGACAAAATCGATATCAACAAAGCTAAACAGGAGGTGGCAGAGGCGATAAAAACTGAATTGAGCACGCTCTGGAGAAAGCTCTCCTCTTTGAGCACCGTCACATAGTTGAGAAGGTTTGGAGTACTCGGAACCCACTCTACTTTAAAGAGATCACTTCCAGATTTTAGCGATGTAACTATTGCCCAGTAGAAAGGAAACACCGCGTACGCAGCAATAACGAGCACTGCGAAGTAGAATAAAAGATTCTTCATTCCCTTCATGCTTGTTGCTCCCGTTTAGGACGCATCATCCACAAGTAGAAGAGCGTGAAAGAACCAATAAACAAAAATATCAGCACCGAGGCAGCGGAGCCCAGGCCAAATTCTTGAAACTCCATAAGTCGCTGACGTGCATAAATCGTCACGGTTCCAGTGTCGGTTTTATTACCGGTAAGGACGTAGAAAAGATCGAACACCCGCAGAGCATCAAGGGCACGGAAAATTACTGCTACAGCGATCGTTGGTTTAAGAAGCGGTAGTGTGATGCTGAAAAATATCTTGGTTGCAGAGTCGGAGTCCAGTTTAGCGGCTTCGTAAACATCTTTAGGAATGAGCTGAAGGCCAGCAAGAATTAACAGCGCCATGAAAGGGGTGGTCTTCCAAACATCCACCATTATGAGCGCAAACATCGAAGTGTCGGCACCCGACAACCACGCGATTGGCTCGTCGATAAGCCCCAGCAAAATCAGCCCGGCATTGAACACACCGTACATATCGTTGTACATCCAAGTCCACATTTTGGCCGAAATAACTGTGGGGATTGCCCAGGGAATAAGCACTGCGGCACGCAATAAGGCGCGACCTCGAAACTCTTGATTCAAAACCAGAGCCACGCCTAAGCCCAGCAAAGTCTCTGCCGTTACTGACGACACGGAAAATACCAATGTATTTCTGAGCGCCAACCACCAATCGGGATCTTTTAAAACGGCGAGGTAATTTTGAAATCCAACCCACTCAAGACCATTATCCAAGGTCAAAAGCTGGGCGTTAGTGAAACTTAGATAGAATGTCCCAAGCAGAGGGCGACCAGCCACAATGGCGAGCGTTATCAACGTGGGAGCAAGGAAAATCCAAGCCCACAGAACTCGTGAGTAGAGAAAAAACTCAAAAGTGCGCCGAAATAACCCCTGGGTACCCAGGGGTCGTGCTGCTGCCGTAGCCGCTGCTTCCACTAAAACGCTCCCCTAAGTTACCACTTGCCGCCGTTTGAGTAGGCAGCGACCCGGTCTTCTAATTTCTTAAAACTTGCTGAGGCTTTTTCGCTTTGAGAAAGGGCTGAATGTACAGCGTTCCAAAAATCTGCGCTCAGCCGATTGTACTTAGCACCTGTTTTTCCCGCCGGACGGGGCACCGCACTTAAAAAGACAGCCTTGAGCTCTTTCAAATGGGGGTTCTTTTTTAGAATATCTTTATCGTCGTACAATGCGACTCGTGTGGGATTGAAGCTTCCTTCAATTGCCCTGCGCTTTTGCTCTTCAGCACTGGTAAGGTAGCGAACCAAATCGGCAGCTTCCTTGGGAAATTTTGAGTATGCCGACACCGCAAGAGACCACCCGCCAAGCGTTGAGGCGCGTGGCCCGTTAGCCTGTCCCGAAGGAAGCGCTGCCATGCCTACTTTGCCTTTAATTGCGCTGTCTGCAGAATTCACAAGGGCCCAAACGTACGGCCAGTTCCTAAGAAAAACTGCCTTGCCCGATTGAAATGCCCCACGAGCCTCTTCCTCGCTGTAGCTTAGCGCGCCCCGAGGCACTATGGATCCAGTCCAAGAGGAAATTAGGTCCACCGCCTTAATTGCCGCAGGATTATTACCCGTAAACTTGCCGTCGGTGCCAACCAAAGACCCACCGCCAAAACTTGCAATCCACTCAAGTGCGTTGCATGTCAGCCCTTCGTAAGCGCGGCCCTGATACACATAGCCCCACATATCCGAAACACCCGCAGCGCGTTCTTTGTCCATCACTGCCTTTGCGGTAGCGCCTAGTTCGTCCCATGTTTTTGGAACAGAAAAACCATACTTTTTAAGCAAGTCGGCTCGGTAATACAGCAATCCACCATCAGTAAACCAGGGGACTGCAATGAGCTTACCGTCTACGCGATTATTGGTAATCGCTCCGGGGATGTGAGCTGCTGTTTCCTTGGCATCGAAATACGGAGAAAGGTCGGCCATGTTCTTTGCCAAGATTCCGGGCCAAACCACATCGATTTGGTAAATATCAATGTCCGAGGACTTCGCGCCCAGCAATTGCTGATAAAGTGCAAGCCGGTCGTTGCTGTCGTTGGGAGAAGAGAATACTTCAACTGTCACTCCGGTCTTTTTAGACCAGGCGTCGATACCAGTTTGGCAGATTTGGCGTTCCAAACCATTTGAACCGCAAGAAACGGTCAATTTAGCTGCCTGTACGGAAACACCAAAAAGGCTAACAAAAACAAAAAACAAAAAGGCGCGCTGAAACAGCATACTCCCCTCCTAAACGAACCTACGCAATTAACATCTTGAAGACGCTACCTCAAGGAATTCGATCCGCAACGGCAGAGCCCGCTGAAATCCCCATGGCCAGCAGGTCTTCGGGGCAGCTGCGGAAGGTAAGGGAGTGAATGTCTTTGATGGCCGCCTCCATAGCACCATTATTTCCAGGCGCCACGACATCGCTTAACCGCAAAAAGGTGACCCCACGAGCCCCCGGGAGCTTTAGAAGGCTCACAATGTTATTTCGACCTTTTGGATCATAAAGGCCGCTAGCCAGGGCATTCTCAAGATGCACTGGGAACCCAAAACGTTCCCCGAGCTTCACAAATCCGCGGGCGAGAGTTTTGGCTCCCGATGCCTGCGGCGGATGAGAAGCGCCTGGTGCATGGCAGTGACAGCCGCCATGGTGGTGTCCTGTTGTATCGATGCAATCGCTGTGGCAGTCGTCCATTTCCGCGCACGTGAAAATCGGAAAAATTTCCGACTTTGGAAACTCTTTCTTCAATCGCTCAAAGACTCGAAAAAAGCCAGCGTACCCATTTCCATTTGCCTCTTTCCAATCGTCGGGTTGTCCCATCCCTAAATGATGGGCATCCCCAGACTTGGCTCCCTTGGTAGAAATCAATCCGGCAGCTAACTGAGGAAATCGATGCAAAAATCGCCAATGAACGCCGGCTATTTTAATTCCGATGGGAACTTTAGAGAAATGCGATCCGGGGGCGTGAAAAACCTCAATCGCCCCCTTTAGAAGCTGATAGCCATATTCCAGCAACGACTCATGCATCCACTGAAAAATGTCCTGCCCCATTTGGCTATATTGGCCGTGGCGCTTAATGAACGCATCTACTTCGGCTTTGTCCGTAAGCGCCGAGAACTTAGCCCAGCTTGAAAAAGCCGAGCTCCCAGAAAGGCCCCAAGCGCTGTTTAGCCTGCTAAGCGAGCCATATTTCTTTCTCATTGCTTGGCGGAGGCTATCTTGGGCAAGAAGGGATGAGATTTGCAAAAGACCACGACCCGGCCAGTCTGCATCTGCAGTAAAGCCATTTTTTCTATCGTGTTGATCGTAAGACGGAAGACGCCATTCCCCCGCAGAACCCGCGCTGATGATTAGTTCCGAAAAATGCTTGGTGGGGTCAATTTCTGGGTGCTTAGAATAGTGATCGCGAAAGTCAGTCCAGTAAGCCTTATAGTCCTTAAGGACGTGCGATAGGCCCCAAATAGAAACCAACGACTGGTTTCGAGCCCCAGTTTCGCTAACGTAAGCCAGATCTGGGTGAGCGGAATCTACCTCGACCAGCTGTAGAATCGAGAACTCGCCGGGTTGTTCAATGGGGAGAGAAATTTCTCCTGGCCTGAGTCGATTAAGTGCCTCTTCTTTGTGGATATTCCAAGTTCCCCTTTGAATCCATCCAACCTCTCCCTGCGACGCCGCGTAAACATCCTGCGAGTAATGCTTTGCTAAAAATTCGAAGTTTCCGTTTTTGATAGCCTCTGTCCGGATTCGATCAATTTCTTGGCTTGCGTGGATTTTGGCTCTTGGGTTGCCAATTTCCGAATACGTAATGGTAATTTGCCGGATTCTAAGCCGGCCTCCAATCTTGGCTTTAATTGCAGGGGCAATATCAATAAAAGTATCGTCTGCGACATTCTCTCCAGCCGAATGCGTACTAAGTACTACTCCGATTTTTTGTTTCGCGTCTTTTAAAATTCTAAATGTAAGATCACTAACGCTCCAGTCAGCGCGATTGCCCGTTCCATTCGCGTGGACCAAACCCTGCCAGACGTCCGTTACGACGCCCTCAATCCCTAATTTCTTCCCGGCTTCCGCATTTTCGTAGAACTTATGCCACTCAGGAGAGCGCTCCCAGTGACGAACACGAGGATCGGCAATAAGTAGCGGTGCCATAGCAAAGACTTCCCGCGGAGCCGCAGTCGCAGCCGTTGGGAAAAGAGCAAAGCACACAGCGAAAGAAAGCAGAGCTAGGCCCTGCCTTTTCAAAGTTGGATGGAATTTTGAAAACAGAAAGTTGCCCCCCCGCTGCATTCCCTATTGCGGGACCCATCGAAACTCAGCTACGCGGGACAGTCAATCATTGATTCTTATAGGCTAATTTTGCAATTTTGCGCGGGACCAGTTCCACCAACGTTCCGCCTCATCGTGCGGATCGCCCACCTCAATAGGTTCGTGAAACTCTATTTCGGCCTTAATGGAGTCGCAACTCAGCAAGCGCCAAAGATGCGTGGGAAAAAAATCTTCATCGATGTAGGCCACCGTACGTGCCGGAGTGTATTTGATGCGAAATGGCTGCAAGGGAATGCCATTGCGCTTGGAGATTAAAAAAGCACCCCAGCGCCACGGACGCTGCTCCAAGAGGCTTGTGGTTCCAGAGGGAAATAAGGTGACACTCTGATTATTAGCCAAAATAAAGGGCGCAATAGAATCGGCGGCCTCTTTTCGGGAGTGAATACTGTTGCGATCCACAAAAACCGTCCCCACGCTCTTCATTCCCCTGCCGAAAAAGGGCCAGCGAGCGATTCCCTTCTTTGCGATAAAAACGGTAGGGGCCGCAGACATTAGCAGTGGAATATCAAGGTAACTAATGTGGTTTCCAACATACAGAGTTGCCTCGGTACGGGGGGTGCCAATCACGGTTACTTCTACTCGAAGGATGCGCAACACCTCGCAGGCCCACTTATTCATAATGTGGTAGGTAAATTCCCTGCTTCGGCCTTCTGGAGACTTTTCTGCTTTAAAGAGCGCCGTTCCGCTCCGCCAAGTTTCGGCCAGAATCTGACCGAAACGATACGCATTTCTTAGCATCTAAACCGCTCTCGCCCGTTGCTTATTCCTGACCGCGCACTCTACGCAAAACGCTTCTTAGTGCGTTCATTGGCCTTACTACCAACCAACCCGAAACTACTTCACTCATAAAGCGACCCGCGGTCTGGTAAATACTAGTAGGTCCTTCTACCAGTCGTAGAGGGTGATTATAAAACACAAAGTAATTCGCTGTCGCAATTACAGCCATTGCAAGATGGGGGTACGATACCGGAACTTCCAAGAGCGGTAGATTAAACGCCACGGGCGAGTTGGGGCTATTGGCTGCAGCAAAAATAGGTGCGGTAAGGGCAAAAAAGCCAGCCACTCGCCATGTGTTTTGCTGTCGCAACTGACTTTCAGTAAGTGGCGTTCCAGAGTTCAACAGGACTTTGTCGACTATGGCATTGGGATTCATAAAGGTAAAAATCTGCAAGGACTGCAATAACGAGGAAATAAAAATATTGTAAGCTGCAGTCCCCATTGTCGCAGCACTAGCCCCAAACTCTAGGGACAAAAACCGCTCGACCAGAGAGACATCTCCAGTAGCATGTGCCGAAGCAAACTCAATGAAACGCGGTATCAAATAAAAGGGAATCGCAAATAGAAACGAAATCTGCACATCGCGAAATATCGCCGATAGTCTGCTATCTCCCGCGCGCGCTAGGAAGTTATTAACCGAAGGACGATGTTTACCAAGGTAGTAGTCAAGCACAAGATTGGCTGCGGTCGGTGGAATTGCAAGTAGCCAGGCCGCTCCTCCCGTACTGGGGCCCATAAAAGCTAAAGTGATCCAAGTGGGAATGTTTGCCGAGGCGGTGATTTGAAGGCCAGCAGTTCTAGCCTGTTCTTCCTCTACCGCGTTGGTGGCCGGAACGAGATCAGCGGCAATGGGCAGTTCCCATCGAAGTCGCTGCAAAAAGGTATAGGGCCTAGGAAAAATTTTTACGGGTATTTGATTTAAATCGGCGTCATCTAAAATCCGGTGCATTCTTTGGGCTTCCGCTTCCATTTCAGATTGATTGAGGGGCACCCCCACTGATCCCACTACAATCCCTTTTAGGTCGGAAAGTTCAAACTGGGACAACAAGAGCGTCGGATTTGCCTGGAGTTCGCCCATCGCTACCCGGAGCTCATCGGGACTTAGGGACTCAGTCAGACGCACTGACTTCTCGCCTCCCTCCTCAAGCAAATAGTACGCGCACGGAGTCTTTGGGTGACGTATAGCGTGGACCTCGCCCTCGGCAGACGGTTCAGCCGATTCAGCAACTCCGCCGCCCATACACCCAATTAAAAGAAGGAAAAGCGCAACAAAACGAAGTGGCAACCCTAGGAGGCTATAGGTCTTATGCATGGTGGGGCTTTCTAGCTTAAACCGGGGGGCGTTCTCAAGTCCTACGAACGGAATTCTTCTCAATGGGGCAATACTTCTTCATGCGTTCTTCTAGGTCTTTGACCACCGCCATTTTAAACGGCTCTGATTTTTGGCGGAGGGATTCAGTGTAAGTAGCTAGATTTACAAGCTCATACCGGACTCGCGCGGTCTGAAAGAGCCGTGGGAAACGATCTCCTGGCGCCTGAATATGGTGCAATCCACCACTGTAGCAAAGCACCAGGCTTCCGCTCGGAATTGCGTTCAGAATATCGGCAATTCCCCCTCGCACCGACATGGGCTCGCCCTTGGAATCAAGTCCGTTTCGACGCATCATCCGGCCCTCTGGCGCCAACATCACCACCCGGTCGGGGGTGATCAAAGAAAGGAAAGCCTCCCATGTTCCATCTCTTTTTCGTGAAATGGGGATAGTGGCCGGAGTAAGCCATTTGTAGAAGGTCCCCACGAGCGGCCGCTTTAAAGTAACGTCAGCCCCAGGCACCAAGAGCCGTCCGGCCATAAAGCGCAGAAAGTGCCATGGAACTGCTGCCGTGAAAACAGGCTCCCAAAGACTGGTGTGATTGAGTAAGGCAATCACCCTCACCCCGCTGGCTTGAACCACTTTCCAGGGGTCTTTCGAGTTGGCAAGATCGCCCACCCACTCCACTTCAATGCGGAAAAATACCCTGCTGAGCACGTGGACAACGAGGAGTAATAGGCCACTGATGAACGATTTCATGGAGCTAAGGTATTTTTACCATAGCTCAGTACGCTATGCTATTTGGCTGTGGGAGGCGGCGGAGCCGAACCACCCCCGGCAAGTACGATGGCCACCAAAGTATCCCAAAGAGAATTACCCGTACGGTAGAGAAATTCCCATTTTTGCTGCCTTCGAACGCGCTGTGCTAGCTGCGACTCCTGCAATCGGATCATGTCAGGCGATTCATAAAAGGCGCGGAATTTTGCATAGTCTTTCTTAAACTCGACAAGCCGTGACTTCCAACCTCCCGATAGTAAGTACTTAAAAAATTCCTTGTACGAAACCACTCCCTTCGTGCCTTCGGGTACAAAGCAAAGGGCCCATTGTTTCCACATTCCACCAAGCCAACTTGGCTTCCATGCCACTTGTTCACCCTGAACGGTCTTACCGGTTTCAGGGTTTACCAACTCTACTGTTTCAACTGGGATGCCTTGTTGTTTGGCTAGTGTTACGACCTGCTTTTCATACTCATGGCTAGCTAAACCCCGGAGTTCAGGGATAAGTCCAAGCTCGACGGGCTTATCCCAAACGGCCCACTTCACGATCAAGTACAAACCAAAAAGTGAAACAAAATTCGCGGCGCCCGCACCTGCTTGCATTAATCCAGAAGTCGTAAAAGGATCTATTGCTCCTGTCATCGCCATGTATAGAAACGTCCAGCCGGTAAGCACAGGAAACTCTAAAGGAATTGCAGTGAGAAAGGTGCTCAGTCGCCCCCAACCCTGGTGCAAAAACCCCGTATCACCGGCGATTACGCCGGGCATACGAGCCAAGAGCTCATTCATGTCCTTCGCTGGTTCCACTCCCGTTCGGACCGTCGTGTTCCGGGCTGCCATCTCCGATTGCAATGCCATCATAGTCCCGGCATTTGGAATCAAATGCCAAGGAGCCGTCGCGAGCGAGGATAGGTTTGGAATAGAGCGAATAAAATTAATGACGACATTCGAAACTGAAACAATGGTGAAACGATACAGGTAATCAAAAACCAAGTACGGGTTTGATCGCATCTGCTGAAAATTAAACGACCGGAACGCATCGCCCAGGTGCGTTCCCATGCTCGATACAAAATCTGCTCGAGAAGCTGCTGCCAAAACCTTTTCGTCTTCACTCGCAGGGGCCCGTGAAAACCACTCTCCAGAAGCGGACCAAAGCCGTTTTATCTGGGCGGTGACCCCAGCAAGGTATGGAGCAGTCCATTTGTAGATTCCAAGTCCGGTAAGCGAGAGCTTGGCTTTGTACTCGCCATGAGCGTCCGCATTCACTTGTGCTAGCCGAAGCTCCTCTCGAGCTGAATCAATCTCCGCCATGACCTCGGCTCGTGCCTTTGCCATCGCTTCAATACCGGCTGAGTCCAAGCCAACTAATTCGCTCGTATAGGAAATAACTACGGGCACCAAATAGTACGCCAAATGCGAGGCGGCTTTATTCGTCCACCAGTAACCACAAGCAGCTGCTCGACCCATCCAACCCAATTTGCCTGATAGCTTGCAAGCGCTGATCTGCTCTAACTGGGACTGTGCAAAAGCGATATCTTTAAGGGCCCGGTCGGTGCTGCTCACCACCCACTCCCTAGCCACGCCAACTCTTTCAGCGGTGGCTTCCACCCGACTCTGATTTAGTGAGCTCGAGATTTCCCTTTTGAGTTTTGAGACTTCATTGGCCAGTGCAACAATCCCCGCCGCGCGTGAAGCATCATTCGATGGTATTGGCTGGGAAGCCACGATGAGTGCACGACAAGTTACAGGTTCTACCGCTGAGGCCGGTGGACAAATCAAAGCCAATACCAAACCAAAATGGAGGAAAGAACGTGTGGAGAAAGCCATAGTGCACAAAGGCATACCTTAGCTCCTAGGAGATTTCTAGTTCGGCGTTCTTAGTAGGATTTGGGATGCACAAGTACTTGCCGACAGGCGCTTTGCGAGTTCGCGCCGGTATACCAAGTAATGTCCGCTTCCCGCGATGTTTTCTGCCCTCACAATACTCTCAAGACGAGAATGCAGGACAGAGGGAGTGGTCCTGAGTATGTAACCCGAACCAAAAGGGGGTGGGCCTTGCGTCGATCTCCATACTTTAAATCCCAGGCGTTCATAGTAACGCTTCATTAAATCACCCACAGCGTAGATCCAAATATCGGAAACCCGTCTTGCCCAACGCCCCTTGGCGACGTCGGGAATCGAGACTCCATTGGGCCAATGCAAAGTTTCTTTCGGAAACAAACCTGCGCCGAAGTGGCTGAGCTTATGAGTTGAAAGAAGAAAAAACAGATGTCTGAAAAGCTTGGGCGCGAGCTCTGGATCTAGGGCAAAAGTCTTAAGTTCAACATTCTCTCCTTCAAGCCAGAAATGTTCTCGCTGAGGAAGAGGGAAAGAGAATTCAATAAAGCGTCCCTGGAATAGTTGCGCCTTATAATCAGAGATCGTCGCCCAAGAAAACGTCGGCTCGGTTTGTGGCAATCTTTCTTGGATGCCTTCTGGGCTACGCAAGAATGTGTCTTCAATCGGAAGAAGACGCCCGCCGTCAGGCCCTGAATTCCCCACCGTCAACATCGCTAGCGGCTTATTGATCTCCCCGTGCCTTGTAATCACTATAACTGCCGATTGGTTTAGATCGATTGGTTGAGCGTGCCTCAAGTGCTCCACTATATTGTCGACGTTGGGTCCGTAAACACGCGTCTCGCGTGCCAAACTGGCCAAGTACCACTCCCGAACGCGACTCTGATAGTCATTCCAAAAACCAAGGTCGGGTGCGGGGCTTTGAGCGAGGATTGTGGAGAATGCATCGGGCTCGCCGAAGTGCCTTTCGAAGTAGTCTGGCAGCATTACTAAAGCAGTGTATTTTTCGGTGCCCCCCTGACCCACCCGAAGCTCATAGGATAATACATGGAACGCATCGGCTGAGGCGCAGATGCCCAGCAATAGCCAAAACAGCCCTAAATTTAGCCACGAGTGATGCTTCATTTCCGCCATGGGGTATATCTGGTTTTGGACGACTAGTTCAATAGACTTACAGCCAATCTTTTTGCGCTGTTTCACTTAGGGGTGTGGTAGTAGGTTCCTCCAACGATTCAATAGGAAGATGCGAAGTATCACACACGCTATTTTGTGCCTTAGTGCAGGAGCACTCCTATGCACTAGCGATAGCGCCACCGGTTGTGCGGGTGGGCTCATCGAGCTGGTTGAATCGGCTCGAGGCACCTTCGATCATTTTGTTGAACGGGTCATTGAACCCGTCTTGGACGAAGGCCAGCGTAGCCACTTCTTGTCTATTTCCCAAGAAAACGACGCCCTAGTCATGGAAAGCCGGGATCCCAGTGGTTCGATCTACGGCGTGTATCGCATTGAATTTAGCTCCGAACCCCAAGCCCTTTATCCTAAAGCCGGACTACCTGAAGTAATCGTTTCAAAGACCCAGGTTAAATCTCTTCTCGTTTTACCGGCAAAAACGGACTACTCCCAGCTTCCCTACTTGCAAGGTCTTGTGCGTTCAATGTTTCGCGCCGATCCGCTTCTGGCGCCAGTATTATCGCCACCGCTCCGGGTCGGATCTTCTGAAACTGTTTTGACCTATCCACAGCGTCGGGGCCTTAGTTCACTCATGAGCTACGAGCGAGCACTCGAGAGTTCAAAACCTCTTAAATTGGGCATTTTTCTATCTAGCGGAATGGGAAAGACAAGATTGGTGGCGCAGTACATCGCTGCCGCCACCGCATACCGGACTGGTTTAAATTCAGAGGGCTGGAAAAAGCCCCCTAAAATACTGGCGGTTGTTGAAAACAGAGGAATACTTCGAGATTTAGATTCGGTTTTTCGTAAAGAGCTCAAAGTAAAACAAGCTGTTAAATTTTACCAAGACCCTGAACGAACAGACATCGACCCAAATGCTGAATTCATAGCGACTACCCGATCAAGCTACTTTATGCATTTGAAAGAAATGAATACTTTGCTAAGTCGTGACCCCGAACAGCCTTGGTTCGTTCTATTTGACGAAGCACACCACACCGGCAAAGGCGATGGTCAGTTTGAGGCAATTCTAAATGAATTAGAGAAGTTCATCGATCAAAGACATCGCATTATTTTGCCCTCTGCGACCCTAAGACACAGGGATAAAAACATTGTCGACGGCTACCTAGGCGGAAACGTGGTGGCTCCCGAGCTAAATAACGCACAATTGAAACAGCTTAGAGCTGGAAGCAAGTTGGGTTCGCTATTTAGAACGGCTTACTTCTCCTCTGTGCAAGGGGGGTACCTTTCTCCGATTGCTGGGATTGATATCGAAAGAATGGTGAACGAAAACGAAGCCATTCAATCGGTTCGGGATAAAATCCTCAGAGATCGCAAGCCCTATGTTCCCGATCGAGGCCTAGTATTTGTCACCACTACCGAAGAGGCAAACAGGTACGCAAAACTGCTTAGCGAACTTTTAAAGGAAGAAGTGCTTCCTTTGCATTCCCGCCGCGGAAGTAGCAAACATGCGGAAGACTGGTTTGCTGATCGAGGTCTCCACCAGAACACCGCCGATCGGCACAAATACTTGGTGGTGGTTGATAAGTTTAGAGAAGGAATCGACGTACCTGCTGTTAATGTTTTGGTGTTTCTGCGAAACTTTGGCCGTAACCTGGAAGGTCTTTGCAACTTTCTTCAAAACCTTGGACGAGCAAATCGCAACAGTCCGAGAAAACCAGGCGTTCGGATCTATGATTACGTGGGGTACTCCCACTGGTTAGAGTTGGGCCTGAGTGGAATTTCGGTGGAATCACCCCCCGGTACAAGTAACAGTGAATCGCCGGTTTTTTTTCGTATAGGCAGCAAAACTGTTTCGCCACTAGAATTTGAAACCGCTTACAGAGAATACCTAGAACTAGAAACACTCTTTGGGGCTTCCTATCCAACTTTCGACTTAACCCAGTTTAGGAGCGACGGACTAGTTGCCCTTAGACGTGTTGCAGCGCACCTTGGAATTACTCGCTGGACCGCCAATTTCGCCCCAAGGAACATTCTTATTAAAATGGCAGAGGCCCTCCCTTCTTCGGAAGAAAAAGAAGAGCTTTTGTTCTTAATGCGGGAACAAGAAACGTGGGGCGTTGCCGATGGTATGCAAGCTGAGCTCACAGTGAAGCCTGCTCAGAGAATTTTTCGTTGGCTGTTTCATATTGGTGAACTTCTCCTTGTCGAGCAGAGTGGAACAACGCTCACTCCCGATTCAAGCTCAACCTACGTTGACGATTTGGCTCGCCTGCTCTTTCCGAATTATGCACCCCTCACTAAGTTGGAGGACTGGCTAGCCTTCGCCGATCCCGCTTACGGCGCTCTAACCCTTTTGCAAGACGAAGAACTTCCCAGATTATTTCCTCATCGAGGTCGCGACTTTGTCGGTCAGAGACTGATGCTCCGTTTGGCTGAAGAACTACCAAGAGGCCGAGCTCGAACACAGCTGCAAACCACTCTTCAAGACACACAGTTATTTGGTTGGAACAAAACTTTCCGAGCCGTCGAATTAAATGGCTCTCCAGTGCGTTCCAATCGAGCAACGGATGCCGAATTAGGGCGCGGCGAAATTGTGACTTTGTATCGAGCGCTTCATGCTCTTGCTCGCACGTGGAACCAGATTTACCCAAAGGAAGCAGTCAATCTGGCTCTCATACACACAAGAAGCGAGGCCATCAAGCTATTGGACCGGTTGTTTGTCTTTCGTGCTACTGGTCGCCTGACAGAGGAAAGTGCCGCAAGGTTCTCTCTCAGCGAAGGCGGTGCCATCCAGGTGCTAAAAGACTGGGCGCCTTTGTTCGGCGTTCCTCGGTTTTGCTCTGATTTTGGTCCGCGCAGTTTGAGTCTTGCACTTCTTGCGGCTGTCCGTGAATTGCCCGACTGTCCAAAAGCAGAAGCAAGTGCACTGGAGAGGCAATTAAACTCCCCTCAATGGGAGTGGTCTAGAACCGACGGAACAAACCTAACCGACGCACGCGCAGCACAGGAACGGGCCTACCGCGCGCTCAACGCCGTATTTCAGCTATACCTTCGTACGGCTGAAGGAAGGACGTTCATTGGATTAGACATTACCGAAAGCGCTTCCATGGAACGTTTCTTAAGCAAACTAGCTTTCGGTTTTGAAATACATGTCCCAGACAAGAAAACGTTAGGCGAGGCGTTCTTAGAAGGGGCTACTTTCACCGCCCTGCCCCAGAAATTCCTGTTCTTGGAGCTAAAGAACTTCTGGAAAGACTTTGGGCCGAAACGGCTTTATGTAACTAAACTCCAATCGCTGTCGTCGTCCCAGCATCGGCAACGGGCACTTCAACGAATGCAAGATAATGCTCTTTGGCAGTGGTCGGCCAATTCGGGCCAGACCGCTTTACTCGGAGCAGAAGTAACCCAACGAAGTATCTTCCTTGCTCATATCGTGACTCTTAATCTCGCGAAAGAAAGTGGACTACTTCGAAACGCTCAAACCATTTCCATAGAGTACGCACTTTCCCCCAAAAGCTTGAACGATCTATTTGGAAGCAAGTAACTATCGATCCCGCTTTTTAGCTTTGTCGCCAAAGTTCTTTCCGGGCGACCATGCCATGGTCGTTTTCGAAGAGAATTCTATTTGAATACAAGCAATCAAAGTAGAACACGTGGAATTAACCAAACCATATTATGTATTTAAAACGGCACGACTCTTTCCTCTGGCAGCAGTCTTGCATTGTCTAGTCAGGTGAGTCAAAGCACCAAAAAGAAACGCCAGTTAATAGCCACTGATTTTCTGCGATCCATCGCCACTGGCTTCGCTTTTACGCTTGCGATCTGCCGCCCTTCCATGGGCTGTCCCGATTTTGCTCACTTGGTAAAATCTGCAGAAGTAAAACAAACCAATTTTGATGAACTTCTTGCAAATCTTAAAACGGGAAACCGGGTCCAACAGGAGGAGATCCTATCCAATCCTTCTTTGAATAAAGTTATCCAGGCGTTTGTTAATAAGAAAAGCCACTTCGATCCCACTACTATAGAAAGTATCGCAAACGAAGTGCTTGCCACGCTTTGGCTGAATTCTGATTCGTACCAGAGCCGCGATCACAAATCTGCATTGGGTTACATCCGCAAAATTGCCATGACGAAAATAATCAATTTTAATCGGAAACGAAATGCTTCTCTCGGGAGTAACGGCCGTATGTTGCTATTTAGCGAAGCAGACAACGATAAGGGGCTTTTTGGCATTATTCCCGACCGAAAACACCTTGGTCCTGACAATGAAATCGAGATTGAACGAGAGTTGGAATTACTTCGCTTAGTTCTGCGAACTCCTTTTCTTCCGCCGAATCAGGTGCGTGCCATCTCCGAGCGTCTACGAGGGGCAGAACAAAGTGAAACTGCTGAAACATTTGGTTTGTCTTTAGGCACAGTGAAGAGTCAGGCGCGTATGGCAATTGAAAAACTACGATTGTTTTGGCAGGCCTCAGCCGACAAAAAGATTCGGCTTTTGCAAGAGGCGGGAGCTTCGGAAGAAGATATTGGAAGCGTCCGAAGGCATCTAGGCCTACCCGAAGTTCAGACTGTAAAGAATGAGCCTACTCCGGACTCCGCAACCGTTCACCAAACGATCCGTAAGGATCCGCCTGCGGCTCCCAAAGCAGCCGAGCCTAGGGCCCCTGAGAGGGACGGCAATTTCGCTAAGCTCACGCGCGAGGAAAAAATCGCAATGCTTCATGCAGACCACCATAGAGTCCCCTCCATTGCAAAAGCGCTCTCTATTCCCGAGCACAAAGTCCGTGCCATTGTTGACCGTCAGACCATTAACCAGCTAATGAAGGAAAAAAGAGTAAAACCCGTCCCAGAAAAGGAGAAAATCTTATCTGTATCTCAGTTCGAATGGATTCTTCGAAATGCGGGCATTGCTGACCGGCAGATAATGCGAGCCCTTCATGTGCTGCATATTCACAAAGAAGAAGTAGCTAAAGATTATGGTGTCGAAGCACCGGCAGTAGATCTACGGGCCTCGAAGTGGAGGAAACTTATTGCTCAAACATTCGGATTTGGAGAATTAAAGGAATCCTCGGATAAACTACGAGTAATCAGTGACGCCGATTACCAAACTTATTTCAGAGAAAAACTCGACCCGAGGTTTGAGACAGATAGGCAAATCCACCGCCAAGAAATGGCCGCTGCAGCTTTAACCAGAGAGAACGAAGTCGAACGCCCAGAGCTGAGATCGCGCTTGGCACTGCTCCACCAACGGCAGATGGAAAACGAAGCAGAATTCCCCCAGAAACAGTACACCTTTAGGACGACGGAATTCAAAGCGCTGATCGATATGCAGTTCTCAGCGGGTGACCCTATACGAGACTATCTTCATTGGTTGTTCATTGAGGGACTCCCCGTTCTTGAACTAGCGGTGAGGGCCCGGTATCACGAATCGAAAATGCACAGGATAATCCGTAAAGCCCTTGCTAAATTGGGAAAAGACCAACTGGGGATAGACGAGTTAAAAGTCGCACAAGTGTACGTGGTAAATGACCTTACCCGTGCGTTTTTCACTCCTCCAAAACCTCCCGCGTTTGTTTCGGTAAGCCAAGAGCAGTTTGATCGGGCTATTTCTGGAATCCAAAATGATTCGGCTCGCCTCGTCCTTAGAATGCGTTTAGTGAACCGGTTTAGCCAGTCCGACATTAGTGCCCTCACTGGAAAAAGCACAATCGCGATTTCCAACCTGCTATGGACTTACTTCCCCCAGCTTGCTTCCGCCTTGGGGCAACCAGGGTTGATAAGGCGCAATTTCGGTTTCCAACGGGGTACTACCTACCTAGGGGACGAATAGTGCTAGATTGTCCCCTTAGACTTCTGCTATAGCCGAGGTTGTGAAAAACACGGTCTTCAGATTTGGCACTTTGGCGTTGGCTCTCAATTTAGGCGTATCTCTTTGTGGCTGGTCCGCAGTACCGGGGAATCGCCTTTCTAAGTCAACAACGGCGCTTACTGCACCGGAAATACTTAAGCGGCTCCCAGTAGTCATTTACTACGCAAACGACCGCAACTACCACCCAGCCGCGACGAAAGCAGCCGACACGTTTGCGCAATTGGTGCAAACCCTCAAGGTGGTTGGCTCCCACAAGGCTTCAACGGCCGCATTGAAAACGGTGACTTCAATGCTGCAAATGGCAATGGAAAAAGATGAAGTGGAGTTCCCTAAGGCCGTCGACGAAGAGATTACCCTGCTTCGAGAGTTGTTTTGCTCGAATAAGGCCCCAGTGAAGGCGGGTCTTGTGGTGGTTCGAAATGCCGGAAGCATTTCGTTGGTTTCCACTCGGTTTGTCTCAGTTCCCAGAACTTTGCTTCGCTATGAATACTGTATGCCGCCTAAGGACAGTGATCCCTCGCCAGTTCTGGTTCGGTACTTGGAAAGGCAGTGGGACGCCCAATCGTTTCCTGACCTAAAGCAGAATCTTCTTACGCAGCCCCTTTCAAACAGTTTAATGTTTGAGTGGTTCTTGGCAGACGTTCAAAAGATCTTTCCGAACGATGAGTACCGATTTGCATTCTTTGGAAAGTCCAGGGGAAGTCGTGCTTACTACTTTGAGCCCCCGATCGCTGCCGATGTATCTAAGCTCGATCCCTCTAAATTGGCAGACCTTATCCTCAAATGGACAAACGAGGTTCAATCGCTTCCTTCGGGCGCCGCATCGGCGCGGACCATTTCGGCGGTAATTCACAATGGGCTTGAAGAGCTTGGGCCCGCTCCGAAAGAAGATGCTTATGGCAACGAGCACGTGGAAAAGGGCACTTTCTTGCAGTGGTTTAGGGACCACGCTGGTGCGGACAATCTGAAAAACATGCACTTTAGCCACGTTGTTATGGATTCAAACTACGGCTTGATAGAGCTGTCGCCCTTGCAAAATACGCTCGACTACCTTTGGAAGCCCCCCTCGTACGCAAACGTAGGAATTGAGAACGTGGACTTTCTTCACCTGCGCACGTGGGTAAGTGACTATCAACCATTCCAGTTAGGGAAACTATTTCCGCCCTTCCGGCCAGCTCCTAGTGATTTTATGGAGCACTTCGGAAAACACATTGAGGCAGCACCGTAGGGAGTTCCTAGCACTCTGTTTCAATCACACGAAACATTCTTCGTCCCGCTCTATTGACCCCTCCCTGGAGAAAAGGAGACTTTGATCCGCTGGAGAGTTCACATTGCTAAAAACGTCTTGTCTGTTACTAGGATTTACTCTTTCTATTTTTTTCTTTGTCCCATTCACGGCCTGGTCAGAAGACATAGAAATTCAATTTAGTCCGCCCCAAGATGCGCTAGGCGCAAGCGTTCGTCTGGATAGGGATGGTGACCGTAGAACTTGCGGAGGTACGTGTCTCAAATCATCCGGCGTTTCGGTCGTAGCTACAGTGGCACACTGTCTGACCAACCTCCATACCGGCGGAGTCTCCCTGTTTGGGGCTTCCTCTACCAAAGCATTTGTTCCCTCGAGCGTACTGAGAAATGGTCAGGACGGAGATTATGATGACTACGCTTTAGTCCTATTTCCAGCAGGCACTTGTCGCACGGCCGTAAGCGTGAATTTTGGTAAACGTTCAGTGGGCGAAATCGTGCATGTGGCCAAATCCGGCAAACTGGCAACAGAGACATTGCAAGCCTACAACACCGACGGCAATTCAGAAGTCTATGCGAGCACGACGAACGCTTCGGGGCTAGGTCCTGGCGACTCGGGAAGCGGAGCCTATACGTCTCAGGGTGAATATTTTGGGTCTTTGCGCGGGTGCCTCACTAACGACTGTGGTTTCTTCTCTGCCCACAATGCAAATCCGTATAGCGCTGAGGTGTTTAACAAGGCTCGAGCGGCAGGAGTATTCGGCCCGGTTCAGAGCAATACTCGCGTCCGACCAAAAACAATTGTGCGCCGTTCAGTCGCGCAACCCACAGAAGACAATTCTCCATCCAGACGAGATGAAGCAGTCGACAGACAACGACTTGAAGAGGATTTTCAACACTGGGTTACTCAGCACGATTGCCGCCGCAAGGGCCAAGATCCGGGAGCTCAAGTTGAATATGCTCCGTACACCGCGCCCGGAGGCTGGGGAACTACCAATCGGTGGGGAACCGGCGGAGCGACCCACTTTGTCTGTCACCGTTGTGGCGATTGGATGATTCTTCCGAAGCGGTTCCAGTCGCTCAAACCCTGAGGCAGCGATAACCTTCGAACTATTTGGAGGCTCTCAACAAAAGCTTTGCTGCTTTGACTGGAGGTTCTGCGTCATCGACTAAGTCCTGCTCACTTCCGTCCATTGAAAACGAATGCAAAAAGAATTCTCCTTCAAGTTCCTCCCGAACTAGCCAACGTCCCTCACTCGCCCAGCACGAAGTGTAGCGTCCTTTGGTACTCACCGGGCTGGGGAGCGCAGAGAAAGACTCCGGGTTCACAATAACTAAGTAAGGAGAATGGGTTTTTCGGTGGCCCTGAAACTCCGAAATAAGAACTGCCATTTGCCCTTGTTGACAGGAAAGGTCGATAATGTGTTTGTCGGCTAGCGATAGGAGCGGTCTACCCGAATATGAAAAGGTCACGCTTCCCTTTTCTGATATGAACCCCTGTAAGCCTTCACATTCTTTTGGGAGCAATAAAGGCCACGGGAAATTCGCTTTTATTTGGGGAATGAGAATTTCCAACCCAACATAATCTTTGCTGTTGTGAAGTGTCTTTCCAAAACTTTCACTGAATTTCTCACGAACCGGCCGATCCTGTGTCAAGAAGTGCTCTGCCTCAGACTTAATACTAGACTGCTCGAGAGTGGTTACCTCGAGTTTAGCTGCGAGCCTACCTATAAAATCGCCACCTAGTGTTTTCCGTCTCAAGACCTCATCGTTAATCAGTGCCTCCGAACTTTGAACCGCGAGAGATCGAAGCCGCTCTTCCGTCTCAAATGCTGTCTTCACATCGTCCTTCCACGGACCGTTAGGAAGTGGCTCCACGCGAGCTAGCTCGAGTTCCCTCCACTTAAGGTAAGCATTTTTCTCCGCTTGTTGCTTTGCTACAAAACTTGTCGAAAACCTCTTCTCGTCCTCAAGAAGGACCTCTTTTGCGATTCGCAACTTCTCTAGTACTCTTCGCTGTACCTCGATTCGCACTTTAAAAAGAGGATATGCCTTCCAAGCTTCTCGGGCATTTTTTACAATCTCCGAGTTGTTTGCTTCTACTTGGGTACGCGCCACTAAAAGCGCCTGCCTTAAAGCCCCCCACTTCGCGTCCGTGCCAGGAGTAGCTAGAGCATTTTGAAACTCCGATAGGAAAGAAGGTTTTAGCGCCTCGATTTGCTCGAACTCTTTCTGTCGGGTTTGCTCGATCGTTTTCGCCATTTCTCTAGCACTAAGCATTTTCACGCGGCGAACGAGCTCGATTGAAGCCTTTTCGGCCATTCGAGCCTTAAGATCTCCAGGTGGCAGCGCATCAATTTCTCGTTGGTTAGCGCGTTTCCATATTTCTATCTCGCCCTCTGGCTCACTAATATAACGGGCAATCTGGCGTTCGGCCCAACCGGATACATCCTTCTCAGCAGCCTCGCGCCAATGTTCCAAGGTTTGAGTTTGGTAGTTTAAGACTGTCGTTTGGCGATTCAAAAGTGCATCAAAGTCCTTATTGCACTTACCTAGAAAAGCCGAACCCAACTCTGCTGAACGTTGCTCGAACGCGATTCGCTTTACTTCCAAGCCCTGAGTTGCTTCGGAAGTCTCCTTCTTGATGTTCGGAATCTCCTTTTGAATCGACAAAAATTCACCAAGGAGCAATTTGTGTTGCGCGTCGAATTGTGCGCTTAAACGATCTAGTTCCGTTATGGCCGTTTCATAGATCTCCGTATTGCTACTAGCACCCAGTGACTTCTTTTTGCCCTGCACCCAGGCTTGGAATTCATTACTGATATCTGTAAGGCGCTTTTGCTTTTTTTCACTCCAATCGACCCAGGCCTTGGCGCCGAGCAGTGTCCGCTTTGGTTTCTTCCACTCAAGTGTTGTATGGAAATAGCCTGGTTTCGAGTCTTTTATTACTAGCCGTATGGGAACAACTTCTTCCCATAGTTCTGTTCCGTCGTTCCAGCTTAAAGTGACGGAGAAGCTGGCCCCATTCTTCATTAAAGCCTGATAGTCATCGAAGTAGTATTTTCTCCATCTCCCTTCTTGGTGGGCAAAATGGTTCGGACAACTCAAGGCAACCGAACAATCTTTGTTCGGCATTTTAACTCGAAAAAAAGGAGCCTCATTCGGCAAAATTCTGATTTTATCGCCTTGAGTCTCGGGGTCAGGTCTGGGCTTGGAGATACCACTCGATGGCGAGAATCCCCCTTGTTGGTAGGATCTATCGTACGGAACATAATCGTCGTAGTTGTCAAAATAGGGCTCACTGAATCCACCCTCATCGTAAGGGAAGCTGGGCCCTTGCGCCATGTACTTCGGTTGCTGAAAGATGGGGGCTGGCGAGGGGTAGTACCTAGGAGTGTAGACTTGAGTAGGCGGTGAGTACGCTCTTGGATAGGAAGAGTAATTTGGAACGGGAGGGGGCATACCCGGCGCCCTGTAACGAGCGCCCGCGTTTATGCCATGCATTGCTCCGCGTTGCACTCCCGCTCTGTACATTTGGATGGGGTCTCGACTCCACAACCGATTCGGGAGCAAAGCCGGAGTAACGACGAACAGAATTATGATTCGGACAGTCCACAAATTTGAATCCATACAGAACTACTCTCCGCTTCTAAGGGACTTTGTGTGCACGAAACCAGACATTTATTATTGGCAAATCCGCAACCTCTCCGTTTGGCATTTTTCGTGTGAAAGTGGAATACTCCCGCATTAAGTTTCCGTGTGAGTCATGAGACTGGGTATCGGATTTGTAGTTCAGATCGAACTGCAAAATTCCATAGTCCTCTAACTTCGCAAGCTCATTCTCTTGTACAGTTCCGTATGGAGCTGCATCGTGCCAGAGCCGCAGTTTTGTCCAATCTGCGTCGTAGGAATTAATAACTCCATCCGGAATAGAGTCGGATCGCTTAAGTACTTCAAAACCATTTGCGTCATTGGGGTTACGCTCAGTCATGCCAAAGAGTTCGGAGCCATTGTCGATCTGCCGATTTCCATTTCTATCGATCACAAGCAGAGCATCGTAAGTGCCAATAGGCCAACCGGTGAACTCCTTTGTCCCATCCGCATCCAAATCAAACATTATAAGCTGGCTAGGGCCAGCAAACTTCATTGGCTTCCCAATTAGGTTTAGCACCAACGGGTCCGGATTTCTGCGAACAGGTGGCGGTGGTGGCGGTGGCTCGGGCTTAAGTTGTTCATATTCCTCACTCGTAGCAAGACTCACCCACGTGCCTTTTCCCTGGGATTCCCAAAGAGCATTTAGTTTTGTTCCATCCGGATCAGGAAGCGCCTGTACTGTGCCCCTACTGGCTACAGGAAGTGACCGCTGTGGGGAGGGTACGAGCGCACGATGCACTCCCTGGTCAGTTACGTAGTAGGTATTGTTCGTTCTCGATGCCTGGAAAAACTGTCCCGGCGGTACACGAGAGTCTTCTTCTGCAAAACACATTGCCGCTGTGACAGAAAAACCCACTAAGCCCAAGATCTTCCATTCGCGCATATTCTCTCCAATAGTCACTCAAACTAGAAAACTCTACTCGACGGCGTCAAACGCTCTGACTCGAAGTGTTTCAGGTGCCCCAAACAAGCTGGGCTTTAGTCTAATGAATCTGGTAACTCGATCATGCTGGGAGCGCGGTTTGAGCCAGTGGCTTGCTTGGGCTCTCGATCCAAATTCAAGAGCGCCTTAAGCGCGGATGACAAAGGGGGTACTACCGGCCTAGCCAATGGCACGGGTTCACTAACGGAACTGTCCAACTGGTCAAATGTCACAAGGGAAGATAGATCCAATGCATCAAATGGACCGGGAAACTTCTCTTTTGCCAATTGAAGCTGTGAAACAATGAACTTCGAGTGAATGGAAGCAAATATCCCCTCGACGCTCGGAACATTTGAGCAGGGTGAGCTCCCAGTCAGTTTTCCGCTAAAAACACCGACCACCCCCTCTTTCGATACCAATGCCGATCCGGACTCTCCGGGAATATTCGGTACTCCTCCATCAGCCCCACTAAGGACATACCCCGCAATCGATTGGTCGGATTTCCTAAGGCCATAAGTACACACTCGATTGGTGCCGCTTGATTTTCCAGCGCCTTTCGGATGCCAAGAGGCAGAAGTTACCAAATCGCCCACCCCGACGGGGTTTGGAGCGATAGGTATTACGCCAGCTGCCGTACCTGTGGGGAACAGTACGATTCCAACATCGGTCTCGATCGCCCGCTCTTTCGCAGTTTTGTCGTCGTAGGCAATGCGCCAAAAAGCAGTAGCAATAGCTCCGACTTTACCTCCGTTAGTGAGCATGATTCTGCTCTTTTCGTCTAGACCGTCAAGGCAGTGCCCTGCCGTGAGCAAAACTTCGAGTTCGTTCTTCTCGGCAATAATAAACGTTCCATTGCAAATGTTCCGCTCTGTTCTAAAAGACGCCACCGCAGGCATTCCAGGTTCAGGAGCTCCATTGAAATAGGCCTGTGCCCTTCCTGCAGAAATCGACAAAATACATACTGCCCAGAGTAACGATGGAATCACTTAAGATCCTCAGTGGGTCGTTCCACGGTTTGATCTATCACAGGCGCAACCTGAGCTGAACGAGGAGCAACGTAATTCGAATCCTTAAGAACATTCACTCTGTAGAAGTGTTGGGGAATTCCTCGCGCATTCTTAGCCACCAAATAAAACACATTGCGTTCCTCCTTCTCGAGGTCCTGAGCGGATTTTTCGGGGCTTGGTAGCTGAAAATCCAAATACCGGTCGTAAATCACCTCGCCATTTGCTCCCTTACGCTCGCTAATACGACAGGCTGTTTTCGTCGCCGCATCCACATCTAAGATACAATCGTACTGAGTCTCTGTATCATTCGTTCGACCCGAAAAAAGATGTTCAATATAGTCGTTCAGCGCAATTCGGAACCCAGAGATCTCCTGTTTCGATCGCAAGATGTGCGTAGCGTCAATCTCACGTGCCACACGTCCCGGCGTCACCTCAGTAGCTGCAGAAGCAGCAGGCGGCCGAATTACCGGCAACAGTATTTTACCTGTGGTTTGCTGGTGGCTAGCTGTCAGCACCCAACCTTTCGTGGTCTTCGCTTTTCCTGAATTCATTGCGTCGCTATCCTCCCCAGCCGGAGTGCTCTCACTGATTTCAAAAACTAAGGGCGCGGAGTCGAAGTGAAGTGAATAAGCTTTCTGTCCTGCGGCGGCACTGCCCTCAGAACCCTTTCTGAGCTCTTGGTACTTGGCAGCTATCGACTCCGGAGATCCCAGCTCAACTAGAAAACTTTGCTGAACTGTTGGGATGGAATCGAGCTTCAACGAACTGACACTGGCCGTATCCACTGCGTTTGGAACTGGAACGAAAAGGTACCGGTATCCTTCCGCGACCAGTTTCTCGCCCATGCGAATTTCTGATACTTTTACCTGTTCCGAATTGGCACCGAAGTGCAGAGCACCCGACGGGATCCCGCCGAGATTTGCAGCTAGGTCGTTCAGAGACAGCTCAAAGGTGAGTCCCTCATTGGCTCCTTTAAATCTTGCTTCAATTGCCGTGGCTGAAAAGTGATTCGCATCCAAACTGAAGTAGCCGCCCGCCCGGTAACTGTTGTTCACGCCATTTGCCAATTCTCGGTGATGCCAGAAGAGTGCATTGGGGTAGTAGGATTCAACAATCCCATGACCTACCTGATTCATCCGGCTGCTAGTAACAAGAATGGCCGCTTTTTCCCGAACAAACTCTTGGAACGGGGCAAACGCAAAAGAAGCCACCAAGAGCCCTGTAGCAAAATTCATTTCTCGTTCTCCTCCTCGATTACCCGCAGGTTGAGGTCCCTCGGCGGAAACCTATTCTTGGAAAATGGGCTAGCTTCGCCAGCCCAAATAATCTGGTGGCGTGCCGGATTGGAAAGAAGAATTCCATTTTGGGCCAGCGATACACCCACGGTACCCTCCACAATCTCCTGCGGTAGTCGGACACGATGAAATGCGGGCTCACTTGCCGAATAGTAGGCAAGAACACTCCACTCATTCTGGTAGTCAGTTTTTCCGTGCACCAGAATTCCGTGCTCTGCCGAAACTACCGATGCCGACCGCATATGCCAGGCCCCGTCTCCTTCTGCAGGAAGAGTGTCCCATACTTGCGGTTCTGAGTAGGGGGTTTCCCCACCGACTATCCGTGATAGGGCTGGATCGCGGGTAGAGATTACCTGTATTTTGGTCGTGGGTGTCTCGATGGGAAAATACAGTCGTCCCTCTTTATCAAAACCGAAGCCCGCTCTTGCCGATGTGGGGGCATCTGATTTGAGAACAATGGCTTGGCTTCGTCCCGTCTTTTGGGCTTCGTCACTATACTGGAACAGCAACGTCTCCTTATGTGTAGGCAGACCTATTAGTAAACTTAAGGGACTCGCAACTCCTACTGAAAAAAAACGCAACTCTGGAACGCCACTAAACCAAGGAACTTTCGTTTCGTCTTCTAACTCGTGCCGCCTCCAATTAAATGCCGCGTTCCATCGAGCATCCCCCTCAAAGGCAGGTGACCAACTGTCGCCTTTCCAGCGATACACCGCTCTTCGATTCTGCACAAACAACGTAGCGTAAAGATGTTTCCCATCGGTTTGCAAATCTTCAACACAGGCCGCATCCCCAACCTTCGTTACTTTCTGCAAGCCTTCATCCAAACCGATCGAAAATAGACTCTCTCCAACACAGGGTGCCTTTGCGGCTTCACTTGAAAAAAATAGCTCCTTACCCACCAACGTTCCTAACACTGGATACAAGGAGGTTCCGTAAACGAGAGGTACCAGAATCTCCGGTTGAGTAAGGCGGGACTTCTCTGATGAATCCAAACCAAGGCACATACCAGTCGAAAGAACAGCACTCAGTGCAATGCTTGCGAAGAAAACCCTCATTGATTCTCCAAATTCCCCAATTTGTCCGCCGGTGGTGCTTCCATTGAGCTGTCATCGACGTAGAATTCTAGGCCGTCCGAATCTACAACGTTCACATAGCCGCCAAAGGGGCCCATTGCGTCAGAGAGCCAAATCTTGAACCCACTTTGGCTCAGTGCGCTACGGACACGGCTAAACTCAGTACCCACCAATGGGGCCCGTACTAGAACTAAAGAGTCGCCCTTGAAAAGCTGAAGAAGTCCCACGCTAGAAGCCAACTCGAACGACGTATTTTCCGTGCCCAGCTCGAGAGCACTCTTAATATTGGACGTTGCTTTAGTTAAGGCGAAGCTAGTGGCGTGGTTTGAAAAGGCAGTGTACCTACCTACAATTGCCAATGCATCGCCATTGCACTCCACAGAGGTGATATTCGAAACTGTAGCTAGGCGCTTCGTAAATAGAGGCACGTGATAGAAAATCGACCAAGTCCCATCGGCCTCTTCGTCCAAACGATGCCGGTCGCAGACCTTCACACCGAGCCTCGGCCATTGGGGCACGCTAAACGTACTTGTCGGCTTCTTGGCAGTGAGTGGCTGAAGAGACTCTTTTGAATCCCCCTCTAGATTCTCCAGAGCAATACTGTTCGAGTAACCGAAAGAAAGAACAAACCCGCGCGTAGAGGCGGAAATACCAAACAAATCTTTTTCCGAGTGTGGTCCAGGTGCTACTTGTCCGTGAAAGTCTACCGAGAAAGTATGGCGCGGGTTTTGCATTTTTTCTGGCAACGACCGAGTAGTTGTCCCCAGGATCAGAAAACCGTCTTGGCTCTGTTGAACCGAACTCCATTTATAGGGAAAGTCGCTTTCGCCAACGATCGCAGTAGCGGGACTCGTGGTGGAAGGGTTCCACAGAAACATTCTGGGTCTCGCAGTTGAAGCTTGCTCGGTTTCGTACAAAAGAAGTGGACCCGCAGAAGACTGGCAAAGCTGAAATGGGCGCGAGCCCCAATCCGAAGGAAGGCCCTCAATTCTTACAAGCGCCCTCAAATGTGGACGGCTATCCTCAATAGGAAGGCGAACATACATCCAATCGCCTGACGATGACCTCACTGTGAGGACCTGGGTGAGACCCGGCACGTCCAGGAGATTATCTGCAAGCGTAGTGGGAGCGGTCTCGGGCTTTTCAAAGGAACTGCCTTTTAGTTTTTCTGAAAGCACTACAAGCTCATACTTTAGCCAAGCCCTTCGATCCCGAATGGGTTTCCTAAATAATGACTCCTCAAGCGGAACCCACGTCCGGTTCTCCATTACGTGGTAACTAACTCCGGTTTTGGATCCGCTCATCAACACAAGGTGTTTGCCAAGAATTTGGTACCCTAAGACGCACTCAAACGGGCCTAGCTGCTCGACCTCAACGGAACCCTTCCGTTTTTCGACACTAGAAATCCGATAACTTTCCGCTGCTGGGCATCCGGGGACCGAGTTTTGCTGTGCCGAAAAATACAACTCACCATCGTGCAGCACAGCGCCCCATGGACGAACCGGCAATTCTGTCACCAGTGGAACGACAGTCGATTGCGCAAGAAGCGCAAATGGCGAGAGCCAAAAAAGAAGCGGAACGAGTAAAACCTGTTTGTTCATTCAGCTTCGATCTCCAGAGTGTCTCCGAAAAAGCGTGTCAATCGCGGCAGATCTGCAACAAGAAGAAGCGTCTTCCCTGTTGCTCCTGCCTCTGACTTCGCCACAGACAGGGCAGCGGCAAACCACCGCCCGCGAACCTTAGTTAGCAAAGGACCGCCCTGCATCCCGGACTCCGACTTCGCTTGAACGCTGCTCCAATCCCAACGATGATCCCACACTCCGGAATCAACCGTGTTGGGAAGAAAGGGGCCCATCCGAGTCTCGTATTTTATCGAACGCGAAATCTTCAGTTCTGACCCCTGCGGCCCCAGAGCGAACCCCAAGTAGGTTAAACGTTCACGTTCTAAGTTTAGCCGCCCCTCATCAATTATGGAGTCGGTAAGGAGCGGAATAGGGGCAACAGAACTACCTGCTATGGGCTCGACCTGCCACACCGCAAAACCTCGCAAGGTATCCTGCTTTATAATTTTTAAACATCGATGGGAGGCTTCCACATTTGTGGCGTCGAAGTTCGGGGCTACTTTGCGCAGCCCGGTGAAAATAAGAGTATCTTTCTCACATCCGCCAGTCCGACTCTTCGCAAACGGCGAATCAGAAACAAGAAACCTGTCTTCTGCAATAAAAAATCCAGAGTAATAGGTACGATGCTTTGGTTTGCTGGCTATCATCACTAACCCAACGCTCTTCCATGGAATCTCCTTTAACTCCGCCTCCGTTTCAGGAGTAAATTCGTAAATCTCACCTATGGCGTCCACGAAGGAGCTGCCGATGAGTAGAGCGATGAAAATCGCTTTCACTTTGGCTCCTTAGCAAGGGCTACCAAGTTAACTTTCCCTTCGGCCGTCAAATCCATCGTCCATCGTTTGGCTCGATTTGTTGGATCATTCGCAAACACAGCTAATCGATCCTTTATTGATTTGTTCCATGCAGGCGAATCAACAAACGCTCCGGCTCCCTGCGTGAAAGCCAGTCTTCCCCCCTCACCCCAGGTGGTATCAATCAACCACTCCCGTAAGCGCGGTGTAAATTCCAAGTCCGCCGCCGCCTCTTTGGCGAACTTGGCTACCCTGCTCTGCAGATTTCTATCGACTAGCTGCGTGAACTCATTCTTGGTCCAATGCACCAAAACTTCGACCGTGCCGATTCGTCGCAGTAGCGCATTACTTAGAACCCGACCAAACTTGCTGTATTCCGTTTTGAGTACGTCTCCAAGGCGGCCAATAAGAATATCTTTCTCTCTTTGGTCACGTGGTTTGGCCCAAATTTTTCCATCAAGGCCCGAGAAATACTTTTTGACCTTCGCCAAGTTCGGCTTCTGAAACTGATAATCATCGGTGAAGTACAAAGTGAACTGATCTACGAGGTCCGCCAACTCGCGCTCCTCCGCACTTGCATCAGGATCTTGATCTAAACCCATCGACCCAAAGTTCGCGGCCAGGAACATAATCCCTCGCCATCTAAAGCTGCTATTGTCGAGACCTAGAGGAATGACTCCTTCATCAAGAACGTTCATCATAGCCTTAGCGACCTTGGGATGTTGCTTATCAAACTCGTCAAAGAATATGAGGCCCTCTGGATTCTCTCTAGCCCAATGGTAGAGGTACTTTTTTTCGGAATCTCTGTATCCCGCAGGAGGACCAAATAACTTCCAGTCCGAATATTCGGAGGCGTATTCGTTGCCATTGATAATGGTGAGCGGCCATTTAATGTTCCTAGCGATAAGTGCTTTTTCCAATTCTTTTACAATAAAGGTTTTCCCAGTTCCGGAAGGACCGGTGAGAAGGATAATCTTCAGTCCCTGGTTTTTTCTATCGGGGACTGCTAGGTCTCGATCTTCTTCTGCAATCTGGGAAAGCAGAGATCGAACTGAGTCCAGAGCACGTGGAGCGCCTATAATCTGAGACATAGCCGGATTGAACTCTTCAGGCGTGGCGAACTTGCGCAATGCATCCCCCGCAAGGGATGGACGCCTGGACTTTTCCGCAACCCACTTTCTTACTAGCTCTACGGTAGGAATCGCGTTTGCTGACTTTTTGACTTCCTCATTTATCAATCCCATCGCTTCGATCTCAACCAGCGGATGAAAAGCTTCGGGCAGGTGTCGAGCACTAAGGTCTACGAGCGTCTCTAATACCTCCTTTGGCCACTGGGAACCGGGGCGTTTGGATAGGATTTCCGAGATCTGAGCTGCATTGGGCTCCTCTAAAGAAACGGCCTGGAAAGGAGTGAGAAAATCAGGATCTTGCTGCAATCGACTCAGACCCGCGCGAGACGTGGTTGCCACTACGAGAACTTTTCCGGAGGCCAAAAAAGGAGTCATTGCCCCCGTTACTCTTCGGTCTACCGTAGACTCATCCCCGCCTACTAGCGTTAGAAGGTGCGCGTTTTCGAGAACTATTAGTACTTTTTGGTTCGATAGTTTTTCGAATCGCTCGTTTACTTTCGCCGTTTCTCCGCCAACTAGCCCATCGGCTCCAAACTGGGTTGGTGCGATTCGAAACACCGACCACCCTTCAAAGCCCTTAGCCTCCCCACTAGCAATCCTGGACGCAATCAAATTGATCAACGCTGGCTGAGTTCCATTGCCCACTATTAAGGACAAGCGTTTTTTTCCAGCCTCGCCCAATAGTCGGCTTTCAATGTCTTTGGCTTCTTCGAGCATCCAATCGCCAAGCACCGCATTGCCTTGGCTCACTTCATCCAGAATGTTCTCGGCGTTTATTTCTTTAAGCAATTCAAGTGTAGACGGTGCGACATGCTTTAGCTTCTCAGTGGTGGGCCCACGGCCACCACTGGCGGAAAATCGAGTCTCTCGGCCATTCGAGATTACTAGGGCTACATCCTCTTTGAAAACGACCTGGGTCTTTCCGGACTTGAGGTGTAATGGGTTGATCCCTGATTTCAGGTCGAAAGAAATTTTCTCTGAGATTGAATAGCTTTTTAGAACAATGCTTTCGGAGCTGGTGTCATAAGAAAGGTAGAAAAAGCCGTTGCTGTGCAGAGCAATTCGTTGCGGCGCAGGGGAAACAACGAGTTGCTCCGCCCTTTCTCCGCCAATCAGAACAGCAACCCCGCCATCGGGAAATGCCTTTGAAGTCTGATCTTGAACGACAATCAAGGCGTGATCGTATTTGGAAGGATTGTATTTCAGAGTGCTGGCATCTTTTCTCAGTACCGCCAATAGATCATCGGACACCGCGGGTACACTGCTAAGTCCCGAACTAGACCAGTCCAGCGTCTCAATTTTGTTTGCCTGACGCGACACATTGAGTTCCCATTTCTGATCTGCGGCATGAGCACTCAGCCCCAACAATAGAAAGAAAACTGCTGTATTGAGTCTCATTCTTCACCACCTTTGACTTGATTTTTCACGCGCGCTTTCTGAGTCTGACTGGCTTTTTCGCTTTGGACGCCATCCGCCTCGACAGTCAGATCTTCGGTGCGTTTTTCTTCAATCTCACCGTCGCCCTCGGCTTCTACCAAGTTGCGGTACTCAGCGTCTGAATCTTTTGGCTTAGCTCCCAACTCTTCCAAAAACTTAGTCTGTTTCTTTAATGAGTCGAGGTATCGCCCCGAAGTAGACTGTGCGAGCTTTTTTAAGTCTGCCTTGTCCTCACCGGTAGCCTCGGTTAGAACATGAATCCGAACATGCGTGTGACGTGTTTTATATTTGCGTTTTTCCCGGATTTTAACTTCACGCTTCTGCAGTTCCTGAATTAGCTGCCCGATACTGCCGCCACACGTGTCTGAGTAGTCGGTAAATACAACAAGGTCGGCGTACTGGTCTTCCTTCAGAGACTGAACAGCAACTCTAAGAGCTCTGGCTAAGTCCGTGTTTCCATCAGCCTTCAATGTATCTACTTTTTGTTTAATACGAAGTTGATTGCCTTGCGCGGGAAGAACTGGTGCGCCCACCCTTAAATATGTTTCATCGGACTGGTAACAACCTGCGAACGGAAACAGTGCGCCAATGAAGTGGTTGTTACGTGCGTTTACCTCAAGATTCAAACGCACTTTTTGTTTATTTTCTTCGATCGTAGGTCCCATGCTCCCAGAATGATCGAAGATGTACATCACGACTTTCTGGTTTTTAACTTTTGTAACTTCAACCTCGCGCTCATGTTCACTTTCCGTTGTAATTGTTTCCTCTTTTTCGACAACTCTAGTTGGCGCTGAAAAAGCAATAGAAGTGAAAAAAAGAACATGAACAAGGATGTGAGTCATTGAGACGCTCCTGGATTCTCTTCGATTTCGTTCTTCTGCGACAAGATTTGTTTGAGATCACTGTTTGTTGAATCCCGCGCCAAGGATTCGAGGTACGCATCGATTCCCTTGTCCTCGTAGGCTCTATAAATAGAAAGAGCCCGCACCCAGTCCGCTTCAAAATCGGGATCCAAATCCGTTTTTGCCATGAATTTTCCGCTCTTTGACCGGGTAATAAGAATCTTTGATACCCCTTCGGACCTTATGAGTTTTGCCGCTACTGAAGAAGCCGAAACCATGGCCTTAACAATGTCTCGGGCCTGGCCCTTTTGTTCTTTCGCAAGCTGCAAAAAACCTGGAAAAAGAGCGGGATCTACTCGTATGTCGATTCCCTCTCGGTTCAGGTACCGAACATTTAATGTTCTGCCATAGATAAATGCCGCTTCTAGGAGGTCCCAATCCCAAAGGTTCGCAAGGGGATAGAGATTGCTGCTAAATCTCCCCCACAGTCCTTCATCGATTTTAGGTCCCGTAGGGTCTTCAACTAGAAAGTGTTGAAACTTCTCTTTGAAGGTTCCATCTTTAAGCGCTCCTTCATTGATGAGGTGCGCCCCCCAGGTAGTCGTAAGAAAGATGGCCCCTACCTTAGCAAAGTTGATCTGCTCCGAATTCCCGCGGGCGTAGTACCCTTTGTCAAGTATCTGTCCAATCACAGCAATACTCGACTTTCGTTCAGCCTTTTGGATGTCATCGAAAATGACAATTGATCCGTCTGGCGCATTCTTTAACCTGGTGGCTTGAGTACTCTTTGGATCGATTTGAAAGCTTGAACCAGCTTCGAACCCCATATCAAAGAGAATCCCCTCGTCGTCGTCCATCAAAAGGGCCTTTTGTTCGTCTCCCTCTGCTGCCAAGTACCTTGAAACTAGTAAGGCGATATGGCTTTTTCCGACCCCCGAGTTTCCTACTAAAACAAACGCGGGTGGACCTTCGTTTGGCGGACGGGTTCCAAGAGACTGGGCCTCGAGCGCCGTAGTAATTTCATCGATAACAGCGTGATGGCTCTTTCCAGCGGTGTTGCGCTTGAGAAACACATTCAATTTAGCAAAATCGATTCTACGAAAGGACGCGCTTTGTCCATTGCTAATCCGATCTTGCTCTAGCCGTTTTATGAAATCAGCGCCCAAAGTGCTGAGATTCTGGTCGGGAGACCGTGTTTTGCTCGATTGCGCTAGCTCAAATAGTTTCTCTAGGAACTTTTCTTCGTAGCCCGGCGAGGCCTTCTTGGAACTCCCTGCCTCGGCTTTCTCGGTTTCGCACCACTTCATGGCCCGTGCGAAACCCGGCTGACTTAAAACCATGCCCTTTGATTCACCGATCTCGAAAGCAATAATGCGACTTACCGCCAGTCGCTCGGTTTCGTTCATGTTCGGATGCCTAAGATTGTTCATTTGGGCCAACAGAGAGGGATAGCTTTTGTTCAGCGTGTCATAGACTTCTCTGCGCATTGTGGTGATAATTCGGCACGTACCGGCGCTTGTGCATCGTTTCATCACCTGAACAAAATGCTGCAGATTGGCTTGCACCTCGGGTTGAGCGACCTGCTGTGCCTCGGCCACTGGAAAATCCCGTAGGAATAAGAAACTTCGCGTTCCATCAATAACTTTCAGAGTTCGCTCGAGGATATCTTTGACGTCGGCTTCGGGCCGGTTTCCAAAGTATTCTTTCGACTGAAAAGAAAAGGCGGCATCCAGGCTCTGAAGTGTGGCGCCGGCGTCAATTTGACTTGTATCGAGCCCCCAAAGAAAACTTTTCACCGACTCTTCTGCAAACATTCCGTCTTCGTAAATAACGTTTGCCCATGTGCCATTCTCCTTAGACAGTGCCACAGCAAGGCTCTCATTTAGGTCCGCATCAAAACTTCGCGGCTCGCCCAATCCAGCGCGCAGGCCTGTTAGTAACTCCGTCGCCCTTTCTGGTAACTGATCAAACTCGCGCAGATTGTCGACAATATCCGGGTCGCTCAGACTCTGAAAGTCCACCTCTGGAATCCTGAGTCGAACTTTGGCCCCTTCCGGCGTAAAAACGAAATCGCCATCCCCCTTCTCCGAATACCAATACCGATGCGGTAGAAAGTGAAATCTTCCTTTTTTTTGTGAGACTTCGAAAGCAGTCTCGAGTTTGCCAACCTTGGAAGTAGCCCAGTTGACTCGACGAAACAGAAGCTCGTTTAAGCCTCTTACGTCGTCACTGCGAACACCCCAGACCCCTTCTGCATCAATGAGAAATGGCCACTTTTGGGCGCTGAGCACTCTTCGGACCACACCGCTATCGAGATCCAAGGCGATGATGTCGGCCTCATTGGGCGGCGTATCACCATTTCCAGGAAGAGCACCTAATGGCCAGACAGCTACGAGTAACTTACGTTGTGCAACGGCGTGGTGCAAAACTGGAAGCTCGCGGATGCTTCCATCTTCAAGCGTGAACTCTTTTGTCCAGGCTTTTATTGAGAGGTTCTGTGTGGGCGGCGAAAGCACCTCGAATTTGTTTATCATGTCGCCGCTCGGCGATTTGAACCACATCCACCAGTGGTTGTTAAAAGAGAGCATCGTGTTGTCAGCACGAATAAAGTGTTTTGGTAGGCCCATTAATCTGGTGGGAGATCGGCCCTTGCTTGGGAAAGAGCCTACAGGGTACTCGTAGAGAAGCCAGCGTTCGTGATTGCTCTTCTCTAGCCATAGCTGCTTCATGCGTGTGGGAAGATCAGTTCTGTCGACCCAACCCGCTCTGGCCGACAACTCCGCGTCCGTGCCTTTCCAGGTACTTCCTCGAAACAGGTCTCGAATGGTTTTGTCATCCCTTAGATAGGTGAGAGAGATGTTTCTAACCTCTTCCTCAAAGCGCTTCTGTCTAAGTGGTGCGATCCCCTTAGCCTGCCATTGGTCGGTCAGGTAGAGCCCGGGCTCACAACGCACATTAAACTTTTCCCACAAGAATTCGGACAGATCGGGACTCAAAGGAAAATAAGCTCGCGCGCTGGGAACCGAGAAGCCGACTTTCGTTAGCCCAATTAATGCCGTGAAAAAAAGTAGCTTGTGTGCAACTCTCATCTTCTTATGCAACACACCAGTCGCCTTGAACACCATGGAGGGGCTATACTCCCGAGGATTGCCACGCCCTAATTTTTTCGCCGGAAGTGTTTACAGTATCTGAAACGGTTGGTACGCCGCGGTGTAGAATTTCAATGCCACGAGCGGTATAGCCGAACGATGTTAAAAGCACCGGCCTACCGCATGCGCACTGGTATCTCTCCCGAGAGACTCAAGGCAAACATCCTGATTGTCGGACTGGGTGGAATGTCTTTTGCGGCAGTCCAAGCGTTGTGCAAGTCGATACCTGACTACAGCAGCGTGTTCTATTCGATTTGGGCCGTTGCGGGAATGGCGGGCTTGAAACTCGCTTATTCAATTGAGACTGAACCGGTAGAGGCAGCACTAAAAAAGTGGGCTTGGAAATACCGCCACCCGACAAGCACAATCGATTTAGAATCTATGAGTCCCGAGCAGGCTCACTTAGCCCGGTACGCTGCCGCTCAGGCAAGTCTAGGTACCCTTGCGGCAGCAGGGCGTGGATTCAACAACAATGCGGACATGGCCACAGCGCTGCGTTGGTACCCCGCGCACATGGCCTTAGTTGCATACCTTGAGTCCCCATCGGAGACCCGAAAATCTTCTCTCGTGCATATTCTAGCCAGCGCACTCCCCTCTGCGTGGTTAAACTGTTCGATCGACTACAGCCCGAACGACCAGGTTTTGACTGGAGGCGCCCGAATCCTTCTTGCGGACTTTGCTGCTCAGCACGGAATAAACTTAATCGAATTGATATACGCCTCCGTACTCCAAAAACTAAGTCCGACCGCCTCCCAGCGTCCGTTTTGCGAGGCATTCTTGCGTCACTGCCTGACACCGCACTGAATTATCCGTTTCCATTTTCTGAAACATTATGTTTATTCAGACGCCATGGATCTTTTACTTACAGAAGACATAGACTATAGGCGCTGGTTACTCACCCAACTGAATCAACGACGCCAAAAGACACCCAGCTATTCACTCAGATCGTTTTCAAAGAAAATTGGCATCTCGCCGGCGTCTCTTTCTCAACTCATTTCGGGCAAACGCCCGCTTTCTAAGAAGATGGCCGAACAAGTGGCTTCCCGACTATGTCTGAGTCCGGCTGAAACACACCGGCTTGTTCAAAGTGCAATTCTTGAGAAGTTCCAAAGCCTTTCAAATCCAGAGGCGACTTCTTCTGTTCCTTGTCGCAAAGACTCTCAGATCGAGATGGATATTTTTCGTACTATCTCTGATTGGTACCACTACGCGATCCTAAGTTTAGTTCAGCTACCAGAGGCCAAGTCAGATCCGTCGTGGTTTTCAACTCGATTGGGCATTACCCTGCTCGAAGCTAGGCAAGCCATTCAACGGCTTGAACGCCTGGGTTTTATAGTTAAAGAAGGAAGAAAGCTACGAAGGTCCACCCCGAGCCTGTCCACTCCCGATGGAGTGACAGATAGTGCTATTCGAAAATACCATTTTCAAATGCTGAACAAGGCCGAAGAGGCTTTGGAACGGGATCCTGTCTCTGAGCGCGACTTTGGCGCTATTACGCTTGCGATCGATCCAAGTCGCATTCCAGAGGCACGGAAGCTGATTTCTAAATTTCGCAAGCAAATGGCTACGGTGCTGGCTGGGGGTGAGAAAAAGCGGGTCTATACCTTCTCTACTCAGCTTTTTGGCCTGGACCGCAAGCGATGAATCCTACTTTTTAATATTCATTAAATTTATATTGTCGTTCACTTCGGTGTGCGCTACGCAGAGTATTAGCCGGAGGTACCCATGACCCGTTTGCTTGCTAGCGTTCTATCGCTCTGCCTTTTTGCTGAAGCCTGTCGTGCGGATTCAGCTTCTTTTGACTGGAATGGCGCTTGGCAGTGGCATTCGGTAGAGGGCGCCACAAAGTCCCATGGGGGGTTAACTCTTTCGAATGCGAATAAAGACTCAAAAACCATTGGGGTAACGGGTTCATTCTTGGGTTACGGGGAGTCATTCGAGAAGATCGACCAAACCGATGCTCGAACGAGAGCTTCACTCTGGGAAATTGAGGGAATGACGAGCTTTATCGCCAGTGCGCCCCATGTATTCGTAGGCCGTGAAGAAAAGACGTTTTCATGCAATACCCGATACATTTTCCTGCTAGCGGGACACATCGTCCCCATAGATCGGTCAAATAGTAATACCTATTACGACTCAGTCTATCTAGGCATCAACGACGATGGCGAGATGCAGATGCTGGAAATAGATCGCACCCATAATAGCCGCTGCGGCATAGAGGAAAAAACGGCGGTTTATCAATTTACCAGTAGCAAGAAGCTGGAGATGATCGCCACGCAAGCTCGTATGGAGAGAGCCATTTCTGAAGCCAGGGTGATCGGACAATACAGAGGTAGGGCCGCTGCGGGTTCTCCAAAGGCAGTTTCTGCGGCTACTGCGCATGGCAAGATCGAAGGAGTCGAGTCCGGTGAAAGAGCGGGAAAGGATGTGGGAGCGAAACTTCGCAGCCGAAGAGACTTTGTTCTTGGGTATCAGAAGGGACGAACAAATCCGTCTTTGAATCCCTCTGCCTATTCCGAAGGAATAAAAACTGGGGAAACGACGGCCCAACAACAGGCCCACCAAAGCGCTTTTTCACGTGGATACAACGCAGAAAAGGCGGTCGTACTTTTGGGTGCTCCCACAAACTCAAACACTCAGGATTTCGAATCTGCCGAACTTAGCAATGCCGCTATAAACGATTTAGTGTCAGCATCCTTACGAGAAACAACTCTGACTGCTCCCGCACCTGCGGCGCAAGACCTGCCAAGACTGGATCCGCCGACAAGCGGACCTGTGGAATTCGTTCTAGTCCCGGCTGTGGCGTTGAGTGGTGACTCGCCATTGATCTGTAGAGGATTGAAGAAAGAAGAGGAGAAGGCCTGTTTACAGGCTTTCCAACAAGCGTACCAAGAGAGTTTCAACCCAGAGTACGAAACAAACTACGAAGCCGCATTCAAAAAATCCTTCGCCGAAACAGCAAAACCGGTCTTCGAGGCGGAAATTGCCCAGACCGATGCGGATGCGATGGCAAAAGGCCTCGCTCAAGGGGCCAGCGACCAGGGGCTCTTGGATGGCTATGCTAAGCGCATTCCTGTGGAACTCACCGTTGAGGAGAAACTCGGGCGCGCTGAGTTTAGATCCCAGCTTCAAAAGAGTAGCCTGCTTGTTCCGAAGTCTCTTGTGCTTAGCGACTCTAACGGCGACGGCGTGTTTCATATTGGCGAGAGCGTTTCCTTGGATTTGCTAATAGACAATTTCGGCGGCCAAGCGTCTGCTCCAGGCGCCTATCAACTCGACTTCAGCTCAGTTCGCGGTCTAAAAACCAATTCAAGTACCCATCAGCCGCTTATACTGCCCGCTGTTCCGGCAGACACTCGTTTGACACTGAAGGGGTTTCTTAGAGCGACCATCGATTCCGAATTCGCCGGTAAAAGCATAGGAATTGGCGCGAGTCTCTCCACTAAGATGGAAGGGGTGAAGCCCTTAGAAATTGATTTGAATGAAACGATTCATTTTCCAATTGAAGTCACCAATATCCAAAGCCCCAAGGACGCTGCACAAGATGGCAGCCAAACTGCGATTACACTTACTGTCAAAAATACCACGGCGACTCCGCTGCCGGCCGATTCAAAAATCGAGATTGGATTTGCAGGCGTAGGCCTTGGAACCATTGTCCCCGCTGGCTCCGAAAGTGCGGGCTCCGAAATTGCCGAACTCGCACCTGGGCAGGAGAAGGAACTAAACTACAAAATCGATACCGGCCTATGGCGCAGAATCAGCTCAACCATCCCAAGCCATTTTGCCTCGCTAGCCTCATGGACCAACGGCGCAGAACCAGTAAAAACCCGCCAAGTGATCGAGCACCGCCTAAAAGTCGCTCGGCCAGTGGAATTGCAGTTTTTCACGGCTCTCAAAAAAGGGAGCGGGGTGAACTTTCCAATGCGGGCCACTCCGGGCGCCATATTAGACCTCTACGTCGGCACGGCCAATTTAGACACGGCCCCTAATCAGGGGTCTTACCAGCTTGAGGTTCATGTGCCCTCGAAAGAGACGAACCTCACCGCCTATGGACGCGATGGATGGTCGATGTGGCGGGATGGCACTGTAACAGGCACGGTATCGAGTTCATTTTCTGGACTACCCCCCAAGAAAGTGACCCACTTGATGCCTATTCGCATTGCGGTCCCCAAGAAGATCCCATGTGGACGTACCGAGTTCTTCACTCTTCGCCTCAACGAAATGTCGGAGTACGGACAAAGCTTGGTCCACCAACCGTTTCTGCCTGTGAGGGTATTGTGCCCCTAGAATAATAGGGTATAAGGTACCTCCAATTTTCGGAGGCCTGTGGTTCACAATAAACAAAATCAACAAGTTCCATGGCTTTTGCTTGGTTTGTGTTTCCACGCCCTGCTAGTTTCTGAAGGTTTTGGGACCGCGGCTGATAGTCACCTGCCTTCCTTGAGTTCCAACTGCCCTGCACTCATTCTGCAAGTGGCGAAGTTGGTAGAGCGGCCGTGGGTCGATAGACGATTTTCCACTTTGTTTCTTGAGCAGCTAGCCCCCGTTACCGACGACCGCCTTCAAGCTGACTTCAACTTAGAAGCGGATCCCATTCGTGCTGCGGCAGCTGGTTTTCGACATCATCGCCCAGGATTTACCCCGCTAGACATCGATCATTACATCGCTCAGCGGATTCATCCCAGTGGCCCACGTCTCCCAGTTGTCCTATTCGTAATGCACCTTCGTAACCAGCCTGTGGGATTTCTGGCATTGTCCTTAAAATGGAATAAAGGTGTGCTCGAAGCTTGGTCGGAGTATCTGAAGGTGGACACCTCCATCGCAGAAACGCAGGGCATATCGCGTTCCTTTTTTGATTTTACTCGGGTTTTTTACCAAAAACTGGGCGTGAAAACCGAAAGGCTTGAGGCCGGCTGGGCTGGCCGGCCTATTTGGGCTAGAAAAGGGTACCGTTTCGATCCCGATGTCACCCTACTTGAAGATGGCAAACCCAGGCCCCAACTCGACGTCATTCGTCGAAACTTCCAAAGATTTTTGCAGTTTCACAAAATCCGTCTTGAAGATCTTTTCCTTGGCGGAGACTTGGGAGGCCGAGAAGCAATCGATGCAAGCCTTAGCAACCTCAACACCCCTGAAGACTTTCTAAACGTTCAACACACCAGCGGAGTGCGCATAGAAGTGGCCCCTTACATCGATGCAGACACCCTGGGAACACCTTCTCTTGAGGCCGTTGGAAAAGCTTTCACTCTTTGGGATTACCGTCCACGATCAAACCAAACAATCTCTATTTCCCAAGATGGCAAGCAACTTTCCGATATTGCGATGCCTACTTGGATTGGAATTTATCGTTTCGACCGTCCGAGTAGGTAGGCGAACAACTCCATCCTACTTTGATATTGACACATTGCACCGCTGCCGTTACCACACGCTTCTTCTTTCACTGAACCAAGAAGAATGCTGGGTTGGGTTTCAATAATGTTTGGTCCTTTTGCGGACCTTAGGAGACCCTAGATGCGTACTATTAATTTTATCTGCTCGATTGCGCTGGCCCTTGCGGCAAGCAAGGTAGCAATCGGCGCAGAACTAGAATGGAAACAAGACTACTCTGAGGCATTTGCCGCGGCAAAAGCCGGACAGAAAGACCTCTTAGTTTATTTCGCTCCGGTTAAGGCTACGGCTGAATCGACGGAATTCGAGCAAGTAACCTTGGCCGATGCTTCTGTTCGCAATTTGCTTGAAGCACGCGTTCTACTAAAGCTAACAACTGAAAGCGACGTATACGGAAAGGGCGAAGCGTTTGCAAAAACTCCAAACTTTGCTCAGTTTGCTCCAAACTTAGCCACTTACGGTGGCTACGTCCGATTTGAATTCGCCAAAGACGGCTCGAACAAGGTAAAGAACGTCTACTCTTTTCAACCTTCATCAGCCGGATCTTTCAAAAGTTGGGACGCTAAGAATTTTGCAGATTCCATTCAAGAGAAAATCAAGCAAGACCTCACTGCTGGCCTAGGTCAGAAAGCAAGCCCCCAAAATGGGCAGAGCTCTTCTGGTGGTTCCGTAAGCCTGGATCAAAATACGATCTATTACGGATCTCCTAACGTCGACCCTAACACCTTAGCTCAAGCCCGAGCACAGGAAATGGCCAGACTGGGAAGTATCAACCATTTGGGTGGCGGCCAAGTCCAAACTTCCGCAGGCACCCTTTGGGAAGGTAGCGGAATGGGTGGCTGGAATTGCCATACCTGCACCGCAAGCAACGGATCCGGGGCAATCGGTGATGGGCAGGCCGTTAATGCAAATGGGACGGTTTTCCGATGCCGCCTGTTCAATTCGCCTACCACGAATGGGAGTGGCGGCGGATATTATAGCGGCCGAGGTCGTCGCCGATAGAGATAGTACGGTTTAGTATATTAAAGCCGGCGTGCCAGATTGATGGCACGCCGGCTATTTGCTTTAAAGGCCGCTAGCCCATTTTTATATGGCTTTTCGGGAGCCTTTGCGTTCTAAAGATGCCAGACTCCATGAGGCAATATACGTCGCACGCACAAAACCGTCGCAAACCCAGGAGATCTTCCGATTCAAATGCCTTGCTGCCCCCCAGAAGGAACCCGCTTTATCACTCGCTAGCGTTGATCGCCACTTGCGCCGCTACCTTTCTTGCTAGCTCAAGTTTGTGCGAAAGCACGCCTGAGAGCAGAAAACGCGCTAACGAAATAGTATTCTCAGCTCCCCGCGGCCCAACCCGTGTAGTTGCCGCTCTCGCCCATTTGTATTCGCAAGCCTTTTTTGGAACCGACCAAAGTGCATCCTTAAATGAAGCAAATAAACCAGATCTAGTACGGGAGCTTTTATCGAAATTCGAGGCGCTCAATGAAGGCGAGGACGCCAAGAGAGTGGCTCCGTTTCAATATAGCCCGCTGGCAGATTTTCTCAGCCGGCTTCAACGCTATATCGCGGCCAATTCCATCGAAACCCACCCCAAGTTCACGCTCGACCAGGCACTGCAGGCCTCCCGAATTGCTCTTCCTGGTGAAATTCTGCCCTCCCCAAACTTCCACTCGCTTGAAAACCTGCATGAAAGTCGAATCAATACCATGGCGCTTATTCTCTCGGACGAAGAGAATCCTTTAGCGGTAGAGCTAAAACCGATGGTGCGGGACCCAAAATTCCAAACCTGGGCTAAATCCGCAATTCAAGCAATCGGTGCTAAAGTAGGCGCGCTTCACAGAGATCTTTTTTTGCTTCACCAAACGCTCGACCCCCACTTGAACATCGAGGTACGCGATGCAAGTTCACATATGCCTGTTCCGATGGATCCAGACGTGCTGGCGAGCTTGGTACCAGAGGCTAGTAGATCTGGATCTTTACAACCACTTTATCTTTCGTAAACCTACCAATGAATCAGACTCCCCTCTCTACTATCTATCGACCAAAAACCCAGCAGACGAGGTTCCATACTTGCGTAGTGTATTAGTTGGGAGCAGCTTGGTGCGCGACCGACGCAGCCAGAGCGATTTAGCGATGGCCAACCCCGAAGCCGCACTAATGCTTTTCGCCGCCTATGAATACCTTAACCATGGTCAAGAGCAGCTTTCGGACTTGTGGAGAATGACATCTAAGCGCTCACTGATGGATTACCCGCTTCGCGCGTTGGACCATTTAAATGCCCGAAAGAATTTAGATCACGAGCTTTCGGTGTCTGAGGCGCAAGCAGCTTTCCTTCGAACAGCCACTGACGAGCCTGTGCTTTGGGCCAATAGATACAGAACCATGAAAAAGCTGGGCCCCCTGCTCCCCCTTTTCAATTTAACGCTTGCTACAACGCGATCAATTCAAGATGTGCTTCAAACGATAAGCACGATAACTCAGCAAGTCTGGAGCTTCTCCGAAAAGTTAACAGCAAAAAATAGAGTTATCCCGCCCTCGACAGCCGGTATTAGCAGCGAAGGACCAGCCCCCAGCAGCGGTGTAGGCCCCAGCTTGGTCCGAATTGGACTTGGACTCGCTATCGCAGGCGCCTCGTGGTTTACCAGGCAATCAGTGAGCAAGCTTGCCACCTCTCTTCCCAATTCTTTTGATGGCGTGGTTAGGAACTTGCTCAAAGGAGTCGAAAAAAGTTCGCAGGTTCTTCCCTACGTACTAACCGCTGCGTTTGCCGGAACCGCTGCCCTTGTTGCTGCCCGACTCGGCATGAAGAAGCTCAAAAACTTTCGCCGCCAGCCCGTTTTGAAATATGAAGCCAATGCAAGCCAAACGCCCCGTTACTTGGAGGTTCCTAGTTTGTCCGACCTATTGGAACATCCATTTGAGATCGTTCGGCTAGACGACAAACCACGAGACCCAAATAAACCGAAGATCACACTGCTTGCCCCCATGGCCCCGCTGCAGAAGCGAATTTATCCTCTCTGTCGCCCTCTGGGACACAAGCTACTTCACTTAGAAGTCACCAGAGCGGACGGCGAGGTATTCAAAGACTACGATGTGATCTACGTTGCCAATAGAGATGCATTTTTCGTACGAACGCGGAAAGACTCGCCTCCCCTTCTCTATCAAGCGACTGTCGAGCCGCTCCCAGAACACCCAGTTGCGACTACTGGCGAAACTATCTTGGGAAGTCCCGAAGCACTGATCAAGCTTGCCGAGACTTGGCGAGACTTCGGATTCTATCGCCTTGCTTCAGAAGCGATAGAAAGAGCGAGCGATAGACGGCAGGTAACAGCACAAGAGCTAGTCACCCTTATGGCGAAGCACAACACCTACCCATTCGGAGAGGAAAGTTCACTGGATTCGCTTCCGAGAGATGATATCGAGCCGTATGAAATTTTTCAAAAAAATGGCTGTGCCGATGTAGTGTGCAACGGCGGAAATGGATTCGGAATGGCTTCTTCCAATCAAATGTTCAAAGATTCAGGGTCGTCTTTGCGCGCTGAGGCGCGCACCGTTATGCCACTTCAACACAACGGCACCGCTATGGATAGTGCCCATGCGAGGACCTATTACTACACCAATAAAGATGAGCTAGTAGACATTGTGGATTTCACTCCAGTTCGGCGGCACCCCACCTTTAGTTTTTGGGAAACGTTCCTTTCATACTGGTTTCCTAAGAAACTTCCGCCACCGGAAATCCCAAAAACGAACTTTTTGACCCGGCAGGAATCCTTTGACCGATGGGCCCGGGCAAACTCAAATCAAATTGCTCCTTTGCAAGTCGATCAAGCCCTTTTAAGGCGTTTAACAGATAATAAAAGAGGTTTAGATCCGAACGATCCGCTGCTTCAACTTTATAACCAAGTTCGCAGCCTGATTGACACGATGTCACCTGAAGGAGCGCGAACCTCCACGCGAGAAAACGCAGATAAGTTTGCGATTCTTTCTGGGATTTTAGACTCGATTGCAAACCACGTTGCTAGAGTAGAAAAGCTCTTCGAAAAAAGGACTGCCGACTCCCTACCCGCAAGCCTCGCCCACTATAAAAATCGAAAGGTTGGCACTAACACTGTAAATCCAGCGTTGGAACTTGCCCGATCCATAGCAGAGGTATCGCGCCAGCTTGAAGACAGTCTCAACGCTTGTGTTTCAGGCCTACAAGCCCTCAGTCAACCAAGTAGATAGCGTTTCGAAACTTAGAATACTCAGGGCTAACCCCTAGGAGCGGGGACAATATTGACACCTCTAAACCTCGCCTCTATGGTCAACTGCCCTTGAACGGGAGGCTCGGATGTTTCGTTGCACCTGGATTCTTGCCCTATTTATTTGCGCCTTTGCCCAAGCCATTCCTAATAAGAAAGACTGCACGACCCAGTACCAGAAATTATCGCGTTACTACCAACTTTCATTGAAACAATACGGTAGAGATATCGTTGAGAGCAAAGGCGTGCGACTCATACTAAAGGATCCGCCGCAAACTCAAAGAGAAGAACGACTGCTGGGATTTTTGACTGAGTACCAACCACCTGCGGTAAGCCGTTGGTACCATAAGGCTTCGATCTCGGCGATGCTGCAATGGGTACCTCGTAAAGTCTCGACCCATGCCCTAGGCAAGCCCTACGACTTTCGACCTATTCGTGGAATTGTTTACAACCTAGTGACTCGCCCCGTACGTTCGGTAACAAAACGTATCAGCGGACGTCAGAAAGATTTTTCGAACTGGATTACCATTCCATCTGGCCTGGGCGCGTTTTTGTACGCCTACGAGAAAGCCGATGAATTCTATAAAAAACGCCTATCCCAAAGAATCCTAGATCGAATTGAAGAAGACAAAGCACTATGGGACAAGTTGCTCGAATTCGACTTTCGATACCACGACCTTCGGCAATCGCGCGATTCAGGTAAACTAACTCCCTCGGCTGCCAGGGTAGAAGCGTACTTAAGGCACCACTTCCTGAGTGCCTACTTCACTTATATGGAAAACGATTTTGCAAATGCCACGAAAGAGGAATCGCGCGAATTCTTTTTCGGTCAGCCCGCCTTTTTTCACATTCAAAAGCTAGTCGCACAAGGTATCCCTCAGAGTGAGCAATACCTCTACGATACGGACTTCAGCCCCACTCTTTCCCAGGAACAAATTGACGCACTTATTGAACTTAACCTCCAGCTCCAGGCCACCTTGGATGTTCTCCCTGCCCTAGCCCAAGGGGACGCCGCGCAAGAGGCTTTAAAAGATAACCCTACGATCGAGGATCTCGCAAAAAGCCTCCAAGCTGACCCTTTCGCGCAGTTCCTATTTTCCCTTAAGGCACGCGGAATTCTTTCTCCAGAACAGTTGGGTTATCGACTTCAGGAGGATGCGTTTTGGCAAGTTAGGTTCGAGGAACAGGCCATTTTACACTTAGCTAAAAGGCGCCTCTTGGCCGATGGCACCGCGAGCACTGAGCCTCTAACTCTGGAAGATGTCCGCAACGAAGCGATTTTAGAAATTCGGGCAGAATCGGGTCGTTAGGGAGCACACGGACCGACTTGAATCCGTCAAAAGATCCTTTCATTTGACGTTCTCGAACTGCCCGATTAACCGAGGGTAAAGGAGCTGCGGACGTCGAATTCCGGTGTATATATAATGAATAAACTACGGACTACGTTTGGGTTGGTTTTAGGGGTAATGATGTATTTTCCAGTCGTCTCCAACTCAGCTCTGCCCAAAAGAGAGCCTGGGCTTTATTTCGTTTCAGGTTGTGGCGTAGTAGAAGCTTTCGCCGACGAAGAAGGGGTTCTTGTGTTCTGGGGCAGAGAAGACCAAGATACCCTGCAACGGGAATTATTTGAACTGCCTACGACGGCGGCTCCACACATTAGCTGGAGAACCTCAAGTTGTGGTTCAACTCTAGCCGGCGTTAGTTCGCCTACCAATGCTCCGGGTACCCACGCGACCGCGAGCCGGGCCCAAGAAGATGACTCGTACGGTGCGCAAAAACTCCCTGGCACGGTATGGAACCCCAAGTTAAGAGCGTTTATTTCGCAAATCGAATATCGAAATATCCGGGACACCCTGTCGGACTTAAGAAATAATAGCACTAACTGAGTAGGCCAAAGTGCCTGCTGGAATAACCAGCTTCCTTCCTGCCAGTTAGCCCCCACCTTCCGTCTTAAGTTGGCCCTCATGTTCCTCGCTAGGGCCTGGGACTGAGGCCTGTTTTCTCAACAGAGCTAATATCAACACGGCGGGATCTGCCTCAAGGAGTTGGTCCAGACAGTTATGACCTTGGCGATTGAAAGCGAAGGAAGGGGGTCTAGCCCGCGATGCGTATTTTACTAGTTCGAATCTCGCGGCATGGGGCGGATATCTCGGGCTTTGGTTTGTTTCATCTAGCGCGACCACAGCCCCTTTTTCATTAACACCCACTAAACCAACAAAATGAGCCGGCCACCTAAGAGGAAGACCAAGATCTTCACGAACGTAGACAGCAGCCAACCAATCGGCCTGTGCTTCGAGCGCTTGAGCCAGCAGATCCCCTTTCAGTTCGGTTTGAACGCCTGAAACGATCTGCCCCTTAAAGATATCCAGGTGCCTTAGCAGCACGTGGAAGTACTCATGGGCAACGATAAATCGCCCCACCGCTTCGATATGTTCCGATACCGAAAAAGTGGAAACAAAGCCCTGCTCATTAAGGGAAAACAAAAGAGACTCGATCCACTTAACGTGACCGAAAACCACATCGAAGTAGGCCTCATCAAGAAAAACAGTCGGCACACCAGACGATGGAGATTCTGTTACGCAGTTTCGATTTCCAAATGCAACATCAACCTTCCGGCCAAAGGTTAGCTCAAGATGCCGGAGGGCCTGGCGAAAGACCGCCCGATTGTTAAACCCAATACGGTATTCAGAAAAAACCCGTTGCAATGCCTCTTCTTCACTAGAAATGGCCTCCACGGCAAAGAATAGAGAAACAAATAGCAATACCGAACGAAACACTCATCCCTCGCTACAGCCGCATAAAGAGGCTACTAACCAAAAGAGCCCAAGCAATCGGTAGCAGCCGAAGCGAACAGCTTCAAGTTGATAAATGGGTAGGTGACTAGAGTACTGCCGTGGCGTTTCTTATTGGAGCCCTTCAACCAAGGAGTCCCAACCAGCGATGGTCGGCAATCGACCGGGCGCAGCAGTACCACCTATGATGTGGGTGTTAACGTCGGCGCGCAGTGAGTAGTAGGAAAGCATATCAAGGTATTGCCTCTCGGACAGCCCAAACTGTTTAGGGCCGCCTGAATAAAAATCGGATAGAACACGGTCTGCCTCCGCAAGGGCCTCGCGTTTTTCTTTCAATTTGGAAGAAGCATCGAGAAAGTCCGCTTTTTCCCTTTCTGAGTGCTTCTTGGTGGCACGGAGTCGCAAGAAAGTATTGAAGTTTGGATCACTCGTATAGATTTCAGCGAGTGCATTGCGCGAGTTCTCGAGGCGTGCTCTTTCTGATAAATGATTTAAGATCTCGGCAAGAATCTTTTCCGCCGCCTTACCCTTTGCAGAAGCAGACGCATCTATGAGCGGCTTTAGCCGCCCACTGATTTCGGAATTGACCGCCTCGAGCCTTTGCCTCGATTTTGTGGCCAGCTCCAATGCCTTGGTCGGATTTTCAGCTTTAGTTCCAACGAAAAGCGTCATGGCACGCAAATCGATTTCCAGCAGCTCAGCCACTCTATTTTTTAGCTCACCTAGCGAGAGTCGCCGTAATTGGACGTCCAGATTTTCACTGGGCGCCCCGTCCCTTTGGCGAGCGGTTTGCAAACCATGCGACGGTGGCTGTTTCTTAGTATCTCGAGTTTCACCGATAATAGAAACGGCCAACGTGAGCAGAAATATAAGTTTCATTGCGACAAATACTACCACATCTTGTTTATAGGGTTTTTATCGGAACAAAACCTTGGGCGATTGATAGAAATTCACCACCCCCGAACCATAGCTCATTTCGTTAGCAGTTTTATCCCCGACTTAGGGGTAAACGGCTCCACCGCGCGGGCTTTATGGGTAGGATCAAGTTCACCCTGCCGTCGCCCCTGCCGATAGTCATACAAGGCAGATCCGTAAAGACCCGAGAGCATGCTAAAGACAGTGGCTAGGGCAAATACCCGTATGCGTTGTTGGGATTTCATGTCGCCAACCATTTCGGCCAGAGATTCAGAATTAATAAGAAATATCTCAGGATGTACCCGCTCATTATTCTGATCTCGCAGACCACCAAAGAGAAGTTGCTTAAGAACCGAGGTACCAAAAAACTTGGTTAAGACTCCATCAAACCTCAGATTAGAAATGGCCGTAGCAGCGTGGCAAGCGGACGAAACGCAATGCAGAGAAATAAACTTGCTTGGGTTTTTAAAGACTTCAGGAATCTCCGCCATTTTTTGTGGTGACAAGGGAAGTTTAAAAACCACTCCTCTATCCAGGAGATCCGTTCGCGAATTAAAGTTAGCCAAGCTAAGAAAATCGCCGTCCAACCGAACCCGGCCAGCTGCAATATAGGCGTGAAGCCCTTCATTGAAAGCGAAGTACATCGCATTAGGATCCGAGAATAGTTGGCCCGCGCTAATCTTTCGGTCGGCCTCCGGACAAACAACCTTTATGTAGTCCACGGGCCTTCCAAAAACCTGTTCAGTCACCGGGATAGCACTCTCAAATCCGCCCGCACGAAGGGAAGAGATCATCTCGTCGCAACTCTTTTTTGTTGCTTGCACCGTGGGACAACAAAGAAGTATGGCCAACCAGAACATCTCAACTTTTTTCACCACACGATCATAGCACATCGAAAACAACTGGGGATCGGCCGAATATTCTCCTCACAAGGGGTAGTAAGAAGCTGGTATCATTGGCTGATAAGTTCTGGGGGCGGGCTATGAAACCATGGGTCATTCTGTCGCTACTATTTCCTTTGCTAGGGGCTGCCGATCGCGATCACGATGCATCGAAGGGGACCGGCACAAAGCGAGCAGAGGCCGACATGCCAGCTTGTACCTTCGATTGGTTAACTAACAAATGTGAGGTTTTCGAGAACACTAACCGAAAGAGATTTGAATTCCCTGATGGGACGTCAATTAGCAACCCAATCCCAGACATTAAGAAACGCTTATCTGCCCCAGCAATGGACCGTTACGCAGAGTCCGAACGTTTGCTGAAAGATTCTAAAAAACTGGATAGGGAGTTAAACGCAGAATTGCACGAGATTTCGGTTCAGATTTCTAAAATGTTTCACGAAAAAGACCCGGAACACGAGGCTATGGCGCTAGAGACCAAACAGGCCATCACTCAGAACTTCCTTGCCCTTGAGCCAATTCTCAGCGGTACCCAAACAGAAATCACTGTGGATTGGCCCATTAGTGCGCCCACCAAGCAGACCGTTGTCCCTCGCGAAGATTTTTTAAAGGGTGTAAGTGAAGCAATAACTGAGCAGGGCCTGGAACAATTAAAGACACTTGTAACTAAAGCGAAAAAGGCCCATCAAACTTACGAATCGGAAGTGCTCGCGCTAAAGGGAAAAGAGAAAGAGCCCACGGCAGAATTCAAGAAAGAGCGCGAAAAGCGCACGGGGGAGCTATTCAAAATCGCCCAGAGCAAAATGATCGAAATCATTCGTAACGGGAAACGCGATACAGAACTCTCTGAAAGCCAGAAGAGCGCCATTAAGCGAGTTGAAACCATACGGTTCCTGGGCGTCGACCCAGAAGAGGCGCGAACTTCTCCTTTTTGTCAGCAGGGGCCAAATGGATTTTATTCCCCTACGATGCATGCGTTCACTGTTTGCAATGGGATGTCCTGGGTGCCAGACAACTCTTTACTGGCAGTGATTGGACACGAGCTGGCGCATTCCATCGACCCATGTTCGTCGCAGTTCGACCTGTACAGCTGGGAGCCCTCGGAGCTTGGGAAATTAGTCCAAGACGGAAAGTTAGCTGATGAGGCAACTCAATCACTAGAACACATCGGCCTAACGCATGCGCTGCTGACCAATGCCGATCACCCTACCCCCCAACCAATTATCGCGGGACCTTTACCCATCATTTACTCGCAAAAAGCGCTCGATTTTATGACCGAGCGGGGCGTACTTAATATACAGGCCAAAGGGATTCCCAGCGACGAAGCCCTATTCAAAGACGTGGTGAATTGCCTAAATTCGCCCGAACACGGCGGCTTTAAGCGCCAGAATCCGGCAGCGCTTTCGGCGAGAGCGGAGCGGGTAGCAAAGTTCCGTGAAACCCGTTTTGGAGCGGACTATAAGACGGAACAAAATAGAGTTCAGCAAGCACTGCAACGCTACCCTGAGTGCGCCATCGGGGGCGACCATTCGGAAATGTCCGAGGCCTTTGCGGACTGGATGGGAGCAAAGGTATTAGGAAAGCACCTGGGAGAAACGCTCAAAGAAACTAAACTTTCCACTCCCCTTGACCGCCTAAGTGTCGCTGGGGACTTAGCGGTGGCAGCCTGCGCCGAACTGGTACAGTATAAACACCGCGCCAACGATACGCTGGGCGCCCAGATTGATGCTGCGTTAGAAGATCTCGCTCACAGCCAGGATCCTCACCCCGCCTCTCGTTCTCGCATCGAAAATATTCTATTAAAAGACCCAGGAATACGTGCCGCTCTTGGCTGCTCGGAGCTACCATCTTGTGGTGATACGTGGGGGAAAACAAAATGAAAGCACTTTGCATTGCGATTGGGCTAACAGTTTTAAGTGGCCCCGGGCAAGCCGCACAAAAAGCAGTGCCCATCGCGCAGTTTCCATCAATGGGAACGACACTCACGACGACTCCGCTCGCGCTACACGTAAAAGTCTCTGGTGCAAATAAGGAATATAGCGCAGTGCTGTCGCGGGAGTCCGACGGCAAGATCTGCCTACACCGTGCTTATCGCTACGATGGCAAAGCACAAGTAAAGATCCAGATACTGAGCGTTGCCGACTTTCAAACCCGCTATCGTGAATTTGTGCAGATTTATGGCGGCACCCAAAACCGGCGAGTAGCGTGTGACGTTACCGTGCATGTAACGGTTCTCGAAAGGAAGAAAAGACTATTGGAAGGTACCTTTTGTGCTGGGGATCTCAATGCAGAAGAACTCGATCGCTTTAATAAATGGTTGAGTCTTTTTTAACGCGCGGTGATGGCGCTTCTGATTGTTCTACTCGCGTTAACAAGCAGTAACGAATTGCCTATTTAGCGAGTGAAAAGATTGAGGATGGCAACTACGCTTGGGTTCCACAGGGGGAAATGTGAAATCCGTATTACTTCTAAGTTGTTCTCTATTTTTCATCAACACTTCGGTCAGTTTCGCAGCTGAGGCACCTGCTGCAGTGGCTGAGAAAGCTTTTTCAGACTCAGCCTTGGTCAAAGCGGCTATTACCGCGCTAAACAAAAAAGGCCACACCAAATCCGAAAAGGTGGAGTCGATTGAAATCGGGGGTGGCTGCGGAATAGCGGGATGCAGCAGTGAGTTCCTGGTTGTCCAAAGATGGGTAACTGAAAATTCCCACAGCTTAGTGGCGAGCGTTATGGCTCGGGTGATGGTTCCGGCATTTGGAAACGCAAACCTGGAACTAGTGGAACTCAAGAGCACGGCAGCTAAGCCACCTCCGGCGAGCCCAATTCATCCAAGACCTGGGAAAAAGCAGCCGCACTAAATCAAGTTGGCCTTGTCTACTGGATTGTAACCCGCCCGCTCATTGAAATAGAGTTGGGCGGGGGCCCGTAGATTTAGCTTGTGCTCGGGACAGACTGATGGAACCACAGAGGACGAAACTTTAAAGGGCGAACCTTTTGAAGAGTAAGAGTAAGATTAGGTTAAGATTAAGTTTAAACTTAACCTTAAGATTGATTTCGCCGAAGGCGAAATCAATAGCTGGGGAGGGACTCGAACCCCCGACCAAAGGATTATGATTCCCTTGCTCTACCAACTGAGCTACCCAGCCACAAGGTTTCCGAAAGACAGAAAACTAACTCCAGGCGGGTAAAAAGTCCATTGCTGGTTTGCAAAGAAAACGGTTATCCATAGCTCTGTGCCACGCTGGTTTCAGAGCCCTAGCCTTTTATTTGTCCTCTGGCTTGTTTCTAGCCTTACCATGGCGCTATTACATGAGCCGTGGCGAGACGAAGCCCAAGCCTGGCTGGTGGCCACCAGTGCCACGTCTTTGTACGATCTCTTAGTCCGGTCCTCGGCCGAGGCTTCTGGTCCGGTTTACTACCTCTTGCTTCGTCCTTGGGCCCTTTATTTTCCGAATGCTTTTCCCGGGGCGGTTTTTTTCGTCTCGTTTTTCGGAACTGCCCTATTCGCCCTGGTTTTCTCTAGAACACCGTGGGTCCCCCCTTTATGGCGTGGGCTCGTTCTTTTCGGCTACCTCTTCGGCTACGAGTATTCCTGCATCTCACGGCTCTATGGTTGGGGGTGTTTTTTCTTTTGGATGGGTATTTGTCGCGACCGCAAAGGACAACAGAGCGGATTGGTGTGGCTCGGTTTAAGCATCCTTACCCAACTCAGCTTCCTCTTTGCGGTTATAGGCTGGGTGGCTTACCGATGGCGAACCGGCCAATCGCTTAAACGCTACCTAGCGCTTGCAGTACCGCTTCTTTTGCTTGCCTGGCACACCGCTTTGGGTGCGCCCTTGCGAAACTGGGGCTGGGTGCCTTGGGTCGGTGTTTTCCCCTTTTTCAACTCCCTGGGAACCACTCTTATTGCCCCACTGCTTCATGGCCCTCGTTTGGACGCTTATGGGATTTTAGTGTTTTGCGGCCTTCTCCTCGCTCTCACTCCGCCGGCACGTCTAGGGTTCGCCGCAGCCATGATGGGCTTCATTGCGCTATTTGTCTTTCGTTACAAAGGGACCGCTGAAGTCCGCCACGGTGGCGCCCTGTTCTTACTCTTTCTTTCGCTCGCCTCAGAAAGCAAAAGCACTCTCCCTGGCGCCAGCCGTTGGATTGCCGTGCTCTTAGTGGCTAACTGCCTCACTGGCTTGGGAGTTCGGTTCCAGGACTACCGACGAAACTTTGGCGACGGCTTAAGTGCCGCGGTTTTGATCGATCAAAAAGCAAAAGCCTTAAAGAGGCCCGTTCGCCTATACGCACACAAGCGCGAAGAGGGCTTTGTTATCGCAGCCAAACTGGGAGTTCCTATATGGGTAAATGGACTCCCGGTGGAAATGCCGTTTTTCCCACAGCTCCCGGAGACATCAAGGCCGGACCTCTCTTTTGAAAAGTGCGTTTCGACTTTTTATTGCGTACATGCGCAAAACCCAGCCGAACCAGTTCCGGGTGCTACAAGTGTAGGCACTTGGAGTTTATTGTTCAAGGCAACTCAAAGCATACGAGAGCCCATTAGCGTTTATGAATTCACGCCAACACCGCTTCCATCGGGCCGGTTTTGAATGCTCGTCTTTAATCGAAAAACCCGCTATTCCTTGAGTTGATGAAACAAATGCTCAAAGCCCTGGCGTCGACACTTACTTGCCTGCTCTGTGCATTTTTACTGCTAAAGGGCTATACACGACGACCATTCCTAGACATTGAAGACGTAGTCCCCGGGCTCGTTTTCGACTTCCCGGTCCATCTACAGTTTTTGCCGGGAGCCCCAGAACAATTAGTTATTACCGAGCGTGCCGGCCGAGTAATTTGGGTGAAGCGCAACTCCACCGCAATTGAAGGAGAAATTCTCAACATAGAGGACCGCGTTTATTCAGCGGGCCCCGAGGAGGGGCTACTCAGCGCCGTAGTAGATCCTCAGTATCCAAAGAGAAGTTTTCTCTATGTTTTTTATTCGAAAGACGCCCCTAAGAGATCCATTATTTCAAGATATGCGTTGGACCAAAACTTGGTAGCCGACAAGCGAAGCGAGCAAGTGCTTCTAGAGGTCCCAAAAATTCGAGATACCCACAACGGAGGGCAGCTAGAGTTTGACCGTGACGGTTTTCTAATGGCGTCGATTGGAGACTCGGAGGCGAGTGAAGACCTAGGAGAGAAAATGATCCAGGGAAAAATCTTGCTTGGTTCTCTCATTCGCATCGATGTTGCAAACTCAAATCAATCGAAGCCGTTTGCGATTCCACCGACAAATCCTTTTGCCCAAATTAAAAATGGCCACCCACCAGAAATCTGGGCCTGGGGATTTAGAAATCCATGGCGCTACACATACGACCCCCCGACCCACTCTTGGATCGTTGCGGACGTGGGAGCAACACTCAAAGAAGAAATCTCCCAAGTTCGCGTGGGAGAAAATCATGGTTGGCCCGCCATTGAAGGCGACGTGTGCCATCATCGTGCCTACGCGAATTGCGATCCAAAAACCTTTACTGCTCCTCTCGCCTCCGTTTCACACAACGAAAGCGTCTCCGTGACTGGCGCGGCCATCTATCGAGGTTCAACAGTCCCCGCGCTCAAGGGTCGGGTCGTGTTTAGCGACTATATTCGCGGAATTTTCAGCTTTGAGTATCAACCTGGGAAGGTCACAACAAGCGTCCGCAGAGACATTTATAAATGGCCAACCCCCAGAGGCCCCCACGCAGGCGCTCTTTATGCAACTTCCAGCCTAGTGATAGGGCCCGATCAGGAAATCTACTTAGTTAATGCCAGAGGGACCATTGGGAAAATTCGCCAAATCGGGTGGTGGAAATGGTTGAGGGGTTTTCTCTATGAAATGCTCAGTTTTGCTTAGAAGGATTCGCGCCTTGGCCCCTTGGACAGTGGGTGTCGTCCTACTTGCGCCGCTCTCTGTGCATCTATTCGACCCCGATTTCGCAGGGCTCTTAATGCGCTCTCAAAAACGGCAAAGTTCGGCAATGGGTGGCGAGCTCTACATTAAAAAGGGGTGTATAGCCTGTCATGGACCCAAAGGCAGAGACCCCACCTTCGACCAATATCCGCGCCTCGCTGGACAGCTTGAGGCTTACAGCCTTGCCCAAATTCTCGCTATTCGCGATGGAGCCCGAGAAAATGGGGCTAGCTCCCATATGCGCGTTGCGATTCAAGGCTTAACGGATGCGGAAGCAAAGGAGATTGCCTACTACTTAAGCCTACAATAACTCTGCTCTACTGCATTGCAGATGAGCCCGCGAAAAGGTAGAAGTCTTGGCTTCTAACTTGAGGACGAATCGGATGTGGCTACGGCTTTGGATAGGCGCCTATTTGGTACTTTGTGTTTCGGCACACGCCAGCAGTTGCAAAGATCACCTTCAGAAGTTCGTTGCGCCGTTTAGTGACTTAGCATCACTACTCCTAAGGATAGAACAAAGGACCCCGAGCATCTATGAGTTAGCTCACTCAAGAGCGACCCGTTTCTTTGGTTGGTCCGGCAGAGAAATCCAGTCCAACACCTCTTTGATAAAAGCCATTAACCCAAACAATGGAGAACCGATTCAGTTTGCAGACTTGGAGAAAGCCCAGGTCCTGCTTCTGCTCGCAACCCAGTTTGAAATAAATACCAGCTGGTTTGGTCCCTTCGGGACCGAAACCTACCGCCGAGTCACGAGTGGAGATTCCCGTTCCGATGCTGCACTACTTGGTTTTTATCTAAGTCCCGAGCAGCAAGCAATGGCGAGGACATTTTTGAGCAGCCAGTTCCGAAATCACGCAATGGCCCGACCGTACATTACCGATGAGGATTCCGGGATTGCCCCTGATTTTGAATCGGTAATTACCTCGGTTCACCTAGAAATCCCTTACCTAGGGATTGGAAATTTCGCTCTTACCCCCGCTTCGGACACCTACAAACTTCTTCTGTTTGGGGGAGATCTGCAGACCAACCTGCCGAAGGTGCTCTATTTTACGCTGGAGTCCCTGGTGACCGATCCCCGTCTGAAAACGCTCGAAATTGAAGTACTGAACGATTTAGCTTGGGTGGAGGTTCAATCTGGAACTCTGTCCATCGGCCAAATTCCGACGAATAATCGGGAGCAAATCTACAGAACCCTGAAAGGGAATATTGATTTACTATTTCGGATCACACCGTATCAACAAGCCAAGGACTGCAGCGAGTTTAGTTATATTTGGAAAGATAAAACGATAAGGTTTCGTTTCATCGACAATCAATGATAAGCCCCACCTGTCCCGAAGCCTTTTTTCGAAGTCTCGACAGTTCCCAACCTGACCAGTAGACTAATCGATCACGATGAAAATATTTGGTCGAACATTCACTAGCGTGGCCATGATCGGACTTTGTCTTGGTGTTTACGCTTTTTTTGTTGAGCCTCTCTGGCTGGAGGTGAACCACTACAAAGTGAAAGCGCCCGTGGCTCCGATAAAAATCGCCCACTTAACCGATTTGCATATTTTTCAAATGGGCAAACTCGAGCGGAAAGTACTCAAGCTGGTTGAGAATGAATCGCCGGATTTAATCGTAATTACGGGTGATATTTTTTCCGAACACAGCGAAACTCAAGGCATCCACGAGTTTCTCAATGGACTTAGCGCACCCCTCGGCATTTGGATTGTTGATGGAAACTGGGACTATTGGACAATGCCTGGCGCCGGCCTAAGAACGCTAGCGACCGAATCCAAGCCTGTCCTCTTGCGAAACCAGAATGGGCGAATCCGAGAAAATCTTTGGATTGTTGGTCTGGATGATGCCATCGCTGGGAATCCAGATGTGGGCCAGGCATTTAGAGGGGTTCCTGAGGGCGATCAATGTATCGCACTCTTCCACAGCCCCGCATTGTTCTCAGAGATATCCGGCAAGTGTTTTTTGAATTTGGCGGGACATACCCACGGCGGCCAAGTTCGATTGCCGTGGCTAGGTCCACTCTGGCTGCCTCCCGGGTCCGGGGAATACATATCTGGCTGGTATGGAACGGAAACTTCCAGGCTCTATGTTAGCAAGGGGATCGGCACTTCAATTTTGAACATTCGATTTTTCGCAAGACCGGAAATTGCCTTTTTTACTGTTGGAGACGAGATATGAGAATGTGTCTTCTTTTGGAAATCCTTTTTACAGTGGGCCTGCAGGCTGCACCCTCGCCAAAGTGCATAAAATGGTTCTCAGAATCCAAAATCTCCACAAACGATCGAGACTGCTCCTTAAAATGCGGAACCCTCGGCACTGGAATGGACTCCTTCATGTGCCCACAGGCCTGTAACGAACTATGTAAGCCAAGACCAGAAGACGACGATTATTCGAAGGCGCTAGGCCGATACCTCTACTACCCTGGACTTACACTTGAGGAACGGAGATTAGTCAGTAAATACCCACGAGAAGCCATAAAGGTATTCAGTCAAAAACAGGCAGCAGAGTCTGCGACAATGCGCACTTTTAACCGGGATGCGCAGAACGACGAAAGCGATGCTTTTCGGCATTTCGTTTGGGCGGGTCTACTAACCAAAGAGCTTGGATCTGATCTCGCAAAACAATTCTTAGATGCCCATGAAGGAGACGGCAGAACTAACGACCCTAGTCGTGCCATGGACCTTGCGAATAACCGCGCCGGACTGATTACCGCCGAAAAGCTTCTCAGGGAAGGAACTTTAACCGAAAGTACCCTTGAAAAATCCGCCCTGGACGCCATTGCAGCCAAAACTTTGATTGTCCTAGAACCACGCGATCGAGGTAGCAAATGAAAATAATATTGATCGGAACTGCTTTCCTAACGAGCATACTAGCATATTCCGCCCCTAAACTTGAACAAGGCTCCTTTATCTCAGAACAAACCTTTATGTCCGCCTCCGAAGCCGCACGTCGCTGGAAACAAAAACCCTTTAATGCAATGAAATTTAGAAAAGGCGACACAAAAGAGCGCGCCTCAATGGCGGTAAGCCTTGCTTCCGGCAAACATTTCATCGGCAAAAAAGCTGAGGAAGTTCGTTCTGAACTCGGTAACTTCTCTGGTTTTTTTTGGAGCGACTACATCCCCGCCTATATTATAGAAGAGGGATGGACCGAGAAAAAGAATACATGGCAATTAGTGTTTCTACCCAACGAAAATGGGAAAGTTGCCGAAATAAAAATCCATAAAAACTGCTGCTCACTTGAAATGGAATCCTCCCGGGCTAAATAACGTTTCAACTTACTGCGGAACTCTCCCACCACAACGCATTTCGGTGGCGTGATAATCCGGATAACCAGCGGCCGCTGCTTGAACGCACGACTGAACGGAGTTTATCCGGTAATCTCTTGAATAAGCAGCATCGAGTCCAACGTCACTTGCAGCTGGGTGCGCGTGGCCGAGATTGTGGAGCATTTCGTGGGCGATAAGACCGGCCCATGATGCGACGGATACCTCGCCCTGTAGCTTCGCCGAGTTGAGTGTGATTTCAAACTTACCACGCCAAACATGGTTACCGTTGGCGGCAACGGTAGTATAAACTTTTCCATAGTTAGCGTACCCACCAGCGAAAGTTTCCGAATCGCTGAAATAACCAATGTGAATATCGGGCAAAGCGGCATCGGCAGCTACGAATTGGGAAAAACTATTAAACTGCCTATCCCAAAGAGTGCCTCCAAGCCCCCTGCCAGGTTCACCGTAAATCCGCACCAATGAGTCGGTATCCACGACTTCAAAACGGGTGTTCCTGGCGACGCAATTAAATACGCTTCGATCTGCAAATAGTCCGGTGTAGGCCTTTTGAATGGCCGTATAAATAATCTGCTTCTGGGAATCGCTAAAATCGTCATCAAACGTTTCATTGTAGCTACTTGCCCACAGCGAAACAGAAAACAGTACGCCAAACAAAACGAACGAAAGCAACTTCATGTTCTAACTCCCTTGCATTGCAATAGTACGCTAGACCCGGCTTTTCAAGGCTTACGGGCACAGGGAACATTTTCTTGATTTTCAAAGTCTAGGTGAGAGAATCCGAAAACTTGGGAGGGGTAAACCGTGGGGTCCAATCGTCGTAGTTTTCTAAACTTTGAAGTCGATCATATGACGCTGCTTCTGCAGCCACCTATGTACAACGTCGCCTACGTTGTATTTAGAACCGTATTCGGGGTCCGCAAGTCGGATCTTCTTTATGAAAAGAGAAAAGCTTGGGTAGAAGGTGGCCCCGAGGAGTCTATGACCTTCGCGGTTCAGGTGGGCGAAGCCGAAGCATCCCACCGCAGCGAGCTGAGCCGCACTATTATGGCCATTGTGCAGCCGACCGAGCCAAAAAACACCTCTTCCCACGTAAGGGAAATGCTGGATGGGCACAAAGCCGCCTCTCATTGGCAGCACATTGCGCTTCGAACCCCGGACTTGCTTGCTTTTCACCAGCACGCAGTCGAGCGGGGAATTCGTTTTATTACCCCGATTTTAAAAGACGACGCTGAAGATCTGATCCAGGTTTTTAGCGGCGAATGGTTTTTCCCAGGCAGCCCTCCAAGCGGCATGTTTTTTGAGTTTTTGCAGCGCAACCCAACGCCCGCCTCGCTTCAAATGCTGGCCGATAGGAATCGAGAGTCTTGGTTTCGAGACAACACCTTCCTGGGACTCTACGGCGAGAAAGAAAGAGAATACCAGTCAAAGAAAGTGACTCCCTTTATCGACTTCGACCTCTTTGATCGGCTCCAAAAAATGGTAGGACACAAAAAACTCTGGGAAATCTCAGAAGCCGATCTGGAGGAAGCCGAGCACGTAATGAAAGCCTATGCTCGCAAACACCCGTGAAATCTGAGTCGGCAGTAGAAGTTCCTTATAAAGACCTTGGGCCGGAAACGCTCCAAGCGGTCATTGAAGCATTTATATTGCAAGAAGGGACTAATTACGGCGACAGAGATGTAAGTCTTGAAACCATGATCAAGCAAGTGCACTCGCAACTCGAGCGAGGTGAGGCAAAGCTTTTTTACGACCCCATCACGGACTCTTGCGCACTCATATCTCCGGCTAACCTAGCGAAATCGGCCCCCACTCACTCACCGGAAGAGATGGACCACGGAGGATAATCTCCGAGTTCAACTTCGGGATCGCGGCCAAGTCCGAGCAAGTTTGTCCATTCCAGATCCAGATACAGAGAGAGTTGCGAAGCGGCATCACTGTCGACGTCATCGTCGCTTAGTTCACACACATCGCTAGGAAGATAGGCTCCAGAAGCACAAATGCTGTAGCTCGCGTCGTTCGTGTCCGCAACCATCGTACGAACCCACGCCTGTAAATCCATTGGGCCGGTGGGATAAATAGCGGGGTCAACTACCCTCGCCCCGCCGGTACTATCAAGATAAATAGGGGCGACATGGTACCACCATCTGACGCTCCCCCCGGGCGCGTTGGGCGATGCAACGTTAAGCGAACCAAATATGAAAACTTTTCGTAAATCTCCAAAGCCGTTGGCCTTTGCCAGCCGGCGACTAAGTCCCGCTCGCACCCAACACCCATCCTGCGGGTAAAGCCAGCTATTACGACGCGCGAACTTAGGGTGCAGCGGATCGGTGAGATAGCGACTATCACGAACCAAGTTAAAGAGATCCGTCTCCAAAGAAACGGTCGTTACGCTAGAAAGATCCAAATCATTCCACGCAACTTTTGCTTCCTCGGCGCTCGGAAAGCGCCGCGAAACAGCGGCCCTCGACCCAATGCTTCTGCGTTTAGCCTTATCGTAGGATTCAAATTTGCCGCGGGCTGCGGATTCGGAATGAACTGCAGGCGTTAGCACGAAGCCGAGAAGTCCAATCACAGCAGAAAGTGACACTAAACCGCGCATCGTTGCCTCGTTTTTTAATAGTATATCAGCTAGCAAAACCCTCGGAAACCAAGACCCAGAGCGGCGTGCCAAGCCCATAGCACATTAGTAAACTGTTTATAACTGCCGTCAGAGGAGAAAAAATGCGTTTTTCTATCACGGCATTGGCCGCTGTCGCTCTGCTCACTGCCGCAAGCCGAACTTCTAACCCGCCGGAGCATTTAGTATTACGAATTCCCATAAAAGACCGCGCGCACATTCAGGAATTAGTGCGAAAAGGTTTTGATGTGGCAGGTGTGGATTTTGAAGCAAATGAGTTTGTGGTTATCACCGACTCGAATGGACTGAATCAACTCAGAGCGAACCCCAGATCAAAACCAACCTCCTCAAGGTACCTACTTGAAACCCTCGACAAGTCCTACAAAACTCCTGAAACGGTGGAGGCTGCGCTTAGAAAAATTGAATCAGACCACCCCCAGCTCGCCTCGGTGGTAAGCATCGGAAACTCCACTGACGGAAAAGAAATATTCGCAATTCGAATTACAGATCCCTTCTCCATTCCTTCGAGGGAGAAAGCAGTCATCCTGTTTGATGCCATGCACCACGCAAGAGAGGTCATGACACCAGAAATTGCAATCGACATCGCCGAACAACTCACCTCGAATTTTAAGACCGACACAAAAACAAAAGAGTGGTTAAGGCTAAACGAAATTTGGATTGTTCCCATGCTTAATCCAGACGGAAACACCCAAGTTTGGAATAGCGACAATATGTGGCGCAAAAATACTCGCGGTGGGTACGGCGTTGATAACAATCGCAATTATCCCTACCAGTGGGGCAAGTGCAAAGGCTCCTCAGGCTCCACCAGAGACGATGACTACCGCGGCCCAAGCCCCGGCTCGGAACCAGAGACCCAGGCCTTGATGAATTTAGCCAAGCAAATCCGACCGGTGATCAATATTTCGTACCACACAGCTTCGGAGATCGTCATTTATCCAACCAGCTGCCCAAACGACACGCTGCCTGCCTCAGAAAAAAGGCTAGTGGAAGGGATAGGTAAAGAGCTTGCCTCTAAGCTAGTGCGCGACTCGGGAAATGGAACATACACGCCCGGAACGTCCTATGAATTGCTCTATCCTGTCGACGGCGGCTCCTCCGATTGGATGTATGCTGAAGTTAAGGCGCTTGCGTACACTATCGAAGCAAACTCGCAAAACCAGGGCTTTCAGCCCTCCTATTCGCGCTGGCGGGATTCTACTTTAGAGCGAAATCGGCCGGGCTGGCAGTACATTTTGGATCGCGCAAACGGCGCTTCCATTCGTGCAAAGGCAAATCAAGGCGAGAAATTACGTGTAGAGAATTCCTCCGGGGCTCTCATTATGGAAAAGGAAGTAGACCCTAAGGGTTGGGCTCATTTCATAGTCGAACCCGGAACCTACCGCCTTTCAAACCGCACAAGCGGTGAAACACGCTCTGTCACTGTGGCTAACTCTGTTTCGGTGGTTCGGTTTCCGTAGTGTAGTCCACCACGAATACCGCTGAGTTTTTCAAATCCTCTCGTCGCTTGTCATAACGCTGAATCATCAAAGGTGTCGACCATCCGGCTAGATGCTGCACGGAACGATGAGTAGCACGCCTATCGAGCGCATTTGAAATACAAGTGGCTCGGCACGAATGGGGAGAGACCTTTTTCAGTACCCCGGCCTTGGTGGCGTAGCGAAGAACAAGGTACGTGATAGCGTTGGGATTAAGCGGCTTAAATGTCACTCCAAAGCGAGGGTTTTTAGTCGGAGTAAAGAGGGGCGCCTCCTTATCAAGGCGATTGCGCCCACACACAAAAAAGTAATGCTCTAGCCGGGCCTGCAGCAAGGGTGTCAGGGGTAGAATTCGCACTCTGTGCCCCTTTCCCCGCACCCTTAGCACAGGCACGCCCCGCTCTGAGTCTAAATCACCCATCTTTAAATCGATTAATTCGCCTTTGCGCAATCCCAAGTACAGCAGCACTGCCAATACCGCTTGATGAAGCGCTCCAGAGGGAGAGTTTCTATTAGGGAGATCGAGCATTCGTTGGGCCTCTTCATCAGACAACCCATTGAGCTTTGACTCCTGACTCTGGGGAAAGCCTTTTACTCGGGCGGCTGGATTGTCTCGCGCCACGTGATTTGCCCGAAGCCACTCGAAAAAGCTTTTCACCACGGCAAGCTTTCGATTAATCGAGGCCTTTGCCATGGGTTTTCCGGTCATTCTTCCTTCTTCTAGGTACTTCCTAAAAATAATTACGTGCTCAGACCGCAAACCAGCCAATGTCCCCACATCAACCCGACCATCCAAAAAGCCAAAGAACTGCTTCAAATCGGTTTCATAAGCGCGTCGAGTGTGTTCGCTCAACTGATTGGCCAAAAATGGCTGAATTTCGCGCGCCCAATTTGGCAAAACGATCTCACGATCATTGCGCCATTCCGCGTCACCCCAAGAGCCGCCACCATCAAGGCTCTCCAGGCTTTTTGATTTAAATGGCTCAGGCGCGGCGCTCAGAAGAGGGGCCTTTGGGTCTACACCCCCCTTTTGATGCTCTCTGACGACCAATTTCCACTTCTGGTGCGCATGGCGCTGCAACCACCCAGACAGCGAAAGAACCACCTTAAAAACAAGCTTACTTACCCATCGCGTCACAAATCCGGTGCGTAGAACCTGTTGCATGCGCCTATTGCCCTTTTTTATTATTGATAACTAAAATTATAACTAATAAATGGCATTTTGCAGTCTCTTTTTTAGGACATCGGAAGGGCTTTACGAGGGGGGCGGGGTAGGGTCTCGAATTTCTCAATGGCGCGGCGCTCATGAACCAGAGCTAAAACGCCGAAAGGGAGTCTGGTCTTGTTTCGTCCAACGCCCTCCACGATAATAAGGGCATGACATCACGACTCACACCCCTGCTCGTCTCGCTCATGACTCTTTGGTTGGTTTCTTGCTCTTCCGCCCCAACCCGGTCTGAGCCGTTCTACACTCGGCTTTACGCGGGAACTTACGATGAGGTTTGGCTGGCTACACTCAAGGCGCTAAACGATTACCCACTGAAGATTAGCAATAAAGACACTGGGAAGATTCTCTCCGAGACGGTAAATGGCCCATATAATGAGCTCCTTTTCACCCCGGTCGAGAGCATTGATCTGCCGGAACGTTTTCGATACTCGCTGCGGTTTAACTTTGCAAAACTGGTTACAGACGATGACAAACCGCTAACGCGGGTCAGGATCATTAAGACAGTTGAGCGATTTCAGGATTTTTATACGGGCTGGCTTACGTCGAACTCCGACGGGCTCGAAGAGCAGATATTGCTGTACCGAATTGAACACCTTCTGCAGATGGAACAACTATTGGCGGGCGGGCAGTAATAAAAAAAGATTATTGCTTAGGCGCAATCTCATCTAACTTCTTTAGAATCGTATCTAGCTGAACAGCCGATTCCGGATCCTCTGAGTGGGGGGCTTGGGCGGCGGCAGCTGAAGCATCGGGTGGCGCCGAAGGTGCATCATTCAAAGCTTGGGCAGGAGCTGCGGGCGCGGAAGGCGCGGACGCATTCAACTGGCTAGCTTTCTTGATCTCAAAAAGTTCCTTCTTAAGCTGCTCGTTCTCATCCCGAAGCGTACCCAAAGAACTTATCTCTTCTTGAACAATTTCGTATTCCATAAGCCGAGACTCAAGATACCGGATCTTGTCGTTCAGCTCAGTCACCTCTGCCGGATCCGCTGTACGAACAACCTCTTGAACAACCGGCGCCGGCGCTGGAGGCGGTGGTGTTGGCGCGGCCTCTACGACTGGAGACTCAACCTTTGGCGCCTCAGGGGGCGCAGCCTCATGAGGAACAACGTCGCGAGCCCTTTGAATCATCAACCAAATAAAGGCAAGCAGAAGACCGCAAATAACCAGCACCTGCGCCGTGACAAGAAAAGCATATGAGCCGCTTATGACATTTAGTATGGAAGCCACTCCCAATATTATAACTTCTTTCGCGAGCCCTACCAATCGCTATCGGCAGGCCTTTTTCTGAGGACTTTTGTTTTAGAGCGCTCACTCTTGGCTTTCGCGTTCTTCACCTTTGAAGAGCGCGTCGGAGCAGTGGAGCGCCGCATTATGGGCTTGTGATATAACCGCGCAAGCTTCTCATCTAATCGCTCTAGCGCCGCCGATAGGTTCTGCGCTTGAGATCGACGCTCTGTGGCAACCACTGAAACACCACTCGGCAGGTGGACAACGCGAACTCCACTCATACGTTTATTGCGATTTTGGCCGCCAGGACCGCTCCCCTTCGTGTGGGTAATCTCTAAATCACTTTCATTCTTTATATGACGGTAGCGCATTGCCGGTTATTATAAACAACCCTTTTAGACCATAAAAGGGAACGTGCTATACTGTCTTAAATTCGGGAATTACCTAACGAAAAATGTGCTCGAGGTTTGAGCTTTTACCGATTTATCCGGTGAGGTGGCAAAATGGTGCACCAGGCGACAAACGAATTTCAGATCTTCCTGAAAGCGTTGGGCTATGTCCGAACCCACGGACTTCTCCTGTTTCTAGAAGTAGCCCTCATCTACGGCTACTCCATGCAGAAGTATTACGTCGCTGTACCCGAATACAATTCCAACGCAGCAATCTTGATAGATCACTCTCAAGACAATATGTATCGAAATTACATGATTGGCTCCATGCGCCAATCCAACAGCCGCAAACAAAACATGGCTCAGCTTTTGTCGAGCCAAGAAGTAATGGATCGTTTGCGAACGGCGCTCACCGACATTTACAACAATTCCAACCGTCCGGCTTATTTAAAGACATTCTTTCCGGATGGCGTGGCAGTTCCGGCAAACAGTTTCCGCAGTCACGTAACACTCAACTGGGACAAAAACAGCGACATTTTTAACCTTAGTTGCATCGCCCAGCACCCGGATGCCGCTCACGATCTTTGCCTTGCTTACATCAATACTGTTGAAGCCTACTATCCAGAAATCGGGCAACGAGAAGCAATTGCAAAGCGAGACTTTATCAGCCGCCAGCTAGCTACACTTTCGCACCAAATTGCGGAAAACGAAGTAAGCCTATTGGAATTTCAAAAACGCAGCCCTGAATTCACTGCTTTCGTCACAGTATCCGACGAAGATGAAGGGCGGACAAAACTCCAAAACGACCTTGCGCAGATTGAGAGCCAAATCCTTACCAATCGCGCCACAAAAACCCTTCTCTTGAAGGTACCTCAAGCCAAACGAGGAGAGCACACTAGCCTGCAATCTTCAGTGGATGCCGCAACTCAAAAGTTGATGGACCTTGAATACCGCCTGCGTCTAACTGAAGAATCAAACGATGCGGACAAGAAAGTGCGAATTCAAGCTCTGCACCAGGAAATCGCGGAAACCAGCCAGCAGCTCTCACGCGCTAACGAGCAACTTGAAAGGGTGTTTATTAGCAACCCCGTTGAAGCAAGCGACGTGCGCTCGCGCATCAGCAAACTAGAGCTTGAATATCGCGTGCTCTTGGTTTCACGCAAGAACACAGCCGAGCAAATTGAAAAACTAAATCAGCTCGAAAAGCGCTTTGTTCAGCAGCGGCTTGATTACAAGCGGCTCAAAGCAGATCTCGAGCACAAAAGAGCGTTGATTAAAAACCTCTATAAAATGGAACAAGAGACGGAACTTGAGGTCTCAGCCGGCATCTCTGAAATATACCGACTTCGCGAACCCTCTCAAAATTCTGCGCGGGTATCGCCTCAGCTTAGCAGATACCTTTACGGCTCGCTTTCAGTGGCGCTATTTGTAATTGCTATCACCCTTGTGGTCCTAATGGCGGCCTTTCCGCGAATTGACAGCGAGGCTGAGGTCAATCGCCTCAACCTTCCTGTCATCGGCAAGGTACCCAACATCAGCCAAATGGCTCGCATCATCGAAGATATTCCGACCTATGCAATGGAATATTTGAAAATCATGAACTACCGAATCCTTCGAGAAACCAAAGACACCCTTTGCCCGGTAGTCATTGTTACCTCCGGCCACGCACGAGAAGGAAAAAGTACCGTTGCGAATTCGCTCACTCTCACAGCCCACGATCCCAATCGACGGGCCCTGCTGATCGATGGCGACTTGTTAACTACGCGCCCCAACCAGTTTTTCGGTATCTCCGAGAATGCAACTGGGGGACTCTACGCTCTTATTAACGATCCCACGGCAGACCCGAATAAGTTGATTGTACCCACTCGAGTGGACGGACTTTCATTCTTGCCACGCGGACAACGCGTGCAACCAACGGACAATGGGAACGTTCAAAAGCCCCTTGGGGCAGCGCTGGTAGAACTGAGAAAAAACTACGACGTGATCTTTATTGATACACCACCGTTGTTTACATCGAATTTGGCTCACCAATGGGCCCCGCTAGCCGACCTTATCGTCGTGGTAGCTCGAATTTTCGTCACGAGACCACGTGACGTAATGGAAGCCCTCCAAACGTGCAAACTTTACTCTAGGGCTCCAGTCGGTGTTGCGCTCAACTGTGTTCAGCTCACTGGAGCTTACAGAAGAGCAAGTAACTACTACTTCTCTAAAAAGAAGACCAAGCCGGCTCAAATTGCGGCTTAGTTAGGAAGTACCGGAGGCAGAATGAAGAGATCTATTTCGTGGCGGTATGGCCTGCTGGCCTTAGCAGCAATTGGGTCAACTAACGGTTATAGTGAGACCCAAACCGGCATGAGGACGTTAGCGGTAATGCAGTCCACGTCGACTGCCGCTTCCATCTCGGCAACTGCACTGCAGGCAAAGCTAGCAGAAAAATTTGCAAGAACACGCCTTTTTGAAGTGCAAACCACGAATCAAGCACTCTCCGGATACGACCCAAAGGCCATTCAAGACGGTTTCGATAAAGTTCGCGCAGATTTAATGGCCTTTACGTATGTCGACAACGAAAGAGTCGCTCTATTTCTCTTCGACGCCGACCGTCCTGGAAAGTACGTGGCAACTTCCGATCCGCTCAAAGGCTCTCCCACGAATCGACTCACGCAGGAATGGGTGGAGCTGCGTATGGGCGCGGCGTTCACCGAAATGATGCGTCAGTATTCTCTCGCAAATTTCGAAGAAATCCCAACCCCGCCCTCTGGCGATACCGTAGCGGCCGAGCCAACAAAAGAGGAGCGGGGCCGCCGTCTATTCACTGAGCTTTCCACCATGCAGGAAGGGAGTTTCTACCTGGGTGCCAATCTCGGAATGGCGCGTTTTGCAGCACAGGGCGCAAGCGCCAGTGTCGTGAGCGTCGGAGGGTATGGCGGAGTAAAACTTTTCCCCAGAGTGCGTCTCGAGGCGGGCGCTGACGTGTTTAGTTACCTTCTGTTACACGCTGACGTTCGATTGCAGCTGCCGATTGCTGAGCGCTACCTAGTGGTATCGCTGGGCGGGGGCGCAAATCAAATCGCTGCCGTAGTGACCCAGAACCGCGGATTCAACCCCACCTATTTGCAAACCGGACAATTTCTTTTTGGACCCTCATTGAGTTTCGATGTGCCGCTAATGGGAGCAAGCATCCGCGGCGATATTCGAATGCTTTTTGGAAGTGCCACCATACTTCTTGCGACCTATGGACTGTCCTACACCCTATAGGGTAAATTGACGCCATGCTCCTTTTTTGGGCCATCGCCCTTTTCAGCTCCTGCCGCCCCGCCCTGGCCGCTCGAATTCCGGCCGCCCTCGAACGGGAAATCGCCGTGGCGGCTGCTGTGTACCGCATTGACCCAAAACTAGTCCAAGCCATGATGGAAATTGAGTCTAAAGGTGAACCCCACAGCATCTCCCCCAAAGGCGCCAAAGGATTGCTTCAGGTTATGCCACGCACGGCGGACGACTTGGGTATGGCAAATCCGCACCATATCCGAAGCAATCTCATGGGCGCATGCCAATATCTGAGAAGCTTATTGAACCGATTTCAGTTTGATTTGCCAAAGGTACTAGCGGCCTACAATGCAGGGCCAGAGAAGGTAAAGCGGTACAACGGAATTCCGCCCTACGCAGAGACCCAGAATTACGTTCGGAAGGTTTTGACGGCGTACGATCGCTTGCGAAAGCCCTGACGGGCCTTTCACCGGATATCTAAAGTGATTTTGCGACAGGCGGCTCAAGCTCATCGGCTAAATGAATGGCCTGATAAGCAGGTGCGTCTGTCTCTGGGAATACTGTGCGACTGCTAGCGGCACAGTATTGCTGAAGATCTGCAAAAATGCTTTTTCGAATTGGGTAATCCGCTTCGTGCAAGATTACTTGGCGCGCTAGCCGCATTTTTAAATTCACCACAATCGGCGCCTTAAGATTTGCCGTCATTTTTGTGGGGTCACTCGGAATGGTGACAATCGAATAAACTTTTGCGTGCTTGAGATTATCTAACTCCAAAATGGAGCGATCTTCCTCAGCTAGCTCAACGCGATAATTTTTCTCGAAAATCTCTGGCTCTAGAAGAGGGAAAGCCACGCTAGGCTTCTTAACCGCCTGCAGCCAGAGGAACAAGGAATCATCGACTCTCTCGACTAGTACGTACTTGTCGATCTTGGAAAAGCCGAGCATCCCCTCTGGGAACGTGACAATATCTTCCTCAGATACCGAAATACTTCCGAACCGGGTGGTTTCCACCAGCATGGAGTCTCCTGTTTCCGAAAAATAAGGTTGGAAGACAACTGACTCAATGTTAGCTGGCGCGTAGCAGCTTCGCAACCTTTTTCACTTCATCAGGTTTAGACTCTGCGGCTTCTTTATTTTGTTCTTGAATGGCGAGGTAGACTTCTTCGCGGTGGATTTTGGTGTCTTTGGGGGCCTCGATACCGAGGCGGACTTGGCGTCCCTTAATCTGAAGGACGACAATCTTAATCTCGTCGTCAATCGCTATACTTTCGCCGAGTTTTCTGGTCAGAACGAGCATATATTTCTTCCCACCCTCTTTATCGGCTTCTAGAAGCTGGGTATGAGAAGAAAAGAAAAAAAGATACAGCGCCGCGCGTTATCTGGGCGAATTTGCCCATAGCGCCTATTTGTAGAAAATATCGGTAGGATTTTCAGAGAGAATCTTGTTGGACGTGGAGATGGCGGCGCGAAGCACATTCTGATCGCGCGCCAAGTCAGAAAAAACCTTCACTGCATCGGCATCTTCAATCTCAGACACCGCACTCGTCGAATCGACAGAAATTTGTTCCTGACTATTTACCGCTCTATCTATTTGCGCGGTACGAGAACCAATTTCCCCGCGAATCAAAGAAAGCTGATCGTTTGCTTTGATAAACCCCTCAAGAGACTTTTGGATCATCTCAGAGTTGTCACTCTTCAAACCCTCGATTAGTGACTTCAGTGGCGAGAGCACGTTTATACCACCATCCACGCCAACGCCCATCACGGCGCGCTCGCCCGAAATATTGATGGGGATGTAAAGCCCGCGCGCCACTTCCACTTCAATCTGACCACCGTCTCCAAGGAAGTTCCCCTGCTTATCAAAGGCCACCTGATCCGTTTTAAATCCCCCAAGCAAGGTTCTGTTTCCGTAGCGGGTATTGAGCACCTGAATACAGCTATCGTACAAAGTCTCAATTTCGCTCAAAGAGTACTTTCGCACTTGAGTACTTCCATCCCCAGCAGCCGACACCGCCAATTCATAAGCTCGTTGAAGCGTGTCTTGAAGGCCTGCAACAACGCCCTCGGTCAGATTCAATACTCGACTTGCGGCATTCGCATTCTTAAGGGTAGTGCCGATAATGGCTAGATCATCTTTGAGCGCGGTTGCAACCATGTAACCCGCGGGATCTTGCGAAGGTCGCACAATTTCTTTACCGGAGGCCGCCTTCTCCGAAGAGAGTATTTCTTTCTCTCGGGCGCTGGCAATGTGGGTATTGGCGCGATCAAATATCTGAGGGGTGGAAATTCTGCCTGCCATATTCAGTTCCCTTATTTGATACTGAGAATAGTTTGTAGCAGTTCGTCGCCCACTTTCATCGCCTTTGCGGAAGCATTGAAAGTAGCCTGATATTGCATCATCGACACAGCTTCTTCATCCAGGTTCACACCAGAAACAGACTGCCTATAGTTTTCCAGTTGGCCCAAAATCGCTTCTTGGTGACGAAACAAGTGGTCTTCGTGTTCTACTTGTACGGCGATCTTACCTACCAAACCATTGAGTGACTCGTTGAAGGTTTGGCGCCCCGTGGCCTTGGTCAACATGCCGGGTTCATCCGAAACTAGGGCCATCCCCTGGAGCTCCGCAATCGACCGCGCAATTCTATTGTCTCCGGGAGCGTCTGGCGTGGCACCGACCGCGATGGCTCTTGTATCGGAGAGTACCGTATCGGAAACAGAAACGTGGCTCGCAGCCCCTTGAACTTCTGTAGGCAAATCGAAAAGATCTCGCCCAGAAATTCCATCTGACCCAACCCCTTGGCGGTGCACTTCGTTTACATTGGTTGCAAACTGGTAAGCCACGTCATCGAGGTGATTCAAAGTGGGATTGATAACGGAATCTCGAACATGGATCAAACCACCCACTTCGCCATCGCGAATATAGTTGGTGGCAATTCTCAAACCTTCGCCGTCTTTAACAAATACGTCGTAAGATCCCGATGCCTTCCCCTCTTTTTCAGGGGTTCTTAGCACAACGAGCTCACTCACATTCGATCCATTTACGAGTACGCCAAGACCGCCTGCAGAAATATTCACATTTCCCATGCCGTCGGAGGAATCTTGAAAACCAATCTTGTCTGCAATCTGTCTAACAGCAGCATCGCGCCTATCAAGAAGCTCAAGAGGAGCCTCTCCAAGGCCTTCAAATTGCGCGATTTTGGCATTGAGATCACCCAACTCATGGGCCAGGGTATTAACTGAGTCCACGGCGACAGCGAGTTGAACATCAATGTCATCGCGCAGCGACTGCAGGTTGCCACTCAAAGCTCTAAAGCCGTTCACAGCCTCTTTCGCAGAGAAAGTCACATTGCTTCGTAGCGCATTTACTTCAGGGTTAGCTGAAAGCTCTCGAAAATCATTGAAGAAATTATTAATCAAGTCGCCCACTCGGTACGCATCCGTGTGCACGGTACTCTCAACCATCTTTAGACCCTGCATGCGGGCTTTTGCCGCACCCAGTACCTGCGACTCATCCACGATTTGTCCCTGAATGAATTGATCATGGATGCGGATAGTTTCTTTTACGTGCACGCCAGCGATACGTTGCTGCCCCTGCGGCGGCTGATTGTTCACCGACAACTGTACTCGCTGGCGAGAATAGCCAGGCGTATTGGCATTGGCCACGTTGTTGGAAGAGGTTTGAAGGCCCTGGCGACTTGCGTCCATGCCCTGCTTTCCAATTTCAAGAATATCTGTAACGGGCATAGAAACCTCAGTACTTGGCTTGGAAAACTTTTCCGGTTGAGGAAACGTCTACCTTTCGTCCCTTGGCAGAGTAAAGCGGCGCCTCTCCGAGCAGTCGACGCCAATGCTCGATCAATGTGCCCAAATTTCGCTGCGAGTGCTTCAAGAAAAACTGACTGCGTTCCGCTTGCTGGCGGGTTTTTTCCCACTCGCCCTTCCACGCCTGCTGCTTTTCATTCCAAACTTTTGCTTGCTCAGCAGAAACGCGCTGTACTAGATCTGCGCTGCTATCGATTCCGTACCAGGCCAAACCTGCATCGCGAATCTGTTTTCTCACTGCCCCAATTCGCGCAACAATGCGCTCCTTGGATAAGGTAATTTCTGCAAGTTCCTCTCCGCGGAAAGAAAGAAGAGCCGTGCGCTCTCGGCCTAAGAGTTGTTGGAACTCCCGAGACAGAGCAAGGCTCTCATCAGTCCACAGACAAAGCTGTGTGAAGCGATCCATTTTATATTCGCGTTATTTAAAGGTCGTTTTTGCCGAAATGGGAAGCTAGGTGCTCATCTACCAGCTTATCAGCGACGGCTTCGCTATCTACTCGATAGCTGCCTTCTTTGATTCGCCGCTTTAAGTCAGAAACTTTGTCAGCCTGAATATCGGGCGTGGAATAAACGATTTCACGAGCCGACTTCATTAAGTGGGCCTGATCCGAGATATCCACGGCAGCGCCACCTTGACCCGCATTCGACACGGGCACACGTTGTTGGGCCTCTGCCCCTTTATTAACTTGTGCTTTATCAGCAGCTTTGGCTTTATCTAGCCCAGTCGTATTTGGAGACGGGTTTTGCGTGACCTTCATGGTCGCTCCAGGCAAGGGCCGGAAGAAAATCCTACTCCAGCCGTATAGGTATAGTGTATCACCGGCCTCCCGAGGACCGCAATAAATGCTCATATATCAGTTCGGAGAGCCCAAATTGGTTACTTTCGGCTAGTTTGTCAGCATGCTCCGTATCGAGCATTCCTTGGTAGATTCTCTCGCCCTGACTCTGAGGAATAAGTCCGTTTGGTTGAACTGTTTTACGCATCGCGCCAACCATTTGATTTACAAAAACGGCTTCGAATTGCTTCGCCACTGTGCGAAGTTTTTCCTTTTCCTCAGGACTTAAGCGACTATCGTCCTCAACCAAGTTCGCTGGTCCTGGAAGTGACTCTACTCTCACAAGACCTCCAATTCAGCAAGCAATGCACCAGACGCTTTGAGTGACTTCAAAACGGAAATAAGGTCTTCCGAAGTAGCGCCCATTTCATTTAGCCCGGCAACCAACTCCGAAATATTGGCCAGACCATTTACCATCATTACCCGATTCTTATTCTTCTCGCCCCCGGCTGGAGCAGCTTCCGCCCCACCCTCGGCAGCCGGGACACGCGTGCTCTTTACCTCCACGCTCAAGTTCCCGTGCGCAATTGCGACAGGCATTAACCTGACTGATTCACCTAGCACCACGGTGCCGGTCCTAGGATTTACAACGACTTTTGCGGCTCGATCGGCCTCAACATCGATTGACTCGATTTGCGCAATCAGATCCACTGGTGTTGCATCAAAACCGTAAGGGACTATAACCTGCACAGTTCCTGCATCTTGGGGAATAGCAAATCGTCCAGAAAGCTCTTCGTTAATCCTGTGACTGAGTCGAGCAGCGGTAGTGAAGTCGGGATTGTGTAGTTGGTACTTCAACTCTTTCAGGTCCGACCAATTGTAGGTAATCTCCCGCTCCACAGCAGCTCCGCCCGTGATTTGGGCTGCGACTAAATGTTTGCCTCCTGAAGAGCCTCCCTTTGCGGACTTACTCTCGACGACAAGTTTTCCCTGTGCCATTGCATAGATTTGATTGTCCGAGCCTCGCAAAGCGGTCATCATGAGCGTTCCACCTTCTAACGACGCCGCATTACCTATCGACGACACGGTGACATCCAAGTTAGAGCCCACTCGCGCAAAGGGCGGTAAATTTGCCGATACAAAAACAGCCGCAATATTTTTCGTTTCCAACTTCTGAGAGTGGGTGTCAATTCCCAGACTCTTTAGCGCTTGAGCTAAGGATTTTGGAGTAAGGTCGAAGGACGAATCCCCTGTTCCAGCAAGGCCGACGATAATTCCATAGCCAGTAAGTGGGTTGCTTCGCACCCCTCTTAAGTTGGCCAAATCTTTGATTCGAGCCGCATGCGAAGCTACGCTCAACATCAACAAAACTAAAATCGCGCTACCACGAAACATTCTCTACTCCTTGGCTATCACCTGGCACAGGCGGTGCTTTTAGAACATCAAGGTTCAGATCAACGATATCGCCAATCTTCACTTCGTCGCTCGCACTGATATCGCGATCTCGAACCCGTCCCTTAACCACGACGTACGGTTCCCAACCGCTAATTTCCACATTGTCACCGGCGGAAATCCTGTAGATACCTCGAGGACCAACTTCTTCGATCACGCCACGAACCACCAAATCCGAAGCAACTGACTTATCTGTCGGCGTGGCCGCAGGAGCTGGATCACTTGCCACTGCGCGCTCAGGCGTTCCCGACTTGGGTGCTGATTCCGGGACCGGCTCGCGGTAAGCGAGAATGCGTGATTTGAATCGGTCGTCGAGATGAATCGTAATAATGTCGCCAACCACACGTGCAGACGTGGCTGTGTAGACATGGTTCCACATCGAATCATCACTCCAAAGCGTTCCCAACTCCCGGGGCGCAGGTTTTTTTGCCACGGGCGGTTGGGCCGCTAGGGGACGCGGCGTTTCGGGCTCCTCAAGTGCTGCACACCCTGAAAGAGCACCAGCAATAAATGCCGTAAGAAGGGCGAATTGAATTAGGTTTCGAATGTCCAATCGATAGTTCATCGAACCTCCACGATGCCGGGACCGGTTATTCGAGCTAGGAGAATCTTTCCACTGCTTGGATTTTGAACTTGTATCCACTGATCCCGTAACCCCGCTTGTAAGGCCTTTACCTTAGCAACCAATGTCAGTTCGCCTTTTTGACGAACTAAATCCACAGACTGCCCTTGAGCAACAACGGAAGGTAGTTGACAGTTAAGTCGACTAATCACTGCCCCGGAGGAAAGGTACCCCTTCACCTTTCTTCCTAGAATTTGATCTTTGGTTGCGAAATACCCGTTCTGAGTAATCCTACTCAGCTCTCGTTCTTCAAATCGTACATTCTCCTCGGTCAAACTCTCCCCATGAGATAGGGGTTGGTTTGCCACCGCGACCGGCACAAAGGCGCGTACTTGTGCCGTGCCTGAGTTGAATGTAACAAATCCCAGTCCTGAGTCGGGCAACAACGAATCGACGACTTGGGTTTTTGTGCATGGCCCTTGTGCCCTAAGCTTCTCAACGACCACTCGCGCTCCAGCCGGAAGGCGACCCGAAACAGCCTTAGTAAGCGCTTTTTCCCAACAGCTTTCTGAGCCCGCAAAAAGCGCTGAGGAAAAAATCCACAAAATTAGAAAAATAAGAGGTTTCATCGAATGTTAGCCGTGTTTTGAAGTATTGAGTCTACTGCTTGGAGCACTTTCGAATTCATTTCGAACGCGCGTTGAGCGGAAATCATTTCGGTCATCTCGCGAACCATATCGACGTTAGAACTCTCGATATAGCCCTGCATGACTCCACCGGATCCGCTCTGCCCTGGAGCGTTTAAATTAGGTGCGCCGCTTGCATCGGTTTGAGCAAAGAGGTTCTTCCCCATTGCCTTTAGGCCACCGTTATTCACAAACGTTGCGACTTGGAGCTGACCCAGTACGGTCCGAGTTTGATTCGCGCCAGTGCCGACGAGATTCACTACTCCATCTTCTGCGATCTCTACTCTGCCACCGCCCGAGGGAATTTGAATTTCGGGCAATAGGGCATAGCCGTCGATGGTTTCTACTCGCCCAGAAGCAGCACGGTAGAACGAGCCATCGCGCCGAAATGCTTGTTCGCCATTGGGGAGTTGAACAACGAAGAAACCATCTCCCTGGATGAAAAGATCCAAGTCACGCTTTGTATGCTGCGCTTTGCCCATCTCAAAGTTTCGTTGAGTCCCGGCAACTTTCACGCCCATTCCCTTTTGAATTCCGACGGGTGCTTGCGTTTGAGCCGAAGTATTCGCGCCCGGCTCCTGCAAAGTTTCATAGAGCAAATCCTGAAACTCAGCTCGAGTCCTCTTGTAGCCCGAGGTGTTAACGTTCGCTAGATTGTTGGTGATCTGGTCGATTTGCTCCATTTGAGCTTCCATACCACTTGCTGCTGTATTGAGTGCATTCACCATACTCAGGCTCCTTTATCGACGGGCAATTTCATTTGCGGTGCGGCCATCTATTTCTTGGTAAGTCTTTATTGCTTGCATATGGGATTCATATGCGCGAGTTGCTTCAATGAGACGAGTCATTTCATGAACTGCATTCACATTGGAAGTCTCGATGAAACCTTGATGCACTTGAGTGGAAGAAGGCAGATTCTTCATCTCATTCGCGTCATTGGTATTACGAAAGTAGGCATTTCCAACTTTTTCCAACCACTGGTTCTCGTGAAATTCGACCATCGAAAGCTGACCGATAACTGCGCCCCCCTGCCGAATTTCGCCGGTACGGCCAATTTCTACTGGTCCTGAACCAAAGCGAATTTGTCGCTGCTCAGGGCCCGCGCCCTCACCCTTGCCCAAGACGGAAAAACCATTCGCCGTAACTAAGGTGCCTTCTTTCGAGATGCTAAAATTTCCCTGCCGCGTGTAGCGAACACCCTGCGGAGTCAAGACCTCGAAAAAACCTTTCCCTTCGAGTCCCAAGTCGAAGGGCAGATTGGTTCGCTTCAATCCGCCTTGGCCGTGCTGAGTGTAAACGCCGTCCATTTCTACAAAACTTTTGTCGCCTTGCGGGCGACTGTCCAACAGCGCTGTCTGGCCTAGCTCTCGGGGTAGGCCGTCAGCAGAATCTGGCCGGCGCACTTCGGTAAGGTATTCATTGAAAGTGGCAGAGTCGCGTTTAAAGCCCGGGGTATTTGCATTGGCTAAATTGTTCGCAATGATTTCGATTTCATGCGACTTCGCAATTCCACCCGAGAGCGCCGTGTAAATTCCTTTGTCCATTTTTTTCCTAAAGTTTTTTTGTGCTGCTGCCGAAAAGGTAATGCAACCCTAGTGCCAACCGAAACCATCCCAGCTCTTACCTTTTTACACACCTTGGCAGGAATTTTTTTCCGCCCTATCGGATCTTTTTTCCGGATGGTTTTTGCTTTGCCGTTTCACATAAGGGCCAATAGACTTCTAGGTATTGGCAGCAACATAGTGCTTGTTTTCTAGATTCTAGCGTTCTTGTTTTTCATGAGGTGGGGCAGTGAAAAATATAAGAGGGTTAGGTTTAATATGTGCAACGCTTCTTTCTGCCAGCTTCCCTTCCCACGCACAAACTTACGTTGAAGCCTACGGCGACTCACTCACGGCAGGCTTTCTTTCCAACACCGACGTCACCAACGCACCGCCACTAAAAGAGCTAAGCGGATTGATTTCTGATTTGGCGATGTATCTTATGACGAAAAATCGCGCCCATATCGCTAAGCACCACTCCCCACACTTTGCATGGGTGTCTGTTCTTTCCAAAAAACTCGATCCCACGGGGCCAGTTACCTTAGACAATCACGCAGTTTCGGCAGCAAGAAGCGCCCAAATTCTCGGACAGGTGCGATCACATACAAATCGCCATCAACCTTCATCTGCATTTTTCTTTGCCGGGCACAACGACCTTTGCAATAACAATGCGCCTCCGACTCAAATTGGCCTAACTTACCGTGCGGAGATGAACCAGGCCATCGCTGCTTGGGACTCGACTCACGAAAACTCAACTGCCTACTTAGTGCCGGTTTCTGATATTCACCGAGTGTATGCGGCGCTAAAGGGCTATGTTTGGCACAACGGCGGTCAGAGCAAATATGCCTGCGAGGATTCTTGGTCTAAATTTTTTCCTTATTGCCCCTCTCACCTGGCAAGATTCAAAGCCGGACTTCTCGATGACTATATGAAGCCCCGACTGGCTGCCATGAATGCAGGCCTTGAGGACTTGGCACACGATTGGAATAAGAAAAGTAGCACAAATAAATTTGTGTACCTCAAAGGCGCGCACGACGTGCCGTACGAGCCACAGTATTTTGCGGTGGATTGTTTTCACCTATCCGAGGCCGGCCAGAAAAGCCTCGCCAATCGCCTGGAACAGCTCATCAATACGCCCTGAGGCAGCCCTTTGCCAATTTCCAAGCCTCGCGGTATGAGAGGGAAATGGCACTGAATGTAAATGAAGCGCGCAAACTGGTTCTGGATCTTGGTCAGCCAAACTTAAAAATTTACTGGCTGGACTTCATTTTGAGCTACTCGCTTGGAGTGGCCACCTTCTTGCTCGCCTACCCTCATCCACTCTCTAGTCCCCTATTCTGGGGGTGGGCACTCTTGTCGTCGCTCGCTTTGTACCGCGCCATGATTTTTATTCACGAGATCGTGCATTTCAAACAGCGACTCGGATCCTTTACTATTTTCTGGAATGCTGTAGCGGGTGTGCCAATGGCATTTCCTTCTTTCATGTATGCCCGATCCCACGCAATCCACCACAACCCTAACACCTACGGAACCAGCGCAGATGGTGAGTATGTTAGTTTTCAAACCAGATCGCGTTGGCAAATTGTTGCCTACCTCGCGAGCTCTTTTTTTTCCGCTCCGGCCTTAATCATTCGATTTGCCTTTCTTTACCCGGTATCGCTAATCGTTCCTGCGGTTAGAAAATTTGTAGTGGAAAAGGGCTCGTCGGTAATTATTTCGATGGACTACGTTGGACACTGGCCAAAGGGAGCAGAAAAACGGGAGTGGTTCATTATGGAAACGGCCTGCTGTGTCTTTTGGCTTTGCGTCCTCACCGCGGCCTATCAGGGTGTAGTTCCGTGGCGCCTACTCGGCGTTTTGTATTTGGTAATGAGTCTTGTCTTGTTCTTAAACAATATACGAACGCTTGCCGCCCATCGTTTCGCCAACACGGGAAGAGTCTTGACCCTAGAAGAGCAGTTACTTGATTCAGTCAATATTGTGAGCGGCTTTCCCCACTGGATTTTCAGCGCTCTTGCAGCTCCTGTGGGTTTGCGCTACCACGCACTGCATCATCTCTTTCCATTTTTGCCTTACCACGCATTGGGAGCTGCCCATAAAAGGCTGGCATCGAAACTTCCCAAAGACTCTGTCTATCACTACATATCCGAACCTAGCATGATGCTCGCGTTGCTAAAGATATTTCGTCGTGAAGGCGTGCCTACGATAAGACGAGCTGAGGCCCAATAAAAAACCCTCGCGGAAACATTTTCTCGCGAGGGCTGAAAGTAAAAAGAGAAATGAACTGTTCTTAGTTCAAGAAATCTTTGAAAGCTTTTCCAGGACGGAACTTAGGAACCGTGCAAGCTGGAACTTTAATAGCTTCGCCAGTTTGTGGGTTACGTCCCATACGGGCTTTTCGCTTTGCTCGAGTGAAGGTACCAAAGCCAACCAAGGTGACATCATCACCCTTTTTCACTGCTTTTTTGACGTATTCGATAGTGCTATCAAGAACGCGTTCGCAATCTGCTTTGGTAATCTTGATGTCTGCCGCAAGCTGTTCAACAAGCTGAGCCTTGTTCATTTGTGTGTATCCTCCAATTTTTCGCGTTGATGGCGATAAATAATGTTAGAAGTTTGTAACAGGGGAGAAAAAACCGGTCAAATAATTTTCGCTAATAATTTCGAGTGTTAGCTTAGATGAAACTTTCAATATTCAAAATACTCTGCCCGACAACATTGCTGCTCTTGACTTTACCGTCATGTATCAAACAATCGTCGACAAACGCATCGGTGACGGTAAAGCCGGCGCTAAGATGGCTTTCCAGTTTCGTTCCCGAGGGTAAAGATTGGACTGAGTGCCAATCTTCCAGCTGCCTCAGACATGCCTCGCTCACCATGGAAGGACTTGTTCGCGACGAACAAGGAACCGTGAAACTTCGCCTCGCAAAGGAAATTATTTTCCTACCCGAAAACAAGATTCGTATTCAACTGCACCATGGGGTTAGATGGTCCGACGGGAGCGAACTACTTGCCGAGGATTTTATTGAATCTTGGCGGCGCCTTCTGACTCGATGCAAGGTAATCGACGAGGCAAAATTCTTTTTTCCCATTAGGAATGCTCGGGCTTTTTGCACGGGGAAGCGGTCGTTTTCAAGTGTAGGCATTAAAGCTCCTTCTAGCGACGCCTTAGAAATTCAGCTCGCTTCGCCTAGTTCCGATTTTGCAATTTCTTTAGCCCGCAAAATCTTTTGGCCCCGACACCGAGAGGCCTCTAAGGCGCTTACACTCGGACCGTTCACTCAAGCCGGGGCGGGGCTTTACCGCAGGAACGGTAATTACTTTGGCCAATTACCTCTTGCAGAGTCCATTCAGTTTCTTGCAATTGCCAACGCCGAAGAACGCTCGCAACTCTTTCGCGAGGGCTTTGCGGAGATTTTGGAAGATCTTCCCGAGCGTCAAATCCCACTTTTTTACGCAACACCCGAGCTGGTGTTCGTTCCCACTCATAAGGACATTTGGCTGGGATTTAGCTCCCAGGCCAGGCAGCTTGGGTCGATAGAGACAAGAAGGGCGCTCCTTGCTGCGTTCCACCCCAAAGAGGCTCTAGAGCTGCTAAAACTCCCCCTGCTCGACCTTCTGCCCCCCACAAAAGGGCCGCAGCAACTTAGCCCCATTAAAGTGGCCCTTTCGTGGGAAAAGGAACCAAACCTTGCCCCCATAGCTGAGAACCTTGCGGCCCAGTGGGCCGCGAAGCTTGGCGCAGAGGTAGAACTGGTACCCCCTACTCAGTCGCATCCACCAGCAGGCGCGTATCTTTTCACTCAAATCGCGAAGGAGCCCCCCTCCTCGCCCCCCCGTGAGGAGAGCTACCTTCGGACGCCTTTATTTCGGCGAGGGCGGCCCTGCCTGAGGTCGAACCAAGTAGAGGGCCTCGTTATGGGTAGCGATGGAGAATGGGAATTTGAGAAACTCAAGTGGCGCTAAGCTCTTTTCTTCCCGTCAGTCAGCGAGTAGATAAGTTAGGGTGAAAACGCTATCGAACCTTTTTTTCTTGGGCGCTCTGACTCTGACCCTTCCCGCGTGCGTGAAACTATTCGGCGTCGCCCCCACCCTCAAGGTGGCATTCCTGGGAGAACCGAATTCACTAGACCCTGTCATGGCTGAAGGAAGTGCGGCAGCGGCAGTCCTAGAGCTATTGCAACGTCCATTGGTCCAACGTGGCGCAGATAAAAAGCCGACGCCTGACTTGGCGCAGAGTTGGTCGGTGAACGATGAAGGAAGAACACTGCGTTTTGCTCTTGCTGCAACTTATTGGAGCGATGGAGTCGAAGTTCGTGCGCAAGATTTTGTGTTTGCGTGGCAAAGACACCTTGCCCCTGAGTCAAAATCCGCCGCTTTGCCCACCTTACTTAAACTTCGAGGTGCCCGCGGCTACCACCTAGGAGAAACAAAGAATTTTGAATCGGTCGGGGTTCGTGCCCCCAATGATAAAACTCTTGAAGTGGAATTAGAAAAAGCGGAGCCAGAGTTCATTACGCTACTCACCTCCCCGCTTCTTAGCCCACAGAGAGAAGATGTTTCTTTGAAACACCCCAAAGACTTCGCAAGTCCCTTGCACCTGCGCACCACCGGTGCCTATCAACCTGTGTCTTGGACACCGGGTAAAACTCTCTCGCTTGCGCTAAACTCATATTTCCCTGTCCGCCCAGACATACAGAAAATCGACCTCGAATTTTCTTACAATGGCCAAAGCGCTCAGAGCGCGCTTTCAAGTGGAGAGATTTACATGGTTTGGGCGCCCCCCAATTCATTTGAATTGGGAAACCGGCTTGCACCTCAAACTGAGCAGCAAGAAGTTCTAGTTCGCTTTGTAAATTTGCGTTGGCGCTGAGCTATTGAATCTTTCCATCTCGATGCTCCATTTTGGCCGGTCCAAGTTTATTGAGATGGTGTTTAAGAGCGGTCGTAATTGGACCCAAAGCCGATTTAAGGGCCTCGGCGCACGGTTCTGACCGACCAAAGCTCTGGGTCATTTGCATAAGAATTTCCCGATACGCATCATCGTAAATGAGCAAAGTCCCAAGGTCTGTTTTTAGGTGGGTATTGCCCGCTGACCTGACTTCTCCAGACTCTTCTCCACGCGGATTTTTCCACGCGTACCGTTGAACTGAATCGAAAGCGCGAAGTAGTTTATTTCTTTCGGTCTCATCGAGTACAGCGAAGGCTGCGATGGAAGCATCCACCATGAACTGAAGTTCTTCGTTTTTCCGAGCAAATGAAACAATCAGCATCTCCAGTTGAGACCGCACCACATCTAACGATCCACGAATTCGTCGCTTCGCCTCATATTGTTCGGACGCATCAAGATAATGGGCACTCTTCAAATCCGAAAACAGTTTCGACTGTTCAGAATGGGCCGCAAGATAGGTTTTATACTCTTCAATATGGCCGCATAGGTCTCGGTGCTCTCTTTGATAGATTTCAAGATTAAGATGATCCTGCAGCCATTCACATCGTTTTAACAGGTTGTTCCAAAGCCGCTCGGCCGAATTTGTCATGAAGTGTAACTGTAGCTTTCGCTCTATTCGAGGGCCGTTAAGGCGGGATTTAGTCCTAGCCACGCCCCAAGAAGTCATCAAACCAGCGTCACGCAATGCACGGGGACTGATAACCGCCTCGGAAACATTTGCGGCGAACAGCGAACCTATTGTGCAAATTGCTATAAAACGAAATCCAATCAAAGCGATTCCCCCCAAATTTAGTTCTCACGAACCGGCGGAGCTTTCGCCAGCAGGTCTAGAAGCTCAGCCTTCGCCAAATTCACCGAGCAAGATTGCTGGCTCGTATTTTTCTGATTTGCGCCGTAATCAGGATTGCTTCTGAGCAACAGGGCCTTGTAATAGCGATCAAATGCGAGAAGGGCTGCGTGATCCCTAGGTAAATAGCGAAACTGCTCTGAGAAAGGTTTGCCCGGGTACATGTGGGCCCACTTGTGGACGTTATCAAATGCCCTACATAGTTTTTTTCGGTCGCTGACTTCCAGGGAGCTATACGCTTCGACCGATGCTTCGACTTTGTCTTGAAGACTAATATTTTTTCTTCCAAGTAAGTTCAAAAGTGTCCTTAGATCAAATTGTATGGCCCTCTCGACGCGTTTCAGATCATCCGGCAGCAAAAAAGTTTGGTTACTCGAATGTTCGACCCCTCCCGACCCCTGCCGAAGAGTTCTTTTCTTCCCCCAAACTTCCCCGAGTGATTGGTGAGACCGAAGGTACGAAAGATACAGTGAAATTTCCCTGCAGAATTCTTCAGATTCCGCTCTATAGAACTCAATAGACGTTCTGGGTGCCAACCACTCACAACGCTTAACCAGCCTTTTCCAAAACCCCTCCGCTACATAGGACATATGGTAGAGCGCCAACTGATCATTCGTTTCGCCGCCAACCAGGGTCTTTCCTGACGTCGGCTCACCGCTTTTTTCGATAAACTCGTTGTCCAAGAGGGTACGAGGGCTGATTACACCATTGGCCGATAGACCAAAAAATACGAAGAGAAGGAACGCAAAAACGTGGAATCGCACGAAAAAACACCTCACAAAAAACGACGTGAATCATTAGCAGAACCTAGAATTTAAGCAAGAGCTAGAAAGTTGGGGCGCCAGGATTCGAACCTGGGGATGCTGGAATCAAAATCCAGTGACTTACCGCTTGTCTACGCCCCACCAAGAAGTAGGCAGATAAAAGTAGAGATACCTTGCTTCGAGCCATTTGTCTGCCAGAAAATCAGCAAGTATAGCAGGGCGTTACGCGGCTTTTGATAAATGGCCGCTATTCGGACTTGATCCCCGACCTCAAAATAGACTAGTTTGCGCGCCTGGAAAACCCCATGCAGCAACCTCTATTGGCCCTAAACATACTGCTTCCCGCCTTCATCCTACTTGCGGCGGGGGGAGCACCGGCATTTGTCGATGCCTGGACGGGTCATCGTGAAGTTTTCGGAAGCGATAACTACTACCTCACCGTAGACTATGGCTCTAACCCGAATGGGGTATTAGCACCCCAAACTGGAAGCCTGCGTTTCTCGGGAAGCATTGTCACAGATCGCGGGGAGTTCCCTATCTACGGAGTTCGAGTAAAAGAAGGTAGGACGGTTTCCCTAAAGTTCCAAAGCGCTGCAGGCGACTTTGTGGCTAGTCACAATACTGCCACTTGCCCCTCCAAACTTACTCTACGACCAACGAAGTCCACGGCTGGCTTCCCAACGGAAACGCTTCAGTCGGGGCGCTGTCTTTAGTCGACATTAAAGGGAAATAAAAAAGCCCTGCCAGAAGCGGCAGGGCTTTTCGATGTTTTGCTTTCAACGGACGTTAGCCGCGCTTAGCCGACTTAGTCTGTTGAGTGGAAATGCGCATTCCGTAGAATGAGCGCCACACGAAATACAGTCCAACTACAAAGAACACGCTGCCGATAATCTTAGCGGAAGGACCTGCGGAAACCGCAATTTCCACCGCTAGAAGACCGAACAAAGTAGTGAACTTAATAATCGGGTTCAAAGCCACAGAAGAAGTGTCCTTGAACGGGTCACCCACTGTATCGCCAACCACACAAGCTGCGTGGAGCGGGGTGTTCTTTTCCTTAAGATCTACTTCAACCACTTTCTTTGCGTTATCCCAAGCGCCACCGGCATTCGCCATGAAGATGGCCTGGAACAACCCAACCGCCGCTATTGAAATCAAGTAGCTGGCGAAGAAGGTTGCATTAAAGCAAGCAAATGCGAGGGTTAAGCAGAAGATCACGCCGAAGATATTGACCATGCCCGCTTGCGCAAACTGGGTGCAAATCTTGACCACTTCTCGGCTCGAATCCACTGAAGCAGCGGTAGTGCCATCCAAGCGAATGTTCTTCTTGATGTAGTCCACCGCTCGGTAAGCACCCGTGGTAACGGCCTGCATTGAAGCACCGGTAAACCAGTAAACTACAGAACCGCCGCAGATCAGCCCCAAAAGGACCAAGGGATCTAGCAAGTCCAACTTCAAGTTGAGCAACAAGATGATCGAGAAAATCATCGTAGTGGCACCAATCACCGCAGTACCAATTAGCACCGGCTTTGCCGTAGCTTTGAAGGTATTGCCAGCAGAATCGTTTTCCTCAAGCAAGTGCTTGCCCTTGGTGAAATCTGGAGAGAAACCAAATTCCTTCTGAACTTCTGCTTTGATTCCTGGCAGGGTTTCCATCTGCGAAAGCTCGAACACCGACTGAGCATTGTCAGTCACTGGACCGTAGCTATCTACAGCAATGGTAACTGGCCCCATGCTGAGCATTCCAAATGCGACCAGCCCGAAGCTGAACACCGCTGGATATACCATTAGGGCGTCGAGACCTTGCGCCGAAGTCAGATAGGAAACTAGCATCAGAGCAGAAATAGCCATGCCCTTCCAGAACACGCTGAAATTCCCAGCAACCAAGCCGGAGAGAATGGTCAAAGAAGCTCCACCCTCGCGACCAGCAGTGACGATTTCAGCCACGTGCTTGCTCTTAGCCGAAGTGAAGGCCTTGGTGAGCTCTGGAATAACTGCCGCAGCAATAGTTCCGCAGCTGATAATGGTAGCCAAACGGCACCAAACCATATCGCCCAAGTCCTGCAAGAAGCTGTAACTAACGGCATAAGTCAGCGCGATAGAAACCAACGATGTAACCCAAACCAAAACGGTGAGGGGTTTTTCGAAGTCGAAATGATCGACGTCTTTGTACATTGCCTTGGTAACGCTCTGAGTAAGACCGTAGGAAGCAACCGATGCGACAATCATCAAAATGCGCATCAAGAAGATCCACAAGATCAGCTTAGACTGAATCGCCGCGCCACCTTCGAAAGCCACTAACTTACCGGTAGCAGGATCCATGTGCATGCCAACAGCAAGAGCAATGAAGCTGATAAGGGCAACACCCGTTACGCCGTAGGTCTCAAAACCATCGGCAGTAGGACCAACGGAATCGCCTGCGTTGTCGCCAGCGCAGTCCGCAATCACGCCTGGGTTACGAGCGTCGTCTTCTTTGATGTCGAAAACGATCTTCATCAAGTCGGAACCGATATCAGCGATCTTAGTGAAGATACCGCCGCAAATACGCAGAACCGAAGCACCAAGAGATTCACCAATCGCAAATCCAATGAAGCAAGCACCGGCGTTTTCAGGGGCCACGAAAATCAGGATGAGCATCATCATAATGAGCTCAACTGAAATCAACAGAACCCCAATCGAGATCCCTGCTTTAAGTGGAATATCTAGAAGCGGAAACGGCTTCGCGCGCAGCGACGCAAATGCCGTTCTGCTATTTGCGTAGTTATTAATACGAATCCCGAACCAGGCCACTCCGTAGGAACCCAAGATTCCCAAAATCGACCAGATCAGAATCAACAAAACCTTGCCGATCTCCATGTGTTGGAGGCCGAGGAAGTAATAAACGATGCAAGCACCGATGAAGACTTCAAAGACGACCAGCAACTTTCCTTGCTGGTACATATATGTTTTGCAAGTTTCGTAGATGAGATGCGAGACATCTAGCATCGACTTATGAGCCGGCATTTTTTTAATGCTCAGAATCTCGTAAACGCCGAAAAACAGCCCGAGGACGCAAATTACAAGGCCAGCGTAAAGAAACTCGATTCCGGTCAAAGTGAGACCGAAGACCGAGTAACTGCCCTCTAAAGAAGGCAAATGAAGATCTGCTTCACTAGCGAACGCTGGCGAAGCCAGAGCCATAATCGGCAGAGCTAAAAGCGCCCACCGTCCAATCGTTTTCAAAGCCAAACGCATGCGACTTACCTGCATTGATATTCCCTTATGATTATTGATGAGATTTTGACGAAACAGAGCTCTCCCAGCGCCGAGGAGGCTAGCATGGAAAATCTCTACACCATAGTTTTTATTTCCGTTTTGACGGCATAGAGCCCTTCAACGCTACCCGATACAAGAACAGCGCCATAACTCCAAACAAGACCAGCGGCAAGGCAACGCTTTCTTCTAAAGCCGGAAAGTATTTTCCGATATTTAGGCCTTCTGCCAGTTCTTCTTTGAAATTCAAGAAAGCAATCGTAATACCCGCTATCGCGCCCCCTGCAATCAAGCCGGAAGAGCACAAAATACCGGGGCCAGACTCGGTTGGATCCTCACCCGAAGCATGCTTTGGATTTTTCCGCTGCATACACCAACGAACCAAACTGCCGCAAAAGATCGCAGCAGAAGTCGAAAGCGGCAAATACACACCCACCGCGAAAGCCAAAGAAGGCACAGCACACAGCTCAGCAACTATAGCCAAAGCAGCGCCCAAAAGAACGAGTCCCCAAGGCAGCTTCTGAGCTAAAATCCCATCGATTACCAGCGACATAAGGCGCGCCTTAGGAGCATCGTACTTGGTAACGACATTGCCGTTGTCTCGAGATTTTACGGTCCCGTTAATACCAGGATCCACGTAGTACTTAATCGCGCCAGCATCATCGACCAGGTATTTGCCAGCAACCAGACCTTTAAGAGGCCCATCTAGCTGAACTTCAGCCACCCTCAAAACGTGATAAAGATTCTTGTCGTCTGGATAAGAAGAGTCTCGAACACTCTCTGTCTCTTTCAGGTCTGCGACGTTGGAAACAGTCACAGCCGGAAAGCCTTTGGTCGTGTAAATTGTTGAGGCTTCGTTGAGAAGGTTGAGCGTGTAGCCAATCACGAGAGCAGAAGAAAGAGCACCAAAGAGCAATCCAATTTGCTGGGCTCGTGGCGTTGCGCCAATCAGAAAGCCTGCCTTGAGATCCTGAGAGGTGTTCCCGCCGTTCGAGGCGGCAACGCACACAATTGCAGCAACCGTCAGAGCTGCAATTCGATCGGACGTGCCGACCCAACCGAGCGCGAGAAAGATCAAGCTAGTCAAAAGAAGGGTCGCAACGGTCATTCCAGAAACCGGATTGGACGAAGAACCAATCTCGCCGCAAAGACGAGAACTCACGGTAACAAACAAAAATGCAAAGCTGACCAAGAGAAGGGAGCCGAAAAGATTCATGTGCAGCTGCGGAATGAGCCAAATAGCCAACACTACTGAAATGACCCCACCAAGAACGTACGGTAGAGGAATTTCCAGGTCTGTTCTTAGTTGACCGGCGCCTTTGCCCCCTGCACCACGAAAACTTTTCAAACCTTCTTTTGCCCCATGAAAAATAGTAGGCAAACTTTGAAACAAACTAATAATACCGCCCGTAGCTACGGCCCCGGCGCCGATATAAAGAATGTAGTTCTTCCAAATCTCGGAAGGGCCCATTTCCGAAATCAGCTTAGTCGCTGGAAAGAGTGGCGCCGTAAGTCCATCGCCAAAAAGCCGAATGATAGGAGTTAGAATCCACGCTGAGACCAACCCGCCCGCAACGGTAATGGCTCCAATGCGTGGCCCGATAATGTAACCAACGCCAAGAAGTTCCGGCGAAACTTCGACCGCAACAAAAGCCCCTTTGAACCAAGAGATCGCCTTTGCTGGCACTTCGGCCCAAAGTTTGGTGCCACTATTGAGGAACTTATAAAAAAGACCAAAAAAGAAACCGCCAAACACTGTGGCAGCACTCGTCCCGCCCTCTTCTCCGGCAATCAGAACCTTGGCGCAGGCCGTTCCTTCTGGATAGGTCAATCTTCCGTGCCCAGCGACTATGAGCGCACGGCGCAGCGGAATCATAAGTAGAACGCCCAATAAGCTACCTAGAACGGAAACAACCATAATACGGGTCATTTCCATTTCATGACCAAGAATCAGCAAAGCAGGCATGGTGACTGCAACACCAAAAGCGATAGACTCCCCGGCCGAACCTGTGGTCTGAGTGATGTTGTTTTCAAGAATGGTAGCTTTGCGAAGCCCGAAAAGATTCGAAAGAGCCCGAAACAAAGTGATTGAAAGCACTGCGACGGGGATCGACGCACTAACGGTCATCCCTACCTTAAGAGCGAGGTATAAGGAGGAGGCACCAAAAACGATACCAAGGAACATCCCGATAACTAAGGGGCCAATTGTTAACTCAGGAATGTACTTCGAGGCCGAAATAAAGGGCTTATACGTCTTTTCCAAAGGTCCTCCAGCTCACAACTATCCCGCTGCGAAACGGGAACGCTAGCACGGACCAAGCGGCCCCTCAACACCTAGCTCACCGGCAAAAGGATTTTTTTCCGAATCAGTTTTCGGGGTGGACGAATCTAGAAGCCCTGTGCTAACCATTCAAAATCCCAATGTGATTTTCAAGTGTGGGGGCGTAGCTCAATTGGGAGAGCACCAGCTTTGCAAGCTGGGGGTCGCCGGTTCGACCCCGGTCGCCTCCACCATTCATCAAAGTTTTCGAACCAGTGACCTTGCGATTCTGCCTGTTGGAACGAGCGACATATTCCGACACTCTCTAAATTTCCTAGATGAGAAAGAATTTAGAAAACACAATTGGTTAGGCCATTCTACCGCTACCGCTACCGCTATTTTGCTACCGTATATTGATTTCCTGAGGAAATGAAAACGTGCCTTGCGGATGTTTAATCGAAATGTACAAACACCAACTCGGGAAGAACCATCAAGCGTTACGAAGCGTATACCAACGCACTACGATTTGGGGTCGCAACGACACTTCCAGTCGAGTCGTGGTAGTAAGAGAAAACGTTCCGATTAGCGAGTCTCCTTCAATTCGCAACTCGTCGGCGCCCTCCTGAATTACCGTTTCAATTTCTCGGTCACCCAATAGAATAACGGTCTGAACCGACATTTCGTGTATGTTAAATGATAAACGTAGGCTAACTCCCGTTCCATCTGCGATTTCATAACACCAAAATCCATCTTCAAGTACCGTCGCGGTCGGCCCTGACCCAAAGAAAGCGGAAAGAATCTCTTCCGGGGGAGTTTTTGTGAAAGTTCTTTCTCGCATTTTCACAATAGTGGCATAGCCCATTCGCCCATGCAACTGCTCCCAATTGCCCAAGTTGGTCCCGAATGTTGTTGGATTGGTTCGACTACTTTGGAGTGGCCCCCACCATAACTATTAAGGTTAACCTCAAACTTAACCTTAACCTTAACCTTAACCTAAGCGGCGCAGCCGCATGGCAACCGTCCCTTTCCAATTCAAACATTCAGCCGGTCGCCCATGTTCGCGGGCTTGGTCGTTTAATCGATGATCATGATCAGCAATGGGAAATCATGAAGCAACTGAACTACCAAAATGAGAAAACCTATGAAGACGGTTGGGTTGTGGTCGGATCCTGTTGGCTTTAAAAACAGATCGCTATTCCTTGCTCCGCGCCATGTCATTCAACAAGTAAATAATTGCCCGAGCTACACACCAATGTTAGACCACAGCAGCTCAGAATAGCTTGGAGGATATCTATGAAACTGATGTATTTGAACGCATTAACTTTCCTTGGATTATGCATAAATATACTCAGTGGATCTGCCACTGCTGCAGAGCCCAAACTCAGCGTTTTATTCGTGGTTGATACCAATGCTAAAGAAGTCGGTGGGGATACCGGCCCTGGGTGCGTGGCCTCGATGGATCAAATCAAAAAAGTCTTGCGCGAAACCTTTGTTGGCAAGGAAGAGCGCTACGATATTTACACTTTAGATGGTGAATCGATCGATAAAGGTACCGTGATGCAACATATCAGGGACATTAAAACTGAAAGTGATGACACCTTCTGGTTTTACTATTGTGGGCACGGTGCTTACGATAATAAAACTGGCGAATACTTAGCGACGAGTCAGGGTGATATTGCTAACAGCGAAATCCGGACTGCAATTGAAAACAAAGGTGTTCGTTTAACGGTAATTACGACCGAGAAATGTTCCAGCCCTGGTGACTTTGTTTATCAACAGCCGCGTCCTACTCCTGCGGTGTGGGAAGTATTCAATCAATTATTCTTTCAGCACCGTGGAGTAACGGAGTTTACTGCAGCAACGACTCCCCAGTTTGGATGGATCAATAGCTTACGTGGTGGGTTTATGACCCAGGCGATGTCGTCTGTGTTTTGTGATCAGATTAGCAACGTAGACAATAACGACGACGGCTTTGTTAGTTGGGCCGAGGCCTTCGTAAATATACGCTCTCGAACGGAGAAACTGTTTTTAGACGCACGTTCCAACGAATTGAAGAGAGATCCCGAGGCAAAAATAGGGGAAGCAAGTGGGCAAACGCCGAATGCCTACGCATTTGCGGATATAGATCGCCCTGAAGATGGGCCAGTGAGGTTTCACAAAGAGCTGCGGATTACCAATAACACTGATGAGACTTTGTGTGTTTGGGTCCGTTGCTACGCTTATTCAAATGGCGAGTGGTCCTGGCTCCCGAGCACAACTACATCATGGCGGTATGAAATTGAACCTGGAGACACAACTTTCTTGAATCCTGGAGAGGCCGGTGGATCACTGGAAAGAGTCGCTGGGCACAGATTTGAGATATGGGGTAATTCACTTTCGGGGACCAAAACATTTAGTAAGGAAAACGTTGAAGCTACGACCACTAGTGGTTACCGCGCCCCAAAAGATGCTACCTACAACTACAATATGTGGCTCCGTGAGCGCGGACTTTCCGATGTTTCATCTTCCACGACCTACGACGTTTTCCGTAATGGTAAGAAAGGGATGCTAATTAGGTTGGAATTCACGACCCACTTTTTGAAGTTAGATGAAGTTCGATTTAATGCACTGTTCTTTCGGAAAGACGGATCTGAGCTTAAGGATACTGACGGGGCCTATACCACAGCTAACGGGCAAGTCGGTGTAGCGACTAAATTTAAACCTATCTACCTGCATTCAAAGTTCAGCATGGACCAAGAAGATAGCGTGGAATTGTTCCTACCTTACGAAGAGCTGCATCATGATACCGATCAAGGCAAACTAGAAGCTTACTTTGAGCTGCACGCTGACGTCGGTGGTGAGAGCGTGTTTACTAGTGCGACACAGAACCATTTCCAGTACGGCAGCTCGGATTAGCCCACCATATGCTTCATACAATTAACCAACGTGAAAAACGATGTTGCCTGTTTCTCTTCCAACATCATCAAGTATTCGACCTCCACGTATTCCAAACCTCGAGTGAGACGAGCACTGGATGGTAGAAGACAAAGGTTCTCTTCCCCGACTTCTTCGAAGTGCGGCTAAGGACCTTTAGTAATGCGATGCGAAACCCTGTGCGTGTTATTAATTCTTACAACTTGCTGATAAGAATTCGAGCACGTGAAAAATGTATGACCGATTGAGAAAATTAGCCTTTATATGCCTTTACCCAAGCATTGGATTTTCTCCGCTTAGCCATGCAATAGAATGTGATAAAAATATTCTCGCAAAAATTGGCTATTCTGCAAAAGCGGGTTCTGGACAACCTGAATCATGGCACAACGATGGTCCTGAACATGCGAAGACTGATTACGAGAGGGAATTTTCAGATATCCTAGCAATGGTGGGAGTAACCTCATCAGCAAATTACTTCGAGAACCTTCTACAAGACCGACATTCAAAAAAACAAAGTAATCACGTGTTGGATTTATTTGGTTCCTGTTTCTTTATTGAAAATCAAAAACAAGCTGATTCACTCACCGGATTGCGGTTTGGTCCATTTGCACAAGATCAACTTCCTAGTGGTTACCCGAAGGATAAGGTGCCCACGGAGGTGCTAGGAGATATTTTTCATGTCGCTACTTGGGATAATCTAGACAAATCCATGGCCGAACGCTCTATTCCCAGTTTAGATCTCGTTACGATGAGACCTGAAGGGGGATGGCAGTACCTTGAGCTTCGCACAGCAAACCAAAACATTCATGCACTTCGTTTTATCGTCAATAACGTAAAAAGACGTTTAAGCCCAACTGGTCGCTTTTATTTTAGCATTCATCTCATTCCGCAGCTACCTGGAAGTCTCTCTGAACACCCTTTACTTAAAACGTTTGCGAGAGAAATTGAAGAAACTTCGCCGTACAAACTAATACTGAAATCTAAACTCAGCACTGTTAATACAACCTATTTCCTAGACGGGGCACTTGTCCCCAAGTGATAGCGTTGGAAGTGTTACCATCCACCCCCAGGATTCGACCCAAACCCGAAAGCAGTCATGGTAAATGATTTTGTGTTTTACTCAAACTACCACGCGCAATCGAATTAGGCCTTCCTCAACAAAAACAAGACCCGATCTTGCTTAACAACGCCGCGCGTTTGATAAACCGTTTTTTCGACCTCAGCAAAACCCGATCTCTTAGCCAAATCGACTAGCTCTTGATCAGGGATGAGGTGAAAGCAAATACGCTCACCTTCATAAACGTGAACTTGGAACGTTTCATCCCCCGATATCGCATCTGCAAAGAACGTATAAGGCAGATCAATTGCAACCAATCCTCCCGGCAGCAATATTTGGTGCAAACGAGAAAGTAGTGCAGCCTTTTCAGCGGGATTGAACTCCATAAACGCAGACCAAAGCAATAGAGCTACGTTGAAGGCGGATTCGGGCTCATATTCCAGAACGCTGCTATGGATGATTTGGAGTCCCTTTTTTTCGATTAGATCAGGTGGCAGACGCTCTACTAGTTTTTCACTAACTTCCAGTCCGGTGACTGAAGCTGTCTCAAAGTGCTTAAGCAGCCACCTCAGCACCCTCCCCTCGCCGAAACCAATTTCCAAAATACGCAGACCAGTGGATTCATCCGAAGGAACGACGTCCGCAAGTTTTCGCTTTAGGATTTCTAGATCGGGAAAAAGAGAAAGACCTATTTCATCTGCTCGCCTTGTTAGGACTCCAGGAGCAAGAGATTGGTAAATTTTGCGGTTGTCTAAATTGGTGAACGGCAAGGTTTTGTACTTTTGCGTCGGCGCTCCATTTTTCATGCATAACCCTCGGCTAACACAAATTTCCGGGAGTGCAGGCAAAGAAATTTGACTTAAGCTCCCTCAAAAATCGCGTGCGGCTTTATACCAGATTAGCTGCAAGGGGGTTGATGACATACTTTGTCACTTACCGAAGCGACAAAGATTGTCATCACTGCCAAATCCGCAAATGTGCTAGATAGCAACATCTATGTGCGGGTGGTTCAATATCAAACATTTAGCTCTTATGCTGACTCTTTCCACAGGAGTCGTGAGCGGAGCTGATACGAGCCGAAAACAGTCCGAATTGCTGGCATTGCCGATTCTTAACGAAACTCAATGTCACGGGATGTTGTCAAAATCGGACCTAACCGATCCTACGGCCACCTTAGCTCAGGTGAAAGAAGACCCTCGAGGGCTTGTGGCTTTGCTCCTCGGCTTAAAAAATCCCACAGTTCTTCTTAACGCGCCAAGAAGCATTATTTCCGCCGCAGCGGACCAACTCTACCGAATTGATCCGAACGAAAGAGGCCACTTGAAAATAGCGCAATGCTCGGGGACGGGCTGCGGGTTTGTGTGCTGTGAATTTGATAGGAACTACATTCTCATGTTCCCTGGGGAGTGGGAACGCGCCGAAAAAGCCGGATACGATCTATCAAATTTGAAGGTGATAAAAATCGATAGGTTTGGTGGCCGACGAGTTCAACCCAAGAATAAGGGCTGTTGTTCGAGCGGAACGAATCAATGGAAATCATTGGACTGCGCCTCGTACCCCCTTTTCCCGAGCTTACAGAATTCACAACGCAAACAACAATTCAACTGGATCTGTGGTGGATCCAAATGTCCCCTTAGTGGCACGTCAACCGCTTATCGAACTGTTTTGGAGCGCCACCTAGTCATGGTCGAAAGGGCCTGGATTGCTGAAATCAAAAGGAATCCTACGGTAGCTGACTGGCTGTCTTCGGAAGTCGAAATGGTGGGATATGAGCCATTTGTTCCTACGCTGGAATGACCTCGCGTTGGTCTTAGAAGGAATGGCCATCAATCCTTCCGCACGTTAAGTTTCTATGGTAGTCGGATCCGAATGAACCCGCAAAACTTGATCCTCCCCCTGCTACTGCTTCTCCCATCTTCCATCCTTTGCGGCAGTTCCTGGAGTAACAAACCCGAACAGCAAACCTGCGCCTCATTATTTCAGACTCGAAAACACTCTGCAAAACCGCCCATTCAGCAGTTTGTTATGGGCCCTCTTGAGCGTGTTCTCGACTGGGACGCGTTTTCCCGCAAACTCGAAGCACTCCAAGCAATGGGTGTGTACGCCATTACCACAGACATCTACTGGGGTTGGGTTGAGCCAGAAGCAGGGCGGTTTAATTGGGATTACTACCACGAGTACTTTCGTCGGGTAACGCGGGCAGGACTTAAATGGGTCCCGATTTTTTCTTTCCATAAAATCGGCGGCAATGTCGGAGATAACGTCGAGATACCGATTCCGCAACATGTTTGGCAACGAGCGACGGATATGCGCTTTCGTAATCGACACGGTTTTGAGAGCGATGAGCATGTCCACTTCTTAGTCCCCGAAGCTTACGATTGGTACGAAGCTGTAATGGAATCTTTCCGTTCCACCTTTTGGGACAAACGCGAAAGTATCGCGAAAATATACGTTGGTGCTGGCCCAGCAGGCGAGGCGCGCTATCCGTCCTATGCTTTTGCCGCCGGATGGAAATATCCCGAGCCAGGGGAAATCCAGGCGTTCGGGCCACGGGCGCAGCGTTCTTTGAGAGAGTTTCTTAAGGTTCGATATCAAAACATTGAGAAGCTAAATACTGCCTGGGAACTTAGCTTCACATCCTTTGACGACCCTCGCCTAGGCCCTCCAACTGACGGAGAACAATACCTACGCCAAGGCAGAAAAATGGTCTACGGCACCGACATCCAAGACTGGTACCAGTTCGTGTTAGAAAACCATGTTTTCGAATTGCTTCACCGTGCTCGCCGGGTTTTTCTGCCCTTTGCCCCGCTTACCGAAGTAGACAAGTTCCAGCTCGAACACCAGCAATCCCATTCCCTCAAGCTTTTTTATGGATCACAGGCCCTTTCGGCTTCCCACCGCCCGCACTTTCCCCCTTATCGAGAGGCGGAGATGGCTGGGCTCTACTGGAAGCACAGAAGTTTGAATTGGCGATTGAACAACCCAATTAATCAACAAGAAGACTTTCTTGGAGATCAAGGCTCGCTGGGACTCAAAATCGCCGGCATCCACTGGCTTCACAATCACCCTGAGTACCCACGCGCCGCCGCTGAACTCGCAGGCTACACAACCTACCAAAGCCCTTTGGCTCTGGCTGCGGTGCTAGGCGCCACAGTCACCTTCACCTGCATGGAGATGCAGGATGGGGAAACGCAGGGAGCTTTTAGCATGCCTCGTTCACTCATTGACGAAGTCGCGGAGACCTCCGCGTTTATGGGTATTCCCCTATTTGGTGAGAACGCTTTGGCCATCGGCGGCGATAAAGGACGTTTTGAAAACCTGCGCCGCGTTTTCGGAGAACTAGATATCCACGGTTTTACTTTTCTGCGAATGCACGATCTGGTCGATGAAGGGGGCACTCCAACGGAAAACGCTCCTTGGTATACCGAGCAAATTAGCCAGCGACTCAAAACTCGATTTGGCGTGGATACCCTCGTTCCGGCAGAGGTGCTTGCCAAAAACCGCTACGAAGTTCGGCTAGGCCACAACGAACCTAAAGGAGACGGCGATCCCTTCGGAAATTCCGTTGCCATGATGCCTTTGACTTCTCACACCTGGAGCGTCGATTTGCAGGTCAATGATCCAGCCAGACTTAGCTGGAAATTCTGGATTGTCCACAAAGACACCGGGGAAATAGCCTATGCATCGGGCTGGATCCCATCAGACTATTTGAGCGGCTATTACTTGAAGTCAGAGACCTTTGAGGGGTTTGTTATTCACCTTTACGACCCGATGAATTAAAACCGCAAACAGCTCCATCCCCGTGGACCAAGCAACGCCTCGGCCACCTTGGGTAATTGGGTGGCGAGGAAACTGCCTGGCTCCCAGTTTATCTTTGGCGGGGTACTTGGACTCACAAGGCGCGGTCCCCAAAATGTTTTTTCTATGCGATAAATCGAATAGTGATATTTTTCTAGGTAGCGGCAAACCGCTGTTGGGTACGGGTTGTGTTCTTCGAATAAGATATTTTGAATTCGCCCGTTTGCAATCCAATCTCCGGCGCCTTCCATGGCGCTTAACTCGGCGCCCTCAATATCGATCTTCATAAAGTGAATCGGCCCCTCAATACCAAAGTCGAGGATTGCATCTAATCGTTCGCCCAGCACATCAATTATTTTTCCATCTCCATCAACAGGAGGCACCAAACTCGCAAGTCCCTGATTGGTATCGAAGGCCTTCGGAACAAAGAGTTTTAAAGCACCTTGCCGAGAGTTAAGAGCTAACCGAAATACTTTCACATCCCTAGATGCATTACCCTGCCCGGCCATTAGTGCCAGATTTTCTTCAAGACGGTCTGCAATTTGAGGATGCGCTTCGATAGCAAATCCCTTCCCCTTGTTCCCCACCCGAGTGGCCAACAGCGATGTGACGTACCCAATATTCGCGCCCACATCTAAAAAAGTATCTCCGGGACGGACCATTCTCCAAATCGTTTCCATCGCCGCAAGCTCGTAGGCCCCGCTGAGCCAAATTGCTCGCCCAATTCCCTCTTGCGGGTTAATCGCAATTTTAGTTCCCCAGGGCAGCTTTACCTTTGCTCGGTCCCCGGGCGCGGCAGAACAAAACGAACGATAAAGCCGAACAAAAACCTGCCAGGGACGAAAAAAATACTCGGGCTTGTGCTCTAGATCGAACAACATCAGCTAGACTTCCTAGCCACGGCCACTAGGTTCTGAGTAACAACTCGATCTGAACATCCTTTTTCCGCGGCTAAGCAAAAGTGAATCGCCGACTTTACGACCTTCCACGCTAGAAGCCTTAAAAAACTTCCTACTCCACTGGCAATGGGTTCAATTCCAAAAAACATCTCTGGAACCAAGCCCGTCGGACGAAATACTTGAATCAAACTGCTCTTGGTAAAGGCAATTCGATGACTAAAATCTCCGTATAGGTGGCTACCGAAAAATGGCGAGGTGGCATTAGGCGTCTGAATAATACACCTTCCTCCAGGCGCCAATATTCTAGATACCCCGCTAAGGATCTCGAAAACTTCGTCGTGTGAAAAATGCTCCAAAATATCCCTTAAAAAAACGACTGACACACCAGGTGAGATCGTCTTCAAATAATCCAAGAGATCCCCCTGGGAAACGTTCTTTAATCCCAAATGCTGCGCGATTGCGAGTTGCTGCATCGACACCTCCACGCCTTCACAACGATCGTAACCCTGCCGTTTCAACCACAGCAGAAAATCGCCGCTGCCACAACCTAACTCCACAATCCGTGCATTCTTATCCGCAGGCAACCAGGGCCGGTACCATGCTTTCCAACCAACAGATTTGCGCTTGAGGGAGGCTTCAACTTCCTGCGCTGCCAACCCGACTTCAACCAAGGGAAGATAAGATTCATAAATCTTCTGCTGCGAAGTAGATTGTTGTCGTGACACTGATTCCTCACGTAGTGGGTTGGCCGGTCATTAAGATATCAAAACCAGGCCCCACCTAAAGGGGCAATGCGTCTATGCCCATTTACCCCCTCCCAAGACACCCGAAATACGCCTGATTCTTTGACGTCCATGCTTCACATCCTAGACGCCGCGAGCTTTCCCCTTTCGATAGAAGCACTTAAACAAACAATGAAACCTTAGGTGCCCAAGACATAGACGCCCTGGCTCGGGGCGCCACGGTTTTCCCCAGATAATGCGTGCTTAAACTGTCTACTTTTTTTACAGAGCGAAAACTGGAAGCGATTTTGCAGTTATCTACTTAAATGCGAGCCTACCACTTTAATCGATTTGTAAAACGAACGTCATTCATCGTGGGGACAACCAGTGCCCTGCTAATGTCTAGCTGTAGTCGAAATGAATCTCTTTACGCGCTAGTCCAAGATTCTACCGTGAACTATTCCGCCAGCGTCGAGTTCAGCCCAACGGAACGAAAGACCCACTCACTCGACTGGGACGTTAGCCAGGGCGTCAGTGCAGAGGAACGCATTGACCTTAAAACTTTGTATGACGACGTAAACCGAAATATCGTGGTAGAGAGCAGAGCCCTTCTCGGTGCCACCCAAAAGTATCAACTATTTCAGGGGTATGATTTCGAACAAAGCTTCACTACGTTTGACCACTCAAAGATCGATATCGTAGTTGTCGTCGATAACTCCTCGTCGATCGAAACTGAACAAGCAAAACTAGCTCAGGGTTTTGCCCAGCTTATTGAAAGAGTTGCAGACAAGGATTGGCGAATTGTTATCGCGAGCCACGAGGCCTTTTCGTCGTGCGCGGCTGAAGTGATAACAAAAGAAACACCCGACCCAGAGATTCGATTCCGCGATGCTATCGTCTCGATGGGTCACTCGGGAAGCAACGAAGAGACGCCGATTTTCAAGACGATGCGGATTCTACAGTCCATGCGCCTCTCGCGCATGACCTATTCCTCGCCTATCGCTCCGTGCACCGCGCTGCGACCCAACGTACCAGTCGGCGTTATGATGTTAACGAACGAAGACGAGTGTTCGAATGGCTTTAACTGTAAGTTCCTTAAAACCCCGAACACGATTTCCGCTGCGAACTATTACAGAGCGAAAAATCTGTATTTTTCCGAAACCCCCTACGGCGATCATTACCGAATAGGGGCAATTCTTTGGCCAACAACGAGCAAGAATTCTTGTTCATCGGCGTTAAGAAAGGCCGAAAGCATTGGCATTATGCTCACTAACTCCTATACGACAATTCCTACGTGGACGAAGCAATACGATATTTGTGCTCCAGAGTTTCAATCTTACTTAAGCGACTTTTCAACTGTGATGCAGGGCATGAAGAATCTTTACCGCCTAGCGCCCGGGCCTCAAATTGGCAACCTTGTTCCAGTCCCCGGATCGGTCCACGCCTTCATCAATGGCGTAGAACTTGCGCCCGGCGATTTTACTATAGTGAAAGAGGGTACCGTTGCATTTCTGCAACTTTTAAATGCCCCTTCAATCGGAAGCACCCTTACGGTTCGCTACCAGCTTCCCGGCGAAGCAGCGCGATCGGAGTTCATCGAGCCTGCTAATTTGGTATCGGCGGGCTACACCTTGCGAGTGGTACAGAGAATCGCCAAAAATAACGTGGTTATACCCGCTGGTCGAGACACGGCTTCGTCTGTAGCGCAGATCAACGGCACTCACTACAACGAGGTTACCGTAGGAGCTAACAAAGTGATCCGCTTTGTTACTCCTATCGAGCCGGGTGAAATCGTATTAGTTTCGCTACAAAAATCCATTGATGCAGTGACCTCGACGACTTCCACGGGTTTTACAATTGGCGAAAATCTCATTACCGAAGTTCCAATAACCGTGAAGAAGGACGGAGTCCCGTTTGAACTTCAGAATCCACAGATACTCAAATCGGGAAATATCTTCTCGCTCAAGTACGACCAAATCCCGACAGGCTCCTATATTTTTAGCTACCGTACCTTAAACGATCCAAAACTGAGCTATAACCTAACGCTCCCCACAGGCGCCTCTATTACTTCGGTAAAGGACGCAGAAAGTGGCGTAAGCGTTTCCTATTCAATCCCCGACGCGAATCACATTGCCTTTCCAAGAGATGAAATTCGATTGGGTCGACAGATTTTGGTTACCCACAATCGAAGAGAATTGGTGGCAGGCACACTTTCTCTCGATGATGTGACACCAATATCAAACTCAATCAAAGTGGAACAGTTCGAAGGTTCAGATGAAAGCTGCCATTCCATGGGTAACGATCTGCTGGGATTCGAAGACGGGGCAATTAAAATTCGTTGCCCAAACCCCACAGGGGTAACGAAAGTTCGCTTTTCATACGACACCCTGACTGTTTTAGAGACCTTTCAGGCCGACATCCCAGAATGGGCACTTAAGGCGGGAAAGGGGCACTGGACTTTTTACCTCAACGGCATGCCCCTCGAGTCGACGGATCCCAGACTAACAGCGGACTCCGCAGGGAAAGTACTCGTCACGGGGGACTTCCAAGAAGGCGATGTCATTCGGGCTGACTACTCAGTTCCTTAACCGGAATATTAGGCTCAAATAATAAATTCTCTACGGCTTTTGCCCGCAAGATGGTATTCACCGCCTGAGGAGAATTCCTATGGCCAGCACTAGCCACGAAGAACTAAACAAACAGCCTTATCAGTCATCGCCCCGCCCTGAATCGAGCGAACTAGATGAGGTTTTCGAGCTCGCAAAACCCGTTTTAAATGAAGCTCGGCAGTGGATAAAAGACCACCCTATCGCCACGGTTGCGGCCGGGGTATGCCTTGGCTTCCTAGTAGGGCGGGCGCTATCCTCAAAAGATTAGAAGGCATCGTGCCAATACAAGACCAAAACTTCCGACTGCTGCTAGTGAACATGGCCGAGGAACTCAAGCGCATTGCCTCGCTGGAGCTAAGGCTGCAGTTGCTTGAGGTAAGCTCCCTATTAACCCGCGGCCGACAGGCCGCGCTTTGGGGCCTAGGTGCGCTCATCCTCGCAATCCCTACGCTTGCCCTGGGGTTTTTCAGTGTCGCCGCTTGGCTAAACGCCTCGTCCGATATTCCGCTCTGGGCTTGCTGCGCGTGGGTTACCCTAGCAGGACTTCTTCTAATTTTCGCACTTTTGTACTTTGCCGCACGAAGCTGGAACCACACACTGAAGGAGGGGTCAAATGGAACAAACGCGTCAGGAACTGGAGAAAGAAATCAACGACTCTTGGAACAAGCTCCGACATAGCGTAAACACTATGGAGCAGATCGCCTCGCAAAAGCTGGATAAGTTTTCGATCTCTCACCAAATCGAGAAGAATCCCGTTGGCATCATAGGAGCATCCATCGGAGCAGGAGCCATCCTCGGTTTGGTTTCCCGAAAGAAAACTCCCTCAAAAGGGGCACCACTAGAACGGCGTAGCCTCTCAAGAATCGCCCTCTCCGAAGTAGGTCACGCCGTGGCTCCCTTAGCGTTACGAATCGCAATGGGCTTTCTGGGTGATTGGGCAAGGAAGAAGTATCCGAAAGCCCAGGGAAGTATCAATGCGGCGGAACAAATGATCGTTAATCGTCTTTAGCAGAACCCTGCATTTGCTCAGCGGGAGCTCCACATAGCCAACCCACTGCAGCCCGCGTGCCTGGCAAACTGCGTGTTCTATTAGATTGTAGGGTGGACTGATTTTTCAGGTACGAAACTAACTGTGCCGGCGCCGTAATTTCTTTCGTTAAGATTTTTCCAACCAAATCACGAAGCACGACCGTATTGATATCCCCCGAAAAAGCCACCCCATCAACGTGACCGGCCAGCTTAATCATGAGTGGTACTTGATAGTGTCGGATTGTATCGCCTCGCTCCTGCAAAAATTTCTCTGGTGCAAATCTCCAGTAGTGATCTGAAGTCACTATTACCGTCGTGTGGTCCCAAAGCCCTGAGACTTCTAGACGGTGACGCATCTCCTGTAGCGTTCGATCGGCAAGGACAAGATTGCCAAAATATCCCGAGACTTCTTCATTTCCAGGGTAAATTCCCTCAAGTCCTTTAATCCCCCTAATACCCGGATGATGGGGAACCGGCCAATGGAGGAAAGTTAAACCAAACCTGGGATCTACCACCACACGGCGCGCTTTTCGAAGTACCGCTTCCTGAACATCGCCATGGATCTCGTTGGCATCTTCTCGAACCCCAAAAATTCGGGAGGCTACATCCAATAGATTACTCTGCAAATCTTCATGGTACTGATACTGAAAGCCAGACACCCAATTGCACAAGTCGTACGTTCCACGCAGAGTGCGGCAATAGGGCAAGTACCAACCAACAATGGCCGATTGCAATCCAAGCTTCATAGCATCGGAGAAAACCGTGGGTTCTTCACTCCATCGTGTATTTTTCTTACTACCACACTCTGTGAGTTCTAATTGTTCCCGGCTGCTAGGGTGAGCTTCGGAATACAGCCGACCGGTTGTGTAGGACGGCAAGGACAGTAAGGTTTGGCTCGCGGGTGGATAGGCGTTGGTGGCATAAACCGATTCTTTTCGAAATCGATCAAAAGCCGGCAACTCCAACCCCTTGGGACGGCCTTGAAATGAGAAATATTCATCCATTTCATCAAAAACCATCCAAAGCACCCGGCGCTCAGGTGGAAGTGAAACTGGCTCCACCGGAGACCAAATGAAATGCGAAACTGGATTGTATTGAAATACCCTCAATGAAATCTTGCCGAGAGTAAAAAACGGCACCAGTAAGAGCAAAACGAGCGCGTTGCGCACTACGAAAATCCAAATTCCGCTAAAACGAAAAAAACACCAGAGTGCGAAAGTAAACAGACCGGTCAACTTAACGTAGTTTCCAACATGGCCCCAATTCCAAAGGAAATGTGCACCAGAAAGGAATGGAAACCTGGTGGAAATCCCCACAATTCCTCGGAAATTATTCAGGGCAATTACACACAGAAGAGAAATTGTGAAATAAACCGCCAGCTCGACGGCTGGACGTTTTAGTCGGCGAGCTAACTCGGTCAGATAGAAAACAAATGCAGTTGCCAAAGAAAACACTAAAAAAATCGAAAAGAAGCCACTCAGATTTAATGCATGGGCGAAGTATTCGCTGGTCGGCGGAAAAACGAGATTAAACCATTCAGCCACGAGCAGCAGGTTTGCTAAAGAAATAGCGATAGCGAAATTTTTGGCTGCGCCTTGCAAATTACGCTCGCTTCCTTAGCGAGTACAAGGTTCGCCCGCTATTGGATACTTCGCATTTCTTCAAAATCGAGAAACGTTTCGACAGGCATTGCTCAAAATGCGCTTGGTTGTAATCAGGGAAATATCTGCCCTTAGCGAGAGCCTGAAACATCGGATCGTGAGGACTAACAAACTCAACTACCAAAATGTCTTTCGTCAGCAGACTCGCAGCCTCGAACACTTCCGCAATGGGGAGTCCATCGGTGATGATCATATGGTGCGCGACTGCTAACATCAGCACCACATCGAAAGTGTTTTTACTGCGTTCCAAAAAAGAGGTCCTCTCTCGATTCAACCATCCCGCAGCAGGAGTAGGAGACGAAAGATCGACAACCAAAGGTAAGATGTCCAAGCTTTCGCGTTTTGCCATTTGCCAAGTTTTGCCTACCGCCACAGCATCGGTGTCGATAGCCACTACTTTAGAACCCAAGTTGGCCGCCAGACGACTAAATTCACCCGTATTACAACCCACATCCAGAACCATCGTTGGGTTAAACTGACGAAGTACATCCTCCACGAACACCTTTTTTTCATCAAATTGATCGGGGTCATAAGGCAAATGTTCCGCGGTGTACTGACTCCAGAAAGACTTCTTTGCGTTCATCCGGGAAGAGGCACGCTTCATCGCACTTCGGAGACGGGAAAACAATGCGCTTAAAATGAAATGGCTCTTCTCTGCGCTTGTCTCTAGGCGAGCCTGGTACTTAGCGACCCCCGAAGCCTTTTCTCCTCCTCCCAATACAAAGGGGATAGTCGCCTGAGTGAGAAACGGCGGGAACCACCTCTGAACGAAACTACACATCGCATAAAGGTCCTTGGGCCACAAGCCGTCCCTATAAACACCGAAAGTGGCATGGGGAGATAGACCGAAGTATTGTTGCGCTAAAATTGGATTCAAGAAATTGCGCGCAAATTGCCCATAGGCAAGCCAGACTGCATCTTTCGGGTTTCGCGATTCTATAGAGAGCAGGTCAACAAAAACGGCCTTTGGGCCATCAAAGAGGACGTTGTGCGCACTGGCGTCTTTTAATCCCAAACCTTCGGCCAAAAGTGCCTCAGCCAAGTCTAGCGTGAGCATCCCTGCTTCAAACAACATCTCGCTTGGCCATTCACTTGGATAAGAAACAAATGGCAGGCGCAAACTTTCCACAGCGATGTCCGCGTCCGATACCGGAAAGAAAAGATTGTCGGCGACGGTATTTATAAAAGCCTCTGCATCTGAACTCTCAAGAGGCGATAACCGGACAAATCTGCCTTCCGAAATCCAGCGCATTACAGTTTTGGATTCAAGAAAAGCCTTGGGTGAGGCCAAGCCTGTTTTTCGCAGAATGCGGATCAATCGTCCATCCACATCAAACAACTGCCCGGCGGGATCGCGTAGAGACAAGGAACGAACTTGGCAGGAACCGCTCGACGAATTTGCGGGCGCTGTCTCTAGCATCATTTCGTGGTGCGAGAACGCCTAAACACCCGTTGAAAACCGGTCGCTATCTTTTTCGCAAAAAAGAAACTTCCCACAAAAGCCCCAACGACGACTTGCCAAATAAGATAGCCAGCCCCGGGGTCGATGTAGCCAAACGCGACATCGGGAAGCAACAAAATGCCAAGTAAAAGGAAAAAGTTGTGATTCAGATTTGTCATCCGAAAATATTTCCTCAAAAGGCCGCCAAAGAACTTCAACTTTATCATAAGAGCAGGAAAATCACCGTCGAGTTTTTGCGTTGGCCTGCAGCGCACCGCAGTACACGCAGTGCGTCCCCTAGGATCTTTGCTACCAAATAATTCAATGCTAAGTTCACCTAATGCAAATTCTTTCCGCGGATTTTTTCGGTAACCCCGTTACCAAATGGATAGCAGCTGCCCTCTCTGGTGCGCTGAGTTACATCATTCTTACTGCAGCACGGCGACTTTTGGTTCGTCGTTTTCGAACCTCTTTTGATCGAAGGAATGCGATTTGGGATGGTGTGGTTTTTAACCTTCTGCTCCAAACGCGCCCCCTATTTCTTATCATTGTCTCTCTCTACGGCAGCACCGAAGTCCTGGTGCTCGCACCAAAAATTACGACCATTATTGGGAAAATGAGTTTCTTCGCTCTTTTGGCCCAGCTGGCTTGGTGGGGAACAACTCTGATCCGGTATTTCGTTGAGCAAGACGCCAAAACTGAGGAAGGCAAAGAAGGAGCCCGTGCGCAATCAATGCGGGCAATCGGCTTCTTGGCGAACATTGTCCTCCACGTTTCCATTTTGTTGTGGGGCTTGGACAATTTTGGGGTCAACATCACCACCCTTGTCGCCGGACTTGGAGTGGGCGGCATCGCGATAGCTCTTGCTGTACAAAGCATATTAGGAGACCTCTTCGCATCACTCACCATCGTCTTGGACAAGCCCTTCGTATACGGCGACTTCATTACCGTCGGCGAATTCAAGGGCACTATCGAGAACGTAGGCCTTAAAACAACGCGTGTTCGAAGCCTTTCTGGAGAACAGTTAATATTTGCTAACGCCGATTTACTCCAAAGCCGAATTCGAAATTTTAAGAGAATGCAAGAGCGGCGCGCCGCATTTGTGTTTTGCGTCGACAATTCAACTCCCATCCCTACTCTTAGAGAGCTGCCCGGCGAACTCCGAGCCATAGTAGAAAGTAAACATCCTGTACGCTTCGACCGGGCGTGTTTTACCCAAATCACTTCGAGTCACAACCTCGAGTTCGAAGTGGTCTATTGGGTCTTAAGCCCCGAGTACCAGGTGTATGCAAGCATTCAACAAGAGATCAATCTGGCGATCTTGGAGTTAATGAAAAGTAAGAACATTCAGTTTCCTTCGCCACTCCCAATACACGGTGCGCTAGCATCGAAATAAAGTTTACTGGGTGGCTTTTTCAATTCCGTAGTACCGCAGCAGTGCCGAGCACATATGGAAGTCGGATCGTCTTAGCTCCTTGGTAAGCGCGCCTATCGATTCGGGCCCTGACATCCGTGTAGCAAGTTGAAGGAATTTGCGCCGCTCACTCGCAGGGCGCGAAAATACCTGGGCCGCGATGGATTCGGCCCATAAATAGGTCCAATACGTTCCTGGATAGCCGATAAAGTGCGAGTCGGAAGCCGTGTGTGCAACATTGCCAGGGAGTGGGTAGTACGTTTGGGAGTAAACCTCCTGTTCTACCTTAGATACCTCGCCGGGTCTGGCCGAATGTAACTTCAGATCCAGCACCGTCGGAGCAAGTAGAAAACGAATTTGATGAGAGCCCATCAATTCTCGAGAAGCGCGAATAGAAGCTAACAATTTTTCATCTGGCACCGTCCCAGAACTCGAATCGTAGGCTATTTGCGCCAAAAACTCGGGCTCCCAAGCCAGTTTCTCCAATACAATAGACGGAACTTCTTGCCATTCAGCCCCCAACCAGTCGGGCCCCTCCATAAAATGCCGCTGACTCCCAAAAATCGAATGCAGAACGTGTCCAAATTCATGCAGTAGCGTCCAAAGCTCTTCAAAGGAAAGAAAGCTCTCTTCACCCTCTTTTGGAGGTGTAAAATTGGCGTGCAGATAACTAAAGGGAAGATTCCTTCGGCCATTACTCGCATTGAATCCGCCAGCAATCGCTTGATTATAGAACCCCCCAGTTTTTCCCTTTCTAGCAAATAGGTCTAGGGCAAAACATCCAATAGGAGCGCCGGAGCTTTTGCTGAATACGCAGTAAAGCTCTGAGGGAACCCACGGGGCTTGCTCTATTTGCGAAATTTCGACGTCAAACTCCGTTTCAAAAAAAGACAGAATGCCTCGGATGCATCTCTTAGATGAAAAATACTTTTTTAAAACCGCATCGTCTAACCCAAGCTGCTCGAGTTCTTTTTCTCTCAAATAACCTACATCGAAAATCGATGGTGGATGCCCCAAGTATTGCGCAAGTTTTTTTCTCTCAAGATTAAAAGACGCATCGGTGAGCCGCTTTAGTCGATGAATTTGTGCCACCAAAGATGCTGAACTAAATTCTTCATTTCCAATCGTATAGTGCACCCAAGATCGAAACCTGAAGCGTTTGGCTATCCGCGACCGCCCGGCGACAATAAGCTGCTGAAGTTTCTCATTTTCAACCGACGCAAAGGAACGGGCTGCTACCCAAACTTGATTTCTTGTTTCCGAAACCGAACAGAATCGCAGCACCGGATCGACTTGCCACCACTGTGACGCGTCTATTTGAAAAGTTCCGTCCTTGAAAGGAAAATACGCAAGGATTTTCTCCGGTACCCCTACCAATTGTTCCGATGACAGAAATAAATGAGAACTTTTAACCAATCCCTCTGCAAACTTCGCCTCCGATTTCGATAACTGCTCAAACAGACCTTTTACCTCCCACGTGTCCAAAATGGCTTCTGTTTGAGAGGCGTTAAATGGGAAAAGTGAATTCAACGATTCCCAGAGAGTTTTTTCGTCTTCGGCCAGGGTTACTTGGGATGGAAATTTCGCCACTGCCTCGGCCACAGTGACATCCATAAGCAACGAATCGTAAGCCTGCTTCATCCGGTCGAGCTCTTGTACAGCAATTGAGGTGAGCGCGTGTTTTCCAAGTAGCGAAGTAGTGAGAGTCAACCGAGCTTGCGTGTGGTGAAACTTCTGAAGAGCTGCGTCCAATCGAATCAATTCGTTCCCATCCCTACTCCCTGCTTTCACAGTTGTAAGATCTGAGAAAGCCAGCCTAAGCCCGTCACGAGCATGCTGGCTTTGGTCCCGCATTTCCTTTGAACGCCCAAAGGGTCCTTGGTTTTGAAACGCAACGTTGTGTTTTACCGCCAGAGCTGCGATATCGGAGTCCGTCAGGTGCGCACTTGCGAAAAAAGCACGACTAACCGAAAGAAAAACAATCAACGCACAGCGCCAGCCCAACCCCAAATCCCCCCTAGAAACACCCGCATATTCGCCTGCGGATGGCGGGTGGGTCAACAAGGTAAGGCATTGAAACCTAAATGGTTCCCTACCTTAAGGGGGTATTTCACAGTGCGCTGCACCCCTTATAAGTGGCGCATAACATATCTTCTGTTACATAAACCAGTGGAGTCCTCATTGGCCTAGTCCACTCGCAAGGTGCTAAACCAGATGTCGATAACCTGGCGCAGCACCGTGCCACCGCGGATCTGGCGTGTGTACGTAGAGCGCTGACGAGTCTCATTGCCGTAAGTATCGACTTCCTGCGCTTTTAGGTACTCCACGCTGATCGATTTCACTCCGGCGCGCTCGAGTGAGTACAACTCTCCCCGCTCGCTGTATCCGTTGTGATTGCGATCAAGCCAAACGCCCACTTCTCTCCAAGCGGCATCGCCTGAATCAAACTGACCGTTCGAGTTCGAATCAAGGTCCGCTAGAGCAGCGAAACCGTTTGCTGCTCGAGATCCATTTGCAAGCCGAGTAGCGGAACCAAAAAGCTCCGCTCCAGTATCAATGGTGCCGTTGCGATTCACATCGCGAACCACAAAGACATCATCCCTACCAGAAACTGTCCAACCCGAGAGAACAGGCTCGCCATCGTCGTTAAGATCGAATAGCACGCCATCGTCCGCTGAAGTAAATGCAAATCCGTCACCGTTTAGGTCCAAAACCAGCGGGCTGATTTGCATTTCGCATTCATCCGGGTTTTTGCTCAAAGTACGTGAACGTCCATTCCATACCATTAGCTTAAGCTCTCTAGGGATACGGCTTAATTTGAAACCCGAGTCTTGAGTCATGAGGTTTCGAACGTCGGGTTCTCCGTAGCACAACCCATCGTTGTTTGAGTCGTCACACACTTGCGCATTGACGTAGATTTGGTGCCAAGTACGTGGGAACGCTGCTTTTATAGTTGGCAAAGCCAACTCCAGGCGCGTCCGGAACTTGCCCTGAGACAAATCCACTCCCATCAAACCTTTTCTCGCGAGCGCAATAGTCTGAGGCGTGCGATTGCGATTTCGACGATGCTTGTAGGGATTCAGCAATAGATTCACAAGGTGCGACTCCATTGGATGAGGTGCGCCCGACCCGTAACCAGCAATTTGCCGATTACCTGAGGTCGTACAAGCGTTAACCGTAGATTCCAGTGTCAGAATCGGATTACGAGCTTCCTCAAAGAAAATGAATTGAGGGTACGCAATCGCGCTCCGACGAACCGAGCATACCCGGTTTATCGTTATATCGACGGCAGAACATTTTTGAGAATCCGGGCATGGGGTCGTGCCGACATCGCCGGGACCCGTAGGCGTACCAGGGTTTTGTGCGACCCCGCCGCCAGGATTCGACGGATTTTGCGAGCCCGAGCCAGTCCCTGGGTTACCAGGGTTTTGAGAACCCGAACCAGTTCCCGGATTGGAAGGATTTGTAACCCCTCCATCCGAACCTGGGTTAGACGGATTCTGCACCACACCACCATCCACAGGACCGGGCGTAGTTCCAGTGCCAGGAATCGAACCGACGTCAGTTCCTCCGCCGCTTGGCACAGAAGGATTTGACGGATTGGAAGTCGAACCACCAGCCGGGTTTTCAGCAACCGGACCAGGAGTTGAATTGCCTCCAGAAGAGTTGTCGCCAGCTGGACTACTGCCTCCACCTACGCCAGGAGTACCCGAACCCGAACCTGAATCAGTACCGCCAACGCCTGGGGGATTTTGCGCAATGCCTCCACCATCCGAGGGACTTCCAGGATTGGTTGTCCCAGGAAGAGCACCGCCATCTCCAGCACCCGGAGTTGTGGGCGCTCCACCACCAGTGGACGGATTGCTAGGATTCTGCGCAACACTTCCCGGTGAGCCGGGATCCGTGTTCGAACCGCCGCTCGTAGGCGAACCACCCGAAGTCCCGCCTGATCCAACGCTGGGGTCGGAACCATTGCCGGCAGCCGGTCCTGTCGGGTTTGAAGGGTTTTGAACTAAACCACCATCTGCAGGGCCCGGATTGGTTCCCGGAGCAGGAAGACTTCCACCATCTGCTCCGCCATTTGAAGGAGAGCTAGACGAACCGGGAGTCGAAGGGGCACTCGGATTCTGTGCTACAGTTCCTGGGTTCGAAGTTCCACCTGAACTACCGCCAACTGGATTGGTCGGACTCGTTCCCACGTTGGGATCCGAAGTGTTTCCTGAAGAACCTCCCGATGTACCACCAGAAGTGCCGCCAGCTACAGGACCAGTAGGCCCACCAACCACTCCTCCATCGTTGCCATTTCCAGTAGAGGGAGGAGCTATAACACCGCCATCACCACCGCTATTTGGGCCGCTCGCAACTGTGCCAGAAGTTCCACCTGACGAAGGCGAAGTGGGGACACCCGAGCTCGGGGGCGCAGTAGGCGCAGTCGGTGTGCCCGGAGCTGTAGGCGTCGTGCTTGCCGTTCCTCCTGAAGTACTTGGAGTCGATGGTGTCGACGGCGAAGTGGGGGAAGTAGAACCTGTGGTAGAGCCCGTGCCAGGAGCCGGGATTGAACCGCTATCTGACGCTGTAGTTGTAGGCGGAGGGGCAATAAAGCCGCCATCTGTCGCTTTCGCGGCAGCATCGCCCAACAAAGGATCCGCGCCAGGAGTAAGCTCCCCCTTAAAGAATGAGCTCTCGGCAAGAACCGCAAGTTCTGCAGGAGATTTAGAAGTTTGAACTTTTTGCCCACAGCCAGACAAACCAGCCACGATGAGCAAAGTAATAGCTAAGTGACGTGATGCGAACATACGTACCTCCACGGACAGCTTATTAAAACGAAAGAACGTCCCTGTTCTTTCGACTAAACTCACGCCATCGGCGCGTTGAGCTGTTGTTAGTTCACTTTTTGAGAGTAACTAACTTCGATTACAGAGCCGTTGCTAGGAACGACCCCCGTGAAGATGATCGAGTTGGTGGTCGCGTCGAATTCGTAGTTTTCCGGAGCATAGGGGATGACTTGTCCATCCACATACACACGGATACCACTGCCACTCGACGGTGTTGTTAATTTGAAAACCATTCCGCGGTCTGCAATTACGCGAGCGATACTTTCGTAACTTGCGCGCAACTGATCCGGGCAAATACTTCCGCTAACTCCGGTGCCACCAATGGTTTCTTGCACCGAAATATAACGTGCACCTTGGCTTGCGACGATACAGTCGCTCGTCGACACACCAACAATGGGAAACACTGAAGTGGTGGTGTTCTCCATTGCCTTCACGTTAGTGAAGTAGCTGGTGTACCGAGTAACTGGGAAGAGCACGGTATCGGGATTATTTTCTGGCTCAGGGCCGAAACAGTGACTCTGACAGGAATAGTCGTCCTCATCGGAAACAATGATGATAATCAAAGGAACGCCTTCCCTAGAAAACTCAGACTTATGATTCAAAATAGCCTGGTACGCACCTTCCAACCCTTGTTCCCAAAAAGAGGTTAGCGGGGTATCGACGACAGCATCTACAATCGCAGCAAAATCTGCGCTGGGATCAGCCGAAGTAGCGCTTTTTACCACCTTTAAACCGCCCGCAGCCGGAATCAACCGACCAGCATCAGTGAACATGTCCGTCGTAGTAACGGCCATTTGAAAATCCACTGCTTTGCGGGAATTTAGAATATTCAAAAACGTCTGCATATTGTCTTTAACGAACTGGCGATGAGTAGCCATACTCCCAGAGTTGTCCATCACCCAGAGGAAGTCGTAGCGAGTTTCGGAATACTGTTGAACGTACACATCGCTACGTTGAATGTTTGAGAAAAACGAGTCGTCCACACGGCAACCTGTCAGGCCGAAGAAGAGCGCCAGCATTGATACCTGTTTAGTGAACGTCTTGTTCAACATTACGTGCCTCCTACAATTGCCACCCCTTAATATTAACGCTTCGCATTAAGTATTTTCCAAAACTTGTCGAAAAGTCCTCTTGAGGGGTTTTAGAAGCTAGCGAAAACAGGCTGAAATCTACGACTATTGAATTATCCTCAACACGATCAACACAATTTTAGTCCTTGATATTGCTAGGTTTTTTAAGACGCCGTAGCGCCCGGCCGTTTGGCTAAGCCAAGCTCACTTAAGTACAATGGCTTGGAGGGGAAAGAAGTGAAAAACATGCATTCGAAACCAGCCCAGTCCTTCCAACCACAGTGGGCCGCCATGGCGGCGCTGCTGATTGTCGCACTACTCTCTCCTTCGCTCCATGGTGAGATGGGACGAGAGAAAGTAAAGATTCGTAAGAAGACCACACTACTCAAAGCGCCCCTCCCGGGTTCACAAGCCGAGGGGGAAAAGTACAACACAGAGAAAGCGGCATTGCTTTCGACTAAACGTCGCTCCCTGATCGAAGATATCAAGCGATTCATTCACGATTCGCGCGATACAGAACAAGTGGCCGAACTGAACTTGCGCCTGGGCTCCTTATATATGGAGGACTACTACGCTGGAATGGCGTTAGCCCAACAAGAGTTCGACCAAAAAAATACTGCCTGGGAGAAGAGCAACAAAAAGGGAAAAGAACCCAAGCTAGATACCTCCGAAGCCAAAACTTCGCTCACCAAAGCTCGCGCTGTTTATAAAGATCTCTTGCGTCGCGCACCGAACCATCGGCGAAATGATGAAGTCCTGTATTTTCTAGCCGTCTCATCATTAGATGAAGGACAAACCGAGGAAGGAATCCGGTATTTCCTTCGTATTGTCAGAGAAATGCCTCGATCTAAATATTACCCTGAGGCTACAGTCCAACTTGCCGACCATTACTTTGAGAAGAATCAGTTTTCCACCGCTGAAGGCTACTATGACAAGCTGATAGCGCGAAAACACTTACCGCTACTTCCCTACGCGACCTACAAAAAAGGCTGGTGCCTTTACAACCGGGAAGCGTTCACGGATGCGATTAAGCAATTTAAATGGGTAGTCACTTTTGCGGATTCAGACTCTGACAGTTCTGCTCTTCGCATTAGAAATGAAGCACTTCGAGATATTGCGTTGCCTTTTGGAGAGGTTCGGGCCACTGACGAAGCCTTGGCTTTCTTCAAGGCCCAAGGTATGCCGCACGCCCGAGTCGGCTTAGAAAGCATGGCATCGATTTACTTCGACAAAGGCCTGTATGAAGCATCGATTCTTTTCAACGAACAACTCCTCGCACTGGATGGGAACTATTCTAAAAATCCAGACTACGACCTTCGCATTATAGACGCGCTAAAGAACACCAACAAAGAGGAAGAAGCACTCCAAAGACTCTTCAGCCGGCTTCCTATCTATGTTGCAACGTCAAACTGGTATGAAATCAATTCACATTCACCAGCCGTGGTGCAGGGAGCGTTTCGTTCATTCGAGGAGTGGACTAGAAACTATGCATTAAAAGTGCACGCGATAGCGCAAAAAACTCAGAACGAAACGCTCTACAACCGTGCGAAACTAGTCTACTCGAAATACCTAGAGCACTTCCCAAAAACAGAACACGTTGCAGCCGTACGCTTCAACCTGGCAGAAATTCAATATAAGCAACGCCTTTTCGTAGCGTCCGCAGAAAACTACTACCAAGTATATGAAGATCCCGCCGGCGGTAAGCTTAGGGGCGAGGCCATTCGGCACGCGCTAAACGCCTTGGATCAACAGCTCAACTCCGACCGCAAAAAAGCCGGCCTTGGTGCTATCAATAACAAGTCGACTTCGAAGCTCGCGGCGAAGGAAGAAGAGTCGCTAGAATTAGTGCCCTACACTCAGGTAGAAAACCGATTCTTTTTTATCGCTGAAGAATATTTAAAGCGCTTCGGATCCGAAAAAGATGCTGGCGACGTTTTATATGAACAAGCCTATTTACGATACAGTCACCACGACCTGCAAGAGGCCTATCGTGGCTTTTGGACACTGATTCAGAAATACCCTGCACACGTAACTTCCATAAGCAGTGCGTACTTGATACTCGATATCTTGAATCGAAAGAAAGAGTACGCAAAACTTGTCGCCGCGTGCCAGAAGTTTTTGGAAACCAAAGAATTTTCTGGAGCTACGAAATTTAAAGTCGAGGTTTCAGATATATTGCGTAAAGCAGAGCTTAAACGCATAGCACTGCTTGAAGAAAAAGGAGATTTCAAAGAAGCTGCCGAGAACTACGTCGAGTATACCAAGGCGTATGGCCCCCAAGATGAAGTGCTCTTTGAAAAAGCACTCTACAATGCGGCAGTAAATTTCAATAAAGCCAACCTTCTCTTGGCTGCGGTTGAAACTCAGGAGCGATTCTTACGTAGATTCCCAAAAAGCAACTTCAAGGAGAACATGCTCCTGCAAGTTGCAAAAACATACGAAACACTTGCTCTGTTCGAAAAATCGGGAAAATTCTTTGAGGAATTCGCGAACACCTACCCTCGAAATGCGCAATCTAAGAACGCGCTTCGTTTGGCTGGACTGTATCTAGCGGGAAGTGGAAACAAAGACAAAGCCGAAAATATCTTTTTGCGATTTAGCGCCCTATATCCTGGGGATTCCAAGCTCATTGAGCGCGATCTTCTTGCGATTTACGAGGCCCAAGGCGCCCAAGACAAACAGATTCAATATTTCCTAAAGGCCCGCGCGGCGAAGCACCTTCCGCTATCAGAGTACCTTACCTATACTCTCCTAGCTGCAGAAGTAGCCGCCCAGAGAAATGGCAAGCTTCCGACAGGCCTAATGGAGGAAGCTCGTCGAGTCAGCGATCAGTTTGGAAGTGAAATTCGCAAAAGCCCCAAAGGCGTCGAAGCTATGGCAAAAGTTCGTTTCTGGTGGGTCAGCCAACGCGAAGCACTTTTCCGACACTACAAATTGGCCCTTCCCCAAGAAACCCTAGCCGCTAATCTTAAACGAAAGCTTTTATTACTTCAGGAGTTAGAACGGGAGTACGGAAAAGTTGCGGCCCTTGGCAATGCTGAGTGGGGCTTGGGAGCTATTTACAAAACAGCTGCGATTTATCTCCATATGGCCGAGGCGGTTCGCACTGCACCCGTTCCAACTGAGCTAAACGCAGAACAACTTGAAGGATACCGAGCTGAATTGAAGCGCCAGATGATTGAGCCCTTCAATGAAAAAGCAAAGGGACTCGCTGCAAACTGTTTGGATAAGGCTCAAGAATTCAATGTTATGTCGCCGTGGACCGCACAATGTTACAGAGTGGCGGCCGAGATTGAACCCGAGCGATATCCGCTAGCCAGAACCTTTTATTTGGCTCCCGCTACATTGGCAGTACAAGCGCCCGCAAAAGAGAGCAAACTTGCTTTAGGAAGCTTTAAACGATTTGCCTATCCCTATTACACGGCATCGCTCTTCACAACGCACCGTCAAATCGCCAGCGAAATGGCCGCAGACTTGCCGGCACTCTATGACATGGCCAGTGGAAAGGAAGGAATGAATGCTTCCCCTGACCTGGCAAACTATGAGGCACTGAGTGACGAACGAAGAAGTCTATTAAAGTCGGCCTACGATTCGGAAAAGCCGGAAGACAGTCGTCGATCGACTAGTTTTGCTTTTCTAAATACGATGCGCCTTGTATCTCCAGCTCGGTCGATTCCAATGATTGAAACGGCCATTCAAAGAGATCCTGAAAATACTGCCCTAGTAAACCTCCTTGGGTTGGCCTATTTCGATGCGGGCAAGCCACTCGCTGCGAATGCTTGCTGGCTCTCCCTCGTTGCCCGTGGCCAGGTTTCCCCGGCAGTTTGGAACAACCTTGGAGTTGCTGCTATCAGCGCCGGGTTGGAGGATCAGGCTGTCGGATACTTCCAGGAAGCAAATAAGCTGGGCAATAGCAAAGAGGCACTGATCAATCTGGGCTTTATTGCGCTGAAGTACCGAAACGGCTTCGAAGCAAAAAACCTATTCAAAAAAGCGCTGGCGATTGATGAAAATGACGTTCCTGCGCAAACGGGTCTAGCCGTGAGCTTGGTTCAAAATCGCGAAATGGAAGACGCCAAAGATAGACTCATCGATCTTGCCCGACGGTACTCCAAAGACCCCTACTTGAAACTTTCACTCGGATATTTCTTGGTAGATGTCGAACGAGAACCTGAGGTCGCGAAGAAGCTCATCAGCGAGTACATGGATTCGCAGTCTCTAGAAAAGGATCTAAGTTTCCGGCAGCTTCTAATGGAAGCACGGCGCAAACCTGCCAGCGAGCCAAACTCTATTGACGGGGACGTGCCTGAGATCGAGTAGATTGGTCGCGGCGCAATTCAAGTTGGCGTAGAAATGCGCTCAGATACTGCGTGCCCGACACTACCGAAATCAAAAGCGCGATATACAAAATAACGGTTCCGACCTTCACGGCGGCAAATCCAAAGGCACTGCCGTACCACATGAGAAAACCCATTCCGACCATTTGAAATATCAGCTTGAACTTCCCTGCTTGTCCTGCGGCGATCACCAACCCCTCCCCCATGGCTATCGCGCGCAGTCCGGTGATTAGAAATTCCCGGCTCAGCAATACAATCACCAACCAAGCCGACACCCGTTCCAGCTGAAGGAGCATGATGAGTCCGACCATCAAAACCAGTTTATCTGCAAGAGGATCGAGGAACTTGCCAATGAGGCTCTCAATTCCCCAGCGTCGGGCAAGCCAACCATCCAGTAGGTCCGTCCCCCCCATCACCAGCAGTACCAGGGCGGCAACTCGCCCGGGAGAATAGCGAAACATCCAATCCTGATCGAACGGAGGCTGTTCTGAGTCAAAGGCCAACAAAACCGCAAGGGCCGGTATAAGGGCAATACGCAGTATTGTCAGTAAGTTAGGAAGATTCCAGAGACTATCTCTAGCTCGAAGACTTTGGGGAAACAGCATCGAAGGCTACTGTCGCCGGAAAGAGACAAAAACTCAAGAACGACTACTGGGGTGTTCGTACTTCGCTCGAATGATTGTTTTGATGTTTCCGCGGACGTTGAAATCGCCATAGACTTCCATCGACCATGGTTCAGTAACCGCAACGAGATCGGTCAATATCTTATTCACCGCACCTTCGTGGAAAATGCGCTGGTTCCGATAGGAGTTAATGTAGAGCTTTAAGGATTTTAACTCCACACAGGTGTCCTTCGGCTGGTACTTGATGTGAATAGTACCAAAATCGGGGAACCCACTGCGCGGGCAGAGCGCTGTCCATTCAGGGCAGCTAAATTCTATTTCATAGCGCCGAGAAGTATCCGGATTTGGAAACCCCTCCAAGGCGGGACTTGAGTCAGGACTGAATTCAAATTCGTTCACCGCGTTTACCTATTACAAGCCGCGTCTAAGCGCAACCCCCCAACTTTGCCTTCTTAGCGCACCGAGCCAACCCCCGGAAATAGCTGCACGTCTTCGCTCTTCGCGAAATCGAGGGTTTACACTATAATGTGATCGAAAATCGAACTTGAGCCAGGCAGAGCCCTATGTCGTATCCATTTAATACTTCTCTACTACGTTCCCAACTCCGACGCTGGCGCCCCTGGTTTATCGCGGCCCCCTTTGTTGTCATCTTGGCCACGCCTTTTCTTTTTGATTGGGCGGTAAAGACCTATCTGGAACGTTACGGCACTTTGCTCAACGGAGCAGAAGTAAACATCGATCGATTTAACTTTTCGCTTCTCCAAGGCAAGGCTACCATTCGTGGTATCCAAGTCACCCACCACACACAGTCTTCAATCAACTTGGTGGAAATCGATGAAGTGAATTTCGACTTCGAACGCCAAGCTTTGTTGTCTCGTCGCCTGGTCATTCCACAAATGAAAATACTCGGGATTCGGCTGAACAAACCTCGAGAACGATCGGGTTACGTGGACATGGAAGAGTTTCACCCCCTCCCCCCCACGGCGCTTATGGATCGAATCGCTCCGGGCGTCTATGACTCGGCACGCGCCTCTTTAGGGGAAAGCCCACTGAGGAGTTTGGCCCAGATTTCACTTGCCCAGGCGGCAAGAGCGCGACTGGATTCATTGGCCAAGGAATTTCCCGCTTACCACCAAATCAAGGGGTATCAAGCAAACTTAGACAATCTCATTGTTGATTGGGATCGCTCTGTAGAAAACCTGGAAAACAACCAGAGTGCGCAAGCGCTCATTGCAAAAGTACAAGAACAAGCGGTGGCATTCGCCCAGAACTTGGAAAAAACACAGACCGACCTCGAAATCGACATGGGCCGAATTCTTGCCAAAAAGGGCTTAGCTCCATTGCAGGAAGCAGATCTTACTCCGCAACTTATCGGCAAGCGCGCACTGAATCACTTGGAGCGTTTGGCCTATTGGATTGAAGTATCAAGAAGAAAGCTTCCGACGGAAGCCATGATGACAGCGGGGGGCGTGCCAGTCGCCGCCCAACCGCGCATTGAAATCCGCAATATTGCTGTACTCTCCCAAGCAGACGGTTCACCCTATCAAGGCGCTGTAGATGGTACGATTACTTCCCTCTCCACGCTACCAGTGGGTAGAAAGAATCCCGTTCGAATTGATATTCGGGCTGATTTTCCAGGGCTTCAGATCCAGGGATTAAAGTTGAGCGCATCGGTAGACCACACTCGACTACCGTCCCAGGAAGACCTGCGCTTGGATGTCCAAGCCTTCCCGCTTAAGCAGTGGGAGCTAGAGAAATCTAGCGACTTTAATTTCATATTGAAATCTGGGGTAGCGAGCCTCGGATTCGAATCAAGAAACGTTGGCCAGGAAACTGAGTCCAAGTGGCAAGTCACCGTAAATGAACCGAGGTTTGAAATCCAATCCAAATCCCTTGCCCTAAATTCTAGTTTACAAGAAACGCTGGCCCCTTTTTCGAAAACACTCGATCTGAGTGGAAGCGCCTCCGGGACCTTACACAAGATTGAGCTCCAAAACCAAAGCGCATTAGGCAGAGAACTTGCTACCTCTATTGGAATAAAATACTTTGCGGCACTTAGAGGAATTGAGGAGGCGACTCAGGACCAGCTTCGCTCTCGTTTTATTCCGGCGCTGCGACAACTCAAAGACCGACTTGAAGTCGCTTCCACCCAAACACAAAACCGAATTGCCGCTAACTCCCACCGATGGGATTCAAAGTAGCACTGCATTTCTCTGCGAAGAGGACCGCTTTACTTTTCCGATGCTTTCTTGCTGCGTAGGTGGCGCATCAAAGTTAAATCTTGCTGGCTTCTCGCAAAGCTCAAAGCATCTTCGAGCTCAGCATCATCCACAAAATACTCGCTCGGAATTTTCTTCAAAATATTTGATGCAGCAAGGTTATTCCCTAAATCACGTTCAAGTTTAAAGCGGTAAAAATCCAGCCAAGCGGCCTGAGTCGAGCCAGTAACTTTTGTCAGGACAGCCAGCGCATTTTCCTTCTCACCTAGTGCGTTCAAACACAGACTGAGATGATAGGCCATAGCAACATCGGTAGGATTTAGCGCGACCGCCTGTTTTGAAAACCGGGCTGCCTTTGCAAAAAGAGAATGTTCAAAACAGAACGTTGACTTGTAGTGTTCTACTTTCTTGTCCCAACCCGGCTCAGCGCGCAACTTCTCGTAATACTCATTTGCGGTTTCTTCGTCGTTACATAGCAAGAACGAGTTACCAATCACAGCCAAAGCAAAGGGATGAAAACGGTCATCTTCCAAGATTCGACTGGAGAGTTCCAAATGGTCCTTAATTCGATTCAGTCGAGCATAGGCAAAAACCAGATTCAACAGAGCGGGTCGGAAGCCCGGGCTGATTTCTAACGCAGTTTCATAGTGTTTGGCGGCCTCGCTATAAAGCCCGGCCACGTAACATAGATTTCCCTCAACTACGTGTCGGTAATCGCTAGAGTAGCTCTCTTGAGCTTGCTCCCATGCATGCGCCCAAACCCTGCGTGTAGTCGCAGATTTCCCACTACCCGCTAAAACACATTCGATTACACTTTGAAAATAGGGATCAAAATCCCCCTCATACAAAGCCCAAAGTTCCAAAAGCCCACCAACTAACGTCTCTCGATAATCAAATGCTTCCCGAGCCAAATCATTAACCGCTTCAAACTCTTGGTAAAACTGACTATCAATTTCCAAAAAGCCGGCCCGCTCCGGAAACGCAAAGCAGAGGTGATAAAGATAGCGCATCGAAGTCTCGTGGCTCAGCTTTTCGGTGGCCCAGGCTCTGCGAAACCATGTCAACTCCGCAAACCAATACAACGCTGTTGCCCGGTCTTCGTCGTGAAGCTCAACTTCTTCCGTCATTAAGTGGCGTCCCACCTCTCGAGCCTGCTCGACAGCTCCCTGCCTTATCAGATTGAGCATTAGGTAAGAGGCGCCAAGGTCATTTTGCATCTGATCCGTCAAACGAATCAAACGCACTTTTGCTGACTTTTCTTCAAATTCAATTCCAAACAGGGATTGATACAGAGAGAGTCCCAGCGGCTTAAGTTCAGGAATCGTCCCCATGCAAGTATCCAACAACTTCCAATAGAGATCGGCGACTGCAGTGGCACTTTCGGTAATATCTTGAATTGAAAACGTGTTCCCCATTAGTGCGGGCGCTTCGACATGAGCAAAATTAGAATGCGAACGAGTAACAAAACCTTGCCGAAGGCGCTTCTTTCCGTGGGCAGATTTTCCAAAGGCCAACACACGTAGCTGCATAAGATCGTTGATCCGATCAAGGGCCCGACGTTCGTATTCACTCACCTCGCCGGAGTGCACGAGACTAAACACTTTCTCGGCAAGCAGGGACTCGGCCGCTTCATCAGATCTCGAAAACAAAGTAAGAATTGATGTAAGCCGAGTGAGCCTACCGGTAGGAACTAACTTCAAAGAAGGTTGCCCTAAGAAAACCTGAAACAGGGCGCGAGAGGAATTACCTAGAGCTGTTATCAAACTTCCCATTATCCACCCATTAAAACGTACCGCAGCGAACTGCCCAGCAGTAGACAGAGCAAGGAGGGTGCCAATCAGAGCAGCGTCGATAACGTTCGATAACCAAAATCTGTCTCGAGGCCACCAGAGTTTAGACGAAGGAAAAACAACTATGTTTGTGCGCGTTTAAACTACTTCTTGTTATCGACCGAGCGTATTCTCGTTGAATCCGAGCCAATGTTTTGAAATGCCAAATGTGCCATTTTGCGCACCACACTGTTTCACAATGTGGTGCCCCCTAGGTCTCTTTCCTTTAAAAGTTGGCGGTAAAACCCTATCCGAGCCTCTCCACGCTATAGGTCTCGACATGTTGGCCCCGGTGGTGCGATTCGCACAGCGTAACAAGGTTCTCTAGCAAATGTTGTCCGCCCAATTCGACTGGAAGAACATGATGCACCGAAAGCCAACGCCGATGCTCACAGCGTCGGCCATTAGAACAGATCGAAGTACAGCGCCGCCCGTCCCGCAGATGTACCTGATGCAGAATCGCAGCGGGTATTGGTACTCGCCGGCCATTCTTTTTGGCGGGCACAGAGACACCTGAATCGACACTAACCGGTCGCACGCCCGGTAGTGGTTGCACACCGAACACCTGGGTGCGAGCAGCTCGCCCGGCGACCGGCTGGCTGCCAACTGTTTCGCTGCGAACACTTTGCCTACTGTTTCTTACGGTTTCGCCTTTCTGGGGAACTGCTGGCTTGGTTCCCAGAACTCGGCGTTCCGCTCGGCGCAAAGGATCGTTCTTCTCGAGATAAGTAGACGCGAGTGCAAATAGAGCCTCTTCCAGGGTAATATTCTTCCGGCATCGCTGAGACTCGAGGTCTTTTACTTCTTCCAGCATCTTCTCTAGCTCCAGCGATATTCCCACTCTAAGTTCTGATCTTTCGGCAGCTATCGGCTTAACTCTCTCAAATACCGTAGTAGCCAGAGGGTTCACTTTGGCTATCTCGCGTTCTAGTTCTCTTTGCGTATGGGTAGCAGCCTTTCGCAGCCACTCGTCCTGATTGGCGGGGGTTAGTAACGGCACTATGCGCCGGGCATTCGAAAGATGAATCTCCCCGGCTTCTAGCTTTTGCTTTAGCGCAGGTACTTCTTGGGACTTACGAGCTACGGCTATTAGCGCAAGGGCCTGAGCTTCGGAAAGCTTCAGTGCACTCACACAGTACTGATACAGACTTGTATACCCAAGCTGCTCAAATACTCTGCCCAACTGAATTTGCATCAGGACTTCGATCAAGCTTACTTCGACCCGCCTATAATCTTGAGCAAGTAAAAGAGCCTTTTCATGAAGCGGATGAGAAGTAAGTGCCATAGAGTTTCTTCCTTTCGAAAAAAGACTCTACACCCGTGTTTTTCAGTGCGAGCAAAGCGCCCATAATGACGCGCAAAATCGAGAAATAAGAAAAACCGACGAAGCCCCTGAAAGAGCAGCGCCTAAGCCAAATAAACGAAAAACAAACAGAAGAAATTCACGCACCGCAGCTCACGCGAATCTACCCTCAAAAAACCGGTCAAGTCCAAATTAGCAGTTTGCTCCCAACTTAGGGGAGCGCGCTTTCACTTCCTAGCAGCAGTCACCCGCTAACTCGTACTGCGACCAACTGAAAAGCTCACTCGTATCGTGACCACCTGCGTGACTCACTCGTATTGCGACCACCTGCGTGACTCACTCGTATTG
>CAZTRP010000005.1:0-178247 GCA_964616705.1 uncultured Pseudobdellovibrionaceae bacterium
TCAGCTTAAACACAAACCGGGGGTTTCGATCTCTCCAGTTGAGGGGCCAGGGTCACATTGAGAAAGAAATGCCATTTACTCTTCGTCCTTTTTTTTTAGTCTCTTTAGATGAAATTTGCGGGGGCTTTTATTCTTATTGGCTTTTGCTCGGCTCGGAGCGGCATTGGTAATTGGGGGCGTCGCGTTACGCGAGGCAGGTGCCCGGCAGGGGAGTGGTTGGATCTATTTCTGCGTCGTGTCGCCAAAGAGGTTGCAAAGCGTTCTGGCCATATCGTGAATGGGGTACGCACGTTCTGCACCGCCGTTTGCGAGGGCCTCTTTTGGCATTCCAAATACAACGCTAGTGGCTTCGTCCTGGGCCATCGTTCTGGCCCCGGCTTTTCGCATTTGCAGTAGCCCTTTGGAGCCATCATTGCCCATGCCGGTAAGCACAACGCCCACGGCACGTTTGCCGTAAATTTGCGCCACCGTATTGAAAAGGAAATCAACCGACGGCTTGTGCCGTTCGGAAGGGTCCCCGGGAACAACTGAAATCGTAAGTTTTCCGTGGTTGTCCACAATCTTCATCTGCAAGCCGCCTGGGGCGATTAGCACACGGTTGGGCAAAACCTCATCACCGTCTTCTGCTTCTTTCACTTCAAATGGGCAGCAGTCGTTCAAGCGTTGGGCGAAGGCCTTAGAGAACACCGGGGGAATGTGCTGAACGACCAAAATCGGCGGAATTTCTGCGGGGAGATCCACCAAAATAGCCTTCACTGCCTCTGTCCCGCCGGTAGACGACCCAATGGCGATGATCGAAGAAGCCGAAACTCTTTTGAAAGAACCTACTGGTCCGTGATTTGCGGAGCTAGTGGTAATTTCTCTACGAACTTCTTTAATCGTAGAGGCGGTCATCACCTTTTCTACGATTAAGGGGCCGACCGTGGGAAGTTCAGCAAGAGAGGGCTTTTGAATGTAGTCGACCGCACCGATTTCTAATGCGTTCAAAATGCTCGCGCCATCCGCCATGCTGAGCGAGCTAATCATAATAAAAGGCAGAGGGTACTTCGGCAGCAGTTCTCCCAATAGTGTGACGCCATCTTTTTCGGGCATGTGTACATCTAGTGTCACTACATCTGGTTTTAGCTTCTTAATCAAACCTTCAACTTGGGAGGGACGATCGGCGTACCCAACAATTTCAATAGCAGGTTCTTTCGAGAAAACTTTTGTAAGAACGGCGTGGATCGTATGTGAATCATCCACAATGAGAACTTTTACTTTCTTCTTAGCTGCTCCGATAGGAGTAACCTTCGCGCCGGCTTCAGCCACTCGAAGCCTCCCACTTTGGGGATAGAAATAAACGTCCAGTAGGCCAGTCTGTGACTGATATGCTCCGGCGGGAGAAATCCCGAGCCGTCCTAGAGCAATTTTGCCGTCTTTGAGTGCTGCAGAATCGCCAACAAGTTTAAACTGAATATCGGTACTTAGGTAGGGAGCCGCCACCGAGAATTGGGCTGCCAGTTCTTTGACCGCTTGCCCTATCTCTGCAGTAGTACGCAATAGTTTTGCGGCACCATTTGATTCGTTTGGACAAAACGCCGTGAGTAGAACTTCCTGACCCACACGAAAATGGTACGCTTCATCCGCTTTCGGTGGATTCACCGACTTCGCTACAGTCTTCATTCTATCGCCCTATTTACAAAGATAGTCATCCGAGTGATAGGAAATACTTGCGTACGGCACATAGTATTTCGCTACCGCTTTCAAAGTTTTGTAGGTCGCCGATCCCGCATCGCTAATGTCTTCCACGATGAGTTCAATCGCTTTCCAGTTTCCCACCTGGCTTGCGGCAGAGGCAGCAAGTGACCCAAGTACTATTACCGAAGTCGGCTTTCCTTCTTTGAGCTTTTCCAAAGCCGGCAAAGATTTCGACGCATCGACAAGATAAACCGAATTGGCCGCAACTGCTTGGCCCTCTGCCCAATTAGAGATGTTTTTTATTCCATTACTCTCTAGGGCCTTTTGCATTGCGGGCATCAAGTTGGCATCAGACACCGCAATTAAAGTTGCTGGATGAGGGTTGGTAAATTGTTTTAGGACATAGGCACAGGTTTTTGCTTCCCCAATGCTTGCAAAAATCACACGCAGCTTTTTGTCAGGTGCTTCAATCTTCACTACACGTTTAAAAGATTGGGCTAATGCCCGAGCTTGCACCGTGTCCGCCCGCTTTGCTTTCGAGGCGCAGCGGAGTTTCATTCGAATTTCATCACTCTTCTGGGCTAGGTTTGAGAGCGACGGCTTTTCAATAAAGTCTGAGGCCCCAAGATCGAGCGCTGAGAGTCCGAATGCCGAATCTTCCCTTGAAACTGAGCTAATCATTACTACCGGCGGATGATTCTTGGTGTAGTTCGCCTTCAGATAGTCCAAGCCATTTTGCTCTGGCATGTGGATGTCTAGAGTCACCACATCGGGTTTGAGCGCTTTGATCTTCGGCGCTGCATCCAATCCGTTCACCGCGGTGCCCACAATTTCAAAACCATGACTTGCGTCCAGCATCTTCTTCAGCAAACCAAGAATGGTCGGCGAGTCATCTACACAAAATACTCTGACTGGCCCCTCTTTGACCGGGGTTGCCGGAGGGGTCGGAACAGCGTGCAGCGTCGGTGCTGGTTTCGCACCTGCTTTCGGAGCTGCTGCAGCGGTCTTAACGGATTTCTCATGACAGTAAATCGATGGCCCCTCATGGCCAACGGCGAGATTGAGACCGTTTAGAGTTTCTGATTTGCCAAGTATCAATACACCATGGGGGCTAAGGTGCTTGAGCATCTGTCCGACGATCTGCTTAATCTGGTCGGGATTGAAATAGATGAATACGTTGCGACAAAAGATGATATCGAACTCCTGAGTTTTCAGGGAGCTAGAAAGTTGGAAAAGGTTAATAGTCGCAAATTTACAAACGGATTTTATTGTGTCCCGCGCCTTTGCATAAGCCGCTATTTCGCCGGTGCCTCGGGCCCAGTGGTTCTTAAGATACAACGAAGGGATTTCTTTGATTTCGTCCCAAAGGTAGACGCCATTTTCAGCGATTTTTACGGATTGCGCATCAACATCACTACCGAAAATTTCATAAGTGAAATCGGGGGCGAGAAGCCTCATGTGCTGGCTGAGGAACATGGAAAGGGAATAGCATTCCTGACCGCGGCTGCACGCAGCGGACCAGACGCGGAGGTGCTTCTTTCCGCCAGCACGCAAAGCAGCAATAATTCTTGGTAAGGCAGTCTTTTCCAGGTATTCGAAGTGCTCGAACTCCCTAAAAAAGAAAGTGTGATGCGTCGTTAAGCTCGCAATGAGCTCGGGAATTTCTTTATCCCAGTTGGACTGTATGTATTGAAGATACTCTTCCTTGTTGCTTAGGCCGCACTCAATGATTCGCTTAGAAATGCGACTTTCCATCATTGCGGCTTGCTTTTCTCCAAGCTGAACCCCAGTAATCTGGGTCATTAGCCGAGAAATGCGCGCAATGAGTTCATCGTCTTCCGATACTAGCTTTGGGGCGGCCGACATAGGGTTTCCTTTACGCTGCTTTGGCTGTGGGGGTTCCGCCGGCTTTGCTCATTGCCATGTGATCTTCAACGCTGAGAGCTTTTGCAATGTCCAGGAGCAAGATGAGCTTGTCATCGCGTTTGCAGACACCAGTAATGTAGTCGCTATTTCGATTACTTTGAATATCGGGGCGACCACCAATATCCGCAGAGCTTAGAACGAGTACGCTATTTACTGAGTCGACCACGGCACCGATACATAGTGGAGCAAGGTCACAAATAATCACTGATGTTTCAGTGTTGGTTTCTGGCTTTTTCATATTGAACTTCAGTCGAAGATCAATAATCGAAATCACCTGACCGCGTAAGTTCATAATTCCCAAGAAATGGGGGGGCGTAAAGGGCACTGCGGTCACCTCCGGCATTGCGACTACTTCTCGCACGGCTAGCAACGGAAGTGCGTAGTGTTCGGAGTTGAGCGAAAAGCTCAGGTACCGGTTTGTGAGGTTTTCTCGTTCCTCATTTACTGAGTTATTGTTTGAATCGTTCATTACGCTGCTCCGCGAATGGGTTTAGAATTACTGGTGCGAGTGACGAGCTCTGGGAAGTCCAGAATTAAAGCGGCTCGACCATCTCCTAGGATGGCGCCACCGCTAACTCCTTTGAGATTCTGAGTTTCCTTGCCGAGTCGTTTAATAACTACTTGCTGCTGGCCTACGATATCGTCGACAAGAATGGAAAATGGCTTCTCACCGCTGCGCACGACTATGACGATGGCTTCATTCGCAGCCCGAATGACCACCCTCTTGCCTAGTACGTCAGAGAGGCGATAGAGCGGCAACTGTTCGCCGCGCAAGCTAAATACATCGCCCATGCCCGTCACTTTATGCAGGTCTTCTTTTGTGGGCTGAAGTGTTTCGTGTACTTGGGTGATGGGCACAACATACCGCTCATCGCCAACCGTAATAATCATTCCGTCAATGATTGCCAGTGTGAGGGGCAATAGGATTCGGAAAGTAGTGCCTTTACCGAGAACGGTCTCAAGTTGTACTTCGCCCTGGAGGCGTTCGATATTTGTCTTAACGACATCTAGGCCCACTCCTCGACCTGAAATGTCGGTAACTGCAGTTTTGGTCGAAAAACCGGGCGCGAAGATCAAGCGGTATGCATCCCGATCGGCGAGTTTAGCGCCGGGTTTCAAGATTCCCTTTTCAATCGCTTTGGCGATGAGTTTTGCGGGATCCATGCCACGGCCATCTTCGACTACTTCAATCACAATATGTCCACCGCGGTGGGCAGCACTTAGGCGGATATGTCCGGTGCGCGACTTTCCAGCGGCCTCTCGCTCATCTGGCATCTCTAAACCGTGATCCACTGCATTTCGGATAAGATGCACGAGCGGATCGCCAAGCGATTCTAAAATAGTTTTGTCGATTTCGGTGTCTTCACCAGTGATCTCGAATTGGACGTCTTTGCCCAATGCGCCGGAAGTATCTCGGACAATCCTCTGCATCTTCTGGAAGGTTTGTTTGAGCGATACCAGGCGCAGGCTCATGGAGATGTCTTGAATTTCGCGAGTAACTTTCGCCAGTTGGCTAATCGTCTTCTGGATGAGCGTTGATTGAGTTTCAACTTTTTGTTGGTTGAGAACTTCTTGGAAAATCACAAGCTCTCCAACGTTGTTCATTAATTTTTCAATACGCCGCAGGCTCACGCGAATGCTTTCGTCACCGGTTGCCGCTGTTGGCGAAGTTCCATTAGACGGAGCACTTGAACTCGGTGGAGCTTGGGGTGGCTGAGCCGGTGGGGGCGGTGCAAATTCTGTTGCCGCGGGCGTGGCTTCAGTCTGTGCTGGAGCAGTGGGCTCTTCAAAAGCCGAAGCAGGTGGTGCTAGCACATGCGGATCTTGTTCTGGCGGAACTTCGGCCGGGACATCTTCAACGACCGGCTCGGGAGTTGCTTCTGCAGCTGGGGCAGCTGCGAGTCCGCCATCGAGTGAAACCTGCAGTTCCGCCATAAGCGCGGAACTATCTATTTTTGCGTTCAAATCGCTTTGAAGCGTTTGAAACATGGATAGAAGGTGGTCGTTGCATCGCAGAAGCAGATCTACGATAGGTTTGTTCACCGCCATTTCGCGGTTTTTTAATTTTAGGAGCAGCGATTCAAGCTTGTGCGTGAATTCCACAACGTCGGGAAATCCCACAGCACCAGCGCTACCCTTAAGGTTGTGAGCGAGTCGAAATAGTTTTACGAGAATCTCTGGATCCTCGTGCGAGGATTCGAGATTCAAAAAGCTTTGCTCACAGTCCGCAAGGATCTGGTTTGCTTCTTCCAAAAAGCCAGTTTTTAACTCTAATTCAAAATCGTCCATAGTTGATTCGATCCACCTGAGCTTCGTATCGATAGCTCTGGGTCGAAACTTTACGATTTCTTTTGGTGAACTAGGGTGGGGCTAAGCAATGGTTATCTATATGGAATTCAGGCGGGATTCCTTTTGCGTTCTTCATTTCCCTTTATTGCAAGTAGGCCAATCATCTTCTTTTCGTGCGCTGACTGCGAAGTTTCCACCTCGGCTTGAAGGCGTGCCATACGCACACCCATTTCAACAAGTCGTGTCGTGACAGCAATCACTTCATTCTCATCAAAGGGTTTTTGTAAGAAATCTACCGCGCCCAGTCGAAGTGCTTGCAGTATGTTTTCGCTATCGCCAAAAGCAGTAAGCATTGGTACGGGTACCGGTTTTGGAAGTAGCTTGAGTGCGGCCAGGAAGGAAAGGCCATCCATGTCCGGCATTGCGATGTCTGAAATCACAGCGTGTATCGAATTGTTCTCGATTGTTTGTAGTGCGGTGCGTCCGTTTCCGGCGGTGAATACCTTTAGGCCCAAGGGTTCTAGGTAGCTCTTAAGAAGCTCCACTAGCAAGGGTTCATCATCAACAAGAAGTACGGAGCGTTGATCTACTAGTGACATGGGCTTCCTTTATGACCGGAAACGACAAGTTCCTTAGGGAGTTACCGTATCTGAGACGCTTATAGTTTGAGTGCTCATTTCAATGTGAAAAGTTCCGACCTCGGTATCAAAAGGCAAAAGGATCGATCGACTGCGGGAGAGATATCTAAGATACATCGAGTGCCCAATAATCACGGTGGGAATGGACCGGATGGCAGCAAGGCCTTTTTCAGCTAGGGGTTTCTTGGCCTGATTGAATACCACGTTCATCATTTCCTTAGCGCCGTCTTCCAATTCATCATTAATTTCCGTGTAGTCTTCACCGAGCATTCGACCCATTACTTTCAAGAAAACCTCTTTGGAGAAGCATAGCGTTATGGTCGCCATCGTCTTCTCGCCGCTTATGCAAGCCTGAATGAGGACCCCGTAACTAGCCTTGCGACTTTTCTCAGAAAAACCCGGTGGTCCCGCTTTTGGTGTCAGTTGGCACTGGGTTCTTACGGTACTTAGAACGGCCTCGATAAATGGGTAACAAAACTTAACATCAACGTTGTACTCTTCTTTCCAAGCGGCAGTTGAATCTGACATCGTGCCTCCATAGCTACCTACCTAGGTAACGGCACAATCAGCCGAAATCTTTAAATATCCACGTCTTTTCAATGTTGCGGTAAACAAATCACAATTAGTTTAGTATACTTTGATTTAAATCTACACTTAAAAAGAATTCCCAATCTATTACAGGCACTAAGCACGCAATCCAGGGGGGCTCTCTTGTCTAAGACGCAATCCGACTTTCATTCTACGGCGCACCGCCTTCGCACCACTCTAGAGACTAAGGAGGAGCTTGCCCCCTTACTTTCGACGATAAGTAGCGATCTTGCCGCACTGACCCAAATATACGACGCGGCAATCGCGCAGCTAAGTGCCAAAACAGCAGCTTCAGATTCGGGGTACGGGGCCCTTGCCGAGTCCAGGGGACGATGGAAGCAACTCTTTGAACTGCTTCCAGCGGGCGCCTCGGTGCTTGATTCCAAAGGAAGAATAGCTGAAGCAAATCCTGCGTTACGTGCCCTACTGGGGGTCGAAGCAGGGGTTCTTGTTTCGGATCTACGCTTGCCTGGCAAATTTGTTTTGGAAGATGGGTCGGAAGTTCCAGCAGAAGAGTTTCCAAGTGTTCGTGCAATTCGAGAAAACACTACCGTGGTTGGAAAAGTAATCGGAGTGAAAAAAAATGAGGGAGCCATAATGTGGCTTGAAGTAAGTGCTGCCCCTTTGCCGTTCGAGGATAGCGCGTGCGTTGTTTTGGCCCAGGATATTACTGAACGGGTCGAACTACAGAAACAGGCAGAACGGCTTCAGGGAAAAACCAACCAAACCAAACGACAGCTAGAATTGGTGGCCGACGCAATTCCTGGTCCCGTCGCCCGAATAGATAGAAACGGTTGTTACCGGTTTGCTAGCAAGCGGTATGAGGAGTGGTTTGGATGGAAGTCTGATCAGGTGATTGGTCGAACTTTGAGCGAAATTTTACCAGCGAGTTTATATGCGACAGTGAAGCCATATGTCGTGCGGGCGCTAAAAGGCGAGCCAGCAAAGTTCGAAACTACGTTTCATACCGTCGATGGTCGTGAACTTGCTTCGCAAGTAAACTACATGCCTTACTATGATGAACGGGGCGATGTAGATGGGTTTTTCATCGTTGTTTACGACATTACTGAACTAAAAAAATCGGAAGTTCTGCTGCGCTTTGAACGCGACCGGTTTGAAACCTTGGTTCGTGGTCTTAATCAAAGCGCCATTGTAGCTTTGTCCGATCTCAGTGGCCGATTTACGATGGTGAACGATCATTTCTGTGAGGTTTCGGGGTATTCGAAAGACGAGTTAATCGGCGCTTCTTTTCAAGTTTTGGATTCGGGTTTGCACCCAGCGGTATTTTATCAAGAAATTTTTGAAACGGTTTCTCAGGGAAAGACTTGGCACGGCGAAGTGCAGAATCGGGCAAAATCGGGCGCCGTCTACTGGGTGGACGCCACGGTTACCCCTATTTCGGGCTTGAACGACGAAAAGCAGTATATGTCTATTCACTTCGATATTACGAAGCGAAAGGAGGCAGAATTAAAGGCCCTCCAATCTTCCAAAATGGCCTCGCTTGGCGAGATGGCTGGCGGAATCGCACATGAGATCAACAATCCGTTGGCAATCATTCAAGGCAAGTGTGCCCAAATGGCGCAGAAACTTAAAGCGGGGGCCGTCGATCCAGCGTTCCTTATTGAGAACCTAGAAAAAGTTGTCGAAACCACTAATAGAATTACAAGAATTGTGCGTGGGCTTCGAATTTTCTCTAGGCAAAGCGAGGGAGATAGTTTTGCTCCAGTAACAATCGAAACGATCGTGAACGACACACTGAGCCTGTGTGCAGAACGTTTCCGTATAAATGGGGTGAACCTAAAAGTTGGAGGAAGCTTGGACGCAAAAGTGGAGTGCCGTCAGGTTGCCATTTGCCAAGTCCTATTAAACTTACTCAACAACGCCTACGACGCAGTACATGGCGCCGAGGCGAAATGGGTCGATTTGGAAATTCGAGCCGATGAGGCATCCAATCGAGTTGTTTTGAAAGTGAGGGACTCTGGTCGTGGCGTGCCGAAGGAAGTAGAGCATAAAATAATGAATCCCTTTTTCACCACAAAGGCCGTTGGAAAAGGTACCGGGCTTGGACTCAGCATCTCCACTGGAATTGTGGAGGATCACAAGGGGCGTTTGTACCTAGATAGAACGGCTCAGAACACGTGTTTTGTGGTGGAGCTTCCCATGCGACAGCAGCAGAAAAATCGCTAGCTCCAATGTGGTAAACTAAGCTTCCATGCGAGTATCTATTTTGGCCACAATTGTTTTTGGGGCTTTCGTTGGGAGCTTGTGGGCCTCTGTCCCCAACTCGCCAGTTTGTATTTTAGAATCCAGACTCTTAACTCGCTTTAACGAGGGAAAAGCTTTTACGCCGGAAGTTTTAGAGAGGTTTCATACCTATTTCTCTCTACTAGATAGCGCGGCAGATCCCGAAAGGCGCACAGCCGCAGCAAGGACTTGGGCAGAGTACCAAAACATAAGGCTATCGAGCTTGCCACTGCCCGAACGGCAGGAAGCGATAAATGCTGTGCGCAATCGTACCATGCTGACACACGGTGGCGCGTCCTTTGTTGGGGATGCCGCAATTAATATCAGGGTGCCAAATAAATACAGAGGAACGATCTGGGAGTATCTGGTCCTAGCGCATGAATTGGATCATTTCTTAGCGCTTCGCAAACTTCAGCTGCCGAGCAGTTGGGATTCCGATCAAAAGCCCTCGCGCGATGAAAGGATAAAGATATGGTACCTCATGGAACATACTGCGATGGGCAGCGAGTTTGAGCTTCTTGCGTGTATTCCTCCAAAGGAGCGCGAGGCATTTGCTAGGTTGGTTGAATCCGATGAAGCTTTAAAAGCCGATACGAGTTTTAGCAATGAACGCGAGTGGTTGTTGAGGGCGCTTCGGACCAAGGCAAAAAATTCCAGCGAGTATACAACCCAGGAGAAGCAAATCGGTCGGTACAGCCTTGAATCGATTAGTCGCAACATAGACCGTGTTTTTCCGGTGAACCAGTAGTTGAATTGTTTCGTGGGTTGTCGTTATATTCCCTCCTTCGTAATCTCCGAGGTTTAGGTTTTGAAAATATTATTTCTCTGTGTCGCTAATTCCGCTCGCAGCCAAATGGCAGAGGGCTTGGCCCGATCACTTTTGCCGGGCGGTTTTGAGGTTAAGAGTGCGGGCTCCAATCCTAGCACGGTAAATCCTCTTGCTGTTGAAGCGCTGTCAGAAATAGGGATCGACATTTCCCAGAGTCGATCCAAGTCGATCGGTGATTTGCCTGCCGACTTTGTGGACGAACTAGATTGCGTGGTAACTCTTTGCGCGGAAGAAGTGTGCCCGGTAATTTTGTCCGAAGCGAAAAAGCTCCATTGGCCATTTCCCGATCCTGCTTCTGCTCAAGGGACGCACTCTGAAAAACTTGCTTCGTTTCGTCAAGTTCGAGACGGTATTCGGGCAGCGATTGTAGAGTTTCGCAACTCCAACCGAACCTGATTCAGTGAGAAAAATCGCACTCCCGTACTTCCAAAGGGGCTTGTTCGAACGCCTTGTGACATCCGTTATTTATCGCAGTTTGTAGAAGCCCCGGTTCCAGTCTTTGGTTTACTTCGGTGACCAGGTATTTTGCCTGTTTCTGTTTCAAAACACCCAAAAAGTCGGCTTCCCACTTTGCACGCAAGGCTTCGTCCCAAGGTATCGTTAGCCCATCAAAATAGAAGGCGGGTCGGCTTATCGGAGCGGAATTTACGAAAGTAGGGACTAAGGCGCTTTGCTGACCCAGCATTCCCCAGGGCGCCCCCTTTTGATTTAAGAGTTCTGCTAGTGCACTAGCGCTCTGCGGATAGAACCAAGCGGGCGGTCGAAGGGGCGCCAACTTCCAAGTAGAGTCCTTCGAAATTTGTAAATCGGACAAGGGATGAAGGTAAGCAATTTGCAGTAATCCTAGCACCGAGCAAAACAATAATCCTATAGCAGCTATGCGCTTGGGCAATAATGAGCTGACCAAGGTAAATACGATTGGTAAGCCAAGAAAAACGTGAGTGAATGCTCTGCTTAAAAATGCGGCACACCAAAGTGTCGTGGAAAGAAAAAAAACCATCGCCACTCGTTGCGAGTTTTGCAGCCGAGGTAGGAAGAACAACGAAGCATAAACAGCCAAGACGACCGGATAGAAACTCAGTCTTCCCAGTCCCACCCCTTTGATTTCGAAAAGCCGAATTCCAAAAGGAAAAAACAATCCAAAAAACGCATTCATCGGGTGTTTGTCTGCTTTGAACTGACAATAAGAAAAAGGCGCTTCGATTGTGGCGCTCCAATAAGAAGGAAAATCTGCAAAGGCCCAGATCCCGGCCAGGATCAAGGCGTGCACCGAAACGTAGGAGACGAAGAATCCGAGCAAAGGCTTCCAAATGGGTCTGCAAGCGAGTGGCCTCATCAAGTAACAAAGTCCTATAGCGGCGAGACCAATTAGTCCGACTGTTTGTTTACTGTGAAAAGACATCGCCACGCAGATAGCCGCAAACCCGTGCCGGTTTCGGAGTGAGAACAAAAAAGAAGCTATTAGAAGGCAGTAAGCCAAGTGATCGTGAAAGAACGAACCGAACGGCGGTAGGAACCAGATGGCGCTTAGCAGAGTCGCAAACCCAATCCATTCTCTGTTCAGCTTCAACTCCGAGGCGATTTCTCGGGTAAGGTACGCCGCCGCGGTGTTTAGAAGCGATGAGGCAAATAGAAGGCCCCAGCCTGGTGTAGGAAACAGGGCAAGGAAAAGCGAAAGCACGATGAACGCAAGAGGCCCGTACGGGGTTTGAAAATCAAGGTAGGGAGTTTGGCCTTGAAGTAACCTAAGGGCGGCGAGCGGGTCGGCCAGTTGATCTAGGGTCATCGGGCTTAAGCCCGTGTACAGGGGAAGTAAGAACGCTACGATGAGGGGCCCTATCGAGGCAGGTTTTCTTACCGTTGGCCGCATCTGCCCACTACTTCCAAATATGCACTACCTCTTCTAACGGCAGCCGGTATTGAGTGCCCCAAGTTCCTTTTTCCGCTTCATAGCCGGCACCAATTACCATCACAATTCTTGCTTTGAAGGGTAACCGGAGTAGTCGTTTTAGTCGTCGCTCGTCGAAACCTTCCATCATGCAGGTGGCTCCGCCCTGCGCGCAAACCGCTAGCACGAAATTTTCGGCGGCCAGAGCGGCCGATTTTATGGATACCTCTTCCAGGTCTCTTTGGCTTGCCGGTGTGCGTGTGATGGGACGAAAGAGTCCTATCAAAAAGAAGGCAGCAATTTTAAGGGGAGTTAAAAGGTTCAAAAGTCCCCAACCGTAAACCAGAGGAATGAGCCGATCATAGTAATCTACTACCAGTTTAGGCCCCTTTACCCCGACTACCCACTCCACTAGTCGCTTTTGAGACCTTTTCCAAAGACTTGGGTTGGCAACTACCACCACCAGTTGGGTGGCCGTTCGTGCCGCCGATTGATTCAAACAAGCCTCTGCTACTTTCTTTTGTAGGTCGGAATTTTGAATCCAATGAAAGTCCCAGGCCTGGATATTTGAGGAGTTGGGAGCAAGAACGGCCGCCTCGAGCGCCCTTTGAATTACCTCATTGGGTAGCTGTTCGGGCTTAAAACGGCGAATACTTCTACGCTTCTTCACTACATCGAAAAATTCCATAGTACGCCGACACTAACAGACAGGCCTAGTTTTGGCTACTTGGGGCGATTCTAAGTGGCTGATATCTAAGTTAATCTTAAGAACGCTGTTGCTGTGCCCACCTGTGCCTGCTATACGAAAAAGTCTGTAATTTTTATGCCCTTTTTCAGAATTTACATCGTGTGTGGGTTCTTCGCCCTCGCATCGCTAGCTCGTGGTGCTGAGTGCCCTCGCAGATTGGTACTTCTTGCCGATGCTTGGTCCTCGGCGAGGGTCTTGGCCCAGGCGCTTGAAGAGCGCGGCATCGAAGTGCACGGGTTGCAATCTCAGGAACAACCGCCGCTTTGGGTAGATGGCGGCTTTCAGCTGGTTCCAGGGCGCCAGCTCATTGTTTTCAATGGTGATTACCAACAACTAGAAGCACAGGTTCGCGACCTTGGGCCCGATGAGATTTTATATGGGGCAGATGGGGCGGGGATTTGGCTCGTTGATTGGCTGGCAGAGCGTTTGGGAAAGCGGGGGAACGGAACCCGCCACTCTAAGGCTCGAACCACCAAAACCAAAATTCAAGAAGTTTTAGCCGAAAAGGGAATCGATCACCTTCGGGGAATTTTAACCAATCAGCTGGACGAAGCGAAAGGGTTTGTCGGGCAAGTGGGCGGTTACTCAGTTTTTATAAAACCCAACGATGACGGTGGTGGCACCCTAGCGTTTCGAATCGATTCAGAATCCGAGCTTGCAGAGAAGTTCAACCTTATCTTGGCCTCTACGAACTCCACCACCCACGAACCATTTTCAGCCGCCCTCGTGCAAGAGTTTGCAGATGGCGTCGAATACGCTGTTCAAGGAACTGCGCTAGACGGAGAAATAAAGTTTTCCAGCGTCTTACGCTATGAAAAGGCACGAATTGATTCAAATACTGAGACTTATCAGTCGGAGTGGATAATCCCTGCTAGCGATCCGGCGGCTAAACTCCTAATGGAGTTTGTTGAGTTGGCAAACCCGGCGGTTGAGTTTGGAAACGGCCCCTTTCATTGGGAACTAAAAATCCGTAAATCCACAAATCGAGTTGTTACAATCGAAATGAACCCACGCCTCATTGGTGGAAACATGGTTCATTGGCTGAAAGACTGCGTTGGCTACAGCGATGTGGACCTGGTCATTAAATCTCTATTTTTCCCAGAGGAATTCGCTAACGTGCCGAAATTCTATTCGGTACAGACCCCCGGTTTTGTTTTCGAAGTCATCACCCCAAGGGCAGGGCTCTACTTAGACGAGGCGGCGCTAGCGCGCGTTCGTGCTCTTCCCGGTTATTCCCGCACACGGTTTCTTAGGACAAACGGTGGCCCACTTCCCAAAACCAAGGATCTCGATTCGATCGCTGCTACGTTTGATTTTTCCCATTTCTCTACTGCCGAAGTCGAAAACTCGTATCGCATACTTATGGAAATGCAATCCAACGGCGAATTCTTTAGACAGTAGACTCCTCTGACTTTGGGTAGGACAATTAAGCCAAATGGATCTACCTGATCACTGGCACATCATCGCTGAGACACGTGAACTTAAACCACACCGTCCAAATGCGCTGCGGCGTCATGGCAGGGAGTGGGTGGTGTGGAAAACCTCTACGGGACAGTGGACTATGCAACAAGATCGATGTCCCCACCGATCTGCCCGGTTGAGTCAGGGGAAGGTGACTAATGATTGCGTGGTATGTCCCTTTCACGGGTTTCAGTTCAATTCCGCAGGTACTTGTTCCCTTGTGCCCGAGACTGGCAAGCCAGCACCCGGGTTAAAACTAGAAACGTATGCTCTGCACGAAGCCCACGGGTTTTTATGGTGGAAAAAGGGAGGTGTGAGTACACAAACTCCGCCTTGGTTCTCCGAGCTGACTGGAGTTTCGTGGGGGAGTCACGATGTTCAGCAATGGCATCAAAATATAAGTCGCTGCATTGAAAACCAACTCGACTATGCGCACCTTCCCTTTGTGCATCGTTATACGATAGGGCGTGGGTTTGATGTTCGTAAGCCTGTAAAGTTTGGCTTTAACGACGACGGGGTTTCTTTCATTATGAGCGAGGCCACACATTCTGGAGTGGTAGTTGAGACATCGGGTATCCGATTCTTGTACCCCGGAATATGGCGACTGAAAATATCGCCCAAGATGCAAGCGTTTATCGCATTTGTGGCGGTCGACGAAAACACCACCAGAATATATCTGCGCAGCTACCAATCTCTAGTAACGTGGTGGGGCTTGAGAAATATTTTCGGCTGGATTCTCAAGCTATCTAACCGAAAGATCCTTCGAGAAGACCGCGCTGTTGTACTCGGACAGCACCCCAGAGACGTTCGTGAATTGGGGGGCGCTGTACATGAAACACTTTTTCCAAGTGATCAGGCAATTTGGCACTTCAGAAAATGGCTCGCTAAATCTTCAGTGCAATAGTCGATAACCGAGAGTTGGTTTCTACTTGTCTAAAGTACAGGCTCTAACTTCTTTGTCCTTGGTGGTTTTGCAACCAAGCGCTGTTCGCAGAGCTGGATGAGCGCCAAAAATTTCATCCATTCTGAACTGGTCGTCTATGCCGTGGCCAACACGTTGGTCATGCATCGCCGGGCAAAAAGTGATTAATCGCTCCTTAACAAACTCTAGCCCTTGGGCGGTGTGGCCTGTTTTCAATGCTTCAAGTTCCATTGCCAAAGTTTGAGCAGCAAGGCTATCGGCGAGGTACTCATTGAAAATAGCCCAAAACTCAAAGTCAGCCACGCCTGGTTTTGCAAAGGCTTTCTTCGCGGCCAAAATAGCCTCATGATTGCCAAATTTCTTTTCAATGCAAGCCGCCATTGGCGAATAGGCTTTGATAAACTCACCGGTCAATGCGTCTTTTTGTTCCTTGCTAAGATTGTTAGTGGGGTCGTTGTTTGAGAGGACTTCGAAAAGGTCCGTGCTATGAGTCAATTCATGTGACACTAGTGTTTCAAACGAAGAATACCAGCCATCCATTGGGCAGACTCTGAGCACCTTTGCCACTTTTCGGATCTCATTTTCTCCATCCTGAAAAACGACTTTCGAGTGTTTCACGTCCGAAGAGGCAAGGTCTAGTCCACAGCTATTGAGAAGAGCTACCAAGGACTCATCGAAGGTGGAATAATCAATAGAGGCCGCCAGGTCGGTACCTGAGAGAACGCGAAGAAAGTCCAGAAACATCACCGCCTCGAGTTGGTTAATTTCTTTTTCAGCGTATTCAACAGCTGCCTTTGAAAGAGCGGATTTGTTCTTTAAATAGTTCACCAGGAGGGCTTTCTGGCTTGCTATCTTTTTGTTTAGATCTGTGGGTCCCACCCGGTCCTTTTCGCCTTGTTCGGCGAGGGCCTCTGTGAAAAGACCAAAAAGTTCGTAGAAGTCGGTTTTGGACGCCTTCGGGACTTTTGCGATAACTTCAGTGGTAGTCTTTTGAGCTTTTGCGGCGTAGTTGGCCTTTATAAATTTTACAAAACCGTCTTTGATAGCTTGCTTGGCTTTGGATGCTTTGAGTGCGCCACCAAGGGCGATTTCAAGAAGTCCCTCTTGCTGGGCCAGAGTTCTCACCCAGCGCTGCGAGGCATCTTCGCAGATGTAGGAGCTCGGCTTGGCGCAAAACTTCGCTTGATCTTCCTCGTATCCTGCAGAAAGGACCACTGGAAAAAGAGCCGAGAAAACTAAAGCAGAAAACAAACCATGGTTTTTCATGGCGGGGGTATAGCAGATCCGATCCGGCGTTTCTAAAATATATTTCGGGTGCCCCCTGGAAAAGCAATTCAAGTTATTGATATTTCAATGGATATTCTGTTTTTATTGGGTCCACAAGGAAGGGATAATCTCACTTCGTAGATAGCCATACCTATGCTACAAACGAGGGTTCTATGCGGGCAGCGGGGACTCTTTTTTCCATCTTTTTCCTCTTATCGCCACCCGTCTACTCAGCGAACCAGCCGTCGCCGCGCCAAAGGACCTTTGCGCTGACTTCGGACAGGGCCATTTGTTCTGATCTCCTAGCCCTTGAAGCTCGTTGGGTAGGGGCGAGTAAGTTGGTAGAACAGGGCATTGGCGCTCGAGCCGCCGAGTTTCAATTGGATCCACTCGACTACGAAGGCGGCAGGCCCATTTTAGGGCGTCCCACGGTACAACCGGGCGGGGTCGTTGCCATTGACCCATATATTCATCGCGAAGTCGGATCAGTGTCCATACGGCACGGGGTACAACAACTTTTTATTCGAAAAGTATACGCAGCCTATGCTTTGGCGTTGATTGAGTATCTAGGCGACATAACAAACAATCAGTATCTCAATCCCATTCTTCTGGAGATTTCCGGTGAGGCTGAGGCATCGATTGGGAGGCAGTTCGCTTCTTCTTTGAATAAGTTAGAAAGTGGCCTGCCTGAGCGTCCTTTCTTCATCAAGTATGAAGCATGGATCCAAAAACACATGCTGGAAGCAGATCCAAACTACCGTGAGCTTGAGGCGCGCAAGCAGGTTGGCAGAGCCAAAGATGAAATTGGGAAATGGATAAGAGCCGAAGCCAAAAAATTAGTCGTTTCGCATGGCAGGCAAATGAAGGAAGAGTTGGGGGCGATTGGGGAGTCTCTATTTCGCGAGTGGGCAAATAGCCCACATGCTCTACCAGCGGATGATCGGTTTTTTCTTCGAGCCGCTGAACTATTTCACCACCATGCGCGTTCACTAAACGCGCTTTGCCCTCGGAATGTTCCCTGGTTTACCGAAGATACGCACACGCTTGCGGCACGTCTGCGAGTCATGCTGATGTCGAGAGTTTTGTTGCCAACACCGTCTGGCGGAATTCAGCTTTCGCTGCCAGAATTTGGGATAGCGGCCCATTTTGATCCCCTGTTTCAGGCGATATTTGTGCATTCCTCCAGTAGTTTCTTGCCGAATGAGTCGGGCATAGTCCTATCTTTGGCTCACGGTGCAACCACTCTGCAGTCAAACGCAGCGAGTTGGAGTGATTTAATTCCAATACTTTTAGCCAATGGATTGTATTCTTTCGCCACCGATCTTCCTGGCTCGATGGGGCCTTACGGTGTGTCGTTTGATATTGCTCAAAGACCAGCCGAAATGGCTGTTTATTTGCAAAACATCCACGCAAGCGTATTGCATCGAGCGGCAAGTTTGCAAAAGAAGCAGGTGCTTGTGGGTGTGGGGAGAAGTTCTGGCTCCACCTATCTTTTTACCGAGGCCCTGTTTGGATTTCTGAGCAGCGAAGTTCAACTTCCTGATGTGTATTTTCTTACAAGCTTCTCCAACCCCCAAACCATCAGGAGCCAAGTTGAAACGGTAAGAAAACAGTATCAATCTGGTGGCAGGGGGAAGCTCTTCGGCCAGCCCGTACCCGGAGCATTCGAGGAGATCACCGATTTCAACGATCAACTATTGCGAGATTTGGCAGCGGCCAAGACACACCCTGATTTCCGGCAATTTGGCGATAGCATTTTCTTTGTTCAAGGCGAGGCCGATGTCGATGGCACTCCGACCGATGCTTCGGGAAAAGATGTCGTTTCTGCCTTGGAAGATTTTCAAACGCGCTGGGCACCTCGTGCTCACGTGTATGTGCTGCCGGATCCTCTGAAAGAAGAAGCTGCAATTTCGGCCCTTATCGATCCGGATGAAAGGGAAGCTTCACATTTCCTCTTTTCAACTCACTCGAATGCAGCCCCATCTAAGTATCCCGCTGTTCCAGAGCATCTGCTACCCCATTTCGCGGATCAGAATGCAGAGTTGTTAGCACTTCTTAACCTGTCTTTGGATTATCGAATTGATCTATCGCCCCTGACATCTGAAACCGACCGAGAGCGCCTTCGTGCCGCGCGCAGGGAGATAACTGGAAATGATGAAAAGTACGGTTTCTTCTCTAGGTTCCTCGCCGGAGTGAACGCAAAACTAAAAAGATTCGGTAAGCAGGTAACTATCGATCAATTGCGTTCAGAATCCGCTGTCCCAGGCGGTAGTCATATCCTGGCCCGCTTCAAAAGGGTGTGGGACTTTGTTCACCGCGAAGCGGTCGGGGCCCGGGAGTTCTTGTCCGCAAATCCTCGAGCGACACAGCCTTCAGATTCACGAACCAAACTACCCGAGTAGCCAGAGGGATGGGTAAGTCCCGTACGGTGGAGAAACTCATGAAATATTGTGCCCGCCCAAGCGGCAACCGCAGTGGGATGCTTCTGAAGTGCCGCGCGATTGAGCTCGATGTAGAGGTCGGAGAAATCATCGGCTTCCGGCCTAAATCCAATCAAACATGCTCCCCAGACTGATGCTGGTTCTGTAATGGCGCCAATCGACACTGGCATTTTCTTGTCCAAGTGGAGTTGGATGACACGGGTTAGGTCGGCGTAAGTGGCATAGGCATTGCGATACTTATTCTCTAAAGAAGACACTTTCGAATCCCAAAACAGGAAATCTTTTGTTGCATACTTTGCAACGCATCGCTCATAGCGAGACAAGAAGATCGACGGATCTGACTCAATATCCGCAAGCCGGCTCGCCAGAAAGTCTATTGCTCGTTGAATGGTTTTTTCTTCTGCTGCCGAGAAACCAACCAGTTCAACTTTGAGCGGCGCCATCGATTTATGAATGCGCCACGAGAAAACGCGCGCGCTTGCGCCGGATACCTGCAACATGGCGCCTAAACCAAAAATGCAAGACCAACGACTAAGCATCGTTACCTCGTTTTGGCTTTAAGGGTCTCAGACAAGCGGAGCTGTAGGCAAATCACTGGGCGTCATAAAGTCTGTTTCTTGAATTTACCGGGTCGTTTGATTTGCCCCTGCTCCAGGGCCTGTGGCAAGATTGCGGCAGATTGAAATACCAGCTTCGCGATTATCAACGAACCGCCGTCGCCAATGTCGTGCAGTTCTTTAGAAACAGCAAAGATCCCGCTGCGGTCGTGCTGCCCACCGGCTCAGGTAAGAGTTTGGTAATCGCTGAGCTCGCCCGGATCGCAAAGGGCCGAGTGCTGGTGCTCGCCCACGTTAAAGAGTTGGTCGAGCAGAACTACGAGAAGTACGTAAGCTACGGCTATTGCGCCGGAATATTTTCGGCCAGCCTCGGCAAAAAAGACTGGCATGAGAAGGCGATTTTCGGCAGCGTGCAATCCATTGCACGCGCTCCCGATGCTTTCTTCGATGACTTTTCGTTGTTGGTCATTGATGAGTGTCACCGCGTTGCCGACGACAGCGACACACAGTACCAAGAAGTTATCCAGAAGCTTGCAAAGCGTAATCCCACGTTGAGGATTTTGGGACTCACTGCCACTCCGTATCGTTTGGGACTGGGTTGGATATACGAGCGTGCCCAGACGGGCGAAATAAAGTCCGATCAGCCGCGGTTTTTTAAGCAATGCGTTTTTGAGTTGCCTCTTACTTACATGATCAAAAACCGATTTTTGACTGTGCCAGTGAAGGTAGACATTCCGGTAACCAGCTACGATTTTTCTGAGCTTTCAGAAAAGGGGCGTCTCTACACGGCAGCCGAAGTAGAGGAAATTCTAAAGAACCAGAAACAGCTCACGCCCCTAATTATCAATAATATCGTCGATATTACCGAGCGGTACCAGCGCAAAGGGGTGATGATTTTTAGTGCCTCTGTTCGTCATGCCGAGGAAATACTCTCCTACCTGCCCGAGGGACAGGCACGCTTGGTGGTGGGCGACACGGGGATGGCCGCTCGCGATAGTATTATTGCAGATTTCAAGGCTGAAAAATTCAAGTACCTCGTGAATGTGTCGGTGCTCACTACCGGATTCGATGCGCCTCACGTAGACGTGATTGCAATTCTTCGCCCCACCGAATCCAATAGCCTGTATCAACAGATTGTGGGTAGGGGATTGCGTTTATCGCCAGAGAAGAAAGACTGTTACATTTTGGACTATACGGGCATGGGTCACGATATCTACGCGCCCGAAATCAGTGAAAAGCGCCCCGCCAAAGACACAGTGCCGGTATTGGTGCCGTGCCCCGAGTGTGGTTTTGAAAATACTTTCTGGGGTTATGCCGACGACGACGGAATGGTGCTCGAGCACTACGGTAGAAAATGCCGCGGCTCGAGTCAGGATCCGTCGACTTACCTGCTCAAGCCTTGCGGTTATCGATTTCGGAGTAAGGTTTGCCATTCGTGCGGTGCCGAGAATGATTTGACTGCGAAGGAGTGCGAAAAATGCTCAACGGCGCTCGTTGATGCTGAAGCGAAGCTAAAACAGGCCAAGCTTTCGAAAAATGCCCATGTCCTTACGCCGGACCGTATTACTTTCGAGCAGCGCAATGATAAGTACGGAAACCCTTTCCTCGAGATCCGTTATTACGACTACGACGGCAGGTACCTAAGTGAAGTGCATTTTTTTAGCAATTTATCATCGATTAAGAAGTTCAATATCAACTTCCTCCGCTCCCACCTACGGCGCCCGGAGTTAGCCAGTGAGTTTAAGCGGCCTGAGGATGTAGTTCGGTATCAACTCCTCTTTCGTTTGCCGGCATTTGTGATTGCCCGCAAGCAGGAGAAGTATTGGCGTATTACCGAGAAGGTGTTTTCGGAAGAGTTGTAGATTTGCCCCCAGGTTTCGGCGTTCCTACCGAATATAAAACGCAATGAATTCACTGGCGTTTCCGGCGGTATGTCTCCAGCGATGTACGACCAAGGTGAACTGACCGCTGTCGTTCTCTAGGAAATGTTTCATTACGTTTTCTTGCGCTTGCTGAGTAATTTGAGCGAATTCATCGTCCCAAGGTCCCGCAGCATCGGAAACAGTCGCACCTACTCTCACAAGTGAGTCTTCGTTCTTCAATCCGATTAATTCAAAGAGTTCCGCCGCACGTCCGTTCGGTGCAAAAGACAGGGAAGTTTGCCAAATGCAGACATCGTCCCTGCCACTTCGGAACATGTGAACAGACTCGGCGAGGGCCTTACCAAGGTCGGCGGCATCGTTCTTACTTAGTTGAACCAGTCGTATATCCGTGGCGGTCCGGGCGAAATGAACTAGAACAGTGCTTGGTTCTTTGTCTTTCGAACTGAGTTCAACGACAAGCTCTGATCGATTCATTTCGCGAATGGTGACTTTGACTTCTTGTCCTTTTTCGGTCTTAAGTTTGTTTTGCAGCACCAGCTGAGAACCGTCTATCAGGTAGCTACCGTTATCAGAAGCCGTGGCGTCGCCTTCTCTAGTGATAAACAGACGGTCATTTGTGAATCCAATTCGGTATACTTTGTTCTGTAGAGATGGCTCGTTTAAGAATATTCCGGTAGGCATCGCTACCGATTTCAAACGCCATTCCCCTAAAATCGATGTGGGGTATTGGGTCACCTCAACTTTGGCTAGTCTCTGCAACTCCGGGGGTGTTGATGAAGGTGGTTTGCAGCCTGCCAACAGTGTCACGACCAAAAAGGGGGCGACCAATGAAAACAGATATTTATTCATGAAAGTTTTGCTAGGGTTTGGCGGAGTTATGTTCATACGCGGGCGGTAGGTAACACATAGCGGAGCTTCAATTCCATCGAAATTTGAAATGGCACGATATTTCAATGGTTTACCGGGCGTGCCTTACCAGTCGAGCGATTGTTCAACGAACGCCGGCGAAGAATTCTTAACCCGCTCACGGCAACGAGATCAGGATGGAAATGGATAGGCACATTATGTTAGTTGACCGCGAATAGTCCCCCTATCGTGGAGATGTGCACGCGTGTTCTGGTTCATTTTGGTCCATTTTGCTTGGCTTGCGACGGCCGCTTACGGCGGCGATCAATGCCCAAAACGGCTCCAGATGCTGGCCAGCACCCACGACCCCTTCACCGAGCTTCAAGTTGGTGACACTGTTTTTATGTACCGTGATGGAGCGTGGAACGAGGTCAAGCTAGTAGGTCTAATGGATTTTGGCTTTGGTAAACTCCAACTGTCATCGCCAGGCGATGCGAGTGCCGACCACTTTTTTGTGCCTCTGATGGACTTGAGAAGGACTCGTGACAGCAGGCCGTTTGGGGAGACCGTGGTTTTAACGAAACCTCGCTTTCCGGTTCCGCCTTCTTGGATAAGGAGGCGGTTGTCACCGATTCCACAAAGTCGGAGTTGGGTTTGTGACGGGGAATATCCGCCAGATCACTTTGAGTCCTACGACGCAAGCTTTTGGCGGGCAGTCGGAGAAATGCCGATTGAGCAGTTTCTCAGACGACGAAAGGGTCATGGCAAATCGACTCACGTACTAGACCTGTTTGGTTCAGCAACTTTTGTAAGAGATTTTTCCGTCGCGGACTCTCTTACGGGGGCACGACTTGAGCCGGGTAAAGTAAGTTTCAACGACGAGCGGTGGCAAGAGGTTATCGGAGATCTTACTCAACGTTCTACCTGGCAAAATTTAGCGAAGAATCGAGCAGCGAGAAATATTCCAGGTTACGATCTAATTACCTTCCGTCCTATTGCAGGGATTGATTTTCTCTTTCCCGACGGTCATCCCCATACAACCTCGCTGGCCCACTATGAGTTAAATCGCATGTTTCAGCGTGCGCTTTCTGCGCTTCTACCCGGCGGGACAATGCTCATCGACCTTGGGAGTCAGATTCGATATGTCTACGTGCAGATACTTCTGTCGGAGCTCCAAAATTCATCTCAATATGTCTATCGCGTCGTAGAAAGAGCGCATCAAGCAGATCAACCGGGATATAGTAGTGTACTCAGGATTGATCGGGTAGACGGTGAATAACGCCTGTTACCAGATCCATCGCGTGTAGTAGTAAGTCTCCCCGATGAAGACCATATCACCAGGATAGAGGGGGAGATTCCTTGGGGCGGCTTGGCCCGCGATCTTGTGAATCACTTTATCGTCCATGTTGACGACTTCGAGAACGTTCACTGTTTTACCGGTTTGGGCGGGATTGATCAGGCATTCCAGCTTTTGTTCAACCGTAGATCCAAAGCGAATCAAACCCTTTACCTTAAATTTCTCACCTTTAGCACCGTCTGCTTGTGCGACGAACTTGTGGTACCAGAGCGCTTCAATCGGTTGCATTCCGGTCTCCCATTGCTCGAGTTCAACGTCGGTAATCTTCAATGTCCCAGCTACGTAAGGCGCGGGCAGCGTATTAAGGTGGCGATTCGCCTCTTGGACGATACAGTTTTCTTGCCACGTCGACCAATCGCCTTTTGAATCTACGACAGTTCCGAAAGACGGAATTGAAATAAAAAGTGTTAAAACCAGAATCGGGAAAGCGCGCATTGAGAACTCCTTATCTGCCATGACTTGTACACTAGGCAAGTCATGGCAGCAAGCAAGCGCCTCTCAGCCGCCAAGTAGGAGTAGCAACGTACCGTTTGTCCGTACGCGGATCGAGATTAAGTATTCGCTTTTTTGGAACATTTTTAAATTTCTCTCGTCCGTCCAAACCAATTGCCGAGGTTGTCTTATGGTATTCTTAGCATACCGCCACTAGAAAAAAGGGCGAGTCATTGCGAACTTTGAATATCAAGGCCGCTTTCTTACTTTTTCCTCTCTTAGTCTCAGCGAATCCCACCTTCACCTCAGTTTGCGTGAAGGTCGCTCAGGATTTGATCCAACAATGGACGGAAGGTGTTTTGCTTCCGGCCGATCGCCAGAAGATCGAACAGATCTATGGCGATTCGAGTATCGATCCCACGATGAAGGCCGAAAAAGTCTTTGAGGTTTTTATTGAGCGGCGACTTTCGTTGCTTCCGCCATCAGAAGCGGAGGATATTCGGCGGATAATTGCCGCAAGAACTTTGAAATTAATGGAAGACGAACCTAGAGGTGGAACTCTGCCATCCAATCGGCTTTCAAATTACGATCCGCGAATTAGGCAGGTAACTTTGTGAAGCACAGAGACTCTTTATCAAACCGAAACTGTCTTCATGGAGTTTGCCCATGAGATAGAGCATGCGATTCTGGCGCGGCAACTTCAGAATTCGGGCGAAGACCTCAAGACCCAAGAGTATAGGCTTGCCGACCTATTCCGCATTACAGAGCGAGATTTCCAACTTTATCTCGCAGAGCGCCAGGCCATGGCAGCTGAGTGGACATTTCTCAACGCGATCCCAGAAGTCCGGCGAAAAGAGCTATTGGATAAAGTGAAAAAAGCAAATGACCTCAAGGAATCTTGGAAGGCCATACGGATTCGATGGATAGAGAATGCTTCGCTTCCCCTTGAGGAATACCTTAAGTTGGAATATGCGGCCCATAGATATTCTCTCCGTGAAATCAGAGCGGGCCGGGTGGCTATTACTGCGATAGGAGCACTTATACGTGCCTTCGCGATGGGAGTGCCGGCTTCAATAGGTGTGACCATTGGCTACTTAGAGTGCCTGGAACGACTAAAAAAACAGCCTGCAGAAAAAGGATTGATCAGTGAGATCTGCGGGAAATTTATTTCGGTTCCAGTTCCCAAGGAAGTTAAACAAGCTGGCCAAGAGTGAGTGGGTAGTTCCTCGCAATCGCCGAAGAGTTTCTATCATATTCTTAGTCGCGGTGCTATGGAACCGGTGTGGCCGATGTCTTGCTCATAAAGCCGTGGTGAAGGAACTGCCGGGAAAGGCAGGAGAGCGTGAACATCGAGCGCCCGCATTAGCGCGCTGGTTTAGCTGGCTGATGGTTGGATTTTCTCCTCGGAGCAGTATCACTGGAAATCGGTGCTTCCCCTGTCGGTGGCAGTGCTCGCATTGCCTGAGTGAGCTTCAGCAATAGATCTAATTCCAACGAACGCGACTCGAGGTACGCAATGCGCTCCGGATTCTTCTCGCGCGATAGCAATGCCGCCAGACACTCGCGAAGAGCGTCTAATTGGCCGCGTGCACGCATGTACAATACCGTGAGAGCGTCCCCCGTATCGGTACCCACGAGCTTGCGCTGCACCGGCACGAAACTGCGGGAGAAATCTGTCGATAGACTCGAATAGTGAGACAAATCACCCATTCCCTTTTCGGCGCAGGCGTTCAACTGAGAAAAATCCAACACACCGAAGGTCGGATCTTTCACTGGCACTAACTTTCCATCGAGACTGTGAGCCACCATCCCGGAAAGCAATGATAGAATATCGCCGCTGGTTGGCAAACTGCTCGAACCATTTCCGAATAGCTTGCGCAGCAACTGACTATCAGTAGAGGACTCCGGAAACGCCAAGGCGAACTGCGCTTCCAACAGCGAACGATGGACATCCAACGCCACTGCCCGACCGTGAAGCAAATTCTTAGGGCTCATTTCATCGCGTACTTTTTGGAAAATCGCGGCACGATGCAAACGTAAATCAGTCAGCACTCGCTCCCGAGCGTCACGCGACTGCTCCTGGAAAAAATAGCGATCAAACTCCTTCTGGTATTTCGGACGAACTGCGACAAACGTTCGAGTGACTCCATCCTCGACCTCCGTTGTTTTTATTATGTCAAGCCCTGCGCGGCCAGCGCGGTGGCCCAATTCACGATAAGGATCTGTTGCATCGGGATTGGCAGGAGCAAACTTGAGTGCGAGCTCCGCCGGCGTACGCTCTTGGCTTAGGTTTACAAACTCTTTCTTGAGCTTGGCGATCGCGTCGGGGAAAAGTTCGCTCGATAGCTTACTGCTGACAGTTTTCTCCAAAACCCCTTCTGGATAATCATCCGAAGACCCAGAGTAATAGGTGCGCGATTCCAGGGAACCATCCCGGACGAACACTCTGGTCTCTCCCGAATGGGCACCGTACCAACCAAACTCGGTGCGATCCTTCGCAAGTGCATCTGCCTTGGCGATAGGCCATCCATTCCAAAGGACCCGCAGTCTCAATCCCGCTCGCCCAAACTTACGGTGCATATTTGCCCACTTACCCGGCATTCCATATTTGGCGGGATCTACTTCGACACGATCACCTTGCTCTACGTCTTGCCAATCCACATCGTCGTAGCAGAAAGTAATCACACCCTGTTTCAACTGATGCGCCATGCGAAGTTCGGCCGGAATCGCTTCCGCAAGCGCCCGTCTTTCTTCCGTGGAAAGGGGAAGTTTCCATTGACCGTCGGGACCCGGTTTGCCCTTAGAGTGAGCGATTATGGAATCGCCACGGCAGATTTGGATCGTCGTGGGCATCTCATTCGCAAAGCGTGTGGATTTGGGGTTAGAGGGATCGAGCGGTACTGGCTGATCGATTCCAAGCCATGGATTGTAGCCATTCAGGCCGAGAGGCACGATCTGCCCCGTCGGGGCTTGCACGTTTTTCGCTTCATCCTTAGGCCGATCGATTAGCGCTGCTTCCACATCCCGCACGCCATCTAAGAAGTCCTTTAACGCTCTTTGATAATTGCTGAAGGTGGTATCGATTAGACTGCGTTTCGTGATGCCCGACGGCAAAGCCACATCTCGGTCCTCGCCCAACTTCGCAATTTGTAGGGGAATGTCTTTGGACATTTGCGTGAGTTGTTCCAACTGCGAGTCTGTGCGCAGACGCAAGTAATCTTCGTGATAGCGGCTGACCAGATCATGGTAGCCACTCGCGCACAAGCTCCAGATTCCAATATTTACCGAATCCTTGCGTTGCAATTGGTCTTCGACCGTGGGTGGTAGCACTTGGTCTGCGTGCTTTTCAATCAATCGCAAAAATCTAGGCGCATTCTCCCGATTGATTCCATAGCCGGCGAGCTCCGAATACATTTGCTCAAAACTGGTGTAATTCCCGGGAGTATCCAGAAAGACGGTCTTAGCCGACTTTGTGGCACACGTGTAGAACTGATCCAAGCAGGCAGTCAGCGCAGCGTCGCTCATCTTGGTTTTGTTGTTGGCGTGATAATCCAAGCATCCAACGACAGAAAGATCCAATTCGCTTTGCGCCAACGTACTAGGAATGCCGGCGACCTTTTGAAGAATGAGGCGCGATTGCTGATCTGCCGCAGCTTGCGCTTTCTGAATCGTCGCGACGTTTGCCGAGATTTCCGAAAGATGTCGACGAATCACATCGAAATTCTCGGCGGAAAAGCGAGTTAATTCTCCGATGCGCCGATCGGTAATGTTAAACCGGTACTCGACATACTCGCCCAATTTTTGGACCGCGTCTTTTAGTTCGGCAATTTCCTTTCGGAGGATAGAGAATTCCGATTCTCCACCGAACAACATCGAAAAGAAATCTAGCGCCGCGAAAATAGCACCTGCGACTTTCAATCCTGCCGCTTTACCCGCACCCTTCATTCCGCTTGCCATCAGCGTCCGCGCCTGATGAACGCCCGACTGCAACGCCAACGTTCCTTTTAGGAGATACATCGTATCGCGCCCGGCCGGTCCGAGCTTGCCGGCAAAATTTGCGAAATGTCCCAATGCTTCCGGCGCTGCTTCATTGATCATTTTTTGAAGTTCTTTCCGGGTTTCTGCGTCCAACTGCGGTTCATTCTTCACGCCGTCGGCCAACTTCTCAGCATCCTTTACGGCCTGCGCCGCCGCGCGCTTGGCCAAACGCTCCACTTCCGCCATCTGCTCAGGCGTTAGGTTCTTGAGAGAGCCGTCTTCATTCACGCCATTCGCAATGGTTCGATACATGTCCGCCGCTAACTCATGTCGCGCTTTCGTGTCAGAGTCCTTTGCTTTGGCGGCTTGTTCCGATTCCCATTGCGCGCCCGCTAGGGCCATTTGCTTGGTGGTCATTTCACGGGCAACTCGGAAGTACTTAAAGACGATCGCTTTGTATCCAGGTCCCATTGTCGGATCGTTCTGCGCTTCCCACAGGCGCAACGCCGCCTGATCGAGATACCCTTCCGTGGTGGCCAGTCGGTGTTGTGCCATCGGACTGTGAGCATCATCTTGGGCTTTTGCCCACATCATCGCGTCCTTGAATATGCCTAGTACGGGTTTGGCCGCTTTTGCGGTAAGACCGATTCCAGATCCTTTCCCAACTTGCGGTTTGGATTTTTGATCCACGCCAATTCCTACAAGTTCAATGAGCCGCTCCACGTTGCGGATCATCGCGCCGCCGGATTTGAGGTGGCTCTGTACGGCGGCGTAATCCATCATCGCGTCTTCCAGAGAAGCGCCGACGTATTCGCTCAAGAGTTGATGTTCCTGCAATGGAGTGCCTGGTGGGCGACGACCGCCGCTGTCCTGACTCGGGTGGTTCAACTCAAACTCCGTGGCCCAATCCCGTTTCGTGGATACGTCGAGTAACATCAGGTGACTAAAGGTGTCGGAGTCCGACATCGCCTTCGCCTTGATATGCTCGATAAAAGCCTGCCGCTCATTCGCCTCTTTGACATTCACTTCCGTCCGCGTTTCCGCTAAGACCGGCTGAATACTCACAAGAGCAAGTAACGCGATTAGGTTTTTGGGGAATGGGAACTTGGAAGCTGAAAAGGCCCTCATAACTCGCCACCTACGGTTGCAAACCCTGGACCACCACCCCTCTTATACCTGCGAGCGCCGGCCTAGGTGCCTTGTTTTTAGATGACAAAAGGCGGCACCACAAGTGACTAGATTGAAACGAGCGCGTTCCAAAGCCCGTCCCACACCGGTCTCATCTGTAAATTAGTTTAGAGTTCCGGTCGGAAGTGATTCGATAGCCGGGGAGGTCGAAAGATTAATAGGAATGAAAAACGTATTGGGGTTTTCGTAAGCGCATGATTCTATGGATTTTAAATTGGTAGCGGGGGTAGGATTTGAACCTACGACCTTCGGGTTATGACCCCGCTAGCAAAGTATTTTCACCGTGCTGATAAGTGCTCGAACTTGCGTCGAAAATTTAATCACTGCAGAGGGTTAGATTCGATTGTCGGTCCCGCGGAACTTCGGTTCTTTTCGGCCGGTTTCGGTATTTTTCGGAAGCTTAGGTGTGAAATGTTTGTCACGGTCCCTGACTTCCTGACCTGTTATTCAGGGACCGTAGATTGCGCCGTAAACCCGCCTCGATTTTCGGTGTGCGGCCGTTCACGGGATTACTCGGCGGCTTCAGTCGTTACTTCGACGCCCTCTTTTTTGCACCAGTTCAAAATAAGCTCGGCGACGCCGTCGTAGTAGTAACTGGTAGACACTTCTCGTTCGATAGAGACACGCTTTAGAGCGCCTTGGGGGGTGAGCTGACGCACGACCTTACGGCCGCGAATCGCATCGACGCCTTGCTTGGCCAAACCTTCAATGACGGGAAGTACGCGCTCCCGCGGCTGCTTTGCGTCGAACGCTCGGAATTCTTTCTCGTCCATAAACTGGAGCATGAACGTTTGGTACTTTTCAAAACGCGCTTTTTCAGTGGCTGCGGCTTGTTCCAATTCGAATTTGTCCTTGTCGGTCAAAGTCGGAATGATTTCGCTTTTTGTGGAGGCAGACGAATAAATGACCGCATCTTGGGAGACCCAAACCGTCCCGAAATTCAGATCGTGGATTTTATCGTTGAAAACATCGGCAACGAAGTCGGGGTTGCCTTTTCTAAACTCCGCGCAAACTTTCGAGATATTTTTAAACGCCTGGCCGTAATATTCCCGATCCTTCTCGGGAAGCTCGGTCATTTTGCCGGTCAGGATACCCTGGCCAAACCAAGCCATCACGATGCCATGGCTGTGAAAAAGCTGGCGCAGGCCCTGCGATTGGTCGGGGCTGGCAATAAAACCGATGGTCTCGGCAGCACGCTGAATTCCCGGGACTTCCGTATATAGCCGCAGGGAGATGAAGTGGATTTTCTCGCTATTGGCCAGCCAACCACGCTCGCCGTGGGACGGGCAGTAGACGTGGGCTTGGGCGTCGGATTCGTCCAAAACGCCCGAATACCCTAAGATGCGGCAGGGCATCAGCCCCTTCGTAGTCTTCTCATCTAGCTCCGCGGTCTTAAAATCCGCGGCCGAAACGCCAAACGCCAGCACTGTAGCCGCCAAAAAAGAGTAATAAGACTTCATTGGGACCTCCCGCATTGAAAAACCGGTGGAACCAATACCACACCCGGCTACGCCGCTCTATCTTAAATTTAAGTTTGAGGATTGATCGTTAATGATTTCCCGCCCGTTCGGGAGAGCTATCTAGTAGACTGCAAGGTTCGAGATTTTCTGGACGAGTAGAGGAAATATCCGTATGGAATCTAAGAAAGATTGCCTATGAGTAAAAATAAAACGAAATGGGGGATTTTGGGCTGCGCTGGTATAGCGCGAAAGCAGATGATCCCTGCTATCCAGCAATCCGACTTTGCCGAGTTATGGGCAATTGGAAGCCGAGCTCAAAGTAAGGCGATTGAATGGAAAGACACGTTTGGATTTAAAAAAGCCTATGGAAGTTACGAGCAGGTTCTAGAAGATCCAAATATCGATGCTGTGTATATCGCCCTACCCAATGCGCTCCATCATGAATGGACCATTAAGGCATCTCATGCGGGCAAACATGTGCTTTGTGAAAAGCCTTTCGCAACAAACGCGAGTGAAGCAGAGGAAATGATCTCCGTATGCCAAACCAATCGCACTCTTGTCCATGAGGCATTCATGTGGCGGTTCCATCCACGTACCCAGGCAATTGTGGATATTATCCGCGAAGGCAGGTTAGGTAAGGTGCGACTCATTCGCGGAAGTTTCAGTTACCAGATGCAACCTGGGGCAAATGTCCGAATGGATGCGAAGTTAGCAGGTGGGGCGCTGAGAGACGTGGGCTGCTACTGCATTAATTTCGCTCGACTCATGACAATGGCTGAACCTATGACAGCGTATGCTATCATGGAGACTAGCCCCGATTCGCTCTCCTCGGAAAAATCGATTGATATAGCAACAACAGCAATAATGGAATTCCCTCACAGTATCATTTTTTCTTTTAGCGCACGTTTTGACAGTGCTTATGACGGTCAATGGATGGAGATTGTAGGAACCAAAGGCCTGCTCCGAGTGGAGCGGCCTTTTAACCCACCCGAAGGACCTTTAGAAATTTTGGTAAATGGCGTTTCCATCCCTGTTAGTAACGATAATCAGTTCCGTCTTCAAGTTGACGCTTTTGCAAAAGCGATCCAAGGCGAGACATCTCAAGTCAATCCTCTGGTCCCGAACCTATATGATCCGGTTTTACAAATGAATGCCCTAGATTTGATCTACAGCTCTGCGGCCCTTTCAAAGGGTTCCACCTCTTCCAGCTGATACTGATTTTAAATCTTATATACGGTAACTCGAGAAGTTATTTGGGTGCGCCATGCTCTAATTCGCGCGCCGATTTCGGTGCTACCTTATTTATCTGATCTTATTCAGAAAGCAAAAAACCCGCTCCGAAAGCGGTCCATAATTTCACTTCCAGCCATTTTTCCAAACACACTTCCATAATTTTTTTTCGCCTGAATGTTCGCGCCCTTACGTCGCTGAATAAACACATCTCAAAAAAGTTGGCATCGGGGTTGCTTAGTACTCCCTCCAGAATCGACGTTCTAAACAAAAAATAAAGGAGGTTAGTCGATTAAGGCTCCATTGCATGGATTGTTGATGCACAGAGGGAAATATAAATGGCGGCACGCCCAAATTGTCTTAAAATCTCCACCTTTACGTATCGTCCGTTTGGTCAAAAAATTGAATAGTTCAGCTGGCTCTGCGCGTCACCATATCTAAAAGATCCCGTACGCGCGAGTTAGGACGATCTCTTTCTCGGGTGTATGCATGAAGCTTCTCAGCAAACTGCTGCTCTTTAGACAGTGCCGAGCAGGTCCTGGAACTTCGATCTTAGTTCTGCGAATTTTTTTGCTTCCTTGCTCGTCGGATAATATTTCTGACAAGCTACCGATTAATTCTTGGCCCAATTTAGTCTTTTTCATTTCTCTGTTCTCGGAACGAGATTTGCTATTTCCTCTCGGTATGGATCAAGTTCAAACTGATAGTAATACAATGAGTACGGAAACCAAACCCTTTGAGTTTCAAAACTGGCCTGTCTATAGGGAGGCGGTCGACTTCGGGATCTCAGCCCACAAGCTTTGCGGCGAGTTTCCGAGAGACGGCGCCAAATCAATTTCAGATCAGTTGAGGAGAGCTAGTCAGTCTGTTTCCTTTAATATTGCGGAAGGGAGTTCTAGGTTTGGAGCTAAGGAGAAGGTGAACTTTTTAAGAATCGCTCGCGGGTCGGTGTTTGAGTGCGTCGCTATTCTGGAGTTGGTTCGCGGAATTGAGTGGATTGAAGAACCTCGTTTTGATGAGTTTGTTCAGAAGTTGAGTTTGATGGGGCGGATGTTATCGGGTTTTATTAATCACATTGAGGGGCGGAGTAAGAAATGAAGATTAAGGATGGATCAAGGATTAATCCTTAAGGATTAATTTTTAACGTCACCAAATTTCCGAAGGAAATTTGGTAGCGGGGGTAGGATTTGAACCTACGACCTTCGGGTTATGAGCGAGAAATATACGATTTTTCGCAGTTTCTAACTCATTGAAAAAGCTGAGAAAATAAAACCATAACAAAGAGTTAGGTTCCTCGTCAGTTTCGGTACTTTTCGACTGTTTTCGGTCCTCTTCGATATCTCGTGCGACATTTGTGCGACATTTCTTCTGCGTAGCCGTGCGGTGACATTCCTTGCACTATTGAAAAGATCTTGGTTACTAGAGGACCTAACTAGCCTGCGTAGTTGCGATGGTCTAGTGCTTGCAGTAGAGGGCCTGAGGCTAGTCCCCAAGTGTTTTGGCCGATTTGGTTGGAGAGTTTTTTATGATGTTTCGAAGTGTTGTTCTCGTTGTTTTTTTTGCGCTTTTTTCAGTCCAGACTCGGGCCGCAGAGAAGAGTGCCGATACCACCGCTGCACTTCTTGTGAAGACGCTCTTGCCTTCCGAGCGCATGAGCCCTACAGGCTCAGATAAGCCTTGGTTTACTTACGGCTCACTATTGGTGCCGTTTGATCTTTTTAATGGGGAGCTTAAAGGACAGGTATCAGAAGTGCGAATTCGTAAGAATGAAGGAACGTACTTGGTCGATGTGAAGTTTAAGGATGGCTCCAGTGCAAACTTTGCATTTCCTAGCCTTAAAGAAGATGTTCTGAAAACATTACCGAACGGTTCTAAGGAACGCGGAGAAGAGTGGGCCAAGCTCAATACGTTTGAAACAGACAACCTGTTTGATGCCCTCGGCAGCGTACCACTGGAGCTTGTAAATCGCAGGTCGGTCAACGGCACTTACACTCAGGTCTCGTTTAAGCCGGCGACTGTGAGCAGTGGAAAAGTATTCCAAGCAACCACCGATCAACAAGGTACTCCGCACGCTTCTCCAAAGCGCGATAGCAGACACCAATATCGGACGCATTAAAAAATCCCATAGCCTGGGCGAGATTGGATTTTAAGCCGAACGACGCTCGCGAGCGAGACGTTGGAATACCTTGGGATCGATTTCGGCGAGTTCCAGTAAACGACTGGCAGCACCCGATGGAGTCTTCAGTCCTTGTTCCCATGCTCGCACAGTGGAAGCTGTAACGCTCAAGAGAGAAGCAAAGACTGGCTGACTCACACCGAACTGCTCCTTGCGAAGCTTTGCAATCTGCGCTTTTCCCCAGTGCCGAGCAGGCCCTGGAACTTCGATCTTAGTTCTACGAAGTTTTTTACTTCCCTGCTCGTCGGACAAAACCTCAGTTAAGCTGCCGATTAATTCTTGGCCCAGTTTAGTCTTTTTCATTTCTCTACTTCCTTTTTCATCTTTGCTACCAAGCCCCTTAAAATCTTTTTCTCATCAGGAGAGATATCGTCCTTCTCATTCTTGTCATAAATCGCGAGTAAATAGGTTCGCTCCACATGCGGTAGATCCAGGAAGATTACTCGGAACCCACCTCGCTTTCCCTTGCCGCGAGACTCGTCTCCGATTCTGACTTTTCGCAAGCCGCCGGTGCCTTGAATGATGCGCCCGCAACTAGGGTTTCCCAAGATCTCCTCTTGGATCTCCCGCAGAAGCCCCGGCCGTTCTTTGTTCACTCGGTGTGAAAACGCTGATGATTCGACAAAGGTGCGTAGCATACTACCCAGTAGTATATACCACTCAGTAGTAGTTTTCAATTGGCGCGAAAAAGCTGGTGCGACATTTGTGCGACATCGCAATTTTGGTGGTTAGAAGGGTATCGGAAGTAATTGAAATTGTTGAGTTTGGTAGCGGGGGTAGGATTTGAACCTACGACCTTCGGGTTATGAGCGAGAAACACCCGATTTTTCGCAATTTCTAACTCATTGAAAAACCTGAGAAAATAAAACCATAACAAAGAGTTAGGTTCCTCGTCGGTTTCGGTACTTTTCGACTGTTTTCGGTCGTCTTCGATATCCCGTGCGACATTTGTGCGACATCAATCCGGATTTTCCAACACTCAGGTTAGATTTTGAAGGACTTTTACCGTGGTCTTAGGAAGCCCAAGATGGATGAGAATAGCTCCTATTGCAAACCCAGCGACTTTTTTCCCTATTTGATTGCGGATATCAGTACAGGGTCCACACAACTCCTGGTCCCAGCGTTCACTGCCCTTGGCGTAATCGTTACAGGTGGGATTTCGACAAACTAAGATTCTTGCTTTGCACTTCGGGCATCGCAGTAAGTCGCGCGTCCATGTATTAATTTCTGCAATGCGCGGACGAATGATTTTCTGACAACAAGGGCAAAGCCCGGGGTGCTTTGTGTTCAGTTTCGGCATATCCGCAGAATGGCTACCATATTGCGTTTCGGGCGTCCAGGATTTGGCGAAGTAGGACTAAAGGCTAGAGTAAAGCCTTTATTTTTTGGACTACGGTTTCGATTTCCTTGGAGTCGAAGCCGCCGTTCGGATTGTCCCTTGTAGTAAAAAGATTCTTTCCTTCGACGATTCCGTTTGCTCGATAGCATTCGCGTTTAGCTTCCCAGGAAAGGCGATACTGAGTTTGGTCGAGCAATCCTAGATGTTCCCATATAATTGGATCACCAGCGGGGGTTGTGAAGTAAAAATCTGGGCGACGAAGGTCTCCCGTGACTACACCTTCAAACTTCCACTCGTAGCGGTAGGGGATGCCCTGCTGAAATAAGTGGTTCGCGATCAGAAGCTCGGACTTACTTCGAACCATATGACCTTTGAGAGTTCTATGGATCAGATACTTACCGTAAAAGGTCTTTTCTTCGTTAATTCGAAACGACGGTCCGAAGAGCCGAGAGTTACGTCTGGCGCTTTCCGAGAAGGAAAGCACAGTATTTAAGCTGTCTTCCGCGCTTGGGCATGCGTACTCAAAAAGCTGGCTCGGATCCGAGCCTTCAATGAAAAGTGTCGTTTTGACTCTCGCTCTTGTGAGCGCGGTATAGAAAAGCTCCCTGGAAAGTAGCCGGCACGTCTTAGGGAGAATTACAAAGACGTGATCAAATTCGCTTCCTTGGGCTCTATGTACAGTAAGTGCATAGGCGAGTTCTAAAGGACGTTCTCCGCCAGCGAAATCCCGTTCCCCGTACCATATGCCTACGCGCGGAATGTCTGCGAAACCGACAGCGGCATAACTGGAATTCCCGCTTTGTTTTTTCCCCCAAGCCACGACCCCTATTTGACCATTGGCTACGTAAAACTTGTCTTTCCCCTCCGTACCGAGACGGTAGCCTCGCTTCATCTCGTTTCTAGTCTGAATGACCTTGTCACCTGAGACTATTTCTTGGTCCCCAAGGGATAGTCCCCAGAACTTACGCGCTCTGTTGATTTCATCCTTCCGGTAAAGATTTTGAATCAGCTTGTTTATCGAGTGTGCCCCATGGGGCTGTAATCTTACGGGTGTAATAATCTGAAAGCGTTCTAACTTCTCCGTAGACTCCAGCGCATCGTTTCCTCGTTTATCGTAGCCAAAAAGAGCCGCAAGCCCTTCAGCGGGCTTTTTCATGTCGACTGAGAAATTCCGAGATATGTTGTCTTTGATTTCTCTTTCGAGCTCTTCGTAGTTATTCCAGTACACAATTTCAAGATCGTTGAGGGGCTTCCGGCGTTCAATATTTGAAAATACTTCATCAGAGCCCACAGGTTGTGGATCGGAAGTAAACCAGGACGCAAGTTTCAAAGTGTCAGAAGGAGAATCTGCCGTGGTTCGAACTTCGGTCCTGAGGTTCGCGATTGCTTTGGACAGCAACACTCCGTCAGCAATGCGGGGATTGTCGCCGCAGTCGTCTAAAAACGCACATAGGTCAGCGAACGGCCTTCCTGCCCCTATGGGAGGTAATTGGTTCGGGTCTCCAACTAATATGATTCTGGTTACATGACCAAGGTCTAATGCCTGGAGAACTGCCGCGAGATCATCCACGGTTAGCATAGACGATTCATCGATGATGATATTTCTTTCTTTTCTGTAACTTTTGCCGGCGAATCTAACTCGTTGAGATCTGCCATCGTACCTGTCTAGTTCATAAAGAAATTTAGCAATCGTTTTCGCTTCGTACCCGGTCTTTCGTTTAAGTCTTACGCATGCCTTTCCGGTCGGCGCGAGGAGCAGGAATCCCTCTTTTTTCAATTTCTCAGACTTAAAGAGAGCTCCCAGCGTGGATGTCTTTCCTGTGCCTGCTCGTCCCCGAAGCACAGTTAGTCGGCGCGCGAGAATTGCTTCCAGCGCATTTGCCTGCTCCTCCAGAGCCATTTGATACTTTTCTTGGCCTAAATGGTTTTCTCCACCGGTTTGCTTGATGGATTGTATAAGAAGCTCTTTCCAGTTTTCTTCGCTCTTGGGAACAGGGGTAGCAGCTCTGGCCCTCAGTGTCTTTTGCAAGAAATCTTCGCGCTCGTAGTATTCTCTTAGCTGGATATACCAAACAAGCTCGCCGTCATTCTCCACGCTTCTTTCGGAGTTCCGGAAGATAACTTCTCTGATTTGATCAGAGTTCGCATAGAACCAATTTTTCGGTGGATCGCAAGGCATTGGAAGATCGAGCGTTCTGAGTTTTCTAAGTAGTTCCTCCTCAGACAGACAGGTGTCTCCCTCCCTGGCCGCCGCTCTTAGAACAGTGACCGAGGCACATCGTACCCTGCGGTGGTCAATGGGACTGTCTATTCGTGACGGTTCGGGAATTGGAAAAGCCACTGAAATCGCGTTATCGGGCCGCAACGCGCGGTCAATCATTCCGATGGAAATGGGACTTGATTCACCGTCTCCGTAGTCTAGCTCCGCGATTCGGTATGGGTTTGCGATGAGATCGGGAACTCTCGCATCATCACCCAGAGCAGCTTTTCTCTCTCCATCTTCCCAGAGGCGGTTCGCTTGGTTGGAATCTATGGCGATACGGGAGATCAGCTTGAGATAAGTCTTGGCGTTCGATGTCAGCGCCTTCCAAGATGAAATAAGCTGGAGGATGTCGGCCTGATACTCTTTTCTCGGAGGTGGACGTCGGCCAGACATAACGGCGTCGACGGCCTCCCAAGCGTCATAGGGTTTTCCAACTTGGCCGCTGCTATGAAGATCAAAATAGAGAGACGTGCCATGTCGCAGTCCGAAAGCTTCGAGCGCAGATCCCAGACCAGGAAACGCGCCTCTCTCCTTCCAATTTAGAGCAATCTGGTCATTCAGCCACTTACTTCTTTCGTCCCAATGGCCTTTAGCAATGCCATCCTTCTCGATTAGACGGAGGGCTTCCCGGCATCTAAGCAGAATAGAAAGAGTTGTATCGGGGGTAGCAAGTTCGGCCGCATATGAAAACGTCCTTACGTGCTCCGGCTGGATGATAACTGCCAGTTCCCTAAGGAGTTCCGCGCGGCGTGCATCCTCTCGTAAGTCACCGGTAGGCTCCAGATAGTCATGATACGGAAAGAAAATGCCGTTTGGCTTATCAGAACGGACGGAGTGTTTTATCCGCCGGTCCCACATCGGGTAATCAAACTCTTTACCCCGTGTCGAAGGATACGCGGTAATTGGTGAGAGTTCATCGACGGTTCCAACACCTACGAGTAGGCGACTTCCCATTCCCTCTAAGGGATGGCCATCTTTACAGTAAAACATCACCAGAGAAGTTCCCTGCTTTATTTGTCCGAAGAATAGATTGAGCAGAGCCGCCTGGCGCTTTTTAGAGAAAACCCATGAAGTTGAAAATGGTGCTTCCTCGTCGGGCGGTAAGGGGCTTGGTAGAGAGGCATCAATCTCGTCTTGAGATGTTTTCAACATCCACCAATAAGGAACCGCAAAGAAACTAAACGGCGCTACATCAAGACTAATCGGCCCTAAATGCCCGTGAGAGTTCACCGTCTCCTTAATGTGCTGGTACGGATGAACGAAGTTTCGCTTGTAGCCTTGCAAAGACATGAAGGTCGCAGACTCTTCGATGCACGGAGGCATTTTTTCTGCGGGCAGATCACGGAAAAGGGTCTTCTTGATCAATTCTTCGGCCTGATCGTCTTTGCTGAGGCGTATTTTATCCAACATCGTGCACGCGATGTTGTCCTTGGGTTTGGTGCAAACGCGACCATTCCACCGGTCGTCATGCCATGCCACCCGAGCTGTAAGATTTGGACCGCGCATTGTTAACTCAAAACCTCTTGTAGTCGTTTCGGCGCAAACGGCTTTAATACCAAGCACATAGTTATTGGCGCAACGAGCCATTGGTTTGCCAGAAAAATGGGCAAAAAAACTATCATACCTATTGGGCAAGAGGCCTTGAATTCCGAAGAGTTAGGAAGAGGTTTATAATGCCCCAAAGTAATCGGCCCCGCTACCTTACCAAGTCGCGCTTCAAGATGGCCCTCGAATGCCCGACTAAACTCAGCCTCACTGGTAAAAAGGATTACGGCAATACGAAGGACAACGATCCGTTCCTCAGAGCTCTCGCCGAAGGCGGGTTTCAAGTTGGGGCGCTGGCTAAGCTATATTTTCCAGGAGGAGTGGAAGTTGACTCCCTTGACTATGAAGAAGCCGTATCCAAAACCAACGAACTACTCAAGCAGGAGAACGTAGTTATCTACGAAGCTGCGGTACGCCACCTAAATCTCTTCGTCCGCGTAGATATTCTCGTCAAGAATGGAAAGAGTATTTCGCTCTACGAAGTGAAAGCCAAGACGTTCGATCCGGACAGCGACCGTTTCTATCAAAAGAAAAAAGAAAGAAAGCTGATGTCCGAATGGGAACCATATCTTTACGACATAGCATTTCAAACCCACGTTGCGCGCGAGTCATTTATTGGGTGCACGATTGCGCCGTTTCTATACTTGGTAAATAAAAAAGTGGAGGCGAGCGTTGAGGGGTTAAATCAGAATTTCATGATCAAACGCTCTCCGTCTGGCCACCCTAAGGTGGAGACTAAGAAACATCTTAAGCCGGACGAGTTAGGACAAGAATTACTGATCAAAATTCCTGTCGCCGATGAAGTTGATTTCATTCTCGCCCTTAAGCACGAAGACAAGACTTTTTCGAAGTGGGTAGAACACCTTGCTAGCTGTTACGAAAAGGATGAGCGAATTGCGACTCCGATTGGAAGCCAGTGTAAGGAATGCGAATATCGGATAGACCCCGAAGAAGTTGCCTCGGGAAAGAAGAGTGGATTCAATGAGTGTTGGGGAAGGCATCTCGGTAAGAATCTTAACAAACCGCTCGTGCTAGATCTTTGGGACAATCGATCCACTGACAAGCATATCGAGGCTAAGAAGCTCCTCCTTTCAGACTTAACAAAAGAAGATATTTCCCCTGAACCACGAGAGGAAGGGCCTGGAATCTCCCGTAAAGAGAGACAGTGGATTCAAATCGAAAGGGCTGCATTAAATAACCGAGACTCGTTTCTCGACGGAGAGGGGCTCAGTAGCGAAATAAAACGGTGGAGGTTTCCGCTACACTTCATTGATTTTGAAACCGCACAGACCGCAATTCCCTTTAACAAAGGGCGAAGGCCGTATGAACAGATTGCATTTCAGTTCTCCCACCATATTGTCCACGAGAACGGGAAAATCGAACATGCAGGCGAATTCATCAACATGAACCGGGGTGAATTTCCGAACTTTGAATTTGTTCGTGCTCTCAAGAAACAGCTAGCTGGAGATAACGGGACCATTTTCCGTTTTGCAGCGCACGAAAACACCGTGTTGTGTCAAATCTACCAACAGCTTCAGAAAAGCAATCTACCCAAGGACGAAATAGAAGAACTGAGTACATGGATTCGCTCCGTCACCAAAAAGAAGGACGGAACGACAAAACAAGTTCTTTGGGAAGGGCCGCGTAATATGGTCGATATGCGTGATGTAGTGCTGCGCTATTACTACCAACCGATGACTGAAGGATCTAACTCCCTAAAGTACGTTTTGCCAGCGACGCTGAACTGCTCTGACTTCTTACAAGAGAAATATTCCAAACCTATTTATGGTGCTCCAGAAGGTATCTCAAGTCGCAACTATAGAAACAAACAGTGGATTCAGTTGGGCCCGAATAAATCAGTCATTGACCCGTACAAGAGCCTTGAGCCGATTTTTAGCGTTGAGGAAGATCGGATAATCCAAGCGATGTATCCTGAAACTGAAATTGCTGATGGCGGAGCGGCAATGATGGCTTACGCGCGAATGCAGTTTACAGAAATGGATGAACGCGAAGCCAGCAGGATATCTCAGGCGCTACTGCGGTATTGTGAGCTTGATACCTTCGCAATGGTTCTGCTTTACGAATACTGGAACTATGAGGTTTTTGGGATGCGTAAGAAGAGTGTGGCATAACGTCACCGAACTAGAGCAAACTATGAACGACCACTTCTGTATTGATTTGGATCGAAAGAATCCTGAAGTAATGATCTACCCTGCGGAAGCAATTCAGGAAGACCTCGATTACTTTGGCGGACGAGACCCCTTGAAGCTTGGTGACTACGACCGAAAAGTATTCCGAACTGAAAAGGAAGCATGTGCCTGGCTCAGACGGTATCTTAAAGTCCTTAAGTCCCTTAACAACAAGCATATATGTAAATCTCGTAAGCTTCCGGCGATGCTTTTAAAGAGGCGCTACCTAGTCCAAACAATCATGGGAGAGAAGGTTCAGACCTACAGAAAGTATCGAAGGGACTGGCCGCCCGGGCAATTCTTCAATTTTCACGACGAAACTTTTTTTCTCACCGTTAGACTGAAGAAAATCTCCACAAAAAAAGACGCGGACGGCCAGTATCGATACGACTTTGAGCTCCCTTAGCTTGCGATTTTGTTCGAATGTGAATTCCGAACCTGGCCATACCAGTGCAGTGCTGCCATGTTCCTGATAACTGCTATGGGTGGCAAGTAGCCATGAGGAAATTCTCTGCTGATGAATTCCTCGATAACTTGCTTTTTTATGTCTTGTTCCAAGGTTTCTTCGAAATGGTCAATCGCCTGTTCTCTCAAAGCCAAATCGATTTCATTCTTCTCAGAAAGCCCCGTTGCCTGTTCTTTAGTTAGATTTTTTTGATTCTTAATACTTCTTATATTGCGCTCATTTTGAGGCAGCTTCGTACTCGAAATGAGGCCGCCACCACCTCGTTTTGAGGTGGTGGCCACATCTTTTTCAGATCCCTCATCTTGAGGCAGCCCGGAACGTGGTGGCTCGGGATCTCGGTTTCCAAACGCGATACTCGACACCTGCCAAACATTTCCTCGCTTGAAGTCCATCTCGACGAGACGAATTAGGTTTCTTTCCTTGAGCGTTTTCAGTGCTCGCGAAACCGTGGCATGGGACATTCCGGTTTGTTCTTCGATGTATCTTACGGAGGCCCTTACTACCCCTTCTGACTTAGCGTAGCGCCATGCCCGCGAAGAGAGCCAGAGGAACAACCGGAAACCATCGCCTGATAGTTCCTGCAACAGGGGTTCCGAGAATGTTGAATGTGACAGCTTGAAGAAGCCTTGATTCGGCTTGGTATCCGTTCGGAGGCCTTCATTATCAATTTGAGGTTGCTCATTTCGAGGTTGCCTGTGTTTCGCAGGTACCTCACTTTCAGCTATCTCAGATAGAGCATTCTCATTTGGAGGTACCTGTAAACGAGTGTGCTCTGCTTTAGGTACCTCTGAATGACTCCACTCGTTTTGAGGGAACCGATTTTTGAGGTGCCTCGCATCGTCTTTTGAGTTCCTATCCCTACTCGCAACCGGTTCCGAAGCGTTCGGTTCCCTAACCTGAGGCGACTCAGGATGTGGTTCCTTCAAAGGAGGGCCCTCTGCCAGAGGGACCTCCTTTCGAGGAGGCTCAGAAGGTGGGCGCATACCCAAACCCGATTTGGGTAGTTTCAGTGGGGAGTTAACCTTTAGAGCCATCATTGCGGCCCGCAGTTCATTATCCTTTCCGCGTCCCTTACTCATCGAGCACCTCCGACGGCTGACAGAGAACTAACAGGCCGAGGAAGAGTTGGCGTTGCCTCGGCTAGGGCAGAAAGTCCCAACCGGTGGCCTACCTCACCGCTAAGCTGAAGGTAATCCTGCGCAGCGGAGCTTTCGGGGGCGTGGTGAAAGATAGTTCGTCCAAGGACTGGCGCTTCACGTAACTTAACCGAGCGCCTGATCTTCGTTTCGAATACCAACTCCCCGAATCCAGCCACAAGTCCGTCCAGAGTTTCTGCTGCAATTTTGGTGTGGTCGGAAAGTGTTAGCAAATAGCCCAGCACCGAAATATTCGGATTGGTGCCCGCCTGGATCTCTTCGATCTCGGCTAAGAGTTCCTTAATTCCCATCATTGCAAAGTAGCCGCAATCCACGGGCACAATAAGGCCAGTAGCCGCATTGAGAGCTGAGTTCATGAGTGGCCCGAAGGTCGGGGGCGTGTCGAGTAGGATCGCGCTGTAATCGGACTGAAGGTTGCGGAGCCTATGGGCCAATCGCAATTCACTGTTTGTGATTCCAACCATCTCCCGCTCGACACGAGACAAAACCGGAGTTGCAGGAATAAGGTCCAGTCCGTCGCCTCGATATATGACTTGCTCGGGAGTTATGCTCTTGTCGCGAAGTAGATCTGCGATAGAAAGGTTTATAGCCTCTAGCGGTACACCTAGACCCTGAGTCGCGTTGCCTTGAGGATCTAAATCAATCACGAGCACCTTGTGGCCGCTTAAAGCCAGTGCTTGTGCCAGGTTGATTGCAGTTGTGGTTTTCCCGACCCCGCCTTTTTGGTTGGTTATCCCTATGATGTTTCGTGTCATGGCATTCTCCGGATTGACTGCGGACCCACCCCACAGTTCAATGGAGGTAAGTCCGGGCTCTTTAGAGCCTGGTTGCGAAATCAGCGTTTCGTTCTGAAGCGTAGCGCTGACTATCTTGAAGCCCGAGAGCACCAACTCTCGGGCTTCTTATTTTGTAATTTTAACGTCAAGTACCTATACCCTGTCAAATATTGATACCCCCATCATAAATGGACAGGCTATCCTGAATTGAAAATACATATTATTCTTTGAACATGGCGAAAGTGATTCTCGAGGAGGTTCTTAAGAAAAAGAAGATTTCTAAGCGCCAATTTGCCAAGAAACTTGGAGTGCTCTACTCCAACGTATTTAGAATTTTTCGAAAGAATTACGACCCGAAGCTTTCGACCATTGAAGAATGGGCTCGTATTCTCAATGTGAAGGTTTCAGATCTTATTGAAGATTAAGCAAACGGGTCATTCAGGACTCGTGTGTTTCGCGGAACGCAGTTTTCTGTGTAAGAGGAGCTTTCCATTCAATATTGCGGTGGGTCACGGTATTGGAATGGCCATTTCCTACTGGATAGATACCGCGCGTTATTTGCCGCTTCGCTGCAAAACTTCGCTGCCCTTCTTTATGCCGTGGTCCGTTATCAATATGATCATGTAAAATAATGTCTTGGGGCTTGGTTCGTTGTACCACTCTTGAGCCAGCCTAATAACAGGACTTAACCTTGGTTTCACCCGCGATTCTGGGTCGAAGCCCGTCTCCAACTAACTTTTGATTATTCGCAAGTAATGCTGCCTGAAGAGCGGACGTTCTTCGTTTTTCGCCTGGAAGCACATTCGGAGGAAACCACTATGGCCCGTCGGAAAACTGGCTCTGCCGCTAACACTTCAGCTGAAGAGGCAAAGGTATACAAGTTTCCCTCCTCGCAGACCGTCATGCGACCGGAGATAGGGACACAATCTCAATTTAAGAAGCGGAAACCCCCGGTTACTTATCGCTTCGACTCCTCACTTTCCCCGACCCTAGAATGGGACGGGAAAAATCCCGCTCGGGAAGAAGGGGAAAAATTAATCAATGAGATCCTCAAATCGACTGAACTCCAAGATGCCAAAGATGCCGGTTGGAAATTAAAAAATCTCAGCCAACCATTTCTAAATTGGGCAGGCAAGGGAGAGCGGCTATCGTTTGACGTTCCAACGCTCCCTCTCTTTATCCACGAGCGCCTCTCCACGAAGGCGATCATAGAAACTCTTGCCGGTCATACCCGAGACAAACAACAGGAACTCGATCTCTTTGCGGACCCAAAATTACCAATCGGTGATCGAGTACTGAAGGCATATGAACACAAAGACAAATGGGTAAACCGCATGTTGCTCGGGGACTCACTTGTAATCATGAACTCCCTTCTCAATTATGAAAATTTGGGGGGACAGGTTCAAATGATTTATATCGATCCTCCTTATGGCGTTCGATTTGGAAGCAACTTTCAACCTTTTGTGCGGGAGCGGGATGTCGCTCACGGTGAAGATGAGCACATGACCCGAGAGCCAGAAATGGTCCAAGCTTACCGAGACACTTGGGAATTGGGATTACATTCATACCTGACCTATTTGCGAGATCGCTTAACTCTGTCCCGAGACCTGTTAACCCCTTCAGGGAGTGTTTTCGTTCAGATAAGCGATGAGAATTTACACCACGTTCGAGAGGTGATGGATGAAGTGTTTGGTGCTGAGAACTTTGTAAACATCATTACATTTCGAGTTAAGAGTCCCCTGGGAGTGAAATATCTCGGCCGATCTAGTGACTTCATCGTCTGGTATTCGAAAAATAAAGAGCAAATGAAGTACAGACAGCTTTACGTACCTAAGGTTGCTTCGGAGCAGCCCGAGTTCAATTGTGTTGAACTGTCCAATGGAAAGCGAATGTCTGTAACAGACGCAAAGAAGGAATTCGGAGAGATTCCGGCCGGCGCTCGGTATTTCACGGCACAGAATTTAGGCTCGTCGGGCTATACCGAATCCTGCATGTACAATTTTGAGGTGAACGGAAAAAAATATTATCCTCCTCGCGGAAAGAGTTGGAAAACCAATGAAGAGGGAATGAAAACCCTTCTTAAGAAAAAGCGCTTAGTTCCACTGCCAAACAGTCTTCGATTTGTTTATTATGTCGACGATTTTCCGGTGCAGGAACTGTCAAATATGTGGACGGACACCTTCGCCGAAAGCGACAAACTGTATGTGGTCCAAACTGCGACGCAAGCAATTCAACGATGTATGTTGATGACCACAGATCCAGGAGATCTTGTCATCGATCCTACTTGTGGAAGTGGCACGACCGCCTATGTTGCAGAGCAATGGGGGCGCAGGTGGATTACGATGGATGTTAGCCGTGTTCCACTGGCCTTGGCTCGTCAGAGACTTCTCACAGCAACCTATCCTTGGTATCAGCTTCGCGATGATAATCTGGGACCCGCTGGCGGCTTCACTTTCTCCAGAAAACAGAACAAAAAGGGCGAGGAAGTTGGGGGAATAATCCCCCACGTTACCTTGAAAAGCATCGCAAACAATGAGCCGGCCGGTGAAGAGATCCTGGTTGATAAACCCGAGGTCGTAAATAAGATTACTCGCGTGACGGGCCCCTTCGCTTTGGAAGCTACGATTCCTTCACCGATAGAGTTGGGAGAAGAAGAAGACAATGCCCCGCCGAAAGACGATGTACGCTCGTCACAAGAACGCATGGTCGAAATCCTGCGGAAGAGTCCAATTATTCGTATCGATAGCAAACGAAGCATAAAGTTAAAGTACATTCGCTTACCGACCAAAACCCTCTCACTGTCTGCGGAGGGAACCGTCGTCAACGGTAAGGACAAGCCCGTTGCTTTTGTCTTTGGTCCTGACAATGGGCCGGTCTCCGAGCGCCTTGTTTTTGAAGCGGCGAAAGAAGCGAATGCAAAAAACTATGCGCATCTTTACGTCATAGGGTTCGCAATTGAGCCCAACGCGATCCAGTTCATTGAGCAATGCGAACGGGCCGCGGGGATTGGTGCTACCTACATTGCGGCAACCCCTGACTTAATCATGAGTGATCTGCTGAAAACTATGCGGAGCAGCCAGATTTTCTCGGTTTGCGGGCTGCCTGAGTGCTCGATCAAAAAGATAAAATCTAAGGATAAGACCGATGAGCCGATGTACCAAGTATCGTTGTTAGGGCTTGATACATTTGACCCAGTATCTATGACGACCAAGTCCATCGCCGGGAATGATGTTCCCGCATGGTTTCTTGATACGGATTACAACGGTCTGTGTTTCCATGTCACCCAAGCGTTCTTTCCACGAACAGCAGCGTGGGACAACTTAAAGCATGCACTGAAGAGCACCCACGACGAGAGCGTTTGGGACCATCTGGCGGGGGCTACAAGTGCTCCCTTTCGAAAGGGAGAGACAGCACAAGTCGCAGTAAAGGTCGTGGATGACCGAGGCAACGAGTTGATTCGGGTAATTTCACTATCGGAGTCAGAAAAATGAGCAGCTTTGAAGTCGAATCGCCGATCTTAAACTCGCCTTTCGATCCGCCAATTAAGCACTGGTATCTAAAAGAGGGCGAGTCTCCGAAAGCACGTGAGAGTCGAAGGCCACCAATCGTATTCTCGCCACGAGATCAGGCGGCGACGTGGGACTTATCAGATGGGACGATGGCCACTTCAAAGGAATATGGTGGTTACGAACTTACTATTGTAAATGCGGTACGACGGCAGGTCGCTGAGTGGCGAAAACAAGGTTATCCCGGCGTTACCGGTACAACGCTTGACTTACTCCGGTATTGGCAACGAGACGGTAGGGAAAAACGACTTTTTTTTGCTCAGTTAGAGGCCGCTGAATCAATAATTTTCTTGAAGGAAGCCAGAAAAGATTTTCTTCAGGGCATCTCTGTACCCTTAGAAAGACTGCCTGAGAGTCTTAAAGAACAGGGTTACGAGGGATTCCAGCGTTACGCCTGCAAAATGGCCACCGGTAGCGGAAAATCGACACTGATGGCGATGCTATCGGCATGGAGCATTCTCAACAAGGTTAACTATAGAGCGGACAGCAGGTTTTCGGACGTGGTTTTGATTGTCTGCCCCAACGTGACCATTCGAAATCGTCTTCAAGAGTTGGACCCCTCAAGCGGAGAAGCGAGCGTCTATAGAACCCGAGATTTGGTACCCACTCACCTTATGGCCAACTTGGCCCAAGGTCGGATAGTAATCACTAACTGGCACGTTTTCGAACCTCAAAGTGTAAACGTCGTAGGTATTAGCGCAAAAGTTACCAAGCTAGGGGTGCCCGTTAAGATCCGGGAAACTATCACTATCGGACAAAAAACAACGACGGCACGAGGTACTCGATATCTTACCCTTCTTGATTATCAGAACCAAGTGGCCGGCGGACTGCTCAACGTCATCGAAGAGGAGAATGATTCTGAGGGAAATCTTAAAAAGGTAAAGGTTGAATCATTGCGCTATGTCGAGAGCGATACGGCTCTAATCAACAGAGTTATAGGAAGAGAAATCGGCGCTAAAGAGAATATTCTGGTGTTCAACGACGAAGCTCACCATGCATATCGAATTTTGCGAGACAGCGATGAGCTCCAGGAGCTTGAAACGGACGAAGCGGAAGAAGAAGAAGATACCGAGGAGTTCTACAAAGAGGCTACTATCTGGGTAGATGGCCTAGATAAAGTTAATAGGCTACGAAAAATCAATTTTTGTGTTGATGTGTCAGCGACCCCTTACTTCTTAGGTCGTGTTGGAAAGCATGCCAATCGTCCATTTCCGTGGATCGTGAGTGATTTTGGACTGATTGAGGCAATCGAATCAGGTTTGGTAAAAATTCCTCAAATGGCTGTACGAGACAGCACCGGAGATTCAATTCCTGGTTACTTCAACATCTGGGATTGGATTATGGGAAAGCTCACGACGAGCGAGAAAGGCGGGAAAGGGAGAAGCCCGAAACCAGAGGCGATCCTCAAGTACGCCCACACTCCGATCGCAATGCTTGCCGGCCTTTGGGAAAAAGAGGTTGAGTCATGGAAGACTGACAAAAGGGAAGCTCGCCCTCCAGTTTTTATTCTTGTCTGTAAGAATACTCGAATAGCAAAAGTAATTTTTGAATGGCTGGCGGAGAAAAAAAATCCCCCAGGAATTCCAGCCGCCAAAATAGCAGGATTTCTAAACACCTCCGAGAAAGTGAACACAATAAGAGTCGATTCCAAAGTGGTGCATGATACCGATACTGGCGCCGGTAAACAGGACGAAAACAAATGGATGCGAGCCACGTTGGATACAGTAGGTAGGATTCACTGGCCCACCGATAGACAGGGGCGTCCTATTTATCCCGAAGGCTTCGAAGCCTTAGCATCCAAACTAGGTCGACCACTACATCCTCCTGGAAGAGACGTTCGATGTATCGTCAGCGTAGGTATGCTCACTGAGGGCTGGGACTGTAATACCGTCACTCACATCGTCGGTCTTCGACCCTTCATGTCGCAATTGCTTTGCGAACAGGTGGTAGGTCGGGGGCTAAGACGGGCAAGCTACGAGCTAGGAGCGGACGGCAGATTTAATGAAGAGGTGGCTAAGGTATTTGGAGTACCATTCGAAGTTATTCCTTTTAAAGCGAATCCCGGGAGTCCGGCGCCCAAAGAGAAGCGTCATCGAGTTCACGCTATCCCCGAACGATCTTTTTTTGAAATTCGATTTCCGAGAGTCGAGGGATTTAGTCACGTAATTCGGAACAAAATTACTATCCATTGGGAAAGCGTACCCAAGTTAACAATTCAGCCGAACAAGATCCCTCCAGAGGTCGAGGTCAAAGGGGTGGCTTACACAAATAAGGGGAAACTTTCTCTGAGTGGTCCGGGGAGAATCGATGACGTGACCCTTCAGGACTTCAGAGCAAAAAGACGAATTCAAGAACTCGTTTTTGATCTCGCCTCGGGTTTGACGAGTGAGTATGTGAAGCAACCAAGTTGCACAATACCTCCGCACACGCTGTTCCCACAGGTAACGAAGATAGTGGAACGCTATATCCGAGAGAAGGTCGAGGTACTACCGCCAGCAGACCTTAAGGATCTCTTTTTGGCCCCATATTATGGTTGGTTGATTGAGATACTGGTCCAAGCAATTCAACCCGATGTTGGCCAGGGTGAGGCTCCCGAGGTTCCCCGTTATGAAAAGAATCGTGGAATGGGTAGTACCGCTGAAGTCGATTTTTGGACAAGCAAACCAGTATATGAAGTCCGAAATAGCCACCTTAACTACGTAGTAGCCGACACTTTGAAATGGGAACAAACGGCGGCATTCTTAATTGACCGGCATCCTCTAGTTGCCGCTTTCGTGAAAAACCAGGGACTTGGGTTTAGTATCCCCTATGTATTTAACGGTGAAACGCACGAGTATGTTCCCGACTTCATAATCCGTTTGAAGGGAAAACTTCCATTTCACGTGATCTTAGAAACAAAGGGATACGACGAGAGAGAAGACTTTAAAAAGGCTGCGGCAGATAGGTGGGTCAAGGCAGTCAATCAGGAAGGAAGCTATGGCCAATGGGCATTTCTTCTTGTGAAGAAGATCTCTGACATCCCGGTTCTGCTAGAAAAGTTTCGGGAAGTTCCAGAAGCTGCATAATTCACATCTTGAGTATGGGCCAAGCTTGTTGAAGGTTTTACCTGCCTTTCAGGCGTTGGCGACAGAAGAAGAATGAAGCGCCGTGACAGACCTGTTAGTTCCGAAAATCGTCTAACTTGAGATGTACGAAATGCTCATCATCTGTGACGACAACTTGTAAATATCTCGAGAGGTCGATATTTGAGATGTACCAGGGGAACTTCGACGCAAGGAAGCTCTATGCGAATCATTGTACCTTTGCTCTCGTCAGACTCTAGGCTAATTAATTTGGCATAAAGGAACCAGTGCACGGTGCACTTTGTTAAATTTCGGGCGATTTATCTAAGAGGTTCTCTTTTCTGTATTTGAAAAAAGTGCGGCGAGAAAGGCCAGTGATCCGACTAAACTCGCGAAATTGCTCTTCTACGAGTAAATCTGACTTCGCCAAATCTTCAATGACGTATCTTGGATCGGCTGGAGACACCAATTTTGCCAGAAGCGTCTCCCAGCTTGTCGGGTTGGCGCGCGCAAGCTCATACCCCATTTGAAGGGTCCGAAGATTAATGGAATTAACTTCCGATGCTTTAACGCGATCGGACAGGAATTTGGCAACGTTTTGAGCAGTTTCCTGATCCTCAAAGAAATCAGTCTGACGAGAGGCTTCGTTCAACATCTCCGCCGCTTTCTCGCCGTTAAACCGAACTTGAAGGTACAAAGTTCGCGAAAGAAAAGCTCTAGTATCCCTTCCTTTAGGAATGGCGTTAGCAAGCAGCACTATTTTGCCCGAAAACGCGATCGTTGGCTGGGCGATCCTCTCGGAGGTACTGTTCCAAGTAACGAGTCGTTCGCCATGAGTTCCCGCACTGCACCACGAAGCTGCTTTTAAAAGAGCCATTCCAATTGCATCACCAAACAGTCCGGCACAATCGTCGAGCACCAGAACGGATTTGGGGTGCGAAATAAAGGCATTGTAGAGGGCAAGCGGCGTAACGTAAGAGCCTATTGCGTGATAATCAAGCTTGAGGTCCGTAACAGCCCTCTCCAAAGTACTACTTTTTCCCCAACCAGCAGGACTTTCAATTACCAACGCATGAAAGCGCGGACTTCCAACCAATGTCTTTAAGAGACATTCGATATCGTTAACATGGTCCATGTGCCCCCCTTAGAACCTATCCGACTAACGAAGTAAAATTCTCGGGAATATCTTTTCCAAAAACTGAGTCAAAGAGTCCCGAGGCGAGCGCCGTTTCGGGATCGTTTGTAATAGCGTAAATTCGTTTGATTCCTAGCTCGCGTAACGAGCGTGAGATCTCCATTCCGTCGTATTTCGAGCCCTTATAGTGGAGATCAACGAACGCAATGGCACCTGGTATTAGACTGAAACCATTTTGGGAAACAAAATCCTCCCACGAGCTGAAATCCCAGGATGCATGGAAATCGTGTTCCTTAGCGTGTTTTCGCCAATGCCCTCGAACGACAGGTTCATCGTCGAAGATGAGAATCGTCTGCTCTTGAGTCGATTTAAGACTTTTCTCGTCAGCCGGAACTCTTTTGGGGTGAGCGACGGATTCCTTTGTGGCTTCCGGGATCGATACAGTGAAACACGTTCCGGCGGAGGTGGAATTCAAGGAAATGTCACCTTTATGCTCGGCGACGACTTTCTTGGCCACGGCAAGGCCAAGGCCGGTTCCGGCAATCTTCTTGGAGAAGAACGGCGTGAATAATCTCGAGCGATCTTCGCTCGTGATTTCGGGACCATCATTGGAGATTGATATTTCGATGAAAGGGCAACCGCTGCGGACGATCTGTTTCGAAGCGATTTTAATGTTTCCACTCAGTTGGACAGCTTGAACAGCATTCTCACCAATATTAATCAACACGCGCATCAGCTGTTCCGCGTCGGCCATAACACGATGCCGTTGGCGAATATCAAACAAAAATTTCACCCGGTTTTCTGGGTACAGGCGGGTAAGTATCCCATGAAGCTGCTCCACCAAGCGAGCCACGGAAACGGGCTGTAAGGAGAGGTTCACTTCGCGACCCATATCCAGAATATCCCGGATCATTGCATCTATCGACCGGGCGCTAGTCTCGAAATCTTCGGAGACCTTGGCGCTGAGTTCTCTGACTTCTTTGTTCTTAACTTCATGGAGACGTGCCAGTGCAAGTTGCACTAAACGAAAAGGCTTCCGAATATCATGAGCCATCATCTGCGCGGTCTGCGCGATGGCGGCATTTCGCTCGCTTTCGGAAATTTTCTCGATAAGTGGCGCTAAAACACGCGTTTCTACCCTCGAAACCAGGGTGAAATGGGTGAAAACAGCGGCAAATAAGCCTACTAAAACGACGATGATCAGCATCGGGGGAAAAATGTCCCAGATACGGGTTGGCCTGCTGACCGAGTAGCGGATCTTCGCGAGCACTTTATTGCCAGCTTTCACGCTGGTCTCTTCGTACCTTAAAGACTTCGCATCGATGGCGTCGCTGGAGCATCCGCTGATCAACCTTGGCTCTCCAGTCGGAGGACTTACTAAAAATTCAAGGCAAGCTATCCCGCCTGGATACTTCTGGTTCCAGTTGGAAAGGATCGAATCAATGCGAATCTTAAGCGCCTGGTCTTGTCCCATGTAGACTTCTTGGCTGATCAGGGTCTCTTGAGATTGGACTACGTCGGCCAAGGCATGCTCGGTATTTTTTAGCTGCTCTTGGCGCTCTTGATAGAGAATGAAGGACGTTGCGCCTAGTAAAAGCGCTGCCATGATTCCCAATGGAAGCCAGGTCGTCTGACGAAGGCGCTTTTTCAGAGTATCGAGTGAAACAGAGGTCATTACTCGTACCTCCGCCAATGAACCACATCCCCGTCTTTTATCCGGTAAAGTTCGAGCGGCTTGATGGGATCTCCATCGACTCCATAGCGAATTGGGCCGGTCATCCCGTGGTATTCAAGGGTGTGAATTTCCTTAATGAGATCTTCGCCGCGAGCATTGGGCTTCGCTTTGAGTGCCCTGATTACCAACTCCGCCGCATCATAGGCAGCCATGGTCGTCATCGAAGGCTCATATTGCCCGCAATACTTTCGGTGAAGAGACAGGTAGCGATCCGACTCGGGACTGCTGAATGTTCCATCCCAGTGTTTTGGATAAATAAATTGGATAAGGTCAGAGGTCGGCGCGATCATTTCGAGAAACTTGGGCTTCTTCTCAATCGTGTCGCTAGCCAACATGGTGAGCCTCGCTTTGCGATTAACCAGCTCCACGTATAAAGATGCTAATTGCGACTGGGGAAGCGGAACGAAAACGAGGTCAGGTGACACGGCCAGAAACCGAGTCGCGAGTGCCTTGAAATCGGTGAAGCCTTCCACGATAGGAAAGTCATTAACCATGACTCCCGGATGATTCTTTCGAACGTTTCTCGCGAATTCAGTTCCCAAAAAATCTGAGTATTTCGTGGAGGAATTGCGAACGATTACGATCCGCTTAGCGGCGAGTTCTGTAGTTGCAAGGCGTGCAAGAAGAAATGCCTGGCGTCGGTCATTAAAAGGAATGCGGGTTACGAATTTCTTGCCCGCCGTTACTCCGGGATTGGTGGCCGTAGGAACGATGAATGGGATCCCTGCGGCTTCCAGGATTGGCGCCGCTGCTAAAGCATCGTCGGATACCAGTGTTCCCACCGCTGCATCATAACGATGGGTAACCACCGTCTCAGCAGCTTCCATTGTCTTGAAAATATTCCAGTCCTTATTCACCTGAGTGAAGGAGATGTTCATTCCCTCAAGACGAGCCCTCTTGATCGCTGCCTCTGTGATACAGGCGCCCTCTAGACCGCAGGTGCAGTTGAAGTGACCAAACGTATGATTCGGATAAATTCCTGCCACGCGAAATGTATCAGCATGCGCGAAGGAGGGAGCCACTAGGAATAAAATCAGGAAAAGGAGCTGCTTCATTTGAGCCCCCGATTCCTGGAGATTGGCGTTGGATTTTTCGGTCGGCGGCCGCCTCGGCCTTTAATCAAATCTTCCAAACCATGCTTTTTTAGCAGTCTGTGAAATGTGCTTGGGGAGAGGCCCAACTTTTGAGCTGCATGTCTTTGTGAACTCGATGATTCAAGTGCTTTTACAATTACTTCGCGGGTAACTTCTTCTGCGTTTTGTTGAATATAAGAAACCGAATTAAGATTTCCGAACCCCGTGTGATTCACGAAGAACTTAGCGTCGAGATCATCGGGAGCAATTGAGTCACTCGTCACAGTAGCGCAAAGCTGTTCAATCGTATTCTCAAGTTCCCGAATATTTCCGGGCCAGGGATATCGACGCAGGTACTCTATCGTTTTCGATTCAAGCTTCTTCGGGGTTTGACCCTTCTTGGTATTTCGCGCAACGAAGTACAGGAGAAGTGGAAGAATGTCCTCTTTTCGGTCTCTAAGAGGCGGAATTTCGATTCGCAGAACATTCAGGCGGTAATAAAGATCCAAGAGAAATTCGCCGCTCTTGATCAATGCTTGAAGATTAGGCTTCGCTGCAACTACCAGCCTGAAATGAACGGGGATCTCTTTGGTGCTTCCAACAGGACGAACTGTCTTTTCCTGAAGAACACGCAGAAGCTTCTGCTGTGCTTTTAAACTGAGGGTATGGATTTCATCTAGAAAGACAGTACCTCGGCCTACTTCCTCAAAGACTCCTTTTTTGTCTCTGGATGCACCGGTGAATGAGTCTTTCTCGATGCCGAAAAGCTCCGACTCCATAAGAGTCGCTTCGCCGTTGTAGCTAGCGCAGTTAACCGCTCTGAACGGATATCTATTACCTTCATGCAATGAGCGGGCAATTTTCTCTTTTCCCGTGCCGGACTCTCCGAGAATAAGAACAGTGCTTGGTTCGGACCGGTACTTCTTTACTAAACGTGCCACCGAGGCCAATTGAGCAGATGAACCTACGAGGCCAATCGATCCGATTTCCTTTTCGCTATCATCCAGAGTCAGAGTACCGCTGACACGTTGGCTATCGCGGTAGCGATCGGACCATTTTTTTACGATCTCAAGAAACTGACTTTCGTTTGTGCCTTTATTTACGAATTCAACCGCGCCAGCCTTCCAGCTGTTTGCGATTGCATCTCTAGAAAGGTCGTTTGAATAGATGATGATGAATTGTTCGGGTTTCGCGGCGAGGATTTCTTTTGCGACTTCCGAACCAGCTTGGCGATCTAGAACGTAATCTAAGACAACTAAGGAATACTGGTTCTTAGGATCTGCAATCAGGCGGCGAGCCTTTTGTCCCGACTCCGCTGTGTCCACGACATAGCCGGCCTTCTCAAGGAACTGCTTTGTCAGTTCCAGAAAAAGCGCGTGGTCATCAACTAAAAGTAATCGGGGGGACATCTAAACTCCTTCGTGCGAAGCGCCTAGTGGCATTCGCGAAAGGCATATAGAGCAAGGACCGTTCCACGGTGCGTCATGAGCGGCAGCGGCGAGTTCCAAGTCATCGATATAAAACGAAGATCATTTGAAAAGTGAGGCGGGCGCCGGATCTTTTTCGGTGCGAAAAAGGCGCTTCTTACTGTCCCACGTGGGACGGTTGGGACAATTGAATAAGGCCTGGCAGCGAATAAGCGTCGGATACTACTTCGATTTCGCTTTCTCGGGATGGTCCGGCTGGGTGGGACAATTAAGGCACCCAAAAGTGCCAGAATCCGGCATAAATCGGCCTTTTAGCAGGGGTTTTCCCCTACTGTCCCAGATGAAACAGTAGGGTAAAAACCCACCTTCAACTGTCCCACCGTTTCAGTATCTCAACTCCCGAACAGAATCTAACTTCCGCATTTGCTTATCGATCCTCTGAATAAATGTTTCTCGCGGAGCAGTAGCAAAACAAATTTCTGTGCTCACCACTTTCCAAAGTTGAACAACATCACTTCGTTATCCAGCCCGTGCCAACTGGCACAAGAAGTGAATTGTCGCTCCTCCAAATCAACACGGAACTGGAGGTTCAATGGAAAAGTTTCTGTATCAAGAACTCAAATTCACTTTCTTCGATTGGTGCTCACTTCTGAGTCTCAACGAATGCGTTTCTAACCCTGAATTGATCACGGCGATTGAGCGACTCGAACGTCTGCTGATCTCGGCCGCGGAGTAACCATGAAAGAGGGCAGAGAAATGTTCGAAGCAATTGAGATGCATGTGGAACGAATGCTCGCGAAGTGTTCGGACCAGGAAAAAAATCAGAACCCGGCTTTAGCCAAGCACGAGCGACGGATGCAGAAACTTTTAGATCGCCTCCGAAAAGTCGTCACTTCGGAAAAAACCCAGACTGAAAATTCGGAGGCTGTAGATGCGAATGTTTAAGGAATTGAAGAAGACCTGGAATAACGAAGCAAAGAGACACCAGTTGATGGAGTCTTTGCAGGTTTGTTTCGTCGCAGTGGTTTGGATCGCTCTCTTTGCCCTCGTTCTGATTGTTCAGGGATGTGCAGAAAAGCCGAAAGAGCCAGTTCGCCCCGAGAATCTCAAAGACATGGAGATTAAAGAACCTACGACTCTTTCTTCATCCGAGTACCTGATCGTGAACCGACTCATTTTCGCTCGGGGCGGTCGTCTCATTACGAACGGCTTGGATCTGCGAATCGAAGCCAATGAAATTATTTCTGATGAGGGAGTAATCGAACCGTTCGTTCCAGATAACGCGGCTCCTCCGGGACAAGCGGGCCTGAGTGGCGGGAATATTTCCGTAAAATCAAAATCGGGTCGCGGAACGCTCTTTATTTACGGGCGCGGACAGAACGGAGGCGCAGGGGTTAACGGGTTGCCCGGAGTAGTCGGCAAGCCCGGGCAAGATGGTAAGGGCGGTCTTACAACTTGCAAACACGTAGATGTTCTCTGCACGTGTGCCGGTATCGCCAAAGACTTACGAGAGCAAATGAAGGGCAATATCTTCCAGGCTCTTTTTGCACAACAGCAGTGGATCATGCACCGAGCGAGACATCGCTGCATTTCCGAAACCGGAGACGGTTACCCCGGCAAGCAGGGCAGCACGGGAACGGCTGCTGGTAACGGTGGCAGGGGCGGAGACTCGGCCCGAATCCTCGTCGAAATCGAGAACCCTTCTTCACTTCAAGTAAAAGCTTATCCCCTTCCTGGACAAGGGGGCATCGGAGGTTCCGGTGGTCCAGGAGGAGATGGGGGACGTGGCGGAGCTCCCGGCAATCACACTCTCGACTGGTTCGAGAATTGCCGGGAGGCCGCTGTCGGTCCTAAAGGCGCGCCTGGCGATAGAGGTTTGCCAGGTCTCACCGAAGTATCCGGTAGCAATCAACCACTTTGCATAAAGCTCGGGATCACCAGTTTCGGTGACTGCGAGAAATTCAACGCTCAATAAAAAGGAGAAACCAATGAAACAAATCACAATCAAAGGACTGTCGTTCATCTGTCTGTTCGTTCTCGGTGCATGTACTGCGCCGCAAACAAATCCGGCAGCCGCCCCGGAGAAAACAGATGTTCAACAACAGAACCAGAAACTGGAACGAGTCGAGCGATCCTTCTTCGATCACGGCGGATCGTTCAAATAAGGGGGATAAATGATTACTCGAAAAACATACCTGCTGATGTTCGCGCTCTTTTACCTCGCCATTCCGGCGATTGGTTATGGAAGTGTCGAATCCACTCTAACGGGTATTCAAACGCGACTCATCTCAACTGTGCTGCCTCTTGCGGCGATTCTCGGACTCGTATTTGCGGGACTGTCTTTTGTCGCGGGATCTCCAGCTGCAAAGGGCCGATTGATGCTCGCGATTATGGGCGCTGTGGTGGGGTTTGGAGCCCCTAGCATCATGGAGTTCATTCGCTCACTCGTTCACTAGGGGAAACAATGCGAGCCACAAGTGTCAGCAAATGCCTGGATCGAAAACTCGTGATGTTCGGCTTTGAAGTCTTGGACCTCCTAGCTGTCTTTCTCGTGATTTCGATTTTGAATCTTGTTTTCGGACAAATGCCATTCAAGTGGCTTTTCGTCTGGGCACCATCTGTCTCTTTGGCCTGTGTTCTCAGATGGGGGAAACGGGGAAAGCCCGAGAAATACCTGATCCATTGGATCCGCTTTCAAATCAAGCCAGGTGTTTACAGCGCTTTCCCCGAAGTCCCGCATTCCGAACCAGTTCCCCGATTAATGGAGAAATAAAATGTCGGCTGCACTCGTTGAGAAAATTGAAATTTGGGGCTTCGAAGCCGGCTTTACTATCTTTACAGATGGTTCGCTGGGTTTCGGACTTGAAACTACCGCATTGGATATCAGCTGTTGGGACGATGGGAAAATCGATTCTATCGGCGCAAGCCTCACGAGCTTTCTGAACGGCCTCCCCACCAAGTTAGATCTTCAGTTTGCATTGAATGTCGGGCGCGGGGATGGCTCCAGAATTAAGGAACACCAAGCGCTGGAGATCTCCGACGATGCCACTGTTAAGTCGTTGACTGAGAACCGAGCCAATCGCCTTCTATCCTTAGAGGAACAAGGACTGGTCCCGAAGCACCGGCTTCAGATCTTTGTTCGAAGACCGTTCGTAGATTCCGCCGGGTTGAAATCCGGTCCTTTCTCCCAAAGCGTTCTCTATCCCACCATCGCGGAAACGACTCTTAAGCGTGAAATATCTTCTACCAACCAGTTGCGGGACGATCTCACAAGACAGCTCACCGCACTGGGATTGGAAGTTAAACACCTTTCGGATCGTGAAACCGCCTCTCTCGTTTACGCGCAATGGAATCCGGCCAGAGTCATGGATCTTAAAACATACGATCCAGAGGATGTGCGCGGTTCACTGCTTTTCACGGATGCTTCCGTATCTGAAAAAGGATTCTCACTCTCTGATGTGAAGTACCGCGTTCTCTCTCTCAAAACCCTCCCCGATCAGACCTTTTCCGCAATGGCTAAAGCGCTCGGCACTTTGCCATTCGATTCGCAGCTATTCCTGACAGTCCATGTGCCAGATCAGCAAAAAGAGCTGGAAAGCCTCCAAACTAGCCGGCGTCTCGCCTTTTCCATGGCCCGAGGCAAGCAGACCGGCGTCTCGGACATCGAGAGTGAGGCAAAGTTTCGCGATTTGGAAGAACTCGTAGGCGAGATGATTGCCCAAGGCGAACGGGTATTCCATGTGAGTTTGAATATTGTTCTTAGGGGGAAGTCAGACGAGGAGCTTCACGATCGCGTGACGCAGGCGCTGACAACTATACGGGAGCTCGGGGGAGCTGAGGGGATGGAAGAGACGCTCGCGGCATTCGATGTGTTCTGCGAACTCTCCATTCCCCATGCAAGGAGTAAGGAGCGGCAGAAACGAATCAAGACATCTAACTTGATCGACTTTCTGCCGCTCTATGGCCCGTGGGAGGGCCACAAAGACCCGCGAATCCTCCTTCGCTCCATTCAGGGCGATTTGGTCGGGATTGATCCGTTCGCGAAGGAACTAACGAATTACAACCAGATGATCACCGGTGGATCGGGTAGTGGCAAAAGCTTCATGACGAACCTTTGTCTGCTTCAGATGCTCAAAGAAAATCCCCGGATCTTTATCGTGGATATCGGCGGTTCTTATAAGAAGTTGTGTGAAAACCTTTCCGGACAATACATCCCGTTTCACCTGAATACCGGCATTTCATTGAATCCGTTCGATCTGAATCCAGGAGAAACCCTTCCTTCCAGCCAGAAGATTAAGTTCCTTGTCGGTCTTGTGGAAATGATGACCAAGGAAGATGAGATGGCGCACATCGGAAAATTGGAGCGCGCCGAAATCGAGGAAGCGATTCAGAAGGTTTACGAGACCGTCAAATCGCCTAGGTTGTCTGACCTCAAAGATCTTCTTCTGAAGCATTCGGAAACGCAGATTCGAAGATTCGGTCGAATTATGGCTCCTTGGTGCGGCGAAACACCTTACGGAAAGGTTGTAGATCGCGTAACCACCATCGAATTGACCCGTTCTGTGGTCTGTTTCGATCTGAAGGGGCTGGAAATTTACCCTGATCTTCAGGCTGTCTGCCTGTATCTCATTACGGATTACGTGTGGCGCGAGGTTCAGCTGGAACGAGGCCGCATGAAGTTCCTTGTCTTAGATGAGTGTTGGAAGCTTCTGGAGAGCGCATCCGGTGCCTCGTTTATCGGCGAGGTTTTTCGAACCTTTCGCAAATATTATGCGGGAGCTATAGCGATTTCGCAAAACATCGACGACTTCGCAAAAAGCAAAGTGGCATCCGCCATTCTACCGAATACCTCTATCAAGTGGGTTCTGAGCCAGCGCGGGGCCGACACCGCTCGATTAAAGGAAGTTCTACAGCTCAATGACAACGAGCTTTCCTGGATCGCGCACCTTCATCAGGAACGTGGAGTCTACTCTCAAGCATTTCTTATGGCGGGGGAACAGCATGCGGTTGTAGCTATTGAGCCCACTCCTTTGGAGTATTGGATTGCGACGACCGATCCTCGAGATCTCGCAAAGTTCGAAGAAGTACAAAAGCAGTCCCCCGAATTTTCTCAACTCGAAGTTTTAACCTTACTTTCTGAGCAATTCCCCAGGGGAGTTGTTGCGAGGTGAATATGACAAAGAAAATTGCGGTGGTTTTAGTGATCGCCTTCTGTCTGGCGGGAAACCCGCGTCAGGCCAGAGCCGATTTATTCGGTGGCGATGTCGCGGTTCTTTCCCAGATTTTGGTGCAAGCAATCATGCAACTGGCAAAGCTGCGGGATCTGCTTAACAGCGCCACCGGACAGCTCGATTTGTTGAAGCAGATCAATCAGGGAATTAATGACTCCCTCAATTTGCTCAAAACTATCGACCCCAATCTTGATCCCGGAATTTACAAGGATTGGGCGAACGTAAACGATTCGCTGCGGAAACTGACTGACATTTACGGCGTGGTTCCCGATTCTCCGGAATCGAGAGTTCAAAAGGATACGGATCAGGGAATTGCGGAGGCGGTGACCTTCAACAATTCTTTTTACAAATACAGCGAAGCCTACGACGTCGTTGGCCAGCGTATTAAAGATGCCTCTCACTCTGTCTCGCCTGGAGGCGCGCAGAAAATGACGGCGCAAGCACTGGGTGTCGTCATCCAGATTCTCAACCAGAACCTCCGAGCGCAATCGACCGGACTCAAACTTCAGGCCCAGCAGCTGGCCTTGGAAAACCGAAAAGAAAAAGCGGAAACGAAACAGTTTGTGGAAAACACCGAGAATCTTCGCGCCACGATGAAGGCAGAGAAGGTTCGCTTCGATTTGCCGAGGTTTTAGATGCTTGATTTAGCCTGGATATCTAAGGAAGCGGTTCAGATTCACGCGTACTTCGAATCCCTGTTTTATGTGATCGTAACCTTGTTTTTGGTTATCGGGGTTCTCATTGAGTATTTTCGTTTGCCCTTGGGGATCACACCCTCGGTGGGGCCTCTGGTTGGAAGAGCGTTCATCGCAGCGATTCTTCTACACACCTACCCGGAGGTATCGAGTCTCATTGCCGATGTCACCGACGGCATCTCAAAGCACCTTGGGGAATTCAACCAATTCAAACTCGTGCTGGATCGAATGGGAGAGCGTCTGCACGAGTTTTCCTGGTCGTGGATCTCCGTAAAAGGCAGCCTCATGATGGCGATTTCATTCCTCGCCTTCTTTCTGCTCTATTTTACAGTTCATGTTGCACAGGCTTTCCTTCTCTACACATGGACGCTTCTCTATGTCTTTTCGCCCGTTCTGATAGCGCTTTTCGTGCTGCCCCAAACCGCAGGAGCCACTTCCGCGTTATATCGCTCTCTCATTGAAGCGAGCCTTTGGAAGATTGTCTGGGCGGTACTGGCAACACTGCTCTGGAGCACGGGAGTAAGTGACGTGGCGCAACATGCCAGTCTCCTTTCCTCCGTCTGTTTCAACCTGATTCTCGCCGGTTCGGTAGTCCTGACCCCGTTTGTGGTTCATGCCCTTGCTGGCAAGGGTGTCTCTTCGATGAACGGCACGTTCGGCAGCATCGCGGTGGGCGGGCTTGCTGCATTCACTCCGACGGCCGTAGTGGGCGCTGGAGCTGCTGCCGGGAAGAAGATGTACAACCGCACGCTAAATACGGCTGATTCTTTGACCCGCAAGCATTTCCCCAAAACCAACGAGATGGTCAAAGCTACTCCGCGGTTCCGCGTGCCTGAAAAACCACCGGTCTTTGAACAAAAAAGTAAGGAGAAAAAGAAATGAGATTCACTGATTTCTGGGCGGAAGTTGTCGCTCAAAACAATGCGCTTAAATGGGGACTTGTCTCCGTGTCTGTCATCTCGATTGCCCTAGCGACTTGTCTGATCTCGGTTGCGACGAAAGAGCCTCTGATTATTGAGCGAGGATGTTTCGATAAAGCGCTCAACGTCGTCTCTGCAAAGCAGACCGACGAGGAAGTGGAACGATTTGTTCGCGCGGCGCTGCCGAAACGCTTTGATACTGACGCACTCGATGCGCAGGTCTTTCTTGCGGCTGACGAATACGCTACCCGGCAAAAGGAAGTGGAAGAGTTCTCTAAGAAGGGGATGTCTCAACGTGTAATCGTTAACACTGTCAAAATCGGCGAAAAATCCGTCACCGTAGATGCTGATCGCATCCTTTCCATCGGCAAAATACGGTCTGCCCTTCCACTGCCTCTCGTTCTCAAACTAAAAACAACGGATCGCTCCAGTGGCAACCCTTACGGGCTCGTACTGAGTGATGCCTCGCTTATCACAGAGGAGAAAAATAAATGAAACGTGCAGCATTACTATTGGCGTTCGTGTCCCTATCCGCTTTCGCCGCGAAAGCTCGAACGGTGTACTTGTCCGAAACTGACATGGCTTCTATCCGAGTGGTTCCCGGTAGAAGCACGATCCTGAGTTTCCCCATCAAGCCGAACAAAGTGATTCTGGGAAACCAGGGAATGTTTGCCGTCGAATACGTTGAGAATGATTTGGCACTCGCCGCACTTCGCGGGGAAGCGAGAGGAAATCTCTTCGTCTATATGGAGGGCCGCCGCTTTGCTTTTGATCTTTCGACGGTATCAGGTTCGGGAGACGAAATTATTTTAGTTCGAGATGTGGTCGAAATGCCGGTTAGGGGGAAAAATGGCAAAGGATCTATTAAACGATGAGCCGCAGGTGGTCGCTGTTCAAGACAGCGGCGAGAATGACCAGTGGGGCAAGAATAAACTCTTCTTCCGTGAGGGAGGTAAGTGGACCCTTCGGACTAAGGTTGTAGGAGGCGTAGCCGCAGTCATCTTCACTGCGCTTATGCTTCCTCAGTTTTTCATGGAGGATAAGAATTCCTCAGTTGTAGTCGCTGCGAAGGCGACTTTGTCTGCTGATCCTTCCACGCAGACGACAACGTCCGCTCTTGAAAAATATGACTCTACTCAACCACCGGTAAAGGTATCGAGGGGGCCTGGGAAGAATCAAAAGTTCACAGCGCCACAAGTGGTAGCTCGACCAAGGAATGTGACCATTCCTCCCGGTGCGATGACAGAAGCACGTTTGGTGAGCGGTGCATCGAACGGGCTTATCCGCGCGGAGATAACTGAATCGCTCTCTATGAATGGTGAATCTTTACTTCCGGAAGGAACGATCCTTGTCGGACAGGGGAGCTCCAATGAAGAGCGGCTGTTGGTGGGATTCAGCCAGGCGGTCTTCAAAGATGGTTCGGTAGCCGGAATTCAGGGGCAAGCGTGTGACACGTCCGACAGAATAGTCGGTCTCAAAGGCTCAAAGATCGGCAACAAAGCCATCAACATCGCGGGAAGTATCGGGCTTGGGTTTATCGGGGGCTTTTCAGAAGGCTTGCAGGATACCCAAGGGATGCAAGGGGTGGCCATTCGAACGCCTTCCTTGAAGAACGCACTTCTGAACGCAACCGGCGTAGCAGCACTTGAACAGTCAAAAAACCTGATGTCCGACCTGAAAGAACAACGTCCCGTCATCGAAGTTCCAGCCGGTGAGCCTATTTGTGTCATTTTCGGGGGTGGAATGTGAGTTCTCCAAAGAATCAGGGAGTGAACTTCGCAGAGCTTGAGAAAAATATGCGAATGTTCGGGGCGAATATCCTGCGGCCCATTCGCGAACTCTATGACGGAGTTAAATCAGGAACACTCCCCTGGCACTGGTGTTTCTGCATCGGAATTGCCCTTCAGATCGGAATCTCATTTCACTGGGACTTTGCATTGTTCCAAGTCATTCAGTTGCAGGGAGTTTATCCGGCCAATCAGACACTTTTTCTTTGCTACTACTTCTGCGTCATTTTCTCTCCTTTCTGGGTCTGGGCTTTTTACAAATCCATTCTTAAGCAGCGCTTTCTTAAGAAGCTCACGGATACATTTCAGAGCATCGGACTGAGGAACGGCTTGGGCCGGCTTCCGAATTTTGTATTCGATAAGGCATTGGATTCTCAAACCCGAAAGCTCCGCCTGGCCAGAGCGGGCATATCGCCAATGGAATTTGAAAAGAAAAAGGAAGATTTGGCCAGTGCCTTACACGTTTACGTCGATGAATTGAGAGAGAACCGCGCCCAAGGCACCATGGATTTTATTTATGGTTTGGAGCCGATGCCGCGCGAGTTCGCTCCCGAGTCGTATTCGTTTCTGAAAGCTAATAAGTTTCTCGTCGGCACGACCAGATCAAAACAATACGTCGCCGATTTGCGCGATACGCCTCACTTGCTGATTGCCGGACAAACGGGCGGCGGCAAATCCACATTCTTGCGCCAGTTCGTCACAAGTCTCTATTTGAATAATCCTTCTTATGAGTTCTCCCTCATCGATTTGAAGGGTGGCTTGGAGTTTCAGCTGTTTGAAAATCTCCCGCGCGTCCAGGTGATCGGGGATGTCGGAGGGTCCGTTTATTTGTTGCAGCAAACGGCAAAGGAAATTGCCCTGCGCATGGAGTTGCTAAAGGCGAATCGGGCGAAGGATATGGCGGGTTATATTTCGATTCCCAAAGAACAGCGGAAACTGCCTCCCTCTTTCAAAAATGACCATAAGCTATCGAGGCACATCATTGTCGTGGACGAAGCGGCCGAACTTTTTCTCACCGGAAACCACGCTTCGTCCTCGGATGTACAAAGCGCTCGGAGAATCCTCAGTCAGGTAGCTCGCCAAGGCAGAAGCCTTGGAATCCATCTTGTAATCGCGACGCAAAGGCCTGATAGCCGGGCACTCGATCCTCAAGTGAAAGCTAACCTTCCCGGAGTCCTCTGTTTCCAAATGGTGAACGACGTTTCCAGCATCTCTGTCCTAGGCACAGGGCGAGCTACGGATTTGCCTCCAGTTCCTGGCCGAAGCATTTGGAAAAACAGTTTGGATCTCGTAGAGGTGCAGACGCCCTTCATGACAGTGAACCAGGCAAGTTCGTTACTAGAAAGCCATCGCAAAGAGGAGAAGGAAAAACCCGTACAGGTTGAAGCTCCTCCCGTCGTTGCAGGCGGTAAACCAAGATTGTCTCAGAACACTGACACTGAAACGGGGCGTGATGGTAATTGATCGCAACATTCTCGTATTCCTCTGGCGATGGAAATTAGTTAGCGGCACTGCCATCGCCGCCAAATTCTTTCCGAAGCTTTCCAACCACGCGGCGAATTGGCATTTGTCCGAGTTGAAAAAGCACAATCTTATCTACCCGTACAATCTCAATAATAAAGAAGCGAAGGTTCTCTGGGGTCTGACCGCGAAAGGTTTTAAAGAGATAAAAGACGAACTTCCCGCACTCTCAGAAGAAGGCTTTCGGTCAGAGCACCAGATTCACGACTACTATGTAACTGCTTTTCATTTGGGAGACTGGCTCGGAGACCCATCCAAAGAATGCGAAATGTTCAGCGAACAGGAACTTCGGCGCTACGCCCTAGACCATTACCCGTCTTGGGTGCCTAAGAATTCCATTCATCGTCCAGACGGATATTGGAATGTCTCCCTTCCTGAGGGAATGGCAACGATCGCCGTGGAAGTGGAGCTTAAACTCAAAACATCCCAGGACTATCGAGTTACGGCGATGTTTTATCGCGATGAACCAGAAATTTATCGAGTGGTATGGCTTGTCCCGAAGATTGACCACGCCTCGAAGATTCGGGAAGCCCTAGCGGAGGGTTCTCCCAACAACATTGGAATACACACTTTTATTCTCAAAGAAGAGTTTCTTAACTCTGGTTGGCTAGCGCCCATTCACTTCGGAATTGAAACTGGCAAATCCTTGTCGTTTCTGCTCGGACAACGAGATTCAAAAACGATTCAAAAAGTTTGGACTTTTTCAATGCTGGACACCCGACAATTCCCGCATTTATCGCAGCTTTATGCACGTTTTTCAGATTCGCCGTTTTCAGCACTGGGTCGGCATCGCCTATCCTATGACCCCTCTCCATCTGAAACCAATTTTCAAACACGTTCACTCCCCCCTACGAACCCTACCGTTTCCACGACGGTAAAACCTGGAGGAACAGACCATGAAGACTAAACCTATACATCTATTGTTATTGCTTCCGATGATGTCCGGATGCGCAAGCATCGAAAGAAGTACCTTATTAGGCGCTGCATCTGTCGGCGCTCTTGGAACAGGCGTTGGAATTGCCAATGAAAGAAGTGTCGGCAGCGCGTTGATTGGACTCGGCATCGGAGCAGTTGTCGGCGGAGTACTCGGTTTCGCCACTCACAAAGATCAAGAGTCTAAGCGCGGCCAGTTGGTTAATCCTGTCCTGACGAAAGACTTCAAGGATAAAGTACCGGCGATTTCCACGCCTGAAGTCCGACGAATTTGGGTGCCGGAAAAAATCGATGGCAACAAATACATCGATGGCCACTACATCTACGTGATCGACCGCCAAGCTGTGTGGGGGAAATAATGGAAGCCCTTACGAAACCGAAAGTAAAAGGACCATCTCTAACGAGAATTATTCTGAACGAAGAAAGCGAGCGGCATCTTCAGAGCTGGATATCCCAATTAAGGGAGTCTTGCCCTGGCATTCGCGTCAAAAAGCAGGACTTGGTGAACTGGCTGATCAGCGAAAGAGACTCTCAACTGAGCGCGACAGATACGAAGGCCATCAAGGAGCGGTTCTTTGGTGAGATTGAGCTGGCTCAATGGGCCTTACTACAACTAAAGGCAGCGAAGGCACGCAACGAAAAGGTGACCCTGGTCGAGCTGATCCGAAGTGGGAGAGTGATGCCGACGGAGCACTCTCCAAAAAAGAAGGCCGCCCCCGCCAAAAAAGCAGAGCAGGAGCTGCCTCATATTGAGGCGGCTCCTGTCACTGGAAACCAAAAGGGGGAGGTGTTATGAGTTTGTCGCGAAGCTCAGGAACTGTCGTTCCAGTGCCGGTCTTTGAAAATGAATTAGGGTTAATGAAGGCTTCGGAATTCTGTTCCCGATTCGGATACTCGATGAAAACCATTTACGAATGGAAGTATCGACCGAAGCGGAACAAGGTTCCCGAAAACCTAGTCGTTAAGTTCCGAGGTAAGCTTTTTATAAGAACTGATGTTTTGAGGGACCTAACTCCCAACTCGCGATTGCCGTAAGGCGACGCGGAAAAGGAGTGTCCATGTCAAAGCCAAGAAAAATTACTCTCTCAAGCGGTAAAGTCGCCTGGGAAGTTTATGTTCGGGAGGCGGGGCGGGGTTCGAATGAACTGCGCCGCCGCTTTCCATCGAGCCGTGAGGCTCAAGACTTCCTCGAAGACTGGAAAGTAGAACAACGAAAGACACGGCAAGGAGGGCCACGCGTAGGTAGTTTTCATACAACTACTTTCCGTGTGGAGTCAGAGAACTGGCTTGATAACCTTAAGCTAAGAGTTTCTCCTGGCCATTACCTTCGGGCAAAAGAAGTCATCAAGAACGTCAATGAACTCTACGGAGATCTCGAACCAAATAAGATAAATGCCGATTTTTTGACGGCGCTTCAGCACAAACTGAAAAGCCGACGAAAGAAAGGTGTGAAATCCGACTGGTCGAACTGCTCCGTAAATCGGTACACGGAATGTATTACTGCGGCCCTTAACTTCGCGGTTTCTCAACGGCGAATCCCGTACAACCCGGCTGTCGGTTTCAAGAAACTTCCCAAGAATTCGAATGAAATGCTTTTCTGGGAAGAGAATGAAGCCCGGTCGTTTCTTACGTGGGCTAGCGGCCATCACAGCGAGTGGAGTAACCAGCACCGAGCAGAAGGCAGGAAAACTTATATTGCCTACCTTCTCGCTCTGAACACCGGCATGCGCGCGGGCGAGATTTGGGGGCTTAAACCCCGAGACCTCGTCTTTCGAGATGACGGCGGTGGAGATACGATATTCGTGAGACGGCAGTTCCTTTATGCAGATCGGAAGTTCGGTCCGCTTAAGGGCACCTTGAAAGCAAATCGCGATAAGAGCCGACACGTTCCGTGTTCGCCAGGACTCCGAAAGGAACTGGAGACGCTAATCAAGTTCAACAAAACTGGACCCGACCAAACCATCTTCCACAGTGTTTTCGGAAATCCGATTCACCACAAGTCCTTTAGAGATCGCTTCATGAGGGATTTAAAGAGATGGGGAGGCCGAAAGATTAGGTTCCATGACCTGCGGCACACGGCCGCGACGCTCATGCTGTCACAAGGCGTGGACGTTAAGACCGTAAGCGATATTCTGGGCCATGAGGACATCAAGACCACGATGATCTACGTTCACCTTCTCGGTGATCGGATCAAGCAGGTCTCCAAGATGTTCTCTATCCGACCCGTAGACCTCGTAGAAGATCCCACTTCGCCCCAACCTTAAAACCGCATTTCGGTGCACTTCGGTTCTCTTCCAGATCTCGTGCGACATTTGTGCGACATTTTGGGGATAAAACAAAAAAAAACCCCTTTCGGGGTTTTCGTAAGTGCCTGGTTTTATGCATTTTAAATTGGTAGCGGGGGTAGGATTTGAACCTACGACCTTCGGGTTATGAGCCCGACGAGCTACCAGGCTGCTCCACCCCGCGACACTTTGATAGGAAAGAGACCTTAACGCCCTCTGTGCAGGGTGTCAATCGGGCAGAAAAACTCAGTTTTTGTCGCGGCCGGGCTCCGGCCTCTAGTTGTCTAGGGGTATTGGCGCTGTCTCGATACCGGCGTTGTTACCGGTGAGGTCCTCGAAGCTAATGGATTTTACTTCCTCTTCGGCCGCAGCCTGCTTTCTAGGTCGCCGGCGTGATTGGGATTGGAAGGCTTCTAGCGCTTCTTGGTTTGCTTGCGCCACCTCACGGTGGGCTGCAGAAGCAAAAACTTCCTTTGGGGCGTGGTCGGCGGTTTGAATTAGGCCGTCAATCTCCATCAAAGTGGGGTCTTGTCCATCGGCATCTTCGAGCTCACCGCAGGCTTCGTCCGTCGAAGCGATTGGGCGCATAAACGTATCCAAACGCTCTTCCATCTTCTTCTGCGGATCTTCTACATCGCCTTGAAGTTGAGTGAGTTCCGAAAGCGGTGGAAGTTCCGCGGTGGACGCAAGACCGATCATCTCCAAAAACTTCGGCGTCGTTCCATACTGCACCGGGCGACCCGGAATTTCGGCCTTTCCTGCCATTCGTACAAGGCCGCGCTCAATCAGAGTGCGTAAAAGATGCGAACTATCAATTCCACGTACTTGGTCGATCTCGGCTCGAGTGATGGGCTGACGGTAGGCAATGATCGACATCACCTCAAGCGCGCTCCTGCCCAATCGAAACGGTTTACTGGCCTGGAATCTGCGAATGTATTCCGCGTTTTCAAGTTTAGTAACAAAATGGAAACCACCCTGGGCTTTACGCAATTCAAAACCACGATCTGCGTCGTGATATCGAGTTTGGATCGTGTCGATCGCCTGCTGCAATTGCTGGTTGTCGGGCGCAGGAGTTCCAAAAGCTTCTCGGATGCGATCAAAACTCGCCGGACGTTCTGCCGCAAATAGCACAGCTTCAACGGCGGAGTGAAAGGCCAGTTCTTCCATGACGAAAGGTTCGACCGGCTCTTCTTTTTGCTCTTTCTTCTTGGGGGCTGCCGAGGCTACTGCCTCAAGCTCAGTATCGGAAACCGGCGCAACTTCGACCGCTTCGGTCGGCGTTTCTGGGGTTGGTATTGCTTCGTTTTCTGGCATTTTCTACCTCAGTACTGGTCTAGCAGACCAAAATTCAATTCTTCCATTGAGCGCTGCGCTCGCACCTGCATTGGCCCAAAGTTCTCGGTTTGGATAATATCTACGAATTTGAGTTTAGCTAGCTCCAACACCGCCAAGAAACTCACAATTACCTCGTGAGTCAAAAGCTCGGCCGGGAGGAGCGAAGTAAAGTCGACCACTTCCGACTCGAGCAAAAGCGTGCGAAGTTGCAGGACCTTCTCTCGAATAGAAACGGTATCTGTCGTAATTTCCATCGGCGGACGCCGGGTGCGGTCAGTAGCAATCTTTAGGCATTTCAGCAGTACAAACGGATCAACGGAATCAATCGGCGCGTCGAGTAATGATTCGACTGGAATAACATCGGCCAGCGCACCATGGGGTCTGGCGTACACGTCGCGTCCCAGCCACTGCATACCGTCAATTTTTGCGGCAGCGAGCTTGTACTTTTCGTACTCAATAAGCTGCGCTACCAGCGGCATGCGAGGATCGTCTTCCCCTTCGGCATTTTCACTCGGTAGCAGTGTGGCGCTCTTTAGATAGGTGAGGGTCGAGGCCATCACCATGAACTCACCGGCCAGATTAAAATCCAGCTGCTGCAAAATTTCTAAGTGCTCAAGATAGCTCTGGCAGATACGCGAAATATTGATGTCATAAATATTTACCTGCTCCTTGCGTATCAGGTGCAAAAGCAGATCAAGGGGGCCTTCAAAGCAAGGTAGGCTGACTCGATAATCGCCCTCTGGGGAAGACGCTGGACTCGTTGCTGCCGACGGATCGGCAGCTAGAGCCTTTTCGATCACTTCTTCCGAGGCGACTTGAGGCAGCGGCCCGGGATTAGGTACCGCGTCCAATTCCATGTGCAAAGTTATAGCACTTTTGGGCGTTCCAGGCTTTCTGAAAAGTCACCGGTACCCCATTAACGCAGTGGCTCCAAGGGTAGCTAGGGCTTACGATTCGCAGTGCGATAGGGGCTAGTGTTTAGGTCGAGCGGGCCAGAGCTTCATGGTCTTCCAAACTTCGTCCATGGTTTGGGATGCGACCATTCGCGCTTTTTCCCGCCCTTTTCGAAGTACCTCTTCCAGGTATGCCGGGTCTTTCTCTAGCTTTTTTCGTCGCTCCAAGAACGGAGCCTGCCAAGCAATGATCGCCTCGGCCAAAGCCTGCTTGTCTTCTCCGCAACCCAATACGGCACTGCGGCAGTCGGCGGCAATTTGGTTTACCCGTTCGGGCGGCGTGAAAAGGCCATGATACGTAAAGACGGTGCAAACTTCCGGGTGACCAGGGTCGGTACGAAGCGGTCTTTCGGGATCGGTCAGCATCGATTTCACCCGCTTTCGAATGCTGCTGGGTTCTTCCGCTAGTTCAATGGTATTGCCGTAGCTCTTACTCATCTTTCTGCCGTCCAAGCCGGGTAGCTTCGGAACGCTCGTGGTAAGGGCTTCAAACTCGGGAAAGACTTGGGTTTTGTACACAGAGTTAAAGCGACGTATTAACTCTCGCCCCAACTCCAAATGGGGTTTTTGATCTTCGCCCACGGGAACTTTGGTTCCCTTATAAAGGCACACGTCCACGGCTTGCAGGACGGGATAGGCCAAGAAGCCTAGGCTCGCCGTGTTTTTCTCTCCAAGCTGCTCCCGCATTTCTTTGTAAGTGGGGTTTCGCTCCAGGCTCCCGACGCCCGTAAGCATTGCAAGTAGCTGAGCGAGCTCTGCATGTTCTGGCACACTCGATTGAATAAAGACGGTCGCCTTTTCCGGGTCAATCCCTGCCGCAAGCCAATCGAGAAGTACTTCGCGAGAGTTGAGTCCTAACTCCACTTTGGAAAGATCGCCGGTAGTTAAAGCGTGCAAATCGGCGATCATGAAGAAGCAGTCGTGGGTTTGTTGGAGCTTTAGGTAGTTAACCAAAACGCCAAAATAGTGCCCGATGTGCAAACGCCCCGTAGGGCGCATGCCGCTGAAAATGCGCTCCGGAAACTTTCCCATGGTGTGGCTTACAAGCCCCTTCTTAAAGCTTCAATTCTGACATCCAGATCTGGATGCGAAGCCAAGAGGGCCATAAGTCCACCGCTTTTGCCGCTAATTTTCAAAGCAGCAATCGAAGCGTTACGATCATCCACTACATCATGACTCGATTTGAGGGCTTGTAGCGCATGGACCATTTTCTCGCGTCCAGCTAGAAAAGCTCCGCCTTTATCTGCACGGAACTCGCGGCGACGACTATAGAATGCGACGACGACAGCGCCCAACAAGCTAAACAAAATTTCAAATGCGATCACCGCAATGAAGTGAATCATCGGTGAAGGACCTTCATTGTTGTCCTTATTCGACATCGCTTGAGAGACACCCCATGCGGCAATGCGAGCAAAGAACATTACGAAGGTGTTCACGATCCCTTGGAGAAGGGTCATGGTGACCATATCGCCATTGGAAATATGCGCAATTTCGTGGCCTAAGACCCCTTCGACCGCAGCGCTATCCATGCGTCTTAAAAGACCGGTAGATACCGCGACAATTGAACGAGATTTCGTAGGGCCTGTAGCGAAAGCGTTTACTTCGGGGCTTTCGTAAATTCCCACCTCTGGCATAGCGGGAAGGCCAGCTTTTTGCGCCAGGCGATGTACTACGCTGACCAATTCGCGCTCGGCTTGCGAGCCAGGTCGTGCAGGGTCAATGACTTGCACGCCCATCATCATTTTCGCCATGATGCGCGAGAGCGCAAGGGATACAAAAGACCCCACAAAGCCGACTACGGCACAAAACGCGAGAAGCGCGCCATAGTCGATGCCGTTGGCATCAAGATAAGGTCGAACGCCCAAAACGTTGAGCGTGATGGAAATGGTCAAAACGACCAGGATATTTACTGCTATAAATAGGAAAATGCGTTTGAACACGCTAATGTCCTCCGGTTTCGCACTAGTATAGGTATCTTTTGTCTAACAGCAAGCAAAGCCAGCGGCTTAAAAAAGCCATAAAATTTCAAGTGGTTGTGAAAGCCGGTGCGCGTCATCAGCGGATTGAGAAAAAGGGCGAAGTCTTTCACGTATCGGTAAACGCTTCTCCGGAAGCGGGCAAGGCGAACGAAGCTGTGCTTCGAATGCTGGGGGAGCACCTGGGAGTCGCACCGTCCCGCCTCCGGATTGTTTTCGGCCACAAGTTGAAGCGCAAGCTCATCGAAATACAGGACGCTCAGGGCGTGAAACTGTGACGGCCTTTTTACAGAATCAGGTTAATTCCGAAATCTAGACTTACCGATTGAATGCGCGAGTCTCGGCTCAAGCCATGCATCCAAGTGCCGCCGAATGAGAAGCCACCGAGCCAATGAAGCGCGGTGAGATCCAGGAAGTTGAGTTGAGGGGAAATTACCAACACCGGAATTCCAAACGTGCGATTAAGATCCGACGTCGCAGACGACTGCACAACGAAGAGCGCACCGCTTCCAATCGAAATAGAGGGTCTTATCGACGGCAAATTCTTGTTTCGGTAGGTTACTTTTGCGCTGGCAATCGTGGGGATCCAGTGAAGCCGTAGCGCTTGAGGTTCGACTGGTTCGGGCGGATCTGCTCGTAGAGAAAGCGTAGAAAAACGCGCTGCTCGGGCTCCATACCCAATGGAGGCATGTGCGGAGAAACCAAAGTCTCCCGCTGTACCCAAAGGGGTGCCAAGCGCGATCGTTACCAAGGGAATGCCTTCTAATGAGGCCATGTAGTTCACTCGGTAGCTGGGCAAGGAAAGTGAAAAGTCGTTTATCGTTACCACCGAAATCTGTGGCACTAACTCAAAGCGCGAATGAGTGGGAAGAACTGGGGCCGTGGTGATCTCGCTCTCGGCAAGGGAAGTAGCGGACAACAATCCTCCCACGATCAAGAGGCCGAAAATTTTAGAAAAATCCCGCACTTTTTCCCTTCAATTAGGGGCGCAATATACCCTGTTTAAAGTATTAGCGGAAGTAGGGGAAAAGGACGTTTTTCACAATGTGGCCAATTTAAAAGCCTTTAAATTTCAATTACTTAATTATCGATTGCCTGGCCGCCCGTATGCATCTTCTCTGGCCTAAGGGGCAGTTATGCATTTTTCATTAAAACCAGGTGCTTTAGTCCTAGTGGCCGGTTTGGCTTTTTGGCCTTCGACAGGCTGGTCGGATCCCTCTGGTCCGGGGCACTCCCATTCAACGAGTTTGAGCGATGGGTCTGGCTTTGCCTCAACCGGCGGTGGAAATGGGTTTGCTGCTCCAAGTGCTCCCATGCCTCTGCAAGGTGCTCCCCAAATGGCTGCACCTCCACCGGTACCTCCTCGGCCTATATCACTTAGTAGCGCAGGTTCTGCAAAGGGAACCGGAGTCGGTGTTCATAGCAAGGCGATAGCCCTTGGTGTGCCCGGGGAAGAAAATACCGAACGCAAGATTCGTTCTATCGAATCAAACGATGTCGTGCGAATTGGCCGGCCTGCTAGCGAGTAAACTAAAAAATAGATAGCTGTGGTTCTGTCGCCCCAGAGGGTTTTTCAAACGGCAGCCCTAAGTGTTTGTGGGCAAGCTCTGTGGCAACTCGCCCCTGTCGGGTGCGATTTAGGAAACCTATTTGCAATAAGTAGGGCTCGTAAACATCTTCAAGGGTTTCTCGTTCCTCACCAATAGCCGAGCAAAGCGTTTCGATACCCACGGGCCCGCCGCCAAATTTTTCGATAATGGTAGTGAGGAAAAGTCGATCCATGGCGTCTAGGCCGCGCTTATCGACATCGAGCATTTCAAGAGCGGCGGAGGCCACAGGCCCAGTAATCACTCCGTCGGCTTTAATTTCCGCAAAATCACGTACGCGTCTCAGGAGGCGGTTTGCGATGCGCGGAGTGCCTCGCGAGCGCCTGGCAACTTCCAAGGCGCCATCCATTTCAATACGACACTTCAAAATGCCCGCAGATCGTATCACTACCATTTGAAGTTCTTCAGGACTGTAGTGATCGAGACGCAAAACCATTCCAAAACGTCCCATTAGAGGAGAGGTCAAAAGGCCTGCTCTAGTAGTGGCCCCAATGAGAGTAAATGGCGGAAGGTTGAGTTTCATCACTCGTGCACTCGGGCCCTGACCCAGTACGATGTCGAGGTGAAAGTCTTCAAGAGCAGGGTAGAGAGACTCTTCGACCTGGCGGTTGAGGCGATGGATCTCGTCGATAAATAAAACGTCTCTTGGGTTTAAGCTGGTCAAAATCGCGGCAAGGTCTCCCGATTTTTCAAGAGCTGGGCCTGAAGTTGAAACAAGGTTTGCGCCCATTTCACGAGCCAAAACATTTGCCAGAGAAGTCTTCCCAAGTCCCGGAGGCCCACAAAACAAAGTATGATCCAGGGCCTCTCCGCGGCCTCTAGCCGCTGCCAGAAAGATTTCGAGCTTTTGCTTCAATTCGCTTTGCCCAATGAATTCGCTGAGCGTTTTTGGGCGCAAGGAATTTTCGGGTACGGCTTCGTCAGGAGTTTGCCGCAAATCTAAAAGGTGTGAGGAACTATCCACGTCCGCCTCCATCCGAAAGAACCGGTCGTACATTCATTTCTTTTAGTGCAAGCTTTAGGCAAGCCTCAAAGCCTTCTTTCTCAGCTCCCTCGCGTTCGAAAATTCTTTCGAGCGTGGGCTTTACATGGTTCGGAGCAAAGCCAAGATTGAGTAGTGCCGATGCCACGTCATCTCGTAGAGGAATTGGAGCGCTGGCCGAACTTGGCTTCGATGCACTTTGCGAGTGCCCCGCCATAGAAAGCCAAGCAAGTTTTTCTACTTTAGGCTGCAGATCGAGAATGATTTTTTGAGCGAGTTTTTTGCCGATTCCTGGAGCCGACGATAGCGCGGTTGCATCCTGCGACCGAATGCAAAGCGCAAGTCGATCGGTGCCATGTTCGGTTAAAAGCGCAAGGCTACTCTTCGGCCCAAGCCCACTCACCGACAGAAGGAGCCGAAAGAAAAGTTTTTCGTTTTCAGTGGCAAATCCGTAAAGCGATAGCACATCCTCGCGGACATGGGTGTGAATCCAGATCGACGTTTTTTGTCCTACGCTGAGGCGATCAAAGAGTGTGAGGGGAACACTTACCTCATACCCGACACGGAAGGACAGGATCGTGCATTGGTAGGTTTCAATATTCTTCGAAATGACTTTGCCACTTAAGAAACCAATCAAACGGGAATCCTCCTATCGATGTGGTTTGCGTGGCACAAAGCTACGGCAACAGCATCGGTCGCATCAAACCCCAGGTCTATTTTGGTGTTGAGAATCATTTCCACCATTTTCTGAACGTGGGCTTTATCTGCACGGCCGTATCCTGTCACAACACTTTTCACCTGGGTAGCGGCGTATTCGTGGATCTTTAGGCCCTGTTGTATGCACGCGCCAATGGCAATTCCACGTGCGGTTCCAAGGTAAATTGCGCTGCGTACATTTTTTGCGAAAAAAATATCTTCTACAGCAACTTCGTGGGGTTGCAGCTCATTTAGAAGGAAATGAAAACGCTTACCTATGACAGCCAGGCGATCGTACAGGGAGTCTTTCTTGGGAGCGTGAATGATTTCACAAAAAACCAGGCGCAGTCGATTGCCTGTTTTTTCAAGGCACCCTACCCCTAGATGATGGGATCCCGGATCGATCCCTAAAATTCGCTTTGTGCCTGTTGCCACGGTCTTTAAAGGATACCGGCTCTCCTATATAAAGTCCTAATGAAAGCCGTTACGTTTCTTTCTGACTTTGGGTTGTCTGATTCTTATGTGGGGGAAGTCAAGGGAGTCCTTATGGGGGCCCGGGGCATCCAGGTCGTCGACCTCACTCACCAAGTTCCCTCGCACGCAATTGAAGCCGGGGCGTACCAGCTTTGGCGCTCCTTCTCGCATTTTCCCAAAGGGACTTGGCATTTGGCGGTCGTCGATCCAGGCGTGGGAACTACGCGCCGTGCAGTGTACGTGCGTACAAAAAAGTACCACTTTGTGGGCCCAGACAACGGGGTTTTACTCTGGGCGGTTCAACAGGCTGAACTCCAAGAAAAGAGCCAGGCTGTCGTTTTTGAAATCCCGGTCGACCAACTGCAATCGCCGACCTTTCACGGGCGCGACGTCTTTGCTCCTTTTATTGTTACTCAAACCAGCAAGGCAACGCGGCTCAAGCGTTCCGCGGAACCTTTACAAGGACGCCCGTTCCCTAGGCCGCGGCGTACTGGCAGTGGTTGGGCCGGAGAAGTAATCGCTATAGACCACTTCGGCAATATGGTGACGTCGATTCCGTACACTGTGGGTACTGCGAAATACCTAGATATAGGTGGACGCCGGGTTTCCCCGCAGCCTAACTACGCTGCCATACCATCGGGTGACGCAGCGCTTATTCGCGGATCGGCCGGACTTTGGGAAATTGCGCGGCGCGATTCTTCTGCGGCGCAGTTTCTTGGGCTAAATGTGGGTACTTCTGTGACTGTGGTTTCGGACTAGGACTGGTTTGAGCTATAATGATCCAGTAGCCGTCCAATCTATTTTCCCGGGAGAAATTCCATGAGAGCACGGGTCTTGTGCCTGCTCGCACTTTGCCTTGTTTCAGAAGGCTTTGCAGCTAAGAAGGATTTCAAGGGGTTATTTGGTTCTTACCGTCGAGAGAAATTCACGGAGAACGAAGGCCGTGCAACGGACTATGGAATGGACATTCTCTTGTCCACGCTACTCCCTGTTACGTCTTTGGTGAATAGTAACGAAAACTCGGTTGCTACGAGTGGCACTCCGATGGCCTATGCCACATTTTTCAATGTGGAGTCCTCTTTCTTTTTTACGGTGAACTACAACTGGCAGGTATTCTTTAGCGTCGCCTACTATTCCTACGATACTCGTAAACAAAAATCAGGTGGGGGAACGCCCCAGTTCCATTTGTTTTCGCTCGAAGCTGCGCCACTTATTGCGGGTGTGAAGTACCGTTTCGGCGCAGGCGACATTGTTCCCTACGTTGGGGCAGGGGCCGGGATGGTCTATTCCCATCGCAAGGCCTACTACGACTATTCGAATTCGGCCGATGAGACCTATTCGTGGGGACTGGCTGCTCAGTTGATGGGTGGTTTGGAGTTCTATATTTCGCCGCGCGCTGGCATTAGGCTTGAAGTATCTGGAATGTATATGGGACTTACTTCAAAGACCTTTGCGCCAGGCCAAGCAATATTGCCGGCAATGTTTTATCAACCGAATCCCATTGCTGTGCGTTACGCAAGTGGGCTCTTCTTGCTTTTTTAGACGTAGTTTCCGCGCCAAGGTTCGCGTAAAATAAAACTACCGTCTTATACAACTCAATTTTTTCCGATAAGTCTGACGATTCATCACGGAGGATCGAATGAGCATCATTGCAGAGTTAATTGCGTTTACGAAGGAAGCCGAGTGGGGTGGTGCCGTCATTATGGTCATCGGGGTGATGGCCATGGCGATTGCGTTTGAACGCTGGTGGAAAATTCAGTTTCAATACTCCATTAATAGCCGCGCCTTTATGGCGAAGCTAAAAAAGTACATCTTGAGCGACAACATTGATCGAGCCATTAGCTTGTGCAACAGCAAGCCGAATGCGCTTTTGCCTCGTGTGCTTAAGAGTGGTCTTACACGGGCCAAAGACACCCCAGAAGATATTCAAAATGCTATTGATGAAGCAACTCTCGAAGTGCTTCCAAAGCTTGAAGCTCGGGCGTTGTACTTACCTACACTTGCAAACATTTCAACTCTGATTGGTTTGTTGGCAACAGTGCTAGGCCTGGTCTTGGCATTTCGCTCTTCCGGCGACCAAGTAGATGCAGTGACTCGGCAATCGTATTTGCAAAAAGCGATTGCTCTTGCGATGCACACTACGGTACTCGGTTTGATGGTGGCGATTCCTTCGCTGCTAGTGCACACCATATTGAGTTCGAAGATTAACGGCATTATTTCGGACATCGACCAATATTCCGTAAAGCTCATTAACTTGCTTAGCGCTGCTCAAAAGGCAGGCACACGGCCAAGTCGCGGTGAAGACGAAGCTCGCGCCAACGACTAAACTGGAGAGATCGCAGCATGGCAAAGAAGCCTAGCGACAGGACGAATCGTATTCGTCCTGACGAATCGCTCAACTTAGCTCCGCTCATCGATATGGTGACGTGTTTGATGTTTTTCCTGCTCGCTTTTGCAGGCGTCATTCCCATCGCTATTATCGATGCGCCTTTGCCAAAAATTGCCTCGAATGCTGAGGAAGTTAAAAAAGCCAAAGAGAACGACAACAAGTTGGAAATTACTGTGGATATCTCGGCGACGACCCTCACCGTCCGTGAAGGTGGGGGTTCGGGCCGCTCTTTTCAAGCCAATGAAAAGGGTGAGTTTCCTTATCCGGAGATCCACAAGCATTTCATCGCGCTTCATGCAAAGCGTCCTAAGTCGCATGAAGTAACTTTGGTCCCAGCAAACGCAGTGACTTACGATGCGCTGATCTCAGTCATGGATGCAGCTCGTGAGTTGGTTAAAGGCGATGAGGGGTACCAAGAACTTCCTCCGGGTACCGCGAGCAGTCCAGAGAGCATGAGCTTTAACCGGTTGTTCCCTGACGTCAGCATTGGAGGCGTGTAATGAATATGGGCGGCGGAGGTGGCGGCGGTATTGGTGGTGGCCACGGTAAGGGTGGAAAAAAGCGTCGTAAAAAGCACGGCACCGGCGAAGTGCTCATGCTTGCGTCCATGTTGGACATTTTGATGTCCATTTTGTTTTTCCTACTCAAAAACTATTCCGCGACAGTTACGGATTTCGCCTTGGGAAAAGATATCAGCCTTCCCAACTCTTCAGCCTTATTGCCGCCCATGCCAGCGCTCCAGCTAGTAGTCACTCAAAAAGCTGTGATGCTCGATGACAAGGAAATTTGCAAAATCTTGAACGGCGATATCGATCCCAAAGACCTCTATCGAGGCGATGGTGTCACGATCATCAAGCTTGCCCAGGAACTGAAACTCCAAAAAGAACGCTCGCAGCGATTCCAACAGCTGCAAGGTGCCGTGGATGAAGAAGGCAAGCCGGTGGATCCGAAGAGCTTTTCTGGAACTATCGTGATGCAGGCCGATAAAGCCCTCACCTTCAACATCCTGAAGAAAATCATCTACACTGCGGGCATTTCTGACTTCGTTATGTTGAAGCTCGCCGTTCTAAAAAAAGACCAAGTCTAAAACCTATCGTGGGTACCTATGAGAGTCGATCGAACTATCATCGAGTCGTTGCGCGAATTTCAGGAAGAAGGCGAGCCTGATTTAGTAAAAGAGCTTTTCGCTCAGTTCGTTAGCTTTACCCCAAGAGCACTGGAAACAAGTGAACGTGCTCTGTCTGAACAAGACTGGGGTTTGCTCAGTCGTTCGATGCACCACCTCAAAGCCCAAAGTGGTGGCCTAGGGGCTCGGCGCCTAATGACCCTTTGCGCTGAAGTTGAGCTAGTGAGCAAAGAGTCGAAGGCGCCAGTAGATCTACTGATGTCGCTATTTGAGAAAATTAAGAAAGAATACCTCGAAGTTGAGCAAGAACTCCGCCGTTTGATCGGTTAATATGCGGGCATGAAAAAGCGCTCGCTCCCTCACACCGAAAATCTGCTTCGTATCGTTTCCGAACTTAGGAAAAAGTGCCCTTGGGATCGGAAACAAACCCACCGAACATTGATTCCCTACCTGATGGAAGAGGCCTACGAAACCCTAGAGGCAATCCGCAGTGGAAAAGCTCAAAGTATGCGAGAAGAATTGGGGGATCTACTTCTGCAGGTAGTACTGCATGCTGAGATAGCATCCGAAAAAAGCGGCTTTGGGTTTGAGGAAATCGCCGATGGAATCGCCCAGAAAATGATTCGCCGCCACCCGCACATCTACGGGTCTGAAAAAGCAGCCCTTAGTGGCAAAGTCCACAGCCAGCGCTGGACCGAACTGAAACAAAAAGAAAAGCCGAAACGCTCGATGCTCGAGGGGACACCCCGTTCCATGCCTTCTTTACAGCTTTCCCAGCGGTACGGCGAAATTGTAGCAAGTGTGGGATTCGATTGGCCGGATGTCGGGGGAGTTTGGGACAAGGTCGAAGAAGAGCTTCAAGAACTGAAGTCGGAAGTTCGGGCGCCGAAGCGGAGCAAGAAACGCATCGAGGAGGAGTTCGGAGACTTGGTTTTCTGCGTCGCCAATTTGGCTCGACACTTAGGAATAAACGCCGAAGATGCCGGTCGAAATGCCGCCATAAAGTTCGCTAAGCGTTTTGCTTTTATCGAAGACGCAAAGGCCAAGCAAGGCAAGTTGCTCAGCAAACTCTCAGTGGATGAATGGGAAGATGCTTGGCAGGCTGCCAAGGCGAGTCGGAAGAAGAAAACCCGCAAAGTTACGCAGACCGGGCGTTTAGCGAGATCTTCGAGCTAGTTTCTCTTTTGGACGGGTTAGAAAACAAGCCCAGCCCCAGACCCCAATCGTAAGTAGTTGCAGCCCGTGGTGAACGGTGGCAGCAGCAAACGCAGAATTAGAGCTCATACCGAAGCTAGTAAGAGTCAGCGCTATTGCGGCCTCAAAAGGTCCAAGGTTCGCGAATGACACTGGTAGAGAAATGGCAAAGTTGAGCGCCACAATTACCAACAAGCCATTTGAAAAACTCAGGTCGCCGCCCAGCGCATTTGCCAAAAAAATTACCGAGTAGGCCTCTGCGCTCCAGGCGACTATGGCTAGAAGTACAGCCACCACGACGCGGCTCGGGCGAAAGAGGCAGCGCATTCCCGAGCGAAATTCCCCGGTCCAACGTGCAGCAAAATAGGATGAGCCTCGGACGACAAACAGGGCAGTCGTTATGGCGAGCACGCACACTGTTAATAGCTGGATCCAACTCCAATTAACGAAATAGTTTCTTAACCAGGCCTGAAGTCCTGTGTGTTTGTCGGCGCGCCATACAACAGCCATGGCGAACAAAGTCAGCACGTCGAGTATGCGATCTGCCACTACGACTCCAGCCGCCGAAAGCGTGGAGAGTCTGCCTTTTCTTCCTTTTGAGAGTAAAAAACATTTTAGTACGTCGCCCGCACGAGCTGGCAGGTAGGTATTTAAGGCATGTCCCACACCCACCGCATAGACTATTCGGTGCAGTCCTGGGTATAGCTCTGCTGGTGTAAGTACTGCGTTGCGCAGAAGTATGCATAGCGTTTGAACACAGTGACAGACCATCGCAAAACAGGCAGGTTTCCAGCCGACTCCCTTAATTGCCTCCCACACCTCTCGCGGCTTTACGTCCGCGTGGTAGGCAAGCCACAAAAATACACCCATTACGACAGCGGTAGAGGCAGCAAGTTGGAATTTTCGGTTTTTCACGGTTTTAGGGTGGTCCTACAAAACATTAGATTACCATGTCGGCTTGACTTCGCCGACTGACAAGGCAGGATTCGGGCCGATGGCTTTGGTTGTGCAAAAATACGGTGGTTCCTCTTTAGCAAGTCCGCGTCACATTCAGCGGGCTGCCGAACGGATTGCAGCACTCAAGCTTACTGGCAAGGATGTGGTGGTCGTGGTCTCGGCTATGGGACGCATGACCGATATGCTGGTCCGTCTTGCGCATCGGACGGTTAAGGCCCCGGCCGAGCGCGAAATGGACATGCTTCTGACCGCGGGGGAGCGAGTTTCAATGTCGCTTCTTGCAATGGGGTTGCAGGAGCGGGGCGTACCCGCCATTTCCTTTACCGGTTCCCAGAGCGGAATCGTAACTACCGCAGAGCACACCAATGCTCGAATTATCGATATTCGGGCGCACAGAATTCGTGAGGAACTCGCCAAAGGAAAGGTAGTCATTATCGCGGGATTTCAAGGAGTGAGCGAGGCCAAGGAAATTACTACGCTAGGGCGAGGGGGGTCGGATACCACGGCAGTGGCTTTGGCTGCCGAGCTCGGCGCAGAGAGTTGTGAAATTCTTACAGACGTGGAGGGAATCCTGACCGCCGATCCAAGAATAGTTCCCGAGGCAAAGCTCATTGAAGCCTGCTCGTACGATGAGGCATTGGAGTTGTCGAGCAAAGGGGCAAAGCTGCAGTCTCGAAGTGTCGAAGTAGCTAAGCGGTTTGGTGTCGCGGTAAGGGTTGCCCCCGCGAAGGATGCTGGCGCTCCCGGAACTCTTATTTCTTCTGCTTCTTGTCAAAATGTGGAGCGTTCTCAAGTTCGGGGAGTTGCCACGAAAGAGGGACTCATTTTTTTCAGAGTTCGCAGTAACTTGCACCATGTAAGAGAGCTCCTTGGACGTGAACGAATTTCTCCTCGCTACTTTCAGGTGGGCAAAGGCGAATGTAGCTGGGTGGTCGATTTCTCTTACGGCGCAAAATTGCGCGACACTTTAATGCGTGCGGGCTTTAGTTTTGAGGAAAATGGGAAGGTTTGTTTGGTCTCGATTGTCGGCGAAAGCATGAGCGATTCTAGAGAAGTTCTTGTGGCTTTTCTTGAGACGGTTGAACAAAGCGGCGCAGAAATCATTTCTTTAGCGACGAATTCTTTGTCTGTTTGCGTTGTGGTTGAGGTGGCGTTCAAGGCACCGCTCGCCGCGTTGCTTCACAAACGATTCATCCAGCAATAAAAAAAGGGCGCTGGCCGAAGCTAGCGCCCTTAATTCTTCTGGAAGAGCGTCCCGTTAAGTTGGACGCACCTCCGTACTAGGCAAACTGACCATCGTACCACCCCCTTTCTCGGGGCATATAGCCCCCAAGGCATGGAGAGCCTCTACGAATATTCTACCTTGTTTTGTCGCTCTTAAATGTGGCGATAATTTCACAATTTATTAACTAGCTGAAAGTAGGGGGCTTATTGCCTGTGCGCTTGGGTGACAAAACGGGCCATAACGCAGCGTGATATAATTTTAATAAGTACTGTAGTTCCTTGGAGATTTGACCGAAGTGGATTCGAGGGGGTCCACTTATGTTGGCCTACATCGGAATTTTTGTGGCAGGGGGAGCGGCGTTCTATTTGGGCCGCACTTTATTCTCTGGCGCATTAGAAGGCGCTGCCGCGAATCGATTGGGAACACAAGGTAAGGCAACCAATAATGCCCTACTCAAAATGAACCGCCCGCTTTACTCCGCTTTGACGATGCCCTACACGGCCAAGATTCAAGCGCCGGAGTGGAGAAAAAAATGGCGTCGCATGATTATTTCCGCAGGACTCGAAGACGAACTCGATGTGGAAGATCTTCTCGCGTTCAAATTGCATCTCGGCCTCGTGGTTCCGATTTTCTTGCTGATTTATTTTCTGGTAAGTGGAGGCGGAATTTCTTGGTTTGTCATAGCCTTCACAATGGTGGGCGGATATTTCTATCCGTCATTCTGGGTTTCCGGCGCTCGTTCGAAACGGCAATTTGAAATTCGACTTCAACTCCCCTTTGTCATTGATTTGCTTACGCTGTCTACGGAAGCCGGCTTGGATTTTATTGGGGCGCTTCAGAAGGTAGTTGAAAAAACTCGGCCCGGTCCGCTCGTGCAAGAAATTGAAAGAATGCTCCAGCAAATCCAATTGGGTACCACGCGCGCAGACTCCCTGCGCGATTTCGGTTGGCGGGTTGATTTACAGGAGATTTCGTCTTTGGTGGCAGTGTTGGTAACAGCTGACCAGATGGGAAGTCCACTTGGCGCTGTGTTGCGCGTTCAGTCCGATTTAATTCGAACGCAACGATTCACGAATGCAGAAAAAAAAGGGGCGGCAGCGTCTCAGAAACTTCTCTTTCCGCTGATCTTCTTCATCATGCCAGCCGTTTTTATCATGATCTTTGGACCGGTAATCCTAGGTTTTTTAGGAGGCGGCAAGTGAGCTGGGCTACCTTGAAAATGCAGGACCGGGTGCTCTTTTCTAAGTGCCGAGTGGCGCGCAGTTTTATGGCGCGTTTCCTTGGCTTGATGGGTAGGGCGAGCTTACCCAAAGACGAAGCGATCGTATTTCCAAAGTGCAATTCGATTCATACTTTCTTCATGCGTTTTCCCATTGATGTGGTGATGGTGGACGCAAATGGAAAAGTAGTAGTGGTAAGAGAGGCTCTAGCACCGTGGCGCATGACACTTCCGAGATTCGACGTAAAGCATACGATCGAAATGAGCGCATTTCGTAGCAGTGAGCTCGGCATCAAGTGCGGCCTGAAGCTAGATATTAAAGGGGTATGGGGTTGAAAGTAGAAATCACCCATAACGGCGAAGTCGTTTTTGAGAAAGACCTCGCTGACGGTTCTTACACAATCGGTCGAGCCGATAAGTGTGAAATCCGCCTAGTGTCCGCTCAGATTTCTAAGCAACACGCAGCTCTCATCATCAACAACAATCGAGCCGCGATTGTCGATCTTGGCTCGAGCAACGGCGTTTTTATCAACGGCGTGATGGTGAAAAAGCAGAGAATCGAAGTGGGCGATACCGTAGAGCTCGCGGGATTTCGAATTAACGTACTTCCCCCTAAGGGAGGAAAACGTTTTGCCGGAGTGGGGGCGGGAGGATTTTCCGGCAATGCCGCCCTGAAAATGGAACCCTCTGATGCTCCGGCTCTACAAGAAACCCCACAACAGAAACTCTTGGCTTTGGTTGATTCGAAAATTCTAGTGCCTTTTTATGAGGTGTTGAAGAAGTTCGACTGGCGTTGGGTGCTTGCAAGTATTCTTTTGTGCGCCTTGGTGCTTTCGACGCTTCTTTCAGTAGTACCGATTGTGCGCTGGGGGCAGAACGTTACAAAGAAAGAGTCGCTTGCACGCGCGCACTCTATTGTGGCGCAGGCAGTGCGTGAGAACTACCGCATCATCAGCAAGTCGAACGACTTCACCCGTCTTACGGTGGAGAACCTAGAAGGCGAGTCGGGAGTTTTAAGTGCCTATGTAATTGATCCTAAAACTAGCGGAATTCTTGCGCCGGCAAAGTACTTCAACAAAACAGTTACCGATGTTTACTCCCTGCTCGCAATCAAGAGAGTCCTTGAGGGCAAGGAAGAGCAGGTATCGGTTGAAAAGGCGGATGGGGTTTATGTGGTGGCGCAACCGGTTTACTCCTACTCTCAGGAAGCCAATGATCGGGTGCTCCAGGCAATTGTGTTATCGATTTTCCAACTGAACTCCGAAATAACCTCTACTTTCGAGCCGCTTGTCGAAGCAGCCCTTTTCTCGGTGCTAATGTCACTAGCCGCCTATTTTCTCATTTACAAAATGGTTACCTATCCCTTGCTCCAATTGCAGGAGCAGCTTGATTCGGCGCTTAAGGGCGAGGGGAGCAATATTTCAACCGACGTAAAGCTACCCGAGTTGCAGAACCTTGCGACGGTAATGAATTTTTCCATGAGCCGAGCAAAGGGTGGCACTGGCATTACGGCAGTTATTGCGTCTGACGACGACTCGGGAGCAGAGGATAGCTCGTATGTCGATGCCGTCAGGGAGTTTGAGTTCGGCACTTCGGATGGGATTTTGCTGATTGATGTGGACAAGAAAGTAAAGTTTGTCGGTAAGATTTTAGAAGATCTCATTGGTTTGAGAAATCAGTACGCGCAGGGACAAAATGTGAGCGACGCCTGTCGCGACCAGAGTTTTGCAGGGACCGTGATTGATTTGGCGGAGAACGTAGTTCGCTCGTTGGGAGAACTTCAGACCGCGCAGCTGGATATCAATGGTATCTCCCGAACCATGGTGGGTGTGGGGCACAAGAACGGAGCCGGAGAGATTCGTTTTATTTTAATAACCGTAAAGATGGCGGTTGGGTAACTAATGGCGATTGCGAAGAAACAAATTGCGATAAAGCAGGCTACCAAGCCGTTTTTAGAGCAGACCGGCGGCGTCGGCAAAGGGCGCACGTTTGAGTTGTCTCGCGATATTTTGAGTTTGGGCCGAACCGAAGACAACGAGATCGTAATAAAGAGCGAATCGGTGTCGCGTTGCCATGCGTACTTCAAACGAAACGCAGCCGGATCTTGGATGGTGCAAGACAACAAAAGCAAGAACGGCATTAAGGTAAATGGGAAAAAGATTTTAGAGTCGAATTTGCAGCCGGGCGATGTAATTACTATTGGCGATTTTATTTTCTCCTTTCAAGTTCCGCAAGACCCGGATGCTACTCGCCCTCACTACGAGCTGGGAATTCCAAGCCGGTTGCAGACCTTGGTAACACTGTTCGAGCGGCATGCATGGGTTTTCGGAGTGGGAGTGGGTGTGGCGATCGGCGCAGGGGTTTGGATAAAGGCCTCACGGGTGGCAACACGCCCTAGCGGGCAAATTGTACAGTCGCCTCAGACAAAGCTCTCCAAACCCGGGCCAATGACTACTCCAGTGCTTGCCCCTGAGGAGAACTCCGTTACCAAAGCAGATATGGAAGTTTCCTCAAAGGCGAAGAACAAGCCTAAAAATGAGCTGCGCGATTTGAAAGTGTATTTGAAAGAGGGGCAGGAGTACCTCAGGGAAAACGACAAGGAGAGCGCGGCCGTCGCATTTCGGTTTGCCTTGGTACTGGATCCGGGAAATCGCGAGGCGATTCGTGGTTTAAAAGCCGCTGGAGTTAAAGCGCCTAAGGCGCCCGAAGTCCGGGTGGAGCCAAAGGTGGTAAAGCCGTCGCCCGAGGCAAGCAACCGGGCGAAAGTTGCTTCTTTGCTTAAGGCCGCTGTAGATTCATTCGGGCGACGCAGCTATCAAGAGGCAATAGATAAAGCGGAGAGCGCAAGAAAAATTGAGTTGCCGGGCTCGACCCAGTACCTGAATGAAGCGAAACAGATCATCGATCGCGCACGGCTAAAACAAAAAGAAGACTTCGAACCTTTCCTTGCTGCGGCGCTAACGAAACTAAAAGAGCGGGATTTCAAAGCTAGCTCCCTACTTTGCGAAGAAATGCTCAGGATTGACCCAGCGTATGCTCCGGCAAAAGACTGCTTGGCTAAATCGGCTGAGGGGCTCGCAGGAAAGGGGGGCAAATGAGTGTTCAATTGAAAAGCGCTCTGGCTCCAGTACCAGCAACGCTTGAGCAAATGAGTGGGCTTGAAGTAGGAAAAGTCTTTGAAGTTCGCTCGACCCGGCTAACGCTCGGACGTTCTTCCGACAATGAAGTGGTGTTGGATGTCGAAGGGGTTTCTCGAATTCATGCCATGTTGATGTGCAGTGAAGGATCTTGGTACATCCGCGATAACAACAGCAAGAACGGGCTATTCGTAAATGGCAAAAAAATTAAAGAAGGATGGCTCGAAACGGGAGACGTCGTTCAGCTGGGCACTTTTGTATTTAAGTTCAATGCAGGCCCAAGTTTAGAGTCAGCGCCTGAAGGAGGCTTACCGGAAGTTCAGGGCATGGGTTTGCCGGGGCTCGACGGAAACCTTGGTGTTGGCGTCGATGCTTTAGCGACAGGCTCAGGCAAGCGTGCCGGTGCTCCTAACCGTCGCGTATTGATATATGTCGGAGTTTTATTGGCTCTGGGAGCTTACTTAATGATGGGCTCCGGTGGTGAGACTACTAAAGGCACCGACAACGGAGAGTTGGCGTCGGCCAGCGGAAAGTTAGCTCGGGATTTCAAAATCGCTGATGCTCCAGGTTTAGAGTTGGGAACCAAGCAACCCATCCCATTGGGTATGGAAGATCCCATGCTCAAAAAAGCCGAGCAGGAAATGAGTCGCCTGGATTGGTCCAATACGAGTCTGCGGGAGGCAGAGCAGTATTTTCGTCGGGGCCAACGCGAGTACCTGAACAAGAACTATCAGCGCGCTATCGATTCATTTCGAACCGCACTTTCATTGTATGGCGGTCATCACCTCGCGGATCGGTACTTGAGACGGGCAGTCTATGAGGCGGAGATTGAAGCCCGCACCAATATGGGGATTGCCATTCAGTATTATGAATCGCTCCAGTACGCGCGCGCGATTCACCATTTCAACGAAGTCATTAGTTTAATGTCGCACCGGCCGAACGAGCCGATTGTTAAAGAGGCCGGTCGCTATATCAAGCAGGCGGAATTGCGGCTGCAGGCTGCGGAGCTTTTTCCATGAAACTAACGCTCAAAGTCTTTGAAAATGGACAAGCGGTTGTTTCGAAGACCTTGGGCGAAGGTGTGTTTCGTTTGGGCCGATCCGAGTTTTGCGATGTTGTTTTGCCAAACGATACCGTTAGTCGAAGTCATGTGGAGATTCGAGTCAACGAAGCATCCATTTATTTCACGAATATGAGTGGCCCGGGGCAACTGAGAGTCAACGGACACGCACTAGAAACCGGCGAAATTGCCGATGGTGATGAGCTACTGATTGGGCCGTACAAGATTTTGCTCCTTCATGGGGGCGTCGACGCCTCTGCGGGACAGGAGCAGGCCGCAAACCCATTGGCGGGTGACGGACAGCTCGCAGAGGCTGATGGAGGGGGATTTGGTTCTTCGGATCCTGCCGAGACCCCACTGGAATCCGGAGGCGACGTTTTTGTTCCTATACAGGATATGGCTCCGGAGGGTTCGTCGGCGGCATCCATTGGCCGAATGGACACCGATGTGGAAGCCAAGCCCGTTGTGGCTAAGTTGGTGTTCACCGAAGGGCCTAAAAAGGGCGAGGAACTCGTTCTAGATGCCTATGAAGTAACCTTTGGTCGCAGTAAGAAGGCCGACGTTTACCTAGACGATGAACGACTTTCTCGTGTGCATTGTAAAATCGCGCGCGTTGGTCTTGGATTTCGTCTAGTAGACTTAGAAAGCCACAATGGAACCTTTGTAAACGGAATGCGGGTACTAGAGCACCCACTTTCCAGCTTCGATGAAATTGAAATTGGCTCGACAAAAATCCGTTTTCTCATTCACGATATTCTGCTTCCCGGTTTCGAAGGCAATCAATCTACCAACGTGGTTGGTCTCCCCAGTACTGGCATGGGACAGACCGAATCGGTTGCAATAGCAGCGATTGGTGCTGAGAAACTCGCCGAGATGGGCGTTGGAGCCCATGGTCCAGGCGAAGTATATGACCTTCCCTCGGACTACCCTGTTGAGGGCGAAGTTGCCAAACGCCCTGCGATGAGTCGTCGCACGCAGATTTTGGTCGGAGCCGTGGTCGGGCTATTGCTCGTTTATTTGGTATTGCCCAGTGGAGACTCCTCAAAGGATCCCAAGCTGGGGGCGCCGGGAGTTTCTACTTCGGATAAGACTGCCAACGTAAAAGTGCCGCCTGCCATGCCAAAAGAGTATAGCGAGCTTGGTGAGGACGCGGCACGCAATGTAGAAGGCCATTACAACTCGGCACTTAAAGCTGCCGATGCCCAAGATTTTGAATCTGCGGTAGCCCACTTAAAGAGCATTCACGACAGCCTGCCGTACTACAAAAAATCCCGAGAGTTGCTTGAAAAATATCAGAAGAAAGTAAAAGAAAAGCAAATCGCAGATGCGCAAGAAAAAGCAAAAAACGACGAGAAACAAGATCTCGCCATGTATTTGCAAGATGGTATTGAGTACCTCAAAGAGGGCGATTTTGAAAAAGCGGGAGAATCATTCAATTCCGCAATAGTGATCGACCCGACCAACCCTATAGCTGCAAAGGGACTTCGCGCCGCTGATGCCAAAGTTCGAGATATGGAACAGCTGCCGCCCGAGGTAGATCCTGAGACGGAGAAGAAGAAAGCTGTCCTGGCGCTATTTCAGAAAGCCGTGGCCGCTCTTCAGCAGAAACAGTATCAGGAAGCGATCAACACTGCGGAGCAGATCCGAAAGATCGAGTTAAAGGGTGATACTCAGTACTTGAACGAAGCCAAACAAGTTATTGATCAAGCAAAGGTCCTGCAGAAAGAAGAGTTTGAGCCGTTTCTCATTGCGGCCAAAGAGAAGTTTGCCGAGGGCGACTACAATGAGAGTCGGAACCTCTGCGAGGAGATGCTCAAGAAGGACAGCTCTTATGAAGAGGCCAGGGAGTGTGTGCTAAAGGCCAAGAAGAATCTCAATCGGCTTGCAAAAGAGGCCTATACCCATGGGTATATTTTGGAGAGCATGAACCGAATCGAAGAAGCCAAACAATATTGGAACCGGGCGAAAAACTATGTTCGCCAAGGGGATGATTACTTCGATAAAGTGAACCGTAAGTTAGAATACTATCAATAGCTTGTCGTCCTGATTCCCGCTGTTAAGAACCTTCCAACGCTCCGCTTACCGGCCAAGGTTTAAGTCGGTTAATATGTTGAGATGAAAGTCCTACGTTTCGGTAGCACCTGCTTTGTTTCATTGTGGGTAGGAGTTTTTCTTTCGGGTTGCGGAAGGCACTCGCTAAGTCGCATTGCGCCCTTTAGTGAGCCCGCTGGTGTTGAGGGTGGGAAGAAGCTTAGTTTGGTCGTTTTTGGAACTTCCTGGTCAGCAGAAACGCAAAGTGCCGTGCCGGCGCTGCAAGTGGAAATAAATCGTTTAGATGAAACCGATCGCAAAGCGTTGGATTTGATTTTCTATGTCCCCACTGGCAGTACTCCTGGCTCACTTCCGACTCAGGCCGATGCTGAGCGTTTGGGGTCGGCGCTTGGAATAAAAGGACGCGCCATTGCCGATGAATGGCGGTGGAAAAATTTTCGCAAATACTTTAGCGGCCAGTTTGCCGTTCCTGCAGCGGCCGTGGTCGATTTAGATGGCCGGGTTCTAAAAACATTTTCTGCCGGCCCTACGAGTTTTATTCCTCAAGAGATTGCCGCTTTCGTGAAAGGCGCTTTGCCCAGGGGAAATCAAGTTACTCTGGCTCTTTTTGGGGCGCCTTGGTGCTCGGAATGCAAAACCGAGATGCCGGCCATTCAGGCAGAGCTAGACAAACTTTCTCGCACGCAAGCCTCTTTCGTTGATGTTGTTCTATATGTGACGACTTCGGGTAATCCCTCCGTGCCGCCGACGCAGGAGGTGGCCGATCAATACCGTAGTGTTTTGCATATTAAGGCAAAAGCGCTTCCCGATGAGTGGCGATGGAAAAATTTTCGTCGCATGGTGGGAGGCAGTTTTGTTCTGCCAGGGGCGGCTTTGCTAGATTCTTCCGGAAATGTAGTGCGTGCGTTTAGGGCAGGGCCAACCGATTTTGTTCCAAGCGAAATTGTTTCGAGTGCGATAAAATTAACCAAATGAAAAAACTCTTACTTTCGATCGTTTTGATTAGTTCCGTCTCCCAAGGGAAAATGGCCCCAGCATTTAAGAACGTAGAACTCTTGGGTGGGGGCAAGGCTTCATTGGATTCTGTGGTTAAGCCGGATCGGCTTTTGCTGCTTTCTTTCTGGGCAACGTGGTGTTTACCCTGCCTACAGGAGTTGACTTCAGTGACTGAGAAACTGAAGAAAGATCCTTCCCTGCCTATCGATCTCGTCACGGTAAACATCGATCGAGAGGAACGCAGCGAAATACCAGCAACCATGCGGCAGTTGGGGTTCTCTTTTCCTGTGATTTTAGATCCCAATAGCGAAATATTTGCGAAGTATCAAAAGGCAACAACGCCTCCCTATTCGGCGCTTATCAATTCAAAGAAAGAAATTGTCGCGGAATTCAGCGGCTATCACGAGTCGATGTTCGCTGAAATTCAAGCAGTCGCTGCCAAGCTTAAGAAAGTAGAGCCGGTTAAATAAATGAAGCGTGGGATTTTGGGGGTACTCTGCTTCGTTGGTTCGTTGGGGCTGGCAGAGTCGCTTGAGTGGGGGCCGTCCCAGTGGAATTTGAGCGCTAGCAACCATACCCTCTTCACGAGCACCAAGAGCTTAGAGAACGAAGACACCAGCCCACAGCTCTTGAGATCTCAGACGCAAGTAGGTGCCGAATCCGGCGCCTTCAATCTTGGATTGGCATTTTCCAACCGGTTTGCCGTCGCGAAACAAGATGGGTCGGACGTCCCCCTGTTTCTTGAGAAGAAGTTTGCCACATTTGAGTCGTCTCAGTGGAAGTTGACCCTGGGCGACAGTCATCAAGAGCTAGGGCGTGGGGTGGCGCTGTCACTGTTTCGAGATGATACTTTTGGAATCGACTATACCGTCGAAGGAGCGTCGGTAAAGTATGCACCCGAAGAGTGGGAGATAAAAAGTTTTGGCGGAAGAGTCCGAGCATTGAAAGTGCCTGTAGCGCTCATTCCCTTTCAAAGCCCTTTGCTAGATCGAGAAATTTGGCTGGGAAGTGTCAGCGTTAAATATAAAAACCCTGCGTTGCAAGTGGGTGCTCATTATTTGATGACCTTGAATCGCCCGCTTGCCACCTCGACGTTTGACAAGCGTTGGCACACGGCTGGCTTAACGTTTCAGGCCGACGGGCTCGCACCTGGCTGGGACGCCTATGCTGAATCCAATTTAATGGTGAACGAGCCAATGTCTGTAGCCTATTCCCGCTTGCCCAATGGAGTGGGAACCTACGCCAGCTTGGTTTATTCCCCATTGCCCTGGAAACTCAAAGTAGAGCTTAAGGACTATCGCAACTATGGCTATGACTTTCGTCGCCCGCCTTCTTTGGAGGAGGACATAGTTACGAGTTTAAACTTTTCCAACGTAACCGCAGCGCGCTTTTGGTTGGAGCGCCGAATGGGGGTCTACAACTCTATTCGAGCGTCCCTTTTGGTGGGCGACGATAGAACGGTTCGAGCTCGAGTGAATCATGCCGTGGCGTCGGCAAAGCTGAAATTGGGCGAAGTCGGGGTGGAAGCCAGGTCCGGCTACCGGTGGTTACCCGGGCAGTCCGACCTTTTGCATGGGGATGTGAAGCTAAAAATCCCCACGTTTCAGGGCCAGTACTTAGAGGTGGGTTACCGAAAGCTCCATGCTTTTAACGGGCTCAACTTTTTACCTACTTTGGACGATCGAAACTTTTTTGATGTTTCCTATACGTTTAGCGCTCGCTGGAGCCTCAATCTGGGTGCGGAATACGTCCCATCGAACCCTGCTGAGGTGGGCCAGGGCTTTTTCAATGCTGGCACCTTAGTTAAGTTCGACTCTTTTACCTCCAGAGCGTTTGTGGGTTCAACCTCGGGTGGCCCCCAGTGTTCTGGAGGCATTTGCCGGCTAGTGCCTGCCTATTCAGGCATGATGTTAGAGGGGACCTATGCGTTCTAGGGCCAAAAACCCGGCCCATCGAAGTCGACCCCACGCATCAAATTGACTTTCTAAGCCAACCCCCGTAGGTTGGGCCAGCTATCGCAAGTTCAAACGGGGCGGTAGTTAAGTTGGTTATAACGCCTGCCTGTCACGCAGGAGGCCGCGGGTTCGAGTCCCGTCCGCCCCGCCATAACTATTAAGGTGAACCTTAAGTTTAACCTTAACCTAACGCGACGTAGTCGCTCTAAAGTTCCCCCCCCCAGCCTTCCGAGGATTTTGCTCAATGTATCGAATTAGACCAGATAGCATTTTCCCCAAATGCTCCAGTTCCTCCTGTAACTCGGCAGTATTTCTCGGAACTAGAGCAAGGGGCTCGATCAAATCCAAAATCGCCACACACTCGAACACTGATCCCTTCGCCACTCTCCAAAAGTTTGCTTTATCCTTTGAGGAATACCGGGAACATGCTTCCGCGATGTTCAAAGGTATCGACTGACTCGCACGCCGAAACTGATCTCGCAGTCCTGTCGCAGAATCCTTTGGAAACTCATCACATAATTGGAAGGCAGATTTCACAAAAAGGAGAGCCCTCTGATAAACAGTCCATTTTTGAAACTCAAACCGACCCGTTTCCATACTGGGATTTTCAACCGTTTGCATAAATCACCTCCTTGTCGCAATCTGTGCATTTTCCGCGCCTGCGGAAGGTGTTTACGGGGGCGAGATGAGAATAATTTTGCAGCTTCTTAAGGCGGTCACTCTTGAGAAACGTAGTGCGATTCAAAAGCTTTAAGAAATAAATGGTTCAGTTGATGGACGTCCACCTGCCATAGTTCTTCTTCTGGTGGCTTTCGAGGGCTAGTCGGGTCTTTTTCTCCAAGGGTAAAAAGGGGTAATGCCTCTTCTAGCCAGTCTTCTTCCGCCCTGTTCAAAGCGTCGAAGACCCGCTGTGCTTCGGCATCTGATTTTCCCTTTAGATACTGATTCCAAATAACTCTTCGAACATCGGTCAAAGTAGAGTGAACATCTTGAAGGTAGACTCTACTAACCTTCACCCCTGTAGGCATCTTCGCGTCCATTGAGTTCATACGATCGTCGTGTTTTTTTCCGTCTATGCGCTCAAGCGCTTTTGCAATTGCATCCCCATCTGAGTGAGCTGCATTGCTTGCAAGATCGCCAAAAAGTTCTCCGAAGGAGGTCTTTGCAAACTTGGTTGCCACCCAATTAATCTTCTCTACGTTTGGTGTTTCCGCCTTGATAAGACCTTCGTACTTTTGCAGGTAGGTACTGTGCTGTTTGGAGGCTTGCTCGCTCAGGTCGTACATTCTCGACTCGGCATTGGTAAAAAAATACCAGAGTCCTAGTGGACCGTACTCGTTCATGGACTTGAGTGTGCGGTGAATCCGCGACCAAGTCTTAAGATATTTTCTCCTTTCGCGCGGTGTCCCTCGGCGCGCAGCGATCAAGCGCTGGTTCCAACTGGCTGCAATTGCGTGCGCCAATTCGTGCCCGAAGACCACCCCATAGGCCCAGTCGTCTTTGAGAATCCCGGGGCTGTCCATTTGAATCACATTCCAAATGGGGTCATAAGCGCAGCCAGGTTTGTATAAGCAGGTTTGATTGACGATCTTTAGCCCATCAATCTCGGAGTACGTACTCCCAAGAACGGCGCGTAAACGCCGCTGGACGTCGGCTCTGGTTTGAGCTCTAGCTACTGGCGCCGTGAGATAACGAACCAACTTCCGGAATGCCAATGGACAAGTCGTTCGAAAATCAGCGGAATAGCTAGGTGGCGCGAGAAGCAAAACAAGCGCTACAAAGTTGGTCTTATAAAAGCTCATAGAAATTGTGAACTGCGCTCATTTTAACATCTTGAAGGTCTGTTAGGCACCCGCAACCCAAGAAAGTACATAGAAACCATTGTTGGGGAAAAGGTAGTCATATTCTAAAAAGGTGCTGAAAAAGGTGCCCGTCGTATTGCGGGCCCGAAAGGAGCTAGTCATATTCTAGGTGACCACCTCTTTTTGGGCCCGCAATACGACGGGCACCCTTTTACCTTTTGTTGCCGCAACCATCGCCATCTTTGGATTTCCAAGTCTATTGTGTCGCTATGGCACAATGGGAAACAAGGCTGCAACTAGAGCTGGTTTCACGAATTCGTGGGAGGAGTCTTTAGCTTCTTAAGATCCTCCTGGAACTTCTTCGACTTTTTAATTTCTTCAAAAAGTAGAGTGCCCAGTTTCTTTCCCGTTTCGATATCGGAAGGGTGGTGCATCCCGGATAACACGCGATCTTGGGCGATTTGATTTGAGCGTATCTCTAGCTGTTCCTTTAGCTTCGGGTGAAGCTCCGACAAGACCAAGAAGTAAAGTTTCGAAAGAGTGGCGTGTCCACTGGGGTAAGCGCCCGTCACTTCTTTAGGAACACAGGGCTCTATCCCTTTAATGTAGAGAAAGGGTCTTTGACGGGGAAACTCTACTTTCAGCTTTTGAATAAAGAAATCGCCATCATTTCGAATTTGCTCAAAGAAAGGGGCTAGGCGTTCAGCCTCTGTGTCTGTGAGTGGTCCGAAAGCGGCTCCGAAGAAGCTCTTTACGCTGACCATGACTTCCGTTTTTGCCCGGTCACAATCTTTAGGGGTACGTGACTTTTGAGCGCTGAAAAGACCCTCTTCATCGGCTTTTTGTCCCGGGCTGCCTTCAGCTGGAGGAGTGGGGATTTGGGGTTTCAAAGTCGAATACCAACCCGATTGGATATAAATTGGCTCTTTGGGTTTAGGGTGGTGAACGACCCCAGTATCGGCCGCAAAAACGGATAGGCTGAAAAAAAGAATTAGTGCGAGTGAAGGCATTTAGATTTCCAAAAGAAAAAGTATGACTAAGTGTAATCTCGATAGGGGCGACCTGCAAAGCGAGTTCATTAGTTAAGCGGTGTCTGGGCGCGCCGGGCTAGCTAATTCTATTCACGTGTAGATCTCCTTCAGAGCTTCCATTAATTTGAGTACGCGTGGATCCGCCACCCGGTAGAAGATTTTGTTCCACTCACGTCGGGAAGAGATGATGCCTTCTTCTTTCATTCGCTTCAGAAACTGAGACATATTGGACTGGGAGATTTCGCAAAAATCAATCAGCTCGTTGACGCTTTTTTCGCCCTGCAGCAACTGGCAGAGGATCTTCAGTCGCACAGGATGAGAAAGCGATTTTAGGATTTCGCTTACAGCTTCGCACTGCTTCAAAATTGCTCTCGTGGTCGCTGCCGCCTTCTTCATCAATATGCCTCATTTTCCTCTTCGGCCGGTGACGAATTTAATATTAGCAAATACTTATATGATGTGCATATAATATTACAGGTTAGTGAATTAAATATTCCTTGTTATAGGGAAAGGTCAGCGCCATGCTCTCGAAAGCTGTGCCGATTCACTACTCAATTGAGTTGAACGGAGAAAATATTCACTCCGGAACCGCCAAATTCTAACGAGAAGAAACCATGAGCGAAACCGCCTTGATACCCGAAGACGAATTTTCAGAATGTCAGTTTATAGATGTACGCGAGCCGGCGGAGTTCCGACTCGAGAAAATCCCGGGGGCTAGGCTGCTGCCGCTATCGCAGTTACCCCACGGGGCCAGCTCCATCGAAAGGACTCGTCCGGTGTTGTTGGTCTGCCAAAGCGGAAACCGGGCCCGCAAAGCCGCTGACGAATTGATGAAGCAGGGCTTCAGCGACGTGCGCGTTTTGGAAGGCGGTCTCAGAGCCTGGAAAGCGGCGGGTAAGCCAGTCATCAGCCAGAGCAGGCTATGGTCTATGGACCGACAAGTGCGTTTTTCCGCAGGACTACTTGTGTTGACCGGTGTCGCTGCGGGCTCGCTTCTCCATCCCGCCTGGTATTTATTGAGTGGTTTTGTGGGAGCTGGGCTGGCTTTTTCTGCCATTACGGATACGTGCACCATGGCTTTAGTTCTCGCCCGTATGCCCTGGAACGCTGCAAAGCATAACTAACTTTCTCAAATAAAAAGGAGCAGTCACCATGAAAGCAAATGTCGGATCAGCAGATAAAATCGTACGAATCACTGCCGGAATAGCGGCAATCGGAGCTGGGGTCTACTTTCAAAGCTGGTGGGGCGCAGTGGGGTTAGTACCTCTGGCTACGGCCCTGATGCACTTTTGCCCGCTATACTCTCTGGTAGGGATGAATACCTGTAAACTTCCAAAGCAGTAACCAACTCTAGTTTGGCTTGCTGTTTTCGAAGTCAAAATCGAAACGATGGACGCTAAATTTAAGCTAAGCCAACATCAAAATAGAGCGGTTCGAAGACAAGCTGCTGAAGCACTTATAAAAAGCGCCTGCTTAGGCGTCTGAGCCTATAATGTTCGCTGGTCCAAAATAGCACGCGCGCAGTTAGAGGCAGTACGTTCGTATGTGAAATTCGGCGTGACGTGAATTCTGTCGAAGTAAGGGTTGGCGGCTCGGAGTGAATACCTCAGTTTCTCGAGCGCCACCGCTTCCAAATCTTCGCGAGAAATCTGCATGTCGTACTGGAGAGCACCATCGCCAGCAAATAATCGGGTTCTGGAAAGAGAGGCCCCCAGAGGTTTGTACATAAGCTCCGCCAGAGTTTCTGAGCGCGTAAAAAGGATCACCTGCGAGATACCGGTTTTAGTCTGAGGCCCAGCACCCAGGAGTTCAGGGGGAAGATAGGGCGCCTTGCCAACCCCAGAAAGTGCGCGCCCTCGAATCGCTTTGTGCTCAGAGGACATCGGAACCTGGTAGCTGCCGCCGGGCACACTTCGTTCGCCAAATCGAATGAGGCCATCCGCAATTGCGAGATTAAGAAGTATCACTTTCCAATCCACGACCTGACGATGAACATGTGGAGGGTTCCACCCGAAAGAACCCGGAACGTGGAAGGTGTCCCGTGGCACGGTAAAGAGCCCAATGGCAGCTGTGTCCCCCCAATATAAACTGGTATCACTCGCAAGTTCTCCCAACTGGATATTTTCATCCAAATACCCCGCCTCGCCCGACCCAAAAATGCGTACACGCTCTTTCCGGGGCGCTCCAATGTCCTCAGGCGAATGATGCAGTACGGGTTCGTTGTCTGCCTGTAACAGAACGCCATCACCGAAATCGGGGAAGATCGCGGCCATCGCAAAAACTTCTGGCTGTTCGGATCCTTCGCCGATGTCCCCCAATAAAGCGACAAGCCTTGCCTTTCCTTGCTTTGCCAAGTCGATTCTTTGGTCGATATCGGCTTCGTAACTGGGAGTAAGCGCCCCGTGGCGCGCTGCCTTTTGTTTGTATCGTGCACCCAGAACGTCAATAAGATCGCGTGCCCGAGATTTTCGCTCTTTCAGTTGTTCTATCTTCTGCGAACGTTCGACGCCGCGCAGATCCGGATGGTGGAGAGAGACAAAGCTCTCCAATTCCACACTTTCGATCGCGACGTATTCGGCGCGTATTTCGTGGCCATTTTCCCCGAGCTCGATCCATTTGGATCGAAAGGTGAGCGTACGCTCATGCGCACTTGCAAGATTGGCAACGAAGACCAACGCAAAGCATGTAAGTCTAAGGAGCATTCGCCAGGTCCTGAACTGCTAAAACCGTTTGTCGTTCGAGAGCCTCATAAGTGCCGCGTTGGTTTGTTGTGAAGTAGTTGAGTAGATTCCCCATAATGAGACTGCGAATGTCCGACGCACGTGAAACATACCAGGCGCTTGTGCGCTTCTTTCTGCCGGCCTGCTTTTTTAGAATGGTGAGTATTCTTTCTTCAGAAGACTGGCGCATCGTTGTTAGAAGATCGCGGTGTTCTGAATTCACGGCTCCCAAGTGGCAACTAAGAAACAAAACCCCCGCATGCTGGGGAAATATTCTAAACCAAAGAAATGTGGCTTCGACGTAAGCGGTCAACATGTCTAAGGGGCTTTTTACGCTAGATAGGTGCGCAACGGTAATATCTTGACCGGTTGAAAGTAAAACTTTCAACAAGTCGGTCAGAAGGGCATCCAGTGTGGGGTAGTAATAAACGATGTGGGACCGGCGGATCCTCAGGGTCCGCGCAATCTCTTGGAAGGATAGAGCATTAATCCCCTTCTCGGCCAGGCATTGAAGAGCTACTTCCAAGACCGCCAGTCTTTGGGCGTCACCCTTCGATGGGCGTAGCTGCGGCGCCCTAAGAAACAGTCGCTTTTTCGAAGATTCCTTCATCGGGGCCCAGTTATATCCAATTTGTTTCTAATATCAAAACCTGTGTTTCCGAACCCCTTACCATACAAAATTGTCTAATCATCAAAATACTTGACGATTAGTCAAAAAAGACAGAAGCAAGACGCTAAGGAAAAGATATGCTGACTCGCTACTATGGGCTCTGGATTTCGGTTTTCTTTTATTCGATTTTGGCGTTTGGGAATTGTGCAGAAGAACTGCTTGACTGCCAAAGTCCTGTTTCTATCCAAGTATCGGTATTGGATCGCGAAAGGGCGGAAGAGCGCTTTGGAGATGGCTTAGAAACCAGTGCCAAGTCTTTTCTGTTGGTAGAAATTTCCAAGCCGGAATCCTCCCCAGTGCAACTTCTGGAGTTCAGATTAAGAATGAAGAGCGAAGACCTGAAGTGGCATTGGTTTTCTTTAGGGGAAGGGCCTATCAGACAGCTTTTCGGGCTTTCGATTCCGCAAGATGCAATCATGGCGCTAGAGGCAAGCCGGCAAATCATTCCTAGGGACGGTATTCTTGAAGTGACTATCGACCTAAATGAGGTTCAGTCAGGTCCGAATCCGGGACCTAAATCCAATGGAGCGCCGCCCTTTCCGGAGCCACAACATGAATCCAGCGCTACTTTAAGCGACTATAGCCACGGTGTTCGAATGCGGATGGCCCGGCCAGGAGCAGAAAGCTATGCGGTTGGACAGCGCGAAACCCACCTCGAGCGGAGCAACCGAGTCTTTCAAGATAGGACTGGGTTAAGCATCGACCCAAGGTACAGATAGCTCTTCACCCATTCGATTCGTCCACATCCACGTGTGGACATCTGGGTGGACGAGCCCGATCTCATCGATCCTACCTTACTTCGGCGCAAACCTAGTAAAGCTCGACTCAGCCACGGGATCCCGATCCCTCATAAGATGCACTTTCACCAAGTAGTTCTGGGGAAGATTCTGCAAATCGTCCTTCAGGTAAGCGTAACCCCAAGCGCCCTGCGGGTGTGTCACGGCAATATTCTGCGCTTCTGTCGCGAGGTAATACGAAATGCCATTTACGTCGGTCGACTGGAGCGGTGTTTTTTCATCCTGATAGAAATAAGCCCGGGCTTGAAGTGTCTGTCCGCTCAACCCGGAAACCCAGAACTTAAATGAGATGCGCCTTTCATTCTTTCCTGTTTGCGCGTTCCATTGCGAGGGGTAGTAGGCCACGTAATCGATACCGGAAACGTTGGGGGCATGGAGAGAATAGTGCGCCCAGGGGCGTTGGTCTTGTGCAGTGAGAATCGAATTGGTTGCATCGGCGGGAGGGTTCTGAGCCACCGCTTGCTTTGCCGCTACGAAGCGCTCTTGCGTTTTTTGGGTAATCGAGGCCAATAGCGTAGGCCACGGGTTGGGATCGTTCGCAAGGCGGTAGAGATTGTACGGGGCCAGTCCGTCGATTAGCTCCAGCCCGAAGTACGAGCCATCGGGGGTCCCCCATGCGGGCTGTCCCGGGGAGGCTGCGCGCAGAATAAGTACGCCCACCGGTTCGAAAAATAGACGGCCTACCAGTTTTTCAAATGGAGCCCAATCTTCCGGCTGTGCCGCCGACATCTGGGGATTCTCGGGCAGGGGAAGCGGGTAGCTTGAGCAGGCATTTAGAAAAAATAGGGTCAATGGAGCCTGCGCTATCTCAATGATTTCGGCCTCGCTCATATCCCCGCCACTGAGCGAAAGGTATTGGCCCATGGGAAATCGTCCAAAATCCATTCCGCCATGGCCTGAATAAAACACCATGAGAGATTCATCGGGTTGAATTGGGTAGCCTTTGAAATAGTCGCGAATCGCATCCGGCGTGAGTTTACGATTGTCGGTGCCCAAGTAGTGAATCGTGGATTTGCCTTTTAAATTGGGAAAAGTATCGCTCTCGAAAACGGAGAGGTTCCACTGCTGAAGGCGAGAGGCGTCCTTCTTGATGCTCTCCCCTACGTTGGCCGCTGCGTAGTCCATGATGCCCAGAATGCGGACTTTTGTTTGGGCGCCTGCATTGCCAGCGCACAAAAACAGGGACAAAAATCCTGTAATCCAATAGACCTGGGCCCGCTTCATAGACTCTCCTGCGTTGGAGGGCAGGTCTAACTCATCCGGTCGATGAAAATCAATACCACTCACATCATCCAAGAATTTAAATAGACTTAAAACACATCGAATTGATAGATTTCACCCATATTGGGGGATCATTTCATGTCGAAATTTCTAATGGGGATTCTTGTTTTTTTGACGCTGGGTTCAAAGGCATTCGCAAGCACCGATAAGGTGGCCGAAAACGTCAGTACCTACCTGGTAAGTATTGGTGGGGAATTCAATGAGGCGTGGGCAGGAGCGGAAAGTTTCTTCCTTTTTGCAGGCTCGCCAATGGCCAGGTCGTGCAACAAGGTAACACCTATCTCGCTAGAGACGGCCGTCCAGTGTGATCTTGCTGCAACACAAATGGCGGTTTATCCCGAGACTCGAAATCCCTTCGGGATCTTTTTCGATAAAGTTATTTTGGAGACTGGAACCAAAAATCGCCAGAAGCTGGTGGATCTCATTTATGGTGGAGTCACCGAACGCACGCCAGGCTTTCCTGATGGCTTGGAAGTAAAGCTCACTGTCCGCCATTTCGAGGGATTTTCGAAGCGCCAATGGGGCACGTTTGAAATCCCCGAATGGGATGTTGTGCGGAAAGTGCGAGTTAGGTTGAGATAGTTCTTAAATCGACAATCGAGAAAATGCTGCCGAGTTCCGATAGAGGACCCATGCTCCCCCCTTAGTTGCTACCTGTCGAAGTGTTCTTCACGGGTGCTTTGAACAAAAGGGAGAGGAGGATGGATCCTCCTATTAAGCCCGCAATAATTCCCAATGACCAGCTGATCGGAAATTTTCCTCCGAAATGCTCGTTGAGCCATGCCATTTTCAACCCGACGAAAACAAGAACGAGCCCGAGCCCATACTTGAGGAATCGGAACAGATGCATGATGCCCGCAAGCAGAAAGTACAGTGATCGCATGCCGAGTATTGCGAAGATGTTGGAGCTATAAACGATCAAAGGTTCAGATGTGAGTGCGTAGATCGCAGGGATTGAATCGACGGCGAAGATAATATCGGTGAACTCGATAAAGAGCAGTGCGAGTAATAAGGGTGTTCCGTAAAGCACGCCGTTCTCCCGGACAAAGAAACTTTGCCCGTGAAGGGTGCTCTTGATGGGAAGGAATCTTCTTGCCAGTCTGATTACCGGATTCTTTTCTACATCGGGAGCTTTCTCTGGGCTCAGCAGTATCTTTATGCCGGTGAGAATGAGAAAAACCCCGAAAATAACCACGAGCCAGTGGTACTGCATCAGGACGGAGCCAAGGGCAATGAAAATGGCTCTGAAGAACAAAGCCCCGAGGATTCCGTAAAAAAGAATACGGTGCTGGTAAATTGAGGGAATCGCAAAATAAGAAAAGACCACGACAAAAATAAAGAGGTTATCAACCGCAAGTGATTTCTCGACCACAAACCCGGTGAGAAACTCCAGTGCCGTCTTCTGCGCCGCAAGCACGGGGTCAAATCCCGGAATGGCGAGTAAGCGTGGATCCTGGGGAAACTTCCAAAGTGCGTAAGAGTAAAGAAGGTAGTTGAAAACCAGTGCGAGGGAAATCCATACCGCGCTCCAGATGCTCGCTTCTTTTAGCGAGACTGTGTGGGCCTTCCTGTGAAAAGCACCTAAGTCCAATATCAGCAAAAACAGGACAAATCCCGTGAACGCTAAGTAAAACCACCAGTATTCCGCTATCGGGAAAAGAGCAGTCTCCATCGTGAAACCTCTCTGAAAAATCGCAGGGCGTAGAACCCTTCCAGTTTAAGACAATACCGGATCCGTTCGTCCTTGATAAAGATGATAACAAGCATTGTCTACCGGGCTTTTTAGGAAGTCACTCGTAACCGGGATAGGTTGGAAAATGGGAGTTAAAGAGGATGTCGACTACTTCTGTCTGTGTGGTCAACTCAGCTCTGGGGCTGTATGCTTTGGTGTTGGGGCTCTATGAAAGTACTTTTCTTTACATCTTTAATCGCGACTCTCGTCTGCGGTAATTGGAAGGAAGAAGAAATCGGCCCGTGGCAACCTGCAAATGGGAATCTCCAGATCCCGCTATGGCCCGACGCCGCGCCCGGGGGACAAATCGTTACTGGTCCTGAGGGCGCCGGTCTTACTAGGCCGCCTGGGTTTGTGGCAGGGAAACCGTGGATTTGGGCTCATGACGTTCTAAAACCGACAATGACGGTTTATCCGCCGAAGGGAAAAAACACAGGTGTAGCCGTCGCTGTTTTCCCCGGTGGAGGTTATCAAGCCCTGGCCATGGATCTCGAGGGAACCGAGGTCTGCGACTGGTTAACGGCGAAGGGAATCACCTGTGTCTTGGTGAAATACCGCGTACCGAACGGAAAGAAGAATAGGTCGGGTCCCTATCCAAAATCGGCGGCTGCGCTTCAAGATGCTCAGCGGGCACTTGGTTTGATGCGGCGTGATTTTTCAAAGTTAAATATCGATCCCAAAAAAATCGGCGCGATAGGTTTTTCGGCATCAGGTCACTTGGTTGCCGCTTTGAGTACGAACTTCAAAAACCGGCTATATAAGGCCGTAGACTCTGCGGATCGCGAAAGCTGCCGCCCCGATTTTGCCATATCGCTATATCCAGGCCACATGGCAAAAGACTATAAAATCGAGAAGGGCTTGAACCCTCATCTTCCAGTGTCTGCAGAAACGCCACCCACTCTTCTCATTCATGCGCAAAATGATACGGTAGATCCGGTTGAGTATTCCTTGCTTTATTATGCAGCTTTGAGGAAACACAAAGTGCCGGTCGAGATGCATCTGTACGCCGAGGGCGGACATGCATTCGGTTTACGGCGCACCGAACATCCCATTACGAATTGGCCAGAGCTTGCAGAAAAATGGTTGGTTACTATTGGCGTGCTACCAAAGTAAACGAACTTGATTCTAGAGAGTTGAGAGAAATCAGCGGTTTTACCTTCCCCATGGGAACGAGTACGATTGTTCAAGCGGAAAAAATTTGCAGCGGGGCAGATTGAAGATTGCGTAAAATTCTATTTCTAGCGTTTCTTACCTGTACTTAGGCATGTTTTCCGATCTCCCATCCACGTCCGATTAAAACCTGGTTAGCCAAGGAGAGTGGAGGCCGTTCAAGAGTTGTAGCCAACGTGTCATTCCAGCGATTGTAGAATCCCATCAGGGCGATGACTCCAACGACTTCCGCGCATCCCTCTTCATCCAGAAACTCCCTCAAAGCATCGAAATCGTGATCGGTCACCGAATTGTGAGCGGTAGCCGACTTGCTCGCTATCCGCAGCACCGCTTTTTCCTCAGGTGTAAAAGCGGAGTGGGTTTCGAATGAAGGCATATTCTGAATTTGCTCAATGGAAATCCCATGATCCACCGCTAGAGCGCCGCAATGAGCAATGCAATACATACAGCGAGCTGCACTGGAGGCAGCGTAGGCCGTGAGTAGGCGCAATTTCATGGTTGTTTTGCCGGGCGCAAATATCACGGCCTGCGTTAACTCCAAAACTGCGTTCATCATGGCGGGCTTGTGTCCCATTGTGAGGTAGTCATTTGGTAGGAAGCCGAAAAATTCTTCCAACGCCGCTAACTTGGGTTCATATTCTCCAACAGTGGTTCGACTTCGAGGCTGAATTCTTGGCATATTTTCTTGTCTCCCTTTTTATGCTGTAAATATATTGCGAGGTGGGTTGTTACTGCTACTCGCATTGGAGATGGTTCAACTGATGGAAAAAAACCGAAAAAATCCTCTGCAGAGGCGCTCCCAGATTTTATTCGAGTCCGTTATCGACTCCGCTACTCGCATTTTGCCGGCACTGGGGTATGCACGAACTACGACCAATAGAATCGCTACGCGGGCAGGAATCAGTATTGGTTCTCTGTACCAGTACTTCCCGCACAAAGATGCGATTTTTGCGACCTTGCTGGAACGCGAGCTAAACAAGCACCTGGAGGAAGTGGCGAAGATTGTTCGGGACGAAGAACATCGGCCGCTGGAAGAGGTTATCGAAATCTTAGTTGAAAAAGTTTTCTCTCTCTACATCGGGCAGAGGGAGTTAAGTCGCGAGCTGTTCACTCACGTTTCCAGATTGAACCAAGTGTCGCAGGTGCTCTACGTTAGAAATCTGGTGATCGATGTCGTAAGCCAATTGCTTACCAAGAGACATAACTTGGATCCAGAGCTTGCGAAGAGAAAGGTGTTCATCGGTCTGAATGCCCTCATGGGGATCATTCAAACCTGCACTTTGGTAGATACTCTCCCCATGTCCGAGGTGGACCTAAAGAAAGAACTGTCCTGTCTCTTGAAACGGTATTTCTGTTAATTTTGTCGGCTATTCCTAGGGGACCAATTTCTGAACTTCTCGGCGGTCGTTGTTTCCCATTTCAAGCGGATCTCAATATTTGCCGAAAAGTAAGGCAATGAAGAAACTCGACAATGTCTTGGCCTTCCGCGAGCGTCGTGCACTAAACACTCTGGATTGCTCAGCTTTTCATTTTGTTTCAGATTGGGTTAATGCAATGCGTAAGGCGGACACCGAATCGCTTTACCTGGCAATGCAGCGAATGCAGTCAGCCGTAACAATTCGGGCAGAGCAAACCTTTCTAAATAACGCACCGTCTTGGTCCTCGGCCGCCCAAGTGTTGGAAGTCGCCTATGGGCTGGGGGAAGTAGTTGGGAGCATAGCCCCGGTTTATCCCGAAAAAAAGTTCGACCAAATTCCCTTCTTTATCGATACGTACCGAACAAAGAGCGGAAATCATCGTCGCGAGTATGGAATCAATCAACTCAGTAGCGATGGATTCCCCATTGAGGAGAATAAATATGACTCCGTGATTCTACGATGGATTGCTCAGTACTGTGCAGATCACCGGCAACTTCTGCAGCGTTTGCGTCGTTCAATGAAGCTAGGCGGCTCCCTTTTCATTATTGAACCGGTGGATGCTGACGCGAAATTCTCTCCCCCCATTGCTGCTTTGGACGACTTCTATCAGAAGTTGAACTTCTTTCAGAAGGCTTCAGGGGGTAATCGCGACGTGATCCAAGCAATCCTTGATGAGAAAGAGCTCCAGGGACTTGAAGTAGTTAGCTCGCGAAAAGATCCGGTCAGTGTCTTTTCGCCCGACGACAAAGACACCATGGCGCGGATGTTCACTTTGATATCCGAATTCGTAGAGCGCAGTTACAAAATCAACGTGAACGTCGAGCAACTCGCCCAAGATTTTGTCTCCTGGCAGTTTAACCACGCCGCTTGGGGACAAGTAACGATGCAGTATCTGGAGATAAAACGGATCGCATGAGCAAGAAGAGCCAAAAAGCCCGCTTTCCGGCGAAGGAAAATCGTGCTCTTCTTGAGCGCAAGCGCTACTACGCCAACCTCATTGAAGAGCTAAAGACCACAGATGGGGCTCTGCTTTGGGAAGGTCTACTAGCCAATCAATCGCACCTTTACCTGGAGTCAGACTTAAAGTTTTTCTTCAATCAGCCAGCTTGGCAGGTAGCCGGAAACGTCTTGGAACTGGGCTGCGGAAACGGTGCGTTTTTGTCTAAGCTAGCGAACTATTTCCCAGAGAAAAAATATTTGGGAGTCGAGATAGACGAAAAGAATTTGGGCATAGCGAAAGCACGCTGTAAGGACCAACCGTCTATTTCCTTCCTCCAATCAGACATTTGGAAGTTTGCGCCGGACAAGAAATACGACATCATTGTGCTTCGATTTGTATTGCAGCATCTAAAAGACAACGAGCGGCTTTTGCCGTTTCTTAAGTCAATGCTTTCTGACAATGGTTGTATCTTTGTTGTGGATGCATTTGATCAAATGTTTTTGAGTCGACCCGCTATCCCAAGTTTTCGATCCATACTGGATCAAATCAAAAAGTTTCAAGACTCTCATAACCAGAAACGAAATGCGTCTTTTGAGTTATTGGAAATAGGTGATCGTTTTGGTTACAAGGTAGTGCGCTCTGATCAGACTCCATGTCCCATTTTTCGTGAGGCAGATCGTAAGGCAATCACCGAACTCATTGTTCAGGTTTATGAAGTGCTGCGCCGTCTGATGCAAGGCACCCTCGACGAAGACCTCCTCGCCACTGAACTGGCAACCTGGTTCACGAGCCCTTACTGTTATCTTCAACTCGGTCTTCATCAACTTGTTTTAGGCAAAAAGTAAAAATCTTCTATCAACAGAAGTGGGCGGATTGCGAATAGTCCTTGGTATTTTCTGGCTATCGCTGCCAGAGGCTCACATCTTGAGTGTGGCCCTACTCGCCCTTATTCGGGGATTTCACTGTCAAAATATCGATCTGTTCGCAAGGGCTAGCCCATTGTGCAGCCGTTATCCAGATAGGATGTTCAGCGTTTGAATCTCTAGCGAGGTACTCAAATGCAGACCGTTTGGTAGGGTGTTGACGGTAACCCAACAATACGACCGAGTGTTGAAGGCTTTCTCTATTTTCGCCTATAACCGTCCCCGAACAAACAAAGGGAACTCCTTCGGAAAGCAGCGATAAAATTCTTTCTACTGATGGCCGTTCTTCTGAGGGGAGTCTGCGAATTGCCTTTCTGCAGGCGTCCAGATCGGAATTCATGTTCTTATTCACCAAGCCACCCGCACTTGAAAAAGAAGAATTCTTCAAAGTAGTGCGGAACTGAGCGTCCAAGGATTCGGAGAGATCCCTTGGGACACGCCGCTCTTGAAAGGAACTGTGAAGAGCTTCGAGCTTGTCTCTTGTCGAGCGGGGATCATTAAGGTTACCGAGGACCTTCTTTCGCTCTTCGGTTTCGTTGTGGTGTTTCTCGAAAGTTTTCTCTAGCGGCTTCCAAAAGTCGGCAACCGTGCACTGCGCTTCCTCACATTGAGAGCCCGATAAAAAACGGTCCATGGTGCCACTTGGGTCGCCACCCGAAATTGAGTTCAGGCCTGCTTTCCCAATCGGGAGTTTCTCACAACTAGAGAGTCGTGTTCTTAGGTGCCGATAACAGTAGTATCCTTCAGATAAATCTACTCGTCTCCCAAGGGCTCGGTAACAGGCGGACTCCAGAAGAGCGGTCGCTGCGAAAACGTGGCAGAACCCTCCTCTCTGGTTTGGGATATCTTTGGAAAACTGTTCCGATAAGTCGACTTCGACCGGAAAGATCTTGCCTTCGTATCGAATGGTGGTTGCCGCTGGTCTGCCCGACTGACCTGGCAATTTCGCGTGTTGTCCATAAGCCGAAGCTACGAAGGTTAGGCCGGCCATGGCGGCAATGGTTAGTTGGGCAAACATCTGATCTCAATGAATAAGCAAATTCTATGCCCCTAAAAACCGGGCCAGCGGTGTGCCGTATTCTATTGGAATCCGCGCAACGGGTTGGCGCCGACCATGAAGTCTGGTCAGCGGAGTGGTTCTTTCTTATTACAGTTGGCGATCAACGAACTTCGGGTGATGAGATCGTTTTAAGCTTTTGTGGCTGTCACTGCGAGACGCTCACATCTTGAGCGTTTTTCTACTCGCCATTGCCCGGGGATATCAGGGTCAGAAGATCAATCCGTTCGCAGGGGCGCGCACCTGATTTCGCCTTTAACCAAACAGGATGCGGCAAGTTTGAATCTCGAATGAGGTACCGAAATACAAACGGTTCTGTGGAATCGTGCCGGTAGCCCAGGACAACTACGGCGTGTTTCCCCGCTCTGTCTTTGTATTCAACTTGCGTCGAACAAACAAAGGGGATCCCCTGAGTCAAGAGCTCTAGAATTCGCTCTACCGATGGAGATTCCTCGGAAGGCAGTCGGCGGATCGCTTTTCTGCAGGCTTCTAGGTCAGAATCGATGGCCGCGTTCACCACGCCACTGCGTGTGGAGAAAGTGGGGTTCGTCAATATAGTGAGAAAGTGACTGTCCAAGGATTTCGTCAGTTCTCCCGGGATACGCTGCTCCTGGAAGGAACGATGAAGAGCTTCAAGTTTCTGCTTCGTGGGGAGGGGATCATTGAGTTCACTGAAAACCTTCTTTCGCTCTTCGGATTCGTCGCGGTGTTTTTCAAAACTTGCCTCTAATGGCGACCAAAAATCCGTGAGAGTGCATTGTGCTTCATCACAGTATGATCCAGATAGGAAGCGGTCCATCGTATTCCAAGCAAAGCCATCCGAAACAGAGAATATGCCTGCACTTCCAATAGGGAGCCGCTTACAGCTGGAGAGGCGGTTTCTTATGTGTCTATAGCAGAAGTATCCTTCAGACAAATCTACTCGTTTTCCCAAGGCTCGGTAACAGGCGGACTGCAAAAGAGCGGTAGCCGCGAAGACGTGGCAGAACCCTCCTCTCTGCTGGGGGAGATTTTCGGGAAACAACTCGGACAAGTCGACTTCTACTGGAAAAGTCTTCCCCTGGTATCGAAAGTTGGTAGCTATGGGCGGGTTTGGCTGTCTCGTTATGTTGGAATCTTGTCCATATGCCGAGAATACAATGGCGAAGGCGGAGAAGGCGGCGATTGAAGGTCGAACAAACATCTGACTGGTTCCTTCTCATTCCAGTTAGCGATCAACGAACATCGGTTGATAAGCCGGACTTAAGCTATTGTCAAACCAGGCAAGAAAAGGCGCCCGCCATTTTTTGAGGAAGGCCGGTTACCTTTCGAAAGTCCGTAGGTCGGTATCTTCGGAGATGTTGCTCGTCCACTGATCATCTGTATCTTTTTTCTGGCTTTGATCGGCATGGAACTTCTCTGCGAGAGCCGAGTGCGTGGTCAAATAAGGAAGACTCATTCCAATAAATTGGTTTAGAGACGAAAAGCCATGCTCATTCATAAAAAGCCGCAAATCTTCGCAAAGAGATTCAATGAGTTTGTAGCCATTTAACATCACGCCGGTGCAAATCTGTACAGTTGATGCGCCTAGCAGAAAGAACTGAATTGCATCCTTTCCACTCTCGATTCCTCCGATCCCGCTCAGTGGAAGGGTAGGAAGCGAACGGGCAATTTCGGCGACATGGCGTAAGGCAATCGGTCTGACGGCGATACCGGAATAACCGCCGGGTTCGGAGTAACCCGATACAGTGGGGATAGGTCGCAAGGTCTTAAGATCGACGCCGGTGATACTGAGAATTGTGTTGATGGTCGAAACTCCATCCACGCCAGCCCTGAGTGCCGAGCGGGGAGCCTGGCAGACGTCTCCCACATTGGGAGTGGTTTTAACCCAGACGGGGATCTTCGCAACGGCTTTTACCCACCCAGTAACTTCTTCTACCAAGTCTGGATTTTCGCCAATTGCAGCCCCCATCCTGCGTTCTGGCAGCCCATGTGGGCAGGAGAGGTTTAGCTCAAGAATATCTACGCCAGTCTCTTGTGTCCGGGATGAAATTTCTTGCCACGCCGATTGGGAGTATTCCTCCATAATTGATGCTACAAGTACCTTTGATGGGTAGCGTTTTTTTAGATCGCGAAACTCCTGAAGCCAGGTGGAGAATGGGCGGTCGGACACAAGTTCAATATTTTCAAAGCCAATTACCTGCCCGGATCGAGCACGAGTTTTCCCATAGCGGGGAACAACATTAAGAACCTTGGTGTGATCGAGTGAAATTGTTTTTGCTACGGCGCCGCCCCAACCGAGATCAAAGGCCTTAGCGATAACGCCGGCGTGTGTCGTTGGCGGGCCAGAACCCACCAGAAATGGGTTCTCGAACTCTACGCCCGAGACACTCAGGCCTATGGTCAGTACGTCAGACATCGGCTAGAACCCTGGGGTTGGTGTTTGCTGCAAGCCCGCCGCGCGTTCGCCTACTTCTTTTCGAACAAATAAAGACCCATGCTTTGCTGAATGTACCTTGATCACAAGTTCGTTTGAGGAGGTGGTCGCTATAAACAAAATAGTCGAAACCAATACCAAATAATGCATGGCGGCAATATAGTGGAACTTGTTTGTCCAGAGCAAGGGGAGATTCCGATAGGTAGTGCATCAACGGAATGCTTTGCCCTCAGCCAGCATTGCGACAATCCTTTCTATCCACCGAGTTCGGGTCTCCGGCTTTTTCGCATTTTGGAGCCGGTACGTGATGGAAAAAAGATCTGCCCTGCTGATGCCAGCAAAAGCCGCCGCGGCTTTTTTATTCTTCTTCAGTGCGTCTAGGAAATCTTTTGGAGCGGTGGCGTTACGGGGGGAAGCGTAGGCGTTGTCCCATCTTCCATCCTTCTTTGCGCTCTCCACTTCGGCGAGGCCTGCGGGTGTCATCATTCCCGCTTTGGTGAGGCGTTCGACGTGGCCGGTGTTGATCTTCGACCATTTCCCTTTTGGTCTGCGGGGTGTGAATCGATTCGTGTAGCTTACTTGATCGACGCTCTTTCTTATTCCGTCGATCCAACCAAAGCACAGCGCTTCGACTAAAGCTTCGGCGTAGGTAATTCCAACCTTTCCGGAATCCTTTTTGTAAAAACCGATCCAAATTTCCTGAGATTTTGCGCCATTTTTCTGGAGCCATCGTCTAAGGTCTGTCTGGCTTTTAAAATACCGAACTTTCATCGTTTAACTTAGATTTAAGCATCATCTTTGCCGCCCGTCCACGGTGTCAGCCATCGCTAGTCTTAAGGGTGTGAGGGGAGGCACGAAGGGTTCAGGCATTGCCAAACATCTTCATTTCGACGTTTTCGAAAACCTCTATTTGAATAGGCACTGAATCCCTCTTTGTTCTGGCCATGGCTTCTTTCAGATCTCGGCAAAGCGCGCAGTCATCAAAGAGCTCGCTTTGCGATTCAGTGTCAGCCAATGGAACGAAGACTTCGAAAAGTTCTGATTTTTGGATCTTCCTAAGTGATTTCATTTGGCCGATTTAAAGCTCTCGGCTTTACGGGTCAATGAACTTAGGGGAGCGCGCTTGTGGACGGAAGCCGAGTGCGCGAGGCTTGCAGTCTGACGGTTTTCATATACAAAAGTGGGCTCTCGGCCATCAACTCATTGTCTTCTGAGAAAATCGCTATCTTGGCATTAAACGCAGTGGGGAAGCCGCGAAGGTCGTACTGCTCGGGCCCCATTCGAATCTGCAATTTCCCCGAATAGCTAGTGCTGTTCGGATCTGCAGGAATCGAAAACTTAATCGTGGATTTTACTGGCGATAAAACTCCATTCGCGAACGGGTAGGAGACTAGTCGGTTTTCAAGAGGGTGCTTGGGCGGGTAGTAAAAAAACACGGACGCGGTAACAGTTTGTCCTTTAAGGCCTTGAATCCGGTACGGTGACCGAAAGAGAAATCCGCGTTGTCCGTTTTTTGTGGACTGCCCACCATGGATGACGGGGCCGAGACTGCTTTTTCCTAACTCTCGCAAGTACAAATAGGTCGACGGTTTTTGGTCATTCGCAGAGGATAGCTCAGTTGGAGGTTTGCCAAGGAACTTGACTGCGTAATCTTCCTTCTTCTTGGCGTTTTGGAAAGTCGCCCGTGTTGATTGTTCGACAGTTTTTATGAGCTCTGCAAAATTAAATGAGTCGGTTTTGGTCGAGTAAAATGAGTCGATTGTTCCAGGTGTCAGGATAGAAAATAGGGGCGCAGAAAAAAAACTTCCAGTCGATTCCGACCAGGCCTTTTGATTGGGACTTGCTGCACGAAGAATAAATTCACCCCTTTGTCCCAAAAGAAAACGTTTTAGCGCGCCCTCCGAAAGAGGGCCCGGTTGTGAGTGCGAAAAATCCGGCATGCTAACTGCCGGGGGCTGATAGTTCGGTATTTGGTTCGTAATCTGGCGTCGAGTTTCTTCTCTTTTGCTAAAATCAGAGCAGGAGTCATTAATTAGAATCGTCCAGCCCGTATCCATTTTGTCCATCAATTCAGTTTCGCCTATCTTCGATCCACCTATGTTTAAGTAAAAGCCACCCAAGATATCGCCGTCGAATCCACCATGTCCAGAGAAGTAAATGAGCAGCGATTCGCTAGCCGAGTCGATAGGGTATTTTGAAAGATAGGCAAGAACCTCACCCAGGTTCAGCGGGCTATTTTCGTCACCAAACTCCTGAAGTTCAGCGATTCCCTTTAGGCCTTCCAAACTTTCGTTTTCAAAAACGGATTTGTACCACTTATGAAAGTTGGACTTGTCAGCTTGTGCGGATGCGCTAAGTTTATTGTCGGTAGCGTCAAATAGGGCAATGATTCGAATCTTTTTGTGAAGTGAATGGGGCGCCGCACCCGCCGGAAGAGCTAGGAAAATACACGCTAAGAAACTAATCCAAAATTTCATCCGCGTTTTATTACCATGCAGGGTAGAAAAACGCCCGAAATTTGCGGTTGGGTCTACTGTGGTTTTGGGAGTGCGAGTTGCTGGGTCCAAAACTGTCCCGCCATAGAGTGCACAATCGCTTCCACGCCCTCTACGCGCTCAATTAAGTCGACCCCGTGGCCAGCTGAAAAAACTGTTTTGTAGGAGGCTTTCAGCTTCTCAGGCTCACCGAGGAGAGTTTTGCTGGCCCGCAAAAGACGCCAGTACTTGTCGAATTTGGGGCTGAGGCGAAGGATTTTCTCGAAAGTTGAACCTTCGGGAATAATCGTATCGAACTCAGCATTTCGAACGAAATTGCCCGGAAAGCCATCGACCCGGTCGGTGTAAACAATATCTTCTGCGGTTGCCTCCAATATCGCTTCTTTATACTGCCCAGGCACAGAGGCCTCGTGGGAGGCGATGAAGCGGGTGCCCACGTAAACACCTTCTGCTCCCAGCGCTAGCGCTGCCAGCATGGTTGCGCCATCGCCAATGCAACCTGCTGCGATGATCGGTATTGAAAACTTCGCTTTGAGTCCCGGTATCAAGGCGAAAGGAGATAGGGTCCCGGCGTGGCCTCCTGCCCCGCAGGCTACCGCAATTAAGGCATCGGCGCCGGCATCAAACGCCTTTTGAGCATGTTTTTCGGAGACAACATCACAAAATACTTTTGTGCCTACTTTGTGCGCCTTCTCAACAATGGAGGTAGGGTCGCCCAATGAAGTGATGAGAAAGGCCACCTTTTCTTCTAAACAAATATCCACTTGCTGATCGCGCAGCTTGTTGGAGTTTTGAACAATTATGTTTACTCCGAATGGGGCGCTTGTTTGTTTCTTAATTTTTTGGATTTCTTCTCTTAGTGCCGCGACGGGACGAAAATTCAGCGCCGGCATGGCGCCCGTAGCGCCAGCGCGACAAACAGCCGTGGTTAGTCCGGCATCGCTAATTAAAAACATCGGTGCCGCAATGATCGGGTAATCGATACCGAGCATTCGGGTTAGGGCTGTTTGGATTTTGGGTGGTTTTTGCACTTTGGATTCTCCCTATCAGGAGCCCAAAGGGTAACAAGAGTGCTGCAATTAGTCCAACAGCGTCTAGCTTCGCAACAAAGTGCGCTCGAGAGCTTCTCGGTCCCCCGGATGCGAAATTGAAATAAGCGACTTCGCTCTTTCCCTAAGTGGTTTCCCCCAAAGGTCAGCAATTCCATATTCCGTGACTACGTAGTGAACGTGGGCACGGCTGGTTACCACGCCGGCACCCGGCTTCAACGTGGGGACAATGCGGCTAGCGCCGCTCGCAGTCCGGCTAGTGAGTGCGATAATCGCTTTGCCGCCGACGGATTGGGTGGCGCCGCGGATAAAATCCATCTGTCCTCCCACTCCAGAGATAATGCGAGATCCCACCGAATCGGCGCAGACTTGACCCGTTAGGTCGATTTCTACGGCCGAATTAATTGCAACCACTTTTGGGTTTGACGCAATGACTGTCGGGTTGTTTACGAAAGCAGCGTCCAATTGGGCGATGCTTGGATTATCATCGACAAAATCGTAAAGCTTTCTAGATCCTGATAGGAAACAAGAAACCGTTCTGCCCGGAAGCACTTTCTTTCGTGAGTTGTCTACAACGCCGCTAACTATTAGCTCCATGGCGCTGTCGGTCCATGTTTCTGTGTGAATTCCTAAGTGTCGGTGATTGTGCAAGCATGACAAAGCGGCATTTGGAACGGCTCCGATTCCCACCTGCAAAGTGGCCCCATCCTCAACTAGCGAAGCAATATTCTGCCCGATTTTCACCTCTTCCGAGCTTGGCGGTCTTGGTGTGTCTTCGTGGAGGTTTGAAGATAGCTCTATGCTTGCGTGCAAGCGAGAGGCGGCAATAAATCCCTCACCATGCACGCGAGGCATTTGAGGATTAATTTGAGCTAGAACGATTTTTGCACATTGGACAGCAGCCAGTGTCACGTCCACGCTCACTCCCAAGCTGCAGTATCCGTGTTTGTCGGGGGGAGACACCTGAATGACCGCGACGTCGAGGGGCAAAGCGCCTGAGCGAAACAGTTGCGGTATTTCAGAGAGAAAGCAGGGAAGATAGTCTACCGAGCTAGAGCCCATGAATGGCCGCATGTTCTGGCCAACGAAAAGATTCGTAACTCGAAAATGCTCAGCATTTTCCGGGGCCGCATACCTGGCGTCACCGATAGTATGAAGGTGCACCAGTTCCACATTCTTGAAGCGGCTTCGCTGTGCAACGAGTTCGTCAATAAGTGCTTTCGGCGTTGCAGCCCCACCTTGTATGAAAATTCTTTGGTCAGACTGAATTGAACCGAGTAAGTGATCTAGTGCTTGCATGGAGGCCTTTATCTTGTTGAAGTTCACGTGCTACAGTAAATCCGTGGAGGCGCGCAATGACAAAGAAAATTGGGAAAGTTCTATTAGCGGTTGATTTGAAATCTGACGACCTTAAGCTTACTCAGCGAGTTTCGGAGGCCTTAGGAGACCTTGTGAAAGGGGCGCCCCTTGTGGTCGAGCCCGTCACGATCCTAAACAGGGAAGTCGCGGCTCTCGGCAAGGCTCTGCGCCAGCAAATTGGGGACATTGAGAAAGCGGCGGAGAATCACCTAGAGAGCCGACTTTCTAAGCTGAAAATCAGGGATTTATCCCACTCAAAAGTTTTGTTTGCCGATGGATCAAGCACTCAAAAGGCAGTCGATTCGTTGCTTCAGTACGCGAGAAAAACAGGGTGTGATTTGATTGCGTTGACTAGTCACGCTCGCAAGGGGGTGAAGCGATTCTTCCTCGGGAGTTTCGCGGAAACTTTGGCTTTGCAGTCACCTGTGCCACTTTTGATCGTAAGCCCTAACTACCGTCCCACCAAGGCAAAACAACCTACTTTTTTGTTTCCTACTGATTGGAGCGAGGATTCAAAGCTGGGTTTACGTTCGATTTGCAAAGCGCTTTCAGATCAGAAAATGAAAGTGATTTTATTTCATTCCTACCTAGAGCCCATGCAGGCCTCCATGGGCCCGTTTGGAACGCTCCCGCTGCCAAAGTCGCTGCTCGATGAGCAATGGCGAAAGACCCAGCAGGTTTCCGCTGAGTGGAAGGCGGAGCTCGAGGGACGTGGGATTGCCTGTGAAGTAGTAATAGAAAAGCGCGAGCCGTACATCACCCAAGGGGTTTTGGCCGCGGCTAAGAAAAAGAAGGCGACGGCTATTGCGATGGCGAGCACTTCGGGGCGGGTTGAAACGGTCATGCTTGGAAGTGTCACCCGCCAAATTCTGCGGGAGTCGCCGCTTCCTGTTTGGATAGTGCACCCACTGCTTGGCGAATCCAAATAACAACGACGCCACGCGGCATCAGTTAATACCTCAAACAGCCCAATAAAGACTTTTATCTTTGGTAGGGCTCCGTTAGGGTTTCGAAAATGAACCCAACGTCGGCCAGTGCCCAGCAGTCTTGGGCACAAGAATTCGCGAGTGGAAAGGTCTTCCGCGAGCAAGCATTTGCTACGCCCGACTCGCTTGGACGAATGCAAAGCGATGGGTTCTTCAAACTGCTTCAACGGTTTCTAAAGCCCGGTGGTAGGGCTTTGGAAACCGGCTTTGGATACGGCAACTACTGCTTTCTCCTTGCGGAGGCCCATCGATCTTCTTCGGTTTTGGGGATTGATTGTGTTGCGCCTTTGGTCAGTAAAATTGAAAGTCATCGCGAAGAGTATTTTCCACACCTAACGAATTCTCTGAAGTTTGAGTGTGCCGATCTTTTTACTTTTCGTGGTGAGAAAGCCGATTTGGTCTTTAGCAATGGAGTGTACGAGCATTTCCTAGATTCTGCCGAACGCCTACGTGCCTTGAATTCCTTTTCGGAGAATTTGTCAGACGACGGTTTCCTTATTGTTGCAGTACCAAATCTCTCCAATCCCTTGTTCCATCTGGCAGCGCGCGGCGATGTGCCGACGATGGTGAGTTTAGGCTTTGAACAGTTGAGTGCTGAGCTCGAGGCAGCAAACTTTGTGGTATGTGAAATGGGAGACCTGTTTGTTGCTCCGGGTTTTGAGCAGTGGGTAAGAAGTAGAGTTTTGCTGCCATTGCTCTATGGATTGGTGAATATCTATCCAAATCTTCCGCGTGCAATACGTAGAATTTTCTCCGCGCACATTTATTGTGTGGCCAAAAAACGAGGGGCAAAGTGATTCACTCTGATTTGCCTGCTGTCCTTGGCGGAACGCCCATATTCTCTACCCCTCACCACTTGGTTCGCCCGCCACTTCCCGATCGAAAGCTTCTAGATGCGGGTATAGACGACTTGTATCGAAGTCGAATCCTTTCCAACCAAGGAAAGTTCGTTAGAGAGTTTGAATCCAAAGTAGCCGTTTACGCGGGAGTTAAGTACTGTATTTCGTTTTGCAACGCCACGATCGCCTTACTCAGCTTGGCTCGGGCGCTTAATTTGAAGGGGAACGTAATAGTCCCTTCTTTTACCTTTGCGGCTACGGCGCAGGCTCTTTTGTGGCAGGATATTGTTCCAAAATTTGTTGATATCGAGACTGACTCTTTTAATCTGGATCCCGATCTTGTTGAACAAGCGATTGATCCGGCGACTTCGGCCATTTTGGCGGTGCATTTATTCGGCACCCCTTGCAACCACGACAGACTTCGAGAAATCGCGCAGCGACGAGGCATTCCACTTTTGTACGACTCAGCCCATGCCCTTGGCTCTAGCTACCGGGGAAGGCCGGTGGGAAGCCTAGGGGATGCCGAAGTTTTCTCGTTCCATGCCACCAAGTTAGTACACTCAGGTGAAGGTGGAGCCGTAGTCACGAATGATAAAAATCTGTACGACCGACTCTGTCGGATCCGTAACTTCGGATTCGACGGCTATTTGAATTGCGCTGATATTGGTCTTAACGGAAAGCTAGACGAGTTCTCTGGGCTATTGGGTTCGCTTCTCATGGACCAGATAGAACAAATTATCGCAACCCGTACTTGGGTTTTTGGTCAGTACCGCGAGAGCTTGAAGTCTATTCCGGGATTCACGTTTCCAAGGCAAAATCTAGAAAGTGGAACGCACGACAACTCAAGCTACTTCTATGTTCTGGTGGATCCGGAAAAGTTTGGAATGTCCAATTTGGAGTTGAACTATGCTCTGACCCAGGAGGGCATCATTACGCGCCTGTATTTCTACCCCCCGATTCACCGTACAAAGTATTATCAGGACCTCTTCGGTGAGGGGACGTTTGTTCTGCCGAATTCTGATTGGGCGTCCTTGCACCTGCTCTGTCTACCCGTGTATAGCAATATGGAGGTAGAAGAGTTGGCAAAGGTTCTTCGAGGTATTTTTCGTTGTCATCGCCATGCTTCCGCTATTCGAGATAAGCTGGTAGGGATTTTGCCAAGTAGTTGGGAATCTTTGGTGCGTTCTCCTGTAGCAGACCCCCATGAAATACTCATTCTCCGAGAGAAGGAAAGCCCCTCCCCATGAAAGTAGCTCTAGTTCAACCGTACTATTTTAATGTTTGGGAAGCCTTGGGAAGCGCTTACATCGCTGCCTACGTAAAAAAGCATTATCAAAAACCTCTTATCTTTGACACGTACCAAGGTTTTTTCGACTCGGAAGAAACGATTTTGAAAGGCGCAGCCGACTGCGACGTAGTTGGCTTTTCCTGTACTTCGCCTACTTTTAAACCCGGGGTCGAAATCGCGAAAAAACTCAAAGCAATAAACCCAAAGATTCATACTGTCTTTGGTGGGTTCCATCCTTCGGCCGTTCCAAACGATTGTCTTGAAGAAGACAGCGTGGATCAGGTCGTAGTAGGCGAGGGTGAACAGGCATTTCTTCAGGTCATTCAGGGAAATCGCGCTCCTATTGTTTACGGTGAGAAATTTACTGAGTTCAATGAGTTTTTCCCGGATCGTCACGTTATTCGTAACGAGAGGACCATCAACCTTTGCCAAACCCAAATCGGTAAACGCATTACCAGCTTTATGAGCAACAGGGTTTGCCCACTACAATGCACTTTCTGCGCTGAGCGAATTGTCACTGGTCGACCCAACAAAGTTACCAATCCTATTCGCGAGCGAGATCCAAAGCACCTACTGGATGAAATTCAGTCGGTTACCAATACATTCGGACTAGACTACTTTAAGTTTGCCGATGCCACTTGGAATACGTCTCCGGCGAAAGTCATCGCTTTTTGTGAAGAAAAAATTCGGCGAGGCTTTACCGTGCCTTTTGAGGCAAATATTCACGCCACATTCACGAACGAAGAGATGTTTGAGGCCATGAAGGCTGCCAACTGCAACCAAATCAATGTTGGTTGCGAAAGCGGCAGTCCCAAGATTCTTCGCGACGTTAAAAAGGGTTTGATGGTCGATCGCCTTGTGCGCGTGTTTGATTGGGCCAAGAAGCACGGCATTGAACGGCGAGGTTACTTCCTTATTGGTATGCCCAATGAAACTGAAGAAGATATTCGAATGACCGAGGCACTTGTTGATCGCATTCAGCCCGAGGTGTTTGGCATAACCGTAATTTGTCCGTATCCGGGAACGGATCTGTACGATCCAAAGCGAATGAAAGACTGGGATTGGACGTTTACCGACGAATATTCCAACCCCTACTGGAGTACGCCGCACTTTTCTAATTTGGACTTAAAGAAGTGGCAAAAGTACCTTATGGACAAGTTTTCAAAGACCCTGTCTTGGCATAATAAAATGCTGCTGGAAGGGAATACGATTTCTTCCGAATGTCAGACATGAGCCGTCCTCTGATATCCGTCGTTATTCCGGTCTACAAGAGTGAAGACATAGTCGACACGCTTTTGCAGCGCTTAGAGAAGGCTCTGCAGGGTATTGATTACGAAATTATTTTGGTCAACGATTGTTCCCCCGATGGAACGTGGGAGAAGATAAAACGTCAGGCCCAGGTAGTTCCTCGTCTAAAGGCGCTTCACCTCAGAAAGAACTTTGGCTACGACAACGCAATACTTGCGGGTCTAAATCATAGTTCTGGGAGCTATGTGGTGATCATGGATGATGATCTGCAGCATGCTCCCGAGGACATACCTCTGCTTCTTGGGGAAGTGCAGAAGGGGCATGACGTTGTGTATGCTGATTTCAACACCCAGACAAAGAAACAAACGCCGTTTAAAAACTTCGGTAGTTGGGTGAATGGGAAAATTGCCGAGTATATTTTAAATAAGCCGCCGCATATTTACCTATCGCCGTTTAAAATCATGTCTCGAGACCTCGTGCTAGAAATAGTGAGGTATCGTGGTCCGTATCCTTACGTGGATGGTTTGGTCTTTCAAAACACTACATTTATTACGCAGATTGCACTCCCCCACTATGCACGATTTAGTGGAAAGGGAAACTTTGGTCTGGTTCGTTCACTTAAAGTGGTAGCTAGTTTTTGCACTTCCCACTCCCTGTTTCCGCTGCGTGTTGGCGTTTTATTGGGCTTTGTTTGTTCAATCCTGGGTTTGATTTTCGGATTGATTGTTTTGTACTTAAGGTTTTTTGGCTCGGCTGTGGTTATTGAGGGTTGGGCCTCGACGATTTTCGTGGGCCTATTTCTAGGTGGAGTACAGCTTATTTGCCTCGGAATAATAGGCGAGTACGTCGGTCGAACGTACATGAACGCTAACGAGAATCCGCAATATTCAATTAGGGAAAAAATCCGACTGGATTAATTGCCTAATCCCTTGTTAGGGATAAACCACGCAGTCCCACTTCCGGGAAGTTGAGCTATAGACTCTACTTTTCCAAATCGCTTTATAAATTCATCTCTGCAGGCTTCAGGGAAGAAATCGGTATGAAGTTGAATACCAGCAAAGGCATGCTTTTTGTAAAACTCGGTAAACTCCCTCCACTCAGCTTCGTTGAAACATTTGGTTGCCTTATCTAAAAGTTTTTCCCAGCCATGATCGTAGAATACCTGGGCCATTTCTGGAGCCAGGCGGCCAGAGGTGAAACCGACGACCTTTTTGTGGTGCAGGCGCCCTAGTGCATAGTCTGACGCTGTGGCGCTGCCCTGGGGGCAGAGATCCGCTAGGCCATAGCCTCCTCGAATGCAGAAAGGCCAATCCAGTATCGCTTCTCCTGGAGTGTTCTTAATCAAATCGATGTGACGATAGAAATCGTCGTTTGGTTCGAATAGGGGGAAGCGTTTGTACCAGAAAAAGGAGGTTGTAAATTCTGCTGCCGCAAGCACCGCAAGGCACGCGGAGAAAAAGCTTAGTTTTCTTGAGGGTGAGGGGATTGCCAATGCAAAAAGGCAAAGAACAGTGGGAAGCAAAACTGTGCTTCTGCCTACTACTCGCATTGTCGAACACCAAGGAAATATCTTAAGAATGGGGAAAAAGTCCGGATGGTAGGAAATACACAGCAGAAAAAGAAGCCCTAGGGGCAGGTAGTAGCTGAAGCGGCGACGGCCGGCATAGACCGCACCGCAGATTCCGACCGACATTAACGTCCAGCCCGGGCTGAATGCCCCCGGTAATTCATAGTGGTCGCTCAGCAAAACGTTGAGTGAAGGCGATGCTAAGTCCAAAAAAGGAAGCCACGGGAAAAGTAATCGAATCGGATTTGTCCAATACGCACCGGCGTAACTCTTGTAGTCTCGCGTGATCCAGAAAAGCTGCATACAGATTGGCAAGTACAGCCAGCAGAGGCAGAGAAAGACGATTGCAAGCAATCCGATCTCTATTGGGTGAGTGAGTAAGTCGCTCTTGAGGCCATCGAAAAAATTCGTCGCTCTCCTTCTTCCAACTAGGATAGTAAATCCAAGTGAGAGCGAAAACGACACAAGCGCGTATCCAGCAAGGTAGCTGATATCTCCCCCAAGTGCTGCCATCAAAAGCACTGCTCGAAGCAGGATCCATTGCAGAGGAATTCGTCCCATCTCATAGGCCCGCCTACAGCAAAGAAAATCAGCGATCAGATTCAAATTCAGCCAGTGAGTCGCCCCAATATTCATCTGTGTGGGGTACCGATGGGTGGTGTTGAAGCATAGAAAAGAAAGGGCAAACGCGGCGGCTGCGCTACGGGCCACAGAATAGCGGGTCCGCAGGAGGAGAAATGAACCCAGACCGGTCAGTAGGGTGCTTGCTACCATGTACCATTGCAGCCAAGGTCCTGGTCCCAAAAGTCCATTTACCAGTCCGTAGAGGTACTCTCTTTCTAGGATCCAAGACTGCAGCCCAATGTGAATTCCATAGGGATAGGCTACTTGCTCCGACATCCAGCGCAAATGTGGCAATGGCCACCAATCAATTTGCTTGGAAAATAGGTATCCAACGAATTCCGGGTAGCCGATATCTCCCTCTCCCAAGAATGGTCCGGATGTCCGCAAGAAGAACGACGAGAAGAAGGCGAGAAATAAAATATAAGAAAGGGCCGATAGGAAAGTCGTGTTTCGAAGGAATTTCAAACAAGCCCCCGGACGCAAAATAATCGCAGTGGTGTATGGGCGTGTCAATCAGGGAGCCAGCCTGGCTGCATTGCCTAGTTGCAGGGACACTTGGCCAAGAGATAAGGTCTCAGTGGGCAATGTTGGTAGGAAAATCGAAATTTAGAGTTCCAGAAGTGCTCCTTGTATTTGCGGCGGTATGCCTCTTGAGCGCACTGTTGCCAGGAATCGTGTATTCGATATTTTTGCTGCTCGCTCTGCCGTTTCCTAAAGCTGCAGCGATTTTCTCGTTAGTATTGATTCTGTTTCTACTTCGAAGAAACTTAAAAGCGACGCTCGCATCCTTTTTTTGCATTGTCGCGATTCTAGTAGGATTCGCACAAACCCATGATTTTACTTTTGATGGTCAGATGTACCATGGCGCGGCGATTCTCTACTTGCTCGAGGGATGGAACCCAGTTTGGGATCAGGAGCTAAACACGCTCTCACAAGCTCAAACCGATGGTTTTCCAGCATTCACTCAAATTAACACCTATCCCAAGGTGACTTGGTATTGCGCTGCGGTTCTGGCGGCCTGGTTCAACAACCCCGAGGCTGGCAAAGCTCTGTCGCTGCTACTTGCTTTGGGGGCTTTTGTTTTTGTCTCCAGCACCTTGGCAAACCTTGGGCTCTCCCGCTTTTTTGCCCCTTTGTTCGCGCTGACTCTAGTGGTTACTCCAGTGGTTGCTGTGCAGTTTTTTACATTTATGGTCGACGGAGTGGTGGCGATTTGCTGTGTCCTGGCTCTATCGCTCGTTGCTGATTTGCTTCAGAACAAATCAAAGTTTAAAGAGGCGCTCCTTTTTATTCTTGCGGCATTTTTTCTGAACTCTAAGCACACTTCTGCGTTTCTGTGTTTTTGCATTGGCATTCTTCTGCTGGGTATTTCCCTGAGGTTCCGCAGAGACCAAAGGTGGGCTCGGATTCGAAACTTGTGGTTGGGTGGAGCGCTGTTTGGGATTTTCGTAGTGGGCTTCAATCCCTTTGTTACAAATACCTTTCGGCATGGAAATCCTCTTTATCCTGCCTTGGGGGGTGGGGGAAGTGAGTGGAAGAAAAAGGCGGAAGCCTATTATCCTAAGGATACTTTAAGGGCATTGAGGATGCTGAATCTGTCGTTGTTTTCTTCTTCGGTAAACATTTACCCAGAAGACCTTAAGGAACCTCGATACAAGTACCCCTTCGTTTTTAGCAGAGGGGAGATTGGCACTTTCGCGGTGCCCGATACGATGCTTGGAGGTTTTGGACCGTTCTATACTGGAATGGTGATCGTGGCGTTCTTATTGGGCGTAATCGGAAATTTTTGGTCAAAAACGAGAAAGTCGTTTTTGTGGCCGGCGGTATTGAGCGGTTTTTTGTTTTTAACCCTGCTTCCTTCATTGCCTGCGCTATGGTGGGCAAGGCTGGTGCCGCAGTTTTGGATTTTGCCGTTTCTTTGGGTGCTTCCCGTGGTTTTTCAGAGGCACGAGTTTTTCCCAAGGTTCATGGGCGGGATCTTCGTGGGAGTGGCTTTGGTCAATCTCTCAGTCGTCTTTCCGATTAATGTCCTTAATCAGCTGAATCTAGAGCGTACATTCAAGGCAGAAATGAGCTTATTGCGCACGCCTAGTCTGAAAGAACCGATCGGTGTGATTTTTCGAGATCCAAGAGTGAACCGGTACTGGCTTGAGCGGAGTGGGGTTGCTTATAAAGAACTCACCGAACCCTGTGCGAAGCCTTACGGATTAACCAACGGTTTCGGTCTGACGACTCTGTGCCCAGTCGAAAGTGCTGGGTTTGATGACGAGCTATGGAGAAAGACCCAAGCGCTGGGCGACCCAGCAACGGTCGCCCAACGCCTTTTTCAAAATTCCTATTATAGAAGTCTCGAAGGTCTTAGCTCGATTCTGTTTCGCTAGAGCGTTGCTGAGCCGTAAACTACTAGCCTTGCTTTGCCGACCAGGAGGCGCACCAGCCTTTGGTTGAAACCAATCCAGTGGGGAAGATCTTGCAACTGCCTTCGGCGCTGTTGGTTTTCGATGGGGTAAAGAAATTGCAATTTCCGCAGTTGGTTTTTGCGGCACCTTTAAACTGCGTATTAGCCTTTGCATCTACTTTGGATGCATCATGCTTGTACTTTAAGGCCATCGCCATGGGATCGGATTCAGAAATGAGCGAAGTGCCCGCCCAGGCCATGTGTTTTAGGCCAAGGGTGGCGCCCAATACCCCAGCAACGGAAAATAGGAATTCACGACGATTAGATAAAAATAGTTTTTTCATAGCGGCTCTCTTTTGCAGATTCAGTGCCAAATTTGTCGGGCCTGGCACTCGAAAAATGGAGCACCTTGGCGAGACAATATGCCCCACCGCGGGACAAACAGTCCTATTATATCAGGGCACCAAACATCCCGACCAAGATTTTAGGCCTTTTTGACGAATTCAGATTTTAGGTTCATTGCCCCAATTCCATCGATCTTGCAGGCAATGTTGTGTCCGTCTTCTGCGTCCACTATGCGAATATTCTTTACCTTAGTTCCCACTTTCACCACCGAGCTCGACCCCTTCACCTTCAAGTCCTTTATCACGGTGACGCTATCGCCCGTCGCTAGCAAGTTGCCGTAGGCATCTTTCACTCCGCCTTCCGATGCGGAATCTTCTGCGGTGCTTACCGAGGAAGAACTGTTTGCGGTCCACTCGTGGGAACACTCAGGGCATACCCAAAGATTTCCATCCTGATAGGTGTGTTCAGATTTGCATTGGGGACAGAGAGTTTCTTGTGCCATTTCTCATTCATAGCGCATTCACCTCGCTGAGCCGAGAAATTTATGCAAGCCGACACTCCCCCAGGGCGTAGCAATTATGGCAGCGGTTTTTTCGAACAATACTTTCCACGTACGTACATGTCTTGGCTCGCCCTGAATGGGATGTCGGTGTTTGCGTCCAAGGCGATAGAAAGTTGCTCGATTGTCCGCACGTCGGTGTTCTTGCTCGAGGTCCAATCTTGCCGAACTACTGTTCGTGTTACTTTAGCTTTAAGAGTTCCACCCCTCATGGCCGATCTCTCCAATAATTCCGCCACTCGCTGGCAGGCATCCACTTCGCTTATCTCTCCCTTGCCTCTAAAGATGTGGACATCGGCTCCTGTGTGATTCAAGGCCACACTTATCGGCGCCAAAGCTGTTTTGGTCAGATAGGCAATCGCGAAGGTTTTGCGAACTCCCGAAAAGTCGGTGCGAATCTCATGCTTGCATTCGAGGGTGTCTTTATTGATGGGGATGGAAACCGCTTGTTCCTCTTTTAGCGCTTCCCAGCCGTCGACTTTCACACGGACCGTCATATCACAATACTCATGCCACTCTTGCTGTTCGGCTGTTCCTGCCATTGCTTGCGTACTCAACCCAACAGCCCAAAGCATCCAAAAAGTTTTCATTGCTCCCCCTTATGTACAAAGAGTAAGAGCGGTCGTGGAGAAGCACAAAGTAGAGTATTTAATGACAGTGATAGGCGTAAGTTATGGCCGAAGCTCCCCGTTAAAAGGACGGTTCAGTTTAACGATTGCGTCACTACCGCATTGGAGTTGGAGTGCCGTAAAGACGGAAAATAAATCCGGTATTGACACCATCGACGTTAGTGACGGGCATTTCTAGCAATAAGGGCATTCCGTGTCGGTTACCTACAGGGTCGCCAGGTCTGGATGTTTCTTCCGCCCTACCCGAAAGGTCCGAGCCCATAGTCACATACAACCCAGTAATCCCAAGTCGATCTCGATAGACTTCTAAATCGCCAAAAGAGCGATCTTTCAAAAAGTTGCCGGCGATCTGTTTTGAAATTTCGATAGCAATTGGATTCTCTGCAAGCGGGCCCACCGCAGCACGTTTCACATTTCTTTGCTGATGACGTAAAATAGCTGGCTGCGTGCTCGAGGAGTCGTTTGTGTTGTTTACTCGCTCAATCTTCTCGACTTGAACGGAGTCGACGCTTTCATCTGACGGAATGGAAAGCTGATTCACAAACGCCTCTCCACTTGAAAGAGTTCCGCGCACCAAAATAGTAGTTGTATCCACTTTCTTGGAAATCGGAAACGAGTGGGTTCCATAGGCAAAAGTGCGGCTTTTACACCTGGCCGGTGAAAACGGCATCCAGTGAGGTGTTTCAGTCGAAACGGAATACTCTGGATTGACGAGGGGCGTAGCCGAATAAATGAAAACGGCTTTAGTAACTGCCTCCGGTGTGATGGCTTCCGGTTTACCCATTCTTGCCCGAATCGTATGGGGCGCGAGCTCCGTCGCTAAACCGATTTGAGAAAGGCCGAACAAGCACAATGCAACCAGGGTTTTCACCTTAATCATGGTGGGGCGTGTAGCATATTTGTGGTTGCGATCACAACCCCCTTTTGGCCATGCGGCCCAGCACTCCGCCAATCCGTGCCTAAACCCGGCAGTGAATAGAGCTGATTTTCGAGTCGAACTGATTGTAGCCGGGCCGGAATGGGCCCTGGAGTTTCGCGATTATTTTAACGTTCGAGATCTTTGATATTTCAAAGAGCTTCCAAGCACCGTTGGCCCAGGCTCGAAGGACGGGTAAGCCCGCCAAGCTTGTGCCGTGGCAGTAGGGTTCAACCTCGTGTTTGCTGCCCTCGTAGGTAAACTCGATGCTTTCGCGGTTTTGTATGGCATTGCAAATGGGCATGTATTCTTTCGTTGAAGGGGTGCATGGACTATACACTGGCCGCTTCGGGACAGCAAAATCTAGCTTTTAGAGGTCTAAGCGCCAAACCCGGTGGGTAGTTTTTCTGGCAAAATCTGGAGAAATGGTTTGAGCGGTAATTTCCTTGATTTGAACCTGGTGCACGTCTTTTACCTTCGCCGCATCGAGCTGGAATCGGGGCGAGTTGGTGAGAAAGAAAACCGTTCCCCCTGCGCGCGTTTTTTCTAGGGCGAGGGAAAGTAGCCGAACATGATCTTCCTGCACGTCGAAGGCTTCCCCTGAGGCACGATTCACGGATCGGGTGGGCGGATCAACTATTACAAGATCATAACGAGAAGGGGTTCGCTCCAAGAATTCAATCGCGTCAGAACGCAAAATAGAATGCTTGTGTCCTCCGAAGCCATTTAGCTGCAAGTTCTTTAAGGCCCACTCCAAGTAGGTGCGCGCGGTGTCCACCGTGGTGGTAGTCCTTGCTCCGCCTGCAGCTGCGTAAACGCTAAATGCTCCAGTGTAAGAGTAAAGATTGAGTACATCTTTTCCCGTTGCTTCCGCCTGAATAAGTTGCCGCGTTTTACGATGCTCTAGGAACAAGCCAACATCCAAAAAGTCATTAAAGTTCACCAAGAATCGGTGTTCGTTTTCGGTTACTTCTAGAAAGTCAGCCGTAAGCATCTCGGTCACTTGAGATGCGCCACCGGTGCGTCGCGGTTTTCGTTCTTTATAGTGGGCGTGCGAGTCCGATACTCCGAGTGCCTGTGCGGCGCTGGTAAGCAGATACTCAATAAACGCAGCGTGTTCAGTCGCCGAGCGATCGTGGTTTCTGGGTACCTCTGCAAAGTGTAAGTGATCTCCGTAGAAGTCGACCAAAAATGGAAGTTCTGGAATGTCCCAATTGTAGACTCTCCAGCAAGTTACCCCTTCGCGACGCGCCCACTTTGAGAGATGTTTGAAATTCTTCTTGAGCCGATTTGCAAGTGCTTCAGCTTTGTTTCGCCACTCGGGGTTTTGACTGGGGGCTTCCGTCCGCCATGGCTGGGCGACTCGGATTTTCTGAGGATCGGCCAGATTGTAACTGTTTAATGCACAATCTAAGGCCCCGTTGAAGAGTGAAAGACTTCTCGAAGGTTTCAATCCCACACACCGCAGAGCCTCGGAGTTTGCCGAGAAAACATGGGCCTTCCAAGAGGGGAATTTTTGGCAAAGCCTATCGCCAATGTTTTCATAAAAAGCGCCAATGTTTTTTACCTGAATGCGCTCGTCATAGGGGGGATTCAAAACCAAAGTGCCCGGGGTCTCGAAAGACGGTTCCCACGAAAAAAAATCGGCGGTGTGAATGGTGACAGACTCACCGACTCCTGCGCGTTCGGCATTGTTCTTCGCAATGGAGGCCACTTCAGGATCTATCTCAACGCCCACAATGGGCGCGACAGTGCTTTCGCGCTGTGCACCAAGTGCCTCGCTTTTAATTGTTTCAAATAGGCTTGAGTTAAAATCACTCCAGTTCTCAAAGCCAAAGCGCTTTCTCCGCAAGCCAGGTGCAATATTTCTTGCCATCATTGCGGCTTCAATCAAGAAAGTTCCCGAGCCGCAGAATGGATCTACGAGTGGTTGATTGAAGTCCCACTGCGAGAGTCGAAGAATTCCGGCCGCAAGGGTTTCACTTAAGGGAGCCTCACCGCTTTCTATGCGATAGCCCCGTCGGTGGAGCGATTCTCCCGACGAATCTACCCAAACCTGCGCTTCATTTTGATAAAGGTTCGCCGCAATTCGAAGGTCGGGTGCTTTTAGCTCAACAGAAGGTCTTTCGCCTGATGCCGCTCGAAACTGATCTACGATGGCATCTTTGGTGAGCTGCGCAATGTAGAGCGAGTGCGTAGTGAACGAGGAATGGACGTGCGCATCTACGGCCAGCGTGCCCGTGGGTCGCATCCACTTGCTCCAATCTACAGATTGAATGCCTTCGTAGAAGGTTGTTTCGTCGGCCGCAGGAAAACTGGCGACGGTACGAAGAATGCGTATGGCGCTTCGGCACCAAAGGTTCGCTCTATAGAGAAACGCTTGGTCCCCCTGGCATGTTACTAAACGATTTCCGCGCTCAATGTTCTGGGCACCTAGCTCCGCCAATTCTTTGGCAAGCACGCCTTCCAGGCCAGCAAGAGTTCTAATATGTAGGGAGTAAGTGTGGTGCACGAAAACCTTCGGCTAGCTCACTAGCATTTCTATGCGCATTACGAAAGGGGCTCCCTGACGTATTTCCCAATGCACATCGAAATCCAAAACCCGAAAGGCGAACTTAGCCCCCTCAGACTTTGGGTCTCCCATCGGCACTGCCCTTCGCTGCGAGGTGGGACGAGGGTCCCAGCGTAGCATTTGCTCAAGAAGCTCTTGTAGTTGGGGGTACGCCGCCTGGGGTAGGTCTTGGAGCAGCCTTAGGCTTTGGGGAGAAAAAGACACCGGAAAAGATTCAATTTCTGATTTTATCCAGCCCGATGTGGCGCTGTTAACGCTATCGGCATAGGGGAGGTAGGGTTTGATGTCTAACAGGGGGGTGCCGTCCAGGATATCCACCCCGCTTACGTGCAATTCCGCACCGCCGTCAGCTTTTAAGTCGATGCCCTCGAGCTTAACCACCGACATACCAATGGGATTGGGGCGGTGAGGTGAGCGAGTCGCAAAAACGCCCATTTGTTTATCTGCCTCCAAACGCGGAGGATCAATATTGGGTCGCCAGTTCCTATCTCCCGTCTTGTGAAAAAGAAAAATTATCCAAATGTGGCTGAAGGTCTCAAGGTGGTTCAGTGCTGGAATCAGGCGAGGGTCTTCAGAGAGTTTAACTACGCCTTTTGCTGCGTCTGCCATTAGCGACTGGCGGGGCACTCCAAATTTTTCTTTGAAGCACGTTTTAATTGTTCCAATCGGCGTAAGTGAGAAATTCATATCTCTGATAGGCGTTTTTGGATTTCACTTAGACCCATGCGCCGAAGGTTTTGGATGTTTCGCTTCGGGATTTCAAGCAAGTCGTCGGGATTAGCATCAAGATCTGAAATGCTCGCTTCCCTCAGTAGGTGCAGAGTAGGGTACGGGGAACGATTCGTGTAGTTCTCGGGAGCCTCTGCCTGTGTTTCGGCAAATTGGTACGCAGGGTGAAATCCAACTATCTGAATCACGCCCTCTAGCTTGAGGTCGCTCACAAGCGATTCTGCGATCTCCATAAAGTCGTTAAAATCGAGAAATTCCTTAAGCGCGTTGGGAAAAACCAAAAGCATTGTTTCTATTTCGGTGCGAGGCGCCGCTGATAGCTTTAGCAGTTGCTGGGAAAGTTCCTTCAAAACGTCGGCTGCTTCGCTCGATTCGCACAGGACGTATTTGAGTGTCTCATTTCGACAAACCCGCTCAGCAAAAGGGCAGAGTCCTAGTCCAACGACAAACGACTCTACCCAGTTTCGGGTCTTTTCAATTACTTTGGAGCCTTCCACTACCTTGCCTGACTTGCTTCACGAGCGTGAATTCGTTCAGCACTTTCAAGGGTAGGGGTCCCAATGCCTTTCCACTTAGTGGTTTGGTACCCTTCGTTTCTGACTTTGGTGGCCAATATATCGACGTCCACGAGCGTGTTAAAGCCCGCCTCAACTGCGCGGAAAGCAAGTCGCATTAGAGTTTCAGCGCGGTCTGCTATGCCGTCGATGGATATAGGGGCTTCCGTACGTCGCATCAGGCGGGTCTCTTCGCCTTGGCCCCGGTAAAACACAAACACGGCCTTGGCCTTCTCCATGAGCTGGTCGTAGTTTTGGAGCGGTTGCGCGACGGAGGCGTCGAAACAGCGTCCGCAATAGACTGTATGGGACAGCTCAGGTGGGACTGATTCAAGGTACGAGAAGTGGTTTTCAGGGAGTTTTTCGAGGCACTTCTTGCAAACCGGCCCACCACAAAGGCCACACTGGGCGCTTGCTTTGGGCTTCTGGCAAAGGGAACAGACTTGGGCTTCCATGGCGCATGCAATAGCACATTTTGGGGTATAATACAGGGCAGAGATACTAAAGAGAGGCCTACCCATGATGCTGCAAGTAAAAGAGATTATGAACCGTTCTATCGGAGATTTGGGACTGGAGCGCAAGATGACCCAATGCACCACTGAAACCACGGCCGAGGAGGCCACTCGCATGCTTCAAGCCTCCAGTGGGGGAAGTCTGGTTGTGGTGACTGATAAGAAACTGGTGGGCATTTTTACCGAAAGAGACGTTCTAAAGAAGGTAACTCTCAATCCGGCGGATCCCAAGCAGGTGAAAATGGCCCAGGTTATGACCCCCAATCCTGTAACGGTGAAGCGGTCAACCACTCTGGGCGAAGTGCTAAACAAAATGAGGGATGGAAAGTTCCGCCATCTTGTGGTGGTTGATTCCTATGGAAACGCGGAAGGCATTATTTCCATGCGCGATATTATGGATCATATCGCGAACTTAATGGTGCAAGGTCTAAAGGATTGAAGTTTGAGAAGTTTTAGTTCGGTTGCAGTACCCTGTCCTCCCAAACCCGAACGTTTATGGGACCCCTCGAAGCCTCTTGATTTGGAATTGGGATGTGGTGCGGGCTGGCACGCTATTCGTTCCGCTTTACAGAACGTCGACCGAGAGTACATCGCCATAGAGCACGCCGAGCTTCGTTTTTCTAAATTCATGGGGCGTTACGAGCGCCACTTTAGGCCCGACAATTTGTATCCCGTCCGGGCGCATGCGGTTTACTGGGTGCACCACTACTTGCCCGAAGCAAGTGTCGACCAAATCTATTTGCTCTATCCCAATCCCTACCCCAAAGCCTCTCAACGCAATAAGCGTTGGCATGAAATGCCGTTTTTCCCCGACTTAATACGGCGACTAAAACTCGGTGGGAGAATCACTTTGGCGACGAACGAAAGTTTCTACGCCGAGGGCTTTGCGGCAGTTTGCCAAGAGCTTGGGCTAGCGAATTGCGAAAACTTAAAGTTTAGCTCAGAAAATCAACCAAGCTGGGCGCCGCGCACGCATTTTGAAAAGAAGTTTCTTGGTCTTGGTGCCACCTGTTACAACTTAGTGTTTGAGCGGCCCAACGCTTCAATTTGTTAGTGGGATCTTCGGCTCTCGATTACTTTGTGGTGGATAGGGGTCAAGCGTTCATACGACTGATGGCCATCGCCCAATAGTACAACGTCAATTCCTAGCGCGTGCCCAACCTCTAGATCGTGATCTGTGTCCCCAATCAAGAGGGTTTCTTCTGGTGCGTGGCCAGAGGCTTTGATGAGTTCACGTCCTCGTTCAAGTTTTCCCTTGGCGTTGTGATCGGAAAGAGCAAAGACATGGTGAAAGTACCCACGAATTTCGTAGTGATCGAGGTGTCGGAGTAAGCTTTCTTCATGCGCGGCAGAAAGTATCGACTGCGTTGCGCCTGATTTCTGAACATAGTCCAAAATTTCTGGCACTCCCTCGTGCAAATTACAGGTCAGAATGCGCTCCATGTAGAAGTGCACGAATCGCTCGGATATTGTTTCAAACGGCACTTTCTCGAAGTCAAAGCCAAGGTCTTTGTAGTAGTCGGCAACCGGAAAACGAAACAAGGCGGTATATTCTTCCCGGGTAAGCGGTGGGCGCGAGTGTTCGGCCAATACATCTGAAATTGCACCCACCACCATGTCGACATCATCAAGCAGTGTTCCGTTCCAATCCCAAATGATGTGGGACTTGTTCTGTAGGTGGCTAGTTAGGGCGTTCATCGTCTCTCTGGCCTACAATCAGGGCCTTGTGCCTGTCAAAGGCTATCAAGTTCCTTATTGTAACGTCGACAAAGAATCTGGTATAGAGGCGCTTGCCAACTAACCGTTCCAGGAGGGGCCTTCGATGAAATTAAGAACCGGCTTGTTATTGTTAAACATTTTTAGCTTTAGCCTCGTTTCTCTGGCGCAGCCTCCTGAAGAAAAAGTAACTGTCACCGCCGGCTACGATGGTCTTGTTTCTAACGTTAGACTTCCAGAGGGGACGTTAATTTCACTCGTAGAGTATTCAGTGGAGGTGCCAAAGGCTCCGCCAGCTTCTTCCGTAATTGTTAAACGATACCGCATTTCAGAGACTGAGATGCCAGAGCCGAGGATACAGAAAATCGGCCCTGCGTTTATGTACGAACTCACATGTTTAGACCGTAAATCATTGCCTGACTCACTCGGTTTTGTAAGTCAGACATTGGAACATGGTGGTGTTTGCGATGCGATTGTTCGCAAAGAAGTCGAGGTATTTCTGACGGACAGGGAAAATGGCGTTTACGAATCTAAGAAGAGTATCCTTGTGGAGCGCAGCAAAGAAGCGGCTGATTTGTTTGCCGCACTAAACGGAGCAAGAGAAGCTCGAGAACTGCAGCCACTTTCCCTTTCGCATACCAGAATTCAGGCGCCACCAATGCAGAACCGAATCCAACGATCTGATAGTGAAGTCTCGTGGGCTCGGGGTACGGTAGACGTTCTCAAAAAGCATATTGGGAAGGGCGAGAGCGAAAATTTCTTTCAGGCACATCAGACTAAAGTAGATATTCGGTGTCTAGCACCTGCGGCAGAACGCCAAATCGTATGTGAAATCGCGGTGAAGTAACCCCGTTGGGTTAGGGGACGGGGGGCTTTCCGTAGAGCCCAATAGGCGTGGTTCGTGTCGTTATTTGGGCGGGCGTTGCATTCGCGACTTGTCCTGGGCATCTTTTTCATAGCAGTCGCGCACTACGACGTAATACATCCAAAATACCCACAGACACAGCACTAAACCTGCAACCGACAATAGTAGAATCACAGAAACTTCCTACGACATCGATTGGGTTTCATACTCAAACAGGTTCGCTTCCAGTCGATCGCATATTTCTCCAATCGGGAGATGGCTTAGATTTTCTTGGTGGAATGGGTTTTGAAGCTCAATTCCAATTTGGTCCAGGCAAAAAAGAGGGTGCGCTACCAATACAGTAACAAGAGGGGTGAGCCAACCCACCTCTGGTGCGAGCGCAAATGGAAGCAAAGCGAGGAATGCGAGAATAAAGCGTCTTGCTTCAATTGCTATCACCAAGGGCATTGGCGTACGCAAAATGCGCTCGCATGCCCCGACGTAGTCGATAAGCAACGATCTTTCCTTTTCCATGCTGAGAAACTCGTAGCCCGAAATGGTACCCGCGTCGGACGCTGACTTAAGGAGATTCATCAGGTGCCTGGAAACGTACGAAGGCATGTGATTGGCTTCAACCAGTTTTCGCGCTTCGACCGCCCCGACTAAACGGCCAAACTTTTCAGGATCTCGTTGGCCGCGAAGTGAGCATCGAGCTACATGGGGAAAAAGAATTAACCACCGGAGGAATTGTTTTTTCCATTCCAGGTCGGCTTTCGAGTAGGCCCAACACTGCAGCCCCAAGTTTCTACTCTGATTTACTATGCCACCCCAAAGCTTTCGCGCCTCCCACCAACGATCATGGCCGGCATTGAGTCGGAAAACGAGCAACATCCCCAAGGCGACGCCAGAATACTCGAAAGGGGCAATTTCAAGCCCGATCTTAGGCTCGATAAAGAAAGCGAGCTTGACCAAGACCGAGTAGGTGAAGGCCATTAGCACGCGCGGCATGATGCGCGGCGAAACCGACGCGACCCACGAGAAGGCACTTTGCACGAAGCTACGGTCTTCTTCTCTGTTTTTTAGGTATTCAAGATCTCGATTAGGCATGTTCATCATAATGGCATGGAAATTTGACAAGTGAATGCAAAAAAAGCACACAGTTGCCATGAGTCAACTCCCACCCCTAGAGCTTCTGCGTTCGACCCACACTTTCCCCACAACCTTTGTATTCAAAGTTATCGGTAGTGCAGAGGAGGGATTTTTGGCGCGTGTGCTTGCGGCCGCTCGAACCGCCGCGGGGATGGACGCGGATCCTCAGTTTACTGTCCGCCAATCCACCAATGGCAAGCACATTGCCATTTCCCTTGCGATCCCCACCGATACTGCCGAAAAGGTATTGGAGATTTACCGTGGTCTTGCAGAGGTTGAAGGCATCGCTTTGCTAATGTGACGCTGGTTGAGAATCTTTTTTGCTAGTCCCGAGAGTCTTTCCGATTGCGATTGTTTTGCAATGGCGTCCATCGCATTCAACACCCACTTTGTGCGCGTCTCTTCCACGGTTTGTAACAATCGGGCTTTCACTTCATCACCGTGGGTGGTGTTTTTAAGGACGAACTCCTTTAGTACCGCCGCCCATTCTGGCGAAGAGCGAAGCGCTTGATTGTGCACAATGCGGCCGCTAAGTTTTCCAGCCAATTCCGCATTCGAATTTTCAAGAATCGAGTGAATTTCACTGGCAGCTTCCGGCCTTTCCACACTGCCAAAGGCCAAATCTACCATGTAGCGATACGAGTACCCTCGTGTTGCTTGGATCTTTGCGGCCTTCTGGAGTAGGGCAACGCTTTGATCGTTTCCCTGCGCGGCAAGTGCGCTTGCAGCGGCCGCAATAGAATCAAGCGGAGCGCTTGTGGAGTTTAGCGTCGCGACCAAAAGCGGAAGCACGTTTGAATCCTGGACCTTGCCCAAGGCACCAAGCAGGCCTGCGTGCCACAATGCCTGATGCCGGGTCGAAAAGTACTGCGGCATCGAAGTGGAAGAAGTTAAGCCGGCGATCTTCAATCCGAGCGACTTTGGAAGCCATCGTGTCTTCATGTCTGATATTCCGTACAGGACAGCAATTCGGACTGGGCCCGAAGCATCTGATTCAAGCATTTGTCCCAATGTGGCTTCGGCCAATGGACTGAGCGGGCCAGTGCCTTCAAAGATCGGAGACGCAAGATCGAAAGCTGCTCGAATGCGGATCAAATCATTGGGATCTTGCAATGCTTGCAACTTCAAATCGTTTTCGTTCCTGTGCTGTTGCTGGATTTTCGCAAGGACGATGCTGTCCTCGTTTAACGAGACCCACTCGGGTGCCGCAGGAAGTGCTACTTTGAACGCATGTCGCGATTTTGAGAGCTCGAGTGACACCGTCTTAGAGTACGCAGGCGCTGTCTTTCGGTGGAAAGAAACAGGCATGCGAAAGTGAAACAGGCTTTTATCTTGGGTATGGTTAGAATGCTGCTTTAATTCTAGGTCATAGTTTCCCGAGGCCCAATTTCCTGAGTAAGTAATAACTGGGTAGCCCCGTTGCAGTAGCCAAGTGTCGCGAAACGTATCTAAGTTCACGCGCGATGCATCGGACATCGCTTTAAAAAAGTCGAGATAGCTGGCGTTTGAAAGTGCGTATCGCTGCAGATAAGTCTTTAGTCCAGCGCGCATGGCTTCAGAACCAATAAAATACTCCAGCATGCGAAGGACATTCTCTCCCTTTGTGTAGGAAATCGCATCGAAAGCATCTTCCGCAGAAACCTGACCCTTATCAACGATCGGGTGGCTTCGAGGTCCATTTTCCTGGCGGAAGTACCTGTCCCACGTATCAAGCACAGTGTGAATAGTGCCGTCTTGATTCTTGAAATGGTGGTCAGTGGCTTTTGATCCCAAGAAGCTTGCAAAACTTTCATTGAGCCAGAGATCTTCCCATCCGTCTAAGGTGGCGTAGTCCCCGAACCATTGGTGGGCAAGCTCGTGGGCTGCCAAGCCAGTGATTCCCAATTTCTGCATTTCCGATTTCGGATCGGTGAGAAGGGTTCGATTCTGATTCATGTGCGTGGATGAAGTATTCTCCATCCCGCCCCAAATAAAAGTGGGTAGACCTACCGTTGCGTATTTTGACCATGGATACGGCACTTCCAAATAGGTTTCAAAAAAACTCAGAGCCTCCTTGGTGGTTTCAAGAGAGAAACGCGCTTGGTCTTTTTTTGCTTCGCCCACCCAAACGCTTACCTCTTTTCCTTGGTGGCTGTCGCTTATTTTGGCAAATGGCCCCACAGCAAGGCTAACTAGATACGTGGAGTGCGGCTTGTCCATTAACCACCGAACGGTTTTCCACTGCCGATTGGAACGCATTTCTTTTTCGGTGGTAACGAGGCTTCCGTTCGAAAGGGCTTCAAACTCGGCGGGGACGGTTACCACCATCTCTGTGGTTGCTTTGTCGTTGGGGGTGTCATTGCATGGAAAAAAAGTGCGTGCAGCTTTTGGTTCAAGCGTTGTGAATAACAGTGGCCCTCTCCCTGGTTCATCCGGATCGGTGACTTTAAAGAATCCTCGATTCTCCAGCCGGATTTTCCCCGTATAGCGCAGACGCAACTTTGCCGACTCATCCTTCTTTAGTGGCTTGGGGAGTGACACTCGAAAGGTATGAGGATTTTTTGTGTCAAACTTCAACGATTTTCCAGTTTGTGGATCTGCAGCGTTTTCTAGGGCAAGTTCTTCGCGGTCGAGTTCAATTTCGGAAAGGGGCCCAAGGGCCTTAAGAGAAACTTCGAGAGTTCCTTCAAACGCTTCGGGATTTGATCTGGGGTCAAGTTCCAAACTTAGTTTGTAATGCTGAACATCGTACGCTCGACTTACGCGCGCTCCGTAAATCGCGTTCGTGCCCAACAGCAAGATTAAGAATAAAAAGGTTTTTGTTAATTGCATTTGAACCCCCGCGCAATCTTCTACCAAACTTTCAAGATATCGTAATCTTTCTTGGAGCGTTGAATTTGAACCTGAATATAATCGCCGGCTTTCTTCCCCAATAGGGCTTCACCCAGCGGAGATTGGGGCGTAATCACCTGAACAGGTCTTCCTTCCCAAGTTGCACCCATTCCCCCACCCTTTGGCATAAGCAAATACAAACTCGATGTTCCTTCAAAGTCGAGTTCAATCAATGCGGTAGCAGCGATAGGGGTGGTAGCCGAAAAAGTTTTAAGATCAATGTGGCGGTAGATAGCCAGCAATTCTTCTAGCTCGGCTGCGCGTCTGGATTGAGCACCGGCTAAGTAGGAAGCCTCAAGACCACGGGTATCGTACTGGTCTTCCGCTTTACTCTCGGAATGCGTGGCAGCTTCGCGCGCTGCAAGTGCGGCTTGAGTGAGCACGGCAAGGTTAGCGGCGATTTGATTTTCAAATTGGGCAAGAAGTGCCTTTTTGTCCATCGTCGCAACGTACCTGAAAGACGGTGCTTAGCCAAAATATCAAAATAGCAAAAAACACGCTTTGCCGGCTCTCCAACCAACTAAATGCCACGTTCCCAATTATGTCCCGAGGTGTAATGGCAAGAAATAACGCGATTCCGGCTAGGACCAGTTTTCGTTTTGGTTTTGCGGTCCAATAGGCGAGCGGAAAAACCGCCCAGATAAAAGAGTAAGTGTGCTGCCAAGGAAGGGGAGAACTCATTAATCCAAGCAGTACCCAGGACCCCAGGGTTAGAAAAAACCGCACTAAATCTTTTGCTGCAGAATCCAAACTAAATCGCGGAAGTAACTTCCAGGCCAGCAGCCCAAATGGCAGTGCGGTGAGTAAACAAATATGCGACAAGGGGTTGAGCCCCAGGAAATACGCTGAAAATGGGTAGAAACCTTGCAGGGTAAAATTAGCTGGGGAAAAAGTGGTGTAAACCGCTGTTGCTCGCATTTGTTCCCACCAAGAGATCCAAAGCAGTGGCGAAGGTATTAAAAATAAAATGAAGCCGCTCAGAAATAAGGCTCGGCGGGTGGGGGGATCGTTACGCGCTTCAAAGGCGAGCGCTCCCAAAAGGGAATGCACTTTTACCACGGCCCCAAGAGCAATTACTACTGGCCCAAAGGATTTAAAGCGCGCGTTCCTTAACAAAAGTGTGCCAAGCAGCAAAGAGAGAGCCACAAAAAGTCCGACATTGCTGTCACGAAACTCACCGTCAATAAATCGAAACGAAGCAAGTAATGCAAAGAACAGCCCCCAAAAGGGTTCGACGTTTTTGGGGATGAGCCTAAGTAAGAGCCAGGGAATCAATAGAGCGGCAATCGTGTGCAAGAATGCGTAGCTCCATCGTGCGGTGGAATAGGGAAGCAGCCCAAAGGGGATGAAATAAGAAATCGTTACCGGTGCGTACTTAAATGCATAGCTTGCTTCATCCACATAAAAGGACTCGCCCTCCAAAGCTCTTTGGGCTGCTTTGTAATAGGCCGCAAAATCCAGCCCGTTCCCCTTTGCTTGGTGTACGAAGCACGACGCCACAATTGCAAGTGCCCCAAGGGCTAGGATCAGGTACTGGAGGCGCTTTCTCACTATAGAACGAAAATGCGCGACAAGTTTCTGCCTGGCAAGAAAGGCTTTCTAAGAAGAAAGCGTGACAAACCAATCTACCGCATCTAGTCAAAATAAAGGTCTAACTTTAAGGGGGGTGTCCCATTCTTCGATCTACTATTTCGGCAGTTTTCATTGTTTCTATTTGTTTGGTGAGCTGTACCCGCAAAGCTGCTCCTTTGGTTTTGAAGGGGCCTGTCGAAGAGGGGCCTAGCAGCGAAATACCCGAACGTCGTGAGTACCCCGTTAACACGGCCGTAGAGCCCTGCCAGGATTTTTACGAATATGCGTGTTCATTGCCGCTAAAAAAATTCAAGCTACGTGAAGATCGTAGTAGGCACATGCTCGCGATTAACGATGCGGCCGAACGCCTATTGACCCAGAAGCAGAAGTTTCTTTCCGGATTAGAAAGCAATAACGATTTGTCGCCGCGGGCCCTGCAATTAAAGCACTACTACCAAGCGTGCATGAACCTTCCAGCTCGCAAAACGGAGGAGCAAGAAAAAGTAAAAGACTTGCGTGATAAGCTTGCGGTCATCCAAGATCGACCCGCATTCTTGGCCTTTCTTGAAGACAGAACGGCTAGTGGCGATGGAGCGTTTTTCTTGGTGAGCGAGGCAGCTAACTTAGATGATCCCTCCAAGTATGATTACGTGCCAGAAATCCAAGTCATGGCACTTCCTGATAAGGAGTATTACCAAGATCCCGAGGTGCTCTCCGATTATGAAACCCTCGTGGCAGCGTTTTTTAGCGCAATCGGCGAGGCAAATCCTCAGCAAGCCGCTAAATCGGTCGTCCGTTTTGAAAAGCGTTTCTCGGAACTCTATCCGAAAACGGATGATATTCGCGATCTTTACCGAGCACGAAAGTACTACGTAAATACCGAGGAGATGCTTACAAAATATCCCTCTCTTGGAATGAGTAAGCTTCTATCGAAACTGCCAAAGCTCACTTTGGCCCGTAACATTTTCCCAGAGGTGTTTGCCTTTGTGAACGAGACCATGGCCAGCGAGCCCGTAGATACCTTGAAGCAGATTTTCTCTTACTACGCGCTTTCAGGGATTTTGAAAGAAGCCTATCCATCTTATTTTGCCGCCTCTCGTGCATTTGATATCAAACACACGGGTGCCGCCCCGCTTCTGCCATCTCAATCCGAGCAGTGCACGACAGCGGTGATGGGTCGGTTTGAAAAAGAAATCGATGCGGAACTTGTGACCAAGTTATTCCCTGATTTTCCAAGGGAGCGCTTTGAGAAATTGGCCAATCGTGTTCGTGAGGCAATTGTGCGTCGTCTTGAGGCGAATACCTGGTTGACGCCAGAGGGAAAAGCGGGAGCTCTAAGAAAGATGCGCAAAGCTCGCTTGCAGCTTGCGAGTCCAAGTTCGGAAGAGGAGTGGGATTTTGTTGATGTCGCCGACTACAACCCGAAAGCCCCGCTTGCCAATTCACTTTTGCGCACCACTAAAGAAATGGACAAGATGTTGCGTAGCCTAAACAAAGGAGTACGCGATTGGCGTGTGTGGGCTATGGGGCCGCTGACAGTAAATGCTTACTACAGCCCTGAGGACAATAAGTTCATCATGCTCCAGGGGATTTTGCAGTACCCGATTTTTGACCCGAAACTAACGGACGCTGAGATCCTGGGTGGAGTGGGTGTTGTCATTGGTCACGAGCTGGGCCACGGTGTGGACAACAATGGATCGGGCTACGATGAAAATGGTGTGGTCCGTGCTTGGCTGCCAGACGCCGATAAAGTTGAATTTGATCGACGAACGAAAATGCTGGTCGAGCAATTCAATGCATTGGTGAAGCCGGAAATAAAAGTGGGTTACGGGGACCTTACTTTGGGCGAAAACATTGCCGATACCTCTGGGCTTCGTTTTGCTTATGAAGCGGCTTTTCCGCAGAATGTTGGTTCGCTCGATGATAAGCGGGCGTTTTACCTGCAGTACGCAAGGCTCTGGTGTGGCGCCATGCGAGAAAAGGAAATGGAGCGGCGCCTGCGGACCGATTACCATGCTCAGACCTACCTTCGGGTTAATGAGCCCTTAAAACACCAGCCTCATTTTCACGAGGCCTATAGTTGCAAGGCTGGGGACAAGATGTACCGGCCGCCCGAGCAGCAAATGGATCTTTGGTAATTGATTCAGGGCGTTAAAAAATGCTATAAACCAGCCCCGTAAAGGTGGGTGTTGGCATGCTTTGGCGCATATCCGGGTTAGTTTTCCTTCTTTGTTCACTTGCTCAAGCCGTTGTTTTGGTGGAGTTTTCCCGTCCTGAGGGCATAGAAAGACTCGCTAGATCGTCGCATCGCGCCGACTTTGGTAAGCTCGCGAATTACTATCGAAATCAAACAGACAGAATTTCCTGTGGTCTAGCTACAGGTGCGATCGTGCTCAACGCCCTTAGGTACGGTACGGACAAGGCGCCTTTCGTCGACGTTCCAGAGAAGTTTATGGCTCAGATGCCAATCAATCCCAAGACCGGGATGGCGTATGACCCGCGAATTCGAATGTATACCCCAGACAGTTTTATCAACCCTAAGTCAGAGGCGATTAAGACCTTGTCTCGAATTTACGCCGAACCTGTGGAAGGCAAACGCGACCCGGGGCTTTCCCTTAGCGATCTCGCCCGCATCTTCGAAGAGGCGCACGGTTTAAAAGTTACCAAAGTTCACGTCGGCACACCGGCCACTGGAGCGAGTTCCGGCACCGCAAATCCGCCATTGGCCCAAGAAGAAATACAATCAATCGTCTCTAAGATGGCTAAGAATCTGGCCGAAGAAAACAACTACGTAGTGGTGAATTATTCACGCGGTGCTTTAGGACAGCCGGGTTCGGGACACATTTCTCCGGTGGCAGCTTACGATCAAGTCTCCGATTCCTTTTTAGTTCTCGACGTAAACCCATCTGGCGGCCCTTGGGTTTGGGTAGCCGCAGCCGATTTGGTACAAGCAATGAACACCACGGATTCTACGATGAATCGTGGTTTTCTGCTGGTGAGCGAGCCTTAATCCAAACTAAAAAACGTCGGTTTACAGGGTGGCGGTGTCGATGACGAATCGATACCGCACATCGCCCTTGAGCATTCGCTCATAGGCCGTATTGATATCCTTCGCGGCAATTACTTCAACATCCGAGGTGATACCGTGCTTACCGCAGTAATCGAGCATTTCCTGCGTCTCAGCGATTCCACCGATAAGGGAGCCTCCAATCTGGCGGCGTTTTCCGATAAGCGGGAAGGCATCGAGGTTGGTCGACTTGGGCGGGACGCCCACAATAATCATCGTTCCATCTCGTTTCAGCAGCGGCATGAAACCCATTAGGTCGTGAGGGGCGGAGACGCTGTTAAACAGAAAATCAAATGAGTTTTGCAGATTCTTGAAAGGATCCGCATCCGAGGTCGACACAAAATGGTGCGCTCCCAAACGTGCAGCATCTTTTTCCTTGGAATGCGAGGTGCTAAATACAGTTACCTCAGCGCCGAACGACGCCGCAAATTTCACCGCCATATGGCCTAAGCCACCCAAGCCGATAACTCCAATGCGATGGCCCTTGGAGACTTTCCAGTGGCGCAAAGGGGAGTAGGTGGTAATTCCGGCGCAAAGCAAGGGTGCTACAGCGGCAAGTTCCAAGTTTTTTGGGATGTGAAGGGTGTAATTTTCATCGACCACATAGGTGCTCGAGTACCCGCCATAGGTCGGAGAGCCATCTGCGTATCGACTATTATAGGTGCCTGTCATTCCCGTGTCGCAATACTGTTCTAGCCCTTCTTTGCAGCTTTCGCATTTTCGGCAAGAGTCTACAAAGCAACCTACGCCAGCCAAATCTCCCACTTTAAATTTGGTAACTTTGCTTCCAACTTGGGAAACCGTTCCCACAATTTCGTGGCCAGGTACCATGGGGAAAATAGACCCACCCCATTCATTTCTAGCCTGGTGAATATCCGAGTGGCAGACACCGCAGTACTCAATGTCGATTTTCACATCGTTAGGGCCCACGGGGCGGCGTGAAAAAGAATAAGGCTCTAGAACACTTTGGGCACTCTTTGCTGCGTAGGCTTTTGTTTCCATATTGATACGATCTGCTCCGAATGCTTTCCAAAGTAAAGACCCGGTGTTACGTAAAGGCCCATGAAAACAATCGCTGCCGTAGCCTGGGAAAAAGGCAAACCCCTTGAAGTGGAAGAAATAGACCTTGAAGGCCCGAAGCAGGGCGAGATCTTGATAAAAGTGGCTGCCTCAGGGGTTTGCCATACTGATTACTTCACCTTATCAGGAGCCGATCCCGAGGGGATTTTCCCTTCTATTTTGGGCCACGAGGGGGCGGGCGTCGTAGAAGCGATTGGAGCGGGTGTCACTTCGCTGAAGGTCGGCGATCACGTTATTCCGCTTTATACCCCGGAGTGTCGCACGTGTAAGTTTTGCCTCTCCGGCAAAACCAACCTCTGTCAGGCAATTCGCGCAACTCAGGGTAAGGGCTTAATGCCCGATGGTACGAGTCGCTTTTCCAAAAACGGCAAAACGATTTACCACTACATGGGCACTTCGACGTTTTCTCAGCACACGGTTTTGCCAGAAATCGCCGTTGCGAAGATCTCGAAATCGGCCCCGCTAGATAAGGTCTGTTTATTAGGCTGTGGCATTACCACCGGAATCGGTGCGGTACTCAACACAGCCAAGGCCGAGCCGGGAAGCACTATCGCGGTGTTTGGATTGGGCGGTATTGGTCTGAGCGTAATTCAGGGAGCTGTCATGGCGAAAGCAGCTCGAATTATCGCTGTCGATATTAATGAAGAAAAGTTTGAATTTGCTCGTCAGCTGGGCGCAACCGATTGTGTGAATCCAAAGAAACATTCGGCTTCTATTCAAGAGGTAATTGTCGAGATGACGGGTGGAGGCGTGGACTATTCATTTGAGTGTGTGGGCAATGTCCAGCTCATGCGCTCGGCCCTTGAGTGCTGCCACAAAGGCTGGGGTGAATCGATTATTATTGGAGTTGCCGGGGCGGGGCAGGAAATCTCAACCCGCCCATTTCAATTGGTAACTGGCCGAGTTTGGAAGGGCACTGCATTTGGCGGCGTGAAGGGGCGCACCCAACTTCCAGACTATGTGGACCGCTACCTAGCCGGCGAAATCAAGGTAGATGAATTTGTTACTCACACCATGCCCATCGGCCAAATCAATCGAGCTTTTGATTTAATGAAGCAAGGCGAGAGCATTCGTACTGTGGTGACCTTCTAATGGAAATAAAGTTAGAGAGCCAAAACCGCAGTTTCGGTGGTACGACCCAGTACTACTCTCATCTTTCCGGTTCTTGTAGCACTCCGATGCGCTTTTCTGTTTTTGTGCCGCCCCAAGCTGCAGTGGCCAAAGTCCCGGTGCTGTACTGGCTCTCGGGCCTAAGTTGCAGCGAAGAAAATTTCATGGCCAAGGCCGGAGCTCAGCGAGTTGCAGCCGAACTTGGAGTGCTTATTGTTGCGCCAGATACAAGTCCGCGGGGTCTGAACATTCCCGGCGACTCTGAGAATTGGGACTTTGGTGTCGCTGCCGGATTTTATGTGAACGCAACGCGCGATCCTTGGGCAGCGAACTACCAAATGTTCGACTACGTTGCCTGCGAATTGCCCTCTCTGGTGCAGAAAAACTTTCCAGTCACCTCAGCCGAATCGATTTTTGGGCATTCGATGGGAGGTCACGGCGCACTAGTGCTAGCTCTGCGGCATCCAGGGCGCTATCGTTCCGTTTCAGCTTTTGCGCCCATCACCGCACCGTCGCTCTGTCCTTGGGGGCAGAAGGCTTTTACCGGCTATTTAGGGGACGATCGCGGGGCTTGGGCAGCTTACGATACCTGCCAACTCATCGCGAGCGGGCGCTCCAAACAGCCTCTATTTATCGACCAGGGGGCCGAGGATAAGTTCCTGACAAGCCAGCTTATGCCCGAGGCTCTTCGGCGGGTGTGCTCTGAGCATAATCATCCTTTGCAGTTTCGTCTGCAACCGGGCTACGATCACAGCTACTATTTCATAGCGTCATTTATAGAAGATCACTTGCGGTACCACGCAAAGCACCTGGCAAACTAAACGTGGCAATATTAATTGCAGCAAAGAAAATCAGCAAAACATTCGGCGCTCGTCCGTTGTTTGAAGACCTTACCTTCGTTGTAGAAAGTGGCGAGCGAATTGGGCTAATCGGGCCGAACGGCGCGGGTAAGTCCACCTTGCTGAAAATCCTATCTGGACAGTTGGGTGTGGATGATGGGGAGCTGTCTCTGCAACGAGGTCTCAAAGTCGGTTTTTTAGAGCAAACCCCGAATTTGCCCGAGGACGCCACGGCTAGAGACTTGGTTACGGGCGAGCTTGCTGGCGAAGTTTTATCGCGTTTAGAACTTTCGCCGTTTGCCGATTTTCCTGTGGGAAAACTTTCAGGGGGTTGGAAGAAACGTGTTGCCTTGGGGCGCGAGCTGGCGAAAGAGCCCGAGCTTTTATTGTTAGATGAACCTACCAACCATCTGGATATTGAAAGTATTCTTTGGCTGGAAGGGTTTTTGGCTAAGTCACGATTTGCTACTGTCACCATTACTCACGACCGCCTATTTCTTCAAAGAGTCGCAAATCGAATTTTAGAACTCGATCGTCGAAACCCCGGCGGACTTTTGAATGTTGTCGGCGACTACACTACTTATCTTCAGCGCAAGGAAGAGCTTATTTCAGTGCAGCAAAAGCACGAAACTGTCTTGAAAAACACTTTGCGAAGAGAAACCGAATGGCTTCGTCAGGGTGCGAAGGCCAGAACGACTAAGCAACAAGCGAGAATTCAAGCAGCGGGTGTGCTGGCGGAAAAAGTAGAGGAATTGGAATATCGAAATCAGTCGAAATCAGCTCGACTTGATTTTCAGTCGACAGACAAAAAACCCAAGCGCTTGCTTGAGGCCAAAGCAATTACAAAGCGCTACGGCAATAGGACTTTGTTTGAAAATCTAGACCTGTTTGTGGGGCCGGGGAGTCGAATTGGTCTTTTGGGTACCAATGGTTGCGGCAAGTCCACCTTGATTCGCATCTTGCTCGGTACTGAGGCGGCAGATTCCGGAACAGTGCTGCGTTCCGAGCATTTGAAAGTAGCCTATTTTGAGCAAAATCGAGAAACCTTAGATCCTACTCTGACTTTGCGTAAAACCCTTTGTCCCGCGGGCGATCAGGTGAACTATCGCGGGAAAATGGTCCACATCCACGGGTATTTGGATCGCTTCTTGTTTCGTCGCGAGCAGGTCGACATGCTTATTGGTAAGCTATCGGGTGGCGAGCAGAGTCGCGTCCTATTGGCGCGGCTCATGTTGAAGGAATCTAACGTATTGGTTTTAGATGAACCGACAAATGATTTAGATGTCGATACCTTGAATGTTTTACAAGACTGCCTGAGTGACTTCGACGGAGCGGTTTTGCTGGTAACCCACGATAGGTATTTTCTGGATCAGGTCGCGACTGAAATCTACGCTTTCCCATCACCGGGCGAAGAGGGGCCGGTTTTAACGTTTGCTGGTTTAGATCAGTGGGAGACCTGGAGAAAAAATCGCGCTTCGGCCAAGAAGGTTCAAGCAAAAGAAGATGCCGCCTCTAGTGGTGCAAGCTCTAAGAAGCGAAAGCTAAGTTACAACGAAACTCGAGAACTCGCCGGCATGGAAGGCAAGATTCAAGAGGCCGAGGCTAGGCTTGCGAAGGCGCAGGAAGAGAGCCAGAGTCCAGAGATTCAAAGTAATTCGGGTCGACTGATTGAGATTTTTGAAGATATTTCCAAGCGGCAAACCGAACTAGAGACCTTATACGCTCGTTGGGCAGAGCTTGAGGCCATGAAATAGGAGTCACCATGTCTACAGAATCAAAAAATATTGAAACGGCATTAAAAGATTTAGGTTTGCAGTTTGAGACCGACGGGTCCGACTACACCCACACTACGCAGGGCAACTTTGCTCCGCTGATTCATTCGGTGATGACCCCAGAAGAGGATGGCAGTGGGGTAACTTTCCTCACGGCGTTGCCGATAGAGGTCCCAGAGAAAAAACGATCGACCGTGTGTGAGTTGCTTAATTTAGTACACGGTCAAAGCTTGTGGAACGTGCGATTTCACCTCGATGAAACCGGGAGAGTATTCTCGACCGGCAAGCACCTGTTGTGGGGCAAGCCCTTCAACGGCGTTCAGTTTGGCGATATTTTCTTTAGCCTGCTAGTTACCACCGACAGGTTATATCCCTGCTTGATAGAAGTAATAGAAAACAACGCCTCTGCTGAGAACGCGTTCGAAAAGTTTTTCAATTAACTTCGGGCCCGTTCTATTACTCGCAGTTGCCGGATTGGACTACTCGTTCAATTTGTCGGCCGCTGGGCAAACGTGGATTGAGTGGTTTGGTGCTTGCCCGGTAACCTACCCGGACTTCAATGCGGCATTTCTTAGTCCAAATGGACCAAACTGCGGCGCCGCTTGCGTCGGGCGTTGAGCCGGTGAGGCCTTCGACGCGGGTATTGTCATGCGAAAGCTTCTTCTGCACCTCGGGATTGCTAAGAATACCCTTCATTTCCTCTACGCTAAAAGGGGTGGTGTTGAATACTGGGTTACCAAAAAGGGGGGCCGTGGCGCAGCTAAATACCATCAAAAATAGTTTTCTCATTGTTTACCTTAGTACTCTAATCGCTCGTTGAGTCGGGCGAACTGCCAGAAAGTGTGCCTGAGGGGTTTAGGGCTGTCATGCTGGCGCGTGTTATGCTATTACCTGGCGCTCGTAAACCCCGAAAAAGTGAGTATGAGTGAGCCTGTTTTCTACCTTTAAAGATCTCAACCTTCCAGAGCCCCTTACCAAAGCTCTTGAGCAAATGAAGTTTTTGGCCCCTACCCCTATTCAAGCCATGGCCATACCCGAGGCCATGCAGGGGCGAGATATTCTGGGAACCGCCCAAACGGGCACTGGGAAGACCGGCGCTTTTGCTATCCCACTGCTGACTAAGCTTTTCGAAGACTCCTCACGCCAAGCGTTGATTTTAGTTCCTACGCGCGAGCTCGCGGCCCAAATTCATCAGGTATTGCGCCAAATGAGCCGTGGGCTAGGGATCCACGGGACGTTGGTAGTAGGTGGTGAGTCCTTCCGTCGTCAGGCCGCTGATCTGTATAGCAGCGCCGACTACATCGTCGCCACCCCCGGGCGTCTTATGGATCACCTAAACGAGCAAACGGCGAACCTCTCCCAGGTAGGGTTCCTGGTTTTAGATGAAGTAGATCGAATGCTCGATATGGGCTTTGCGCCGCAGCTCAAACAAATCATGGCCCATGTACCAAGGGAGCGGCAGACTTTTCTATTTTCGGCAACGCTTCCGCAGGAGATTCAAAGCCTTGCTGCTAATTTTCTTAAGAGTCCGTTCCGTGCTGCTGTAGAGGCCACGCCCGAATCCAAGGGACAGATTACTGAGTCCACCATTCGCACCTCCAATGACGATAAGAACATCCAGATCCTTAAGGAAATGGCGGAGCGGGAAGGGCGCATATTAGTCTTCACTCGAACTCAACACCGTACCGATCGCCTTGCCAGGTTGCTTTTTAGCAAAGGGCACAACGTGGTCGTGTTGCATGGAGGCCGAAGTCAGGGACAGCGTAAGCAGGCGTTGGAACGGTTTCGTTCAGGGACGCACCGGATAATGGTTGCCACCGATCTTGCGGGCCGCGGGATAGACGTGAATGACATTGCGCATGTTATCAACTTCGACCTTCCTCAAAGCAGAGAAGACTATATTCACCGAATTGGTCGCACGGGCCGATTTGGTAAGACCGGGTTTGCTGTCAATTTCTTGGTCCCGGGAGACCGAGACGGCGAAACGGTTTTAATGTCCGATGAAGAACGAAAAACCCGTTTTGGGAATAGGGGAGGCGGGGCTCCGCACCGCTCGAAACGCCCTTTCGGCCAGCGCCGTTTTAGCGGCCCCAAGCGTTCGTTTGCGGGCCGTTAGTCCATCCAGATAAACGTCGGTTGCACTTACTCTGATTTTGGCTCTACATAGTCTAATGGGTGTCAGGCAATGCGTCTTTTACTAGTAGAAGATCAAAAGAAAATGGCCGCCTTTATTCGGCGTGGCCTGAGTGATGCTGGTTACAGCGTCGATTGCGCTGAAACCTCCGCCGCAGCTGAATGTATGGCGGCCTCAAATGAGTACGACCTAGTAATCCTCGACGTAATGTTGCCCGATCGGAACGGCCTGGACACGGCTAGGTCGTTACGTCGCGACGGTTTCCAGGGGCCAATTCTCATGCTTACTGCTCTTACAGGAACCAAGAACAAAGTCTCGGGGCTCGATGCGGGTGCTGATGATTACTTGGTAAAGCCGTTTGAATTTGATGAACTTTGTGCCAGGGTACGCGCACTTTTGCGAAGGACGGGTACCGGCGCTACGGCGGGTTCTAAGCTAGATTTTGAAGACGTCGAGATGGACTTGGTGGCCCGAAAAGTATCTCGAGCCGGAAAGCCCATCGCGCTTACTGCAAAAGAATTCTCGTTACTGGAATACTTCCTAAGAAACCCCATGCGGGTGCTTTCGAGAACGAATATTAGCGAGCACGTATGGGACGCCCAGTTCGATAGCGACAGCAATGTGATTGATGTCTACGTAAACATGCTACGCAAAAAAGTAGATCAGCCGTTTGAAACGCGCCTCCTACATACGGTTGTGGGTATGGGATATGTACTCACGAAAGACGTTTAAACGATTTGCTGCGCTTGGTCTGCGTGGCCAGCTTGTATTAATGTGCGTCGGCGTATTTGGCGCTTTTTTTTCGCTCTTTTGCGCGAGCGTTTTTATTTACATTGGTAAGACTTACCAAAGGCAATTCGACTCTGCTCTTTATAACTACGCTGTCGACGTTTCTCATTCGATAGATTTTTCGAGTCTTCCTCCGAATTCTTTGCCAGTTTCTGTATTGGCGGATTCTGAGATGATACTGCCCTTCTCGATCGGGGAAACTTTCTTACAGATCGTGGACCTTAAGTCCCGCGTTATGCTGAAATCGAAGAGTCTTGGCGAGAATGAACTTCCCCATTTAATGTTAACGGGGGAGCACCTGTCGCAGGAGAAAGCCCATTTTCAAGACACAGTCCTTCCCTTTCTGAGCGCATCCGAGTCACAAGGGAGGTATCGCATGGTATCGCACTTGGCGCGGCCTCACGGGCATGAGCCATTTGTGGTGCAGGCGGCAGTTCCTAACTTACTTCTCGATCATCAAAAGGATGCTCTGCTGACATTCTTCAGTATTTCTGTCCCCCTCATGCTTCTACTCTCAGTTTTTTTTGGCTTGGAGTTCAGCGCGCGGGCGATGGCCCCTGTTTCCGCGATTATTGCTAAAGCCAATGAGATCGAAGCAAAGCACCTTTCCGAAAAGATTCCAGTTCCTAATAGTCGAGATGAAATTCAAGAATTGGCCATAACCCTCAACGGTTTGCTACGGCGCTTAGAGCGGGCCTTTCGTTTGCAGGAAGATTTTATTGCGGATGCCTCTCATCAGCTTAAGACACCGCTCGCGATACTTAAAGGTGAGCTAGATATTTTTCGCAAAGGCGAGAAGTCCCTGCCGGAGGTAGAGAAGTTTGCCGAGAGTGCGGCGCAGGAAGTTTCGTATCTCAGCAAAATAGTTGAAGACCTGCTGACGCTTGCCCGGATGGATGCCGAAAGTGGCAGCTTACGATTGGTGCCCTTGCAGCTAGACGAGAAACTACTCGAGGTCGTCGCCCGATTTGAAAGGGCTTCTCAGGCGAGGGGTATTCGGTTTGTAGTTCAACTTGGCGGCAACGGTGAAGACCCCACGTCCGATTCGTTTAAATTGAATGCGGAACCCGAATTGCTCAGGGCGATGTTGGAAAACCTGCTCGAGAACGCCGTGAAGTATTCCCCTGACGGCGGCGTTATTTGGCTGACGCTTTTTGAAAATCCGCAGTGGTTGGAGCTTCGCGTTGAAGATAGAGGGCCCGGAATTGCCATGTCTAATCCCGAGCGATTGTTTGAACGCTTCTTTCGGGCTGAATCCACCCAAGACAGTATTTCCGGCACGGGTCTGGGGCTTTCTATTGTGAAGCGCATAGCGGATTTGCACTGCGCAAAGCTCGACGTACGCAATAGGCCTGAAGGCGGCGCGGCTTTTTCTGTGTCGTTTCCGAAGCCATCCGACGAGATTAAAAATATTTAATTTCATTTTCATCTGGTTCTAAAGCCCATCTTGTAGCCTGTCAGAAAGGCTAGGGGACCAGAATGATTCCAAGAGATGGATTGGGTGGTTTAAAGCAGTACTGGAAAACAGATCTTTCGGCAGGATTTGTAGTTTTTCTTTTGGCGTTGCCGCTGTCGGTTGGAATCGCGATTGCCTCGGGAATGCCGGCGACCTCCGGAATTCTTGCCGCTGTAGTCGGAGGGATCATCGGGTCTCTACTGGGCGGCAGTTATACAACCATCAACGGTCCTGCCGCCGGCCTAATTGTAATTGTTCTCGCTGCCGTCACGGAACTTGGGGGCGGAGACCTTGCCGCGGGTTTTCGGCCTGCGCTGGGTGTGATTGTCGTAGCGGGGCTGATTCAAGTCGCTATGGGCGTGAGTCGTATGGGGGGGCTAGGACTTGCATTTCCTACCTCGGTTATTCACGGAATGTTGATGTCCATCGGCGTAATTATCTTTGCTAAGCAAATCCATGTGGGGCTGGGGGTTACACCAGGTGCCAAGTCTATTTTTGGCCTCTTGGGTGAGATTCCGCATAGTTTCTCCAATATGAATCCGGAGATTGCGCTAATAGGGGTGGCGAGTTTGTTGATTGTCGTACTGCTGGGGCAAGTAAAGAATCCCTACCTTAAAAAAATTCCGGCCCCTTTGGTGGCTGTTATTTTCGGCGTTGCGATGGGGATGTACTTTGATATCGCCCATGAGCACATGGTGAAATCCTTCATGGGGGATTCCACTGTGGGTCCGAAGTTCTTACTGAATGTTCCCGAAAATATTCGCGATGCGATTGCATTTCCGGATTTCAAAATGATCTCCCATCCCGTTTTTTGGAAGCATGCTATCGCGATTGCGCTGGTTGGGACAATTGAATCGGTTCTGAGCGCCTATGCAGTGGATAAGCTCGACTCCTATAAACGGGTTTCGAATCTCAATCGGGAATTGTGGTCTAAGGGAATCTGCAACACCGTGGGCGGAGCCATTGGTGCTGTCCCGGTGATTGCCGAGATTGTTCGCAGTTCGGCGAATGTATCAAACGGCGCAAAGACTCGTTGGGCAAACTTCTTCCATGGCTGTTTCCTGCTTCTCTTTGTTGTGCTTTTTCCGGCCATGTTGCACAGAATTCCGTTGTCATCGTTAGCCGCCATCTTGGTTGTAACAGGGTATCGGCTCGGCAATCCTAAACAGCTCGGGCATGCATGGGAAATGGGTTGGGATCAAGCCCTCGTGATGTTTGGAACTTTGCTCATGACTTTGGCGACTGATCTCCTTGTTGGTGTCGCATTTGGTTTTGTTCTGGAAACGACAATGAATGTGTTTCGGGCACGATCGTTTACGGCGTTGTTTGGACTGCGCTGGAAGGCAGAGTCACGCGGTGCGACAGCGAAGTTTACAATCGAGGGCCCCTTGGTGAGTACGAATTTCATTCGAATTCGAGAAACGCTCGCTGCTTGTATTGGGAAAAAATCGGTGAAGGTGGATTTAAGTCATTGTTCTTTTGTCGATCACACAGTGATGGAGCATCTCGAGCGGCTTGAAGCCGATGGCAGGAGTGCAAGGACTCCCTTTACACTTGTCTTTTCACGAAGGCACGTGGGAATCTCGTCTCATCCGCTAGCTGGTCGCAAGCTTGCAAGTTAGCAAGTGGGACTTTTCTTGGGGGCAAGAAACTTCCGTGTGTGGGGATCGGCAATTCTACCTAGGTGAGTGAAACATCATGTGCGGGCGTCGGGCTTGGCGTAGTATCTTATTGGCAGTTTTGTTTTCCTCGGCTTCGCGAGCCGATGCCCCGAGCCTAAAGTGGTACGGGTTTGTATTGCCATTTTATAGCTTGGCCACTTCGGGCACCGAGAGTTTCAGCAATCCGAATCAGGGGGCCATTTCTGCAGCAGGCAATCCAGTTTTGGCGGGTGCTTCCTCGGGAAATCTGCGGAGCACTTTTCAGGTCGCCCAGTCTCGGGTCGGGTTTACCATTAGTCCCGCGCCCACTTTGGATGCGCGCGTTGAGTTGGATTTTATAGATTTTACAAAGTCTTCTCCAACCCTGAGCGCTAATCCCCGTCTGCGCCGGGCAGTCTTATCGTATGTTCTCCATGAGAATTTTAAACTGCAGCTTGGGCAGGATTGGGATCTGATATCGCCCCTAATGCCGTTTACCTATAATTTTGTCGGCCATTTCTTTGAGGCGGGAGATATCGGGTTTATGCGTCACCAGTTGACGGGGTTATGGAGCCACGGCGCCTGGGAAACCGGATTTGCATTGGGCCTACCTTCCCAGAATGCTACATTTTCCGACGGCAACTCTGAGCTCACAGTCGTGCCCACGATCTCTTTTCGGGAAACCTACCACGGAGAGGGTTGGTCCGCTGGCGCTTCGGCCATGTTTGCTTCGTTGCGGGCGTCGTCTACCAGCCGAATTGGGTCTGGGGCTATTACCGCGTTTGGAACCGTAAAAAATGCCCAGTTTGAATTTCGAACAGAGGGCTATTGGGGGCGGAACACCCAGAACTTGGGACTTCTCGGTCTTTCCTTTTGCAATGCAACGAACGCTGGCAATTGTCCGGACGAAGCGGGTTTTTATGTGTCAGCAAAAAGGACCTTTGGCCCAGCAAGCGTTTTTGCTTCCTTGGGCGGCGCGGCAGTATTGCGCAACCTTGATTCTGTTTTGGCTTCGTATGATCCGACGAAGCTCACTTTGGCCGGGACCGGTCCTGGTATTGAATCCAATTGGACCGCGCACTTTGGCGGCGACTACAAAATTGCCGAAGGAGCTTTGTTTTGGGGCGAAGTCAGCTTCTGGAGTACCCGGCACCATCTTGCGGCTGGTGCGACAGCAAGTCCTCAGGCGAGTGCGCTGGTGTTTCAGGTTGGAAGCCAAGTAAGCTTTTAGTTGAAGGGGACATCTTGTGAATCTTATTTTTCTGGCACTTGGAAGCTTACTCGTTGGAGTAGCCGGATCTTTATTGGCGCGCCGTAACTCCTTGCGGGTGCAAATCAGTCTAGTCACTCAGGCAATCGCGGTCGCTCTGGTACTTTGGGCAGTTGCGCCAGTATTGGTATCGGGCGGAGTAATTGAGGCGTTCTTACCTTGGTCGTACCCCATCGAGCAGGTTCACTTTCAAGTAGATGCGGTCAGCGCATTTTTCCTCGCTTTTTCATTGCCGATGACTTTTTTGGGCTCGCTGTACGCCGTTGGCTATTTGGCTCCGTACTTTGAAAAAAAGCGGCATGCCGGCTTTCACTTTGCTCTGCTTAATCTAGTTTCGGTTTCATTCATTCTCATTTATGCGGTCCACAATCTTTTGATTTTTCTTTTGGGTTGGGAGATTGCTGCTTTGGCCGCGTGGCTTTTGGTGATTTGGGAGTATAAGAACCAGAAAATTCGCTTTGCCGGATTTAACTACTTAGTTTCGACTCACCTGGGGCTCCTTTTTCTCGTTGCTGCTTTCCTCTTACTGCATTCACAGACAGGCGCTTTTGATTTTTCTGATTTTAGGCTCTTCCTAAGGGCTCCTAGCCCGCTTCGCGCTACGATATTCGTTCTCTTGATGACATCATTCGGTTTAAAGTCTGCTTTTTTTCCTTTTCACACTTGGCTCCCAAGAGCCCACGCTGCTGCTCCGGCGCATGTCTCTGCGTTGATGTCGGGCGTGATCCACAAAGCGGGAATCTACGGCATGTTGCGCTTTACTTTGCTGATGGAAACACCGGAGCAGTGGATGGGGTGGTATTTAGTGGCTTTCTCCACCTTGTCCGCCTTTATGGGCGTGCTCTATACGGTTTCTCAGAGAGATATTAAGCGTCTGCTTGGCTATTCCTCCACGGAGAACGTCGGCATTGCGGGTATTGGAATTGGTGTGGGGATTTTGGGCCTTCACTTTCAAAAACCGGCATTGGTTTCTCTAGGGTTTGCCGTCGCAATGCTACACGTGCTGAACCACGCTTTCTTTAAGTGCCTTCTTTTTTACGCTGCAGGCGCTATTTATCGCACGACTCAGACCATCGACTTAGAGCGCCTCGGTGGGCTAATCCGAAAAATGCCGCAGACATCGGTGTTTTTTCTCATCGGAGGTTTGGCCATTTCAGCGCTGCCGCCATTCAATGGATTTGTGAGTGAGTTTTTGCTCTATTCTGCTTTGTTTAGTCATCAGATTCCCGATGCCATGGGGGGCGCATTCTGGGTGATGGAGGGCGCGCTTTTGGCTTTCATCGGGGGTATCTCAGCTCTCGCGATGGCACGAGTTTTTGGGATCGCGTTTCTTGGAGTGCCCCGAGATCCTCGCATTCAATGCACTGGCGAGGCTCCACTCTCGATGCGTTTCGGCATGGCGGTCCACACGGCAGGAGTCTTGGTGCTCGGCCTTTTTCCTTTTGTGGGTCTTCGCCTAGTGCAGCGGGGAACAGAAGAGTTTGTACGATTCTCTGGTGAGGCGGTTCCCGTTTCTGAAACTCTAGGGGCTAGCTATGCTCTGCTCCGTCCGATTACCTATCTGTCGGCTGCGCTGGTTGCGGTTACTTTTGGTTTGTGGATGCTGAGACGAGTGGTTCTAGGTATTTCTTCAAGACGGCACTGCACTTGGGGGTGCGGCTATCTTGCTGGCAATCCTCGGATGCAATACACGGGATCTTCCTTCTCAGACAGTTTTGCTCGAAGTTTTCGGGGAGTTTTGCGGTTTCTTAGAAAAACCACTTTACCCGAGGGGCCGTTTCCAAAAGAGGCTTCCATCAACACGCACTGTGTGGATTCAGTTGAACGTCGACTCTTTAAGGTAATCGGCAACGGCGAAGATTGGTTTGTTCGAATGGCAGTTATTCTCAAGGAAGACCCCGCGTTCTCGTTCGCGTTGGGGTTGGCGCTCTTTTTGGGAGCTATCGGGCTAGTGCTAATTTCATAGAGAGGGTGTCTTGAATTCTTCCTTACCTATTTTTGTTTTTCAGTTGGCGGTATTTTTTATCTTACCGGTCTTCCTGATAGGGACCATCAATCGAACCAAAGCCCTTTGGGCGGGGAGGGTTGGTCAACCGCTCAATCAGTTGTATTTCGATTTGGTTCGGCTAATGGGGAAGACCCCCGTGTACAGTGAAGCAAGCTCGTGGATTTTTCAAATCGCTCCTTGGATTATTCTCAGCACTACTTTGATGGCAGCACTTCTTGTGCCGCTTGTTCCAGGCTACTCATTGGTTTCATTCGACTACGACTTTATCTGTTTTGTTTACCTATTGGGACTAGGACGTATTTTCCTAGTGCTATCGGCCCTCGACACCGGAAGCCCGTTTGAAGGAATGGGAGCAAGTCGTGAAGCAACGTTTGGTGCCATGATGGAGCCTGCTTTCTTGGTATGTTTGGGAGGGCTGGCGCTAGCTTCTGGCCACACGAGCTTTGCCAGCCTGATTACGGATCTTCCAATTGGACCCTGGGCTTGGTTCGCCAAGTTTGGGCTATTTGTGTCTTTGTTCATCCTTCTTCAAGTGGAGGGAGCAAGAGTTCCCGTCGATGATCCCAACACCCACTTGGAACTCACCATGATCCACGAAGTGATGATTCTCGACCACAGTGGTCCGGAGCTTGCTTTGGTTCAGGCGGCATCTGCGCTTAAGTACACGTTGATTGCCGGGTTTATCAGCGCACTTTTGAATCCATTCTCTAATCAAACGCATCCCGTCGCGTCTATGGGGTTCTGCCTCTTGGGACTGTTCGCGGTTTCAATTTTGGTGGGGTTGGTTGAGTCACTTATCGCACGTTTTAAGATGAGTGCCATACCTCGGTATACTTTCGTGGCCTTTATCGCTGGGCTTATCTCGCTTGGTATTTATGCTGGAGGTGCGCATTGATTTTGGCTATTTCTGGGTTCTTAATTGCCGTTTATCTTCCGCTGTTTGTTAGTTCCTGGCGAATTGCTTTTCTCGGGTTCGGCTTTCAAGCTCTCTGTGTCGCTCTTGTATTGGAAAGCCACCATCAAGCGCTCTACCTTTCCGGAGCGCTCCAGCTAGTGGATTTGGTGGCATTGCGGTTTATTGCAGTGCCGACCTTTTTTATACTCTATTTCAGTAAGCGCCGTCGTGGCGTGGAATTCGATGTGATTCCTCCCAGTTTAGTTTCGTGGATTGCGGCGATCGGTTTGTTGATTCTAGCGGTCAGCTTGGGCCAGCGCCTCTACCCCAATGACCTTGTGCCCGCATTTCACGCTGGTGCCGTAGCCAGTGCGCTTCTTTCTGGGCTATTCATCCTAGCGGTGCAGAAAGAACCTATGGGCCAAATCATTGGGATTTTATATATCGAAAGCGGAATTAGTTTGTTTGAGACGATGAATCACGAAGAACCTTGGTTCGTGCAGCTGGGTATTTCGCTCACCTTCATTGGCTTGCTTATTTTGTTTTTTAAATTCTTGAATAAATTTCAACAAAACTCGGAAGATTCTGTCACAGAGCATGGGCCGGAGTTGGAGGTACTATGACAGCGCTGATTGTGGCGATAGTCCCGTTGATCGCAGTCGGTCTTACTTTTGTTATTCCTCGCGACCGCTTCGCCTTGTACTTGGCAATGCTTGTTGCGGCGGTAAACTTCGCATTGGCAAACGTCCTAGTAAATGAACCCACAGTGAGCAGTTTGAATGCTTTTGCTGGGTATGTGATATGCGATCCCTCATCACGTGTTTTCTTGCTTGTTATATCGGCCGTGTTTTTTGGGATCGTTTTGTATGTGTACAACCGTGTTGGAACTGCGCCAGAAAGTAAGGTGGGTATTGGAAGGTTCGTTCGACTTTCCCTCCTATGCTATAGCGCGTTGGTTCTCTCCATCTTAAGTGGTCACTTCCTATTAACCTCTGTCGCTTTGGAGATTTCCACTTTGGCCGCGGCCCCCTTGGTGTATCACCAACGAGGCGCTGTGGCTTACAGGGCGGCATGGCGGTACCTACTCTTTTCAACCGTTTCGCTTGCGCTGGCGCTTTTGGGGTTTTTAGTGATTGCTCATGGGGTCGAAGCCGGCGCTCAGGCCACGGAAGGTGTTTTCTTTCTGCAAAAGTGGGCGGCGCAGCCGTTCAAGGTCGGATCGCCTTGGCTCGAAATCGGGGTCTTCTTGATTCTTTTTGGCTACTGCTCAAAACTGGGACTTGCCCCTTGGTATTCCTGGCTTCCGGAGACTTACGATGCTGCGCCTCCGTCGGTTACGACTCTGCTTGCAGCAATGCAGTTTAATTGCGTTCTATTGGCTCTATTTCGGGTGGTACCCGTATTTCTTCCCTTGGCTCCGGGGCTCATTCGTGTCGAGCTAGTATTGCTTGGATTGGCCTCGATGTCGCTTGCGGCAATTCATATCGTTACTGAGAAGAACTACAAGCGCCTTATCGCCTATGCTTCGATTAACCATGCGGGTGTCATTGCGATAGGTCTGGGTGTTGGCAAGGCCGCTGGTTTTGGCGTTGTCTTGTATGTGATTAGCAATGCCTTGGTAAAGTCCATCTTATTTCTTACGTGCGGCAACATAAAAGCGCAGTACCGTACGAAGCAAGTCGATGGCATCCACGGTCTCATTAAGCAAATGCCTTTTAGCGGGGCTTTCTTTATGGTGGGCGTTTTTGCTCTCTTAGGATTTGCGCCGTTCGGTAGCTTTATTGGTGAAGTAATCATTATGTCTAGCATGATCGATCAGAAGCTCTACGCGCTTTTCACCGTTTTTTGCTTAATCCTTACTATCATTTTTGTTGCGATGGGACGTTCCGTGTTTCCGATGATTTGGGGACAGCCAAAAGTTGAAGCCCAATCAAAATCGGAAACCATCTACACCCTGCTTCCGAATTTCTTCTTCATCTTTTTGCTGGTGGCGATGGGCGTCTATATTCCTACTTCCGTAAGTCAGATGCTTCGTGCCGTTTCCGTGAGTTTGGGGGGGCCCTAATGAATTTTGGTTTAAAGAGTAGCCAGGTACGAACACTCGCATCCGCCGAACTTTTTGCTGATATCCGGACGCGTCTTTCTGCAGGCGAGAGGATTATAAGCTATTTTGCCTCGCCTTCCCCAGATGCGATGAAAGTGCACCTGAATGCGGCGCTCCTCACCCAAAAGGGTACACTAGACTTTGTACGCGCTTCTCACCCAAAAACAGAGGCGCTTCCGGCTCTCACTCTAGAGTTCCCACTTTTTCACTGTTTTGAAAGAGAGATGGCCGAAGAATGGGGCCTGAAGTTCGCTCACCACCCTTGGCTTAAACCAATTCGGTTCTCCGGTGAGCACCAACGCCAAATGAGTTCTTATCCGTTTTTCGAAATCGAAGGAAAGGAAGTTCACGAAGTCGCGGTAGGGCCGGTTCACGCAGGAGTCATCGAACCAGGCGCGTTTCGTTTTATGTGCTACGGCGAGAAAGTGCACCACCTCGAAATTCATTTAGGGTATCAGCACCGAGGAATTCATAAATTGCTTCTCGACAGGCCCGCCGGAAGCCTGGCGCCTTTGGTAGAGTCCATTGCCGGTGACACAGCAGCGGCACATGCCTGGGCTTATGCAGCGGCCTTTGAAAGTCTCTGTGGAGTAGGGGTACCTGAGGAGTTCAACTTAGTCCGCGGTATTGCCTTGGAGCTTGAGCGCATTGCGATGCATTTGACTGGTCTGGCAGGCATTGCAACCGACGTCGCTTTTCTCCCGGGAGGTTCTACTTACGGACGTCTTCGCACGGGAATCATCAATACCTCGATGCGATTTTGCGCAAGTCGCTTTGGCCGAGGGTGGATTCGCCCTGGGGAAATGCGCTTTCGGGGCGACGCTAAAGTTTGCAACGATGCTATAGCCACACTAAAGGCAGCCCAGAGAGATATCGCTCTAATCAATCGACTTTTTCAAGACTCCGTTACCGTTCGGCACCGACTTAAAGGGGTGGGACAGCTGAGCAACGAACTTACTCGTGATATGGGGTTTGTCGGGATGTCCGCGCGGTCTGCGGGAGTAAGGCAGGATCTCCGTGTCGATTTGGCGAGCAGCCCGTTTGATAAGCTCCCCATCGCTATCGAAACAGTTCCTTCGGGAGATTGCTGGGCTCGTGGGGTTTTGCGAATACAGGAAATAGAACGTTCCTTCGAATGGCTATTCGGGGCAATCAAAATGCTTTCTCAGTTAGAAGTAAGCAAGTGGAAGGTGGAGCTTCCTCCTCCAGCACCGAATACTTTGGCATTTGCTGCGGTAGAGGGTTGGCGCGGAGAAGTATTTCACTGCTTAGAGACCGATTCGAGCGGCCGGTTATTGGATTATCGTACCCAAGACCCGTCGCTGCGGAATTGGTTTGCCCTGGCCTTGTCAGTTAGAGAGAACGCCATTTCAGACTTCCCGATTTGTAATAAGAGTTTTGACCTTTCCTATTGTGGGAACGACCTGTGAGGTGCGTATGAAACTAATTGCTTCAAACATTCTTGGCGCTTTGAAAGTACGCAAATCGCAGGGAAAGCAGTTTGTCCCCAATGTTCGTACGGCCAAACCCGCGGGGTACCAAGGCGCACTCGAGGTTTCAGGATCTGCGTGTGCTACGGGATGCACGGCCTGTGAAACCTCTTGCCCGACCCAAGCGATTTCGCTCAACCCTGTGCGAATCGATTTTGGAACGTGCATTTTTTGTTCGGAATGCGTCAGCGTTTGCCCGGTGGGTAAGATCAAGCCGACTGAAAACTACAAAATGGCTTCGAGTTCTCGCGAGAATCTCACTGTTCAGGAAGGTGTTCCGCCCGCTGTCGGCGTTCAGGTTTCGGAAGCCATTCGAAAGCGCTTTGGGCGTTCTCTTCGACTGAGATCGGTCTCTGCGGCTGGCTGCAATGCCTGTGAACTAGAAGTAAATGCGCTCAGCAATGTGAATTTCGACATCGGCCGATTTGGAATTGAATTTGTCGCTTCGCCTCGGCATGCCGATGGACTTGTTCTCACCGGGCCTATTAGTCAAAACATGAGCGAGGCGCTGAAGCTCACGTATGAGGCGATGCCCGATCCCAAGTTTGTAATTGCCGTTGGGGCGTGTGCCATATCGGGAGGAATATTTGCTGGCTCTGAAGCGCTTGATCGAGAATTTCTAGAGCGGTTTAAGCCCAGCTTGTATGTTCCTGGTTGCCCACCGCACCCGCTCACTTTTCTAAATGGAATTTTAGACCTGCTTGGAAGGTAGATGCGCCTAGCTTTTTTTCTGTTTGTGCCTATTTCCTTGGTTGCCGCGGCAGCCAGCGAACCTATGCCCTCTCTTTGGCCAACGCAGGTGGCGCAAGGACAATTGGCTTTGCTAAAGTGGGAGCCAAGCCAGGCCGTTTCTGCCGAAAGCGTGCGGGCTCATTTTGCCGAGCAGGAGATTAAATTTTGGAAATGTGGACCGGCTGCTTCAACTGCCGTCTGTGCCTTGGTAGCCGTACCACTAGAAACTGCCTTGGGATCACACGAAGTAGAAGTGAATGCTGTTCCAAACCAGCTTCCTCAAGGCTCCAAACTTGCTATTAAAGTGATTAAGGGGAAGTTCAAGGTCAATCATCTGAAAGTAGAGCCAAAGCAAACCAACCCGTCCGAAGCTGAGAAACAGCGGATGGAAGCGGATAGAAACGAAATTAAAGCGGCCACGGCTGCATCTACGCCCGTGCCGTTTTGGAGCGAGTCTTTCGTTGCGCCCACGGCATTGAAAGTAACTAGCGGCTTTGGAAATCAACGAAAGTACAACACCGATGTGAAAAGCACCCACTACGGAGTGGATCTACGTGCCAACGAAAAAACTCCGATCTTCGCTATCAACGCCGCGAAAGTGGTGTTGGCTCACGAGTTCTTCGTTGCGGGCAATATGGTGCTCCTAGACCATGGTGGGGGAATTTTTTCTAGCTATTCCCACCTAAGTACGCTCGAGGTAAAGGCCGGGGAAGAAGTGAAAAAAGGCCAAAAGATCGGTATGGCGGGTGGGACGGGACGCGCCACCGGACCCCATCTTCATTGGGCAACCAGGGTAAATGGCCACCCGGTAGATCCCCTCGCATTTTTACGCATAGTGAATAAGAACTTCTCTAAGAAATCTCGGTAATCGGCAGGCCCGCCAGCTGCATAACCTTCAAGGCGTTCGTAGTGGGGCAGGGCCCCTCGGCGAGGTGGTAGGAGAAACTCATTCTATCGCCATCGATGTCTTCTTTAAAATGGAAGTTCTTTATTCCAGGGTTCTCTTCTGCCAGCTGGGAGAGCTCCAGATCGTGTGTAGTAATAAGTCCCACGGCTTGCGTCTTGGCTAGGTGTTTCACAAAGGCTCTGCTTCCAATCAGCCTTTCTCGGTTGTTCGTTCCACGAAATACTTCGTCGATAAGGTAAAACACCGGACGGCCGCTGGTTGCATCATCCAGGATGTTTCTTAATTGTCGAACCTCGGCATAAAAAGACGAGAGTCCCTCTTCTAGCGAGTCGTTAAGGCGAAGCGACGTGGCTAAATCGAGCGCAGTAAAATCAAGCGATTCTGCACATACCACCGTACCTGCTTCGGCCAAAAGCAGATTCACGCCTAGGGATCTCAGAAACGTACTTTTGCCCGACATGTTTGACCCCGTGATAATTACGCAACGCTGCTCGGGATTGAGCACGAGATCATTACCTACCCGACTAGCTGCGGGAATCAGCGGGTGTCCCAATTTTTTGCATTTTAAAGAAAAGTCTGCCCGAGCATGAACTTGAGGAAATGGAAAATGGGCGTGGGTTTCTTGAAATTCTGCAAGGGATAAGTAGATTTCTAGCTGTGCCAGCGTCTGCATCCAGGTAGGTAGCCGGTCCTTAACCTCGATGCGCATTTTTTCGAGTCGTAGAGTCCAGTAAAAGTCCCACGGAAATACCAAGTTAATCGCTAGGTGCAATATGGGATTCTGCTTTACCCCGAGAAACCCAACAACCCTTCCTGCTCGTGCCAGTACGACACTTGGATTCTTGTCGCCGGCGAAAGGTGCCAATAGTTGATTTAGGTGGGGTGCTTTAGTTCGGCTCATTTTTTCGATAACACTGGCAAGAGCTGAGAACTTTCCCAAAGAAGTATCCAAGGACATTCCGTAGCCATAGGCACCGAAAATTTCGATTTCCTTTCCGAACACTTTATATGCCAGACTCAGCGCAAGTCCGGCGGCTAGGAAAAACGGGGTGCCACCTGCGAGAGAAAAGAAAATAAAAAGGCCAATGAATACCGATTGCAAAGCGAACAAGAACCAAAACCCCCGAACCGCCTTTGCGGTATGCAGAGGTTTTTCGAGAAGGTCAGCAACACGGTCGGACTCAATCATTCCAGCCCAAAGCGATGCCACGACGAAAAATTCTCGTCGTAGCAATCGAAGCTTTTGGGCTTCTTTGGCAGTTTCCTGGCGCTGGCTGAGTTGGTCGACAGTGATTCCGCGTATAAGGAAATGCTTCACAAGTGCCTGGTATCCAGCCGTGGAGACGGTTTGGTTTATCAGTCGCAAAACGGCCTTGCCGGCAAAAAAGTCGAGATCTGAGAAGTAGCGAGGAAGTTTCTCTACTCCAGTAACACTGGGGAGCGGCGGAATCAGGGTCCAATCCAGCGTGGCCACGGCCAATGTACGCCTAGAGAACTCCCAACGTTTTTGAAATTTTTCTAAGCTTCGGTCGACCTTGTCTTGCTGAAGCACTAGGAACGCAAAAGCGAGAAAGCCCAAAATCGTGGGGATTTGCCACAGCGGCGAGGGGAAAAAATACCCCATCGCTAGGCCCCATGCTGCAGAGACGGAAAATGCCAAAACTCTATAGGAAGAAAGCGTTTGGCTCCGTTCTTGGAGGCGTTGAGTGCGGTTCTGGAGTCTATCGGTTTGGTTTTGAAAATTCGGCATCGAGGCAGATTGTACCAGTTAAGGAACGGAAATTCCCACTATCGCGTGACATTGGCGGCTGACGCGTTCGGCGAGTGAGGAAAGGGTCGCCTTGGGTTGAGTGGTGATGTGGTCCACTAAGGAGCCGGTAATGAGGTTCTGTAAGAGTTTTGCATATTCGACCACTTCGCGGCTTGGCGTGCTTGGCAGTAAGGGCTTCAGAACGGCCGCTATTCGCTGCGCACCTTGTTCACGAACTTGGTGGTGGAGCGCTTTGTATTTCGGCTCACAGCTGCAGCAGTAATAAAAAAGAAGAATTACTCGAGTGTGTTCCGGGTATTTTTCTGCCCAGTCAAATATTCCATGAACAAAGGCATCTAGCCGTTCTTTGTCGGACGGCGCCTGAAAAACATGCGCAACGGTAGTTTGCTGGGCCGTGGCAATCGCAAACTGAATGGCAGCTAGTACCAATTCATCTCGATCTGGGTAGTAGTAGGCCACATGGGCGCGGCGCATGCCGCAGAGTTTTCCAATCGATTCAAAGCCGGTTTTCTCTATGCCCTGGTGGGCAATGCATTGCAAAGTAGCCGAAAGAATTTTTGTGCGGGCAATATCGCCCTTGCGGGTGGAGAAAGCCGTAAACTGGGCAAACAGAGCGCTATCCACCGTTGGCGATGCCTCGAGAGAACTTGTTTTTTTATCGCTCTTCTTTTTCATGATCTTTCATTCAATATTGTGCGGCCAGGGTGAGTTTGGCTAGTTGAACTAAGTGGTTTGTGCATCTTGTGGGTAGTGCCCCTTCTGGGTAGCGTGTTCGAAGGGCTCTTAGGGAATCTGAGTTAAACTCTGTTATCGTACCGGTGCGATTGCTTCCGACGTTCGTGCGGTAAGTACCTTGTTCAAGGCGCAGCTCCGGAATGGCGGCAAGGGGCACGGACTGTGTTTTTCCTCCCTGTTTCTCGAGGGCCTGAGAAAGTTTGGGGTCTGACGAAGAAACAAAAAGTGGGAAGAGATCTAAGATGCCTTCTGTGGATTCTGGTATTGCCTTATGAGTTTGTTCAAAATACTCAGCTAGGTTTACCGCGAAAATCGGATCCCGGTTGTGGTACTTACGAACTTCCTGTTCAAGAAGCGTGAGCAAAACTCTTCCCAGCCAGTGTCCAGGATTTTTTTCTAGTGCTGCCGGATCAATGCCGTCTACGCGTGTCCCCGCTCTCTCAAATATGGGGTAGCCGATTTGAATCCAGTTTTCTGTGAAGGTATTAGGGTGCGAAAGCGGCCACTCGGAAAGACGGCGAATTACCTGGTTTGCCGACGTATCGTCTTCAAGGCCAAGGCGTTGAAGATGCTGCGCAACGGCGATGTTTTGTGCCAGGGTGTTGCGTATCAAGAATAGGGGTGTTTCCTGTCCTTCTACGAGAACGCTTCCAAAAGTTTCTTCTTGAAAGCGCTCTTGAATCTCGCGCGCATTCCCCAAAGAGAGTTGGCCAACCGAATCCATGACAATTTGCCCATCTCGGGAGGAAATTCCAGTGGCAAGAAGGCGTCCGGCCAAAACTGAAAGTGGTGCAAATAAAAGAGTTCGGCCAGCGTCAGCCGCTGCTGGGCGAGTGGGAGCCGTTTGGCACTGTAATAGAGCTGCGCTGGGATTTGTTTGAAATAATTCGCTCAAGATCGGAGTCCAAGGAACGCCACCAAAAGCCCTGCTAAAGTGCCGCCCTTTAGTGGGCGAGAGAACTTCTCCGAAAACGCCACACTGTTGTAAAGACACGCCTCGCACTAGGCATTCTGCTCGAACCAAGCCAAGCAAAGGAGTAAAGACGTGGCCCAGATTTCCAGGAAGGGGCGCAGGGTGGGAATGTGCCCGTTTGTACTCGGCCACGACTGGAAAGATTTCTCTGTTGAGTGGGCCGTACCCGTATTTTTCGGCGTCGCCTTCCCAGGCAAGGGGGTGGATATCGTGTTGCGATGTCCTTGGGTTGATTCGCTGACCAAGCCCTAACATGATGCTGGATCGCACTATTCGAACAGTCGATTCGCTCGCAATTCCAAAGACACGGTCCGTCGGAACCGTCCCATTGAACATTCTTTGCGCTTGGTCACGATCGAGCTCCGACCAAGCAACGGCGTATCGAATTTGGTGGGGCTGCCAGTCTCCAGCAGATTCCACTACACCGTCGTACATTTCTTGGGTGATGTACCCCTGTTCAAGCATGGTCTTTAGGGCGGACAGCTGGAGTTGGGCCACTTGAGACCTGGGTTCTACTTGCTCGCCAGGCGAGGGGATCCGAAACGTCCTTTCAAGGTCTTGACCTTGGCTTGTGTAGCGGATTGGACCGGGCTTGATGGTTCCATCGGGCGCCACCGCCCAATCAGTTCGCTCTATCATTAGGTTTGTGATGCGGTACTCGTCGAAGCGATTACTGAGAGAAAAATCAAAAATCGAAACGAAAATCGGGTAATCTTTTGCCCAGCTCTGAGCCGGCAGGCTTATCCAAAGCAACAGGCTTAGGGCGTGAGGAAAGCCTTTTTTCATAGGCCCAGAGGTGTAGCACAGATATGGCCACTAAAAAGCCCGATTTTTCAAATCCGTCTAGTCCGCTGTTTTTTGAGACGCGCGAGCGAATTACGACGGTGTATTTCAACCGGCCCGAGAAGCTGAATCCCTTTGATCTCGAGCTTTCCGATAGCTTTGCGGCGCTCGTGGGGGTTTTGCAAAAAGAGGCGTCTGATGTGGTGATACTCACAGGCAAAGGCAGGGCTTTTTCTGCGGGAGCGGATCTTGCTTTCCTTGAAAGCTGCACTCGTATGCCAGAGGCTCGGGTACGAGCCATTTTAAAGCGCTTGTATTCGAATTTTCTCTCCATCCGCAAGCTCAAGCAGGTAAGTATCTCGATGGTGAATGGGCCGGTAGCGGGGGGTGGATTGGGACTGGTTTGGGCCAGTGATATTCGAACTGTCCTCGCCTCGGCGAAGTTTGCCTTTAATTTTGTAAAAATCGGACTGAGCCCAGGTATGGGGATATTACACATGACGTCGCAGATACTTGGCGAGGCCAAGGCACGAGAGCTTTGGTTGCGAGGGGGCTACCTGACGGGCGAGAAAGTTGCGGCGCTTGGTGGAGCTTCTGAGTGTGCCGCGACTCTTGAAGTGCTTCAGAAGGTTACCTGGGATTTAGCCTGCGAGTTACGAGAGAATTCCAAGATGGGCATGGAATTTATAAAAAAAGAATTTCTGTGGAAAAGTACATTGGATGCGCACCTGGACTTTAACTGCAGGCACCAAGCGAAGTGTTTGAAGTCACCCGAAGCTAAAGAAGGTCTGCGCGCTATTCAGGAGCACCGAAAGCCGGCTTTTCTCTCACTTCGTAAGTGAAGCAAGTATCCCGACTTCGATGCGCTTCCAGACTGTTGCATCCAGCGCCACATCGCCGTGAGGCCCCCAACCGAAAGTGGTTTGGTGGTTTTCTGCTTCAGGTATTTGAGATGAGCTTAGCCAGGAGTCTTCATCCTGAAAGAAGTTAACCCACGCCTCAACCCGTTTTTTTATGGCCTTGTTGTCTCTGTCGGTCGGGGCAGAGTGGCATGCGCTATCGCCAAACACCACGCCGAACGCCCCGCACTCGGGACCAATCGCATCGATGGTGTAAAGGCCACGAAGTTCATTCTTTCCAGCTAAGGATTCGGCAAGGAACATGCTCATCCACGCACCATAGGAGTGGCCTATGAGAAACACTGGCATGGCCGGGTTGGCCTTCATCAGGTCTTCAATTTTCTGGCGTACGTCTTTGGTGTGTCCATATTTCAGGGATTTCGGCTCGTCTGAGCTTACGTACATGCCCTCCCCATCTGGAGGAGCGTCTGTGTCAAGGCACCCGGCCAGTGTCATAACTTCAAGCTTGGGGAAGCCTGCGTGCACGGCCTTTAGGACTTTTTGAAAAAATGGCTGCATCTTAATGCCTACGGGCGGCATGTCGGTGCGAGTAGTCTTGTTGCAGGAATTGTAGCCGCCAAGCAAAACCAGGAGCGCTTTATCCGGCACCGGTCGCGCCATGGCGCCGATAGAAAAAAGGAAGGTACTGCATAGAGACATCCGAATCAGATAGCCCTTCATCAGGTTCCTCCAGCGGTCGTATTCAAGGTAAAACGTGTAGGGCTATTCTCAAATTGTAGGGGTACAAAAGCCAAGGCGCGCCTGGTCAACCGGGGGCAAAAAAAACGGGGCCAGCCTTTTCGGATGAAAAGACCGGCCCCGTTGAGTTTTGTATCAGCGATTTGTTCTAGTTCTTTGTTAGTTTGAACATCCCACGAATCACTTGTCCGTCATTGAGCGAACTTGCGTTAGCAACGCAAATAGCCTGTGTGTCGGTCATGTGAATTTCTTGGCGGAACTTGGCGAGCATGTGTGTGGAATCGATTTTTGTCATCGTCACGCTCGTTGTTTCCTGGACTTCACAAGGAACGTACCCATTTCCGCCTGAACGAACACCTCGTTGATTCGTTTGTGCGTGGGTGAAGGTTCCAGAGTCAGCAGCTGTGTAAGTGAATATTTCGGTCGCAAACTGCGTAGCCGGTTGATCAGGTCCGTTGTGGATCAAGAATTCGGCCGCGGTCGGTGCACCCCAATTCATCCGAAGGTTGCGAAAACATACTGAAGCATCGTTTCGGTATAGATCGTAGAGTGTTTGGTACCCATTCGAATAGCATTGGTATTTCTGCAGCATATTTGAATCCGATATCGTGCTGCAGGCCGCTCCCGACGTCACCAACACGGTATTGTTGAAGTCGAAGTTGGCGCCCCAATCTGCAACAGGAATGGCCGTGTTATCTGCCACGTGAAAAATGCCAAATTCATTCGAGCAAGTTAATGAAGTGGCGCTATTGTACGTGGTGGAACACAGGTTCTTCTGCAGAGTAATGGAACCATGACTGACGCTGGAGGTAGTGCAGCTGTTTACGGTGTTTAATGTCCAATCATTTACTCTGAATGCGTCGCCGTTAGAATCCACGCAGCCGCCGCCTGCCACGTTGAGCTGGTAGGTGTTGTGGGTAGTGTCTATGCACTTCCAGGCGTTTGTTCCGTCAGACAAAGTGGTGTTTGAACAATTGTTGATGTTGTAGTTCGACGTTGCTGCTGGATCCTTCCAGCCGTCGGCCACCGTGTGGGCATTAGGAAGTGGACTTGTCCAGGTAAACGCGCCACTCGTTGCTGTAGTTTGCGTAGTTAGGTCGATGTGCCCGTACGCTTTAGCTTGATCGAAAGTAAAACCAAGTTTGTTTCCGCACGAAGTGACTGGGTTATCCACCGAGTCGTGTGCTGCTTGCCATACTTGGACGCCAAACTTAGTTTTTGTCCCAGTGGTGCCGGCGCAGCTAGACGATGAAGTAAATGTGTCGGCGGTTACTTCGCTGGCACACGCGGCATCAGGCGTGAAATCCGCGCCTTCCAAGCGAACCAAGAACAACGAAGTGCCAGTGGTTGGGCCATGGCAATCGCCGTCCCCCACAGCACAGGGTCCGATGTAGCCAGTGGGGATGGAAAAATCTGGGCTGCCAACAGTCCATTGACCTGAAAAGTCGAATGCCTCAGCTGCGGTGATGTCTGCGGCACCAGTGGAAAGGCCGAGGGAGACAACGTCGACGTCGATTTTGCCGGTCGACTCGTTCACCACTACGCTGCCGACGTTCGTTGCGGTGCTAATTGCCACAGTGTCTTGTTGTAGCGAGCTGCCGCCAATATCAGCTTGGGAAGAGTTTAAGAAGGTAAACGTAGCCAAAATAGCGCCGCTTGCACCTAGTACCGTGCAGGTCACGGGTTGCCCGACTACAGCTGAGAGGTCAACGTTGAAGCTTCCGTTGGATTCAATGGTTCCGGTCTTGGTCACGGGGGGATTTGTTGCGGTGATGCAAGATACCGTTGCCAGGGTGGTGGTTTGAAGGCGCGCATTGAGCTGGCCTACGTCAAGTAAACTAGCGGCCACTCGTTGAAATGCCTGGTTTGAAGTGGCACTAAGGCTACCTAAAAGCGATGGTCCACCGCATGCAGAGGTAAGCAAGGTAAACGCAGCGCCAATCACCAAAGCGTTAGCGCGAAAAAGAAGTCTATTCATGGCTAGGTTTCTCCCCCAAAGGAAAAATACATCGGTTGTTAAAGTGAAATGCCTAATGCGGTGCAAAACCAAGAAATGCGAGCTCAAATAGTATAAATCTAAAATCCATTTTCTGCGGTTTTTTTTCCCCTGTTTGCAGAATCTGTTTCATCCGTGAATCGTCAAACCTGAGAAAGAATTCAGATTTGATACAAGTGTTTGAAAATACGTAAGAAATTAACTTTGACCTTGTGTTTTTCTGCTCGTTTAGGTAACGCAGTGCGGAGGTGTCGTGTGCGCTTGTGTCTGAACCGCCTTTTGTTTACCATTTTTGGCGTTTTTACCCTTACTTTCGTAGGGTGTACCCGTAGCGATTCCGCTCCGAATATCGGTACGGCCTCCCAGGCCTTGCCCGATTTATTCCGTGCAATTAGCAAAGGGGATTTAGAGCTAGCCCGTGGGGCCATTGATGCGGGGGCAAATGTAAACGCCACTATCGGCATTGGCGACCGAGAAGTTTCTCCGCTTGTTGCGGCAATCGCATTTGAACGGAAAGAAATCGCATTGCTCCTAGTGTCCAAGGGCGCAAACCCGCGCGTATTTCACGACCGCTACAGTGCCTCTGACTTCGCCTTGCACGCTTGGGGTCCTGAGGGACAAGTTTTAAAGGCATTGCTCAATAAAGAGGTGACACCATGAGCGCTCCATCACGGCTAGTGCAAAAGGTAGCTCTGGCAAGTTTCGCGTGGCTCGCGCTGGGGGCTTTTGGAGAAGTTAGTTCACCTACTGAGTTGCCCAAGCGCCTGATAAAGCTCAATGCCAGCGATAGTGATAGGGCCGTCTATCTGGAAACTACCAAAAGTACGATTTTTAGTGGAACGCCAAAACTTGGGATACTTCTGGCGCTTAAGTTCGCAAATGTTTGGTATCGGGAAGAAAAAAAAGCCGGCCGTAAAGTTGAATTTGAAGCTCTCAGAACTTCGTTGAACGAAGTGTTAGTCAAAGTCAAAGAGCTCAGTAAATCTCTCGAAGACCCCAGTGCTGTGTCTACGCTAGGGACCGACTTGGCCCGCCATTTGACTCGACTCTTTCGCCACACAAGGTTGCCAACGAACCCAACTGATTTGGTACGGAATGAAGTGATTCATTCTGTGGCGGATTTCGCGACTGAGGTTCTAAACGGTACAGTTTTAACTAGCCAAGGGCCGAGCAAGCTGCTTCGGGCGCAGCACGAGCTTAGATTTATTTCTCTAACTGCTGATTCCATCTTGTCGGAAGCTTACGAAAACGCAATCGCCGACCGTCGTTTTGCCGACGTTATCAACGTTACTATCGGACCGGAAACCCGTAGCTACGTGGGTTTTCCAGCTAAGTACAACTTGGATATGAATTTAAAACTCCAAGACAGTTACCGAACTGAAAACATCGCAGCCGATGCAAGAAAAATTCTGGAACATCTTCAGGCAAATCTGAATGAAAAGGGCGAGCTCACCATAGACTACGCTCCGATTGCGAAAATGTTGCACGAGCTTCAGGGAAACTTAACCCAAGAAGTCCAAACTCAAACAGACAAGATCTTAAGCCGACTTGATGAACAAGATCGCCAACAAAAATCGAGCGCTGAAGCCGCCATGATTCGAAAGGCTAAGTACCAGGCCGCAAGTTCGTCGGTGTATTTGATTTCTGGAATCGCTGCTCTGGTAGATCGCGACTCCGCAAAGTGCCTTCAAGCGACTGGCACGGCATCCATTCAAATTGCGTCTGCGTTGGAAGAGTATCAGGCTCTAAGCCAGGTTGGAGGTTGGGTGGGCAGTCGCCTGGTGAGTTCGGTGAATTTGGTGGGGGCGGTTGCGAGCGCTGTTGAAGGGCTTCTTTCCCTTTTTGGCGGCACCACGCCGGAGCAGCAGATACTTGAGGAAATTGCTAAGTTGGGAGAGCAAATTCGTATACTCGAAAAGGGCATGCACGAGCGCTTTGATCACGTGGACCGCCAATTAAGCGGAATACTTTACTCGCTACGTGCTGGCTTCGAAGAAATTGATCGTGGCTTAAACCAATCCCATTTGAATCAACAAAACCTGCTCGCTGCCATTGCAGGCATTCAAAGTGAGCTATCGAAGTTGAACCTGCAAACTTACGGCTATCTGCGGGACCTGTCTAGGGAGCGAATTGAAGAAGACACGCAGTTTTGTCTGCAGGCGAGAAGTCTCAGTGCTATTGAGTTTGAAAGGTGTCTGCAACGCTTTACTGCCTATGCCACACGGCATGCTTCAAATACGCTTGCCAGTGGCGGAACGTTGAGCGCGCTTGGTGAGTTTGGGGGTCCGGAGGTAAGACGAAGCACTCAAGCTTATAGCTCTTTGTCGCAGGAGCTGCAGAAGGGGCTTTGGAATAATATCAACTTAGTGAGTGGATTTTTGGCTTGGCGATTTGGAAACGCGGCACTAGGTTCCGCGCCCAATCCGCTAGCGAATCTTTCGGATTGGGCAACGTACGCAAACGATTTTACTTACTTTGTATCCAATCAAGCACTGTTTTTAAGAACGCACGCAAGAGAAATTACGCATGCCGGTGAGGCCATACAGTCGGTGGGCACGCAGCTAGGTGCTTCGCTTTCTCGTCTTGCGACGAGTCGGCCACAAGTTGATGGGCGTATTTCCGATATTTTTCAAGAACTGCTTTACGACTATCGCGCGCAGACGATGGAAGTAGAAACAGCGTTAGATAAGAACTTTTCCGATTTCAAACGAAATCGCGCCAAGGACTATGACCCCTTTGTGTCGTGGCAGAATCAGGAGAAAGTCTTCCAAATCCCCTTTCGGGAAACCGGGCGTGGGACGATGGGCCTGTGCGAAGGTTCGCCAGCCATTGCTCATTCTAAGAGCGATGCCCCCAACCTAGTGCTTCCAGAGAACGTTCATGAGTTAGTACCTCACGTTTGGCAAATGGCTGAAGATATGGAGCTGGGGAGAGTACAAATTTGCTACCGCGATTTGCATTGGGGCGAGCCCTACGAGCTTTTGCACCTAGAGTTTAAGGCGGATTCTTACTCGAAGACGAGGGACAATGCGGCCAGAGTTTCCAGGGACGATGCGCGCAAGCTTGATGAAGATCGCGAAGCCGTGTTGAAGCTGCTTAAGAAAGACGCTTCACAGGCAAATCGATATTGGGTCGAAGTGGCGCAGTACAGTGACATTTCAAAAAAGTTCAAAGACTCAAGATTACTACGCGATCGTTTCTTGGTTCCCATTGGTTCAAGGGTGTACGGACGAGTTTCATTAATGATGCAGTTTGTTTTCCGGCCAGTTCAGGGTGAGCCCCTATTGTTTGACTCGCGCCTAGTACAGGGGAATAGGGCGGACAGGCATTTCGGGTCGTACGCACTTACAGTGGAAAACGAAGGCGAAATGAAGAACCGCCACGGCGCAGATCGCAGCAAGTGGCCAAGTCGTCACGGAATATTCCAGGTGTATGATTCAGGGGACAATGGCTTCGGGCTAAGCGAGCAAGAGCGCGGTGGGGCTTCGCTTATTCAGAATGAATTAGAGCGCCAGTGGGCGGTTCGCGACGGAATGGCCAGTCGGTTGGTAAAGGAATCGACTTCTACGATAGTACGTTCTATCGACGAAAAAGCGGCGGAGCTAGTGCAAGCCAATCTGGAAAATCTGCGTCAAGGCTATTCCGGTGAGTTGCTTGCGGCCGTACAAACTCCGGGCGTTTTAAAACAAGCCATTGGGGGCATGACTGGAGCAAAGCAGACGCTTCAATCGGTACTAGAGTATGCGTATCCGCAGTCGATGGCAGCCGATGCGCTACGCCCGTTCTTCTTTGGAGCAAATCCGCTCGCAGATGGGAAAACTTTCCAATCCGATTTTGCGATGGGCAAATCCGTAACAGAAATTCGCACCGATTTAGTTGAATCAAATGTGGCCCGGGTAGGAACCTTAGGAAGGGTGCTGGGTACTATGGTGAGCGAAGTTCCGGGCGGCGAAGAGCAGCCTTTGCTTCGTCAAACCCTGTCTCGTCTCGAGTTGCTACAAGAGACGGTAGATGTCGGTTATCCCAAAGTTCCCATTGCCGATGCTGTACGAAGCGTTAGGGAAGTAGTCCACGGGTATTTGGGCGAATAGGTTAGTGAGAGTGCTTCGATTGAAAAGTTGTTTAATTTTAGTTTTGTTTTTGCTCCAGTTAGCTGCGCCCTTTGCGGCAGTTCCCGCCCAGGCATCGCCTCTTTCGGCGGTTAAGTGGGGGTGTGGTCAGATGCTGGCTGTTTTTAGTGCGGCGACGACTCGAGCCTTTCCAAGGCGGGGTAGGCTGATAGACTTTGCGATTCAGTCGCTTCTTCGTGAGTCCGGCGTGGGAAGTCCCACTTTGCAGCTTTGGGCTGCTCGTCGTCGGTTTGAAACGATTTCTTCGTTGGACATCAAATGGGGTGAGGGGCGCTTTGGGCCGGAGGCGGTGCTTAGTCCGAGAGATCCAGCCAATCCACTGTCTCAGTTTGTATCTCAAATGAATGAGAGGGGCTTTCGGGTTTGTTGGGCGGTATTACCGCCATCGGTCGTGGGACTGTATTCCCCCAGGGACGGAACTATTTATGTTTCTAGTCTGGATATCAACGCCGAAGTCGTCACTTTTCAGACCGATCATCAAGCGAATCATGCGCACCTTCATTTGTATAGGCAGCACGGAATCGGGTCTGGCCCAGCTTTCTCAGTGGTTCACGATGGAACCTTCAGTCGTCTGGGGATGACCGAGCTCCTTCTGACGGGCGCGGAGGCGCTTTTACACAATCTTGAGTTCCCTTATCCCCCGACTGTGCAGCGACAGGGAATGTTACATCTGCTGAGTCATTTGCGCGGTCCGGCGAATTATATTTCCAAATCGACGCAAGCTATTTTAAGCAGCCCTTCGGAAAGCCAAGTGATTCGTTTTGGGTTGGGCAATGAAAGAGAAGCGAAAGCCAAGTCGCCTACTGACGATTCCTCGGTGGTTCTTGCAAGTACAGAGGTCTGGGGGGCGACTCCGTTGAATTGGGTTACGGTGGAGTCGAATCTGAACGGGCAAAAATATATTGTGGAGCTTCCAACTCGATTGTCATCTGATGCTAGTGAAGAAGAGCTCAAGAAAGAAGCCCTTCGTCGCTTGCGGGCCCTGGCAGAGTACGCAAATGGGGTAGATATCCGTCTCAAACAGCTGGAGTTTCAACTTAATAATCTCCGACCTGGGCGGGAAAGTGCTGTTTCGGATATCGTCGAAAGCTTGGTCAGAATTTCAGGAGAGGCAAGATTTGATCCGTCGGACTCTGTTGAGGAGTAGATGAAACGATCCGGTGCTTAAGCCTCAAAAGTACTTTGCGTGGATAGAGGCAATTCTATTTAGTTGCAACCGGCCAATAGTAAGTATCTTCGTTAGCCGGTGGTACTTTTTCAATTGCCTTATCGGCAACGCCACTCCAAACATCCAACCGAATTTGAGCCCGAGTAGAAAAGTCCCCGGGCCGACCAAACGAATCGGCGTAGAGTACTTTGCCGCGGCCTTTGAATTTTTGAATCGAATACACTTGATAGGTCCGAGTATTGTCCACTGTCGGCTGCTCACACTTGGTGCTGGAATCGGTGGAGATGTTGATTGGCTTTACTATGAGTTCGACCAAGTGTTGCTGAACGGCAATCGACGACAAAAACGGGTGTTTGGAATTCTCCATTGATTCCGCAAGCGGATGACTCGAGTGAGGAGGCTGGTCAGGCCTATGCACTTCTTCGATTTTAATCCCAGCCTTGCAGCTCTGACCGCTAAGGGGAGAAGCGACAAGGTTAGTCGGTGGTCGCGGGCACGGTTAGTTGGTGGTCGCGGGCACGGTTAGTTGGTGGTCGCGGGCACGGTTAGTTGGTGGTCGC
>CAZTRP010000005.1:178347-203702 GCA_964616705.1 uncultured Pseudobdellovibrionaceae bacterium
GGGGGCCATTTATATTTTTTTAGCGGCGTGCTGAATGGCCGGTGCTTGTGGGGGCGCTGTATGATGGCAACGGAGAGTGCCGGGTCAATTTTGTTTCATCGGCCGCTACGGCAGGCTTTGGTTTTTCCCTTGGAATTTGGTTTTTCAACGCAAATTGGATTCCATCACAGGTAACGGGCGTCTTGGGCGAATCAATGTGGGTCGGATCGCTGTTACGTTTGTAGGTCAAAAACTTTGTTTTTGGCGGCATTTCAGTGGTGTAAGGAGCATCTGGGAAAATGGTGACTGCGCAGAAAGCATCCCATTGTTCTTTGCCGGCCGCATCAACGGTTTTGAAATAAATGGTGCTTGGATACTCGTACAGCAGCCACTTTTCGTTGTTTTCAGTAGTTCCTAGCTCGTTCGGATCAGCTTCGAATTTAGCTGTCACAATCTCGACCGACGTTTTCGAATTGTCTACGTCGGGTTTCAGCGCGTCCCCTGGCTTGCCAAAGCATCCGTTTCCCGACGTCGGGGGTACGACGAGCGTCGCAATATCCACTGACCCTTTTATCCTCGCAGTTCCAACGCAAACCGTGCGCGCCATTCCATTTGCAGATTTAACGGTGATAATTTCGGGCGTTGCCACAAACTTGTTCTCAAGTTTTGACCCATCCTTAATATTTCCGCCAAGTGCAGCTACGGCTACCAATAGGAAAATTCCGATTCCGGAAAAATTTTCTTTAATGGGCATTTTCAACTACCTCACAGAAAGTCAGCCGCCGCATATTACATAGGTGAGCGATTCCCCACAAGGGGTACGTATCTCACTGCTACCGGGAGATAGTTTACTTGTGGCCAACGAGTATGCAGTAGAGAATAATCTTTAAATTGCAGTTAGTTAGATCGAGGGGGTAGTGTCTACACTTTGAATGTGGATATCCTTGAAATATCAATAGGTTGCGTGATTTTGACGCAGGTCTGTTAACGATCTTGGCGGTTACGTCGGCCTACCTGTTTTTTTGTATTTTGGAGCCCTAGTTAAGTATTTAAAAATAAAAGAGAAAATAATGCTTCAGGCCTGATTGTTGGCACGACGCTTGTATCGTTAGGGTAAAGCTATGGAAACGCATTCAACCGCATATGCCGACCGGCGTTCTGGGACGTTCAGCTTTGGGATTGTCGCACTTGCGGTGCTTGCTTGCCTTACTCTCAGCGTTCGAGAAGGAGAAGGAGGCGGTAACAGCGGCGGAACGATTGTTAGACCGAAAGACCCCCCCGGCGAGAGAAAAGAACCAACAGACGGCGCCGCAGCTCCAAACGCCGCCGCCGCCCAACCCACCCTCGACAATTCCACCACCCAAACCGCCACATCCCTAGCGCCGCTATCCGCCCCACAAAACGGCGGAATGGACCAGGGGCAGCGGCAGTCGGTGAATGATGCTAGCGCCAAGCTTATGGAACTGGGCGCTGAAAAAGATAAGCTTTTAGAAGACGGTTCTATCAACCTCAAGTACTGGATGCTCATGTCCCAGGGCATGACTAAGGCCTTTAATAAAGGCATGTCGAAGGGCAAACAGAGCGGTGGCTCGGGTGGGGTGGACTACCAAGGGGCGAACTCAGGGGCTGGCAATGACGCCGTTTCCTCCGCTGTGGCGCCCAAAGGGTACCAGCCTCCTGCTGATAGCTTGGTTATCGATCCCTCGGGTGGGGCTTCCCGTAGCTTGGGAAGTAACGATTCGTCTGGGCAGAATGAAACGCCTGCTCAGGTGGTAAATCTGAGTGGCGGAATACCGGTGGTAATTCCTTCGTCTGCTCCTGCTGCTCAGGACTCCTTTTCCACTAAGGGTGTGGGCGGAGATCCTAAAATTGAATTTAACGAAAAAGCACGTCACTCCGACACCGGACCTTCTGGATCTGTGGCCGCCCAGATGGTTGGCCGTGGTGCCTTGGCTCCTGAAAAAGCAGACGGGCCGGAACTTACCGATACTCAAAAAGCACTTTTGAAACTCCAAAGCGCTGCCTTTAAACAAGCCGCGAAGTCGATTGCCGATCGCAAAAAAGCTCAAGGTGGCGATGAAGCGGAACGGCCATTTCAAAAAACTGAAGCCGCGTCTCAGGGAGCTATCGCTAATCTTCGACAAGATTTAAAGACGCACAACTTCCGCCCCACCAAAGGCGGAGCGCAGGAATCTGAGTCTGACGTCAATGCCGATGCAGCTGCTGCGATTTCTCGAGGGCTCGCTTCTTCTAGCAATTCGGTACCCTCTCGTTCGGGAACTGCGTTTCAGACCAACGAAGAAGACCCCACGCTACTTTACCTGCTAGCGCTACTCGGTGGTGCCGTAGGTGCTTGGCTCGTGTATCGGTATCTGCCTCGGCCACGCAAACTCGCTTTTCAACTGCTAGTACCCAACGACGGAGAACACTTTAGCGTTCGAGAAGGTAGCGCCGAAGGCGAATACCTGCTCGATATAAAAGACGTTCGAGGAAATCTGCTTCGTACAGTGGGGTCCTTGCGTTCACATAGCGTAGTCCGCGCGGCAGTGCTCCCGCCAGAACTTGCTGCGAAACTCGGGGCTTCTGGGTCGTTTGATCGATTCGAGTACATTAAGGGCCAAGGATTTGCCCCGACTGAAAAAGAAGAAGGTTACCAGATATTCCCCTTCGTAAATGAAGCCGATAAAAAATCTGCTTAAGCTTGTATTCCTTTAGTTCTGCCACGACAAAAAAAGGCACCGCTGCAAATCGGATCCCAAGTCTTATTACTGAACCAGTTTCTATTTAGCTACAAAACGCATTGGCACCCTACTTGCTTTACTGCCTAAGTACGGAAACCTCTACCGTTGCGGTAGGGAAATTTCCCAGGAGTACGTTTATGCGTCTTGTTTCAGCTTTTGCTTTGGCGTTTTTGTTGACCGGTTGCGGAGCCAGCACGTTCACTGGAACATTTGTGGGAAATACCGCGCTGACTCGAGGCTCGTCCTACCCTGAACAAATTACCATGTCGCTAGTGCAAAACGGCAATGTGGCATCTGGTTCGTTTTCTTCTACTGCTGGAACTAGCGGAACGGTCTCGGCTCAAGTAAACGGAAATTATATTAGCTCCATGACGATGTTGATTTCTAGCTCGGGTGGTTCTAACTGCACCATGACCGGGTCGGGTAGCTATTCCAATTACTACCTCACTATGCAAATGATGGGTTCTAGTGGTTGCGCCACCGGAAACTCCATGGTGCCAGTGACGCTACAAAAAGCCCCCTAAGCTTATTGCAAAGCAAAATTACGAAATGTTCGAGTGCCGCGGTGGTAGTGGCAGCTTAAGCACGTTAGCGGCGCGGGCGCTGTAATTGTTTTTCCTGTGCTGGATACAAACTTCGACTCTGCCGACAACTCCCCTTTATCGTTATAAGCAAAAAAGTCCCAATCGTTCGAACCTGCTCTTTGAATGGCAAACTCTGTTTCGTTCTGTGTTTTGGCCACCGAAATGCCAATATCGGTTTTATCTTTCTTAATGTGTCGGTAAATCCACCTGGGCAAACCCTTCGCTACGGATTTGGCTATGAGTCTTCTTTTCCACTTTCCACTAGTGCTGGTCTGCCACTTGGCGCTAGGAGGGGAACTTCCAAAGTCCTCCTTGCCTAGCTCAAGATCCTCCCAAAGGTCTTCTAAGCGTGGTCCTACGGCGATAGCGGGTTTAGAGGGCGGATATACCAGTTTCGGGTCGTTTGGGTTCGTTCGGTGTTTATAGGCCGTGAAGACGTCTTGGGCGTTTTGGGATGAACCGGTAAGGTAAGTGGCGACATCTTCCAAGAACTGGCTTCTGTGAGGGCTTACAGTGTGTTTGGCCGGATCGCAGTCGACTACCGACGCCACCACCAAGCCCGCAGCACAAACCAGCTGGCCCAAACCCTGTACTAAATCCCCGTCCCCCATTCTTCCCACGCTAACAAACCCGCCTCACCCCCTCAAGTTGAAATGGGGCTGGTTTGGTTGCGAAACTTGTGTCAGATTGCCGCCGATGATTCCCGGTTTACTCTACGAATCGCGCTTCCTTTCCAAGCCCGACTACGCCGAAATCCGAGACTGGGTTGCCGCCTTACATCCCATATGGGAGGAGCGCTATTCCAAGCACCACCCCCCTCCGCAAGGAAAGTCCCCTCGAGCCCTGTTGAGGCCTGTGTATTGGTTGGGGAATTGGCAGTTTGCTTGCTTGGGCTACTATCACCCGCCCAAGGGTACTCGGCACCGCTGCCTAGAGGCCGAGCCTTTTCCGCCGGTGCTACGTCGTTTGGTTACCAAAATGGAAGGTTATGTGCGCAAGTTTTTCCCGCCGTCGTATGTTCCTCGCGGGTGGCACTTAAATACGTGTTTGGTAAATCTTTACGGGTCGCGTTCTATCGATGGAAAGCCTACAGATACTGCGCGAGTGGGTGAGCACAAAGATTTTGAGCCCGGGCCAGTGGCGAGTCTTTCGCTTGGAGAGCGTGCCTTGTTTCAATTTGTTTCAAGTCGTGGGCGGGCCGAACCCAGTCGTGTGGTGCTTCAGCAGTGGCTGGAGGATGGTTCGTTACAAATTTTCGGCGGCGATCGTTGGAAGAATCATCTCTTTCATCGCGTTCAACGTGTGGAAAAAAAAGGGCGGCATGCTTTTCCTACTGCGGTGGGCGGGTTTGAAACACGGCGTGTGAATTTTACCTTTCGCTTTGTTCCGCCGGCCGACATCGTGCCCTTTAGTGCTTTGTCGGAAAATGATGCCAGCGATATTGGCGGGTACATGCAAACACTCGCTGCCCATTCCGAGTTTTTCGCCAAGCAAATCAAAGCCCGAAAGAAAAAAACATGAGAGAACCCTCCGACGCAGGACGTCCCTCGACCTGGATAAAATTTCGTCCCTCGCTTTGCAGTGGGTGCCACTCGCTTTGCTGTACTTTGCCGGTGGAAGTTTCGGTGGCTGATCTTCAACGTATGGAACTGATTACTCCCGAAGAGGCGTCCCAGTCGGTGAAGAAAATTGCGCGAAAGCTCATTGCACAGGGAGTGGTGCGTTCGTTTCGAGTCCGAAGCGGACTTTTTACGCTTGAGCAGCGCCCCAACGATGATTGTCTTTTTCTAGACAAACAACGCCTGTGCACGATTTACGAAAAACGTCCGCAAGTATGCCGCATGTTTCCGGCACTCGGACCACGGCCCGGTTACTGTCCTGAAAAGCGCAGGCAGCCCTAGGGCAGTATCTCGACGTCGTCAGGACCAGCCAGAATAATTTGTGGGTTCGCCTGATTGCGATCCACCACTCTTTTTTCGCCCGTTGCGCGAATCTGTATTTTTGGATTCACCAGGCAATTTCGTCCGTTAATCGCGGTTTTTTCTCCGGCCTTCCACGCAGTTTCTAGCTTCTTACGGATTTCGGCAAAAACCGCTGGGTCGTCGTTGAGTAAAGTATGCTTTAGCTTTAAGCCCCTTGAGTCGACGTAGTCCAACGCATACACCGGAAAGAGAATCTGTGGGCTTTTGGGGAATAACACCAACGAGCCCGTAAGCTGTATCGGGTCACCATGGCCTTTTACCACTGGCTCGAGCTGCTCTATGGGGTTTTTAATGCTGGGATCTAGCCGAAGGTGCAACGGGTGCTTAGGCGATTTTTGAACTACGTAATGGAGTTTGATTTTATCGCCACGGTACAAGGTCTTGCTTACCGATGTGTCTTGCACAAACACTGGCACGACAGCGTCTTTATATTCCATAACCAGGATTTCGCCGTCTCCTGCCACTGCATGCACTAAGCCTACAAAGCTTTTTTCTTTCAACAGGTCGTCCGGGAGTTTCGCGGCTGGAGTGCGTGCAGGAAACACCACGCCCGGATCATAAACTTTCACCATCGATACTTTGCTTACCCAAATGTGTTTTTGGGCACTCGAGCCGGAAAGTACTTTTCCGCCAAGCAGGACCCGATCGTGGCGTTGGAGTTTGTCGAGGTCTTTGGCTACTTTGGAATCGGCTGGAATGAGAGAGAACTCATAGTGCGAAAAGAAATCGTCGGGGTCTCGGTACGTAAAAACATATTGGCGATTTCCGGGAACTGCGCCGTGGATGCTTCCTTCTAGTCCAGAACCGGCCAGGTCGTTTTCCAAGGCCTTCATGTCAATTGTTCCCGCAACCGATTGCACTGCGAAGAACACACCCAAAACCAAAGTGGTAAATCTATTCACCGAACGAACCCCCCATGTAATGAGCAGAACAATAGACCTGATTGTGCTTTAGAAAAGCCGCAGCGCGCCAAGCCAGAATTTACACGGCAAACAAGCGGCCACAAATCGTTCAAGAGGTACGGCGCGCCTTAGGGCGTTGCTACTTTTTCTAGGTACGGCTTACCTTCTGGCAGGCCTTGGGAGTTGAGGTTGTCGAACTTAATGTTTACGGCGGCGACGTCGTTTTTCTCACGCTCTTTTGTAATGCGGTAGAACGAGTCGGAAACGGCGCCGGAAACACTGGCTTCGGCTTGCACTTCAAGCATCACGCGGCTCCATCCTCCGGGGCGACACTGCACAGTCTTGTCGGCGGCAGTGAACTCTTGTGTGCAATCAAATAGGGCGGCTTGGCACTTTCCGTCGCCGCCTAGCCAGGTGCGAGCACTTACCAAGCCTTTGTAGCGCACCTTGCCGCGTACAAACTCAATGAGAAAGCTCGCCCATTCTTGTTTCATGCGTCGTTCTTGAAAATCCAACGACATGCGGAAGTTTTCAGCAAGCTGCGTGGTGGCCGTGTGGGGGTGATTAGCGCCATTGCGGTTGTGGTTATCGCCCACAAAGAAAATGTCCGCTTCTCCTAGTCGGCCAGCTGCTACTTCGGCTTGTCTTTGCGCTTCGGTAAGAACGTTGGTGTAAAAATCGAAAGGGGTCCACGGTTGCTTGGACGCTTTTGTAACACTGCGCGGAGTGAGGATCGTGCATTTATCTCCCTCAGGGGTTGTGTCTTTTTGTAGCCCCATATCAAGGAAAGAGCGCAATTCTTTGAGCTTTTCGTATCCCACCACCCCGAAAGTGACGAGATTTTGTCGGGTATAAGTGGCTGCTGAAAAGGCCCAGGAGGGATTAAAGAAAGAAATCGCTAACGCTACAAAGCAAAGCCGGTACCGAGACAATGAAGTACTCCCTTTTAAATTCCGGCTGGAAGACTATCAATGGACGGGCTCGGCAGTCAAAAAAAAGGCGGAGCGACTAGGGGATTTGGACGGTTGCTAGTTGGAGCAGGTTGGCCTGAGCAATGGGGACATTGCCCTGGTGAATGCGACGGTACCAATAGTAGTTCCTAAGTACTGAGCTTACATATTCCCGGGTTTCGCGGAACGGAATAAGATCCGTAAAAAGCACAGGATCGCTTACGGGGTAGTTTTTAAGCCAAGACTTCACTCTAACCGGTCCGGCATTGTACGAAGCTAGCGCTAAGTGGGCTTGGCCTTGGTTTTGTTCGAGCAGCTCGGTGATGTAACGTGCCCCAACGGTGATATTGGTTTCGGGGTCAAACAGGTTAGGGCGCTTCATTAGGCGCCGCCCGGTTTGTGGGAGTATCTGCAAAAGCCCACGCGCATTGGCCGACGAAATGGCTCGCGAATTAAAAGCGCTTTCTCTTCTTGCAATGGAAATTAGGAAATAGGGATCGATAGTTTGCGCCTGTTTTTCAAATGCTGTGAACAGGACTTTCGGAAAATACAGCTGCAAAGTATCGCGGGAAATGAGTTCGGGGTTTTGGTACAGGACATTCGAAAGGATGGCGATTTTCGAGCGGTAGTCCCCGAGTTCTTTCTTCAACTCTGCGATATACACCAATACTTCCGGTTCTGTGCTTCCCTTAGGAAGTGCCGCGGCCCAATCCAGAACTTTTGAAGCGGTGGTATCAAACCCAAGCCGTTTGAGCTCTTCCGCTTGCTCGATAAGAGCATTTGCGTCTGACACCATTTTGGACCGCTTCATTGCGTGCACTGACGCATGGTCAAGGAGTTCGCCGGGATCGCGTTCGGCTGCAGTGAGCGCTACTAGCGTGTGGAAAGAGAATGGATACTTGGTTTTGAGTTTTTCTAAAGTTGCAGATGCCGCTCTAGTTTGGCCGAGCTGAGTTTGGGTGCGAATGAGCCAATAGAGTGCCCGCCCTGTGAAAGCGCCTTCGATTGCAGAGGCTTGAAGGAAAAGATTCTGGGCCAGGTCGAATTGAGACTCAGCAAAGTAAAACAGGCCAGCTCGCGTGGTTAGGTTCTCTCGTTCCGCCGAATTGGATTCGGCACAAGCTGCAGCTTTTTCGTAAAGGCGCCCGATTTCATCGAAACTCACGGTCTCCGGAAGCTGATCTTCCAGCGAGGCAGCTACTGCGACGGCTGCAAAATTGGGGCATTCGGTTTCCCTCATTGCAAGCGCCTTAAGAGCCTGCATTTTCGGGAGAGAATTTTTTGGCATTCCTCGGAGTAGCCCTTGAACGGGGGCCTTTCTAATTTCATTCCAGTTTAGAACCTGGTTTTTCGCGCTAAACTGCGCGCGATACGGACGGCCGCGGTACCTTTTTGTGGACATTGCTCTTGAGGCTTCGAGAGTCTGCGCAATAAGGCGAGTTCGGTTGAGGACGCCGTGGCAGAATAGGCTCTTTTGCGGGTCCTTTTCGCAAAGTCTTTCAAGCTCAGTGGCGTCTGAGGGCGAGAGTTTGCCTCTTACCAAATCGTCAAATCGCTTTGCCATCGTATACAGAGGGTCTTCAGCAAGGACGCGCGGAGAAGGCTTCTCCACAGGGAGTTCTTCTTCGACCGCCACGGGCGTGGGCGGCGGCGGGCTAGTACAGCCAGCTAGCAAGGCAAAACCGAGCAATAGGCGCAACATAAGGGGGATTTCCGTCGAAGGGTAAGTGTCTTTTCAGGATAGCAAGATTTCCTAAAAAAGGGGTGAGAAGTTTGGGCGATTTTCCGGAACGCTGCGACGAGTGCCGGGCTTTGTCACCTGTGTCGAACACATTCAGTGCTCTTGATTACCGTTTGTCTGCGCTCCAGAGCTATGGCGCGTTGGCCCGCTACTTGCTCAATGGGGTGGTGGCTGGGTCAATTTGGCTTGGCTTGAGATTTTTGGTTAGGAGAGTCAGATGGTGAAGCGTGTTGTTTTGGGTGTTCTGAGTTTAGTGCTTCTATCCGCTTGTGGGCAGGATTGCTCTTACGCCTATAGCCGCGGTGTTTCCACTCCAGGATGCCCGGTTTATGCTCCTAACACGACGTACCCAACGACGGGGTATCCGACGGCCTACCCAACAACCTATCCTACGACTTATCCGACTACGTACCCCACATACCCAGCGACTGGTTATCCGCCCGGGTATGCTCCTCAGTACTATCCAGGCACTCCAATGGTTGCCGGGTTTTGTACGCCGAACAACCCACTTTGCTACCACTGATTAGGGAGTGGGGCTTAAGTCGCTCGGCGCAGGCTTGTGCTGCGTTAGTAGTTCGCAACTAGCGGACGAGTAGCTTTTCCCACTCTGCTTTTTTGCTTTCGGTGGAATCGATCTGTTTCTTGTAGTCGGCGCGCTTGGTTTGCCAGAGTGTGAGTTGCTCTTGTATGGGCGCCTTACGAGAACGGATGTCGGCCAAGTTTCTTTGGATTCCTGTTAATAGGTTTTTTACTTTTGCGGTCTTGGCTTCCGCATCATTCTTCCACTTTTCTCGATCGGCCTGTTCTACGCGGGCGGCTTCTAGTTTGTCTTGAAGTACCGGATCGACTTTATCTTTGCTGAGGTTTTGCGTGCTCGTTTCCCACTTCGCTAAATCGCGCCGAGCTTTTTCATTTTGAACTAGTTCCTGACTGGCGTGTGCAAGATAGTTTTCGTACTTCTTCTTAAGTGCAAGGTGCTCCCGTTCAAGGTCGTTTAGGTCTTTTTGCTCAGCGTTCAAAGTAGCGAGGTTTTTATCGCTGGCTGTGAGATTTTCTCTAAGGTCCCGGAGCGTAGTTTCGAGAAGCCGAATGTTCTCTTCGAGCCGTTGTCTGCCAGTGGCACTTAGAACGGGTCGTTTGAGTTCTTCCAGGTCTACGGCTTTGTCGGCCGCCCAGCCAAAGAGTGAAAAGCATAAAGAGGCAGTGAGTAGTGCTTTCATTCTTTTATTTTAGCACCGTGGCGCTGGCTAGCGAGAAACAAGTCGCTGAAGCACCGAGTCAGAGACCCAGTTTTGGGGGCCAAGCCACTTGTAAACTATTTCACCCTTAGAATTCAGCCAGTAGGTTTCTGGAAATCGGGAGGTTCCCACTGCTTGAGCTAGCTTTCCTTCTGGATCGTGCAAAGCGTCAAAAGTAACTTGGAAGGTCAGTGTTTTGAAAAAACGGGTAACATCCACCATCCTGTCATCGACTGAAACAGTGATTAAATGGGGCAGGGTGGGGTCATTCTTTTCGTTAAGCTGTCGGTGTAGCCACTCTAAAGAGGGAAGTTCCTCTAGGCACGGCGGGCACCAGGTGGCCCAAAAGTTCACAATCACCCCTCCCGGATGCTTCGCAAGAATGCGCTCCAGGGTAGTGCCTTCTGAGGCGGTCTTAGTAGAAGCTGTCGCCAACGGAATAGTTTTTAAAGGGCTCTTGAGTGGCCAGGGTTTGCTTTGCTCTGAGACAACGGAACTTGCCGTGTATTTAAAGAGCGAGCGTTGAAAAAACCGAGGCAGGAAAGCCAGGGCCAATAAGACACAGAGCACCCCTCCAACAAAGAGACCTTGGTTATTGGATCGACCAGATCGCTCGCGTGGGCTGCCCATGGAGTAAGTATTACTCTTTGTCTGCTTTAGCGGCTGCTTTTGCTTTCGGTTTTGCCGACTTTGCCTTTGCAGGTTTGTCTTCCGCAGCTTTGGCTTTTACTTCCTTGGCCTTCTTACCGGCAGGCTTTTTCTCTTCAGTGCCTGGCAAGTATCGGAACACGCACATTTCAGCGTTGTCTCCGGCGCGGCGAACAGCCAGCCGAATTAGCTGAGTGTATCCACCTTGGCGGTCTTTGAATCGCGGAACAATCGTGGAATAGAGCCGTTCCAAAACTTTTCGGACACGGTTCTCACCTTGAGAGTTGGTTTCGCAGCTTCCAAGCAAAGTGACGATTTGACGACGAGAGTGCAAATCACCTCGTTTGGCCAAGGTCACCACGCGATCCGCGTACCATCGGAGCTCCTTGGCTCGAGCTGGTGTGGTGCGGATGGTTTCTTGCTCAATAAGAGATAGAGTCAACGAGCGGAGCATCGCCTTGCGGTGAGGCGCCGTCATTCCCAGTTTATTACCCGAATTAAGATGTCTCATGGAAGTACTCCGGCAATAGCTTTTAGTTCAAGCTTTCCGGGCCCTCTTTCTTTTTCTTGTTGGCGAAATAGGTTTCTGGATCGAAGCTTTCGAGCTTCATTCCAAAAGAAAGCCCCATGTCCGTCAGCATTTCTTTAATTTCGTTCAAGGATTTACGCCCAAAGTTCTTGGTCTTAAGCATTTCGGCTTCGGTTTTTTGAACCAATTCACCGATGTACTTAATGCCGGCGTTCTGCAAGCAGTTGGCCGAGCGAACCGAGAGTTCCAGCTCGTCTACCGTACGGTAGAGATTGTCATTGATCTTTTCTTGTTCAATGACCGCGACTGGTTCTTCTGGTTCAAGACTTTCGTCGAAGTTAATGAAGATGCTGAGCTGATCCTTGAGGATCTTCGAGCTGTATGCTACGGCATCTTCCGGACGAACTGAACCATCGGTCCAGACTTCGAGTTCCAATCGATCGTAGTCGGTGCGCTGACCGACACGAGACTGGGAAATAACGTAATTCACCTTACGAACAGGCGAAAAAAGAGCGTCTAGCGGGATAATTCCTGCTGGGAGATCTTCTTTGCGAAGATTCTCGGCAGTTACATATCCTTTGCCGTACTCCAAGCGAAGTTCAGCTCGGAATTTGCCTTCTTTGCCCATCGTGCAAATGTGTTGCTCAGGATTGAGGATTTCGACAGCGTCATCCGCTTGGATGTCAGCAGCCGTTACCACGCCTGGGCCATTCTTTTCGATGACCACAGTTCGTGGGCCTTCGACGTAGAGCTTAAACCGGACTTCCTTCAGGTTCAGAAGGATGTCGGCTGTGTCTTCGATTACGTCCGAAATAGCAGAGAACTCATGGAGTACTCCATCAATTCGTACAGCGGTAATCGCTACGCCCTGAAGGGAGGAGAGCAAAATACGGCGAAGGCTATTGCCAATCGTCGTACCGAACCCTCGTTCCAAAGGCTTGGCGATGAAACGGCCGTAGGTATCGGTGAGAGTCTCACGCTCTACTTCTAGCCCCTTCGGTTTAATAAGGCTGCGCCAGTTTTTTGGGGCGAGTGATATCTCCATCATTTTCAATTACCTCGAATAGAGCTCGACGACTAAGTTTTCTTCAATCGGCAAAGTGACATGGTTGCGTTCAGGAAGGTACTTTACCTTACCCTTGAAATCACCGGGATTGAACTCGAGCCAGTCTGGGATTTCTCTCTTTTTTGAGTTCTCAATTGAGCGCAAAATCGTTACCGCTGTTTGGCTTTTTGGCCGAACAGAAACTTCATCTCCGACGCTCAAAATAGTGTTCGACACGTTCACTGGTTTGCCGTTCACAAAAAAGTGAGAGTGGACAACCAATTGCCGGGCTTCTTTGCGGCTGTCCGCAAGACCCATCCGGTAAACGACGGTGTCGAGACGCGTTTCGAGCGTACGGAGCAGTTCGTGCCCTGTAGCGCCACGCTTGCGACTCGCGATACCGAAGTAACGACGGAATTGCTTTTCCAAAAGGCCGTACACGCGTTTGAGCTTTTGTTTCTCACGCAACTGCAGACCGTAGTCCGACAGCTTCGTCCGACGCTGGCCATGCTGGCCAGGTGGATAAGAACGGCGCTCAAAAGCGCATTTATCCGTGAGGCATCGCTCTCCCTTAAGGAAAAGCTTCATGTTCTCACGACGACATTGTTTACAAACTGAGGTAGTGCATCTCGCCAAGGCTAAAACTCCTACTTATACACGCCGGCGCTTCGGCGGACGGCAACCATTATGCGGAATTGGGGTAATGTCACGAATCATGCTGATTTTCAAACCCGCTACCTGAAGGCCGCGCAAGGCCGTTTCCCGACCGGCTCCAGGTCCATTCACGAAAACAGACAAAGAACGCACGCCATTATCAACGGCCATGCGAGCTGCGTCTTCCGCAGCTACTTGAGCTGCGAAAGGGGTGCTCTTACGCGCCCCTTTAAAACCTTTTTTCCCCGAAGACGACCAGCAAATTACTGCCCCAGTTGGGTCGGTGATCGTTACGAGGGTATTGTTGAAAGAACTTTGAATATAAGCCAACGCATTGGGAATTTCCCTGCGTCCGCGTTTTTTCTTAACCGGATCTTTTGGCGCTGCAGCCGCTGCTGCATCTACCGGTTTCTCAGCCGTTTCTGGCGTGGTGTTTTCAGTGCTCACGGTGTTCCTCTACTACTTCATGACTTTAAGCTGCTTACGCACGGCGACCGTCTTGCGAGGTCCTTTTCGAGTGCGTGAGTTGGTGTGAGTGCGTTGCCCACGTACGGGCAGGCCTCTTCGGTGCCGCAAACCGCGGTACGTTCCAAGGTCCATGAGCCGCTTAATGCTCATGCCTACAACCCGGCGAAGTTCCCCTTCGACATCGAGGTTCTTGTCAATGAACTCTCGAATCTTGACGAGGTCTTCTTCGACGAGAGCATCAGTCTTGATGTTCGCGTCGACGCCAGCCGACTTGAGAATCGTACGGGAAAGATTGCGACCAATCCCGTAGATGTACGTTAAACCAATTTCGATGCGTTTGTTTCTGGGGAGATCAATCCCTGCAATTCTCGCCACCGCTTAACCCTGCCTCTGTTTATGCCGCGGATCTTCACAAACGACGCGGACTACTCCGCCTCGCCGTAAAACCTTGCATTTATTGCAGATTTTCTTAACTGAAGCCCTAACTTTCACGACTTTTTCTCACTCTTAAATTGAAAGAAGGTCTTATTTAGGCGAGGACCCCCTAAATTGTCAATTAAGCAAATCAAATTCCGCCTCTTGAAATGCTCATTTTGCCCTGTAGGTAATGCGTCCGCGGGTGAGGTCGTATGGAGAAAGCTCCACAGTGACCTTATCGCCCGCCAAAATGCGAATGTAATGCACCCGCATCTTGCCCGAAATGTGGGCCAGAACGACTTTTCCATTGGCAATTTCTACCCGAAACATAGCATTGGGAAGCAATTCCCTTACTATGCCCTCAACCTCTATTAAGTCTTCTTTCGCCATTCCCTTCTCCAGACCCTATCCACCCACAACCACCATTGAATTGAACACAGAATCAAAGCGCTTTGGGCTCCATTCAGTCAAAACCTCCGCTTCCGCGTCGGTAATGGCCAAAGTGTGCTCGAAATGGGCTGATCGCAGGCCGTCTACTGTTACGGCGGTCCAACGATCCCCCAATACTCGCACTCCCGAACTGCCTTCATTGATCATGGGTTCAATACAAATCGTCATTCCCTTGCGCAGTTTGAGCGAGGACGCTCCGGCTGCGTAATTAGGGATTTGGGGATCTTCGTGTAGTTTCAGTCCGATCCCATGTCCTACAAACTCGCGAACAATCCCGTAGCCCATGGGCTTTACGGCTTCCTCGACGGCGCGGGCGACATCTTTTATCGTATTACCCTCTCGGGCTGCATCAATGGCAGCATATAGAGAGTCTCTGGTGGCCCGCATAAGGCGCGCACTGCGTTCTGTTACTGGCCCAACTGGTACTGTGACAGCACTGTCGCCGTAGTAGCCCTTGTAAACCAGGCCATAGTCCAATCCAACAATATCGCCCTCCACCAGGGCTCTGTCGGTCGGAATGCCATGAACGATTTGTTCATTTACCGAGGTGCAAAGAGTGTGTTGGTACCCCATGTAGCCCTTGAATGCCGGTTTTGCGCCGCGGGCAAGGGTGAGTTCTTCGGCGTAACTATCTAGTTCTTTTAATGTGACGCCGGGGCGGACTATCGCCACTACCCCTTGGAGTACTTCTGAGACAAGTCGTCCTGCGGCTCGCATTAAATCAAGCTCACGTTCTGACTTAACCGTGACCATTTTACTTCATCGCTTCCACAAGACGAGACTGCAAACCATCTACTTCTACGTCAGCGTTCAATGTCTGTAGCTTTCCGGCTTTTCGGAAAAAATCCAACAGGGGTTGTGTTTGTTCGGAAAACACCTTGAGGCGATGGGTGACTACTTTTTCGGTGTCGTCTGGTCGTTGCAGCAAGCTGCCACCACAAAGATCACAAATCCCATCAGCACGGGGAGGCAAGAAACTTGCGTGAAATGGTTGTCCACATTTCGAGCAAATGCGTCGACCCGTCAATCGCTCTACAAGCAAATCATCTGGCACTTCGAGATAAATTGCGCGCGCTACTTGAGTGTGGCTGTTTCTATCGAGAGCCTCGGCCTGAGGAACCGTGCGGGGAAAACCATCGAGGATAATTCTTGTTCCCTTTGGCAACGGCTCTAGCGTTTTTTCAATGAGTTCGATCATCACGCCATCGGGGACCAGATCGCCAGCATCGATAAAAGCCTTAGCTTTCAGTCCGACATCTGTGCCAGAACGAATGGCTTCGCGGAGCATGTCCCCGGTAGAAAAATGTTGAAAGCCTTGGTTCTTGGCAAGAAGTTTTGCCTGAGTTCCTTTACCCGATCCAGGCGCGCCCAAGAAGATCGTGATATCCACGAACCATTACCCCCGGCGGCCCCGAAGCTTCGCATTCTTCATGAAGCCTTCGTAGTCGCGAGTAAGCAAGAACGTCTGGATTTGCGCTACGGTATCCAAGGCGACGCCGACCAAAATCAGCAAAGTAGTGCCGCCGAAGAAGAAGGAAACTTTGAACTTAGTAATCAGAAGGTCAGGTAGCAAGCAGACCGACGCAATATACAGAGCGCCCCCTACCGTAATGCGAGAAAGAACGCGGTCGATATAATCCGCGGTGTTCTTGCCTGGACGAATTCCGGGAATGTAGCCACCGAACTTCTTGAGGTTTTCAGCAACGTCTTCCGGATTAAAAACAACAGCAGTGTAGAAGAAGCAGAAGAAAACAATCAGCCCTGTGTAAAACAGGTAGTAGATCGTTCCGCCGCGTTGAATGACGTCACGGATCATGTCCGTAACAGGATTCGCCGGTAAGAAGGCAATCACTGTCATGGGCGCCATCAAAAGCGAGGAAGCGAAGATGGGAGGAATCACACCGCTCGTGTTGATCTTGAGCGGAAGGTGAGTGGACTGTCCTCCGTAGAGACGGCGACCCACTTGGCGTTTAGCATACTGAATTGGCAGGCGACGCTGACCCTGCTCCAAGAAAATAATCAGTCCCACCACTAAGACCATCAATCCCACTAGAAGCACAAGCAAGAGTGGGGAAAGTTGGCCGTCTTTAACCATTTGGAAAGTGTGCTGAGCATTGAGAGGAATTCCCGCTGCAATGCCAGAGAAAATAATGAGAGAGGTTCCGTTCCCAATGCCACGGTCGGTAATCTGCTCACCGAGCCACATGATAAAGGCAGTTCCGGCAGCCAATGTGACCATCGCGAGGAATTTGAAATGCACTCCAGGCAAAACAAAACCCGCATCGGCACTCATGAGCGCTGAAGCAATGGTGAAGCCCTGAAACAGAGCGAGGACCACAGTTGCGTAGCGCGTGTATTGGTTGATCTTCCGCCTTCCCATTTCGCCTTCTTTAGAAAGGCTGTGCAGGTGCGGCCAAACCGACGTTAAAAGTTGGAAAATGATAGAGGCACTGATGTAGGGCATGATTCCCAGGGCAAAGATAGAAGCATTTTCCAATGCCTGCCCGGAAAACATATTAAGCATCCCAAAAAGCGTGTTTTGGTTGCTTTGAAAGAACTTAGCTAGGGTTTCGGTATTGATCCCAGGAACCGGGATATGGCACCCGATTCGATAAACCCCCAACATCCCAATTGTGAACAGGATCCGGCGCCGAAGCTCCGGAATCTTAGTGAGACCCTCAACCGCCGCCAACGTTGCTCTCCTCTGCCGGCTCACCTGGAAGCTTTATTTCTTCCACCTGACCACCGGCTTGGTTGATCTTCTGTGTTGCCGACTTGGAGAACTTATTTGCCTTAACGACGAGTTTCTTCGTAAGCGTGCCGTCACCGAGGACTTTAATCGCAGCCGTTGCCGACTTCACGAGTCCTGCCTTTACGAGCGCTTCCGCATCCACCGTATCGCCGTTATTGAAATGATTTTCCAAGCCAAAAATATTCACGACGCTAAAGTGGCGTCGAAACGGAGACGTAAAACCAAACTTTGGCAAACGGCGGTGCAAGGGCATTTGTCCGCCCTCAAATCCGCGAGGCCGGCCTTTACCTGTACGTGCTGTTTGGCCTTTTCCACCGCGTCCAGCAGTTTTTCCAAGGCCTGAACCACTACCACGGCCAACACGGACTCGGGTTTTACGTGAGCCTTCTGCTGCTTGCAGATTATCTAAACCAAGCTCCAATTCCTGCGGCATCCGCTTACTCCTCTATTTCTTTCATGCTAACTAAGTGCGAGACCTTCTTCACCATCCCTCGGATGGCTCCGGTGTCGCCCACGATTTTCTTCTGGCGGAGCTTGCGCAAAGCTAAAGTGCGCACAATAACCCTCATCCATTCAGGGGTTCCAATAGTACTACGGACTAGTTCTAATTCTAACTTCTTTGCCATGGCGGCTACGCCTTCCTAATAATTTTTACAGACCTTCTGACGCACGAGCTCGGCGAATATCTTCTGGATTTCGCAGTCCCCGTAGGCCATCCAACGTTGCTCGCACTAAGTTGTGTGGATTGGTAGTTCCAAAGGCCTTGGTGAGGGCATTTCGGACACCGGCCATTTCCAATACAGAACGGCACGCTCCACCTGCGATAACTCCGGTTCCCTCAGAAGCCGGTCGGAGAAGCACTGAAGCCGCTCCAAATTTCCCGGTAATGTCGTGGGGGAATGTCCCTTGGTGCAGCGGAATCTTAAACATGTTCTTACGGGCCGACTCTCCGGCCTTGCGAATGGCTTCGGGCACTTCGCGTGCTTTTCCTAATCCCAGCCCTACGTGGCCATTGGCGTCTCCAACGACGACGATGACGCTAAAGCTGAACCGGCGACCGCCCTTTACTACTTTGGCGACGCGGTTGATGTAAACAATACGCTCCGAAAGATCTAACTCGTTCGGGTTTATTCTTTGAAACTTAGTTGCCATTAGAACTTAAGCCCTGCCTCTCTAGCGCCTTCTGCGATTGCCTTGATGCGGCCGTGATAATCAAATCCATTTCTATCGAAAAGAACGCGTTCGACTTTCTTGTCCAAAGCACGTTTTCCAATCAAGGAGCCCAAAGACTTGGCTGCCTCAATATTGTGCCGGGACTTGAGCCCTTTGAAGCTTTCTTCGTTAGTGTTCGCTTGCGTCAAGGTCTGTGCTTTCCCATCATCGATGAGCTGCGCATAGAGATACTTATTGCTGCGGTACACAACCAAACGGGCAATTTCCCCTTGGTGTCGCTGGATCTTCTTGCGGATCCGAACTTTCCGTTTGAGCCGAGTGGCGGCTCTTGGACTTGTAGAATTACGAATAACCTTAGACATCGATTCCTCTTATTTTCCGGCCGTCTTACCTTGTTTAAGCGTAATGACTTCGCCAGCGTACCGGATGCCTTTGCCCTTATATGGCTCAGGTGGCCGAACTTTTCGTAAACGAGATGCCGTAATACCCAATAGGTCTTTATCAGCACCTTTCAAAGTGATTTTCGTATTGGCTTCCACGGCAGCCGAGATACCAGCTGGAAGAATGAACTCAACAGGGTGGGAGTATCCAACCTGGAGATTCAACTTATTCCCCTGTGCTTGAGCTCGGTAACCAACGCCCTGCAATTCAAGCTGGCGCGTGTAGCCTTCACCACAACCAGTAACCATATTGGAAACCAGAGTGCGACTCAGACCGTAGAGGTTCTTCAAGTTCGGATCGTCGGAGACGTTCTTCACTTGGATTTCATCGCCCTTGATTTCAAGTGCGATGGAAGGAGGGAGAATTCGCTTTAACGAACCGCCCTTACCGCTCACTTCCAAAAGTGGTTTTTGGTAGCTGACTTTTACGCCGGCTATAACTTTGATGGGTTTTTTTCCAATTCTGGACATTTATCTCACCAAATCGAACAAAGGATTTCGCCACCGATTTTTGACTCTCGAGCAGCTTCGTCCGTCAAAACCCCTTTAGAGGTTGAAAGGACAGCCATTCCGAGGCCATTCAAAACTTTGGGAATCTCGTTATAGGATGCATAGACGCGACGGCTAGGCTTGCTTACTCGATTCAAGCCCTGAATCACGGACTCGCCTTTCGCTACGTATTTCAAATAAATACGAAGGACGCCACGTTGCTCCTGTTGATAGAGCTTGTAGTTCTTAATGTAGCCGCCCTTTTTCCAAAGGTCGACGATAGCTACTTTTAGCTCACTCGCTGGGATATCTACTTTGGGCTGCTTAGCTTGAACGCCATTGCGAACCCGGGTCAACAAATCTGCAATTGGATCGGTCATCATAATTGGTTACCAACTCGCCTTAATCACGCCAGGAAGAAGACCTTGCAACGCAAGCTGTCGGAAGCACAACCGGCACAAGTGGAACTTGCGCAAGAAGGCCCGAGCGCGTCCGCAACGCGGACAGCGGTTATACTTGCGGACCTTGTACTTCGGTTTCCGCGCTGCTTTCACCATGAGGGACGTTTTTGCCATGCGTAATTACCTTTAGCTTCCCTTTTTCCGAAAAGGAATCCCTAGCTTTTCCAATAGCTGGTACCCTTCCGTATCATTCTGGGCTGACGTTTGAAATACCACGTTCATTCCCCGGGTTTTATCAATCTTGTCGTAATTGATTTCCGGGAAGATGATTTGCTCTTTTACCCCGACGCAATAGTTTCCGGCGCCATCAAACCCAGTAGGTGAGAGGCCCCGAAAGTCACGTACGCGCGGGAGAGCCACGTTCGTAAAGCGATCGAGAAATTCGTACATCTTGGCGCCACGCAGAGTGCAAACTGCACCGAGCGGCATTCCGGCGCGAAGCTTGAAAGCCGCGATAGCTTTCTTCGAGCGAGTCATCTTGGGCTTTTGCCCTGTGATCGCTGAAAGCTCGCTCATGGCTACTTCCATGACTTTCATGTCGGAAGTGGCTTCCTTCAAGCACATGCTGACCACGATCTTCTGTAGCCGTGGCACTTGCATCGGGTTCTTGAAGTTGAACTCTTTCATGAGTTCAGGAACCAGTTTCTTATTAAAGTGTTCTAATAAACGCGGTTTGGTCATACGATCACTTATCTAACTGCAGCTTGTGTTTAACGCTGTGGCGCGCTTTTTTTCCACCGTCTACTGCTTTGACGGAGGTGCGAACCCCTTTTCCTAAGGATTCTGCGTAGAGCAAAACATTCGAGGCATGAATAGGGGCTTCTTTTTCAATAATGCCGCCTGGCTCTTTGCCATTCGCCTTTTTATGGCGCTTTTGGACGTTCACTTTCTCAACAACGACTTTGCCGGTCTTGTTGATAATGCGCAAAACCTTACCGGTCTTGCCTTTATCTCGTCCGGTCATTACCTGAACGACATCGTTCTTTTTGACGTGTTTAATCGTGCGAACCATCTAAATTACCTCTGGAGCTAACGAAATAATTTTCATGTAGCCGTCCTTGGAAGGCACACGAAGCTCTCTTGCCACCGGTCCGAAAATACGGGTACCGAGCGGCTCTAAATTGTTGTTCAGGAGTACGGCGGCGTTATCGTCAAAGCGGATGTAAGTTCCATCTTGGCGACGAATCTCTTTACGAGTTCGAACGACCACGGCCTTCGCTACAGTTCCCTTCTTAACCTTCGAGGTTGGAAGGGCATCTTTAATGGCAACAACGATGATATCGCCGATGCTGGCGTACCGACGGCGGCTACCACCCAATATCTTGAAGCACATGACCGTACGGGCACCTGAGTTGTCCGCGACGTTCAAATAGGATTCATTTTGAATCATGACTTAAGCACCCTTTTCCAAAATCTTCAAAAGGCGGAAATTCTTGTTCTTAGAAAGCCGTCGTGTAGCTACTGCAACTACTACGTCGCCTACTTTCGCCTCGTTCTTTTCATCGTGAATGAAGAAGCGCGAATCACGGATAACACCTTTTTGGTAAAGGCCGTGTTTCAATCGGCGTTTAACTTCGATCACTCGGGTCTTGTCCATCTTGTCACTGGTGACAACGCCCCGGATCGTCTGACGGGTCTTTTTTTCTTCGACCGTCTTATTTTCCGTCATTTTTCTCTCCCAAAACGGTTAACCCGCGAGCGATATCCCGCCTTAGTTTCCGGGTGGCAGTAGTATCTTTTACTTCGCCACCAAATTTCTTCAATTTCCCACGGAAAAGTTCTTCTTTCCATTGGGTGATTCGCGTTTTGAGTTCTGGTGCGCCCAGCTCTCTGAGTTCGGAAGCTTCCATTACAGCGTCACTCCCCGTTGAATAAACTTAGTCTTCAGCGGCAACTTATGAGACGCCAAAGCGAAAGCCTGCTTTGCGATATCCGCAGTCACGCCTTCCATTTCAAACAAAATCAAACCTGGACGAATAGTAGCTACCCAGTACTCTGGTGCTCCTTTACCGCCCCCTTGCCGCGTTTCGGCGGGTTTTTTGGAGATAGGCTTGTCCGGGAAAATGCGAATAAACATTTTTCCAGATTTTTTTGCATGTCGGGTGATCGCCACACGACTTGCTTCAATTTGGCGTGCCGTAATACGACCGCACTCCATCGCTTGAAGCCCGAAATCACCGAAATTGAGGGTAGAGCCACGGTAGGCTTTGCCCTTCATTCGGCCTTTCTGCATCTTGCGGTATTTAACTCTCTTTGGTGCCAACATAAATCAATCAAGCCTCAGGCTGCTGTTGTTGCTGCGTCGGGATAGCATCCGGTTGTTCGAAATGCCGCTTACCGAGCAGTTCCCCTTTGTATACCCAAACCTTAATGCCGATTTGGCCGTAGGTGGTGTACGCTTCTGTGAAACCATAATCAATGTCTGCGCGAAGAGTGTGTAGTGGCACGCTTCCTTCGGCGTATCGCTCGACGCGAGCAATTTCTGCTCCACCCAAACGACCCGAACATTGAATCTTAATTCCTGCTACGCCGAACTTGAACGCTTGGCTCATCGCCTTCTTCATGGCGCGTCGGAATGCAATACGCTTAGAGAGCTGGTCTGCGATGCTCTCTGCAATCAGCTGAGCATCGGCTTCTGCCTTACGGACTTCCATGATGTTAAGGAAGATTTCCGTGGTGGCGATCTTCTGAGCTTCAACCTTCAATTGGTCAATGCCAGAGCCCTTTTTCCCAATCACGATACCTGGGCGAGCAGTATAGATATTGATTTTTGCCTTTTGGGCAACGCGCTCAATATCAATCTTAGAAACGCCTGCGTGACGGAGCTTCTTTTTCAAGAAAGCTCGAAGCTTTAAATCTTCATGGAGAAATTTGACGTATTCACGTTGGCTGTACCAACGGGAACTCCACGTTTTGTTCACTCCAAGACGAAAACCAATTGGATGTGTCTTCTGTCCCACTTGTCTACCTTGCCTCGTCCAAAGTCACCGTGATGTGACTCATTTTTTTGCGAATCTTTGTAGCACGCCCCATCGCGCGAGGCATGAACCGCTTCAGCATGGGAGCATCGCCCACAACCACCCGTTTCACGAACAGGTTCTCAAGGTCGATGCCACCCTTTTGACGGGCGTTGGCAACGGCCGATTTCAGAAGCTTGGAAATAATTGGACCGCCCTTTTTCTGACAGTAATCGAGCTGGAACCGGGCTTTTTCTACCGGTAAACCCTTGCACAAGTCACCAACCAAGCGCGCTTTTCGCGGGGTGATGCGTGCATAACGAAGCTTTGCTGTGATTTCCATGACTTACTTCGCCGCTCCTTCTACTTTGGTCTTCTTGTCCCCGGAGTGGGCCATGAAAGTACGGGTCGAAGCAAATTCGCCCAACTTGTGGCCAACCATGTTTTCGGTCACAAAAATTGGAAGAAACTTCCGGCCATTGTGAACCGCAAAGGTCAAACCAACGAATTCCGGAACAATCACCGACCGACGCGACCAAGTCTTTATGACTCGTTTATCGTTCGTGGACTGCGCTTTTTCCACCTTCTTGAGAAGGTGGTCAGCCACAAAAGGGCCTTTTTTAATCGAACGAGCCATGAATTACTTTCTCCTTCTATCCCGCATAATGAAGCGATCGGTCCGTTTGCTGTTCCGAGTCTTCTTACCCTTGGTCTTCTTACCCCAAGGTGTAGTCGGGTGACGTCCCCCGGAGGTGCGACCTTCACCACCACCCATTGGGTGATCCACCGGGTTCATAGAAACGCCGCGGTTATGCGGACGGAAGCCAAGCCAACGATTACGCCCGGCCTTACCAATAACGCGATTCTCGTGTTCTAAATTTCCAACCTGGCCAATGGTCGCCCAGCAGTTCTCAGAGACCATACGAATTTCGCCAGATGGCATGCGAAGTTGGGCGTACCCACCTTCGAAACCAACCAGAGCTGCCATGCCGCCAGCGCTACGCACTAACTTACCGCCAGCTTCCGGCCGAACTTCGATATTGTGCAAATTTGTTCCGGGCGGAATATTCTTCATCGGCAAAGCGTTGCCAATTTGGATATCGGCAGTAGGGGAGGCTACCACTTGGGTGCCAACCTTCATGCCATCGACCGCCAAAATATAGCGTTTTTCGCCATCCTTATAGTGGATGAGCGCGAGGCGCGCTGTACGATTTGGATCGTATTCGAACGCAGCTACTATTCCGACGACTTCCTTTTTATCTCTGCGGAAATCAATCACTCGATAAAGGCGTTTGTGGCCACCGCCACGAAATCGCGAAGTGATTCGGCCGTAACTATTGCGTCCACCCGTTTTGGGCTTGGCCTCAGTTAATTTCTTTTCTGGTCGCTTCTTCGAAAGATCCTTGAAGTCGAATCCGGTAAGGAAGCGCCTAGAGGGCGTAGTTGGGTTGTAAGAAATGATTGGCATTTACTTAGCTGGCGGCAAATTCAAATTTGTCGCCCTCCTTCAATTTCACTATAGCCTTCTTCCAAAGGCGGCGTTTCCCAGGCATTTTGCCTAGCTTTCGAGCTGGTTTGCGGCACACCAAGGTGTTTACGCGTTCCACCTTCACACCAAAAAGCTTTTCTACGGCTTCTTTAACCTGTTTGCGGTTTGCAACCAGGGAGACCTCGAAAGCGTATTCATTGAAAGTGCTCGAGCGAAGAGTGTTCTTCTCGGTAATCAAAGGCCGTCGAATAATATCAAACATTGCTTAACCTTTCCGACAGCTTCTCAACCGCTTTTTTACTAATGATCACGGTTTTGTACTTCAGAATGTCGAAAACATTCACGCCTTCTGGCGCCAAGAACTTGATTTTCTCGATGTTGCGAACGCTGAGGTTGAAGAACTTTTCGTTCTCCGCGTCCTTACCGTTCACAATCAAAGCAGTTGTAACTCCAAAAGCTTTCAAGCAAGCAGCTGCCGACTTGGAATTGAGCTTTGCAAGCTCGAGCTTGTCGACCACAAAGAGTCGGTCAAGCTTCTGGTTCCAAGAAAGAGCGCTAATAAGAGCAGCTCGCTTAACTTTCTTGTTAAGCTTTCTCTGTACGCGACGAGGACGTGGACCGTGGGCTTTGCCACCGCCTACGAAAATCGGAGCTTTTTTGTCTCCGTGTCGCGCCTGACCCGTGCCTTTTTGCTTAAACATTTTCTTACGGGTGCCGTGCACTTCAGTTCGCGTAAGCGAATTCGCGGTACGGTACTCGTATCGTTTCGCAATCTGGTATCGGACTGCATCGTTGAGCAAGTGGGGGCGCACTTCTTGTGCGAACACCGCATCACTTAGGTCGATATTACCGACCTTCTTTTTGCTCATGTCATATAAAGGTAGAGACAACATCCGGTCCTCACAAAGTAATCGAAACGTCGATACCGGCAGAGAGATCGAGCTTCATCAAAGAGTCGATCGTATTCTGCGTCGGTTCCAAAATATCGATAAGCCGCTTATGCGTGCGTATTTCAAATTGCTCTCGCGACTTCTTGTCCACGTGGGGAGAGCGAAGCACGGTGTACCGGTTGATTCGGGTTGGCAATGGAATGGGGCCCGCAATGCGCGCCCCCGTCCTGCGGGCCGTTTCCACAATTTCCGATACAGATTGGTCCAAAAGCTTGTAATCGAATGCTTTTAGACGAATACGAATTCTCTGGCTTTGCACCTTTTACTCCACAATCTCGGTCACAACGCCCGCGCCGACGGTACGACCACCTTCGCG
>CAZTRP010000006.1:0-88479 GCA_964616705.1 uncultured Pseudobdellovibrionaceae bacterium
CAATGGTTCCCACGTTCACATGGGGCTTGTTTCGCTCAAATTTGGCCTTCGACATATTACGCGCCTTCCTTACCTATCTAATAAAAAAATACTGGAGCCCACGACGGGATTCGAACCCGTGACCTCGTCCTTACCAAGGACGTGCTCTGCCAACTGAGCTACATGGGCCACATTCGCAAGCCTAAAAAACCGAGTAACCTTGACATGCTTAGCTAAATTAGTCACGCGTTTATGTCTTGAAAATCTCGAGAAAAGAGATTCAGGAAAAAACGTACGCAATGGATACGTGTGCTGTCAGCCAAAGTCACGGTCCGCGAATGGGTAGCCTCAAATTTAGAAACCGGAAGGATTCACCCAGAACCGCGCTTTGTACTAGAAAGACATCGGTCGCCTGGGGTATACCCGCCCGCACAGGGGCCATGGGCCCCGAAGAGCAAGGAGCGGCTGATGGGCTTTTCCAATCAATTGCTGGGTTTGGCGTTGATTTTCGGTGTTCTGGTTGCGGAGGCTGCTGAGCCTCGTGTTTCGGCGCTTGAGGTGAGTCCCCTCGTAATCGTTTTGGGCCTCGAAGCAGATTTTCGTTATCTAACGGAAAGACCGGAAACTCCGGCTATTGCTTTCTTATTGAATCTTGCAGCGTCAAAAGAAAACCTGGCATTCGCTACTAAAGCAGCAGAGTTTTTGGTGGCTAGCTATCGCGACTCCTCTCAACCGAACCCTGTCTTTTTTCCTGACGGCTTTGACACCCCCAGGGAGGCCTCTCTTCGCCGAGCTATTCTAGAAAAAGTATTATCGTTTCCTTTGGATGAGCTGTCCGTGGCCTCTTTGCTCACGGATGTCCTAACTCACGAGTCCAATTCGGAAGTTAGGGAGTTGGCTATCGCTCGCACGAAGGCTCTTTCGGGGCCTATTCATGCGGCTGTGTTGCAAGCATTAAGGCGTCGAGTTGATTCGCGGCTGCGCCTAAACGGCGATTATCAGCTCTATTGGTCGCAGGACGCCGTAGTCAGATTGGGGGCTCACGAAGGTCCGCGGCTTGCTGGCGCTGATTGTGCGGCCAGGTTGGTTGAGGGGAATGGGTAACGGCGATTTGGTGAAGTTACGGCGCTAGAGCGTCGGCATCCACTACTTCCTTAAGGACGAACCCTTGTGGGAGCTTGCCAAGTTTCTGGATCGCAGTCTGGATTTTCCTCTGCCAGCTTTCAAAGTCTCGCTGCGCTGTTGCCCCTTTCTTTGGGGACTTCAGGGTTTTTGGGCCTCTTGCTATGACAATATCAAACTCCACCGTGCCATTTTCTTGCGGGCGCAAGCTAACTCCAAAGAGAGTGTCCTTTAGTTCATAAAAGGGAATATTTGCTAACCCGCTTGCTTCCAAGTTTTCGCGCATCTGCTTTTCGATAGTCTCTGCTGTAGTGATAAGGCTAAATCTTTCATCCTCGCCGATTTGGCGTCGTGAGTCGGTGTAGGCTTGAGGTTGAAAGGTCACTCGGAAGCGGCTGGGGGAAGTCGCTCGATCGCGCAAGTTGCGCAGGAGAGCCTTATTCTTCTTAATGTCTAAATCGATTCCGGGCAAGAACGTGCCGTCATCTCCGGAAGTGGTGAAACTTTTTGAAGTTGGTCCTTGATGAATATTCTGTCCCACTCCCGGAATATTCGAAGCCCAGATTGAACCAGAGACCACGTTTTTTTCTTCCTCAAGATGCATTGATTCGCGCATTTGAGCTTCGTTGGTGAGTTCCAAAGCCAGTTCGACTGTGTCAGTGGGTTTACTGCTGTTTTTTGCGACAAGACAAGTTTGATAGAGGGCCCTCATGGTCTCGATCATGTTTCGGCTGTTTTGCCCGGCGAAATCAAAAGACACTACGCCGTGGGTGGCCTCATGAAGCGACGCCAATTCAATCGGTTCTTGTTCTCGTATGTAAAGACTCGGGGCCATCTCATTGGCGAGGTGGTAGTAGGTTTGCAGATTCTCGATAGTGGAATCAGGTAGCCTTAGACTAAACCGTTCAATGAAACGCCTTCGAATATACGCTTTGTAATCTGCTAAGTTTTGGATGGAAGGTTCCGTTTGGGCTTTTCGCAGTATTTCTACCGCATCCACATCGAGTATCCCTGTTTCGAAGAGTGGGGACTCGTCGGGAAACTCGGAGACGAGTTTCTTGCGAATGGATTCAATTTTTTGAATTTGTTGGTTCGTTTCTGCAGCTGCAGCAGCATCGAAAAAACGGGGAATCAGTGGATTGCCATAAGCTCTCGCTTCGCCGGGCTGCGGCCGCCGCGCTCGCCGAGCTTGTAGGGACGCCTCCGAGGAGGTGTTGCCAATCCCCCCGATGTTCCAGTTGGAGGGATCACCAAGAAAACCGCGTTTCTCTTTGTAGAGTGCTTCAACGTCCGGATGCTTTTTCATCTCCGCTTCCATTTTGGTTCCCACCAACGCGTGCAACTTTCCAAGCTCCGCAATCAACTCCGATTTTTCTATTTCGTCCTTATAGTTAAATGCTAGCCGGATTGACTTGAAGTCCGAGTAAACACCGCCATCGTCTACCGGGAGGAGTACCTTTGCGAGGCGCGTGTTTAGTTTTAGTTGTTCGAAGTAGAGGCGTTTGTACAGCTTCAGTGTTGCCGCCGAGAGTTCCTTATCCCCAAAGGCTTTTTCATTCAGGAGCTTTAGGACAACGTTTTCTCCGTGGTAGTACAGAGTGTTGTCGTTGGTGAGCAGGGCTCTCTTGTAAAAAGCCTCGTTGTCGGCCTTTACAGCGAAATTTGATCGCAACTCTGCTTGTTTGAAGAGTTCCGCGCCCCGGTTACGGACGAGGTTTTGCGAAATACCCGGGCAGTCGGGACCAAGGGAAGCACGCGCATCATCGATGGCACCTAGCGGAGCGAGCCACCAAAAGAGGGCAGATCCAACGGCCCAGTGGCCTATGCCCTGCCATCCGGCTTTGGAAGAGAGCTTCATCCGTTTGAAGAATCCGCGGCAAGCCATAGTACATCCCCTTGAACGAGCACTTGGTTAGGATCCGGATTCGTTGTTCTGTGGTTTCGATGTTCCAGCCCGACGATAAGCGCCTTCATAGACTCCCGTATTCCAGAGTCTCGGATCGTTTTTCCTAGAAACGGTGAATTTTCGTCCAGGTGCAATCGCACCAAACTATAATCTGAAAGCCGTTTTTCATTGGGGGTAGGAATTGCCGAAGCTTCAACGGTCGTCTTGAATTTTTCTACTTGGGCGTCGGTTCCTAGCACCAATAACTGGTCCGAGGGATAGAGGGTTTCCTTTGCACCAGGCGCTGTGATGGTCGACTGGCCTCGTTGAATGGCCACAATATTGAGTCCAAAGCGTTGGCGGACGCCCGATGCCATGAGCGTGCTGCCTGTGACTTCGGAGTTTGCATGTACGTTTACTCTGGATAAATGCAAATCCCAGGGGACCAGGGCATCAAGCCCATCACTTGCGGACTCGGCATGGGGGCGAAGGTTTCCCAGAAGGTGGCGTTCAAACCAACGGTACGAGCCTTCAAGGCGCCGATAGAAGAGAAAAAACAGTAATAAACCGGCGCAAAGAGTGAAGGCGAAGCCCGTCGCCGTAGTAAAGAAAGTGGCGCTCAGCAAACCAACCAGCATGATAGTCGCTAGATGTGCTGCAAAAGCGCTCAAGCTGTAACCCATTCTTTTCTTTGCGTCGGGGTTTTGCTGACGAAACGAGAAGAACATTCCCCAAACAAAGGGCGCACAAAGCAAAATGGTGAGAACCCACCACACTGCGTACAGGGTTCGCAAGTCGTCAAAGTGAGGCGCTACCGCTGCCAAACCTACTTGGCCCATCAAAAAGAAAAGCAAGATGATGATGAGTGCGTTCAAGAAAAACCGAAAGAGGTGCGTTGAAACTTTTGCGCTACTGGGACCTTGGGCGCCAGAGACCTGCCTCCAGTGAGAGTAGCGGGTTAAGGCGGTGCGGAGGCGTTGCGGGAGTTTTCGTTCGAGCCACTCAGAAAAAGGCCCTGCTACTTGAATGAAGTAGGGTGTTAGGAATGTGCTCAAACACGAAACGGCTACTACAATAGGGTAAAGAAAATCGCTGGTAACTTTGAGCTGGGAGCCAAGCGTTGCGATAATAAAAGAAAACTCACCGATCTGCCCCAGACTAAAGCCAATGCGAACACTCGATTTTAAAGAGTGGCCCGACAGGATTGCGAAGGTCGTCACGCCCAGTATTTTCCCTCCAATGAGAATCGCGGTGAGAAAACCAATCGTAAAAGCGTTTTGAGAAATTATTTGTGGATTTACTAGCATTCCGACTGAAACGAAAAATACAGCGGCAAACAAATCGCGAAGCGGCCGAATAAGGCCTTCAATGCGTTCCGCCTCGCGGGTCTCAGCCAAAATCGAGCCCATAATAAAGGCCCCAAGTGCTGCCGAATAACCAAAGTAGCTCGCAGCGGCTACCATGAATAAACAAAGTCCACTGGCCACTATGGTCATGGTTTCATTGTCGAGCCATCGGCCGGCCCGTTTGAGAAAGGTGGGTATCACGAAGTAGCCCACCAAGAACCATCCACCCACCACAAGTACTAGGCGAAAGGCGGCAAAAAGCAGGGTGATGTCCCACAGTGTGTGGGTCATGGCCACAATCGACAGGCCCACCAGTAGTAGGACGGCCGCAAGGTCTTCCACAATCAAGATTCCAAAGACCTGTTCTGCGAAGTAGTGGGAGCGAAGCTTTAGCTCGTCGAACGCTTTGAAAATAATGGTTGTCGAAGAAATAGCGAGCATTCCGCCCAGGAAAAAACAATCGGTCAGACTCCAACCCAAAAATTTTCCGGCGGTATACCCAAGCAGGAGCATGCAGCAGACTTCTCCGACGGCGGTACTTACGGCCGAGCTGCCCACTCGCACTAGTTTGTGAAACGAGAAATCCAAGCCGAGTGAAAACATCACAAAAATCACTCCAAGCTCGGCCCAAACCTGAATATTTGGCAGGTCCCTTACGGTGAGGGGGATATGGGGCGTGTGGGGCCCAATTAAGAAACCTGCGACGATGTAACCCAGAACTACGGGTTGGCGAATTTTGCGGCAAACATAGGTAGTGAAACCCGCGACGCCAAGAATTACGGCCAAGTCGCGAATGATGGGTGCGATATGCAAAGGTTGCTCCTCTAACTAATATGCTAACCGCGTCGGGCCAATATTGGGTGGGAAAAACTCGCTTTGCGCATTTACACAATAAGCGTAGCGCACCGCAATACGTGCAGCTTCAATTCTCTGTTCGTTTGGGGTAAGAGAGTTCTTCATGTTTTCAGGTCTTCCACGTTCATTTAGGGCACTCCAATCCCGAAATTATCGGCTTTTTTTCTTTGGCCAAGCTGTCTCCCAAACGGGAACCTGGGTATCCATGGTGGCATCGACTTGGCTCGTCTTTAAGCTGTCTCATGGAAATGGGGTTGGGTATTCGGCGTCGATTTTGGGACTCACTTCCTTTGCCCAGCAAATCCCCATTTTGTTTTTGGCTCCAGTCGTAGGTGTGTATGCCGACCGTATGAATAGTTATCGCCTGCTGATGCTCAGTCAGACACTTCTGATGTTGCTCACGCTCACAATAGCCTTTCTTGCGTTGGGCGGTTCCATCACGATTGGCGAGGTTATAGTTCTGAATTTTCTTCGTGGAATCGTGCACAGTTTCGATATTTCGGCACAGCAGACGCTCGTGGTGAAACTTATCGATAGAGCCGAAGACCTGCCCAATGCGGTCGCGCTCAACTCGATGATGATTCAAATGGCGCGACTGGTGGGGCCTTCGCTGGCCGGATTTATGGTTTACCATTTTGGCGAATCTTACTGCTTTTTACTTGATGGCCTGAGCTACCTTGCTGTTTTGGGTTGTCTTCGTTTTGTAAAGGTTCGGCATGAGGAGAAGTCGCGTCACCCGCCAAAACGGCTAGCATTTAAGGAAGCGGCGACTTTCGCCTGGTCCTTTACGCCGGTTCGCAACACCCTTTGCTTGGTTGCGGTGGCGAGCCTGCTTTATTCCTGTCTCACTGTATTTATGCCTCTTATAGCAGTGCACATTCACGATGGGGGAGAGCGGATTCTTGGGCTGCTTTACGGTGCGTGTGGGCTTGGCGCCTCGCTTTCTTCTTTTTACCTTGCTCGACGTAGCTCGGTCGTAGGCTTGGGTAAGGTGATGTCGGGTGCGGCCGTTGCGGTGGGTGTGGGATTTCTCGTGCTCTCGCATACCGAAGCGCTAGGAGCTTCTCTGCTTGCCTTGGCTTTAACGGGAAGTGCCTCAATCCTCGTCGGAGCGATCAGCAATATCTCTATTCAAACGCTCTCCGAAGACGAAATGAGGGGGCGCATGATGAGTTTCTATTCTGTCGCGCTTTTTGGAGTGGCTCCGCTTGGAAGCCTGATGGCCGGATTCTTGGCCACTCACTTAGGGTTAAACGGTTCATTGGAAGTGGGTGCAGCTTGTTCTATTTTGGCGGGGCTTTGGTATTACTCACAGCTAAAGCGCATGCGAGAAATAGCTAGGCCAGTGCTACTTCGTCGTGGAATTGTTCTGCCGCTGCCCGAACAGCCGAACTAGTCTGTCGATTTCTTGTGCTACTTCGGTAGTGTCTAGAGCGTAGTCTCTTTCGTAAATCACGTCGCTTGAATCGAAGCGGGGTACGGCCCGCAAAAGCTCGAGAGTGGCCTCGCTGCAAATACGATCGTGGCTATCGCCCTCCATCACCCCGTTGTGTCCTCCTCCGGCGAGGTGCAAGTACTTCGGTTTAATTCCGTCGTACAATTTTAAGATTTCATTGCCATTGATTCTGGCATTGTCTGCATCAATTCGGATGTTTTCCACATCGAGGAGCAATCCAAACCCTGTTCGATTAATGGTTTCAACCAAAAGGGAGTGGTAGCCGAATACGCGCGTGGCGTCGTCGTAGGGAGTCGGGATGTTTTCTAGTACCAATTCGACTTGGAAAAGTTCTTGGATTCGATTGAGTTTCTCTATGCATTTTTCAATAGGGACAAGAGGAGGGATCGCGAGGCCCGAAGCCCTCCCTTGAAAACTACTCCAACAAAAGTGATCACTAATCCATTTAAGGTTCAGTATCTTTATCCACTCCCGGACTATGTCTATCGAACGAGCGCTGGGTCCATCGGCCAAAAGGTTCAAAGTGATGCAGTGGGGAAGAAGTTCTGTGTCTTTTTGGATTCCTTTGAGTATTTGAATGTCTTCTGCGTTGTTGGGATCCCAAGTTTCAACCAAGAATTCGCAAATTCTTAGACCGGGTAAAATATTCTGGTAATCGCGAATCAAACCTCTCTTTAGCGAAGGACCTATTCTCATTTTTCCTCCAAGCTGCAACCCAAGCCTTCCAGCGCTTGCGCTTCTCGCAATGATGAAAAAGTTTCTGGATCAAGCAGAGGCACTAAGGTTTCTAGTGGAAGGGGGAGCTTCTGCAATGCAACCGCGGTTTTTTCGTCCAGTTCTGCAATCATTCCTTCGCCGTCTAGCGCGGGGATGGAAAGAAACCAAACAGAGTTTTGCGGCAGGCTTTGAAGGGCGTTCTCAAGTTCGGCTACCACGGTAGCTACTTGGCGCTCCCCAAGAAAGGATGTCGGAATTCTGGAGCTAAGCTCTGGGGCAAATGCTTGAGTTTCAAAAAGGTGGACTCCCTGGGATAGATTCACAGGCCCTTCGAAAACCGGCGCTGTACGTTTTCGGGAAATCCCCAAAAGTCTCACTTGGTAGATACCTATGGATCGCCACCACTGAGGCAGGCCCTTCCAAAATGCAGAGTCCTTTGCAATCTGTTCTGCAAAGCTGTGCCGATTTTTTAGTTCAAATCTTTCGCCAAGCTCAAGAAATCGATTAGTTGCATCGGGCAAAATATTCAAAAGAGTCAGGCCGTCTTGAATTAAAAGGTCCATCACGCGAACCCGGCGTCCTCTCACAAGAGTTGTCCAGGAGCGATCGCTAAGAAAGTCAGGAAATGGAGAGGATTGAAAGAGTGGACCTGGACGCAGTGCCGAGTGTTCAAGCGCATCCAGAAACTGGGTGTGGGGGTCTATCATGGTTCACCCAAGGGGCATAAAAAAAGGAGCCAAGTTGGCTCCTTTTTCAAGATCTAAACAGACCTTTAATTATCCACGGACTCCGCAAACGAGTTCGCAGGATTTAGTGGACTTGGTGGTTACTTTTTTCATAGTTACTCCAGGTTTATGAATGGGCCCTTTATTACCATTTTGGACGAGGTATTAGCTAGGGCTTTTTGGAGCGTATGGTCACAAATCCACCCCCGGCCGGCTGAGTGCGGTAGGTCTCACGCATGCTCTTATAGAGGGGTTCCACCGGGGCCCAAAACCAGGGGCTGAGGTGCCCGCCTGTGTCTAATACAAGTATTGTATCGGAGTCCTCATCCCAAGCTGCTGCCGGTGAGATGTGCCCAAATTGGGCACCGCCAAGAAGCCCGCAACGAAAGTGCAAGATCGTGTGTGTATCGCTAGGGCCGCAATTCTTTTTTAGAGTATCTCTAAAGCCCTTAAGCCCAGTCGCAAATGGCTGGTCTGCCGCTGTTGTGATTGCTACATCGAACCCATAATGTTCCGCTAGCTGCCCTAGTTGAGTGAGATTGAGCCCGACATCAGGATTACCGTCGGTGTCCATAGTTTCGCCGAGAATCCGACCGCGCGGTTTTATTTTGTCCGTGCCTTCGTTCAGAAAAGTATTTTGACTGTAGGCATGAAAGGGAAGCGGATCGTTCTTCGGGTACTTGGATATTTCCGGCTGCAGAGGTGCCGATTCATCGGGCTGGCTTAAAGCGTTGAGTGCCATTACCAGCGAAGCTACTCCGCAATAAACTGCATTGGCTTGGGGTTGGTAGTAACCAGCGAGTCGAACGAAGGCATTTTTAAATCGGCACTTTTCAAAACGCGCCTGTCCTTCGGAAGTGTTCCACGGCACTAGCAAGACTTGCGGCGGTGAAACAAGGGAGCTTGGGCGAAACTGCCCATATTTTTCTGGCATACGCCTTCTTAAACCCACACGCCGTTGGACCGCAAGCCCTGCGCTTCCAGAGTTTGGCCTAGGGCGTTGTAGGTGGTGCGGCAGCTCTCAGTAGACAGATCAAAGAATTCGGCACGCTGGTCTCTTTGGTTTCAAATAAGTTCAATCCTCTAGACGTGGGGTTGTTTATTGCACCAAAGTGTCCCATCACCATTTTCCCAACGATAGGGCGAGTTCCCTTAACAGCGGTTGGCTCGCCATATCCCAGCTCATTGCATATCCAATCCGTGATATAGCTATGGTCATCTTTTGTTTTGTACTTAAGGAGCGGTAAAATTTCAGTTCCATAGCCAAAGTCTTTGTCGAAGGTAAATTTGGGCCCAATAATTTCCACCGTATTCAATAGCGGGATTTCAACTATTTGGTCGGCAGAGAAAACGGCTTCCACCACCGTCTTGGGGATGCTTCCAGTCGTGACAGAGAAATCTCTGGCTGCTTGTGCGTTTAGGGAACCCAACACCAACAAAAGTGTAACCATAAGTTTCTTCATGTCAGAAATTCTCAGTCTTGTTCCAAGAGCTGTCAAACGCACCTAGTCAAGAAACTGTTTATTTCTAACACCAGCCAGGAATGCGTTCGGCATGCTGAGGGTAGGTGGAACTCAAAAGCTTCGCGTCGGCGATTTCAAAATCTGAATACTCAAAAGCGGGGCTCACTGTAGCACCAAGAAGCGCCCAACTACCGGGCGAGATGAGTTTCAAGGCCTGCCAATTTCCCGCGGGTACTAGTACTTGAGGTTTGTCCTCGCATTGCAATTGGTTGCCCATACGGAACGTCAGCCATTCTCCTGACGGCGTGAGTTGCACTAGCTCTACTGCGTCGCCCGCGTAAAAGTGGAAGATTTCATCTTTGGAAACTCGGTGGAAGCGAGAAAAGTCCGAGGGCGTAATCAAGTAGTAAATAGCGCTGAGCGTTGAAGAGGCATAAGTACGTCGAAAAAATCCGCCCTCCACCGGGAGCGGAGAGAGTTCAAGTGCCTGAATTAACTGGGACGCTGTGGGTTTTGTCATGCCCAAGCAATAAAGCATCAAGCCCCATTTGCTGCAAGGCTCCAATTTCAGCCGACAGGATATTAAGTGATTACATTTATTCACTTTTGCTAATCGCGCTGTATGCCGAAAAGCTTTGGGTAGAGCCCTCAAATGCAAAAAACTTTCTTCATTGCTTTGGCTGCACTTTTCTTGGGGCCCGTTTGTAGCGGGCAAACATTTACGTGGCAGTCCTTGGTAGAGCAAGCCTCCCAAAAAAATCCTGAACTGCGTGCGGCAAGCGAATCGATGGTCAAGTCCGAGGCGCAGGTTCGCGCCGCTTGGGGTCCATTTCTTCCACAAATTTCCGGAACGATTTCCTATTCGCACGGAAACGCTTCCTCGGCAGCGGGAAATGTGCCGGGCGGTGGTGGCGGTTCCTCGCCGGGGACTGTATTTGGCGTAGTCACAACCACCGACCAGTACTCGATGGCGCTGACTGCGAGTCAAAATCTTTTCAATGGTTTTCAGGATCAGGCGAAACTTTCCCAAGCTCGTGCGACCTTGGTGGCAAGTGCGGCGGCACTACGAAAGCTCAAAGCTGTGGTTCACCAGAATTTGAAAAAAGCCTACGCTCAAATCTTATTCGCTCAACAGACAATCGAACTTGCCGCAAAAACAGAGAAACGGCGTAAGGACAACTTTGAATTGGTTTCCCTGCGGTTCAAGGGAGGGCGGGAAAATAGAGGCTCGTTCCTAAAGTCTAAGGCACAGTGGCGCTTAGCGAGCTTCGAGGTAACTCAAGGGCGCCTCGCCCTAGAAACAGCTCAAGAGCAGTTGGCGAGTTTAATTGCTTGGCCGAATGCCAGGGAGATAAAGGTCGTAGGGGAGTTGAGGAGCAAACCAGTCCCCACTCATCTTGAACAGACGCAATCACTCGTCGAGGCAACGCCGGATGTGGCCCAGTCGGCGGCAGAATTAACAGTTGCGGAGAAGGGCGTTCAGGGCGCAATTGGCGCGCTGCTGCCGTCATTAGCGCTGACCGGAAGCTTGTCTAAGGTGGGTCTTTCATTTCCTCCTCAAACCAATCGCTGGGCCATCGGCCTCAGTATGACAATTCCCCTTTTTAAGTACGGAGACTGGGAAACGATCTCGGGCGCCAAAGCCGAGGCACGGCGCGCGGAGTTTAGCCTGCAGAACAAAAAACAGCAGGTTGCGGCCCAGCTGCGCGCTGCACTTAATAAGTTCCGGGTAAGTGCGGAAAAAGTAGGGGTCCAATCCGATATGCGAGAAGCTGCCGAAACGCGCTCGGAAATCGCAAGGGCTCAATATACAGCGGGCATTATTACCTACAACGAGTGGGACATGATCGAAAGCGATCGCATCGCCCAGACGCAAGCCCTGCTGGCGAGCAGGCTTGATGCCGTTAGTGCCGAAGCCGAATGGGAACAGGCACTGGGGCAGGGAGAACTTCAATGAAAAAACTGCTGTGGGCTCTAGCTTTTTTCTCAGTCATTCTTGTGGTGGGTTTGGTTATTCGAAACATCTATTCGTCGCCGCGCCAGGAGTTCGAAAAAATTCAGGTATCCCGTGGCACGGTCCAGGTTTCGGTGACGGCGACGGGGGGTGTGCGTCCTCAGAATCGCCTTGAAATCAAACCACCCCTCGCCGGGCGAATTGAATCCATTCGTGTTGAAGAAGGGCAATTTGTAAAAAAAGGCGCGACACTTGCTTGGATGAGCTCCACCGAGCGCGTGGCGCTCGTGGACACGGCTAGTGCCGCTGGAGAACAAGAAAAAAAGAAGTGGGAGAAAATGGTGCTTCCCACGCCCATTATTGCCCCTTTGGATGGTTTGCTAATTTTGCGCAATGTGGAACCAGGCCAAACCGTGACTGCTGCCGATGTGGTGCTCGTTATGTCGGATCATTTAATCATTCGTGCCGATGTGGATGAAACGGACATCGGTCGTGTGAAGCTTGGGCAGCAAGTTGCGATTGCGTTAGACGCCTATCCCCGCGAGACTCTCCTGGGAAAAGTGGATCATATTGCCTTTGATGCGAAGACGGAGAACAACGTTACCGTTTATTCAATCGACGTACTGCCGGAGAAAGTTCCCAGTTTCATGCGTAGCGGGATGACCGCAACTGTGAACTTCAGCATAGAAAAGAAAGAGAATGTCCTAACTTTGCCCCTCGAAGCCATTCAGAACGCAGAGGGTGGGGCGTTTGTTTGGGGCCCTACTGGAAAATCGCAGAACAATCCGATCAAACTTCCTGTTTCGACTGGCATGACCGACGGCCGACAGGTCGAAGTAGTGTCAGGCCTAGAAGAGGGTGACCCCGTCTGGATTCCCCGTGAAGCGTCGGCCCAGAACGGCAAAAAAGCTGCCAACCCCTTTGCTCCTTTTGGTGCACGTCGTGGTGCGGGCCGAGGGCGATAGGAAGCTTACGTGATAAAGCTCACCAACATAACTCGCGTGTACTCTATGGGCGAAGTGAGCTTCAGCGCTCTTGCCGGAGTTTCATTGTCCATCGAGCAGGGTGAGTTTGTTGCGATTATGGGTCCCTCGGGGTCGGGTAAGTCGACTTTAATGCAGGTTCTTGGTTTGCTCGATGCTCCTACCACTGGCTCGTATGAGTTATTTGGAAGGGAAGTCTCGGCGCTGTCGGAGGGCGAGCTTGCGCGACTGCGAAGTGAAACCATTGGCTACGTGTTTCAGCAATTCAATCTTTTGTCGCGCACCTCGGCCATCGACAACGTCGCTCTTCCCATGGTGTATCGCACTGGGAATGTGGATAAATCCCTAGCCGCCTCTCTTCTGCGCAAAGTCGGTCTTGGTGCGAAACTAAATAACAAGCCCAATGAGTTGTCGGGCGGGCAGCAGCAAAGAGTCGCTATCGCCCGTGCGCTGGTGAATGGCCCAAAAATTCTATTTGCCGATGAGCCCACTGGAAATCTCGATTCCGAGAGTACACGCGAGATCATGGCATTGCTGTCGGACTTGAGCCGTTCCGGTATTACGGTGATATTGGTGACTCACGAGGCCGAGATAGCGCAGTTTGCCGGTCGAGTGATTCGGGTTCTCGACGGGAAAATTCAGTCGGATGAAAAAAGACCTGGCCACGAATTGTCAGCGGTTAAGCTTTCGGTACCGAAGGTTTCGCAAACGACGGAAGTCTCCCTGTCGAAGATACAACGCCGATTATCCAAGGCAGCCATGTATTTCAGTCAGGGAATGATAGCGCTGCTTGCCAATAAAGTGCGCACTGGACTGTCGATGTTAGGCATTTTGATTGGTGTGGCGGCAGTCGTAGCAATGTTGGCAGTGGGAAATGGGGCCAAAAAGTCCATGGAAGAAGAGCTTTCTTCGATGGGTTCGAATCTCTTGGTGCTGATGCCTGGTTCGCGAAAAAGCTGGGGTGTTGCCTTAGAGGCTGGAGCGGTGACTCGCTTTACTGCGGACGATCAGAGAGAAATTCTAAACAAAGTGCCGGGCATCAAACGCGTGGGTGCGAATGTTTCCGGAAAAGTTCGAGTGGCTTTTGGAAATAAGAATTGGAACACCAGTTTGACGGGTGGCGGTCCAGATTATTTTTCCATTCACAACGCGCGTTTAGCACGCGGCAGGACGTTTACGGAAGAAGAAGATCGAACTAGAGCGCGGGTTGCGGTAATTGGCCAAACGGTAGCAAGAGAACTTTTTGGTGAGCTGAGTCCATTGGGCGAAACCGTTCGAATCAATCGTATCGCCTTTCAAGTTGTGGGGTTGTTGAAGGAGCGAGGCAGTTCTGGTTTTCGGGATCAAGATGATTTGGTGATTGTTCCTGTATCCACCGGAATGTACCGGGTGCTTGGGAAACGTTACGTCGACTCAATCGACATCGAAGTAACAGATCCGCTGGCAATGAGTGAGGTGCAAGACGCAGTTTCGCAGTTAGTAATTGAGCGCCACCACCTTCCTCCGAGTTTGGAGGACAGCTTTCAAATTCGAAATATGGCCGAGATACAGGACATGATTTCTTCCACTAGTCGCATCATGTCTGCTTTGCTAGCCGTGATTGCAGCTATTTCGCTTCTGGTGGGGGGAATAGGGATTATGAATATCATGCTTGTCTCCGTGACAGAACGGACCCGAGAAATCGGCCTGCGCAAAGCCATTGGAGCGAGCCGCAGGGATGTGCTTTCTCAGTTTCTGGTCGAGTCACTCATTGTGAGTTCCCTCGGAGGAATTGCCGGTGTGCTCTTAGGGGGATTGGCAACGCTGTCTATTTCCTATTTTGCCGGATGGTCGACATCCATTTCCATTTCATCGGTAGTTCTGGCGATTGGTTTCTCCGGAGGGATTGGGCTGATCTTTGGTATTTGGCCCGCACGCAAAGCGGCCGGCCTAAGTCCCATCACCGCATTGCGCTACGAGTAAAAAGGGCGATTTGTTCCGCTTTCGATATCAGGGAACTTTAAGGCATCTATCATAGTAACAGTGTTTACCCGTGGGGCAGTCTGAATCGACCTTGCACGCGATCTCCGCGCCCCTGAACTGACAAACCAGGTTTGCGGCTACGGCGGTATTTTTTGCGGTCGCCACGATCCTAAGGCCCGTCTCTCCATCCACTTCTGGATCTCCGGCGTACTCCATTGCAGATTCATAGGGTTGGACACGGCTTCCCGTCGTCTTTATTGGGTTTCCGTACCCCAGTTCTCTGCAAATCCACGAGGAGATTTTCTCTAACTTCTTGGTGCCGCCTTGCTCTAAAATGGGCAAGACTTCTGTCCCGTGACCGAAGTCTTTATCAAAGCGGAAGAGGGGTTCAAAAACCTCCGCCATGTTTAGGGTCGGAACTTCAGTAATCCTAGTAGCGGTAAGTTCCATATCGACAATCGTTTTTGGAATGGTGCCGACCTTAGCCGCGCTCAACATCCCCGACTCGGCGCTGAACACACTGGTAGTTACTGACAGGACGAAGATCAGTTGTTTCATGCGTGTGATTTTCGGAGTGGCGAGGGTGGTTGTCTAGTCGCGCTGCAATATCTTAGGTGAAAGTACGGAGGAAGGGCGGAACTGCTTTCGTGGAGGCCGTACCTTCACCGAATACTGAGGCAGCTATCAAAGAAACACATATGATTAGTGGGGCAGTCTGAATCGACGTTGCACAAAATTTTCGTCATCTTCTTTACCTGACAAACCAGGTTTGCGGCTACGGCGGTATTTTTTGCGGTCGCCACGATCCTAAGTCCCGTCTCTCCATCCACTTCTGGATCTCCGGCGTACTCCATTGCGGATTCATAGGGCTGGACACGGCTTCCCGTCGTTTTTATTGGGTTTCCGTACCCCAGTTCTTTGCAAATCCACGAGGAGATTTTCTCTAACTTCTTGGTGCCGCCCTGCTCTAAAATGGGCAAGACTTCTGTTCCGTGACCGAAGTCATTATCAAAGCGGAAGATAGGTTCAAAAACCTCCGCAGTGTTTAGGGTCGGAATTTCTGTAACGCTAGTAGCGGTAATTACCACATCGACAACCGTTTTCGGAATGGCTCCGACCTTAGCCCCGCTAAACATCGCCGATTCGGCGTTGAATATACAGGTAGTCAGCGACAGGACTAAGATAAGGTGTTTCATGTGTGTGATTTTCGGAGTGGTGAGGGTGGTTGTCTAGTCGCGCTGCGGTGTCTCAGGTTCATGCATTCGTGGAGGCCGTACCTTTCCCCTTTTTCCGAGGTTACATGCATATATCATAGACACACATATCTTTAGGGGCGCAATCTTCATCGGTTTTGCACCACTTAGTCTCCGTGTTTTTTTTGATGTGACAAACGACCTTTGCAGCTAAGGCGGTATTTTTTGCGGTAGGCACGATCCTAAGGCCCGCCCCTCCAGCTACTTCTGGATTTCCCATGTACCCGATTGCGGCTTCATAGGGCTGGACACGGCTTCCAGTTGTCTTTATTGGGCTTCCATACCCCAGTTCTTTGCAAATCCAAGTGGAGATCTTCTCTGGCGACCTGGTGCCGTCCTCTATAAGGGGCCAGAGTTCTGTCCCATGGCCGAAGTCTTTGTCAAAGCGGAAGACGGGCTCAAAAACCTCCGCAGTGTCCAGAGTCGGAATTTCAGTAATGCTAGCAGCAGTCAGTTCCATATCGACAACCGTCTTCGGAAAGGCTCCGACCCTAGCCCCGCTAAACATCGCCGACTCGGCGTTGAACACACAGGTAGTCAGTGACAGGACGAACAGGAGTTGTCTCATGCGTCTGATTTTCGGGTCGCTGAAGGTGGTTGTCTAGTCGCGCTGCAATAGCAGCGGACCTGCGACTGTTACTTTGAATACCCGCTCGACCTTCAAACGCCGAACTATCTACTCGTACACTTTTCTTGTGCGACCGCTGAGGATCCCGCCAGGACATTGCCAAATCTATCGGCGGGAAAACAGGCATATCCACCGCTGCTTGCTCTACTCCATTTGTAGGAATAGGCACAAAGCTCTTCGCTAACCGCATCGGAGCCCGGCAAAGCCTTTCCTAAAATGTCTGCTGGAAAACAAGCATTGCCCCCTCCGGAAACTCTGCTCCATTCATAGGTCTTCGTGCAAAGCTCCTGTTGAACCACGCTCGAACCAGGCAATGCCTTGCCGGAAGCATCGGCCGGAAAACACCCAAAACCCCCACCGGAAGCTCTGCTCCACTCATAGGTGCTCGCGCAAAGATCCTCACGAACGGCACTCGAGCCAGGCAATGCCTTGCCGGCAGCATCTGCCGGAAAACAGCCAAATCCTCCACCGGTAGCACGATCCCAAACGTACCCCGCATTGGCCTGTACACTCAGTGAAATGAACCCAATAACGAAAACGTAAATTGCTTTCATGATGTTTTCTCCCCCCATGCGAAGTGTCTTGCACAATCGGGATAAACGTCAATGGAGTAGAGCCGGTGATTAACTGGAGCGGGAGACGGGGCTCGAACCCGCTACCCTCAGCTTGGAAGGCTGATGCTCTACCAAATGAGCTACTCCCGCAGTGTCTAAAAAGACGAAGAGAGAGTGTTGATTAGCACGCTTTTGTAAAATCCGTCTACCTTGAATTTTCGGCCCCAAACCCTAGGAGCGTTCTAGAAGGGAACGAATACAATCTAATTCTTGAAGAAGCTCCGGCCAGATTTTGCTTCGGATGCGCTTTGTTAGAATTTCGGTGGATTCCATCGAATCGGTATCAAAAGCCCGTTCAATGGTTTTTGCCTGTTTCCCCTTGGTACTCTGCTTGGCAAGTCTAAGCAGCGTTTGCCGATTTATTGTGTTCCACGCGTTTTCGTTCAGTAGAAATGTGGAGGGCTTTACCGCAAGGTCCGCCAAATCAATACCAGTCCATTCATTCTCTATGTGTCTCGGAATGGCGCTCAGTCGTTCCACAAGAGCTAGTGGGAGTAAGTACACTCCACCGAAACAGAGGGTCGTGTCACCGTTAGAATTGACGACGTTTCTTAAGGCGATCATGGATTTATCTCCAACCATTTTGAGTGCGCCTACTAGGTGGCCCTGTACCCGGATCAAAATCGTATTGCGTAGGTCGGCCAGGGGCTCTTCCTTCGGGCCGACCCCAAGGGTTTCCAAGTGGCCATGGCTCATATTTTGGCACGTACCAGCGTGGTGGGAACCGTGGAGGATGGTCCTGATTTCATCTAAAACGATGGGGGGAAATTTTTTCGGATTGTACCAGCCTCTTAAAAATCGCCTCCTTAGGGAAGGTGGCTGAGCATTAGCCGGAAGGTGCGACGCCATGGTGAGAAGGTCGGTCGGGTCGCCCTCGGTCTCTACATCGGTGCTCTGCAGAGTGGTTTCAGCGACGCGGTCGCGCCCTTTTTCGGTTAAATGCCTCAGTAGCCACCCCGCAACCCAATAGCTTGGCCACAGCTTCCAAATATACTGCGCGATAGAGCGCTCACTTCGGGATTTTAGCCACAGGTGCGACCAAGCCATTAGGCCGAGTAGGTAATCATCAGAGACTGGCCCTGAGTCCGACAGCCACTTCTTTATACAATGCGTGGGATTAAAACCCTTTACTCCGGCCCACAGTCCAAGCTGCTCAAAGATTTGATGCGTTAAGTGGGGGATTTTGCAGAGCTGGTCCAATTGTTCCCTGCTTAAGCCGTCGCTCCACAACCAATCCGGTGCTGTCAGGACGTGGCGCACTTGAAAAACACCTGAGTAGTGGCCCGCTTTAAGACTAGCTATTCGCTGGGAAATCGCTTCAGGTGCGAACCCCAGTTCGCGCATGTTTTCTGTGTAAGGCCCCCAATCTATCTCGGGGGTGGTCGGAATTTCCCCCTGCCCAATCCACTTTACGACTTCTGCCGGTTTGGCCGAGGTTCGAGATTGCGCGGCAAGACTTGGCAGAACCCAAATTGAAAGAGAAGCAAGTATTAGTAAACGAAACACCCCAACCCCCAAGATCCCCATGAAAGCTTAGAAATCGTAAACGAGCTCAGCAAGGAGTCAATGCTCAGGGTAAGTGGGCGCTAGACTCATTGAGCCAAGACCCAATCGGAGACGGCGTGCTAAGTTCCGGTCGGGGAGGGTTTGTGAAACGCTATCTCATTTTTGGATTTTTCTTTTCTTTCGCTGTGCAGGCGCTTGCCGATACCTGTACACCTATTCACTTTTCAAAATGTTATGGGGTCGACACTCTGAGCGGTGCCACCTTGTATGAGTGGGAGGTAGTCGATTGTAAAATGTTTCGATTAAAGAAATACGACACCGACTACACTTGCTCTAAACCAGGAACTCTCACCAGTACTGACGACAGTCCCATTGATGGGATTTGGAAGGAAAGCAATCATTCCACTACTCAAGAGCCGGATGAGACGGAATACGGCACATATTTCTTCAAGGAGCGCTACCAGTGGAATGCCGATAAGTCGATTTTAAGCTATGAAGCGAGCTCCTCCAAAGATGTTATGGCAACCGGCTTGCTGGATCCCTCTGGAACGTTTTATCCCGAACAAGAAGAGGCGGCGCAGGTACGTTCGTACTCTAAAGAGCTAGACGAAATCGTAGAACGAACTAAGTTCTCCAAGCGGTGGAAGAATCGCCATACCCGAGGGGAGTGGTTGGAGAATTCTCATTCCGAGATTGACGCCTATCCCGCAATCTAAGTGGGTATGCCGAAGCCTTATTAAAACTGGTAGCCCCTCGGCCGTGTAGCCCTGCGGGCGAGGGCGCTGCGGCTTTTGTTGACTCTCAAAGGCGCGAGCGGCACCGTCCAGGTTTTGCCGAAGGAATGAATGTGTCATCACCCTGGGTTTCAGGACTCAATCCAGAACAGGCTGAAGCAGCTTTGCATGATTCTGGGCCCCTGCTGATTTTGGCAGGAGCTGGGTCTGGCAAGACGACGGTTTTGGTCGCAAGAGCGGGTCGCCTAATCGATGAAAAAGTAGTGGAGGCCTCCAAGCTTTGTGTCCTCACCTTCACCAACAAAGCAGCACGTGAACTCAAGGCTCGTGTTGGGGCAAAGCTCGGCGCGACGGCAAAGGGCATTTTTGCGGGCACCTTCCATAGTTTTGGCATGGGTCTTTTGCGGGATCATTACAAGCGCGCGCACCTTCCAAAAGATTTTGGTGTTCTAGATGCTTCCGACGCGGGTTCGATTGTTAAGGAGCTTTTGAAAGACTTCAACAATGCCGGAAAAACGGCTTACGACGCCGATAGAATCTTGTCGCTCTTAAGCCAGTGGCGCGAAACAGGGCGCACCGAAGCTCGCAAAGACGAAGAATACGAAATCGCGGTGGAGTGGTTGCTGCCAAAGTACCTCAAGCGGCTCGAGCATTTGGGGATGGTCGACTTCGATGGGCTTCTCATTAAGCCTCTTGAGTTAATGGAAAAAGACTCCGAGGTTCGTGAAGAGATTCAAGCGAGCTTCAACCAAGTCATGGTGGATGAGTTTCAAGATACGAATGTTTTACAGATGCGGTTTTTGCGCATGCTCGTGGCTCCTCACCGAAACCTGACGGTGGTCGGCGATGACGATCAATCTATTTACGGATGGCGAGGGGCTTGTGTTAGCAATATCCTTGATTTTCCTAAGCTCTATTCTGGCTGCAAAGTGGTGCGCCTCGAGCGGAATTACCGCTCCACACCGGCAATTTTGAAGCTTGCCAACGCAGTCATTTCAAAAAATACCCACCGCCACTCTAAGGTTCTTAAGGCGCAGAAATCCACCGATCCGGGCGAAATCCCCGAGCTTTACGTTTATGAAAATGAAGAAGAAGAGTCTGAATATACAGTTCTAGATATTCAACACCTTGTGCACGAGGGTAAGAAGCGCCGTGAAATTGCCGTTTTATACCGTTCGAACAGTCAAGGTGCTTTGCTAGAAGCGGAGCTTCGAAAAAACCAAATTCCCTATCTGCTCAGCGGCGGAACTGCGTTCTTTGATCGCCGTGAGACTCGAGACGTACTTGCCTATTTACGCTGTGCGGTTAGGCCAAACGAAATTGCTTTGCGCAGAGTTATCAATGTTCCTACTAGGGGCATTGGAGACGTAACCATCGAAGCGCTTACGGATTTTCATCGCTCCCGAAACCGCACGTTCTTAGATGCTATGCGGTCTTGGCGCGATGCCGGGGTCGAAGAGCGTGCTGGAAAGTCGATTGAGTCTTTCTTAGCCCTCACCGAAGAATTGCTTCAGGTGCTTTTAGAACTTAGCCCGCTGACACCGGGCCAGCGCCTTGTGAAGTGGTTTGAAAAAATAGGCTACAAAGCGTTTGTAGAGCGCAACGCCCCCAATGCCATGGTTGCAGCGAAACGCTGGCGAATTTTTGAGATTTTCTCTGGGATTCTCGACAAGTTTTTTGCGAACGGCGGCAGCTCTCGAGAGACGCTTCGACAATTTGTCGATGCGATGGAGCTGCGCGATGCTTTAGATGAAAAGAAAGAAAACGAAGATCGCGTGCAGTTGCTTACTTTGCATGCGTGCAAGGGGTTGGAGTTTCCTGTGGTTTTCCTCATTGGGGTAGAGGAGGATTTAATCCCTCACAAGGTACTAGGTACTGATGTGTCCGAGGAGCGGCGCCTCTTTTACGTCGGTATTACTAGAGCACAGCATCGGCTCATACTTTCTCGCGCGTGCCGCAGAAGACGACATGGCAAATGGGCCGAGTGCCCGGCCTCCCGGTTTCTTCTGGAATTGCCACCGGGCTTAGTGAAAGAACACGTTGGTCCTCGTCCCGTTCGCGAGGTGAATCGGCGGGCGATGGTGGCAGATTTATTTAAAAAGTTGGACGCCTTGGATGCTAAGCCGTAGGCAACGAGAAAGCCGAGCTGCAAAGGGCGCTACGTTACGTCGTCGGGCAATTCATTCTGGTCATCAGCCCTTTTAGGGAAAAACTTCTCAAGTTCCTGGCTCATGGCTTCAATCGCCGTAATTACGCCATCGACGGCGCGTTTTGCTTTTACGCTGGCAGAAATAGCTTCGGCCTGCTTTTTCCAGTAAGACTCGCCTAGTTTCTGGTGAATGCCTTTGTCGGCAATAATTTCCACTAGGTGTTCGAATTCAGAAATACAGATCAGTATTCCAGTTCGGTCCCGCGTTTCAAATATTCCTCGGTTTGTGAAAGCCGCGAGTGCATTTCTGTGCACTTTGCCCGCTCGGTGCGCTTTGGAGAGAAAGAGTCTACGAAGGGGCGGAAACAACGAAGCGCCCAGCCCAAACGCCAAACCTAACACTTGCCATTCGAGCATCTGCAGGGCGGAAAGGCCCCACTCAAAAGTGGAATAGGTTCCAGTCACTACCGACGCGATCCCAATTCCTAACGCGCCCCATGCGAAATATACCCAAGCGTATGCACCACTGGCGCTTTGATACAAAACGACGATTTCGCCCGATGTTTTTCTTTCGGTCCGCTGAATCGCGCCTTTGATTTGATCTAGATCTGATTGAGAAAGCACAGCCATAGTTTTTACTTACCAGCCCGAAGACGCGCCTCCGCCACCAAAGCCGCCTCCTCCGCCGCCAAATCCCCCGCCTCCGCCACCACCAAAGCCACCGCCGCCAAACCCGCCTCCGCCCCAACCGCCGGAGCTACCACCGTGCCAGTTGCTGCGACCGTGGCCTCCGCCAGAAGCCGAAATCACTATGATGAGAACCAATAACGCCAAGAAAAGCCAAACCGCCAAGGATCCTTTTGGGTCTGCTCGTCGACCACGGAGTTTGCGATCGACTTGGGCCTTAAGATCGATGTTTAAGCGCTGCGCCACCGATTCGATTGCGATTTGAATTCCATCTCCAAATCTGCGCTCGCGAAAGTAGGGTGCTAGCTCGTCGCTTAGAATCCGCTTTGCGACTATGTCGGGCAAATCCCCTTCCAGCCCATACCCAACCTCAAAGCGCATCCGCTTTTCATTGGGGGCAATGACAAGAAGCAATCCATTATCGACGCCCTTTTGTCCGAGCTTCCACTTTTCAGACACTTCAAGGGCGTACGACTCAATTGGCAGTTCTTCTAATGAGGGGGTGATAAGGATTGCGAGTTGAACCCGATTGCTCGCGTTAAGTCGCGCAGCAAAAGCTCGTACACTGCTGGCTTCTTGATTTGAAAGTAAGCCCGCTGTGTCGACAAGTTCGCTGGTGAGCGTCGGAACATTTACCCCGCCAGCTACCAGCGAAATGAAAAGAAAGAGCGCCAGCCAAAGCCGCGTTATCAAAACTCGACCTTCGGCACTGCCTTAGCTTCCTCGGCGATTGTAAAAGTGGCACGCGGTTCAAGGCGTAGGAGAAACTTCGCAGTGAGGTTAGTGGGGAAGTAACGAACCGCCTTATTAAACTCTGCCACTTTGTCGATATAACGTTTTCGCGCAACTGCCACACGGTTTTCTGTTCCCTCAAGCTGGGCCTGAAGATCACGAAAACCTTCATTGGCTTTTAGGTCAGGGTATTTTTCGGCAACCACCAGAAGGCGAGATAGAGCGCTACTCAGGCCATCTTGGGCTTTCTGGAATTTCGCGAAAGCGTCTTGGTTTGTTAAGGAGCTTGCATCGATTTTGGTTTGAGAAGCTTCGGCACGGGCCTTGGTGACCGATTCGAGTGTCTCTTTTTCATGCTTCGCGTAGCCCTTAACGGTGCTTACAAGGTTTGGCACCAAATCGCTACGGCGTTGGTATTGGTTTTCAACTTCCGACCAGCTCGCTTTGACGTCTTCATCAAGTCCTTGCAGCTGGTTGTAGCCGCAGTTGGACAGCGTAAAGAGCGCAAGTGTAAGGGCGATTAGACTAAAAAAATGGGTACGTTTTTTCATGGTGCAGATATTAGCTCGGATTTCACTCGGCGTCGAGTTGCCGTGGATTCATGCTTGAGTCCGCTTTTTTTCGAAGCTCTAGCGACGCAGACTACCTTCTGGCATACTCGCCGCCATGCGCAAGATCCGACAGCTCCCGACGTTGCCGTCTTTGCTTTCTGAACCGGGAACTCCTTACATTCACCGCGATATTAGCTGGTTGCATTTTAATGAGCGAGTGTTGGATGAAGCGCGCCCGTCTTCGGGAAACCCACTTTTGGAACGCGCGAAATTTTTAGCCATCACGGCGTCGAATCTTGATGAGTATTTTATGATTCGCGTGGCTTCTTTGAACCGGCACTTACGAAGTCGCAATAGAAGCCCCCAAACTTTACCTAGCAGCAAGCACTCCCTGGCTGTTTGGAGTTCGATCTTAGAAACGGTAGCTAAGTTTGGCGCTAAACAAGTGGAAGTGCTCGAGATGCTTGTTCCGGAGCTTCGTGCCCACGGTATTCACCTGGTAACTCACCTAGATGAATCCCCGCGAATGTTTAAATTGGCTGAGGGAGTCTTTGAGAGAGAGGTTTTTCCAAAACTATCTCCTCCTGAGAACTTTGATTTGGCAAAGCTTCAATCTTTGGCAAATTCGAAAATGGCCGTTTTCTTTCCTGAGCAACTTTGGTTTTCAGTTCCTACGGGTCTTGGAAACATGCTCGTCCTTGAAGACTCCGGAGAGCGGTTTTACTTTTTTTTGGATCACCTGCTTGAGACCTTTTTGGGAAAAGCCTTTGGACTTGAAGGCAAGGCGGGTTTGGTTCGTGTGACTCGTGATGCAGATATTTCCGTGGATATCGCCGAAGGCGATCCAGAGTCCTTACCGGACATTGTATTGGCGCGCCTTTTATCAAGGGAAAAAGGCATTCCCATGCGTCTACAGTACCGGGGAAATGTCCCAGATTCTTTGTTGACCCGAATGGGCCAGATACTCAAACTCCAGCCCCGACAGATTTTCCCTGCGGCCGGAAGCTTAAATCTGCAGTCGATTTGGACTTTGGTTCGGGATGTGCCGGCGGAGAAATTGGCGCAGCCCGAGCTGGCCTACCCAACTCTCCTTGCTCCTTTGCCGGCGTTTTTCGAAAATCGAAGCCAGATTTTTGAAAAATTGCGTGGGCAGGACTACTTGCTTCATCACCCCTATGATCCATTTGATGCCTTTGTCGAGTTTGTGCGAGCTGCCGCTGAAGACCCAAAAGTCGTGCAAATCGAACAAACCATTTATCGAATGGATGTTGCTTCCGCACTGATTGCCGCGCTGAAGAGTGCCGCGGCAAGTGGCAAGAAAGTTCGGGTCATAATCGAACTACGGGCTCGCTTTGACGAATACAACAATCTGCGCTTGGCCGATGAGCTAAGGAAGGCGGGCGTGGAAGTAGCTTACGGCTTTGGTGCGCTAAAGCTCCATGCAAAAGTCACTCTGATTTCAAGGCAAGAGGACGATGGTCTTAGGCTTTACACCCATTTGTCCACCGGCAACTACAACTCCACGACAGCACGCCAGTACACGGATTTAGCAATTCTGACTTCCAATACCGAAATAGGAAACGACGCAAGAAAGTTTCTGGATTCGGCTTGGCAGGGAAAAGTTCCGGGCACGTTTAAGCACCTGCTTTCTGCTCCAACCGGGTTGCACCGAAAGTTGCTTTCTCTGATTGAGGGCGAAACAAAGGCCGCTCGTGAAGGGAGCGCAAAGACAAGAATTGTTGCGAAAGTGAATGCTCTTGTGGATGAGAGGGTAGTCGAGGCTCTGTACGCGGCGTCTCAGGCCGGCGTGAAGGTCGATCTCATTGTGCGCGGCGCTTGCTCACTCATACCTGGTGTTCAGGGGCTGAGTGAGAATATACAGGTGATAAGCGTAATCGACCGGTTCTTAGAGCACAGTCGCTTGTATTACTTCGAGAGCGCAAAGGCGCTTTATTTTTCCAGTGCGGATTGTATGCCGCGCAATTTTTTCTCGCGCCTTGAGCTAGCGTTTCCGGTTCTGGATCCTAAGATCTATAGCTTTATTGAAGAGGTAGTTTTGCCTACTTACCTTGCGGACAATGTTAAGGCTCGTGAACTTACGCCTCAAGGAACCTGGAAGCGAAGGATGAAGAAGGGCAGTTCCGAGCGCTCCCGATCTCAATTTGTTTTTGAGAAAATCGCACAAGACGCTTACCGTGGGACATCATTACAAAGATGAAAAGTCGTACTCTTATATTGGTTCGTCACGCGCATCGCGATACCGACCTTGGACGAGAGCGTGACAATGGTTTAAGTGAAAAAGGAAAAGAACAGGCAAAAGCCGTGTCTGTTTATTTTCGTAAACGCTTTCCGAAGGTGCGCCCGCTTTTGTTGAGTAGCCCCAAAATTAGGTGCATTGAAACGCTCTTGCCCATATCCGATAAATTGAATGCATCAGTGGAAACCTTAGACCTACTGACCGAGCAGCACGAAACCGATGTGGCTTTCAAAAAACGCCTGGAGAAGTTTTTCCGTTGGTGGAAACAGCGCGGCCCCGAGGTGGTAGTTTTGTGTTCCCATGGAGATTGGATTCCGGCCTTTTGCGAACATGCCTTAGGGGTTGGAATCCAGCTTAAAAAAGGTGGTTGGATTGAATTAGAAGGGCGCTCAGGCGCGGTTTCCCTGGTTTGGGTGTTGCAACGGCTTGGTTAGCCCTAGCGTATTTGTACGCGCAATTCTCTGCCGAACACTTTTTCAAACAGAGCCTTTTTTTGCTGCACTCTTAGCAGCGCCAATTCCGTGGAATCCCCGTGCGAGAGCCAGATTCTAACGGTACGGCGTTTTATTTCAATTCGTTCGGCCTCTACCCGTTTGGGATAGGCCGAGTCGAGGGCATCTACAATGCGAATGAGAGCTAGGATTTTTGCGAAACTCGACCCGCGCGCTTTGCTCCCATTTTTTTGGAACGGAAATTTTTCAAAGTTGGCTTTGGTGCCGCTGTGGTGAAGGCAGAGCTGTGCTACAAATTCGATTTCCCAGCTTTCCGAAAGTGGTAGTTCCCCATGTTCTACTATGTAGGCCGAATGATGCTCGTAGCCCGTTGGCGAAATGCTTCGGCCCGTATTTCGAAACATTAACCCTAGTGCAAAGTAGGGGAACCATTTGTCGTCCAATTTGTGCACCGGACGCAACCGCCGAAATAAGCGAATAGACGAACCCACGAGCCAGCGCACGCGTCTGGGATCCTCCCCATAACGAACAGCTTTCTCTAGGTAGGGTTCCAAATCCCATCGTCCCGATCGCGTTGTGGGCTCGATCAGTCGAAGTTCCTGATCTAAAATTCCATCGCGCAGAGAAAACTCAGTTGCCGTCGCGGCATCGGCACCCAAGAGACGAAGGCATTCATCCAACACCAAAGTTCCCGCAAGCATGAGGTCAGCGCGTTTGGGATCCATGCCTGGAAGGTTTCGGATTTCATCGAGGTTTAAGGGCACCATGGTTCGAATGAGCTTTTCGAGCCACTTGGGATGAATGTTTTTGCCGGTGTTTCGCTTGCACATTCGTCCAAGGGCCCGGATTGTCCCGCTGGATCCTATTATGTGAGGCACTTTAGGCCATTTTTCTTCCTTTAGGGTGGCTCGCAAAACAGTTCGGATATGTCCGCGCAAGTGTTTGACCGAAACTTTTCCATTTTCCGGCGGGATGGAACGCAGGAATATTTGTTGTAGGCGAGCTACTCCGAGCGGGAAGCTGTCGCATTCCAAGATCTCTTTTCCACGGCATACACTGATCTCAGTGCTGCCCCCACCGATATCCACCAAAGCAAATAGGTTTTTGGGGTGTTTCTCCCGCGATAAAATACCTTCCGCGATGAGCGTTGCTTCTTCTTTGCCGGAAATGAGGTGGACTTCAATTCCGAGGGTTTTGCGAATTTTAAAAATAAACTGCTCGCTGTCGCTGGCATCGCGTAGAGCGCTCGTGGCAAAGGCAACGAGCTTGTCTACTTTGAGTTCATCCGCGCGGCGTTTAAAGCTAGAAAGAGCTTGAAGGGTTCGCCGGCAAGCCCTTGAATCAAGGCGTCCAGAGATAAAGACATTTTCTCCGAGACGCACCATGAGCTTCTCGCGATGCAAGAGCTTCGTTGTGTCGCGCGAAAGTGTTTCATGCACGTCAAAGCGGACTGAATTGGTCCCTAGATCAATAATGCCGAGTCGTTTTGTTTTCCATCGCGCCAACGCTTCCCCAATTCTTGCAAGATTTGAACTATTTGCCCAATTTTTCCTACGTAAGGTGATAATGGCAATGCCGTAATTGCGAAAACGTGTCTTAATTGAAATTAAATAAAAAAAGTTTGGTTTGACTCTCACTCAGTCTGGTAGAAATGACAGTAGGTTAGCGGAGGATACTATCAACCACATGAAACGCATTCCTCGAATCAGGCAGATTCTAACGCAATACACCTCATATATCGCTGTGCACAAATTCTTGCGGGGTTTTCAACCCAAGATCCGAATCAAATTCGACAAGGGCGGTTTCACAGTAAAGACCGTTGAGAATTGGTCTGAGCTAGAGCAAGTCTTAAGGCTTCGCCACGAGGTTTTTCACAAGGAATTTATTGGTCAAGAGCTTCCGTTGGGGATTGATTTTGACCGCTACGATCCCTTGGGCGATCACTTGGTGATTGTAGATCGGGAGCTCGGCAAGATTATCGGCACCTACCGACTCATCTGCTCCAAGTTTGCGCAGTCGTTTTATTCTGCTTCTGAATTTCACTTGGAAGGTTTTCTGGAACAGCCTGGCGTGAAGCTGGAGTTGAGTCGCGCTTGCATTCACAAAGACTACCGCGACGGTTCGGTTATTTCTTTGCTCTGGCGAGGACTTGTGCAATACGCGCAACAGAGTCAGGCCGCGTATCTGTTTGGGTGCGCGAGCATTCGTAGCATGGACGTCGCCGAAGTAAGAACAATTTATGAGTATCTCGGATCTAAAGAGTTTCTTTCTTCCGATTTCGGAATCGGGCCTGTTCCCAACTACAAAATGCCGGGTTGGACGCCGCCGCAGGCAGTAGAGCAGGCCAGCGACGCCGCAAAGGCTCTTGTTCCGCCTTTGCTAAATTCCTATCTTCGCGCCGGTGCAAAGGTTTACGGCGATCCTGCGTTGGATGCGGCATTTCGCTGTGTTGATTTGTTTACCGTGCTGAATCTTGAAAAAGTGACGCCTTTGTATGAGCGCCGCTACCAAACAGGCGACCACCAAAGCTAAGTCGAAGCCGGTTTGACTTTGCCCTAAAGGTTTTGACTCACTGCGCCGATAGGTAGCATTGGGTTCGAGTGTCCGGGGGAGGTCGGTTTTGAAGTCTGCGCTAGCAAGCCGTTTGCCTGAGTTAATTGAGCTTGAGCGCCTCATCAAAGACCTAGGGCCCCAAGCCAGGGTAAACCTCGTGGGGAATTCGATTCACCGGGGCCAAACCTTTCCGCTTTATACGATTTGCATGGGATCCACAGACCCAAAAGCGCCCACGCTGGGGCTCTTTGGCGGTGTTCATGGGTTGGAGCGTATCGGAACCCAAGTGAACCTTTCTTTTCTTCGAACCGTTTGCGAGCTTACCCGGTGGGACGCGGGAATAGCTGCGCTACTCGAAAAATCTCGCATGGTATTTTTCCCGCTGGTGAATCCAGGGGGCATGTACGCACTTTCACGCTCCAATCCTCATGGCGTCGATCTCATGCGCAATGCCCCTGTAGACGCCGATCCCATGTCACGTTTTGCTCTTTTTGGTGGGCATCGAATCTCTCCGCGTCTTCCTTGGTATCGTGGTCCGGTAGGTGCGCCGATGGAAATAGAAGCCAATGCACTGTGCGAATTAGTGCGTAAAGAAATTTTGCCGGCGAGAGTTTCTATTTCGCTTGATGTGCACTCCGGATTTGGCGCTCGAGACCGAGTGTGGTTCCCTTACGCTCGCACCAGGACGCCTTTTCCGAATATCGCCGAAATGCTGGCGTTAAAACAACTGCTCGATCGAACCTATCCCAATCACATCTACATCGTAGAGCCCCAATCAAGGCAATACCTCGCACATGGGGATTTATGGGACTTTCTTTATGATGAGCAAAGGCAAGCGCACAAAGAGAACTTCTTTCTCCCTTTGACTCTAGAAATGGGCTCGTGGGTTTGGGCGAAAAAAGACCTTCGCCAAATTTTTTCCGTTCTGGGGGCTTTTAATCCCATGAAACCACACCGCCTCCAGCGAACTTTGCGTCGGCACTTGCTGTTTCTGGACTTTCTTCACCGTGCCGTTGTTTCCCCTGATGCATGGTTGGCTCTTGGGCGCAGTTCCAGAGAATCGCTGGCAGCAAAGGCAGAGGAGCTTTGGTATGTCCCGTGAGTTGCCAAAACAGAACTGGCTTTTTCTGCGCGGGCTAGCTCGTGAAGTGGCGCATTGGGAGGGCTTTCCGCAGCTATTCGAAAAGCAGGTGCAGGAAGTTCGTGTTCATGCCATCGATCTTCCCGGCAACGGGGTGTATCGAAACATCTCTCCACCGGTCACTTTAACCGCTCAAGTGGAATTTCTACGAGCCGAGTGGCGCCGTCAGCATCCCCATAATTCCGAGCCGATTTCTCTTTTTGCTCTGTCTTTGGGTGCCATGGTTGCACTTCAATGGATGCACTTGTACCCCGATGAAATACGTTCGGCGGTTCTGGTGAACACCAGCCTCAGAGGCGTAAGCCCGTTTTACGAGCGTTTGTCTCCGCGTGCCTATGGTCGTTTGCTCAAACTGTTTTTCACATCCAATCCTCGAGCACGCGAGAGTGCGATTCTAAGACTCACTAGCCAACGCAAGGACTGGGACGCGAAAAAAATTTCCGAACGAGCTCAAATACAAAAAAGACACCCCGTAACTCGAATGAGTGCCTTGCGCCAAATACTTGCTGCACTTTCTCCGTTGACCAGCAAGAAAGCGCCCCTACAACCCGTGCTTCTTCTTAATAGTTTGGGTGACGAGCTGGTGCATCCGGATTGCTCTCGTGCGATTGCTGAGCGATGGCAAGTCCCCATACGTCACCATGCTTGGGCTGGTCACGATTTGGTACTAGACGATCCAAAATGGGTGCTTGAAGCCGTAGAGCAATGGTGCCGGGAAATTCCAAGTTTGCGACGCCCCGGTTTTTGAATAGCTGACAAACTTCTCTTGAATAGGTATACCCCGCTTCGACAATTCAAGGAGAAGAGTTTCTATGAAAAAAGTAGTCGCGGGCTTTTTGTTATTGGGATCTAGTTTGGGGATGGCGGCTTCGCTCATCAATGGAGCTGGGGCGAGCTTTCCGTATCCCATCTACGCGAAGTGGTTCTCCGAATTTCAAAAAATCCAGCCAGATACTCAGATCAACTATCAATCCATTGGAAGTGGCGGTGGAATACGCCAGTTCACCCAAAAGACCGTCGATTTTGGTGCGAGCGATGCACCTATGACAGACGAGCAACTGGCGGCCGCGAAAGAAGCAGTCTTCCATATACCCACTGTCCTAGGGGCGGTGGTCGTTACATATAATGTTCCCGGAGTGTCGCAGCGATTGGTTTTGTCAGGCGAAGTTGTCGGGGAAATTTTTCAGGGCACGATTACTAAGTGGAACGATGCGAAAATTCAGGCTCTGAATTCTAAGGTGAGTTTGCCGGATACTGCGATTCTTGTGGTGCATCGCTCGGACGGTAGTGGAACAACTCAGATTTTCACGGACTATCTTGTGAAAGCCAGCAAGAGTTGGAAGGCCGGAGTAGGTACGGCAGTAAAGTGGCCCGTAGGTTTAGGTGGTAAGGGCAATGAAGGCGTGGCGGGACTCGTGAAACAAACCCCTGGTACCATTGGGTACGTTGAATTGGTTTATGCCAAGAATAATGGGCTGGAATACGCTTCGTTGAAAAATCGCGCTGGAAATACCGTGGTCCCTGACTTGAAGTCAGTTACCGCGGCCGCCGCTTCTGTGAAACTTCCTGAAGATTTTAGAGTCTCGATCACGGACTCAAGCGGCAAAGACGCGTACCCGGTTTCGGGCTTCACTTACCTGCTAGTTTGGAAGAAGAGTCTTGATGCCGCAAAGGGTAAGAAGCTTGTGGATTTCCTGAAGTGGGCCGTGAAAGACGGTCAAAAATACGCTTCTGATCTTCACTACGCGCCTTTACCAGCAAGCCTAGTGCCGAAAATCCAGGCCAAGATTGCAGAAATAACGCTCTAAAACAGCGGTATTTCCGATAGTTAAGCCCAGGTCGGCTTCGCGGTCGAACCCTAACGCTTTTCTAACAATCCGTCCCGGTCTCAATAGGATAGAACCGTCCCTTGGTAAAAGGACGATGAAAGCCGGAACTTTAGAATCTAGCTCAGCTTCGAGGCGGGCCTGGTCCGCGTCGCTTCCTTCAGCAAAGCGCTTTGTGCGTCGGCCGGGGCGACGTGACATGCACTTGGGGGATCGCGTCTTTTTCTGGTTCATGACGCTCGCGGCTTTGAGCGTCTTTTTTCTTTTGCTTTTGATTGGCGCCTTTCTCTATTTTTCGGCCGCACCCACTATTTCCCAATTCGGATGGAAGTTTTTAATCGGCAATTCGTGGGATCCTGTGGGCGATGAGTTTGGCGCTCTCCCTTTTGTTTTTGGAACATTGGTTTCGTCTTTGTTGGCGATGGTTCTTGCCACTCCACTTAGTGTCGGAATCGCACTTTTCCTAAATGAAGTAGCCCCACGCAAACTCGCACAGCTCGTGGGGTTTTTGGTTGAAATGCTCGCCGCAATCCCGAGCGTTGTTTATGGTTTGTGGGGCGTTTTTGTTTTGGCCCCTTGGCTGCGAACAGAAGTTCAACCTTGGTTTGCAAAGTGGTTTGGATTTTTGCCCCTTTTTCAGGGGCCCCCGTACGGCGTGGGAATGATGACGGCAGGAATCATCTTGGCGATCATGGTGATTCCAACTATCTCCTCTCTCTGTCGTGAAGTTTTTCGAGCCATACCAAGGGCGAATCGTGAAGCTGCACTGGCTTTAGGCGCGACCCGTTGGGAAACCATGCGTCTAGCGGTGTTAAAATCTTCCAAAACAGGTATTTTTGGTGCCGTAATTTTGGGCCTAGGAAGAGCTCTGGGAGAAACCATGGCTGTCACCATGGTGATCGGAAATCGAAATGACATTTCCCTTTCTCTTTTTGCGCCCGCTCAGACGATGGCCAGCGTGATTGCGAATGAGTACGCCGAGGCGACAACTCAACTTCACTTGTCGGCCCTGGCTGAAATCGGTTTGACGCTTTTTGCTGTGACCTTCCTGATTAATTTTATTGCTCGTCTTTTTATTTGGAGAGTAAAGGGGCGTCCGCAATGAAATCTGCGCACCTTCAAAGTTATCTTTCTCTGAGTTATACCAAGCGGCGTTGGTTTGATCGCTTCATGCAATTGGTTCTCTTTGCCGCTGCGGTGTTGGCGCTTACTCCGTTGTTCAGCGTTCTCGCCTACGTGATCAGCAAGGGAATGCCTGGTTTAAATTTAGATTTTTTTACGCAAATTCCCAAGCCGGTTGGAGAGTCGGGCGGCGGGATGGCGAATGCTCTGGTGGGTACATGTACTTTGGTAGCAATCGCCTCTGCTATTGGCGTGCCATGGGGAGTTGCTGCGGGGGTGTACCTGTCTGAGTATGGGCAGAGCAGGATTGCAAGTTTAGTGCGTTTTGGCACCGACATGTTGGCAAGTGTTCCCTCGATTGTTGTGGGGCTTTTTGTGTACGCTCTGTTGGTGGTGCCAATGGGCGGGTTTTCTGCCTTAGCGGGTGGTGTGGCTTTAGGAATCTTAATGATTCCCACAATCGCTCGGAGCACCGAAGAAATGTTGCGGCTTGTCCCCACCCATATTCGTGAAGCAGGCCTCGCGCTGGGTCTTCCAAGGTGGAAAGTAATTCTGCGTATTGTGCTGCGAGGCTGTGTGAGCTCGATTTCGACAGGTGTTATTTTGGCTATTGCACGGGTGGCTGGTGAAACGGCGCCGCTTCTGTTTACTGCGTTGAATAACCGGTTCTGGCATCAGGGGTTGGATCAGCCCATTGCCTCTTTGCCTGTTCAAATTTACTCGTACGCAATTTCTCCTTTTTCGGAGTGGCACACTCAAGCCTGGGCCGGAGCCTTGGTTTTGGTGCTCTTGGTTTTTGTAGTGAATATCGGAACACGCGTGTTCTTTCGCAGGGCAGTAGGAAGAGAATAAATGGAAACGAAAGTCGATCCCATTTTGAAAGTCCGGTCTCTGAATGCTTGGTTTGGAGAGAGCCATGCGCTTAAGGAAGTCTCTTTAGATATTCCGCCCAAGGCCGTGACAGCAGTCATTGGTCCGTCGGGATGTGGAAAGTCCACCTTTATTCGGTGTTTAAACCGGCTTCATGAAGAAGTGCCCTCGGCAGGAGCTACTGGGGAAGTACTTTTGGAGGGGACGAATATTTATGGTTTAGGTGTGGATCCGGTCGGGATTCGTCGGCGAATTGGGATGGTATTTCAAAAGCCGAATCCATTCCCCGCTCTTTCTATATTTGAAAATGTTGTAGTGGGACTTCGTCTGGCAGGTATTCGCCGGCGCACAGTACTGCGCGAAGTGGTAGAGCGAAGCCTGAGGCAAGCTGCACTATGGGATGAAGTTAAAGATAAACTTCATGCGCCAGGAACAAGCCTGTCGGGTGGGCAACAACAGCGCCTATGTATTGCGCGGGCACTGGCAGTCGATCCACCAGTACTTTTAATGGATGAACCGACAAGCGCTTTAGATCCCATCGCTACCGCGAAAATCGAGGAGCTAGTTCTAGAGCTCAAGAAACAGGTTACTATAGTAATTGTGACCCACAATATGCAGCAGGCCGCTCGAATTTCAGATCTCACCGCATTCTTCCTTATGGGAGAGTTGGTCGAAATTGGAGATACATCGACGGTATTTACGGTTCCAAAGGAAGAGCGCACTGAGCGTTATATTACAGGGAAATTCGGATGAGTCAGCGCCACATTGATGCAGGGCTAAGCAGCCTAAACCAGAAATTATTGACTATGGCCGGCTACGTCGAGCAGGGGGTCGAGTGTGCGACCGATGCCTGGCGCTTTAGAAATATTGCTAAAGTCAGCGATGTCTATGCCATTGAAAGACGGGTAAACCAGGCTCACCTTGATGTGGATGCTGCATGCATTCAACTCTTGGCATTGCAACAGCCCATGGCGGCAGATCTGCGCTTTATTGTTTCGTGTATCAAGATCAATAACGATTTAGAGCGTATGGTCGACTTAGCGGTAAACATCGCGAACAATACTGAGTTCTACCTGCAGAACCCTCCGGTCATTCACATAGATGATCTATCTCAAATGGCCGATGAAGTGCGAATCATGGTGCGTGAAGTGCTGGATGCTTTCGTGAAAACCGATGAGCGCATGGCTCGGCGTGTGCTGAGCCGAGATGACCGGGTCGATGCGTACAAGCGAAAAATTGTTCAAGACTGCCTTGAGGAAATGAAGAAAGACGCTAAGCATATTGAGCAAGGGATGAATCTCATCTTTATAGCCAAAAACTTGGAGCGTATTGGGGATCACGCTACGAATATTGCGGAAGACGTCATCTTCAGCGTTTCAGGCCAAGATATTCGGCACTCGGTCGAAGGCGATAAGCAGAAGGGTGGCTAGGGTAATGGGGCTGCGGGTTTTAGTCGTTGAGGATGAAAAAGACATTGCCGATCTCATGGCCTTGCACCTTAAGCGTGAAGGACACGAGGTTGTTTCCGTGGATAACGGGGAAGAGGCGATGCGCCTTCTTTTGTCGAGCATTGAGACTGAGCAGCCATTCCAACTCCTTGTCCTTGATTGGATGTTGCCAGGTCTTTCTGGTTTAGAGTTGTGCAAGAAAATTCGGACCGAGAAAACAGTAAAGACCGTTCCTATTCTAATGGTAACGGCGAGGGCCCACGCTTCGGACATCGTCCTAGGTCTTGAAATGGGGGCTGACGATTACCTGACAAAGCCATTCGAACTTCCCGTCTTTTTGGCTCGAGTTAGGGCGTTGCTTCGTCGGGGAATGCCCGTCGGTACGGCAGAAGATGAAGGTCAGATCAAAGTAGGGGATTTGACCGTTGATCTAGATGGCTACCGTGTAACCTGCGGAAAAAAAGAATTGGCCCTTACCCCCTCTGAGTTCAAGCTCCTTGTGGCGCTTTTGAAAAGCGCCGGTAGGGTTCTTACCCGGGAGCGGCTAATTGATTTGGTTCAGGGGCAGGGTGTGACAGTGGTCGATCGTGCCATCGACACCCACGTATTCGGCCTTAGAAAAAAAATGGGCAAATGTGCTGACTCCGTTGAGACGATTCGAGGCGTTGGGTACCGCGTTAAAGTTTGAGCGTATGCTCAAGCGGTGGATTTATCCTTCTGGTTCGAGTAGCGTTGGACTATGGCGCCTAGTTCGACGTTGAAGCTCTTTCCTTGGCGAATTTTTTACCGCGTCGCCCTGGTTCAATCTGTTCTTATCTTGCTTGCGCTTGCCTCTTCCGGGCTAGTCGCTCGACAATTTTTGAAGCGCCAGTTTTTACTCCAAATCGAGAGCCGCGTACGAGATGCTCTTATTCTCGCCTCAAAAACCGCTGATGTTGCATCTGCGCCAGACTGGTGCGCGAAACACACCCAAAATACCGACCTGCGACTTTCTTTATTTCGAGCCGATGGCTCAGTGGTTTGCGATTCCCAAGTAAACGCGGCGCAAATGCCAAGCCAGGAACGTACCGCTGAATTTGCGAAAGCAAAGACTTCAACTGACGTAGTCTTTGTGCGGCAAGACTTAAACTTGGTTGGGGCGGTTTCTACCCTGGGAGGCGGAGTTCTCCGGGTGTCTGTCCCTTTGACCGAACTGGCAAGAACGCTCCGGGTATTTGATGCGTCTTTTTGGATTGCACTCGGAGTGGTGGCTCTCATTCTTGGTGCGTTAGTAATTTGGCTTGCTCAAAGGCTAGTGTTTCCTTTGGGCCGATTGATTCTAAAAACTCAGCGCTTGGTGGCCCAGCAGCCTGAAGTAGTCTCAAAAGACGATCTGACTCAGGAGGTTTTCGACGAGTGGGCAGACTTGGAGTCCAATATCGATCGTTTAAAGCGCGATTTGGCCGCTAAAACTCAAAGCCTGTCCATGGAGCAGTTGGAGCTTGAGACCATCATGGGCGCTATATCCGATGCGATATTGGCGGTCGACCCTTCGGGGAATCCTTTGTTCTATAACAGCCGATTTGAAGTGCTCTTTGGAAGTGAAGGGCTTCGGCGGAGAAATCTACGGCTCTGGGGGATATTTCGGGATCCGGATATTTTGGGTACCTATGAGGAGGCTCTTAAGGAAGGGCGTTCGGGTGCCACAAAGGCCATAGCATTGGAACAGAATCAGGGGCCCCGCAGGTATTTTGCGCTTTCCGTGTCAGTCCTTAGAAATCAAAACGGATCTATTTACGGTGCTCTGGGTATTTTTCACGATGTCACTGAGTTAAAGGCAGCAGAGCAAATGCGCATCGACTTTGTTGCCAATGTTTCGCACGAGCTTCGGACGCCGCTTACCGTCATTAAGGGCTACGCGGATACGTTGATTCAGGACATGCAGAAGTCGGGCGGGGAAACGCTGGATCATCTCAATAGCATTGCGCGCAATAGCGATCGCCTCATGAACTTGATGAACGACCTTCTTGATTTATCTTCGCTTGAGTCCGACAGCATCATTCAAAAAGATCCGTTGAGTACTCAAGAAATTTCAGAGCGAATATTAAAACAGCTCCAGGGTAGTTTTGATGCGAAGAATCAAACTGTTGAAGTGAAGTGTTCGGCTTTGACTGTAGTGGCCGATGCACCAAGGCTCGAGCAGGTTCTGATTAATTTGCTGAGCAATGCGAATAAGTACACGCCAGCCGGAGGTTCAGTTCTTGTGGACTGGAGTCCCGACGGATCTGATACAGTTTTGAAAGTTCAAGATTCGGGGCCCGGAATTCCGGTGGAACACCACGCTCGGTTATTCGAACGCTTTTATCGAGTAGACAAAGCGAGGTCGCGAGAACAAGGTGGCACTGGCCTTGGTCTTGCGATTGTGAAACACATTATGCAAAGACACGAAGGGTCAGTTTGGGTAGAGAGCAAGTCCGGGGAGGGCAGTTCGTTTTTTTGTAGATTTCCATCAGATGCTTAGTGAAGTTTGTTGAAATTATTTGAAGAATTAATTTCATTTCGCATCTTTCAATTTGACGGACTACGTAAATTCCCTGAATATTGGCAAAAATTGTAATATTTGTTCAGCGCGTTTTGCTGAACTCAACTGAGTTGAAAGCGAATTCATGCCGCAGCTTTTTGGTCGCAGCGCGAATACATTGGCGTTGGTAAGCATCGCCGTGTTGGGGATAGTAGGGGCAGGGGCCGTTGGTCTTCTGTATGCTTTTCAGAGTTCTCCTTACGTCACTGAAATAGACACCTTCAAGAGCCAACCGGTTCCTTTTAGTCACCAGCATCATGTGCAGGGACTGGGAATTGATTGTCGCTACTGTCATTCTTCGGTGGAAGTCTCCGGTAGTGCGGGCATTCCTCCAGTGGCTACTTGCATGAATTGCCACAAAGCACTTTGGGCAGATCAGTCTATGCTGAAGCCGGTGCGGGACGCCTTTAAAGACGGGACGCCCCTTGAATGGAATCGCATCCACAAATTGCCTGAGTTTGTCTATTTCAACCACAGCGCTCACGTGAATAAGGGAGTCGGTTGTCAGAGCTGTCACGGCCGCGTCGACAAAATGCCTTTGATGGCAAAGTCGAAGAGTCTTTACATGGGCTGGTGCTTAGAGTGCCACCGGAATCCTTCTCCAAACCTTCGTCCTGTCGACCAAATCACAAATATGGAATGGCAGCCTAACGAAGAGTGGGCAAACAAGAACAAGCTGGAACACCATGGAATCCGGGAACGGAAGAACTTCCAGGTTCACCAGCTCTCTAACTGTGCGGTGTGTCATCGATGAGTGACGAAAAGAAAACTTGGCGGAGTATCGAAGAGCTCCAGCACGGGCCCCAACCTGAAAAACGTTTCAATCCTTTTAATAACGACTTTCTAAGTCGTCGCGAGTTCATGGAATGGACTGCGGGTGTTTCTGCGGTTTTGGGAGCTGCTGCGTGTACTCGCATGCCTCAACAGAAAATCGTGCCTTACACGAAGCAACCAGAGCGAGTGATTCCTGGTAAACCGCTCTTCTTTGCTACGTCTATGTCCATGGGTGGCAGGGCTGTTGGTTTGTTGGTGGAAAGCCATATGGGGCGCCCCACTAAGGTCGAAGGAAATCCTGAGCACGGCGCAAGTTTAGGCACCACCGATGCGTATGCGCAGGCATCCGTTCTATCTTTGTATGATCCCGATCGTTCGCAGAGCCTTTTGGCTGAAGGCAGCCCGATGTTTTGGGCCGGGTTTGCTGCGAAATTAAAGGAAATCATTGCTGCCCATTCGGCCTCCAATGGCGATGGTCTGCGACTTCTCACTGAATCCGTTGTGTCGCCGACTTTGGCGGCGCAGATTCAAGCGCTTTTGAAGCGTTTTCCTTCGGCACAGTGGCACCAATACGAGCCTGTTCACCGCGACTCCGAGCGCGCCGGCGCCATGATGGCCTTTGGCGAGGACGTGACTCCTGTTTACGATTTTAAACAAGCCAAGGCGATTGTCTCTTTGGATAGCGATTTTCTCGCTCTTCCGTCGTGCCCTCGGTACGGGTTTGATTTTGCTTCGAACCGACGCCTGTTAAACGGTGAAGCGAAAATGAATCGCTTGTACTCTGCTGAGCCATCGCCTTCCGTTACTGGATCGATGGCCGACAACCGGCTTCGTGCTCGTGCTTCTGAGATGGAAGCGATTGCAGGGGCTCTTGCTCAAGAGTGCGGTGTACCGGTTCAGCTCAGTGGAGCTCTTTCCGCAGATGCCGCTAAGTGGGTAAAGGCCGCCGCACAGGATTTAAAAGCCAATGGATCCAATTCTGTTGTTGTTGTAGGTCCGTGGCAATCGCCGATGGTCCACGCGCTAGCCAATGCAATTCACGTTCGGCTGAAGGCGGTTGGCACGACAGTGAAATACACTGCCCCAATCGAAGCGGTTCCCGTTTCACAAACCGAGTCCATTCGGCAACTGACTGCTGATATTTCGGCCGGCAAAGTGAAGACGCTTGTGATTTTGGGTGGAAACCCTGCGTACAATGCGCCCGCTGACCTTTCGTTTGGCAGTGCGATTTCCAAAGTAAAAGATCGGATTCATTGCGGGCTTTACCTCGATGAAACCGCGAAACTTTGCAACTACCACATCCCTGAAGCGCATTTCTTGGAGCAGTGGAGTGATGCGAGGGCCTACGACGGTACTGCCAATATTGTTCAGCCGTTGATTGCGCCACTTTACGCTGGCAAATCTCACCATGAAGTGGTTGCTGCTCTAATGGGAGAGTCGGCTTCTGGGTATGAGATTGTCCGCAGTCAGTGGAAGTCAAAGGGTGGCGCTGATTTTGAAAAATTCTGGACCACCTCTTTGAATGAAGGCTTCATCGCTGGGACCTCATCCGCAGAAAAGAAACCCGTTCTAAAACCAGAGTCCAGCTGGGCAAAGGTTGGAAAAGCTCCATCGGCTGGGTCGATTGAAGTCGTGTTTCGCCCAGACTCGACGGTTTATGACGGTCGCTTCTCCAACAATGGTTGGTTGCAAGAATTGCCAAAGCCCGTGACTAAACTCACTTGGGATAACGCGGCTTATCTTAGCCCAGCAACCGCAAAGGCGTTGGGAGTTCAGAACGAGGACGTCATTAAAGTTTCCTCGGGTGAACAATCCGTCGAAATGGCTGTTTGGATCACTCCAGGGCATGCGGATAATAGCGTTACGCTTTCTCTTGGCTACGGTCGAACTGCAGCCGGTAAGCTTGGTACGGGCACCGGATTTAATGTTTATCCGTTGCGCGGCTCTCAAACAGTTTGGACCCTTAGTGGTGTTGAGCTTTCTCGGGTGAATAGAAAGTATTCTCTCGCCTGCACTCAGTCGCACCACAGCATGGAAGGTCGGCCCATTGTTCGAACGGCCTCCTTGGAACATCACCAGCAGCATCCGCACTGGACTCATTTGCACGAGCACATTCCCGCCGCTCTTGAGGGCAAGGACGTGGGTACAGCCGGCGGCGCAATGGCGCCCGTTGGCCCGGCCGACTATCAGTGGGGCATGGCGATTAACTTGGCTAACTGCACAGGTTGTAACGCGTGTGTTGTTGCTTGCCAGGCAGAAAACAATATTCCGGTTGTCGGCAAGACCGAAGTAATTCGGGGCCGCGAAATGTCTTGGATTCGTATCGATCGCTACTACGAAGGCAGCATCGACGATCCTGAAACACGCTTTCAGCCAGTGGCCTGTGCGCATTGCGAAACGGCCCCTTGCGAAATCGTTTGCCCAGTCGGTGCGACCGCTCACGACAACGAAGGCTTGAACAATATGGTCTACAACCGCTGCGTTGGGACGAAGTATTGTTCAAACAACTGTCCGTATAAGGTGCGTCGTTTCAATTTCTTCGAGTACACCAACACGATTACTCCGAGTACGAAGCTGGTTCAGAATCCAGACGTTACTGTTCGAAGTCGCGGCGTAATGGAAAAGTGTTCGTACTGCGTGCAGCGTATATCGAGCGCGCGCATTGAAGCCAAAAACGAAAAGCGAAAAATTCGTGATGGTGAAGTGCGGACGGCTTGTCAGTCGGCGTGTCCTTCGCAGGCAATCTATTTTGGCGATATTTCCGATCCGACAACTTTGGTGTCCAAGGTCAAGGCGGAGTCTCGTAACTACGGGCTTTTGGAAGAACTCAATACCAAGCCCCGCACAAGTTACTTGGGTAAGGTTGTAAATCCCAACCCAGCCCTTAAGGCGGAGAAGCCGGCATGAGCAAGACGATCTTAAGTCCAGAACCGGTACTGGGGGGAAGCGGTCACTCGCTTGGCTCCATTTCAGACAAAATCAACAACATCGTGGTGCTGGAGAAGATCCGCCCGGGTTGGGTTTTGGGTCTCATGGTCGCCTTTACTCTGCTCATGGGGTTCCTCTTCACAGTCGGTATGTTGCTCAAATACTGCGTCGGTATTTGGGGTATCAATATTCCGGTCGGCTGGGGTTTCGATATCATCAACTTCGTTTGGTGGATCGGTATTGGACACGCGGGAACTTTGATTTCGGCAATCTTGCTTTTGTTTCGTCAAGACTGGCGCACGTCCATCAATCGATTCGCTGAGGCGATGACGCTTTTCGCAGTTGCTTGCGCCGGGATGTTCCCCATTTTGCACATGGGTCGTCCTGAAGTCGGGGCCTACTGGGTTCTGCCTTACCCGAACGTCATGAGCATTTGGCCTCAGTTTAGAAGCCCGCTCATGTGGGACGTGTTCGCGATCTCTACTTACGCTTCGGTCTCCCTAGTGTTTTGGTTGGTCGGGCTTATTCCCGACTTTGCGACTCTACGAGATCATTCACCCAAGAAATGGCAGCGGATGATTTACGGGGTTTTGTCGTTGGGATGGCGAGGTTCGGCTATCCACTGGAACAGGTACGAGACGATTTACTTGATTCTCGCGGGTCTTGCGACGCCTTTGGTGTTGTCAGTACACACCATCGTTAGCTTCGACTTCGCAGTCGGTATCGTCCCCGGGTGGCATACCACGATTTTCCCGCCTTACTTTGTTGCGGGAGCGATTTATTCCGGCTTTGCGATGGTACTCACGCTCATGATTCCAGTGAGGCACTTTTTCGGATTGCAGGATTTCATTACCTTCCGACACATGAACAATATGGCCAAGGTCATGTTGCTCACGGGCCTGATAGTCGCTTACGGCTATTTGATAGAAGGATTCATTGGTTGGTACAGCGGAAGTGAGTATGAGAAATTCATGCTGCTGAATCGGTTTATCGGGCCGTATCGCTACTTGTACTACGCGCTGCTTGCTTGCAACGTCGTGATTCCTCAGTTGCTTTGGTTTCGCAAACTGCGTCGCAACATTCCTTTCTTGTTTGTCATGTCTTTGATTGTGAATACAGGCATGTGGCTAGAGCGGTTTGTGATTATTGTGGTGAGCTTGTCGGCCGATTTCTTGCCCTCGTCTTGGGGAATGTATTACCCGCACGTTTTCGACTGGACGATGTACGTCGGAACTATCGGTCTGTTTTTCTCGCTCCTGTTCATCTTCATCCGCGTCTTGCCGATGATCTCGGTTTTTGAAATGCGGGTGCTTTTGACAGAAGAAGAGCACAAGAAAAAGGGAAGTCACCATGGATAAGGCGAAAGAGCCTGGTCTCTATGGGCTGGTTGCCGAATTTCCTTCGGTAGAAGCTCTTTTAGAAGCTGCGGAAAAAGTTCGCGACGGCGGATACAAGAAAACGGATGCGTACTCGCCGTTTCCTGTCGAGGGTCTGATAGAGGCCCTGGGTAAGCCACATTCCAAGATTGCTTATCTTATGTTGGCTGGCGGCATCGTTGGGTTAACCAGCGCGTTTGGTTTGATGTTCTACACCGGCGTAATTGACTACCCGCAGAACATCGGGGGACGGCCTTTATTTAGCTGGCCAATGTACTTTCCTATAATGTTCGAGCTCACTGTCTTGCTCGCTTCATTTACCGGGGTCGGCGCCATGATTGCTCTAAACGGTTTGCCCTTGCCGTATCACCCTTTGTTCAACGTGGCTGAATTTGCTAAGGCGAGTCGGGATTCCTTCTTTATCGGGATTGAATCGACCGACCCTAAGTTTGATTTGAATCAAACCAAGGCATTTTTGCAAAGCTTGCATCCGAGAGGCGTCCATGAAGTGCAGCCGTAGCGCTATTGCGATTTTTCTGCTCGTCGCTGTCACGCAAACAGCCTGTTCGCGTCGGCAAGCGATGTACAAGCAAGACAAATATGTTCCCTACGACCGATCGGATTTCTTTTCTGATGGAAGGTCTGCTCGTCCGTTAGTCGAGGGCACCGTTCCACGTGGCCCAATAGACGATCATTTGCAAAAAGGGATGGTCAACGGAACGCCGGTCTCCCAGTTTCCTGCTCCTGTGACTCGCAAAGAAATAGAGCGAGGCATGAACCGGTTTAATATCTATTGTTCTCCATGCCATAGTCGCACTGGCGATGGTTGGGGAATGGTGGTTCAGCGTGGCTTGAAGCGGCCACCTTCGTTTCACGACGCGCGTTTGAAAGCGGCGCCAGTGAGTCATTTTTTCAATGTAATTACAAATGGGATCGGCGTGATGTCAGGTTACGCGGCCCAAATTACGCCAGAAGATCGTTGGGCGATTATCGCTTACGTTCGGGCGTTGCAACTAAGCCAAGACGCGCGGATTTCAGATGTGCCCGCCGCTGAACGGGCTACGTTGGAGGCGATGAAATGAGTTTCGCATCTTCGGCAGCGGCCTCCTATAAGCGCAAGGCAGTTGTTCCGGCGCTTTTCGGAGCAATTCTCCTAGTATTCGGTTTCTTGGTAAATCGGCCCCAATTCTTTTTGTCCTATCTCCAGGGATACATGTTCGCGGTAGCTTTTCCGCTGGGCTGTTTGGGCATCGTCATGATCCACACTCTTTCGGGTGGAAAATGGGGTTGGACAATACGTCCGTTTCTTGAAGCGGGTATGCGCACTTTACCCGCAATGGCGGTTTTATTCATACCCGTTGCTTTGGGTCTTACGTCGCTCTATCCGTGGACTAACCACGACTTGGTTGCTCACGATGCGGCGTTGCTCAGTAAGGCTATTTATCTCAATCCAAAGTGGTGGATCATTCGAGCGGTTAGCTATTTTGCAATTTGGATTCTTCTGGCTGCTTGGGTTCGGCGTTGGCTCGTGCCCAGTCCGCAGGGGCACACCTTAGAACAGCTTCACCGTTCTCAACGGCTTTCGGCCGGTGGACTTTTGGTGTTTGTCTTGTCGGTGAGTTTCGCTGCCATTGATTGGGTAATGTCTATTGAGCCTCATTGGTTCTCGAGCATTTTCGGCGGGATTGTTTTAGTCGGCGCGGGTATGTCAGCATTCACCGCTTGCACGATGACTGCGATTCTCATGCACCGCCAAACGCCAAATCCCTGGCTGACCGAGCGGAACCTGCACGATTTGAGCAAGTTTATCTTCATGACGTTCATGCTCTGGGGGTATTTCAACCTTTCCCAGTTTTTGATTATTTGGTCGGGTAACCTTCCTGAAGAAACTTTCTGGTTTTACGAGCGAAGCCAGGGCGGTTGGTATTGGGTCAGTGCAATGCTTCCATTGTTGCAATGGGCCATTCCGTTCTGCCTCTTGTTACCAGCGACGAATAAGAAGAATCCCGACTTTGTTGTGAAAGTCGGCGTGTTCCTTCTCTTTGGTCGTGCCGTGGAACAGCTTTGGTTGATAGCTCCGAGTATTCGCCCGCAAGGTTTCGTCGTCCATTGGATGGATGTTGTCGCTCCTTTAGCCTTGGGTGGAGCTTGGGCCGCCTTGTACTTTACCTACTTGGGCCGCAGCTCCGGCGTTCCGGCTCCGCAACTAGCGCATGGGCACGCTGGACCGCAGGACAAGCCTGGATCGGGAGGAAAGCACTAATGAACCCTACCAATACAGGATCGGATCTTAAAATCGACTATCAAGAACGCTCTATACCGCTCGGTCAGCTTTCTATCTGGGCAGTAGGATTGTTTGCGTTTATTGCGGGAGTCCAGGTATTTGTCTATTACGTTTACGGCACGCCGACCATGAAGCCGGTCCCGGAACTCGTCTTGAAACGTCCGATGAACCAGCCTGTGCTACAGAGCGATGGATATGGCGATCAAAAGAAGTTCCGTGCCGAACAAGAAGCTTTACTGTCGAGTTATGGTTGGGTGAATAAGGAGGCCGGAGTAGTGCGGCTTCCCATTGAGGTCGCCATTGACTTGGTGGTTGCCAGGGGCCTTCCGGCTCGAGGTGGTAAGTAGTGAGGTTGTTTCTTACTCTTTTCGTTCTCTTTTCAACGGCCTCAATGGCCGATGAGGGAACGGCTGCCTACAACGTCAGCCAGTCGATCTTAAGCGGTCTTGCTTTTGATCAGAAGCTTGATGCGCAGTTGCCGCTTGATGCGAAGTTTACCGATCACGATGGAAAGAAGATTTCTTTAGGCGACGTCTTTGGCCAGGGGCCCGTTGTCTTGGCCATGGCCTACGCACGTTGCCCTAATATGTGCACGGTAGTCTATCGTGAAACTTTTCAGGCCCTTGAGCGAGTTCGGTTCGATGTGCCCAACGCCTATCGAGTGGTTTTTATTAGTATCGATCCGCAAGAAACTGCGGAGGCCGCGGCGAAAAAGCGAAGAACCTACTTGCGGACTTACAATCGTCCCGATCTAGAAGCTGGAACTTTTTTTCTTACCGGTGAAGAAAGTCAAATTCGACGAGTTGCCGACTCCATTGGGTTCTCCTACCGGTACGACGAGAATTCACGCCAGTATGTTCACCCGAGCGGAATAGTGGTTGCGACTCCCAAAGGCCGTATTTCTAGGTACCTTTATGGGATTCATTACAATCCGCAGGATCTGCGATTGGCTATGGTCGAGGCGTCCGAGAATAAAATCGGGACACTCGCCGACCATCTTTTGTTGTTTTGCTACAAGTACGATCCCAATCAGGGCAAGTATGGTTTTGTGATCATGAGCGTTGTTCGAGGCCTTAGTGGCTTAACGGTTACCGCGTTGGGCGGTTTTATCTGGGCGATGCTTCGCCGGGAACGACGACAGCGTAAACGCGCCGAGGAAGAAGACAGTGTACGGAAAGTTTAGTTTGTTTCCAGAGCAGGCTTCGCGCTTAGCTCCCGATATCGATTTGCTCTATTTCGCTCTGATTGCGATGAGTTGTTTTTTCATCGTCGTAGTTTGTAGCTTGGTGGTGATCTTCGCCATTAAGTACCGACGGCGGGAAGGGAACGAAGTTGCCCAACACGTTAATGAGCATCACCTCATGGAAGTGGGTTGGTCGCTGATTCCGTTGGTCTTGGGCCTTATTCTCTTTGCTTGGGGCGCCCATCTGTTTTTGGGAATCTACAATCCGCCTGCGCAAGGAAATGTAGAGATTTTTGCAGTGGCCAAGCAGTGGATGTGGAAGTTCCAACATGCAGACGGTCGGCGTGAAATCAACGACCTGCACATTCCGGTGGGTAAATCGATAAAAATGACGATGATCTCTCAGGACGTCATTCACAGTTTCTATATCCCAGCGTTTCGTATCAAGCAGGACGTGCTCCCAATGCGTTACACGTCGACCTGGTTCGAGCCGACTCGCGCAGGGACGTACCATCTTTTTTGTGCGGAGTACTGCGGAACCGAGCACTCCCGCATGATCGGGAAAGTTATTGTCATGGAGCAGGCTGATTATGAAGCTTGGCTGGCAAGTCCACTTGTAGAGGGTGGTGCGGCTCGAGATCCGCTGGCCCAGAATGCCGGTGCAGGTGCAGCACCTTCTACCAGCGCGGCAGCGAATAGCCCCGCCGAGGTCGGTAAGGCTGTATTGCAGGCTCAGGGCTGCCGAGCTTGTCACCAGATTGGCAATGCGGCAATTGCTCCAGAGCTCGAGGGTATTTACGGCACTAAGGTGGATCTCGTGAATGGATCCTCCGTGAACGTGGACGACAACTACATTCGTGAATCGATTCTGGTTTCGACGGCGAAAGTTGTAAAAGGGTATGCGCCTGTCATGCCGCCCTATCAAGGAATTGTAAAAGAAGACGAGGTCAAATCTATTATCGAATACATTAAATCGACCTCGGGGAGTAAGAAATGAGTGCGACGGCAACAGCGGAACCGAAGAATTATTTGAACGTCGCCCACACGGTGAAGTCGTGGTTATTGACGGTAGATCATAAGCGCATTGGCTTGCTTTACCTGGTCTCTGTGACTTTCTTCTTCTTTTTGGGTGGTCTTGCGGCTTTTGCTTTTCGTCTCGACCTGATGACACCGCAGGGAGATCTCCTACAGTCCGATACCTACAATCGTCTGTTCACAATGCACGGCGTAGTGATGGTGTTTTTATTTCTGGTGCCATCCATTCCAGCGACTTTGGGGAATTTCCTAGTCCCAATCATGATCGGTGCACGCGATCTTGCCTTCCCTAAAATCAACTTGATGAGCTGGTACCTCTATATGGCCGGCGCAGCCTGTATTCTTTGGGCGCTCATAGATGGCGGGGTGGACACGGGTTGGACGTTCTACACTCCTTACAGTACCGCGTTTGCTAAGAGTCATGTTGCTATTACTTTGGTGGGGATCTTCATCGCGGGGTTTTCTTCCATCTTCACGGGCTTTAATTTCATTGTGACCATTCACAAGATGCGAGCTCCCGGGATGACTTGGTTTCGTTTGCCACTGTTCATCTGGGCGCACTACGCAACTTCGTTGATCATGGTTTTGGCTACTCCAGTGTTGGCAGTAACCATTTTCCTAGCTGCACTAGAGCGCATGTTTGGATTTGGTATCTTCGACGCCTCCAAGGGTGGAGATCCGGTGCTATTCCAGCATTTGTTCTGGTTTTACTCCCATCCAGCCGTGTACATCATGATTCTGCCGTCGCTCGGGGTTGTGGCTGAGCTAATCACCGCATTTTCCAGAAAGCGCATTTTTGGTTATCGTTTCGTAGCGTTTTCTAGTTTGGCGATTGCGGGTCTTGGCTTTCTAGTTTGGGGCCATCACATGTTTGTTAGCAGTCAGTCGCCCTATCTGGGGATCGTTTTCTCCCTGATTAGCTTCTTGGTTGCGGTGCCTTCGGCAATCAAAACCTTTAACTTCACGGCTACCTTGTACAAAGGCTCGATTTCGTTTGAAGCACCGATGATGTATGCGCTTGGTTTCTTAGGGTTGTTTCTCATTGGTGGTTTGACGGGATTGTTCCTCTCTACCCTAGCGACGGACGTGCATTTGCACGACACGTACTTTGTGGTGGCGCACTTTCACTACATCATGGTGGGTGGCGCGCTGATGGGGTACTTGGGCGGCCTGCATTTCTGGTGGCCCAAAATCACAGGCCGACTTTACAACGATCTGTGGGCGAAAATGGCAGCGATCTTAATTTTCGTTGGCTTTAACTTTACATTTTTCCCTCAGTTCATCGTCGGTTATTTGGGTAATCCACGCCGGTACCACTATTACCCGGCTGAGTTCCAGATTTATCACGTGATGTCGACCCTCGGTTCGACGATCCTTGGGCTAGGTTATCTTTTGCCAGTGTTTTACCTGCTCTATTCACTCTTCAAGGGCGAAAAAGCCTCGGCCAATCCCTGGGGAGCAAAGGGTTTGGAGTGGAGCATTCCTTCTCCGCCTCCCACTGAGAATTTTACTCAGCCAGTCGTGGTGACTGAAGAGGCGTATGCGTATCCAGTGAGGAAGAACTAATGAGTTCCCACAATCCGTACTTAGCGCACCATTTCGACGATATTGAGCAGCAGCACGAGTCGGTAAGTTTTGGAATGTGGATATTCCTGCTTACGGAAATCATGTTCTTCGGCGGGATCTTTTTTTCTTACGCCGTTTACAGAAACATGTATCCCGAGATGTTCCATGCGATGAGCATGCACTTGGATGTCACGCTGGGCACGATTAATACGGCCATCTTGCTTACCAGTAGTTTGACCATGGCGCTTGCTGTGAATGCGGCGAAGCGGGGCATGACAAAGCGTTTGGTGACGATGCTGAGCGTCACCACGCTTGCCGGTGTTGCGTTCTTGGTTGTGAAGTTCTTTGAATACAAACACAAGTTTCACGTTGGTTCTGTTCCCGGTGCCCTTTGGAACTTCAAGACTGATTTTGATAGCAGCGCTCAGGTCTTTTACAGTCTTTACTTTGGTGCAACCGGTCTACACGGCTTCCACGTTCTGATTGGTGTGGTCATTATGGCGGTGTTTACCGTGCAGGCGATGCAGGGGAAGTTACCGCAGGGTCGGGCGCAACGTGTGGAAATGCTGGGCCTGTACTGGCACTTTGTGGATTTGGTTTGGATTTACGTTTTCCCACTATTCTATCTCATAGGACGCTACTAATGAGCTCGAACACGCACGATCACAGCCATTCGTTGAAAGCCTACTACCTGGTTTACCTGCTTTTGATGTTGGGACTGGCTGCTACGGTTTTTGTGGCATTTTTTGATCTAGGGGCGCTTTCGATTCCCATAGCGTTGCTCATTGCCACCATCAAGGCAACTTTCGTTGTTTGGATTTTCATGCACGTAAACGAAGCGTCGCCGATGATCAAGGTAACCATATGCTCGGGCCTTGTCGGCCTTGGGATTGGTTTTATCTTTCTCTTTTCCGATTATCTCGCTCGTTAGTAACGTTTTACGTTGGGGTCGACTTCCAGCGACCAACGTTCTATTCCGCCTGAGAGGTTTTTCAGGTTTTCAAAACCAAGTTGGCTTAGCAGCAAAGTGGCTTGCGAGCTTCTCATGCCGTGGTGGCATATCAGAACTGTTTCGGCTTCTGGGTCGAGCTCCGTGTATCGCATTACTAGTTCGCCTAGGGGAATCAATTTCCCGCCCAGGTTTGCGATGGCGAACTCCTCTTCGCTTCTGACATCTACAAGTTGAAGGCTGTCGCCTTTGTCGAGGCGCGCTTTAAGTTCTTTTGGGGTGATTTCCCAGTTCATTTGTTTTTCCTTAGCATAAAAGGGAAGAAAAGTGCCACGGATGCGGCTCCGAAGACTATCCCAAATACATAACCGGCGAGTACATCTCCAACGAAGTGCACGCCCAGGTACACTCGAGTAAACCCGACAACGAGGGTAGAAATCAAGGCTGCAAGAAACCAGGTTCGAGAGGCAAAGGCCGCCAATACTGTAGTAGCGGCCATGCCGTTGGCAGCATGGTTGGAAGGCATTCCAAATTCACTGCCGCAAATTCCATTCACTCGCCGGGCATCCATCGTGTAGTGGCAAGGACGCACGCGCTGAAAATAGGGCTTTAATACGTAGTAGGAAATGCCGTCTGATAGAGAAATTGCAAACGCCACGCAACCCAGTATTTTAACGGCCCTTGTATTTTTAAAGGTCAGAGCGAGTGCCAGGGCAAAGAGGTAAACAACAACCCAGGTTACTCCAGAGGACAGTAAAAGAACGGTCCAATCGAAAGAGTTGTCAGTGAGTCTGAGGTTTATAAAACGATAAACTACGAGATCCCAGGCGTGTAGATATGAGCGCAAGTTTACTCTTTATTCTGGCAGTCTTGGCAATAACCAAACAAACGATGGTCATGAAAGAGTAACTGGAAACCGTGTTCACGGCAAACCGAGTCTTGGATTGTCTCAATCGCATCAGACGTAAACTCAAGGATTTTGCCGCACTGAATACAAACCATGTGGTCGTGGTGCCCTTTGGCTCCTACGCGTTCAAAGTATTCTTTTCTACCGTCGCCAACACTTTTTTGAACGACGCCACATTCTAAGAGCAGGGGTAATGTTCGATAGACCGTATCACGAGAGATTCGCAGGCCCTTTTCTTTAAGCGTTTCGTACAGGCCGTCAGCATCAAAGTGTTGCTTAATTTTAAGTATCTCGTCGAGGAGCTGTTTGCGCTCGAAAGTAAACTTAAGGCCCCTGGCATCGAGGAGCTTCTTAAAGGGGGAGTTTTCGTCGCTCGAACGCGGCATCGTCAAGCTATAGCCTTGGCAGCAGGGAAGGGCAAGTAGCCAAGTATCAGGGCCTAGGGCCGGCGCCACCCCGTTTACTCACTACATTTCCCTCTGGATTTCGGTACTTAGCTTCTACTGATTTGTCTGCCTTGCTTAGGCAGTCTTCCTCAGTAGGGGTAAAGATAGAAAGCAAGATTTCACCCGCTCCTGCATGGCTTACCAGGCGAAGTTCGCAATTCCCCTTATTGCCCGCGTCTGGGCCCTCAGCAAAGCCAGGGCTAGCGCTTAATACGGCAGCGGTAAGAATCGATGCAATAAGAGTGGTCTTCATACTGAGTTCCTTTTCCCCCTAACATTGCAATACTGGTACCGGCGCTGTCAGCCCACGGCGATGCTAAGCGAAGCACCATCATTCCAGGCTGCGCTCAGACCTGCCCACTTACTGAAGTAATACCAGACAATCCAAGTGTCTACTTCATAGCCATCGCCCAAGGTGTCCACCCCCTTTCCAAGCAAGAAAACCCTGTGCACCTAAAAAGTGCCCGAAAAAGTGCCCGTCGTATTCCGGGCCCGAAAGGAAGCGGTCACATTCGTCGGGGGAAATTCCATCTATAAATGGGCATTGTCATCGCTTAAAGGGGGAGGCAAATTATGCGGTAAGGGGAGGGTGTCTTGGGAATAAAAACAGTTCGTATTTTCACAATCAGCTTTCTGTTTGCAGGTTTATTTTTGCCCGTAGCTACGGTCGCAAAGATTGTTGAAACGACACGGATGGAGGAGGTTGCTAAACTCGTTGATAGCGATACTCTGCTGATTTTTGACTTGGACAATACCATCGTAATGCCCGCTCAGACCCTCGGAGGGGAGGAGTGGTTTGATTACCAGTTTGAAAAGTACCAGGATGCGAATCTTCGCGCGGGAGATGAAAAGCAACTGGCTATCAAGAAGGCGTTGACCCGGGCTCTTGGAGAGTGGGAGTCGGTACAAAAGGTTACGGCTACTGTCCCTGTTGAGGCCACGGGGCCCGCGGTTGTCAGCGCCCTACAGAAGAAGGGCGCCAGAACTCTCGCCCTCACCGCTCGTCCTCCTTCGCTAAGTGCGACTACGTTTTCACAACTCCAATCGGTGGGATACCTCCTTTGGAATGCGCCGTTTGATAAGCGAGCTTTTAATTTGACGGGAACCGTGCCTACTCGCCATGAAAAAAGCGTAGTGTTTGTAAATGCCTTGAATAGCAAGGGGGATGTGCTGGTTCAGTTCTTGGAGCGCAGCGGCACTTACCCAAAGAAGATTGTTTTTGTCGACAACAAGAAAAAGCACGTCGTTGCAGTTGAAGCAGCTTTGAAGGCCTATCCAATCGAGTATATCGGTTGCCGCCATGGGGCTTCGGACGCAAAAATAGCGGCTTTTGATAGTCAAGTTGCGGATGTGCAGTTTCAGTTTTTTGGAAAGATTTTAGATGACGCCTCAGCGAAGGCACTTTCCTCGAAATAGCCCGAGAACACACACTCTCAACTACGCCAGCTGGCGTGTTGCGAACTGCTCGACATACTTTTCTGAGGCATTTTGTCTTGTAAGGTCGGGTGTGATAGGCAATGCACCATGCCCAGGTATTTAATTTCCGGCGCCGCAGGTTTTATTGGTTCGAACTTGGCTTTGACACTTGAAGAGCAGGGAGCCGAGGTCGTCGGCGTAGACTCTTTCAAAACGGGGAGTCGCGCCAATCTTGAAGGCTTCCGCGGTAAGCTCGTCGAAGCCGATGTCACCAACGATTTTCCTGCACAAGGGCCTTGGGATGCCGTTTTTCACGATGGAGATATTACCGATCCTCGTTATCCCAATGGCGCTGAAGTCTTGGAGAAGAACATCGCTGGTTTTACGCGAATGCTGTCGATTGCGCGTGGGGCTGGTTGCAAGTTTGTCTACGCTTCGACGGCGGGTCTTTATGGCAATGGGCCCACACCGATGCGCGAAGATCAGGCGAAGCAGTTACTAACTCCGTACGGCCAGTCTAAACATAAAATGGATGAAATTGGGCAAAGCTACTCACACGAAATTCCGGTAGTCGGGCTTCGCTATTTCAATGTATTTGGCCCGCGAGAAGCCGCCAAAGGACGCGCTGCTTCGATGGTCTATCACCTCTACGGGCAAATGAAGGCTGGCAACGCTCCTCGCTTATTTCAGTGGGGAGAGCAGAAGCGTGATTTCATCTACGTAAAAGACGTCGTCAAAGCCAACCTCTGTGCGCTCAGTGCGCCAAGCGGCGTGTACAATGTTGGAACTGGAGTCGCATCTACTTTCAACGAAGTTGTGGCTGCACTCGGAGAGGCATTGGGCCAAAAACCCACGATCGAATACTTCCCCATGCCGTACGATGCTGAAAGCTATCAGGCAGACACTCAGGCCGACACTCGGCTCGCTAGCGAGAAACTAAGATTTCGCGCCGACTGGAATTTAACTGCCGCAGTAAAGGACTATGTCCTGTGGCTTGAGCAAAACTAACCGAGCTCTAAGGGGTTCGCCGTCCGCGTAGTCGTTCGTGTTTTCGAATAAAGCCGTTTAAATCGATCTTTAGTTGCGGCAGCGTGTCCAGAACGGCCTTTTGATCTAGCGTGATGTCGGTGGTTTGCGCTGTCGTATTGCCCGGATCCATATCTTCTAAAAGAGTACGGATTTTCCACAACCGGTTCTCAAAGTCTGGTAGGAAAAGTTTTTTCTGGTTCTCGCCCAGGGCATTTAATCTGGTCCGTTTAAGAATATCGATTTTATTTTTTAGTAGTTGAGCTTCATTCTCAACATCGTCCAAATAGTCCCAGGTAACTGTTATGTAAGTAGGTTCGGGCGCGACGGCTTCGGTTTCTTGGTTCTCAGAAGTTTTTTCCGCGCGTGCGTTAGAGGGATTCGTTTTCGGGGTGGCGGTAGGTTTTGCTGGGGTGCCCCATTGGAGGTCTACGTTGGAACGTTCCGAACCACATCCGGCCAGGCCGCCGATAAGGGAAATCAATACTAGAGTTCGCCAGCTTTTCATGCATACACCCCTTCTAAAAAAGCCCATTGGGATCTGTATAAGTCCAACCTATCCATACGTAAATGGGGAATGTACGGGGCCGTTAATGTAGCCAATGGTGCAGTGGGGTGGCGCGGAGAATGGTGATCCCGCCAGCCGTGAGCAAGAAGAAAGCGGAAATCCATTGGGTCGGAAGCCATCTTGGTAATCCCAAAACGGAAAATATCCCGACCGCGCTCATGATGGGAAGTGTCCCCAAGTAAAATGCGAATAGGAACTGCGCCCCTGTTTGTGCGCTGCCGGAAGCTGCTGCTGTGAGCAAAGCCGGGCTTAAGGTCATGCAGGGAAGAAAGACAGTGAAGAAACCTAAAACCAAACTTCTAAAGCTGATTGGTGTCGATTCAAGCGCAGGTTTGAGCGCTTTAAAAACCCCCTCGTCGAGTTGTTTTTTTGCCAAGGTCGTCCAGCGAAAAAATCCGAGCTTTACCGGTTTTAGTTTGAATGCGGCGTAAAGGCACTCGGTAAGTTGCAAAACTCCCATTCCAAGTAATACCAACCCCAATCCAAAAGCAAAGGCGGAGGTTCCTAAGTGGAGGGAGGCTGTAACCGAAGGGCCAATCTTGCCAAGAAATCCACAAACGGCGCCTGCCAGTGTATACGAGGTCGCTCGTCCTACTTGATATTGGACTAGGCTAGTCCAACGTCGGCGTGATCCGAGCGCGTTTTGCTGCCAGAGTGAGTTAGCGAGTAGAGGCCCGCACATACCGGCGCAGTGAGCCGATACGGAGAGTGAGTAAAAAAATACGGCTGCCATCGTCCATGGATCGCTCGAGGAAAAACCTGTTTCCACCGCCGGTACCGCGGGACTATGGTGATGGTGGTGTTCGCTCATTGGAAAAAGCCTTGAAACATTGTCCTCATTGCCACGTTCCTTTTGAATCCGAAGAAGGTCAATCGCCTTTTTGTTGTCGAGGCTGTGAGTTTGCGTATCGATTTATTCACGACTTAAAGCTGGATCAGTTTTATTTGCTGCGCGATCAAACTTTGGCGGGCGAACTGACTCAAGAGCGCGTGGGTGCTTCTCTTGACCGGCAGCAAGGATTTGATCCGGTGTTTTTCGATCACCCAGATTTCAATTCCCATTTTGTTCAGGCGCGCGACTCAGAGAAAATAGCCCAGGTGATATTGCCAGATCTCACCTGCTACGCGTGCGTTTGGCTCTGTGAGCGGGCGGTGGCCCAAGCGGTGCCGGATGCAAGTTTGAGTGTGAATTTGAGCGATAAGTCAGCGCAGATTCGCCTTTCTCCAAATGGGGCAAAGCTGTCAGACGTTGTTCGTGTCTTGAGTCGTTTGGGTTACGAAGTGGTTCCCGGCTCTTCGGACAATCGTCGGCGAGTCCAGCGAGCTTCACGCATTCGAATGGGCGTTGCGCTTCTTTGTGCGGTAAACATCATGAGTTTCGCCGCTGCCGAATACGTCGATTTGCCCTGGCTCACGGGCGGCAGAGAGTCGCTGACTCCGGAGTTTCGTCAGTGGTTTCGCCTGCTACAAGGGGCATTTGCTCTGCCGGTGCTTCTTTGGTCGGCAATTCCTTTTTGGAAGGGGGCCTGGCGAAGTCTTCACTCAAGGACTTTGGGAATTGATCTTCCGATAAGCACTAGTTTGTTCGCTGCCAGTATTTTTTCCTACTTTAGTTTATGGCGAGGCGAGGGCGATGTTTACTTTGACTCTCTTTCTGCGGGCGTTGCTTTGTTGCTATTGGGTCGAAGTATTCAAGATAGGTCCATTCAGAAATCGGAACAGGCCCTAAGGCTGACAGCAGAATCGCAGCAAGACTGGGTGAGGAAGCTCACTGGCGAAAACATCGCCGTAGTAAAATCAAGCAGCATCGTACCCGGCGATTTGCTTCAGCTTCTTCCGGGCGATGTTCTGCCCTTTAAGGGGCGTGTGGTGAAGGGCACGAGCTACTATAGTGCTGAACGCGTAAGCGGCGAGCCGGATCCTATTTGTATTTCAGAGGGCGATGTTCTACCTGCTCAGGTCCTCAATCTTTCAAGCCCATTGACGGTCGAGGCCTTGGAAAATGGTGCTCAGGCCTATTGGGAGAAGGCGCAGCTACTTATCGAGCAGCTGCGCGCCAATAAAGCCGCTTGGTCCCGGCGTGCTGAATACTTTGCGAGTTACTTCTTCGCCATGGTTTGTTTGGTGGCGTTGGGCTGCTTGGTCTATTTTGGTCCTACCCGTCTGGGCTTTGAACGAGCGATTGCCGTGTTGCTGATAGCCTGTCCTTGCGCTTTTGGCTTTGCTATCCCTCTTACCTACGCCAATGCCTGTGCGTTTGCTTTGGGGCGCGGTGTTATTTTTAAGAGCCAGCACGCCTTTGAAACACTGGCAAAAGTAGGAGTGTTTGTTTTTGATAAAACCGGAACGCTAACACAGGGAAAGTTAACTCTGATTGGTCCTGAAACCATTTCTGATTTTTCCGAAAGAAAGTTGGCGGCACTTTCCAAGCTGACCAGTGCATCAGCCCACCCAATGACCGACACTATCCGCCAAGTTTTGGTGCGACAGGGGCTGTTTCGGGCGCACTTTGGCGGCAATCCTGTGAAAGAAAAGATTGGAAAGGGAGTGTCGTTTATCGACGATAGTGGTGAATGGCGATTGGGAGATTTAGGTGGTCTTAACCAAACAGAAGGTGGTCTAAATCAGTCCGATAAGGCCGCTGCCTATTTTTCCCACAACGGGAAACTCCTACATCGGTTTGCGTTCGATGATTTGATCGATACTTCGGCAAAAACGACAATAACGGCACTCGAAAAAACCGGGGCGCAGTGCTACATACTCAGTGGGGATAGTTCTTTGGAAGTGGATCGAATTGCAAACCTTCTTGGCGTTTCCGTACTCGATAAGGGCGCCAGTCCAGAGCGTAAGCTGCAGCGAATCCAACAAACACTGGGTGCGGGTTCCGTCGCGATGATTGGCAATGGAGTGAACGACAGTTTTGCAATTGCGGGATCCACTGTAGGAATAGCGGTAGCGAATTCCACACCGGCCGCTAAGCAAGCGGCCGATGTCGTTTTGACTTTTGCGGGAATCGAAGGAGTTTACACGGCGTATCGCTTAGCGCGAGGAAGTTTGAGCGCTATTTTGACTACGTTTCTTTTTGCCGCCTGCTATAATTTTTTTGGACTTGCCCTTGCTATCTCGGGCCATATCGGTCCACTTACCGCAGCGGTCTTCATGCCATTGGCGTCACTGTGGATAGTTCGCTTGAGTATGCGGCGACCCGAGTTGGAAGATTTGGCGGAGGATTCGCTTCAATGACGGCTCTGTGGATTTTGATTGGCTTTAGTGTCGTCTTGGCGTCGTTCGCCGGAGCGGCCTATTGCTGGGCAAATCAATCTGGGCAGTATGACGACGTGGAATCGCCTGGAGTTCGAATTGTTTTTGAAGATTTTGATAAAGAGAATCAGTTAAAGGAGACACTGCTGTGCAAACCAGCCAAGGATTAACGCAAGAAACCATTCGGTACGACGATAAAATCGTCCGCTTTTTTGTTTGGGCAACGATGTTGTGGGGTGTCGTGGGCATGTCGGTAGGGCTGCTTATCGCTGTGCAACTTGCTTGGTGGCCCGCCAATACGGGTCTCCCTTGGTTTACCTTTGGTCGACTCCGGCCACTTCATACCAATGCAGTGATTTTTGCCTTCACCTGCAATGCCATGTTTGCCGGCATGTACTATTCCTTACAGCGGCTGTGCAAGGCGCGCTTGTTCAATGACACACTTTCTAAGATCCATTTCTGGGGCTGGCAGCTGATTATTGTCGCTGCGGCAATTACGCTTCCGTTGGGACTTACCCAAGGCAAAGAGTACGCAGAACTGGAATGGCCCATTGATATTGCTGTCGCCGTGGTGTGGTTGGTCATGGCGGCCAACGTCTTCGGTACGATTTTCAAACGGCGCGTAAAACACCTTTACGTAGCGATTTGGTTTTACATGGGATCCATTCTCACTATCACGATGTTGCATGTGGTGAATAGTTTGGTGGTGCCGGTGGGACTTGGAAAGAGCTACAGCATTTACGCTGGTGTTCAAGATGCTCTGGTCCAGTGGTGGTACGGCCACAACGCGGTGGGCTTCCTGCTTACCACTCCGTTCTTGGGTTTGATGTACTACTTTGTTCCCAAGGCGGCGGGGCGCCCCGTCTACTCGTATAGACTTTCTATCATCCACTTCTGGGCGTTATTTTTTATTTATATTTGGGCGGGACCTCACCATCTTCTCTACACATCGCTTCCTGAATGGGCGCAGTCGTTGGGAATGGTTTTCAGCCTTATGCTCATTGCGCCTTCCTGGGGCGGAATGTTGAACGGCTTGCTCACTCTGCGCGGTGCTTGGGATAGAGTGCGCACGGATGCTGTCCTAAAGTTCTTTGTTCTAGCTCTTACGTTCTACGGAATGTCGACATTAGAAGGTCCTTTGATGTCGATCAAAAGCTGGAACTTGATCACTCACTACACCGACTACACAGTTGCTCACGTGCATGGTGGGGCTTTGGGTTGGGTCGGGGGCATGGTCTTTGCCATGTTCTACTACTTGGTGCCGAAACTCTACAAACGACCTTTGTACTCCGAGAAGCTTGCCACCCAACATTTCTGGTTGGCTACCCTCGGCATCGTTTTCTACATGGTTTCCATGTGGGCTGCAGGCATTACCCAAGGGTTGATGTGGTTCGCACGTACCAGCGATGGAATGCTGAAGTACCCAAACTTTCTTGAAACGGTGCTTGCGCTCAAGAGTCTATACTGGGCGCGCGCATTCGGTGGGCTGCTCTACCTCTTAGGTGTTTTTGTTTGGGTCTATAACCTTTACCGCACTGCCGCCGCAGCGCCGGCTGATGAGGAAGTAACTGTAGTCAGTGAGCGCACACATGCGCCTGCTACTAGCTTTCATGGTCGGCTTGAGACTAATGCCGGCTTGATGGCGCTTCTGGTGACGATTGCAATTTTGATTGGAGGAATTATTGAGTTCATTCCTTCCTTCTTAATCGAATCGAACGTCCCGACGATCACCAGTGTGAAGCCCTATACGCCTCTGGAGCTGGAAGGACGCGACATCTACGTGAGAGAAGGTTGTTACAACTGCCACTCTCAAATGGTGCGTATGGTTTCGGCTGAGGTGCAGCGTTTTGGAGAGAGATCTTTCTCGGGTGAGTTTGTTTACGATCATCCTTTTCAGTGGGGATCGAAACGAACTGGGCCAGATCTTCATCGGGTGGGTGGCAAGTACCCTGATGTCTGGCATTGGAAGCACATGCTCGATCCTCGCGAAACTTCACCCGGATCGATTATGCCAGCTTACACTTGGTTGAAAGACGGCGTGGTTGATACGGCGGGAACAAAAACCAAGTTAATTGCGATGCAAATGCTCGGGGTTCCCTACGAGAAGAGTTTGGTGGACGATCCGATGCCCTCGATGCGCAGCCAGGACGATGCCATTCGGGCAAGGCTAAAGGAGCAGGGAGTTGAGGCGATGGAGTTCTCTGAACTTGTCGCGTTGACGGCTTATATGCAGCGCTTGGGGGTAGATCTCAAGAGTGCGGATCGTGCTCAGTTGGAAAATCAACCGTAGTTTAGGAGTATTGAAAGATGTTTGCCGCTTTGATTGCTGGAACACCCATTGTAGTTTTCCCGCTAGTTGGTCTGGTGTTGTTCTTTGTTTTTATGGCTGGAGTTTACGTATGGGCGTTTCTTCCCAGTCGGAAGGCCGGCTATGAGCAAATTGGCAAAAGCATCTTTGACGAAACACCTTTAGTATCAAAGGAGCATTGAGGGATATGGAAAACGGCAACGGGAATAACCGAGATAAAGTCGATCAGCTTCGTCCTCATAGTTTTGACGGTATTCAGGAGTACGACAATGCGCTGCCGCGCTGGTGGTTGTGGTTGTTTTACGCGACCATTTTATTTACGCCTATTTACCTTGTTTACTACCACTTTGGGGGCGGAACGAGCGTGCAGCAGGAGCTAAAGGGAGAGCTTGCCCAGCTAGAACAAACGCTCAAGCAACCCACTCAAGCTGCGGCTCCCATCGACTATGTCGCCCTTTCAAAAGATACGGCGATTGTGGCCGCGGGGCAGCGAGACTACCAAGTCAATTGCATGCCGTGCCACGGGGCCCGCGGGGAGGGTGGTATAGGAGCCAACCTCACCGACAAGTTTTGGCTTCATGGTTCGTCGGGTGAAGCTGTCCACAAAACAATTGCACAGGGAGTCCTTGATAAGGGGATGCCTTCTTGGCTACCTGTCTTGGGCGTTGAAAAAGTAAACGCAATCACGGCCTATGTGCTTACTTTAAGGAATACTGAGGTGCCTGGAGGAAAAGCCCCTCAGGGGAATGAGGAGCCGTGACTCATTCAGGGGAAGACTCAAACCTTCCGCCCACGCACACAGACGATCCACTTGCTGCGCCGTCTACGATCACGAATGATGGCCACCGTATCTGGCTTTACCCAGAACGGCGAGTGGGAGTCCATTCCAATCGTCGGAGAAATACGGCGATTGGGCTGATAGCTTTTTACCTTATTGCCCCGTACGTAAGTATTTGGGGTGAGCCGTTCCTGCGTTTTGATGTTTTAGCGAGCCGTATTTCGGTGCTTGGTTATTCCTTTCGCTATACCGATGGCGCGCTGGTTTTTTTCATATTTGCTGCGCTCTCGCTCTTGCTCTTTTTGGTTACCTCACTCAGGGGGCGAATTTGGTGCGGTTACGCTTGTCCCCAGACCGTCTTCGTTGACTGGGTTATTCGCCCGATTGAAGAGCTTATCGAGGGGGCCTCTAATCAAAGGCGGCAGCTTGATGCACAGCCATGGTCGCTGAGAAAAGTGCGGCTTAAGTTTATTAAGCAGCTGAGCTTCTTACTTGTGGCGGCGGTGGTAGCTAATACGTTTCTGGCTTACTTCATTCCCTACGAGACATTGTTTCATTGGGTCACTCGGTCGCCCGTCGAACACCCAAGAGCGTTTTTCTTTATGTGCGCCGTTATGGGGCTCTTCTTTTTTGATCTCGGTTGGTTTCGCGAGCAGTTCTGTTGTTTTCTTTGCCCCTATGCTCGCTTTCAGTCTGTGTTAGTAGACCGTTTCTCTCCCGTGGTTGGGTACGATGTAAAAAGAGGAGAGCCAAGAGGCAAAGCTCCCCAGAGTGGATCGTGCATTGATTGTGGCTTGTGTGTGCGAGTTTGTCCCACGGGTATCGATATACGGCGCGGGCTTCAGCTAGAGTGTATTGCTTGTGAGAGGTGTGTCGATGCGTGCGACAGCATTATGGATCGTCTCAAACGACCCAGGGGCTTGATTCGAGTTGCATCACAAGCCCAGTTTGTTGGGGATTTTACGAAGCGTTTCTTTCGTGCACGGGTAGTAATTTACGGTTCGATGCTTCTTATTGTGGCGGCGGGTCTCACGGCAGCGTTGTTTAGGCGCCATGATGTAAGTCTCACTTTGGTTCGAGCCCCCGGCCAGGCGTTTATTCGAATGGACGGCGACAAGATCAGTAATCTCTTTCAAATTAACGTAGAGAATAACCGCCCAAACCCTGTCTCTCTTCACTTTGAAGTGGTGTCTCCACAAGGAGCAGAGGTGATCTGTGGAGGGTGTAATCAAACTTTAGCGGGCTATGGTACACAACGTTTGAACGTCGTTTTAGTGTTTCACGGGCAGCATGATCAGAAGCAAGAGATGGTGTTGGTCTTTCCCGAGACGGGTCAGAAACTGGTTGCCCCACTTCTGCATCCGTAGCCGGGCCCTCCCGTTATTGCTCGCAAATCGGGACTAGTCACACGCAGCAAGGCTATCGATTCGTTTCGTACATAGTTCGAATGTTGAAAAATATTCATTGCCCGCGGGTGTGCCAATCTTCGTGTGCTGGTTAGTTTCCCGATCTTGTTGGTACTGAACGACTTGGTATTGCAAATTTCCGGTCTGATAGCAGTCACAGTAGTTTCGGTACTTCCCAAAAGAATCGGAGCCCCGGTGTCGACCAGTTCGGCCATGCCCACCACTTGCCTCGCGGCACTCGTAGACACTCCCATCTATTTTGACGGTGACATCTACTGGGTCATTTGCCGTTGCGGTTACCGCTGCGCCACACAAAAATAAGGTACTTAGCCAGCTATGCACAAAAGCTCCCGTGCTAAACAAGTTTCACAATCCATTCCCTAGATTGAGCCTTAGCCGGTGGACCTTAAAAAGGCAACTGAGGGTCTTGCTGCATTAGCCGATATTCGGGGAGCGTTTGTTTTTATGTGCGCCGAGATAGGTTAAAGGCAAACCCTGGGCTAATCGCCATAATCGTTGGTTTTATCCCTCGGGTCAGTATTCTTCATTGGAACTATTTCTACTCCAAGATCAGTGTAGACGTTACCCGGATTTCGGCTAGGAACAGTTTGTATCATTTCGCCTAGCTGACTACCGGCTTCTCTGGCAATACGTTGTGTCAGCGTGTTCACCTGATTTTGAATCACCGCTTCCGCGGGCGTGTAACTACGGTAGGCTGGCTCTAAGAAAATCCCAGCTCGGTCGGGGTTTTTCACGGTGTTTCCCAGCTTCATGACATGTCTTCTAAAGCCCCGGCTTTGGGCAAGAGATTGGTATTCGCGATGGGCACCGTCTGGGTCGATCCAAGAAAACTTCACAGATAAGTCACGGCCGTCAACTTCTGCCTTTACGGATACGCCCGAATCTATCGCATTTCGGACCACTTCGTAGTCGTTTCTGCTCTTGAATTCGTGAGGCTTAAGGACGGTGCTGTATATTCCCTTTACGTTAGCGTCGATTACGTAGCCCAACAGAGTTTGAATTTGAGATCCGGTACGGTAGTTCTGACAGGATTGATCGGAAGCTAGGCTACCTATTTTAAGTAGCATGCGAGGGTCGGAAAAAGTTGTGGTTATAACAACTGCCTCGCCGTCCAGTTCGTGAAGCGACCTCGCCCCCTTGGATAAATCTTCCACATTCTTCCTGGCTTCCGAAGAAAGATTGATCGTGAAGGGGACTCTGCGATCAAAGAGCTCAACCAGTCTTCGCGCTACTTGGTGGGCTTGCCTGAGATCAGTGGTTTCCTCAATTTGCTTAGTGAGAGCTGCAAAAATCACCTGATCGGCACTCTCCGGATTTAGCTGTCCAGTCGCGCGCCGCAAGTCGTCCAGGGACTTGGCCATCGATTGTCGAGCCGAAGCCACCAATTCCACGATCGCACGCTGGGTTTCCCGATCGACCGACGCCGGGGTGCCCACATGATGAATCAGGCGTCGTACATTGTCCTGAATGGGTTTAACCCTGATCTCCGCACTCGCAGCTGCTGCGTCCTTTCGCCAAACGCCAACCTCTGCATGTTCCTTAACCCATGCATCCCGCCGAGGGCCTTCGGGTAGGGGTTGCATTTGAGCCCGGGCCAGCCGTTCTTCCCCACCTTTGCCCCGATATTTGTATGCCAGAAAATCGTTGTCTAACATGTGTCGGAAGACTTTCCCCAGGACTGGAAGCTCTTCGGCCCAGTGGGGTTTCGCGGCGAATCGTCCGATTAACACCTGAATCGGCACAAAATCTCCGTACGCTTCACGTAGGGACTTGAAGTCATTTTCTTTAAGATCGACTTGCATGAGATCTGACATGTTTCTGTAGGACCGATTTGTCGCTTCAGTGATCTTGTCATCGAGGGCTTTGATTTGTTCTGGTCCGAGCGTTGTCTCGCGTTTTTTCATTTGGCCTAAAAAGCCCGCCACTAGTTTGTCCGGTAAATTTGTATCGTTGCTGATGCTGGTCTTAAACAATACATGGGCCCGCAAACTGTCCAAAGTTCGGTTCAGTTGCTCAAAGTTCCGGCTTTGAAAGAGGGAAGGGTCCAATTTGAGTCCGAGAAAGAGGGGTGAAGACAGCCGTTCCTGAATGTCCAGCGTCACTTGTGCAAAATCTTCCGCAAGTCGTTGGTGTTGGCTGAACTGTGAGGATAGGAGGTTCTTGGGATCTAAACCAACATGCTTGGCAATTACAGTGGGTCCATCAGTCGGAGAATTTTCTCCATTGTGATTTCGATGCAATGCGCGAATCAACTGCCTTGCTAAGTCTGCACGATGAGTAAACGACAGGAGGCGTTCTGCGTTTTGGCGGTTTAAAATAAGATCTCCTCTATCTACTGCTGCAAGAATTCGAGCCTTTGTTGCTGCTGCATCGCCATTTATTTGCGAGGCTATATTGCCATTTGGGTAAAACGCTAGAGCAGCTCGGGTTTGAGGTGGTGCTTCAGAGGGTGAAAATGCTTCTTGTACCTCTGCTAGCATTTCCGCTGCTTGGGCACTGTCTTCGCGGGCGAGCTTTATTAGGAGCAGTTCTGTTGCGTCTTGTGCGCTTATTCCAAAATTCGCCAAAGTTTTTGGTTCCCAGAATGCAACGTCCCAACTTCGCCCGTGGTTTCGCAATAGGTGCATACGATCGCCGAAGGCCAGTTTTCGCAGCGCTGGCGCGGCCTCTTCGCCTTCTTGCAAGTCGATCATTAAACCGATCATTTTCATCTGCTTATTTTTAGGGATCTTGTCTGCTGCAAGCATGGCGGCTATGAGTTCTGCCGATGCCCCGTCCAGCTCGTCGCTTCGATATTCCGGGTTCATTGCCCCGTCCAGCTCGTCGCTTCGATATTCCGGGTTCATTAGCAAATTAATCTTAAATTGGTAGGCAAGATCCTTGAACTGCAACTCTCCTGATTGGAGTCGGCGTAGTGTCTCGTTATAAAGTTTCTTTGACCCAAAGCCAAAAATGGATTTGAAACGCCTTTTGGATACTTCGAAAAAATCTTCACGATCTCTAAACCTATTTGGGTATAGGGGGTCTTTGATAATTGCTGATATCCAGTTTCCTAGCCCCTCGCACCAGATGTCCATTTTGTACACTTTATTGAGGCTTTCGAAGAGCATCGCATCGGTTATTTCGCGGCGCCGTTTTTCAATTTCTAGGACGATTAGCCCACTCACCTCAGTCGTCATTGAATCGAGAACGTGCTTGGAGGGAATGGCCAATGCCGCCGAAACGATGGGGTTTTCGGCGATGAATTGATCGGTTTTGCCTGGCTCTACATGCTTTGCACCATTAACTGCGTTCCAGATCCGGAGAGCTTCTTTTGGACCGTGGGTTTTGATTCGAGCCGCGATTGCATGCGCAATGGCGTCTTTCTCAGGTTCACTTGCGTAGGTAATCACCCGATCTAGTAGAGATTCAAAAATATAGTCGTTGCCTTGCTTAGAGGGTTTCAATCCGTCGAGTCTGGACAGAAGTTCGATGAAGCGTGCAACGTTCGCTGAAGCGGCTTTGCGCTGAATCTCTTTCCCTTCTAGGCGCGCCAAATACCTTCCGGAGTAAAAGAGGACATCGAGAATCCGTTTCCAATCCTCGTCCGATTTAGCAATCTCGTGCATAACATCGAATTCTTCCCAGCTGATGGGAACTTTTCGGGTGGATTTCAGAGTGCGTATTAAGTTTTCAAGAAGATCCCAATTGCGAGGGCGATTTTCGCGCTTTTCGAGTGCGGAGAGGAGGTCCCGCAGTTTCCCGGCTCTTTCCACCCCGTTTCCCTCAAGGTACCAGTCTAGTTTATCGTGGTATTCCGAGTATCCGACTCCTAGTGCTACTTCAGTGGCTTTTTCGGGGGCGGCAAGTTTTTCAAATTGGCAGCGGCGTTCCAGCTGCCATTTGTCAAATGAGGCCACTAAGTTGGTTGAGTTGCCGCAAAGCAGCAGGATCAGTGTTTTTAGCACTATAGCCATCCGTGGATTATCGGCGTTCTGGACGATTTTCTTTAATGATTGCAGTGACTAACGTCACTCGGCGTCCCCGTCTCTTCTTTAAGGGCTGGTACGGCTGCTTCTGTGGTGTTCCAAGAACTACGTTTCGGACTCTGGACAAAGAGAAACAAACTAAGGTAAGCAGTTGATACCAAAAATGGTTTTCATTTAGTGCGGGCGTAGCTCAGTTGGTAGAGCATCAGCTTCCCAAGCTGAGGGCCGAGGGTTCGAACCCCTTCGCCCGCTCATTTGACCGGCAGCGTAACGTCTCCTGTTCCCCGGAGAGTCAATTGAAGAAGAATTCCGGCTTGTGGATTAAGCCAGTCGTGAGTCTAGCAGCGATGGCTCTGCTGGTGTGGCTATTACCAACGTTACCCATCGATCCTTGGAAGCTGCTGAGCCCTAAAAAAGTTGCCACCATGATCTTTGCTTTGATGCTTATACAGGTAATGGGAACTACCTTGTCGCGCTTTCTGGGCGAAAAAGCCGGGGCGATTCTCACCGGCTTTTTCGGTGGCTTGATTTCAAGCACTGCGACCACCGCAGCACTCGCGAAACGCAGCCAGAGCCTAGGACGGCAAGACGAGTCGGCTGAAACTCTCACCTTCCTAGCGGCGACGGCTGCGATGCTCATCGAGGGGCTTGCGCTACTTCTCTCTGGAACGACCGAGTTTCACCCGACGCTATCGTTAATCTTTCTCGGGCCAATTCTAACCTCTGCGCTATTGATTTTTCGTCACTCAAATAGGCTTCGAGATAAGAGTTTAGTCGTTGGTTCAAATGAGTTTCGAATTTTGCCAATTCTGAAACTCGCCGCGTTTATTGTCGCTGTTTTAGCTTTGTCCAAGGGGCTGCAAAACGTTTTTGGTCAATCCGGACTCATTGCCTTAACGTTTCTGGTTTCGCTATTTGAGATTCATGGATCGGTAATCGCGAATGTACAGTTGCACGATTCCGGGGTGGTTGGCGTCCAACTTCTTGGTGGGCTGCTCGCGGTTTCTGTGTTTGCTTCCTATCTTTCAAAGCTCTTCGTGATCTTCACGCTTGGCAGTAAGCCACTCAGGGTTCAAGCGACCAAAACCACTCTTTTTCTTCTGCTGTCTTTGCTGATGAGTTGGTTGGTTTTCGTTCTGTTCCCGGCCTTGCAATAAAACCATAGGAACTTGAAAAGCGCTTATGGTAGGACGACCCAATGAAATTTCGCGTTCTTGCTTGTTTAGTCTTATTGGTGGCTCACCTCGGGTCAATAGCCTTTGCTGAGGTGCCCCCTCAAATTGGTCCCGGATGCCCAGAATTCCTTCTCGCTAAAGAACTTGGCATTGCCAAACTACAGTTTCGGCCCGATAGCAGGGTCAGCCTTTCCCCTATAGGCGAGAGCGGAGTGGGTCTTGTACGAATTGAAATGCGGTCCGAGGCCCCGTTGTTCGCTTTGATACGAAACACCCCTCAGGGAGTTAGGTTAATCGGAACCACTCCTCCCATCGGTTCTGCCCCCAGTGACCCAAGTGTCGATGCATTATTAAGCCCCTCAGGCAAGACAGTGATTTTTGCTCGCGCATATTCTGGACGTTCCGAGAACACGGGAACTGGTGACGAAAAGACTATCTCAAGAGGTATTGTCGTAACCACAGCAGCTGCCGCAGGGATGGAGCACCAAGTTCCCAAGGGCGGGGAAATTGAGATCCTTTTATCCGTTCAAGATTCAGGCGTCGGAAAGCCTTTTATTCCGCTTCCTGCTGTTGCTCTGGGGCGAGTTCCCAATGAGCAAGGTCTATTTTTTCTAGAAACTCAAGACAGCGCACTAGATCCTGCGTCACGGACACTCTATCTCATTCAGGTTGATGAAACTGTGGGAAGCAAGGACGCTTTTGTCCCGCGCTTGCTCGAAACAGCCTATCCGCAAGGGGCCAATGGAGAACAACTCAGCTTTTTCCACTTTGAGCAACTTAATCAATCTTACGAAGTCGCGATGCCTGCTGCTGCGGCTGATGGATTGTTAGTTCGAATGGTCGGGGACAGCTTTGACTCCGAAGTTGTTCCTTCGGTCTACCGAGGACTTGGGACTTTAGGCGGAGTCGATTTTTACTCGGGCAGTAGTCTCAGTCTGCCAAGTAGTGGGGAATTGGCAATTGCGGGAAGAGTTGGTGCCTCGATTCCAACTTTCGCTGGCGATTATGGACTTCAGCCCTACCTTGTGCCCTTGCTCTGGCGTAATCAAGCGCTTGTTTGGGAGCATTTGCCGACCCCTCCCGAAAGTGGGGTGTTGAGGCGGGTGGCGAGAGATCGTAACTGGGCGGGTTACTCTACAGTTCCCTCGAATGTCGCTCGACCCGCAGATGCCCCTGAAATTTATTTGGCCGATTTCGCTTCGGGTCGAAAAATCCCCCTAACCGGCGCTGAGTCGCTGATTGGTCGGGCGAAAGAAGCCACAGCATTTGCTGTAATTTCAAATCCCAGGTGGTCTCAGGGCGATGTTTATGTGTTTATTGGAACAAAGAAAGGAACTTTGATCGTTCTAGAACTAACGGGGGATACTTCCTTTCGTCGTGAAATCGATCTAGGGGAAGGCCCCATCCTGGACGTACGTCCCTCAGACAGTGGGGAGCGCCTCTTTTTGGTTTTTGATAATGGCCGAATCAAGAGTTTGCCTGCAAACCCCCAGATTTTTTGACTAAACTTTGAATGGGTAGTTGTCCAATTCCGTTTGGTGAGAGCTCACCAGAATCCAGGAATTGAACCTTTCGGAGTGTCAGCAAGGGAGTGTTTGCATTCTTCAGCCGGGCCGCAAGCAGCGCCAGCATTGAGGTTGTCTATCCAGGTCCGTTGGTCTTTTAGAGTGGCTCCCATGTACTTCTTGCGTTCCCCGTCCGGAAAACTCTTTTCTAAAGGTTCTAAACACCAACATGATCCAGAGTTTTCCTTAAACGCCTGACTTCCAAAGAGTTGCTTTCGCTGGGTCTTAACCAGAAAGCGGTCTAGGCCAAGTGCTGCATTGCGCAGTTGCTTGGAGTCGCCCAGTTGGCTACCTCTTAAGGAAAATAGAAACGTCTGATAGAAGTGATCGGGGGCATCTCCGTGTTGAAATACAATTGCAGCGTGAAGGTAGTCTTGAGCCGATTTTATACAGCCTTCCCCAAAGATTTCTCCCACACGCATTCTTCGTATTCTGTCGCGCTGTTGAAAGTCGGCAGGAGCAACGTCTTTTCTGTCCTTTTGATCTGCCAAAAATAATTCGTGTAACTCTTTTGATCGTGCCGCTTGTTTTGTGGGGTCATGATGGCAGTCAGTGTAAACAGTTGTAGCTTGAATTGAAGTCAGCGGTGGGACAAAAATAAAAATGAGAATAAGTAGTCTCCTATGCGGCGAGCTTAATAAAAATCGATCTAATTTGAGCTCGCGCCAGTGTCTGTATATAGGAACACTCATCTTGTTTCGTTCTCAAAGCCAGTAAGTTTCAATAATATTCGCTTCTCTCTCAGTCCATCAAATTCTGCGTAGAATACCTGCTGCCAAGTTCCCAGGTCGAGCTTCCCGCTCGTGATCGGCACCGAGGTGCAGTGATTGGTCAGGTAACTCTTTAGATGGGCGTCGCCGTTGTCTTCGCCGGTACGATGGTGGGCGTAGGGAAGTCCGTATGGAGCGAGGTTTTCAATCCACTGAGATATGTCGCCCAGCAATCCCGACTCAGCATCGTTAATGTAAATGCCCGCCGTAATATGCATTGCACTTACAAAGCAAAAACCATCTACTACTCCAGCTTTCTCTACAACATCTTCAATTAGCTCGGTGATATTCACCAAGGCATACCGGCTGGGGATTTTTAAGAAGACTTGTTCCGTGTGATGTAAGTACCCATTAAGGGCTACGCGAGCCGTGGTTTTCGATCTTAAAAACCCGGGGCAGCCGTGTGCGTCTAAAAGCCAAGTTGGTTTCTTCATAAGTCAAAGCCACTAAAATTCGATACTTTCTTGGTTTTTGGAAACTGATTTATTAGTTCGTCAGCACGCTTTCCAAATGCCAAACGGGCAGCCTCGTATAACCCGTCGTCTAAAAACATAAACCGCCAAGCTGCGGTGCCTGCGGCGTAGCCATTGCTACCTAAAACATTTGCCGCTTTAAACACCTCGTTCATCTCTTGTGCTTTTTCGATCCACAGTGAACGAGCAATCTGAGGGTTCAGATGGTGAATTGCGCTAAGCAAGAGATAAGTATCTACGGTGTGGATGAGGTTTCCAGGATCGACGAGCTTACCGTTTGGGTCGCGATAGTCTGAATGCGGGTGATGTCCGATACTTCTGAAATAGGCTGCTAGCGCCTTTTCGGCTCCCGGTGTTTGTCTCTTTGCCATGGAAAATATAAGGGAAACAAAAAAGCTTTGATTGTTTTCAAATACACCGGTTTGTTCCCCCGCATCGTAGTGGCCCGCCCAGGTGCGCATGGGCTTTTTACTGAAAGGGTTGAGAACTTCGGGCGAAAGCAGCCCGTAAAACTGCTCGAGTAATGAAGTATCGATACCTTGCCGCAGTAAAGGAGTTTCCCCTTGTAAGTGAGCTACGCCTATCGCAGCGGCGGCCCGATCGGAAAGACCGAAGGTAAATGAGGGGCTTTGATCATCGAGCCAATAGGGAAAGCCAGACGACCACTTGGATGCACTTTTGTTCCCCGTCTTTAGTGTGGTGAGTAAGGCCTGGGCTTGTTTCGGGCCGTCTAGTCGTGCAAGCGCAATGATGTATTGCTGCTTCGCGGTTTCCGAACAGTCGTTTGTAAGGTTAAAAATCAAACTGGGTACGGCGTCTACAGTGCCTGTTTCTCCCGCCAACCAGGCGGCCCACCCTCGAGCGCTACCGATGGAACAGGTGTCACTTTCGGAGTCATAGCCCAAACGTATTGAGTCTTTCATTTCTTGGAAGTGTCGGGACTTTGAAATGCGCTGCCAGGTCGCCGGGTCAATGCTGAGAGAAAGACCCAGTAAGGACTTTTGGGCCAGGCATTCGAGGTTAAGCCCATAGCCAGCGGGGAGCAGGCGAATATTGTTTCTGTCAGCGGATAGGAGCAACGGATCTTCGGGTTCTACCATCTCCCAGCCTGTAGGGTTGAACGGAAGGTCAGGGTGGGAAAGTATGGCCAATGCGCGTGCGCACAATTTTTCGCCCTGTCTACCCCAGCCCGGCATTGCCTGGGAAGGGGTGGCAAAAATCAGGTAAACCGCAAAAACTATGAGAAATTTCTGGGGCAAAGTTCACTCCCGAAAACCCGACACCAGATACCGGTTTCCGGGTCTTTCCGCAATAGGTCGTTTGGCGCCTTAGAGTGACTGCACTTTTACAAGAGTATTCGAATCACGGTGGTGAAAAGGGGATGCCTGGCTGGGCATTTTCATTACCGTGTCTTCCGCATAACTAAACGCCTCGGGGCTCAAAATCTTCAGGTGGAGCTCGTACGAGAGCGTTCTAAATTCTCGGTCCAAAAAGGGATTCGCGCAGATTCCAAAGGTTTTAGAATCGTTTGTGGCTTTTAAGTGAAGCTCCCGTGCATCTTTTAGGGCGGTGCCTCCTGCGATGAGTGCAATCCCCCTGGGAACCAAAAAACAGCGCATAACCTGCTGAGTGGCGGGTTCCCAGCTCCAGTAGCCTAATTCTTCATGGAATACGTCGGCGGAACCAATTCTGGAGGCTCGGGTTGAGTAGCGTAGTACGAAGAGGCTTTGCTCGTGGTTCTGGACAAGGCCCATCGGCTCAAAGGCGATGCGTTCTCGAAACTTGTTGTTCTCAATGCCCCGACTATCGGAAGGAGCAATATCATCGCCTTTATCTCCCTCCCAAATGCCAACCAAGGGAGCCAAGGGACCAAACATCGCAATAGAGTCCTTTTCCATGGGGGTGATTATGGGAAAGGTTTCGCGATTGGGCAATGGAATTGACAACAGACCGGCAGTCTCCGAATTTGTCGCCATGCAAAGCGCTCCAAAAAAAATCCTACTCTTGGGTGCTGGCGAGCTAGGCCGTGAGGTCGTGATTTCAGCAAAAAGGCTCGGACACAAGGTGATTGCGGTGGATAAGTACCCAGGAGCCCCCGCTATGCAACTGGCTGACGGTTTTGAAGTGATCGACATGCTCAACGCCGAGGCGCTAGAAGCGGTGGTGAAAAAGCATTTGCCCGATTACATCGTTCCAGAAGTCGAAGCTATTCGGACTGAAAAGCTTCGAGAGTTTGAAGCCCAAGGCACCGTGGTTGTGCCCACTGCCGAAGCTGCCCACTTAACCATGAACCGCGACGCTATTCGCGATCTCGCTGCGAATGAACTGGGGCTGCGAACGGCGCGTTTTGCCTATGCCAGCAGCGCTAGTGAGCTGGCGCAGCAGGCTAGCTTGATTGGCTACCCTGTGGTGGTAAAGCCAGTGATGTCTTCGTCTGGAAAAGGGCAGTCCGTTGTAAAGTCGGCTAAACAAATAGAAGGGGCGTGGAAGTTTGCTTGTGAGGGAATGCGCGGCGACAAGGCAAAGGTAATCGTAGAAGAGTTTATAGACTTCAAGCTTGAGATCACTTTGCTCACCATAAAGCAACACAAAGGACCAACGCTCTTTGTGGCCCCTATCGGGCACCGTCAAGAAAAAGGGGACTACCGAGAGTCTTGGTTGCCCGCAAAGCTTCCGGCACCCCTGCTGAATCGTGCTAAAAAAATGGCGAAAAAGCTTACCGACCGTTTGGGCGGGGCGGGACTATTCGGGGTGGAGTTTTTTATAACCTCCAAAGAAGTCATTTTTTCGGAAGTCTCGCCAAGACCGCACGATACAGGAATGGTTACGTTGATTTCTCAGAACCTATCGGAGTTTGATTTACACGTTCGGGCCTTCTTGGGCCTGCCGATTCCCTCCATTCAGTACCACGGCGCCTCGGCGTCGGCAGTCGTTTTGGCTGATCAGGATTCCGAGAAAGTAAGCTACTCTGGCGTGGAAAAGGCGCTTTTGCTAAAGAGTACTGATGTTCGACTCTTTGCAAAGCCGTCGAGTCGTCCATTTCGGCGCATGGGTGTTGCCCTGGCTAGCGCTTCGAATGTTGCGGCGGCTAGAAAGCTCGCAGTGAGAGCCGCTGGCTTGGTACGTATTTCATATTCCTAAGGTGTTCTGTGTTTACGAATATTTCCACATACCAGTTTGCCCATTTAACCGATCTTAAGCCCCTGCGTGCTCGCCTTCTGGAGAAGTGCTTGGAGTGGGAACTCAAAGGCACTATTTTGCTCAGTACAGAGGGTGTGAACCTGTTTGTTGCCGGGGGAGCCCAAGAAATTGAACAGCTTTTGAAGATGCTCCGTGCGATTCCAGGGCTGGAAGGGCTGCTTCCAAAAATCAGCGAAAGCGCGCATCAACCGTTTTCGCGAATGTTGGTTAGAATTAAGAAGGAAATCATCGCCTTTGGAGTTCCCGGCATTGATCCTGCGAAACGTACTTCGCCAAAGCTCCCTGCTCCTGAATTGAAAAAATGGTTGGATGAAGGGCGTGAAGTCACGCTACTCGACACCCGAAACGACTACGAAATCAAATTGGGAACCTTTAAAGGCGCGCACCCAATCGGAGTAAAACATTTTAGAGACTTTCCAGCTGCCGTGGCTCAGTTGCCCGAGGATTGGAAGCAAAAGCCAGTCGTGATGTTTTGTACTGGCGGTATCCGCTGTGAAAAAGCTGGCCCCTTTATGGAGAGCCAAGGCTTCAAAAGTATATTCCAGCTCGATGGTGGAATATTGAAGTACTTTGAAGAGTGTGGAAATGCGCACTATGACGGCGATTGTTTCGTTTTTGATCAGCGCGTAGGCCTTGATCCCAGTTTGCACGAAAGTTCCAATGTACAATGTTTTGCCTGTCTTACTCCCTTGAGCGCTGACGAGCAGAAAGACTCGCGCTACCAGAAAGGCAAATCCTGCCCTTACTGCTTCAAAAGTAGTGAAGAAAAAATGCGCGAGAACATTCGCCAACGAGAATTGAAGATTTCAGCTTTGGCGAAAAATCTCCCGGGGAAAGAGCCGTATGAGCATCGGCGTCCTATGAAAGTTCCTGCAAAATACGATGGCTTGAGTGCGGGTGATTTCGTTCAAAGGATTTTGCAGCATATTCCTGCATCGGAACTACAAGCAGAGTTTGATGCAGGGCGCTTTTTAGATTCCACCGGGGCTAAGGTGGACCCGAGTAATAAAGTTCGCTCTGGTGAGAGGTACTATCATTGCCTTCCGCTTCAAAGTGAGCCTGATATTAATCTGGATTTAAAAATATTGTACGAAGACGAGGCTCTCATCGTCCTGGAAAAACCAGCGCCTCTGCCGGTTCATCCGGGGGGTAGGTTCAATCGCAACACACTTCAAACCGTTTTGTCGCAAGTATATGCGCCTCAGAAGCCGCATCCCGCTCATCGGCTTGACGCCAACACGACTGGGCTCCTGCTAGTGGCCAGGACTCGGCATTTTGCAGGGTTGCTTCAACCTCAGTTCATTCGGGGTGAGGTGGGTAAAACCTACTTGGCTCGGGTTCAGGGGCACCCTAAGGACGATTCGTTTGAGTGCAACGAGCCTATTAGCGATGGGACGCTCGAGGTGGGAGCGCGCTATATCGATGAACAAGGGTCTGAAGCAAGAACCGTGTTTCGGGTGCTTCGGCGCGATCCAGATGGCACGTCGCTGCTTGAAGCATGCCCCATTACCGGAAGAACCAATCAAATCCGTGTGCATTTGTGGCACTTAGGTTTTCCCATTTGCGGCGAGCAGATGTACCTTTCTGAAAGGCGGCGTGGGTGTACCCAAACTGCCCGACCTGAGGACGCCCCGCTTTGTTTGCACGCGAAGAAGCTGTCTTTTTACCATCCGGTAACTCGGCAGCGAATGGAGTTTGAAGGACGAAACGTCGATTGGGCTTAGGAGGCCGTATGCAGTGTCCCTGCGGAACTGGGAAAGAATTCAACGTCTGTTGTGAGCCATTTTTAAAGGGAAAGGCATTGCCCGAAACTGCCGAAGCGCTGATGCGTTCACGCTACACTGCTTTTACCTGCGTTGATGTCGACTACATCAAAAAGACTCTCGCACCAGAGTCGAGAAAAGGGTTTAGCGTAAAAGAGACCCGCGAATCGGCGGAACAAGTAAAGTGGAAGTCTTTAAAGATTCTCTCTACAAAAAAGGGGCAAGCTCAAGACACTGAAGGGGTCGTGGAATTTACCGCCTTGTACGAAGCTCAAGGAGAGGGGATTGAACACCACGAAGTTGCCGATTTTCGAAAGGACGAAAACGGGCAATGGTTCTTTGTTGATGGGGAGGCTCACACTCATCGAGAAGGCGAGGGGCACCACGCGGACCATCCTCATGTCGAAACCGTTGTGCGCAGTGAGCCAAAAGTGGGTCGCAACGATCCGTGTCCTTGTGGGAGCGGCAAGAAGTTCAAGAAATGTTGTGCTGACGCTTAGGTTCGCGCATGAGAACACATCTGGTGGCTGTGGGCGTTTTGGTAGGTATTTAGCCATTCGCGGAATTCAAATAGGCTCTTACACTTTCTGGCATGGGTAAGGAAGCCGTGGCCGAAGAAAAGCCATCGGCTGCTCAAGCTAAGGTGGAAGAAAAGTTTCCTCAGGGTTTGCGGGCCTTCGCCAAAATACTCTTCTAGAAGGCAGGAAAAGCGCAAAAGTGAACTGACGTACTCTTGCCCTTCTTCTTCGGCGGTAAGTGGGGGCTTCGACGAGGCCGCGCCCGTTGGTGGCTTGGTGTATCCCAATTGGTAGGCAATCTGCCAAAGTATCCACGGGCGAGCAGTCGCGGCGCGAGCCAGCATCACGCCATCTACTTTGTGTTGGGCTTTTACTTTTAAAGCATCTTCCCATGTTTGGATGTCGCCATTGGCTACAATCGGGATAGTACGATGCTTTGCCACTCGTTCAACCATATCCCAGCGAGCGTAACCGTGGTGGCCTTGCTCTTGGGTGCGGCAGTGTACCGTGAGCCAATCGGCACCGGCATTCTCGAGAGCGTCGGTGAATTTCAAAAGGTAGTCTTCGTCGAAGTCGCGGCCTAAGGCGGCCCGCAACTTAACGCTGACGGGCCTGTCAGTGTATTTTTTTGCCATGCTGACCACTTCCGCGGCGCGCTCTTTATTGTGCATGAGTTGCACGCCCCAATTGTGCTTAAGGGTTTGCGTTACAGGACAACCCATATTGATGTCGATGCCCCAAGGATAAATCCAACGGAGCTTAGCAATTGAAAGGGCTATAAACTCTTCTTCGTTGCACAATAGCTGGGGGATTAGGCCATTTTCCCCAACACTTGTTCGTAAATGATCGACTTCGCCAATTTGTTCCGTTGGAAGGCGTCGGCTAGAGATCATTTCGGTAAAAATAAGAGGGTTCAAGCCTTCGGGTGTGTAAAAGCGAACCAATTCCCTGAATGCAACGTGGCTCACCCCTACCATGGGTGCTACGAAGAAAGGGAATTCGACGCCTAGTCGCTCAAAACGAGTCATAAGCTTTGGCGTGGCGGGGTCGGAGGAAAAAATACATTAGCGCTATTCCAAGTATCAAAATGCCGGCCAGGCGAAGTTCTTCCCATTTGGCGGAGAATAACATGAGTAACGAAACCATCGCTCCTCCCGCAGGAACAAATACCGGCACTTCGAACTTTCCGCGTTTCTCAGATGGCCTTCGTTGAAGGGCGATGAGAGATAGATTTACTGCGATAAAGCAAATAAGCAAAAGTACCGAAGTAGCGCGTGCCAGCGAAGCGGTGTTTCCACTCAGTGCTAGTACTAGCATAAGCCCCAGTAGGGCCACGGATGCGTGATGGGGCGATCGGCGAGTTTTACTCACGCGGCCCAAAAACTTAGGTAATAAGCCATCGTTCGCCATTCCATAAACGAGTCGAGATCCCATAATGAAATTGAGTAGCGCCGTGTTTGCGACTGCGAACAGGGCAATAAATGAAAAGCCCATGGGTGGAAACCAAGGCGCGGCCACGCGTACCACTTCCATTAAGGGTGCGGTAGACGTTGCGAGTTGTGCTGCCGGAACGACGGAAACCGCGACCAAACTAATGCCGACGTAAACTAAGGAAGATATTCCCACCGCCATAAGAATTCCTAGCGGGATGTTTCTTGCTGGGTCTTTAACTTCCTCGGACACGTTTATGATGTCTTCAAATCCTATAAAAGAATAAAACGTAAGCACCGCACCCGAAAAAATAAGTGGTAGGCTTAGGGATCCACTGGGGTTGGTTTGCGTGACAGAGTCTAGGTAGTTGACGCTGCCAATGTATTTCGCCCCCACTGCCAGAACCAGTAGGAGTCCACTCAGCTCGATGGTCGTGCAAAAAATATTGAGCCACATCGACTCCTGTATTCCGCGCATCACTACTGCCGCTATCAGCAGGCAAAAACCTACGACCACCCAAGTTTCAGGTAGGGGACTAAAGAGGCGGATGAAGTATCCGGTAAAGGCATGGCTTGCGGCAGCCATCGAAGTAATCCCTGAGCAGAGCGCGCAAAGTCCAATCGTGTATGCAAGAAACGGGTTTCCAAATGCTCGGTGAACCAAGTAAGCCGCGCCGCCCGCTTTTGAGTGTCGGGAACCAAGCGAAGCGTAAGACATGCCGGTCAATCCTGCGGCAACCATGCTCGTGAGAAAAGCCAGCCAAACGGCATTTCCCATTTCGCCGGCGGCTTTTCCAATGAGTCCATAAATTCCAGAACCCAGTATGTCGCCAACGCCGTAGAAAACTAAGGCTGTGAGTCCAATGCTGCGAGCTAAGGTGTTTTTCATGGCGAGGAGTATAGCAAAGGCCCAGAGGCAATGCGCCTAGTCTTCTTCCTGTGCTTGGCGACGGCTTCGAGAATGTTTTAAAGACTTTTGCTTTTTCTTTACAGGTGGCGCTGCCGCTTCGGGGGATGATTCCCAAAGTTGGATTTCACGTATGCCAGGAGAGTCGATAATCATGCCACCTCCTGGAAGCAAGTGGAGGCGTCTTCCAGTAGTAGTATGTCTTCCTTTTTGATCTTTCTCTCGAACTTCGCTCACTCTTTGGGCTTCTGTTTTTAGCAAGTAGTTGGTGAGCGTTGATTTGCCGGCTCCTGAGGCGCCCAGTAGGACGACGGTGGGGGCGCCTACAAAATACGGATCGATTGCGTTCATTCCAATTCCTTGATGAACGCTGACCAAGTGCAGGGGGGTGTTTGGCGCAAGCGAACGGATTTCGGCGACCCGCTCTGAACTAGATACCCCTTCATCGGCTTTGGTAAGCCAAATTACCGCAGGGATTCCGGCGTTTTTTACCACTTCAAGGTAACTCTGGAGGGCGCGGGGCTGGAATTCTTGGGTAAGCGCAAGGACGATAAACACGCAGTCGATGTTTGCGCACAGAACCTGCTCGTAGCCCTTTCCACCGGGGGCGCTCCGGGAAAGTCTGTTTTTTCGCTCTAAGGTGCGATCTACCGAAAAGCGCTTTTCTTCCGTGCCATGATCCCGAAGCTTACCTACGACCCAATCGCCCACTGCAGGAGGGATAGCCATAGGAGTCTCGGCCCAGACTTCTCCCCAGGTTCCGACCGCCCGTGATAGGCCGCGTAGGGGCTCCACTATGCGTGCGACGGAATGGGTGATTTTTTCTTCATCTGTGAGCTGTTCTTCGAAAAAAGGACTCCAACCCCATTGAATCAAAGCGTTCATTGCTTCGTTTTAGGCTATACGGGGCGCTTAGGCCAGTGCGAGGTGCAGGCCTTTTGGGCTTAATTTCCAAGAAAACTGCTTTGGGCGATGAAATTCACCATTTTTCGTGCTCGGGGCCAGGGATTCTGTGCTAATTTGCGCGTCTTTCGAGCCAAACAATGAAGACATTTAGTGAATTTGCTTTGCCCCCGGTTCTCGTCCAGGCCTTAGATGCCATGGAGTTTAAGACACCTTCTCCTATTCAGGCGCAGGCCATCGGCCCTGCCTTGGAGGGAAAGGATATTTTGGCCATTGCGCCCACTGGAACGGGTAAAACGGGTGCTTTCGGAATACCCAACCTTTCCTTCTTATACCCCCAGCCGGGTAAACAGGTTTTGATACTGGCGCCAACCCGCGAGCTTGCGGCCCAAATTTTTAAGTTCCTACGTGAGTTAGGGAAGTCGTTGGATGTTTCCGGGGTGTTGATTGTTGGTGGCGAGTCCTACTCTCGGCAGCGTTCGGAAGTAAAGCGAGGGGTCGACTACATAGTGGCGACTCCTGGACGTTTGATGGACCATATCGGCCAAGGGATGCCAACTGAACGCATTGGCGTTCTGGTTCTCGACGAAGTGGATCGCATGCTGGATATGGGGTTTGCGCCTCAAGTTGAAGAAATTGTGAATCGCCTTGGGCCTGAGCGACAGACGTTTTTGTTTTCGGCCACCATGCCGCCTGAGATCTTGAAACTTGCTAACAAATATTTAAAAGATCCCATTCGTGTGAAAGTGGAAGGCTCTGCGGAGCAGAAGCCGCTTATTGATGAAGAAAACATCGACACAACCGACACCGAAAAGCCCGCTTTGCTTATCGAACAAGTTACTGCGCGCACCGGAAAGATTCTTGTATTTGCCAATACGCAAGGACGCGTCGAACAAGTAGCCCGCCGTCTCCACGGCGCTGGGCATCCCACCGCTTGCATCCATGGTGCACGCACTCACCGCGAACGAAAACTTGCCCTAGAGGCTTTTCGCTCCGGCGAATGCCGTGTTTTAGTGGCAACTGATATCGTGGCTCGCGGAATTGACGTGGCTGATGTCGAACACGTTATCAATTACGATTACCCCGCTACCAAAGAAGACTACCTTCATCGCATAGGTCGCACGGGACGAATGGGGAAGAAAGGTAACTCCGTTACTTTTGTTGATCCAAAACGCAAGCACATGAGCAGGCGTCGTCCTCCCGGACAGCGCAGCGGCGGTGGTGGCTTTTCGACCGGACCGCGCTTTAAGGCTGGCGGCGAGCGCCCGAGGTTTGACCGCAAGTCCGAGGATCGTCCACGTTTTGAGCGGAGCGCGACTGAGCGCCCTAAGTTTGATCGCGGCGGAGCTGAGCGTCCGAAGTTTGATCGTGCTGGCGCTGAACGTCCTAAGTTTGACCGCAAGCCCGAGGATCGTCCACGTTTTGAGCGGAGTGCGACTGAGCGTCCTAGGTTTGATCGTGGTGGGGCGGAGCGTCCTAGGTTTGATCGCGCAAGCGCCGAACGTCCTCGATTTGGTCGAGCAGGGGATGATCGCCCTCGGCAATCACGAGTCGGATCGGAGCGTCCAAGATTTGATCGTGATAACTCCGAGCGACCTAAATTTGGTCGGCCTCGCGACGATCGTTTCAAGCCAGGCGGCTTTGGTTCCGAGAAACCGAGTTTTGGAAAGAAGCCTCGTTTTGCCTCTGGTGGCGACAGGCCTCCACATCCGGGCATTTTTCGGCAGGGCGAAGTAAAGCCCCACACACCCGCTGCGGGACCTCGGCATTTTTCAAAGCGTCCGATGGGGCCAAAGAAAGAGCTATACTCCAAAGCAAAGCCAGCTTGGGTGCGCGGTAAAGCCGGCACAGTGCGTCGCAACAAGGGTAAGCAGAGCCAACCTTCGAATCCGGGATTCGATAACCATGGCTTGGAATTCCCAGCTTAAGAGCCTATAACTAGAGAAATGAAAACTTCTCTACTAGCGCTTTTCTTTTTTCTTTCAGCTGGACAATCTATGGCGAATAAAGACTTTTACTCCCTGAGTGCGAAGGATATCGACGACAAGCCAGTGGCACTTTCTAAGTACGCTGGCAAGGTCAGCCTGGTGGTGAATACCGCCTCGGAGTGTGGGTACACACCCCAGTATAAAGGTTTAGAAGCGCTGTACTTAAAATACAAAGCCAAGGGTTTTGTGGTTTTGGGTTTCCCCAGCAACGATTTCGGTGCCCAAGAGCCCGGAAGCAATGCTGAGATCAAGAAATTCTGCGAGCTGAAGTTTAAGGTCTCCTTCCCAATGTTTTCCAAAGACCGGGTGACAGGCGACGACAAGCAGAGTGTTTACAAATTTCTCACTGAGGCCGCTGCCGAAAAAGGTGAGGTTAAGTGGAATTTTGAAAAGTTCTTGATCAACAAAAAAGGCGAAGTTGTTGGTCGCTATAAATCTGGCGTGACGCCCGATGCTGCTGAGTTGGATCAGGCGATTGCCAAGCTGGTTCAGTAAAGACTTTTCGAAGTCTCTTGCTTTTGTTTAATCCACCTACCGGGAGTCCCCTCGGCTGCATCATCGAGCCGAACAAACAGGCTGTTCGATGCTGTTTGGCAAGTTTCCTGGTAGACAGGGCAGTAGCCGTCAGAAGCAATTCCAACTAATTCACCACTCTTTAAATCGAAAACTGGGCCTCCCGAATCACCACTTCCGAGACTGGCGTAGCGCTTATCGGCACGATTTCCTGGAGCTCCAAATTGGGAATTCCACGGCGGAGGCCCGTCCCGCAAAAAGGGAGTGTCCTCAAAAAATGCCGCGAGGTTCTCGACGCTATAAGCCTGATTTGGTCCGGACTTTAGTCTTATTGCCGCATTTATTTTTTCATCGCCCTGGTGACCATAGCCGTAAAGCACTATCGGAGTGCCATCGGGAATTCTCCTAACCGAAACAGTCACGGCTTTAGCTTTGCGAAATGAATGGTTTCTGGCTGGGGGCTCTACCTCGACCAACGCAATATCGGGGTTAGGTGTGCGGCTTCCAAAAGCGAAACAAGCAGTGAGGGAATCGGCGAGGGTCTTTGGAAAATGGATCCTGCGCACGGTGAGTTGTTCGTATTGAGCGTGAGGCCGAATGAGTGGGGCAAAACTGAGACGAAGTTTCTGACCAGAAAAAAAATCCGTGCTCGGCATCCAGGTGCGTCGATTGCTAAACGAATCAAACGCTACTGATTCAAGAGTGCAATGAGCTGCAGTAACAAAAAGTGTCTCGGAGACTTTCGAGGCGGTGCAGTAAGTTTCGGAGAGTTCGTAATTGCGGGTGGTCCAAATAAATACGCTAGAGTGACCGTTGGAAGGGGCACCACCCACAAGGCCATAAGCGGAGGTTGCCGTAAGATAGGCAATTGTACCTAAGGCAATGTGCAAGCTTGCCCACATATTTCATGAGTGTACTGCTTTATTTGCCCAAGTCACTTAAGCGGTGCTGGCCAATTTCACAGTGAAACGTAGTTCCTCGGACTGTAACTGAGAGCTCATTTTGTGTTACCAAAACATCCCAGGCGTTGTCTCTTTCCAAAGATTCTCCCAGTTCTCGTAAAAAGCTGGGGGCGAACGAAAAAATTTCAATTTCGCCGGCCTTGTGAATGGGTTCACCGTCCATTTCGCGTCGCAGTATTTCAAAGTCTCGGTAAGTGTAAATTCGTACATGGCGGGCGGCTTTTGCTGCGCGGTGAAGTCGACGGGAGGAGGGGTTGCCCACGTCTATCCAGTAGAGCAGCTGTCCCGTGAGGTCTTTGATAAAGAGTGCCGGTTCATCGGGGGTCGAAATACCCTGACTAAACTCCAGCCCGTCGCCGTAGTTTAAAGCGTAGGCAAGGATTCTAGTGAGAAAGTACGGCGCGGATTCCGAAGGGTGCATGGCCACCCGAATTTCCTTCGATTCATAGATGCCTCTATCGGTATCGGAAATCTGCAAATGGAAGCGAAAGAGTGTCGATTGCAGTGCCATGGTGCTCATCAAAGTACTCTGCCTAGGAGTGCTTGGGCACCCTAAAAGTGCGCTTGTGGGATTTGCTCAGTGCATGTTAGGCAGGTGGTCGGAGGCTGTATGCGTTTTTTATTGGTTCTTGTTTTGGTCCCTGGGATTGCGTTTTCGGAAGACAATACGAAGTCGGCTGAGAGTCTTACCTGGAAGCATAATGCGGAAGCGTCTGTTTTACTCACTTCGGGTAACACCCAAACCACTACCTTGGGAGGCGCATTTGGCTCGGAATATAAAGGCGGACCTTGGGCCGCGAAGGGAAAAATCGGTTATTTGCAAAACAGTCAGGCTGGAGTGACGAAAGCAGAGTTATTCACCATCGATGGCCGTGGGGATCGGCAAATTGATCCTGCTCTTTTGGCGTTTCTTCAAGTGGGGTTTCTAAGAAACATTTTTGCCGGTTTTAACTCACGCACTTCGACCGATGCTGGGTTGAACTACGCTTTTCTCAAGAACGACGAGCACACTCTTTCGCTAGAAGCCGGAGTGGGTGTCATTGCAGAGAACCGTTCTGATATCGGTGCAAACACATTTGGTTCGGCCCGCGCGACGGCAGCCTACGCTTGGAAGTTTTCGCCAACGGCGGATTTTTCAACTCAGTTTTCCTTTCTTGATAACCTTAAGACGATGGCGGATTGGCGTTTGTCCAGTGTTACGGCCCTTTCCGTGGCAATGACCTCTGTTTTGTCGACAAAGCTTTCTTTTCGTTTAGATTATTTGAACACGCCAGTCGTTGGAAAACTGAATCTCGATACCGCTACTACCGTAGCGTTGGTTGCGAACTTTTAGGTCTTAAAACGTTCGATGTAAGAGCAACGTTGGCAGAGATCTTCGGTCAGTTTGCCCGATTTAAATCCTGATAGAATTTTCTGGGCCCTCGCACCGGAGAGAATCTGTTTCAGTGGTGACTCCTGCAAGTTACCCAGAGGAATTTTGCCTTCTTTATCGAGGCAACAAGGTACCACTGTGCCATCCGCTAGAATGCCGATGTGAGAGGTGAGGCCTTTGCAGGTTCCTTCGCTGCCGATCCAGGGGAGGTCAAGGCTGGGCCAGGTAAATTCTGTGTCAAAGTGCATGTAGAGCCGATTCAAGAGATGGTGGCTTTTTGCTCCCGCTGGTAGCACGTGGGGGATGGGTTTTGAGAATTCAGCCTCAATGGCCTTTACCACCGTTTGGTGCTCTGGAAGTCGGGCTCGATTGGCATCAAGGTTCCAGAGTCGATAGTTGATGTAAAGCTCGGGGCGTCTTTCAAATGCAGCCCGCGTAAATCGAAAGATTCGTTCTAGGTAAAGAGTGGGATCTTTTTCTCCAAAATTGTCGGCAAAACTATGAAGGGAGAAATTCACTTGTTGAAAAATGGGGTGTAAAAGTAACTCGTGCTCCTGACCTCTGAGAAGTAGTCCGTTGGTAACTAAGAAAATACGCGTTTCGTGTTTCTCGCAGATTTTGACGATTTCCGACAACTTGGGATGTACCAAAGGGTCTCCCATAAGATGGAGGGCAACGGATTTCGTGAGCGGAGCGACTTGTTCCAAAACTCGATCAAAAAACTCCGGTTCCATGAGTTTTTTCTCCCGCAGCACTTCTGGGCAAAAGCTGCATTGAAGATTGCAGATATTGCTGATCTCTATATTCACTTTCCAGAACTTTCGCGGCATGGGGTGGGACACTACCAGAAAAGGTGGTAAGGTTTCCAATGAGCAATGTCCAATTCGAGAAAATCCGTACTTTTGGTTGGTAACGGGGAAACCATCCACTTAGGTCACCATTACCTTGAAGCAGCGGGCTCTTTAGGGGTTCAAGCAGAGTTACTAGATGTTAGAGATGCAAAATCGTCGATTCCTTTTTTAGATAAAATCGCATGGCGTTTGCGTGAAAAACGTCCCGCTCGGTTGCCCAGGTTTCAACGGCAAGTTTTATCCACCTTCACTCGTTTTCGGCCTCGTCTTGTTCTCTTTCTTGGGAACAACTTTGTTGAGAAGGATTTGCTTCAGGCTTTAAAGGTCTCTGGGGCAACTACGGGGGTATTTCTATCGGACAATCCATGGAATCCGCTTCATAGAACGAGTTGGTTCTTAGAGAGTTTGCCTCTTTACGATTTTGTGTTTAACCCTCGTTCTGAGGTTGAGAGCGAGCTTTTGAAGGTTGGATGTGCTCGGGTACACCGAGTTGCGTTTGGATATAGTCCTTCCCTTCATTTTCCGGCAGTGCTGAACGCTGAAGAACAACCTCAGTATGAGAGCGATTTGCTGTTTTTTGGCGGGGCGGACTCCGACCGAATTCCTTATTTAGACGCTTTGATCCGTGCTGGTATACGGCCTCGACTGTACGGCGGGTATTGGGATCAACACCCTGTGACTAGGCCCTTCGCTGCGGGGATGGGGCGTGTGGAGGAACTTCCAAAGTTGGTGGCCGGTGCGAAGGTTTGTCTGAACCTTGTCCGAGAGGCTAACCGGGATGGGCATGTGATGCGCAGTTTCGAGCTGCCCGCAATGAATGCTTGCGTGCTTGCTCAAAGAACTCCCGACCACCTGGAGTATTTTGGTGAGCAAAGTTTAGCGTACTTTGACTCCCTCGATTCTTTGGTTAGGCAGACGAAACACTTGTTGGAGAATTCAGCTCTCCGCAAAGAACTGAGCAAGAATGCCCTGGCTCGGGTTCGCTCGGGCCACCATAGCTACGCGGACAGGCTTGGACAGGTGCTCAGCCTGGTCTAGGCTATTTCTACCCAGGTAAATGGGGCCGCTTATTTCCGGGGTTTACTCTCTGCCAATCGGCCAATATAAAAGCTTTTGGGAAGTGAGGGTAATTGGACCTATGAAGAATATTCGTTTGAGTTTCGGCGTTTTAGCTATCGGATTGGCCGTTTTCGGTTGTGGGGGAAAAAACCCTGAGTCCGAACTTTTTAGTGCTCCAAAGGTAGTCCCACCCGATTCTGTCCCCTTAGCGCAGGGTAAGCCTGAGGCAAAGCCCGAAGATACCGCCACGTACACAGTCTCTCGAGCGGAAATTAACTCGGCACTTACCCATGGTCTGCGAATGAAGCGGGTGATGGTTCAAGCAGTGAATCTCGACCTAGATCCTGTGGGCGAAGCCGAACGCACCAAAACGGGGCCGGGGCTTGAGCGGCAAGTGAATGAGCTGGTGGATTTTGTTCAACTACTTCTAGAGCCTGATCTCGGAGCAAGTACATTTGATATTACGGGAGCTCAGAAAAAGATGTTGGATGCACTGCCGACTCTAGAAACGGAAGTGGAAACTTATTATAAGTTTTTGCTGTCTCACGAAGACGAATATTCTGACGTTGACTACTAACGCGGAGAAAAACGCAGTAGTACCGATTTCAACGATGTGAGGGCGGGTCGATGAAAGGCAAGTCCGATTGTTGCTGCCAGGGTGGCGATCACACCCGTTGCCACTAGGAAATGAGACCAAGAAGTAAATTCAGTTTGCGAAGTTAGGCTTAGGCAAAGGACCGCCCCCAAAGATACAGCAAGCAGATTCTTCCCCGCTTCTCCCAGGGCCCATTTCCTTGTTTGGCTCGGCTTAATTCCGAGGCATTGGGATTCGATTTTCGATAACAGTCCAATGCGAAGTACCAGCGTCACCAGATATCCGCCAACTGGAATGCCCACGAGGCCAAAGAACATAGAGAGGCAGATTTGCAATGGGAGTTTCAGCGCCCCCTCGAGCAAGCGGGTCCAGCCGAATTTTCGCAAAAAACCGGCGGCGTAGAGAATCTCTCCTTGGGTATTGAGTAGCAGATTTTCGCTCATCTCCAGAGCAAGAAATATCGTAAGCCAATTTCCGCCAAACCAATCAGCCCCCATCCAAAGTTTAACGAAAGCGGAATTGAGGGAAACAATTCCAATGAGCGCAGAAAAAATCATAAAACCGAAGTAGCTTCGCAGTTGCATGAGTACACGCCGGCATCGTGACGAGCTTCCTGTGGAAACAAGGTGGGCAATGCTTGTCAGTGGAGCCGAGATGGTCCGCTCCATCACTTGTTGCAGGGGGTTTAATGCCTGGCTTGTGACGAACAAAACGGTAGCAAACTGGGGGGAAAGCATTTTTGCCGTAACCAGGAAATAGCAATTGCTACGTAGTGAGGTTCCCAAGTTAAATAGAAAGCCTGCCTTGAAGTCAGTGGTGTCTGAGAAAAATCCTTTCGATCCCCAAAGTCTGATGCGTAAGTTTTGGATTCCGTCTTTTGTGATTAGTTGGGCGAAAATCAGTAGACTTAGGGAAACGACTCCTCGAGCGAGAAGGCCAAATGGAAGGGCAGACAGGCCCCAGCCGGCAAACAACAGGCAATACGCTGTGGTGAGAAGCAGGGTGAGTTGGCTCGAAAGCTGAATTGCTCCCAGTGTGAGAACTCGATGCATTCCGTTGGTTAGGGCACCAATCGGAGCTTCAATAAATAGTAGTGCCATACTGATTAGGGAGAATGTGCAAGCATGAGAGATCTCTTTTTGTTCCGACGGGCTCAGTGGGAAAAAAGTTCCAGGCCAGTTAGTAAATAGAAGAAAGGTGAGGGGAATTACAGACAATGTTACTGATAGGGCGAGCGCCTCGGAAAGTGTTTTCCCCATTGCCGCTCGATTGGACACTGCGTACTGAACGCTGATGCGTTGGGACGTGATTCGAAAAATCCCAGGGTCCACCAGTGCAACCCAACTAAGGATATTGCTAATGGCGAGCCACGAGCCGTAGAGTGATTGCCCGATCGTTTTTAAGTACAGGGGAGTAAGAAAAAAAGCCTGAGCCAGGATTAAGCCGAGTGAGGTGTAGTTGAACATCAACTGCAAAAGGCTGGTACGCCGACGTGAAATGGTCACCTGATTAGTATAACTGAGGAAAATAAAAAAAGGGGGAAGCTAGAGTGCTCCCCCCTTTTTGGCAATTTGAACTGCTAAAGCCTAGGGCGCCGGTGGCGGCGTAACTAGACTTTCCGGTTCGTCGTCGACTTCGTCGGGGTTTCCACCCAGTTTTTTAATATGGGCATTTACCTTTCCGAGGTTCGCTTCGTCAGCGGGGTTTGGCTCGTCCTGCGTCGGAATAAACGCATAGGTATTTGCAGGAGTCACCAAATCGAGCACCGCTTTAAATGGAAGGTTAATCGTATCGTGGTTAATAAACCCTTCCATTTCTACTCCGGTATTGCCGAGATTTTGGTAGTGATTTACGACGATGTCCGAATCGGCCAAGGTGAAGCTAGCCCCAATTTGGCTGGCCACTTGGTCAACCAAAGATTGGGTCATCGTGACCATGGCTTTTCGGAAGCCACACTGGAGTGAGGCTTTGAGTCCACTCATTTCCATGCCCAAATCCCGCATTTGTTGGGTCGGGAAGAAAGCCCGAGCGTAGGCAAATGTAGTGACTGGGCATGAGTCGTAATCGGCGCCGTACCAAGTGCGGTAGTACTCGACATCCACCTTGCCAACGTACATCCAATTTACCATCGGATAAACGAAGTAGGTGTCGATCGCATACCAAGGATGCACTGGATAATAAAATCCGCCGCAGAAGCCATGGCCGTACCACCTGCTGTAGTGAAAACGGTACAGGTCGTTGCGGTAGAAAGCACCGCAAACACCGTACCTGGTTCGCAAGTAGGTGCTATGTGTGGAAACATAGTTCGATCGATACCCGTTTAGCCGCCCAGTGACCGCAGCGTTGTGGTGTACGCCCGTTGCGTGTCGGTATGCTCCGTTCAGATTATTTCGAGTGTGAGTGTGTTCCAGGTGACTCAGGTTCTTGTGCGGATTGACGTGTCCTGGATGAACTCGATCGATGGGCTTGCCGGGACGTACGCCGACGGGGTGACTCGAGTGAGTGCCACCGTGGTTACCGCCGCCAGGTTTTGTGCCGCCTGGGTTTCCACCAGGGCGTCCGCCGCCGTGGTTACCGCCACCGGGTTTTGTGCCGCCTGGATTTCCACCAGGATGTCCGCCGCCGTGGTTACCGCCGCCAGGTTTTGTGCCGCCTGGGTTTCCACCAGGGCGTCCGCCGCCGTGGTTACCGCCGCCAGGTTTTG
>CAZTRP010000006.1:88579-193338 GCA_964616705.1 uncultured Pseudobdellovibrionaceae bacterium
CCGCCTGGGTTTCCACCAGGGCGTCCGCCGCCGTGGTTACCGCCGCCAGGTTTTGCGCTGCCTGGGTTTCCACCAGGGTGTCCGCCGCCGTGGTTACCGCCACCAGGTCGCGCACCGCCGGGGTTTCCACCGGGACGTCCGCCGCCTCCTGGTCGTCCGCCCCCAGGGTGCCCACCGCCGCCTTTGGCGAGTAAGTGATCTTCGCCCTGCGTACTGATTTGGTTCAACGAGTTATTCTGATTTTGATCTATCCCCGCCCAAGTACCAGAGGAGATCATGAGCGCTGCAAATCCGGATACCGCCGCTCTCGGTAACGTGACATGAATCATTTTGTTCCCCCAAAATAAGACGACCTATCCCCATGAAAAAGCCGTCATAAACTGCCAACGCTAGCAATTAGAGAATTACCATCGTCTGCCCCATGTTTATATAAGTATGTTGGTTTATGGGTAACGCATTGCAGCCAGCGTAGAGGTAGAGCCGGTGGTTTTGCGACCAGTGATTCGCGGCCGATATAGTATTTTTCCTGTCAAACTTTTTACCAAATGACGAGTTTTGCGACACTCTCAAAATAGGCACGAAACAGAGTTTGCTTGCATAAAAATCTTCGTGATTTCAGCGGTGTCATCATTTGAACTGATCACAGAGTATTCGTTTTGAGGGCGCTCTAAAGAATACGCTTAGGCACGAAATCGATCGGCACTGGGTTTGCTTTGTATACGATAGGCTCAAGGAGATTTTTATGCGTCCTACACGATTTTCGCTGAAACTTCATTTGCTATTGCTCCCACTCATCGTTGTAGGGTGCTCTAGGGGAACCACTGACGTTCAGACGACGGTAAACATAAGTTGTACTGTCAGCGGCAGTGCGGCTGTGAATAGCAGCACTGGGAATATCACCGCATTTTGTTCGGGTGGTACTGCGCCTTATTCCATTTCGAGCATTCGGGTTGGCGGTCAGACTCCAGATTCTGTTTCTGGAACTCAGTCTGGTTTCTCTTACTCAACTAATCTGACGGTCACAGACTACTCCATGACCAACCTCCAAGGCGTTGGCGGGACTCTTACGGTCAGCGATTCGGCCGGGGCTTCTTCTACCTACAACTTCAGTATTACAACTTCCGGAAGTAGTGCTTCTACTGGTTGTACGCTAACCGCGAGCTCCTCTTCGGTTGCTGCGAATACCTCGGTTACCCTTACTGCAGTGGGAAATACATCGTGGGGAACCGCTCCATTTGCTTTTTCTAGCTTGTCACTTGGAACCAACGGTGTGGTGACACAGGCTCTTGCTTCGACTTCTACGGCGCAGGCCCAGGCCATCGTGCAGTACTCTGCCGCTGGTTCAGCCGCGCCATCGGTTTCTGTAATGGACGCGACGGGAAAATCCAGCTCTTGCAGTACGAGCTTGGTCATTACCGCCTCGACTGGAACCGCACCTACGTGTTACCTCACGCAAACCATTGGTGCTAACAACAACGTAAGTGTTCAGGCAGTTGCCAACGATGGACAGGCTTTGTCGATCAGCAATTTGGCTCCTGGAGCCAACGGAACAATCTACAGCGCGGGAAATCCAACTGTAATTTCCTACTCTGCTGCAGGTTCCAAAACAGTCACGGCGAATGCTGCATCTGTGGCAACCGGATTGTCCTGTAACGGTGGAGCGGCTTTAAGCACTACCTTCTACGCACCAGCATCTACTGGAAGCGGTTCTAGCATGACCTGCTCCGTTGCACAGACCTTCGATTCCCAAGGACGAGCTGTTTTTACCGCTACCTCGTCCAACGGCCAGGCATTGGCTTTTGCTAATTTCAATGCGGGCGCTGACGGAACTGTCGTAACCAATGCGAACCCCATGGTAGTCGCCTACTCGACATCGGGTACGAAAACGATTTCTACTCAGGCCTATTCAACCTCGACTGGTACTTACTGTAACGGCGGCGCGATTTGGACCCAAAGTTTCTATGCTAATGCTTCGGTGGGTGGCGGAGGGTTGAGTTGCAGTTATCAACTCACTAGCGATGCAGCTCAGCGGCTAGTAATTCGCTTGATTGCTTCTACGGGCGAAGACTTGTCGATTGTGAACGTCAACCCCGGAAGCGGTGGTTCCATTTACATCGCTGGAAACCCAACGACTTTGGCTTACTCCACTGCCGGAGTGAAAAATATTTCTCTTCAGGCATATTCTCCGTCACGAGGGCTCTGGTGTGGCAATGGCGCTGCGGTAAGTATTTCTACTTATGCTCCAGTATCGAGTGGGACTTCCGGCGGACCGCTGGCCTGCACAGTGGTGCTATCGGCCAACCCCGTTTCTAGAGGACAAACGGTAGTGGCGGGATTTCAATCCACGGGTGGCTACGGAGCAGTAAGTTTGCTCAATATTGGCTACTCAGCATATTCCGGAGTTTCGGGTGTGTTTACTAGCGCGACTCAGGCGAATTTAAATTTTGGGTACTCTGGAATAGTGCCAATCACTCTCACGGTGCGTGACTCCGTTGGGGCCATTGCCACCTGCAATACTTCAGTCACAGTGTACTAATACAGAACGTTTTCGGGAGAACAGCATGAAGTCGATTGGATTTTTGATTCTGGTTGCCGTGGCCTTAATGAAGCCAACCTCGGCAACGTCCCAATCTCTTCAAGTTGATCCTGCACGTTACTCCGCATGCCTTCAGCGTTCGTCGTGTGCGAGGCATCCATCACGGTGCATGGCCTATTGTGCGCGCTACGCCGGAACCCCAATGTCAGGGGGGCATGGAACGGGTTACCAATCTGGCTTGGTAAACAATAATCCGTATTCGGATCAAAATACCTATGACTACCGTGGTCCTAATCAGCCCTCGGGTCAGGTATACCCTATGGGTGGTGCGGTAATTAATCTATCGGAGCCTCGCTTTGATTATGCTCCGACGGAAGAAGCTTCTTATTGGTCGAATGGCAGTGACTCTTCGCAGAGCTCTGGATCTTGGTCCAACGGGACTGATGCGTCACAGGGGTCGTCGGGTAGCTGGTCAGACCAATCGTCCGCCACTTCGCTTTCGAATTCGGCTAATTCGAATGGCGTAAATGTGAGTAACCCCTATTCCTATGAAACCGGGCAGTAGCATTTAAAAAGCGAATTCGGAATTTCAAAAAAGGCTTTTCAATTCCTCTATACGATAGCTCACTAAACAAATAAACCGCTAACAGGTTGGCGGTCCAGTGCCACTGAAAAGTATGGTATGGATTCAGAAACATCTGTTGCCATAGGTAAGCGCTGTACGATAGCGCGCCCGCGTAAATGGCAACTCTCGAATTAAGAATAGTTCCTATCCAGGTCTTGGGATTAAATACCAACCAACCAACTATTGCAGCTAGTGACAAGCTTTCAAGCGTGAGGCCTAAGGTTTGGCGGTAGTAGGAGCCCCAAACGCTCTCAAGCAGTGGTGAGCCAAGAAATACGTACACTGCGGCAACGGCAACCACCCAAGGTGAGGCATTCTTCGAGAGTTGGGCCTTTAGCCAGTCGGTTTGCCACAAAAGCGCAAGACCACATCCCGCCATAAGTGAGTCCATGCGACAATGTCCCAGCCAATCCAAGTGAGGCCTTAGGGAAGGGATTGCATAGAAGGTGCCGACTCTTAGTAATGGGCTCAGCGCAATAACAACTACTACGGCTTTGGCGCAAAATCTCAGGCCTCCAAACACCAGCGCAAGAGGCCAGAGCAAGTAGAACTGCTCTTCCACTGCAAGCGACCAAGTGTGACTGAGCCACCAGCTCGACCCCTGTGGAAGGTAGTTCCAAAGAAACAGCGCTGCAAAACTCAATTCAGTATTTGGAATGGCGACAATACCCATTGCGCGCAAGCTCCAGAGGCAAGCAAGAAAGAAGTAGAAAGCGGGCCAGATACGAAATGCCCGGCGCAGATAGAACGAGGCAAGCGATACACTTCCAGTGCGATGCCATTCTTCTTGGAGGATGAGCGTTATTAGGAATCCACTGACGACAAAAAATATCGAAACACCGAGGCTGTGATTCGCAACAATCGCCCAAAAGAGGGTCTTGGATTCGTTGGGGTTAAGAAACGCGTAGAGGTGGCCTAGCACGACTAGCCCAAGCGAAAAAGCCCTTATACCATCGAGCGAGGGTAGTCGACGCATGTACGAAGTATATCGGGCCTGGGATGTACTCGCGAGAATACTTTTGAGATCGAAAAAGGTGGGGCGGACGCGCTGCATTCAACTTCCTTGCGCATCCGCCCCGTGGGAGGTCGGAGAAGATCTAAGTTGTGGGCTCTGGCAATTGTCCCACTCGGACTTCAACAATTCGGTCTTTCTTATCCTGATAGTTGAGGATCTTAAGGGAAATTTTCTCTCCCGGATGCATACCAGCGATCAGGCTTTGAACTTCTTCAGTCTTTGCCACTTTCTTTCCCGCTACTTCTACGATGGCGTCTCCCGCGTGTAGGCCCGCGCTATCTGCTGGACTATTTTGCTGCACTTCATGAACAACGACGGCGGACGCCACGCCCAGGTCTTTCAAAAGATCCTTGTCGGCTTTTTGGATGGCCACACCAAGCCAGCCGCGCGTAATTTTTCCCTCCTTAATGAGTTTTGCCGTAATGTTTTGGGCGACGTTCGAGGGAATCGCAAAACCAATTCCCATATAGCCACCACTTTGCGTGTAGATGGCCGTGTTTACTCCCATTACTTTTCCTGCGGCGGTACATAGAGGTCCGCCAGAGTTACCCGGGTTAATTGCGGTGTCTGTTTGTATTAGTTCGTACCCGAAGCCTGCGCCCATCAGTGCGGAAGCGTTTCGGCCCTTCGCGCTAACAATCCCTGCTGTTACTGAGTGGGTGAGCATGAACGGGCTGCCAATGGCAATGGCATAGTCGCCCACCTCGATGTCGTTGGAGTCGGCCCATTCAATGGGGATGAGGTCTTCGACATTGCTGATTTGGAGCACTGCTAAATCGGTACGTGGATCCGCGCCAACTACTTTGGCTTCTCTTTCTTCCGCGTCGTCGTCAGGCGTTAAGACGGTTATCTTGGAAGCGCCCTTGATGACATGGTAGTTCGTGACTATGTGGCCTAGTTTGTCGATGAGAAACCCAGAGCCCGACGCTTGCTCGGAGCTCCGCGCCGGGGGCAATTCAAAACCAAACCCAAATTGATTTAAGAAGTCTTCCATTGAGCCCCCCCGTTGGGGCCCGCGCTGGGTAAAGGAGCGGCTTTGAGGGCGAGCCTCGTGAGCAGCCTTTATAGTGAGCACCGATGGTCCTACTTTTCTGGCAACTGCGCGAAAGTTTTCTGAGTTAATTTGAAGTGGACCCGCCACAGGGGCGGGGGCTGGGGCGGCAATGGCAGTATTGGTCAAGGGGACGGGTTTTACCATTTGCGCACCGATGCCCACGCCCAGGGTAGCGCAAACTGTGGCTGTTACGGCGATTCTTCCTATTTCCTTATCCAGATGTATGGGGTTTCGCATAAATCCCTCCTTCAAGTGGGGGGACGCTTCAGAATGGGTTATTGTGACTTTGAAGGGATGACTCGCTGCGTTGGTGAATTCCGTGTTTGGGGTGCTGGGCTGGCCGTTTACAGAGATTGAAATAAAACATACAATGTAAGTCAGTCCAATCTCTTTCGGCCCCTTTCTCGGAGAAAAATATGCGACCTTCCTTTTTGAAACTTGGAATTGTAAGTGCTGGGCTTGTGTTTTCTATGCAGGCGATTGCTGGTCCGAGAAGCGATGCGGGTAAGATAGAAAAAGATGCGACGACGCGACAGGCCGACGAAGCCGCAAAAAAAATCGGTTCAGGAACAAATGTCCGAAGTGATGCAGCAGCAGCAGCGGCTGCAGCAAGTAGAGCGGAAGAACGCCTAAAGGCCACAACAAATCGCCCAAAAGGGGGGACAGCCGTTTCTCCGCTGGGAGCAGGTAATACTAGCCCGACGCACGCAACCGGCGCGAAGCCAAAGGCTGGTACTGGCGAAGCAGCTGCGATTGCGACTCCCACCAAAGGGCCAAAAACGCGTGCCGCAGTTGCGGTGGATGAGAATACTCAAAACATCGCCAAACACTTTTCGAAGGGTGATCCAAACGCCGAGGGGGTCAAAGCGCTGGGGGAGGATGTTGTTAAGAGCGCTGAAGCCACGGACGGCATCAATCGCGATGCTACCGCTGAGAAGTTAGCACAATCATTTAATCGCGATACGTTTGAAAAGGCTGATGGGCAAAAGGTGGCGGCGTTCTATAAAACTGTCAGCCCAGAACTAGACGCCATTCTCAAAAAGCTTAGCCCTGCTCAGAAGAAGAGTCTCGAGGTTGCGATAAATATTTACCTGATGGAAGCTCTTCAGGCGAAGGACGGAAAGAGTCCAGAGGCAGTCGCCGAGGCGGCGAAGCAGCTAAAAGATTTGCTCGGCGCCTTTAAAAAGGACCTCTCCAATCCCGCTACAAGCAAAGAAGCTATGGACTTTATCCTGGGAACAATCGCCTATTACGGATCGGACAGTGAGGGTAAAGCTCAGCTAAACGTCGCACTCGATCTTTGGAACGGTCTTAAGGACCCCACTGCTCGGCAAGGGATGGCAGAGATGATGGGGGCGATGGCCAATCTGCATTCCAAATTTGTGGCGGACCAAGTTGACAAGGGTATCAGTCCAAAGAGCATCGATTTTGAAGGTGCTTGGCTCCATGTAAATAAGAATATCCAGGATTGGGTAGCCTACCGACTCGCTTCCAATGGGGTAGCCGCGAAGGATATCCCCACAATGGTCAAAGACATGATTTGTGGCCCCTGTATGGGGCACCGAATGAAGAAGTGCGCGGCCTAACGGGGTACGCGCATGTTTTCCCTGGTCCGCGCTGGTTTTGGCATTTTGCTCTGCTGGGGGCTACTCGTTTCGTGCGCCAGCACGCGTACCACTTCTTCAAACAAATCATTATTTATCATCTCTGCAAACCGCCAACTAGAACTTGAGCCTTGTGGCTGCTCAATCCTGCAGTATGGGGGAATTGATCGAGAAGCCAACGCCGTTCGAGATTTGCGTTCGAAAGCTCGCGGGGACGTCTTCTATTTTTCCGCGGGTACTGCCTTTGTTCCTGAAAAGCCGTCGCCTGCGCTCACACCTGAATTTCAAAAAGTAAAACGAGAAGAGCTGCTTGCCGCATGGAACGAGCTGGGCCTTCGCGCTTTGGCGGTATCGGGCGATGATGCTGCCTTAGGTGAACAGGAGTTGCGCCGCCTGGCCAGTGGCGCCAAGTTTCCCTTTCTCAGTGCAAATCTGCTAACGGCAAAAGGCGAGAGGTTGTTTCCATCTCACCTGGTTTTTTCCTCCGGCGCAGCGAAAATCTTAGTCATTGGGCTTTCTTCGCCCGCCGGGGCAATCTACGAACCTGCCGAGGGCCTGCGAATTGCACCGGCGAGCGAGGCTTTAGATAGCGTATTTCGCGATTTCAAAGATCGAGCGGATTTAGTGGTGTTGCTTCAATCGCTCCCGGAACAGGAACGTACTTCTTTGAGAAAACGCTACGGACAGATTTCGATTTTCTTGGGAGGTACAGCAACGGAAACTCCCGATTCTCACGCTCGGCAAACTGCGCCAGGGGTTTTACACGCTACTTCACTTGCACAGGGTAGGGGACTTGCCTGGGTTGAAGTAGATTCAAAACCAGCTCCGTACTTTCTTAATCCAGAGCTTGCCGCAAATCAGCGGGAGTATTTACAAGTATTAGAAGCAACCGGGAAGTTTTACGAAAAACCAAAACTTACTAAATCTGAAAAAGCTAAGTACGAGCAATGGAAACGGGACTACGCCTTTTATACGTCATTGCCGCTTAAGATTACGCCCGAGGCCAACCTTTACGAATCGGCAGCTTTTGCTTTGAATGCAGATTTTTCTAAGCCGGAGAACAATCTTACCCGGCGAATTCAATCCTTCCACACGCGCGCGCGTGATCTGGCTTTAGGCACCGACCAGTAATTCGGCAAATCTCTCACCCGGTGACAGTAATTGTCACAATAATTACAATAATTTAACGACCTAGCGCAAGGCGTAAAGTTTGCACTTATTTCCACCGATACGGATAGTGGAGTGTGCCTATCTATGGGCTATCGGTGCCTAGCATTTGCAATTTGCGCCTTTATTCTAGCGGCGCCTTTGCACGCCGCAAAAAGTTCTAGGCGGCGAGCTTCGTCTGATCACGTCTCCACTCCTCCACGCGCTAAGGCTGATGCGCCAGCCGCAGAAAGCGCTTGCACGGAAAATATTACGAAAGTGGTACAGGACCACCGACGTGATTGTGGGGTTAAGCCTACTGTAGAATTTAGCCCGTCCATGTTCAATTCGGGCAAACCAGGTGTCGAGGAAATCAGCGGCCCTGATCTGCTACTGCTATTTTCAAAAGCCATTTGGTGCACGGATAGTTCCGCGCTAAATCGATCGCTACAGGCCTACCTAGAGAAGGAAGAAACTCGAAACCGGTGCGGCGCCGGACCAGTTCTGCGAAGCTACTACACACAGCTGAGAGAGATGCGAGACATTCCGGGCTTAGCTGAGTCGATTGGGGCTCAGATTTCAGCCCGCCACGCTTACGATTTTGCTGCCGAGAAATGCAAGGGCAAGAGTTCAACTTCTCTCACCGAAGGAGTTTTTTACGATCGTGTAATGGCCCTTAGAAAAAAGATTCAGCGAAGAACTCTTCGTAGCTTGAAAGATTTGTATAAAGGCCTGGATACTGACGAAAAAGCCATTGTGAGCCTGATGTTTTTGGATAATAGCAGGGAGTCACTACCGCTTATCGATTTTGCATTGGGTACCGACCAAGCAAACTATTTCAGAAATCTTCTGATTCTGGGTCCCTTGCCACCGGATTCGCAGAAGAAGGCACAAAAGTTCTCTGAAGCTGTCGCAAAAGTAGAGGCAATTCAGAAGGGTCTCCCCGCCCAGCGCCTCATTGAATTGCGTGCACAACGGCAAGTTTTCTTGAAGGCACTCGATGCGGGTGAAATTGAGGTAGGCAATGACGCCGCATCTTTACTTGCCGCCGATAAGATACGAACCCAGTTTGCGGCGCAAATTGCCCAATTAGATAACAGGCTTCCCACTAAAACAGAGCAGAAGGAAGCCGCTGATAATATTCTTGAGGCAGAGGGAAAACAGGCTCGTTCGTCTCTGTTTGCGAGCCAACCGGCGATCGACCCATCCCAAGGAGATCACGCTCTTCGTCGCCAACAACTCAGTCTTCTGGCCCGTGAAAAACCTCAGAGCTGTGTAGTGCCGTCGCGGTCCGACGGTGGAAGGCTGAGAAGTCCGATGGACGAATTTCTGGGCAAGCTTGAGGGAGGCCACCGAGCAGTAGAGAGTGGAATATTGGGCGAAGTAAAAGATGCAAATGCTGCGTTTTTCTATGGGGCAGCCCTCAAGAAGGAAAGGTCCGCACGGCTTTCCGAGCGAGAGTTGGAGGCACAGAAAAACATTGAGGAAGGCTTTTCTCGCTATGGATTGAGTTTAACTGCTGATGATAGACGAAAACTGGAAGATTCGCTTTCGCCTTTCTACCAAAGTTTGCTGGGTGAAATGGTGAAGCACGCCGGTACGGAAACGTCGAAATCTCTTCAGAAAGAGGGGCGGCAATGGTTGCAGCCGACGATTTTTGATCTGTCGGAATTGGTTTTTAATCCCAAAGGAGCCGAAAAGAAGATTCGTTCTTGGGCTATGGCATCGCAATTAGCTCAGGCGGATCCAGAGGCTCTATTTACCGCGCTCAAACCGGAGCTCGATTTAGCCCAAATGAAGTACCTAGAGCAAAACCACCTGGGAAAGATTTCGCAGCTCGATCCGTATAATAGGCAAAACCTACTCAGCGCCATTGAGGGGCGACTAGACGATCCGAAATCAAAGCACGCCGCGGATACTAAAATGGCGCTTATGATGGCCGCTCAATTGCTGCGCGAGTGGAAGCACCCAGTAGAAACTTTGTTTCCGGCTTTGACCCCTTCCAATCCAGCTTCAGTAACACAAACCATCGATAACAGTGATCCCGCTCTTCATGAGCCGCTGCACTATGCACGTAAGGCCCTACACAATGAAGCCCCAAAGGACACTGAATCGAAGCGGGCGGCGAAGGTATTGGAAGAGGCGCGCGCTACAATGGCTAAGCAAGGTTATGGGCTTCCGCTTCCGTCTGAAATAAGTCTGCTACATTTCCTAAGGCAAAAAGGGACTCTCGGTGAGGAATCAATCAGCAGTTTGGTTGCTGAAATGCCCGCCAAGGATTTTGCTGAAACGGTTGCATCGCTCCAGCCGCTCGACGATGAGAGTACCCACGAGGCATTAAGCTCTGCACTGCACCGGTATCTTCCGAGTGCTCAGGATCTTCAGGCCGATCCCCAGGTGACAGCGGAACGCCACGTGGCGACGGCAGTTCAGGAACTGATTCATGATAAGCAACTCTCCGATCGGTCGCTGGGATTCATCCTTTCAGCGCTTCCGAAATTTCCTGCTTGTGGGAACGATGAGGCGGGCAACGTCAAAGATCTCCAGCAACCCCAAGAGGTAGACGACGTAAAGAGGTGCTTATTTCTGGAAATTCACAATCAGGCAGCAAGTGTATTAATCGAAGGTTATAAGGTCGACCAGGCAAAAAAACTGCTGAACCCCTATTTCACCTCCAAGGCTGCTCTCGATAAGCACGTTTCAAGTCTAGTGAACGAGAAAGAAGCGCGCTTTCAGCTACGTAAACAGGCACAAAAAAAGAATTTTAAGCTAGACGATCTGCTTCCCATTATCGCCAATTCTCCCGATCAGGGTTCGGCTGCAGAAGCCAAGCGAAGAAACGAAGTGTCCGGTTGGAATGCATCAGCGCGCCTTTACGAACGAAGTTCGGAGTCGGCCCGATCCAACCGCCAGAAGGCCCTTATCGATGCCACAGAAGCGCATGAAGATGCCGAAGGGCAAATGGCGGAAATAGAGCAAAAACGTCGTGGGGCGTTGAGTCGTCTCACCGATGCGCAATATAAGCGGTGGGACGAGCTTGATGTGCTTAGTAGGCGTTTGCGAGAAAAGGCGCCAGAACCCCCAAAAGTGCAAACGCTTAACCAAAAAGTTGAGAGCCACCAAAAGAGTCAAACGGGGGATTACCAGGCTCTGAAAGCAAGAATCGCTGAAGTCGAGAAAGAAAAAGCGGCTCTCGAAGAGGCAGGAAAAACTCCGGGGAAAGAGCTTCAGCTCTTTAGCGAGGCCGAACAGAAGCTCTACGATTTACAGCGACAACGGCTTGATGTAGCCGCGAGTCGATTAAATCAACTGACGAATCCGCAACGCCAACTCGCTTTGGCCGCGATACAAAAGTACGAACAAAAGAATGATCCACTCATAAGGGAGGGAGATGAAGGTCCGCTTGATGAGGCGAGTCGTTTATATCGTGCCTTCAATGAAGTCGCGGGGGATGATACTAAGCCTTTATTTGTGGAATTAGAGGGTGTGATTAAGTCGTTTGCTCAAAAAGGAGAGCTGACTGATAAGGATGGCAAACCTCTCGACCTTGCCGCTCAGAAACGCCTAGCTAGCAGCCTCTTGGCTCAGGCTGGGGCAAAAGTCCCAGAAAAGGCGCTGGTTTCGGAACAAATTAAGAAAATTCTGGGTGACTGCGCTGCCCGGCCCAAGGATTGCGGCCTTTCAAGTGATGAAATAGAAGGCGTGAAAAAACTCTACCAAGACCACGTCGCGAGTGGTGCTGAGGGAGAAAAGAATCTAGACAAGCCCGGAACGCACGATTCAGCCGAAGAAAGTCAATCAGCGCAAGACAAAGAACAAATTCACCTCGCAGCGCTTCGGCAGAAGCTGCTCCAGTATGGTCGCAACTCCGAATATCGTTCAAATCTCCAAGAGAGAGAAGAGCAAATCAAAGCGCTTGGCGACAAAATTGGCGACGGGGGTGCGGTCTATGTAGCAAGCCTGGTGGAGCGCCTCGATCGAGCGAAATCGATTGCTGCCACTGTGGCCAACTCAAAGGCCGCGTTAGAGCCACTTCCGAGTACCTCTGGAGCAGAGCTAGATCGCTGGATTGAGAAAAGCGGGTTTGCACCGATGATCAAAAGCTGGGTATGGGAGAATTCCTCTGGGATGGAAGTGCACAAGATACCCGAAGCGGAAGCGAAACGGTTGTTTGCTAAAATTCTTGGAGATGAAATCACAAAGGCTAAAGAAGAACGCTTCATCCGCGATTCGATGGCTCTTGGTGTAAAAAAAATCATTTCTCCCAATGGCGAGCACTTCGGGGGCGGCGATCTGTGGAATTGGAAAACAGCTAAGCTGCATCTGCTCGGTCAGCCAGGTTATCCCACCCAAGAGCAGTTCCTGCGCTACCTAGACGAATATGCTGAGCATTCCCAGGTGAATGACCACGCTTTAAAACCAGAATTTGCAGTGGATAAGCGAGGAAGAGATGAGTTCTACGACCAGGTACACCGTACCTTTATGGCGTCAGGGTATAAGCGCGATGCTACAGCATTGAATTCTCACTCTTGGGTTGCTTTAACGACCGACCCTTCTACAGAGAAGGAAGGCTACCGATTTTCCGACTTTGCAAGTGCTCGGCCCAAGATGGAGGAACTCGCAAAAAGTGTTCGGCGGCGCTTGGCGAATAACTCCCAGGTCCTTGCGCAAATGAGCAAGCAAGGTGGTTCTTTGGAGGGGCTCAAACGCATTTGGACTGGACGAAAAACTCAGAACGATGAATACCTTGAAACCCTTTTAGACTCAATTGCAGTAGACCTTGCAGAGATGACGAAGCTCGGCGATGCCCCCATCGACTACAATGGAATCTCAGATGTTTCGATTGGTGAGGTGGCACGATCTCTGAGAAAGGAATTTAGCAGCGTACTGAAACACCAAAAAGCAGAGTTCGCAAATATCGATCGAGGCTACGAACAGGGGGAGGAGGCTGTAAAGGTCTCGGCGGGCATGGCTGCATCCTATTTGCTACCTGGCGCCGCGTTGGCTGGACTTAGCAAGATAAGACGCGGCGCGAGTTATCTTAAAATGGCTCGAACTGCGAAGGCGCTGAAAGCAACCGAGTTTGTACTTCGCTCCGCGCTTCTGAGAACGCCCAAGACTCTGGAAGCGGCTTATAAACTTGGACCGCTTAAAAACCAAACTTCTATGTGGGCGCTCGCAAAACTTCTTGGCAAAGGAAGAGAATCCTACAATATGGCAAAGCTCGCGCTCAAGGGGGCGGGCTTCTCTGCTGCGACTGCCGCCGGCTGGAGCGCTTACAATATGCCTGCCGAGTTTGAATCGGCGAATGCAATCGACAAGCTCGATGCGGATTGTAAGCCCGGCAGCGATGGAGTGCCCGACTGGCAGAATGCCCAGACTTGCGGAGTGAGCTACTTCTTTCCGAAAGAAATCGCTGTAGTGGTAGATAAAGACAACAACGGCGTACCCGATCTGCATGATATGGCGATGCGGGGTTTGCCGCCTGAGACCTACCTGGCAGGAGCTTTGACTGATCTCTACGATGGCACCAAGGATTCGATGAAAGTCATGGCCCTGGCACCCTGGGCGAGCTCCATAGTAGGACGGACACTCTTGAGGCCCGCCGGCCGTATGCTTGTAAACAAAGGTTATTATAGCGCTCCAGTTAAATTTAAAATGTGGGAAATGACGGGGGGAATGTTTGCTACCAAAATGGCACAGAGAATGCTTTTTGCTGATGAGGGGTTAAATTGGAAAGAGAACTTAGCACGCAGTTTATCGCCGAAAAACGTTTGGAATAATTCGGTAGACTCATTCTTCGATAGCGTATTTATGTCGCCATTTGATGATTTGTTGGCACTAAAAGCAATGAAAGCAAATCCGAATCTATCTATGTCAGCGATTCGAGGTATTAAGGGGCTTGTGAACCACGGTTTCGACTACGGGCAGGGAGCGTTGAATGTTTGGCGCCAAGGCGAGTATAGGAACGCTGCAGGATTTACGACAAAAAATCCTTGGCTCGCGGGTGCTTTGAATATGGGAGAGTCCTTTTACCAAAGTGCTAAGGCCTCGGATCCCAAGAATGCTCAATTCGATCTAATGCCTAAGATTGTGGCTGAGCGCATTCTTGCTGCAAGCGCGCGTGGGGACAATGACCTTAACGATCCGCTTTTAGATTTCAAGCTTACGGGTCAAAACGGTCAGGCGGTCCCCATTCGGGAACTTATTACGCAGACGATGAATATGGAAGACGTCGTAGACCCGAAATACCATCGAGCGTTTTTAACTTTGTTCACCAAAAAGCTCATGGAAAAAGGTGTACCTGAGGAGCAGGTTGGGCGCTTCTTTGAGCGTGCTCTGGATCGAGCAAAAACCACGAATCCTATAGAAATGCGGTTTGGAGAAGTCGATAACTTTCTCGGGCACATCGCACAAGAGCGAAAAATTGAAGGCCTGTTGGACGGTTCGGTGGAGGCAAAGCAGCTTATAGCATCTAAGAATGTCTGGGGTGGCTCGGCCCAATTGCACCACTGGCTCATTGCTGGCGACTTGGTGGATCAGGGAAGTTTTAAGAAGAAGTTCGTTCCCTACGACGCAGAAGTAAAAACCGCCCAAGGCACAGTGGAGAAGGAGCGTCGTGCGAGGGACGTTGGTCGTGAAATTCAGATTGCGCTGCAGCAAACAGCACAAGACTATGGAATCGATTACAAAGAGTTCTCGAGTTACGTCCTACGCCGGACATCCGATCCTTCGGATCTTGCCGCCTCAATGCCTATAGGCGCTCTAGCCAAAGCCTTCAAAGATGATAAATGGCGGGCCGCCAGAAAGGCCCGCGCAGGGCGCCCTTGACTTTCAGACCCCGTATCATTCAGATTCAGTCTGAATTGAGGGGCCGTGAAGAAGTTTTTCCAGTTAGCGTTTCTTAGTTTGGGCGTCTGTAATTTTGCCCCTGCGGCGGAAGAAACTCTGGCGCCGATTGTCGTTGAAGACGTGAGAGAGCGGCTGGAAAGAGCAGGCAAGCTCAAGGATACCATCAGCAAAACTGAAGTTATCAACGAACGCAAAATCGAACGCAAACAAGCCAAAACCCTCACTGAGGCAGTTCAAAACGAACCCGGTATCGATGCTGCCACCGGTTGTTCGATTTGCGGAATGAAACGCATTCAAATCAACGGGCTTCGCGGCGAGTACACCACTGTTCTGGTTGATGATGTTCCGCTGCATTCCACCGTTTCCTCTTACTACGGCATGGACGCTCTCACTACCGCTGGCGTTGCGCGCGTTGAAGTTGCGCGTGGAGCCGGCGCTTCGCTACTTGCCCCGGGGGCCTTGGGTGGAGTCATAAACATCGTCTCCCAAAAAGCAGTGGAGAATGGATTGTTGTTTGATGTGTCGGGCGGAAGCCAGATGTACCGGGCCTTGTCGCTGGTCGGAAATGCCGTCGGTGACGGAGGAAAACGCCGCACCACTATTTCAGCGCAACACAATAGTCAGGGACAGTGGGATGCCGATGGTAATGGCGTGAACGAGTCGCCCAGGTTGGAAAACTACAATCTAGGACTTCGTATCTCAAACGACTTTAGCTCTACCGACAATCTTGATTTCCGGCTGGGTTTTCAGCGCTCCGACATTTTTGGCGGGCCTATAGCAGAGGGAGTTTTTGTGGCGGCGCTGCCCGCTGGGACTGCAACTTTTCAAGATGGCGATGTGAGAAAACGCTACACAGGTGCTCCTAAGGCTACCATGGAAGCGGTAACGAGCCAGCGCATAGAAGGGACTGGCCGATGGCTCCATCGTTTTGGAGATAATACCAATACGACGTTTACGGCGAGTGCCGTAAAACAGACTCAAGATTCCTTTTATGAAGGCTCAGACTACGCCAACAACAATGAGACCCTCTACGCTGATGTTAAAACCAACACCAATCTAAGCGAGAGCTTTCTTCTTACTTGGGGTGCCGATGCACGCCAGGAAAGACTGCGATCAAACTCGCACGCCTATTTTTTAGTGCTAGGCAATCCTAGTGATGACTTCGATTTTCGATCTCTTGGCGGCTACCTTCAAGGCTCGTGGAACCCCTCTCCCGCCTTAGAAGTTTCTCTGGCTGGACGGCTTGACGCCCTTCGAGTGAATTGGAGAGGGCAGACAACAGTAGAAAACGAGGTAGATCAGTTTGTGCCCGTTCCCCGATTTCATCTTCGCTGGAATATGAGTCAGGTTCTAGTCTCCCGCTTTTCTGCTGGACTAGGTTACCGCGCACCGCTCACCTTTTTTGAGTCGGAGCATGGAATTTTAGATGAGGGGTACAGCGTTTTGGTCAACAAGATCGAGCGTTCTACTTCGGCGGTCTACTCGCTTTCCTTCGACAACGATCGAACTACCGCGACCGCTTCGCTGGCGTGGACTGGAATTCATGATCTTGCCTATGTGAATTTTCACACCGGGGGCCGGCCTGCGTTGATGACCGATACCGGAAGTCACGATGTGTTTGCTGCAGACGCCGTAGTTGGCTATCAGCTCACTAAATCGGTTACCTTGGGGGCGAGCTTCGAGAGGTTTTTCTACAACCCACGCTACAAGTCATTGCTTCCGTTTGCCGCTATTGAGAATCGGGCTCGTGTGTTGATCGACTATGAAGCGGGGCCGTTTGATTTCAACTTCACTGCTACCTTAGTGGGAGCGCGCGACTTGGCTCCGTACCAGTATGGAGATCGTTTTAACGACTTGGCCAAAACCTCTTCGAAGTTACTCAATGCGCCGGCCTTTTTAAGTATGGATACACGTTTGTCCATAGCCTTGGGTAAAGAAATGAAGCTGTATGCTGGAATTAAGAATCTTTCCGGTTACACCCAGGCGCAAACGGAAAACGCGCTGTTCTTTGATCCGGCTGGCAATTACGATGTGATTCATTTGTGGGGGCCACTGCGGGGGCGTGAATTCTATATGGGGCTAAGCGCGAAATTATGAGATTGCACCCAAGTTCTTTGCACCTAGGATTTTTTCCAGCCCTTGCGGTTTCTTCCTTGGTGCACGGTGCTTTCTTGCTAGCGGGCCTGATCAGTTTGCGTTTCATGCACCAGTACGTTTCCACTCCGATTGATGCTGTGGAAGTGAGTTTTGATGGGCCGGTTTTGAAGCGCGGCTCGGCTCATCCTTCGGTTTCTAGGCCTCGTTCCACAAATGTAGCAGAGTCGGCGGTGGATTTGTCTGTGCGCAGTAGCAAGGCAAAGCCGAAAAAAATCGCCGCCGATCCGAACACCGCTTCGGCAGCAGCGGCGGTAGGGCAGGGCGGAAGTTCAAGTGTGAGTCAGGGCTCTGCTGGCACTGCTTGGGACCAGTACCGAAGCCAAGTTCGCCAACGCATTCATGAAGCGCTGATCTACCCAAAGACGGCAAAAAACCTTGGAGAGTCCGGGCAGGTAAAGTTGCACCTGCGAGTACTTCGAGATGGAACTATTTCAGAGGTTCAAATCGCCGAACCTTGTGCGTTCGATCGCCTCAATGCTGCTGCCGTAGCGACTATAAAACGTGTTGCGCAGTTAGACCCTTTCCCCCCCTCGTTCGAGTCTGCACATTGGGAAACTACCGTGCCTATTGATTTTGTTCTGAGGTAGATCCCAGGCACGCCGGTTGCATTCTCTTAAGGGATGCAATGGTTTAGGCGCCAGTATACACACAGAATTCATCTGTTTTCTGTTCTGTTGGCGTTTGTTTGGGCGGATTTTGGCTGGACCGATACCGAAGTAGCTATTTCCCCTGTGGTGGAGTGTGGCCCGCAGTTTAGAGGTCTGCGCCCACCCCGCGCTCCGGGGCTGCCAAGTTATTTTCCTGAAGAAGTGGATCCTTACGCATTGACCCAAGTTGGCCAATCAGATCCAGAGCGAAAACTGGTTTCTGCCTTGGGGGTCAACCCAGCAACCTTTGATTTATCTCAGCGCAAAGCCAGCGTAGCCAACGCGATTCAAACTTCCTACCCGGGCTATCAGGTAACGCACCTAGCTTCCGGGGGAGAGGGAATTGTTTTTCTAGTTGCCGACGAGAATCGGGGAGATAGCAAGGTAATCAAAGCCATGAAAGCTCCTGGCAACGGAAGAAGTATCCACTCCTTCAACAACGAGCCGGTAATACACGAGGCTATCCAGCGGGCCGACGCGGAAGGGGCTAAACATGTTTTGGTTGCGCCGGAAACGAGCGCCATTGAGGTGAACAATTGGGCTGAGCCGGTATTGCACCTAAAGTGGGCTTCAGGTGGAGACCTGAAAGCAGCTTTGGAGAAGTTTACTTCAGAAGCTACGCCGGAAGACATGTTGCGTGCTTGGCGCGAAATCGCTTTAGGGGTCAGGGCATTGCACAGAGCGGGAATTGTGCACCGGGATATTAAGCCGGGAAATATTCTTTTGCACAAAGAAGCCAATGATCCTTCTCATCGTTTATTTGTGTCCGACATGGGGATGGCGCTTTTCTTGGATGGCGAGCGCAATTTCCCTACTAGCTTGGTAGGCGGCTCTTTTCCCTACATGTCTGCGAATCAGTCGGATGGGAAGCCCCCGTCCTTCCAGGATGATACTTTTGCACTGCGGGTAACCTTCATGGAAATGTTGGAAGGGGCACCTTACCATAACCAGACTGTTACCTTGTCGCGTAAGGCCAAGGAGCGATTCCCTAGTCCTTTAGTGAATATCGCGTCAACCTGGTATGGAAGTGTCGACGATCTTATTGCTGCTATCGACGCGGCGGCCTCACATTTTCCATCTCCTCGGACTTTGTCGCACTAGAGTAAGATCTATCTCTTATTTCCAAGCTTTGTTGTGACGATAAGTAGAGAGCCTTTTTGTGCTCTATTTATGCTTCAACGCGACACATTAAAACCAGAAATCACGCCGCGAAGTCGGCCCAAGTTAGCATTGGTAACGCCTCGCGGGGCGGCAAAGCGCGCGCTGCGGCGAAATGTTCGGGTTTCTTTCATTGAAGGATCGGCCTTTAGTTTGATGGTAGGTGTAGGCGAGACCTACTTACCCGCGTTTTTGCTTTGGATGGGGCTAGGGAATGTCTTTTCTGGTCTGATTACTACTCTTCCCCTGCTTTTCGGATCCAGTTTGCAGCTGATTGCTCCTGCGATGGTTCGGCGACTTGGCTCGTACCGAAAGTGGGTACTTATCTGCGCCTCTGTGCAGGGCGCTATTTTTCTCCCACTCGCGATTTGTAGCTTAGTGGGGCACTTACCTGTTTGGGTGGCCTTCCTATGTGCGAGCTTGTATTGGGCTGGCGGTCTTGGGGCGAGTGGCGCTTGGAGCAGCTGGATGGGAACTCTCATTCCAGGACCGGTCCAGGTACAGTTTTTTACGCGACGTACCAGACTTACACAGGCGACTGTGTTCCTTGGTTTCGTTCTGGGTGGCGTTCTTTTGCATGAGTTGCCCTTGTACGTCGACAAAAGCGTAGCCTTCGCCAGTATCTTTGTAATCGCCTTCTTCTCTCGCGCTGTTTCCCTTTTTTGGTTGCGGCGCCAGAGCGAACCATTTCCCCCTTCGGCGTCGCTTAACTCTCGAATGGGTTGGCGTTACTTCTCCGAGCGGCTGAGTAGGAAGCACGAACAGGGGAGGTTGTTCACTTACTTACTTGCAGTAACTTTCTCAGCTTATCTTGCTGCACCCTATTTTACTTCTTACATGCTAGGAGAAATGAAGCTGTCCTATTCTAGCTATGCCATTTTGGTGGCGTGCTCCTATCTTGGCAAAGTGCTGGCGCTTCCTTATTTGGGCCGGTTGGCGTGCGTGCAAGGAACGAGAAAACTTCTTACTTTGGGTGGCGTCGGTATTATCTCACTTCCATTACTGTGGTTGGTATCGCACCATTTCGGCTTCTTGATTTTGATCCAAGCTTTCTCGGGCTTTGCCTGGGGCGCGTACGAACTAGCATCGTTGTTGCTCATTTGGGAGCTAGTGAAGACGGAAGACCGCACTTGCGTACTATCGACCTACCATATCGCAAATGCCGCAGCGATGAGTCTGGGAAGCATACTGGGTGGCGTGCTCTTTACATACTTTGGTTCTGCAGGGGGTGCGTTTGTAGTGATTTTCGCAGTTTCTGCTGTAGCACGTGCTGCAACTGTTATCTGGCTACGCAGTGTTACTTCAAAGTGGTCCTCTGTTTCCTTCAGGGTTTCTTAGGACTATAATTTTTTTCAATGCCCAATATTTGTCGACTCTGCGACTCAAGTCTAACACAAAGCGTTGTTGATTTAGGCGTTACGCCACTTGCGAATTCGTATCTTCGTCCAGAGCAACTCAGTAAGAGTGAGATTTTTTTCCCCCTCCACGTTCAAGTCTGTGAAAAATGTTGGCTTGTGCAAGTGCCGGAAATGGAAACTCCGGAAGCGATATTTTCTGACTACGCCTACTTCTCTTCGTTTTCCGATAGCTGGGTCGCACACGCTCGTCGGTACGTCGATGAGATAACCACACGGCTAAATCTCGACGGAAATAGTTTTGTAGTTGAGGTGGCAAGCAACGACGGCTACCTGTTAAAGCATTTTTGTGAGCGAAAAATTCCCTGCTTAGGAATTGAACCCGCAGCAAATGTGGCGCAAGCAGCAGTGGAAGCTGGAATCCCTACACGCGTGGAGTTTTTTGGGCACCAGGCGGGCCTTAGAATGTCGGCGAAGGGCGAAGCAGCTGATTTGGTAATTGGAAACAATGTCCTTGCCCAAGTTCCAGATTTGCGTGATTTTTGTCGCGGTATCCACGCGCTTTTAAAGCCGGAAGGGGTCGTCACCATCGAGTTCCCGCACCTGCTAAAGACGCTTCAGAAGAACGAATTTGATACGGTTTACCACGAGCATTTTTCTTACTTCTCCCTACACTCAGCGGAGGCAGCCTTCGCTGAAGCAGGTATTCGCCTATTCGACGTTGAAGAGTTGCCGACCCACGGGGGAAGCCTTCGTATTTTTGGCTGTCGCAACACCAGTACGCGAGAAACGTTGCCCTCTGTCGCAGATCTAAAAAAATGCGAAATAGAAGCGGGGTTGCTCTCCAGCGGAACGTACGCGCATTTTCACCTTCGTGTTGAAGGCGTTAAGCAGGACTTGCTGAACTTCTTGCTCAAGGCCAAGGCAGACGGAAAGAAAGTGGCGGGCTACGGGGCCCCGGCAAAGGGAAATACTTTGTTGAATTTCTGTGGCATAAAACCCGATCTTCTGCCGTTTACAGTAGATAAAAATCCCCACAAGCAAGGTTGCTTCTTGCCCGGCAGTCGCATTCCTATCTTTGGTACAGAAAAAATTGCTGAAACAAAACCAGATTACCTACTGGTTTTGCCTTGGAACTTGGCCGATGAAATTATTTCGCAATGTTCGTATCTACGGGAGTGGGGTGGGCGGTTTGTTTTGCCAATTCCTTCGCTGACAGTTCTATGATTTTCAAAACGACTCAAATTGCCGGCGTCTTTTTGATAGAACTTGAAAGGCACGAAGACGAACGCGGTTTTTTTGCACGCAGTTTTTGCGTTCGGGATTTTGCGTCTCACGGCCTTGAGACACGATTTGTACAATCGAGCATTTCTTCCAATACACACAAGGCTACGTTGCGTGGTTTACACTACCAGGCAGAGCCTCACGGCGAAGCAAAGTTAGTACAAGTAACCAGGGGAAGATTGTTCGATGTAGTGTTGGATGTTCGTCCCGATTCTCCAACCTTTGAAAAATGGGCAAGTTTCGAACTCAATTCTAGGCTGCACCAAGCTTTGTATTTGCCAAGGGGTGTGGCCCACGGATTCCAGACGCTAGAAGACCAAACAGAGGTTTTTTATCAAATGTCTGAGTTCTATCATCCTGAGTCGGCGCGCACCGTGCCGTGGAATGACGCGCGTTTTGCGACCGCATGGCCTTTGCCAAACCCTATTTTGTCGAGCAAAGACGCCGAAGCAAGTATACAATTGCGACAAGATCCCCAAAACACCGAGAGGTTACAGTGACAACTAAGCACGAAGGCTTGGTCAGTACCCAGTCCGTTCCTGTGCTCATTCTGGCCGGAGGTTTTGGTACCCGTATTTCTGAAGAGTCGCAGTTCAAACCCAAGCCCATGGTGGAAATTGGTGGCATTCCCGTGCTGCTGCACATCATGCGTCATTACTATTCGTACGGCTTCAACGATTTTGTGATCTGTGCCGGATACAAGGCAGTCGAAATAAAAAAGTACTTTATGTACTACCAGATTTTGCAAAATGATCTTGATATCGATCACCGCGCTTCGTTCGATGAAGGTTGGAAAATTGGGAGTCAGAGTCCGGCGCAGGAAAAGTGGAGAGTGCGTGTTTTGGATACGGGTTTGAACACTTTGACTGGCGGACGGGTGGGACGAGCCCTTGAGGCGATAAAGCAAGATACTCACTTTGAGCATTTTGCGCTGACTTACGGGGACGGATTGAGCGATGTGAATTTGAGAAAAGAGTACGCGTTTCATTTGGCCCACGGAGGTTTGGGGACGGTGCTCGGAGTGAAAAATCAGGCACGTTATGGCGAGCTGAATACGACCGAGCAGGGGAAGGTACTTTCTTTTCTAGAGAAACCTAGCGAGAAGCAGGGTTTCATTAATGGGGGCTTTTTCTTTTTTCGCAAAGAGTTTGACCAGTATTTGAGCACGAACGAACGACTCACTCTTGAAGAACAGCCACTGTCTCGCTTGGCCCAAGACGGACAGTTGAGTGTTTTTAAACATTTGGGATTCTGGCAGGCCATGGATACATTGCGCGATAGAGTGGCTCTTGAGTCGCTCGCCGCATCAGGAAGGGCTCCGTGGATAGCAGCTCAACCTGCGCCGGCCGCAAGTCGCGGCTTTGATCCTGAGGTCGAGGTGGGGCCTAGGGCGTAAGATGAAGCTACTTTTAACTGGAAATCTTGGTTATCTGGGGCCGGTGGTTTGTAATCACCTGCGCCAGTCTATTCCCGGAATCGAGATCACGGGATTTGATGCGGGCTATTTCGACCAATGTAAGACGGTTGCGAAATTGTCTTGGGAAGAGGGGCCCGATTTTCAGATTTACGGGGATGTTCGCGAATTTCCAGCAGCTGCCCTTAAGGGTAAAGATGCCGTTTTGCACCTCGCTGCCATATCTAACGACCCAATGGGCAAACTCTTCGAGCGAGTCACCCGAGAAGTAAATTTCGAATCGACTGTGCAAATAGCTCGTTTAGCGCGTGCGCAGGGTGTTCGGCATTTTGTTTTTGCATCCAGCTGTAGCGTCTACGGAATTGACGATGGGTCGTTAAAGACAGAGAACTCTGAAGTTCATCCGCTTACGGCCTACGCGCAGTCAAAGATTGAATCGGAGCGCCAACTGGCTGAACTTGCCGGTCCATCGTTCAATGTCACCGCGTTACGCTTTGCTACTGCCTGTGGTTTTTCTGCTCGCTGCCGCCTCGATTTGGTTCTAAATGATTTTGTCGCAAGTGCGCTTTCAAAAGGTGAAATTACGCTTTTAAGTGACGGAACACCTTGGAGACCCCTTATCCACGTGGCCGATATGGCGCGTGCTATGGAGTGGGCTCTTACGCGCGGTTCTGAAAATGGAGGAGCGTTTCTTTCGCTCAACGTGGGCAGTGAAAATTGGAACTACAGAATTGGTGACTTGGCCCGTGCAGTTGCTGCGCATTGTGGCAACGTACCCGTAAGCATGAATTCGCAGGCTGGGCCCGACAAGCGATCGTACCGTGTCGATTTTTCGGAGTTTCGTAGACTTGCCCCGAGTCACCAGCCGCGATGGACACTTGAGCAGGCCGTAGGGGAACTGGCCCAAGGTCTTGGACAGGTTATTACCAAAGGGCAAGACTTCAGAAACTCAGCGTGGGTGCGACTGGCGGTTTTGGCCGACTTGGTCGCCTCTTCGAAGGTCGACGCCGATTTGCGATGGGCCCAAACTCCGAATTAAAGGTGTCCGACCAAGCGGGTACTATTTCCTCAAACTGATTTAGATTTCCATGTCGGATTTCTAAACTCCACCTGGCGCGGTCGCTTTGGTTCTCCCCACTTCGGTGCAAGAGCTGGCTACTAAAGACGAGTAAGTCGCCTTCATTCATGACGATGGGTACATGGGGAAACTGCGAAAGAACGCTGTAGTCTAAAAGTTCGGTCGATCGAGCCCCGAAGCTTTGGGCTTGTGTTGGCAGTTTGCCCAGACGATGAGAGCCAGGGGCAACCACTAAGGCGCCATTCTCGAAATGGACATCGTGAAGCGGGGCCCAATATACGAGTGAAGCGCAGGTCGCCTGGGGTGTGAAGGGGTCTTGTCGCCAATCAAAGGGGCGATGGTTGCCTGGCGCTGCAATTTGAACTTGTTTTTCGGGGTGGGACATTATGTAGGGAGTCTTCAAGAGAAACTTTGAAATAGAAACCAATCTGTCGCTCTCGGCCAGCTGGTGTACTGGCAGCAGGTGCCGGCATGCGCTTTGAAGAAACGCAAGCTCCTGTTCCTTGCCAATGGCTAGTTCGCGTAAGCCATCGTCGAATTGCACTTCGTAGTCGGCTGTGTTCATGCCTTGCGACCACGAGCGGACCTTGATGAGTTGGTGGATATAGCCTTTGATTTGGCGAAGGTCGGGCGGCAGGAAAAAATCGCGCAGTACTACTAGTCCAAATTCATCGAACAGCCGTCGGACAGTGGCTGCCTCAGGACACTTTGGGCAGAAGGAAAACGGATCGGCGAGCTGTACGCTCAAACTACTCACGTTAAGTCCCAAGTGTCCCCGCCCCATTCGAAAAAAGCATACCGTGGAATCTTGGGACTTGCGAGAAACCAAGCGAATAATCTCGTGCAACGGTGCGTTTAAGTGGGGTATAAGCGGGCGATGGATGCCGTTTTTGAAAAAAAACTGCAGTCGGAAGTCAACCGGCGGCGAACCTTTGCAATTATCTCTCATCCCGATGCGGGAAAAACTACCCTTACGGAGAAACTCCTACTCTACGGCGGGGCCATTCACTTGGCCGGGGCCGTAAAGGCCAAATCGCAACAGCGAAATACTACCTCCGACTGGATGGAGATAGAAAAGAAGCGCGGTATTTCTATTAGTACCAGCGTGTTGCGATTCGACTACGACGGAATTCAGGTCAACCTGCTGGATACGCCCGGTCATAAAGACTTTTCCGAAGACACTTATCGAACTCTAGTCGCCGTCGATGCTGCGGTGATGTTGATTGATGCTGCCAAAGGGGTGGAGCCGCAAACGCGCAAGCTCTTTGAAGTCTGTCGGATGCGGGGCATTCCGATTTTTACTTTCTTCAATAAATTGGATCGCCCTAGCAGAGACCCATTGGATCTGATTGATGAACTAGAAAAAGTTCTGGGCATTCGCTCCACTCCTATTACCTGGCCCATCGGAATGGGCGATCGTTTCCGCGGTGTTTACGACCGCCAGGCTAAGGAAGTCCTTATCTTCCAGCGCGAAGGCGAGGCCAACGTAAAAGGAAAACTCCTTCCGGTGAAGGTTGCTGGAATTGATGATCCTAAGTTCTTAAGTTCGCTTCCGGGGGATCGCGCAGAAAATGAAGAATTGATTGCCGAGCTCAAATCCCAGTTGGAACTACTAGAAATAGCGGGTGATGCGTTTGATACAGATCGGGTTTTGAAGGGGCAGCTCTCGCCCATATTTTGTGGTAGCGCGATGAATAACTTCGGGGTGGAGCGCTTTCTGCAGGGCTTCTTAAAAATGGCGCCAGAGCCGGCGCCTCGTGCCTGTGGGGACGTCGAGGTACTACCGACCGCGCCCTATTTCTCGGGCTTTTTCTTTAAGATCCAAGCCAACATGGATCCCCTTCATCGCGATAGAGTGGCTTTTTTACGCGTGTGTTCGGGGAAATTTACACGTGGTATGCCAGCGATCCATGGTCGATTGAATCAAGAATTTCGCCTGAATAAGAGCATCCATTTTTTTGGACAAGAGCGCATGACGCTCGAAGAAGCGTGGCCTGGCGATATCGTAGGACTCTTGGATACGTCGGGCGATTTTCGCATCGGGGATACGTTGGCCGAGGGGCGACGCCTTGAGTTTGACGGGGTGCCACGCTTTTCCCCTGAGCATTTTGCTACCGTAGGCGTAGCCGATCCTTTGAAGCGCAAACAACTGCAAAAGGGGCTGGAACAACTCACCGAAGAAGGGGTTGTGCAACTCTTTCGGCACCCTAGTCGAAAAGAGGCCTTTCCTGTTTTGGGTGCGGTAGGGGCTTTGCAGTTTGAGGTTTTTGAAGCACGTCTGAAAAGTGAATACCGTGTCGATGTAAAACTTGAACGCCTTGCATTTGTGCGCGCATGTTGGCCTCAGGGCGAGGGTGTCGATTTCGATGAGTTCAACAAATATTCCGATTGCTCCTACGTGGAAGATCGCGATTCGAATCCGGTGATTTTGTTTAAGAGCGAGTGGAGCGTGAATTGGGCTCGGGATAAATTTAAGAGTCTGCAGTTCTTAGATGCAGCGCCGCTTAAACGCTCCTAATCGAATGGTCCGCCTATCGATTTGTAATTTCTATTTGTTTTCCTCGCGCTCGGCTCGCGGAAGATGCCTGATGGCTTCGACTTGAGATTTGCCCGCTCGACGCCCATTCGTTAGCTAGTCTCCTGTGCCGGCGGGTGGTGGCCCCTGCTGAATTGCAAATCTATTTTAGTTTTGGGGCCATGGTGGGGGAACTTCAAATTTTTTAGGCGCGTTGGGATGAATTGCAAATTCTAGGCGGTGGGAGTGTAGTGCGATTTGGTTTGCATCGAATTTAGAAGTCTCTGGGCCTCCGTATAAGGTATCTCCCAGTATTGGATGTCCCTCGGTGGCCATTTGACTTCTTAGTTGGTGCGTTCGTCCGGTTTTGGGGCGTAGCACAGACTCGAAATAGATGCCCGCCTTACTTACTTCAACCACCTCGGTGATGCATTCCTTCCAGCCAGATTGTGCGGACGTGCTCAGTGTTTTTGGGGCGCGGTCTGAGTCCTTGAGAAAGTGTGTCCAGGTGCCTGGCGATGGAGAGCTGACTGAAAGCGCGAGGTAGGTTTTAGTGGCTTGCCTCTTTAGAAGTCGCTTATTAAACCACGTCTGCATTTTTTCATTTTTTGCCATGAACAGCACGCCGCTGGTTGCGTGATCTAGTCGATGGGTCACGAAGAGTTTTTGACCAAGGGCCGTTTGCATGGCGGCGAGTGTATTTTCTTTGCTGTTGTCCACGGTCGCGATCGTGGGGATTCCGGCGGGTTTATCGACAATAACGTAATCCGGTCCGTCGAAAACGATACGGTCCATCCAGTTCCACTGGTCGATGGCAAATCGGCGGGGTATCGGGTGAATGCGTAAGTAGTCCCCCTTTTCCACCCATACGTTCTTCTGAAGCCGTTTTTTTTGGTGGTATACGGCGCCAAGTTGCAGGAGTTCCGGCAACTCAGGAAAGAGTGGGCCCACCAGAGTCTCTAACCACCCTGAGTCATCGCTCAGGATATGGGTGATCCCATTAGCTGCTCTGGAGCAGGGCATCGAGTTTTCCTTCCTGATCCAATTTCTGCATGTCGGTAAAGCCACCGATGAGTTGGTCATTGATGAAAATCTGAGGCACGGTGCGCAACCCCGTCTTAGCTTTTAGGGCGGCGAGCTCGTCGGGCTTCGTTTGGAGATTCGTTTCTACGTAGGCGACCCCCTTGGAGCTGAGCAGCGTTTTGGCCGCCGAGCAGTAGGGGCAGTTGTCTTTGGTGTAGATTTGAACTTTTGCCATGGATTCTCCTTCTTTGCCTTTGGGGATGCTATACTGTTTCTACTCATGTCTGTCTCGGAAAAAACACTGCCGACGATTGTCATTGATGGGGACCACGATGCGAGTCGGGGTCTGAATTGGTCGGAGCTCTGGCGTCATCGAGAGCTGCTTTTTTTCTTCACTTGGCGTGATTTAGTTCTGCGCTACAAACAAACGGCTTTGGGCAGTCTTTGGGCTTTGATTTATCCCCTGATGTCCGTTGGGGTATTTAGCATCTTCTTTGGCAAAATCGCCCGCATCCCTTCGAATGGCGTACCCTACGCCTTGTTTAGCTTTGCGGGCCTTTTGCTCTGGATTTACTTCGCTAACACCGTAAGTCGCTGCAGTAGTAGCCTTGTGGGCAATGCTCACATGATCAACAAGGTGTATTTCCCCCGACTTTTGCTTCCGGCTGCGTCGTTGATTCCGGGTGTGGTTGATTTTGCCATTGCGTCGGTCGCTTTTTTTGCGGCCATGGCCTGGTATGGGCTCTATCCTGGTTTGGCGGGAATATTTCTTGCGCCGCTACTGCTAGTGGCAACTGCGGCACTTGCATTGGGTATTGGAATGGTTCTGGGCGCGCTAAATGTGCGCTTTAGAGATGTAAACAATGGCATCGCCTTCATATTGCAGATGTGGATGTTTGCGACTCCTGTGGTGTACCCGGTGAGTTTGATACAGCCAAACTTGAGATGGGTTGCGGGACTTAATCCAATGACTGGTTATGTTGAAGCATTCCGATCTGCCTTATTTGGAACGCCGATCGACACCTCTTTGCTTGGAATGAGTCTGGCCACTACGTCGTTGGCCCTGGTTTTGGGTACGCACTATTTTGTAAGGGCGGAAAAGAGTTTCGCGGATATTGTTTAGGCCATCGCCGATACTTCGGCCGGAATGCAGAAGTAACCACCCATCTGAAGCAGATCTTTTTCATCGGAACGAATGCTAAGCCAAGGCAGGCTTTGGTGGTGATCTAGGTAATCGTAGCGCTTCTCTCCCGCCTCGTCTCCCAGTGCAATGGTCAGGCTATAGTCCCCAGCTCGCAGAGGAATGTTGGGAAAGGTAATTTCAATTCGACCAGAGGTTCCTGCCGCTACTGGACGTGCGGTGATGGGCCGCTTTATCGTCGTGACCACTTCTCCTGAGGTCAAAGAAGTTAGAGCTAAGTAGATTCCAAGGCTTGGGACCGATTCAAATGCTTCATAATTTAGCCAGAGCTTGACGTCTTGTCCTTGGTGAAAAGTCCAGTTTTCGCTCCCCTGAGAAGTCCCCGCTTGAAGTGAACTTACGCGTACAGCTCCTGTGCTGTAGAGCAGTCTCCACCCAAGGCCGTCCTCAGTGATTCGCCTCGGCGCCTGAAGCATTTTATTGTACTGAGCAAGTACGGCTTCGGTGGGGCCATCGGCGGCAACTTTTCCTGCATCGATGAGTATGGCTCGAGAGCAAATGCTGCGAATCGCCGCGAGGCTGTGGCTTACAAACAGAACGGTACGTTGATTTCGGCCCACGCTTTCCATTTTTCCAAGGCATTTTTTTTGGAATGCCCCGTCACCCACCGCTAATACTTCATCGACCAGCAGTATGTCTGGTTCAAGGTGTGCTGCAACGGCGAACGCCAATCGCACATACATGCCACTGGAGTAGCGCTTTACTGGAGTATCGAGAAATTTTTCTACTTCTGAGAAGGCCACAATTTCATCGAGCTTACTTTTGATGAACTTGTGGCTCATTCCAAGAATGGCCCCGTTGAGAAAAATATTTTCTCTGCCGGAGAGCTCTGGGTGAAAGCCCGTACCTACTTCAAGTAAGCTTGCAACCGAACCATGCAATCGCACTTTTCCCGAGGTCGGCATGGTAATTCGGCTTAAAATTTTTAGAAGTGTGGATTTCCCATTCCCATTTCTTCCGACTATTCCGACTACCTCACCCGACTGAATCTTAAGTGAAACTCCGTTAAGCGCCATGAGGGTTTGTTGTACTCGGGCGGAGTTGGCAGGCATGGCTCCGAAAGTTTTCTGTACCTTCGATTTGGCCCAATGGGTAAATTCCTGCAAGGTACCGCTCAAGGTAGGGTTGGAATGGTTACCGAGCAGGTATTTTTTTGTGACGTTTTCTACTTCGATCGTGCTTGCCATGAGGTTTGTTAATTGTAACAGAACCTCGCGATACGCGGGAAAACCTACAGAAAATTTGTATTGGGCATTCGCCGCAGAGCGGCTTTTGCGATTTGCATGTTTTGCGTCCATGCAAAATCAAAAGTCCATTAATTGAGGCCCAGTCTTTTTCTGGCAGCAAATTCTTTAAATCGGTCTCGATTTTTACAGGGTCAGTATTGTCGGTCCAGCCTAGTCGGTGTGCCACGCGCTTTACATGCGTATCGACGGCAATTGCGGGCAGCCCGAAGGCCTGATTCATTACAACGCTTGCCGTCTTTCTTCCGACTCCTCGCAGCGATACCAGGTCTTCCATCCTGGAGGGGACTTCGCCTCCAAAACGTTCGAGCAAGGACTCGGCCATTTGCTTCAGGGCTAAGGCTTTCATGCGATAAAAACCACAAGGGTGTACGAGCTTTTCCAAAGAACTGAGCGGCGCACGGGCCATGCTTTTGGCGTCCGGAAAGCGATCAAATAGAGCGGGCGTTGTTTGGTTCACTCGGGCGTCGGTGCACTGGGCCGACAGAATTACTGCTGCTAGGAGCTGGAACGGCCCATTATAGATGAGCTCGGTTGAGGGATCTGGGTAAAGGGCAGTGAGTCGAGCGAGGACCTGAGAAACTTCGGTTTTGGGGGGCGTCACGGACCACGTTGTACCTATCCCCTGGAGGTTGTACAAGCGGGCGCTAACGTGCTAAGGCCATTCGTTCTTTAAGAAGGGCTCTACGTTGCTTTCTGGCTACCGCAAATCTCTCTTTTGCTTTTTGGCCCTCTGGATAACTCAGCAGGGGTTCGCCGCTGAAACTACCGTCGTGGTGCCGGACGGTACCACCTACCGCATTGAAATCAGCTCCGAACCGGTTTCCGGGCTGAGCGACGATGAACTCACTCTTTTTGAAATGCGGCGAGTGAGGGCGAGAGAGGAGCTTGTCGGCTTTCTTCATTCCCAGTGGGGTATCTCGCATACTTTGGCCATCGCCGGTCGGACTAAGGACTGGCTTTTAATGCGGCCCCTGTTTTTGTCGGTAGAAGAAACCATTGCCGCGCACATTCAAAGTGCCGCGAGCGCTTTGGATGATTTCTACCTTCGTTACCCACAAGGGGTCGTACGGTTTCGCCGCCACGGGATACGCGTCTCTGTGGGGGTTGCTGCTGGCCTAGCGGTCGCGCGGTGGGGCATCGCGCCTGGCCGGTGGTTGACTTTGAATATCGATTTTGGGGGAGGGCAATCTAAGGGATTCGAACGCTGGTTAACCTGGGATCGAGAGAATTTGGAGTTGGCTTATCCATGGCTCTACTCGGGTGGGGTCGGGGTTAAGATTCAGTATTTTCTAGCGTCCGATACGCTCGGGGCCGAAGAGGGTGTTTCCTATTATCCATTTATGGTTTTGCCTCATACCCAGCGTACCGATAGGTCCGTTTCGGCTGGCTACAGCTTCGGGCTATTTTTCCCTCCATCGTTTTGGACTTTTTATCTACAACAACGGCTTCGGCGAAGTGAGCCCATTGATGTGGCGCGCTATGCAACTCGCTTTAAAGGGGCGATTGGCGCGTGTTGGCGCCTACTGCTTGGAACCCCAGGCGGGTAGTTCGGGACTATTTGCCAGAGGCCGCGTGCTACGGTAACTTCTTTGCCCTTAATCTGGAGTGACCTTAGTGGACTTAAGTTGGGCGGCGCTTTCCTTTTCATCCTATTCGACGCAACCGCTGTGTCTATTGCTCTTAGGTTTTTTGGTCGCCGCGCTGGCAGTTGCGTATTTCGGGTTGTTTGGCACATTTGTTTTTTTCTTTCAGAAAATTCCTCCCCTTGCCTCCGGCCGGGCTCCTGGCGTGACTGTAATTAAGCCGTGCTTCGACAATAAAGATAACGAGGCAGAGAACTTAGATTGTTTTTTCAATCAAGACTACCCGGGACCGGTAGAAATCCTTTTTACGATTACTAGTCCAAAAGACCCTATTGTGCCGGTGCTGAAACAGTACCTGGCTCGCTACCCCGAAGCAGACGCGAAGATAGTGCATTCGACCACTCGTATTGCCTATTGGAACAAGGTGAACTCCGTTCGAGATGCGCAGGAGCAAGCCAAGCATGAGGTAATTGTTTGGTCGGATTCTGATGTGGTCGTTCGGCCGAATTACCTGAGTCAAATGGTGGCGGCACTCCAGCAACCCGGGGTTTCCGTCGTGACGACTCCACAATACGATTTTCGCGCAAATAATTTCCCCACCGCACTCAAGGTTCTTGCAAATAACTGCGATGACGCCACTTTTATGATGGCCTACAACCTGGTTACCAAAATGAAAAAGGTGGCACTGGGACATTCCATCGGCTTTTGGGCGGCCGAGTTTAATTCATTTAAGAAAGAGGCATGGGAAACTTTGAGTTTCTTTTTTGCTGACGACTTGGCTCTTCCCCATGTTTTTGCAAAACACGGCAAGCGAGTGGTTTTTAGAAATATCTATTGTCCCGTTCAGTATTCTGACAAAACTTTGCGACAGGTTATGGATCAGAAACGTCGTTGGATCATGTGTCAGAAGCACGCTGTGGGAAATCGTTTTGTTCATTTAATGGGAGCGCTGTTCTATCCAGAAGTGCCGGCTGCTCTTCTGGTGCTGTTGACGGGCGCTAGCGAGCTCAGCCTTTGGCTTTTCGCTCTTGCCTGTGTGACGAGAATCGGAATTTCTGCGGTATTTGAAGCTCTATTCTTGGGTTCGCTTCGAATGTCCGTACGTTACTTCTGGACGGTGCCGATTTGGGACTTGTTACAGTTACCCCTTATTATTGAGGGCTTTTTCAAGAACACTATCATTCTTGGCGGACGCAAGTTTGTGTTGGATAAGAAGTACTACCTTAAGCCCTTGGAAACTTAGGTGCTTGAGGTCCGGTATTCCTTGGTTTAAAAGAGGCATCTATGATTATCACCCGATCCCCGCTTCGTATTTCTCTTGGAGGAGGGGGGACTGACCTCCCGTCCTACTATCGCGAACACTCGGGTTTCCTGCTTGCCGGCGCGATTAATAAATACGTCTACATTACCGTTCACGAGACCTTCGAGCCGGACATCATTATCAAGTACTCCAAGCTGGAGCGCGTTAAGGATATTGCGGAGATTCAGCATCCGATCATCCGAGAAGCCCTGAAAATGTTGCCTATTTCCAATCCTCACATGGAGATTACCTCTATGGCGGATATCCCGGCGGGCACCGGATTGGGCTCCTCTGGAAGCTTCACTACGGCCCTGCTAAAGGCTCTCCATACGTTGCGCAAAAACTTGGTAGGCGCGAAGGAGCTTGCTGAGCAGGCGTGTGAAATTGAAATTGAAAAACTGGGCGAACCTATCGGCAAGCAAGACCAGTACATTGCTGCTTACGGAGGGTTGACTGTATTTCGCTTCATGCCCGACGGAAGGGTAGAAGCAACACCCCTGAACATCGCTTCAGAGACTCTTTATAACTTAGAAGAGAATCTCGTTATGTTCTACACGGGACGCACGCGGTCTGCTTCCGCGATTTTGAAGGATCAAGACACTCGCAGCAAGAGTGGCGATAAAGCCATGGCGAACAATCTTCACTTTATTAAGGAGCTTGGCCGTCAGAGTGTGACCAGTTTGGAAAAGGGAGATTTACGCGGGTTCGCTGCGTTGATGGATACGCACTGGCAAACCAAGAAAGAGCGTAGTCCGGGAATGACCGATCCGGCCATTGATGAGTGCTATGACTATGCCATGAAGAATGGGGCACTTGGCGGCAAGTTAATCGGGGCCGGCGGAAGCGGATTTTTGATGTTTTACTCTGAAGATAAGGTCAGACTTCGCGATGCAATGCGCGAGCGAGGTTTGAAAGAGTTGCATTTTCGATTTGATTTTGAAGGCACAAAAATTGTGAATCACTCATAAGGAGAGGGATCTGTGAAAATTGCTATTTACGCCGACGGGGCAAACCGGACCGATATTTTGAAACGGCACAAAGAGGGTTTGGTAACGGGTTTTACGACTAATCCTAGCTTGATGGTAAAAGCGGGTATCACTGACTACGCAGCTTTTGCTCAGGAAATTCTTAAAGAAGTCACTGATCTTCCTTTTTCATTCGAAGTGTTTTCCGATGAGTTTCCAGAGATGGAACGGCAGGCGCTTAAGATCAATGCCTACGGAAAGAATGTCTACGTTAAGATTCCCATTAGCAATACCAAGGGCGAGTCCGCATTGCCGCTTTGTCGGAAACTCTTAGATCAGGGTTTGAAACTTAACGTCACCGCAATTTTGACGGACAACCAGATTCACGCCTTGCACGAGATTCTCAAACCGCAAGATGATGTGATTGTTTCTATTTTCGCCGGACGTATTGCAGATACGGGCGTAGATCCCATTCCGATGATGCGACACGCAGTGGAGCTCTACAAAGATAAGCCGGGAGCAAAAATTCTATGGGCGAGCACCCGTGAAGCGCTCAATATTTACCAGGCTGAATGGGCAGGTTGCCACATCATCACCGTCACTGATGATCTGATCAGCAAGCTTTCTTTGAAGGGTAAAGACTTAGAAGCTTACTCGCTCGATACGGTAAAGATGTTTTACCAGGACGCGAAGAAGGCCGGGTTCGACATTTGAACAAAGCGCTGCTTTTCCTAGATCGTGATGGGGTGATCAACGAAATGGTGGTCGACCCCGAGCATGGGACGATCAACAGCCCCCTTCATCCCGATCAGGTCGTGTTGCGGTCAGGAGTGGCCCAGAGCTTAAAAGGCTTAGTGGAGCTGGGATTTGTCCCGGTTATCGTTACAAATCAACCAGCGGCGGCCAAGGGAACTACGACATTGAAGAACCTCCAGGACACGCATGAGCGTGTCCTGGGGTTACTGGCGGAGCAGGGTGCTCAAGTTCACGCTTCCTATATTTGCTTTCATCGATCTGAAGATAAGTGTGGTTGCCGAAAGCCCAAGGCGGGAATGTTAGAGCAGGCCTGGAATGAAAACCCTGGCTTTGATAAAGCGCGATCGTGGATGGTGGGAGACGGCGTTACCGACATTCAGGCCGGTGTGGCGTTTGGGGTGAACACGATTTTTATTGGTGCGTATAAGACAGATGCAATGAACCTTATGGAAACCAAAGGGGTACGGCCTACGTTTTGGTGTGGTGGGTTGCCCGAGGTTTTGTCTTTTTTTAAAGATGGAGAACGAACGAAAATGGAACCTCTTTTTACTAATGTGTTTTTAGAAGAAACAATTGGCGCGATTAAGGGAATGGACGTGGCGCAAATTGAAGCAATGGCAAGTGGTCTTGCCGATGTGCGCAAAGCCGGTGGCCGACTCTTCATACTCGGGGTGGGTGGCTCGGCCGGACACGCGAGCCATGCGGTAAATGACTTTAGAAAGATTTGTGGTTTTGAAGCCTATTGTCCGACTGACAACGTTTCGGAGCTCACTGCCCGCATCAACGATGATGGTTGGGACTCTTGTCTGGCTGGTTGGTTAGAAGGCTCGCGCTTGGATTCTAAAGATGCCTTGCTGGTCTTCTCTGTCGGTGGCGGCAATCGCGAGAAAAACGTTTCCGTAAGTTTGGTTCGAGCACTGGAGCTGGCGATGAGCCGAAAGGCCAAGGTTTTCGGGATTGTCGGTAAAGATGGTGGATTCACGAAGCAGGTCGCGGATGCTTGTCTCTTAGTGCCTGTGATCTCGGACAAGCGCATTACTCCTCATACAGAGGGGCTCTGTGCTGTTGTATGGCATCTTTTGGTGAGTCACCCAGCTTTGCAGGTGAAAGAAACTAAATGGGAGTCGGTCGCTAAGACGCTCTAATCCATGGCACATTTCTTTATTACGGGTGCTGCCGGTTTTATCGGTAGCAACCTTGCTGATTCTTTGCTCAAAGATGGGCACACCGTTACCGGGTGGGACAACCTCTCCACCGGTTTCTTGGAATTTACCGAGGGAGCACGGAAGTTTCCAAATTACCGCTTTATTCAAGGCGATAATTTAGACCTTCCCGCCTTGACTGCGGCAATGCGCGGTGCGGATACCGTCTTTCATTTTGCTGCTAATGCGGACGTGCGATTTGGATTAAGTCACCCATCGCGCGATCTTGAGCAAAACACCATTGCTACTTTCCACGTTCTGGAGGCAATGCGCTCAAATGGCATTAAGCGCATTGGTTTTTCTTCTACCGGATCGGTGTATGGGGAGTCGGTAGTAATTCCTACCCCCGAAGATGCGCCTTTTCCCATTCAGACATCTCTTTACGGCGCATCGAAGTTATCGGGTGAGGGAATGATAGCTGCCTATTGTGAGGGGTTTGGCTACCAAGGGTGGATCTTCCGATTTGTCTCGATATTGGGTGATCGCTATACGCACGGACACGTTTTCGATTTTTATCGGCAGTTAAAAGAAAACCCGGAAAAATTGCGGATTTTGGGCAACGGGAAACAGCGCAAATCGTATTTGGCGATTTCAGATTGTGTTTCTGCGATTCGCCAGGTGACCGAGGTAAAAACCGCGCCGTTAGATCGCGGTGGCGTGCAAATATTCAATCTGGGCACCGACGAGTATTGTGAAGTCGTCAATTCGGCTGAGTGGATTTGTAAGAAGATGGGAGTTTCTCCTGCCTTTGAATTCTCTGGCGGGGAGCGGGGCTGGATCGGTGACAACCCATTCATTTTCTTAGATACCGCAAAAATTCGATCTACTGGTTGGGCACCGAAGCATTCCATTCAACAGAGTGTAGAGAACACCGTAGCTTGGCTGAGTGCAAACGAGTGGGTTTTTCAGAAGCGTTCCTAAGAGGCGCCATGTGCAAATACTTATTCTAGCGGGCGGGTTGGGGACGAGGATGCGCCCTATCACTGAGTCGATTCCGAAAACGCTCCTGCCAGTACACGGTCAGCCATTTGCTTTTTATCAAATGGATTTGCTCAAAAAAAATGGTTTTAAGAAAGTTGTGTACTCGATCGGTTTCCTTGGGGAGCAGATCCAAGAAGCGCTTGGCGACGGTCGGCGGTGGGGGATGTCTATTGATTATGTGTCTGAAGGGCCAGAGCTCAAAGGCACGGGGGGCGCCATACGCCTTGCTTACGAGGCTGGAGTTTTGGAAGAACCGTTTGGCGTTCTTTACGGCGACTCCTATCTGCCAATTTCCTATGCTCAACCATGGAAGTATTTTTTAAATCGGTCAGAGCCAGCGTTGATGACGGTTTTTAAGAATAGCGGACAGTTTGATACCAGTAATGCACGTTTTGAAAATGGGCGCTTAGTTTACGACAAAAAAGCTGCCGCTAAGGGCGATACTTCGTTTGATTATATTGATTATGGGTTTTCTATATTGAGAAATTCAGCTGTAGAGCGAATTCCAAGCGGTACGAAATACGACTTGGCGGATCTGTTTAATTTGCTCAGCGCAGAGGGAAGTCTGTGTGGTTTTGAAGTAAAAGAACGCTTTTACGAAGTAGGATCGCCAAGTGGGCTCGAAGATCTAGAGCGCCTTTTGGCGGATGTTTAGTCTCTAGTGCTAGCTGTTGCCCGATTTGGGACCGGGTTTGCATTGTAGCTCTGAGGGGCGCTCACGGGCCCGGGCGGTGTTGCCGCCGGGGCAGGGCGCAAGTCTCGGATCGCTTCGCGAGGCGGATCACGTGGGACAACGGGTTCGGATCGATGGTCTGAGAGGAATTCAAATTTGACTCCGCCAGTCGGTCCTGTGCCTTGGGCCGACCCAGGCATCCACACATACGACCCACCCGCAACGAATTGAACGGCCTTCCCTAGTTTAAAGCTAAAGCCTAAGCCGGGTTCGACAACAGTTCCGCCGAAATAGGTGCCATCCCCTAGTCGTCCACCACCACCGCCGCCAAGTATCGTGACTTCCATTGAAACCAGCTGGGTAAAGGGGACGTGGAACGCCCCAATCATGCCGCCATAGCTAAAGGATCCGGTGGCGCCTGTGGCGATTTGTCCGGTAAACCCCGCACCGCCAATGGAGAAGTACGGCGAAGTGTGGAATAGGTAGCGCCACCCAAAAAGGATGCCCGCGCCCGAGGGGGTTTGAATGGCCTTCATCTCGGCCCCTAAACGGGAAGTGGCTTCGAGCGCACAAGCCGTTTGAGGATTTAGGAACAAGCCTGCTAACAGGGAAGCAAAGAGAATGTTTCGCATAGCCGATTTATCGGCCAAAACACTCAAACCCTTGATATCGATACGACAAAAACGCCTCGCATGTAACGCGGGGCAGTAATTTGCGCTACGGTTGTTTTTCTGGGTGCGCTATTCTTTCTTGGAACATACGAAGTCCATGGACTGCGTGGAAGTAAGCGCCAAGAATCGTGTAGTCAGATAAGAGTAGCTCGTTCACTTCATCTGGAGTGTCCCGTGTTGCCATCAGCAGGTAGTTTTCTACATCGCTGTCGCGCAGCTCTGCTTCAAGGATGTTTCCTGCCACCGAACGAGCGCCCTTAAGAACCCACTCCTGTGAGAGTTCCTCTTGGGGGAGAACCAACATCAGCCATTCGAAAATATGGCCACTCCCAGGGAGCTGATCCTTCCAAGTTTCGCCATCCCCCGGTCCCGAAAAGTAGTTGGCTGAAAACGATCCATCTTCGTTTTGGTGTTTCTTCGCCTGGTGTATGTATTTTTGCTCTAAGAAATCAGCGATGGCCCAAGATCCTGTAAGTTCTTTTCCGGTGGCTTTGTAGAGTCTGAGTGCAAGGCTCATGGCAAACAGTCCATGGAGTCCGCCGCATGAAGGGTCGGCATCGAAATCGCGTCGGGTTTCTACTCCAACGAGTTTTTCAAAGTTGATTTCCTCTCCCTGGGAATTCTTCCAAGTTTCATCCACTTTTGCGTAGCCGGAACGAGCCAACGCCCAGAGTGCCCAAGAACTTTCATTGTTCAAATCTTGGCTTTGGGGTTCAGAGATCGTGATGTTCTGTTTGATGTCTTCATAAAGCGCGGATAGTGGTCGCGTTTCCCAAACTTGTTTTTCTTGGTTCCATGCCTGAAAAGGAGTTGCAAGGTCGAGCTTGAGTTCGGACAAGTACCCCCCAAATTGGGCCATATGTCCTTCAAAAGCGGCAGCGTTTTGTGGGTCAAAGTGGTTTCCAACGAAGCCGCCAGGACTTGTTAGAAAGCTGGGTTTGTTGCGCCAGAAACCGCCATTTCGTGCCCAGTCGAGGGCCACAACTTCTTCCTTACCTGTGGGATCGAGGACTTTTAGTTGGTCGCCATACGCGAGTAGACCGTGAACAACGTGCCATGGTGTATGAAGACCAAGGGTCATCTTGATTTCACGTTCCGTGATCATGCGATCAATTGCCTTTGCAACCTGCACCTGAACCTGCGCCATTTCCTCAGGAGGCTGCTCTGCAAACAGCGGAAATTGAATTAAAAATAGGGCAGCCAATAAAAATAAACCGGAACGCATCAATTGATCCTCGTTGTTTGGGAAGGGCGTACTTTTAGGGCAAAAAGCCAGTTTCCGCAAGCCTTAAGAAGCTTTCCAGTTGTGGCTCTCGGGGCAAAAGTGTACTTACGCCAGACTCATGTCTAGGTTTTTAGGTGTCATAGGACTGATGTCCGTTTTGGCCGGTTCGGCGGCAGCATCCGAGGGCGGAATAAAGCGAATTTGCGTTTATTCACTAGAAGAGCTCGCTCAGGTTGTCATTCAGGCTGATCCCCCCTGGCCCAAGGACGGCGGCCCCGCAAATCTGAGCGCTTTGGTGTACTTCTTTGACCGTCGTTTTGAGCTTCGCTTTAAGACCGCGGTAAGAAGATTCAGAAATGACGTTTTGTGGTTAGGGCCAACAGTTCCTCCTTCACTGCAACTTCCGCCGACCTGGTGGGCGCAAAAACTGATCAACAAGAATGTTGAGAGCGCGGTGAGTGACAAGGAAGGCGGTAGTCGCATTGGTTTGCTCGTTGAGACTTTCTTGCAAATCGGTATGGAGCAAAGTCGTAGAGTCGCGTTGAGTAATCCAGATATATCCACGGCCGTTGTCGAAATGGCAGATGGAAGTTTTGATTGGGACCCGTCCCAACGTCCGTTGCCTTTGCCGCGTCTTACTCAACTTGGTGAATACCTAGCTCTGTCGTTCTACGAAATCGAGTGCCCTAATGGCGAAGCCCCGTCGTTGCCACTTCAGAGGTATTTTGCTGCAGTCATTCAAGCCGGTGAAGAGCAAGCGCGAAGGCTGCGACAGTTTCGGGCGGGCGTTATAGAACGCTGGAATCAGATCCCAGTGCGGGAAATCAAGTCGAACAACTAACGCGCTGGGTATTTCCGTGTCCCTCTTCGGCGCTGTATAACCCCACACAATTGAGGGGATACACATGACAAATTATCGAGGCCTAATCGCACTAGCCGCGCTCTATTGCATTTCTAGCTTTTCCGCCGATACGTCGGTTCAACTGCAATACGCTCGAGTCGCCGACGAAAGCCTTGAGTGCAAAGTATCCAAAACAACCGTCATTGGAACTACCGACAAACAGTGGGAAGCAGATTTAACGGTTTCCGGGTTTAGCAATGCCCCGGCGATTTGGGATAAGACCACTCGTTTTTGGAAGGACATCAAAAACGAACCTCTTTTTCTTATTGGGGAAAGTTTTGGCGGTGAATCTAAATCAACCTCAAAAATACAGATTACCTTGATGCACAAGGTTTATGATGTTCCCGCAATTACGAATATTATGATGGCCAATTCCGCGATTGGAACCGTTCAAGATGAGCCATTTCATGCGAACTACAAGCTCGTGTACTATTCGGGTGGAAAAGGGACGCCTACTCAAGTCCAGATTCAGGTGAATGGGTATAGGGCGTGCACAGTAGTGTTTGGGCCGAAACAGCAGGAGTGGAGTGTTCTTCCTTAGGGGGGCGAAGTCCGCTAATAATTTGGAGGGGGAAGGATTCGAACCTTCGAAGGCAGAGCCGTCAGATTTACAGTCTGATCCCTTTGACCGCTCGGGAACCCCTCCTCATTGGAGCCCAAAGAAATTAAAGGGATTGCAAGAGAAGGTCAACCTTAGAACCAGCAAAAACGTGGAGCCGGCGACCGGATTCGAACCGGTGACCTGCTGATTACAAATCAGCTGCTCTACCAACTGAGCTACGCCGGCAGACTCCCCGCTTTAAGGAAACTTGGTTTTACTTGAGAAAACTCAAGATGTCTAACGAGGTTGCTGTCGTTTCATTAATTCATAAATGCAAATGGCCCCGGCCGAGCCGACATTGAGCGATTGCACCAATCCTCGCAGGGGAATTTGTATTTTCCAGTCACAAAGGCTCTCGGTTAACTGGCCCATTCCATCCCCCTCTGCGCCGAGTACGAGGACGATCTTTTCAAAATCGGGCATTTTCTCAAATCCCGTGGCTCCATCGCCAAGAGTCGAGCCGACCACCCAGTAGCCTGCCTCCTTCAATTGCCGTAGGCCCTCATTTAAATTGCTCACCTGGCAAATCGGGAGGGTTCCGGCAGCGCCGGCCGAGGTGGAGAAAACCGTTCCTGTTACTGAAACGCTACGGTGCTTAGGAATGACGAGCCCCCGAACGCCTAGAGCTTCGGATGTCCGGCAAATAGCTCCTAGGTTTTGAGGGTCTTGAACATGGTCTAGCGCCACTAAGAGAGTTCTTTTCTCGCTCTCCAAGTTTTGTATCAGCTTTTTGAGCTCCACGAACGCAAATGGCGCTAGCAACGCGATGGCCGATTCCCCTTCGGGAAGGCCGCGTTCCCGAGGCGCCTTGATGCCCTGTTTTTGGGCCAGCGTTTCTATGGTGCGCAGTCGAGGATTCTCTCGGTCTGCAAGGCGCAAAGACCGAATTAGGTCGGGACGATGCTGTAAAAGGTGCTCGATGGCGGAAAGAGACGAAGTCTCTAGTTGGTTAGGATTTTCGTTAGGTTTTTTCACGTAAAAAGTGTGTCCAATACTGTCGCGGGTTCTCGGGCTTGGGTGATGGGGCGGCCTACGACGAGAAAATCAGCTCCCCACGCCATGGCCTCTTGGGGACTGGCCACTCGACGTTGGTCTTCGTGAAATACTTCCCGTCCATTTAGGCGAATACCTGGGGTCACTAGTAGGAAACCCGGGACGAGTTTTGGGCGGAGTACTTGTAATTCGTTGGGCGAGCACATTACGCCAGCAAGACGGCTTTCCATGGCGATTCCCGCAAGGCGGACCACCATATCGTCCTCAGATTGCGGCCAACCCCAATTGTAGGAGTCGGAGGAACCTTGGCTGGTGAGCAGTGTTACGCCAATGAGACGCAGCTTTGAGCCCCGGCAAGCACTTCCCGCGGCTTCAAGCATCGAGCGGCCGCCCAGGCAATGGACTGTCGCAAATTCCACTCCCATCGCGGCGTATTGTTCGATGGTTCGGGCAACGACTACCGGGGTGTCGTAAAGCTTAAGGTCTAAAAAGACGTGTTTCTTCATTGAATGAAGAAAGCGAACCATCTCGGGACCGGCTTGAGTGAATAATTGGGGGCCGATTTTGTAGCGGCTAATTTTTTCACCTAGTTGCTCGACCAAATGGCGGGCTGCGCGAGAGTCCTCATAATCCAAGGCGACAACTATTTTATCTAGGGCAGTGGACACGGCCGACTTATTATCTTTTGCTTCCCTATTGTTCAAGTGCTCTTTCCCGCCCATAATAGCCCCCATGCCGGCTTTTTCCCCATTGGTTCCAGCGCTTCTGAGTTTCTTTCTACCCGGTTTGGGGCAGCTCTGGCAAAGACGCTTTGTGTGGGCTTGTGGCTTCTTTTTTGCGTTTGTGGCGCTCAGCACGGGCCGTCTTTACTGGGTGTGCATTCCGGCGCTGGCGCTAGCGTCCGGGTTTGAAACGCTCAGGGTTCCTAGCCCTGTTCTGATCAGAACCCGAGCACAAAACTGGGGCTACGCGTTTTTGGGGGCCTTGGGGTTTCTCTGTTGGATTGGCATTCTCTCTTCTTGGATTCTTTCCGCTTGGGCGGGGGTACCTTTAGAAGAACTTAAGAAAGCGGACTATTCGATTTTACTGAGTGCGCCAGACAGGCCGAGTGAACCCGGCTCTCGGTGCTTCTTGCTGCCCGAAGTAAACGCGGATTTGGTGAGGGTCCAGCAACGATTGCGCGTTTTGCAGGCGGTGCTCAAGGTAGAGCGTTGCTATGAGCCGAAGGACCCAAAGTTTGGAAAAGGCGCGGCGGTGTCTGTGAGCTTGGCAAAAGAGGGACGTGCGAGTCGTCGAGTCCTTTTTGATGTCATGGAAGAAGTGGGCTTCACCGCAAAGGGAAGGGGAGTTTTCTATCATGGGTTGTGGAAAAAAGGCCAAGTCCAAAGCACTGCTGTACGGGATCTTCCTTAGCATTGCAGGGTGTTTGATCACCGGTTCAATGAGCGCGAACGCGGCCGATCGTTTTGCTCCGCCCGATTTTCTATTTACGGCAAAGGCTGTTTACCACTGGGTGGATGCTCCGTTTTTTAAGCCAGTTTCTATTGAGCTCAATGCAGGGCAAGTGATCGGGCGGACGCTTTATCTTGGGGGAGCATCCGACTATTGGCTCGCCACTCGAACCGATTCTGGAGCCTCGCAGGCTTTGAAGCTAATCAATCTGGGACTTGAGGCGGGTTTTTTTCGGGCTCGGCATCGAGTGTATTGGCTTTTGACTGCTACTGTTTTTTACCCTCTTTTGGGTGAGGTGAGTGCTTCGACAGGCGAGTTGTACTACTTGGCAATCATTCGTCCGACCTACCGATTGCGTGGCAGCGTCGGTGTGCGTCTGTCCTCGTACATTGCTCTTGTTCTTGGCATGGCCTTTAGTTTTCAAGATCTTGGGGTTGCCGTTACGACTACGGGAGTTGAAACTCCCGGATTAACCATTGGAAGATTTTCCTTTTCGGGTGGATTCGCTTTTACCCTGTAAGCCTAATGGGGCAATATAGTGCGAAGTGCTCGCTAAAGTTCTCATTTCTAGTCGCTCTTGGGCGCGCCCCTTCTTAGGTGTTCTCTTTGTTTCTCGCCTCGCCTTTTCTGTGGCCGAGCTGCCGGAAATCAAGTCGACTGAAGACTCTCCAGACTTCCCCGTCATGGGAGGAAAGAAAAAGGGAGACCCCCTCGATATTATGGGGGTAGACCTTAGAAAGTTTAGCGAGAGCGTGGCGCAGCGCATTGATCGCATCGTTAAGAAAAAGAGTTTCGAGCTTTGGGGCGATCCTTGGACCATGCAGGGTATTCCCTTTGCTTTTCCTAGTGTGGATTCCGGTTTCAACTTGGGTCTGCGTCTGCAAATGCAGAATATTCGACGTCAGGATCCTCATGAAGCTGAAGTTATCGCCCAAGTTCATGCGAGCGATTTGGGACGCCAAAAGCACATGCTGCAACTGGACTTACCCTGGGCATTTCACAATCTTTTGCGCCTTACCGGAAGAGTTGGCTATGACCGTGACGTTACCTTGCGTTATTTCGGCGTTGGCAATCAGAACGAAGCCGATCCGGCTCTGATTGCGGTTAATGATCCGCTGTACCGAAACGTGCGGTCTAGCCCATCGTTTTCCCTACAGCTATTTCGGCGTTGGTCGCGTTACATTCGCGGCGGTCCGTTTTTTAATTTTCGTTGGACTGGAATCAGTTTTGCCAATGGTAGTTTGCTCTACCAGCAACGTCCTTTGGGAATCGCGGGTGGGCGCACCCATGCTTTTGGTCTAGCACTTATTTACGATACTCTCGACTTCGAGCCTTATCCGTCTCGCGGGAGTTACCACGAATTGTTTTTCAGTGTGTATAGTCGGAGTTTCACCGGAAGCGAGTACGACTTCACTCGAACAACGTATACGTTTCGTAAGTTTGTTTCGCTTCATCGACGATTGATATTTGCACACCGTACGTTGCTTGAAATTCTCAATGGCAATGTGCCGTTTTTTGAAATGGGCAATGTGGGCGGCACGAGTGCATCCCAGGCCTTTGGCGGAGATAGGTTCCTGCGCGGTTATGAGGGGAATCGGTTCATGGATAAAATTCGCCTCGCTCTAGGGTTTGAGCTGCGCTGGGATCCTTTGTTTTTAAATTTCTTACGGCAAGATCTTACCATAGGGTTCGTTCCCTTTTTCGATGTAGGTCGCGTTTGGCCGGAAGGGTTGCCCAAAGAGTTCAATAACTGGCATGCCTCCGCAGGGTGGGGCGCTCGTTTAATTTGGAATAGTCGCTTGGTCGTGCGGCTAGATACTGCGTTTACTCCGGACGGTCTGAGAATAGTCGGGAATATCGGCAATTCATTTTAAGTGGTTGTCAGAAACTCCTGCAGCCGATCAAAAGCCTTTTCTAAGTTCGCCAGTGAGTTGGCGTAGCTCAATCGTACGAAATGCTCTTTGCCAAACGAAGAACCCGGGACAGCTGCCACGTGGTGATTCACCAAGAGGTCTTTGCAAAGGTCGACATCGTTCTTGCCGCGATCTTTTAAGTATTTGCTGAAATTGACGTAAAAATAAAATGCGCCGGTCGGCTTTATGTACGAGCAGTACGCCGAAAGCTGATCGAGTCTGCCCATAGAGTATTTTCTGCGAACATCAAACTCTTGCACCATTTTATCGACGACATCATTGGGGAGCTTTGCAGCTGTAATGGCAGCGGACTGCACGAAGCTAGTCACGTGGCTCACGCTTTGGCTCTGCAACGCCGCCATTTTTTGTACTAACTCTCGGTTGCCTACGGCCCAACCTAGCCGCCAACCAGTCATACAGTGGCTCTTTGAGAAGCCGCTGACCGTAATGGTGTGGTTACGTACTTCGGGGCCTAGCGAGGCAATGCTAATGTGCTCGGCACCGTCGTAGAGAATCTTTTCGTAGATTTCGTCGGACATTACCCAAAGATTGCGCTGCAGGGCCCAGCCGACAAATTTCTTAAGCTCTTCTTGAGAAAATACGACTCCGGTGGGGTTATTCGGACTGTTAATCAAAATGCCTTTTGCGCTAGCAGGGATGGCGAGTCCTTTCCATCTATCGACATTGAGGCGAAAACCATCTTCTTCAAAAAGCGGCAAGGGCACCATGTTTGCGCCCGTGAGTTCAATCATTGGGCGATAGCTTACCCAGGCGGGAGTGGGAACCAATACGGTATCGCCTTCGTCGACCAGGCACTGAAGTGCGAGATACAATGCCATCTTCGCACCCGAAGTAACGATGACTTCTTCGGGGGTTACCTGAAATCCATTTTCACGCGAGATCTTCTCTGCCAAAGCTTCTCGCAGGGAAAGAAAACCAGCCGCGGGAGTATATTTCGTGATCCCGTCTTTCATTGCCTGGGTTGCCGCTTCTTGAATGGCGACGGGCGTATTGAAATCTGGTTCGCCCGCAGCCAAAGACACGACATCGATGCCTTGGGATTTCATGGTTTGGGCCTTGGCCGCAATTTCCATGATCGACGAAGATTTCAACTTAGATACTCGGGCTGAAAGACTTACCATAGCTTTTCCTGCAATTTCTTTCCTACATGGGGAGGCACTAACTCCGACACATCTCCGTGGTGAGACATCACTTCTTTGATGAGAGTGGAGTTAACAAAAATGTATTTTTCCGAAGCCATGAGGAAAAAGGTTTGTAATTCTGGGTAGAGGCGACGGTTCATCGTCGCCATTTGAAATTCGTATTCAAAATCCGAAACGGCCCTTAAGCCGCGGAGCACTGCCTGGATGTTGTTCTTGCGTGCATAATCCACGAGGAGTCCATCGTAGATAGCAACTTGGACGCGCTTGTCGCCCGGAAAGCAGTTTTCGATCAGAGATTTGCGAGTCTCGGCATCTAGCAAGGGAGCTTTTTTGTTCGAGTGGGCCACAAGTACCGTGACGTGGCCAAACACATTGAGGCTGCGTTGAATAAGATCGACATGCCCATTGGTGATGGGATCGAAGGTGCCCGGGTAAAGAGCCCGGCTGGTATTTGGCGCAGCATTAAGCATAGCCCTAGGCCTCGTTGCGGTAGTAGGTGAGCGTCGACTCACCAAACTTGGACTGCTTCCAAAGAGAAAACCCCTGGAGCGGGCCAGAAAATACCACCCGACTAGGGTTCTTCACAAGAAAAACTGAATCCGGGGCCAGGACGCGAGAAACTTGCTGAGCAAGGCGTTTACCGAAATCTTCTGTCCATAGTCCGAAGGGTGGATCGGCAAAGACGATGTCATATTGCTGCGCGCCTAGAGGTTTTTCCAAGAAATCAAAAACATCGGCGGTGTAGACCAACGCGTTGGGCGTGTGGCGCTCAATAGCTTTTTTTAACTCTGCGGCCGTGCTCGCTTGTTTTTCTATAAATACCACTTTGTCGGCGCCTTCTTCGAGAGCCATTCTTCCAAAACGCCCTTGGCCTGCGTACAGATCAAGGACTATTGCCCCGCTGAGGTACGGACGTAAGGTATCACTCGCGCTTTTAAGGGCACGCGCACTCAAGGGTCGCAGTTCGGGATTGACGATTTTTTTCAAAGGCCTTCTTTGGTGCAGCGAACAGGTGTTCCGCTTAGTACGACACGTGTTCCATCTGGAGAAAGTATCCAACGCACAGCGACCACGCCATTGGCACCACGTGCGGCGGCTTCACTGCTCAAAGCCTCGAAGCCCTTTGCCAATGGGTTCGAAATGGCCTGCAACTCACACAGGGCCGAAATCGGAGGTAAGTAGGCATCAATTCTGTAGCCGGGTAGGCCGTCGCCCGCAGTTAGAATCGTTTCGCCCTCGGGAACGGGGGCGAACTTGGTTTCAACGGCGGCAGGGAATGGGCTTGGATTTAAGTCAGCCACAGCTGCCGGTTTTCCAACTTCTCCCACTTCGCCAATATCGGCCAAATTTCCCTCGGCGAAGTCTTTTAGTTCGGCAAATACGGCTTGGCTTTGGGCGTAGTTCTCAGGTTCTGGGGAGGCAGCGGCCGCGACGGCGGGCATCTCTACACCATCCAGCGGGGGAATATCCGTCATATTCATGAACGGGTTAAATCGCGCCCCGCAATCACAAACGACTTCAAACAGAAAGTCCTCGTGCTCAACCTGTTTCTTGCACTGCGGGCAAGGTGTGATCATCTACAGTTCCTCAACTATTGCCCGTGGCATTTCTTGTATTTTTTCCCGCTTCCACAGGGGCAGGGATCGTTGCGTCCCACTTTATCTTCTTCACGCTTTGTAGGTGCGACAGGTTCGGCTTCATCAGGCGATCCGTGGTGAAAGACCATCGGTTGTGGTTTCTTCGGCGCTAGGTCTTCCACTTGGCTTGGAGCGGTAACTTCAATTCGATACAGTTTGGAAAGGACGTCGGTCTTAACCGTTTCATCCATGAGTTTAAAGAGAGCAAATCCCTCTTTTTTGTACTCGACCAAGGGATCTTTTTGGCCGTAACCGCGCAGACCCACGCCTTCTTTCAGGTGGTCCATATTGAGCAGGTGATCTTTCCAGAGCTGATCAATGGAGCCCAGATAAACCATTTGCTCAAGCTGCCGCAAAATGGGAGCGCCCATATTGGCTTCTCGCTCGGTGTAAACCTGTGTGGCTCGGCGAACGAGTTCGGTTAGAACATCATTCGGCGTCCCCATTTTTGCCCAAAAGCTATCGTCAATTCCCATGCGAGAATCAAAAAGCACGACAATCGCTTCTTGAAGTCCCGCGCGATCCCAGTCGCTGGTATTTTTAGTCGAGGCAAAAGTATCGACGATACCCTGAATTTGCTCAGCAACAATGTCGAGAATCAGCGCGCGGGTGTTCTCGCCACCGGCAAGAATTAGCTTACGCAGCTCATAGACGACTTCGCGCTGCTTATTAAGTACGTCATCGTACTCCAATAGGTGTTTTCGGATGTCGTAGTTGTGGCCTTCCACTTTTTTCTGCGCATTTTCAATGGCCCGAGAAATCAGCTTTGACTCAATGGGTACGTCTTCTTCCATGTTGAAGCGTTCCATATAGGCTTTAATTCTTTCGCCGTTAAAAATGCGGATTAGATCGTCGTCGAGCGAGAGGTAAAAGCGGCTATAGCCCGGATCGCCCTGCCGGCCAGCGCGGCCTCGAAGCTGGTTATCGATACGACGGGATTCGTGGCGTTCGGTTCCAATAATGTGTAGCCCGCCGCTGTCTGCTACGCCGGGCCCAAGAACGATATCGGTTCCGCGACCGGCCATATTGGTGGCAATGGTTACGGCTCCCGGTTGTCCGGCTTGAGCGACGATTTCTGCTTCACGTTCGTGGTGTTTCGCATTGAGGACGTTGTGTGGAACGCCTTTGCGCTGGAGCAACGAACTAAGAAGTTCGGATTTTTCAATCGAGGCAGTGCCCACTAGAACCGGAGTCTTGTTTTTATGGAGTTCGGCAACTTCGTTGCAAACCGCTTCAAACTTGCCCTTGGTGTTTTTGTAGACGACATCAGCCATGTCCTTGCGGATCATGTTTCTGTTCGTAGGAATTACCACCACATCCAGTTTGTAGATGTTTTGAAACTCTACTGCTTCCGTGTCGGCTGTTCCGGTCATGCCGCCGAGCTTCTTGTACATACGAAAGAAGTTCTGAAAAGTAATTGTCGCGAGGGTCTGGTTTTCGCTTTCTATCGTGACGTTTTCTTTTGCTTCCAGGGCTTGGTGGAGTCCGTCGCTGTAGCGTCGGCCGGGCATGAGGCGTCCGGTGAACTCATCTACGATAATGACTTGTCCCTCTTTCACGACGTAGTCGACATCGCGTTGAAAGATGGCGTGGGCTTTAAGCGCCTGGTGAACATGGTGGACAATGTCCATGTGTTCAGGGGCGTACAGATTGTTCACTCGCAGGGCTTTTTCTAGCTTCGCTATTCCATTTTCATTAAGCGATGCCGTGCGGGATTTTTCTTCAATCGTGTAGTCCTCATTCTTCTTTAGAATAGGGATGACCGCATTGATCGTATAGTACTTGTCGGTCGAATCTTCCGTGGGACCGCTGATAATGAGCGGAGTTCTGGCTTCATCGATCAAGATAGAATCTACTTCATCGACTATCGCAAAATTTAATTCACGTTGAGTGAAGTCTTCCAGACGGAACTTCATATTGTCGCGTAGGTAATCAAAACCAAATTCGTTATTGGTTCCGTACGTGACATCGGCTGCGTAGTTTTGTCGGCGCTGCGTGTCATTGAGGCCGTGAACGATTACGCCGGTAGTTAGGCCAAGCGCTTGGTAGAGCTGACCCATCCATTCAGAATCTCGTCGTGCAAGATAGTCGTTCACAGTAACAACGTGTACGCCCCGACCAGTCAAGGCGTTGAGGTAGACGGGGAGAGTGGCGACGAGGGTTTTTCCTTCCCCCGTTTTCATTTCAGCGACTTTCCCGGAGTGCAGCACCATTCCGCCAATAAGCTGCACATCGAAATGGCGCATTTTCAAAACGCGTTTCGACATTTCACGGCAGGTGGCAAAGGCCTCGGGTAAGAGCGCATCGAGTTTTTCGCCGCGAGCAAGCCGTTCTCGGTATTCCACGGTTTTGCCAGCAAGCTTTTCATCGCTCAGTGCTGCCATTGTGGGTTCGAGTTCATTGATGCGGACCACCAGAGGCTGAAGGCGTTTTACCTCGCGGTCATTGGCGCTTCCGAAAATTTTGCGTGCGAGCGAATTAATCATGATTGCCCTACCATACTAGAGCCTGGAAGTTATCTATTGCGGAGGGAGCTGGCAACGGGTTCTTAGTAGGGCCCGTACGCGGCGGATCGATAGTAGGTGAAACCGCCTTGATTCGTCTGCCAGTTAAAATAGCTCGAGCCGTTTCCAGCAAGGCGATACTGGTAGTTGTAATTGTAATTATACGGGTACGAGGTCGGCATTACCGACGGATAGCCGGATCCGTAAGGATTTGAGTTAAGCGACGGATACGCATAGCCGCCCGCATAGGTGTACGCTCCAGTGTAGGAGCCCGACGGATAGGCATAAGGGTACGACTGTTGCGGGTACTGTGGTGTCAGCGGGTAAGCGCCGAAACTGTACGACGTACCGGGATACCCACCGCTGGCGTAAGGGTTGACCGCTGTATTGTAAGCGCTAGTTCCAGTTCCAGTCGAGTACGGATTCACAATCGTTGTGTAGGGAGAGTTGTTCGTGGTAGCCGCAGTAGGAGCGCAATAACGAGCGCCTCCAAAGCCCCGCACTGAAACTACATCCGACCGAACCGAGCCCTGGCCGGCACCGGTAAGCGAATGACCATGGCGCGCCCACGACGGAGCACTTAGGACTAATCCAATCAACGCCATTGCGGAGTATAGACTTTGAAATCGCATGTCAGCCTCTTTTGCCTAAATTAGTAGCAACCGGTGTGCCATTTTTGGCTGTCCCCCGAATACGAAAAGAACACGGGCGAAGATCAGGGGGTTGTGATGTGCTACCTCGAATAGCGCTGACCGACTGTTTAGTTGAACGTCCGGGCGGAGGGGGAGGAACCTTGCCTAAAACGCGGTTTAACTATTTGAAATTATGAATGTTTGCCGGTGTATCGTTTCTGTACGGGCCGGGTTTTGAGAGGCAGTCGGCTGTTCTTTCTAAAGAAATTTGGTGTTGGAGTGAAAACCCCTAACCAGCCTTCTTTTCACTCTCATCAGCTTCGACCGCGTCCATTTGCTCTAGCAAGGTGAGGGCAAGGCGGAGTGTTTCAACGAGACGGCGTTTTTTCGCCTGAATAGAAGATACGACGAGTGTCGCATTTCGGAGTCTTTCTTCTAGCGACTCCATTTCGAGTTCAAGCGCATCATTTTTTCGTTTGAGTTCTAAGACATGTTTGTCTTTAGAGTCGAGCAGGGCTTGGGTGTCGCGCTTGAGTAGCTCATACTTGTTTTCAAGCTCGCGTTCTTTGAGCTTGATGCGTTTTAAATCGCCTTGGACTTTATCTTTCCACTCTTCACGTTTGCGCTGGAGTTCTTGCAGTTCTTGCGAAACATTTGCAGAGCGACGAATCTGATCTTCGTACTCATTTTTCAGTCGCGCGATTTCTTCTTTGTGCTGCTGGGATAATTCTCTGACTTGGTGATTCGCAGAGCTATCTTTTCGCTTTAGGGTTTCTAGCTCAGTGACGACATCTTGGTGTTTTTGCACCATCGAGTGTAGCTGCGCGGCAAGCTTCTTTACCTGAGTTTGATATTGCTTCTGTTGTACTTTGAGGTCCTGCGACTCTGTTTCTTTTAGCGTGATGTACTTGCGCAGCACTTCCACCTGGTTGGAGCTCATTGCCTGCTCAACCGGTGTGCGATTGATTGTTTCTACTTGCGGCTGCAAAACACTGATTTCTTTTTCGACGAACGAACTTTCTGGCTCTTCTAAATCGATTTGGAAAAGGTCGGGGAAAGGGGAGTTCTGTCCCTGTTGGGGCGTGGCGATATCGTCGGGCTTAGGCTCCAACTTTTTAAATTTTGAATCTTCGTCTGCCACGTGCGATAGGCTCTCCCAATTAGGTATCGGGATAAATCGAGAAGGAATTAAGGACTTGGCGCGTCACGTTTGACGCGATGGCCCACGATTTTTCATTCGAATACCGATCAATTCTCCGTTAGTCTTGCTCGCTTGGAGGAAATGCATTCATGAAATCTTTTTCATCTCGTTTAGTTCTGGGTCTTGCGGCCCTTTCGTTTAGCTTTGGCGCATTTGCGGCACCGAAGTTAGTGGCAAATCGTTCCGTTGCTTACTTGGGCACGGCTTTGGACAATTCTTTTATTGGAAGCACGACTTCTCCCGGGATTTCTGCGCTATTCACACTAGGGGATAGTGCTGCAATTCAAACTTACCTGGGAATCCACGGAATCAATCCCTTTCAAATGGGTGGCGGGATCCAATTCAAGCACTCCGTTGTGGGTGACAATATGAAGGGATTCCACATTGGTGGCGGCGTGGGACTAGGCGCGAACGGTGGGCTGACACGTACGTTTTACGTCAACATTGTTCCCAATATGGGCGTGCACTTTGAAATCGTAGACCGCGTCTTGTTGAGCGTAGAGACCAGTCTTACATTCAATATCCGCACTTCAGGAACCAGCAACCTTGAGCTGACACTTGGCGGAAATTCTCCGCTGCTCGGCGCAAGCGTTTTGTTCGGCTTGTAAGCTGTCGCTCAGATACTGTTTCTTCAAGCGGCCCTTCGGGGTCGCTTTTTTTTTAGGAAATTCCCACAAGGTGCAGCGCATGCACACTTAGTACAGCAAGAAGATAGGCAATGACGTTGAACGAAATCAACTGAATGGCCGGATACTTCCACCCACCGAATTCCCGCTGCGCCACAACCAAAGTCGACATACATTGAAGCGCAATCATGAAAAAAAGAATGAGTCCAACACAGGAGGCAGAGGTAAAAAGACTGCTTCCATCTTCGCGTTTTGCTTTTTGCATTGCAAGAAGCAGCGAGCTTTCACTGTTAGAATCGGTGCTCTCTGAAACCTGAAGTACCAGGGCCAGTGAAGCCACAAAAACTTCACGAGCCGCAAACGCAGAAATCAGAGCTACCCCAGTCCGCCAATCTCCACCCATGGGGTGCATGAGTGGGTTGATAAAGTGGCCGGCTTGGGCTGCGTAACTATGATTAAATTTTTCGCTCGCCGTCGGCGCATCGTAGCGTGGGAATGTCGTGGCCGCCCATAGGAGCGTAGCAAATAGGAAAATTGCAGGTCCGGCCTTTCTCAAGTAGCTGTAGGTTTTGTGCAGAACGTGGTTCATTACGCCACTGAACGACGGGCGTCGGTACAGGGGAAGTTCCATCATGAAGAAAGAAGTCCCCTTTGTCGGAATAATTTTATTAGCAATGGCCGAGGCGACGCCTCCCAAAACTAAACTCGCTAGGTAGATGGCGGCGAGCGCAAGTCCTGGTTTCCAAGCAGGTTCCCCCCAAAACAAAAACGCAAGCAGAAGGGAATAGACAGGGAGTCGCGCACTGCAACTCATGAGCGGAATAACAAACAGGGTCAGCCATCGCTCTTTGCGATTGGGAATGGTGCGGGCCGCGAGCATTGCGGGGATAGAACACGCAAAGCCGGACAGCAAAGGCACGAACGAGCGACCATTAAGTCCAAGACGGGTAAGCGGGCGATCGATCAAAGTCGCCGCCCGCGCCAGGTACCCAGAGTCTTCCAGCAGCGTAATTCCAAGAAAGAGGATCATGATCTGCGGGACGAATACCAAAATTGCGCCGAGACTCAGGACAACTCCGCCCGCCAAAAAATCCGCCACAAGACTTCCGGGAGCAAGTGTCAAAAGACTTGAGGCGAGGGTTTCAAACGCTGCAGTAATGGCGTCCATCGCAGGCGCTGCAAGCCAAAAGATAGAAGTAAAAAGCGAAGCCATGACAGCAGCAAAAAATGCCAAACCAAAAACTGGGTGCAGAAGCCATCTGTCTATGCGTTGAGTGCGATCTGCCGCGCTGACCGACGTCCCCGTGTTTTGGGTTCGCAATCCGATGACTCGTTTTGCGATTTCGGCTGCGTTCCCCAGTTCTAGTGCCTGGCGGGTCGCCGACCATGCAATGGGGGTACATTTCTCGGGATTTCGTTCGAGCAAAGCTCCCACTTGTCGTACAAGTTCTTGGAGTCCACCTTGGGAAATAGAATGGGTCGCTACGACTGGAATACCGATTTCTTTAGATAGCCCAACGGTGTCGAGGTGTTTACCATCGCTTTCCAAAATATCGGTCATGGTGACAGCAAGTACGGCGGGGCAGCCGGCCTCGATCACTTGGCGGACCAAGGGGAGATGCCGTGAGAGTTGGGTGGCGTCGGCCACGACGATGGCGGCCTGTGCCCGATCCGCTGAATCAACAGTCAGAATCTTCAGCGTGACTTCTTCTTCGGGCGATTTCGGTGAAAGGCTGTAAATTCCTGGGGTGTCAGCAATACGGATTTCGCTTCCCCAATTGCGCTTGGTGAGTCCGATAGCGTACTCAACTGTAGCGCCGGGGTAGTTGATAGGTCTGCTACCCGTGCCAGTCAGGGCATTAAAAAGGGTAGTCTTGCCCGAGTTGGGCGGTCCGATTAGCGCAACGACAGGGGTCATACCCACAAACACTCAGCTTCGCTTTGCCGCAAGGCTACTGTGACGCCCCGGACCTCCACTATCCAGGGTCCTCCAAACGGGGCTCTTCCTAAAACTCGAATGGTTTCGCCGGGCAAAAACCCAATCTCGTAGAGCCGCTCTACGACCACGGGGGGGCCTTCGATTGCGTGCAGTGTGCAAAGACGCTCGGTTTTCTCGAAGGCGAGGGGATGGTATCCCTCTATGGCTTTCGTCTTATCCATGGCCAGGAGCCGTAACCTAATTCAGGTGCCGCCTTAATGCTAGCGTCTTTAGCCGGGAAGATATTACAGCGTATCCCAGCGAAAACCTTCGGCTTCTACGGCGTCGTCTGCAAGCGACTTGATGAGTTCATCGTCGTTGTCATCAATTTTGCCAAAGTTGCCGGCAATACGGCGACGGCATTGTCCTGCAAACACGGTTAAAATCTCTTTTTCCTTAGCGCACGAGCCTGAACCATTTGCTTCGATGAGTGAGGATACGCGGCTAATCGTCGCTGCCAGAGCAAACAAGTCGATCATGACATCGGCCAAACGGCGAGTAGCGAATTGCCTATCGACGATGGACTTTCCATGTTTTCGCAAAAGTTTGTCTGCGAAACTGGCAAGCTGCCTTGTTCCTTCGTTGAAAACGGTTTTTGCCGCCTTCAGATCGGGATGCCCTTTTGAAAGCTCCGAACTACCCACGCCGGTAGCGTAAGACATACGCCTTCGCGCATATTCACTCATTACGCCGAAACCTTTAATGGGTTCGCTCAAGACATTGCCCAAAGAAGCACTGAGTTCTTTCAGCTCACGGCCCACATCGTTGAGTGAGGTAAGGGCGATAAAGAGGCGCAAAATCTCATTCGTTCCCTCGAAAATTCGATTGATGCGACAGTCTCGAAGGATGCGCTCGTAGGGAAATTCCCGCATGTAGCCGTTTCCACCAGCTACTTGCAGAGCTTCGTCAATCGTGCGCCAGAGGGCTTCGGTGGCAAATACTTTGCTGATGGCAGCTTCTACTGCGTAATCTTCGTAGCCTTGGTCGACTAAGCCTGCGACCAAAGAAACGGTCGATTCAGCGGCAAAGCATTCCACAACCATGTGTCCAATTTTTTGCTTCACCAAGCCGTATTCGGAAATCGGTTTGCCGAACTGAATGCGCTGTTTGGCTTGCTTCGTGGCCAATTCAATAGCGTGTTTCATTGCGCCGACAGAACCGCCGCCCAGTCCCGTTCGCCCCGCATTCAGAATTCTCATGGCGACTTTAAAGCCTTTACCTACTTCCCCAAGGACTTGGTCGTCTGAGAGTTCGACGTTTTCAAAGTAAACGCTTGTAGTGGAGCTGGCGCGTAGACCCATCTTGTCTTCGTGAACACTTGAAGTGACTCCGGGCATGTCGCGCGTCACTAGGAACGCTGTGATTTTTCCTTCTTTGGTGTCGGTCTTGGCAAATACAGTGAAAAAATTGCCTATACCACCATTGGTGATCCAAAGTTTTTCACCATTCAAAATCCACTTATCGCCCTTGCGAACTGCATTTGATTTAATCGATGCGGCATCGGATCCCGAACCAGGTTCCGTGAGGCAAAAGGCAGCAATCAATTCACCGGTGGCGAGTTTGGGCAGGTAGCGCTTCTTTTGCTCGTCCGAGCCAGCGAGTAAGAGGCCTCGCATCCCGATGGAGCTATGGGCGCCGGCTGTGATGGCAACCGAGCCTTCGTACTTTGCCAATTCCTGGATGGCGCGTGAGTATGCGGTGCTTGAGAAACCCATTCCGCCAAATTCTTCGGGAATGACGAAGCCAAATAGACCGAACTCTTTCATTTGCTGCAAGAAAGCTTCGGGCATCTCGCCCGCTTTGTCCCACTCGCGAAACTCTTTGTCGCGATCTTTAAGCCAGGTCCCGAAGGCGTCGAAGCTAGCTTTGAGGGTTTCTTTTTCTTCGTTTTTTATCTGAGGGAAGGGAAAGATCATTTCCTCTAGAATCTCGCCCAAGCACAGAGCTCGCATGAAACTATCGCTTTTATTCACAGCCATGGTGTTCCCTCCCCAAGGAATTAATCTACATAGTAACTCAACTTACAGATACAGGCACTGCGGATCGAGCTTCTCCCGTAGGAGCTTGAGCAGAGCGGCATCAGGAGGGGGCACTTGAACTAGCTCTTGAGCCACTTTCAATTCCCACCCACACGCCGCGCGAACCTGCTCTACCGTGACGCCATGGTAGATCTCGGTCAGTACCATTTCCCCGCCGTCAAAACGACAAACGCCCAAGTCGGTGATGACGGTTTGGGGGCCCGCGCCGGGTAGGGAAAAGCTCTCTCTGGATTGCCCTTGCTGCGAAGATTTACGCTTGCTGTTATAGCGGTGGCCAGGACTGGTCACAAAATCTACGGTGGCAACAAAACTTCTTGGGTTCATTCGCATCATTATTAGTAGCCGCTGCGAGTGTACTGCGATTTCGCAAGCACCGCCGCTACCGGGCAGACGCACCTTGGGGTCGGCATAGTCACCAATCACCGTGGTGTTTAGATTTCCAAAGCGATCGACTTGTGCTCCGCCCAGAAAACCCACTTCGATGAGCCCCCTTTGCAGAAACAACTGAAAAATGTCACTTTGACTCACTATAGCAAGCGAATCGGTTACCAGAGTAGGATCGCCAATGGAGACGGGCAATCTATCGGGGAGAGTTCCCACGGCGCCCGATTCGTAGATCATAAAGAGCTCGGGTGCATGGGTAGCCCGTGCCAGATTGCAGGCGAGGTTAGGCAGTCCAATCCCGACAAAAACCACTTCTCGATTGTGCAGCTCTTGAGCGGCGCGCACGGCCATCATCTCAGAGGGTTTCCAGCTATTAGTAGCCATAGTCCACCCCTTCGCATTTGCGCGGTTTTGCTTTTAGGCGATTCATCAGACCGTCGCCCACTTTCTTCAGATAGCCCGCTCGGTCTTTTACCCCGTAGACAAATTCGGCAAGGTAGTCCTGGTACGTATTGCTCTGACGCGAAATATTTTCCCACGCTACGTAAAAATCGTTATCGCGATCGTAGTGTCCTTGAACGTAGCTAGGGTGGCAGCCCCAGGGTTCGTGTACTACGTGGTCTACCACCAAACCCGGAATCAACGTTCTGTTCGGATCGCGCCGAATCAAGCTTGTCTCGCAGATCTCCTCAGCCACCACGATCACCCGTTTAGCAGCAAAAGCGGCTTCCTTCTGTGTTCCTAATAGTCCCCAAACTTGCGCATTTCCTTCTCTGTCGGCTCGTTGGCAGTGAACAATGGCAACGTCGGGGTTCAATGCAGGTACGGTCGCGAAAGTTTTTGCCGTGTAGGGGCATTGTATTGATTTAATCAACGGGTTTGCTTCAGCGATGTCAGTGCCCCGGTAGTTGTCGAGCGGCCAAAAAGGAAGCCCAGCACTGCCGGCGAGTAGTCTCGCCACCATACCAAAGTGGGAATATTCCTCGAGTTCAACTTGACCGGGAGATCCCTTTTCAGATCTGCGACGCAGAGCATGAAGTGAGCCCACACCGGGATTGCCCGCCCAACTGAAGATCAGTTTTTTTACTAGCCCAGCTTCTAAGATTTGATCGTAGACAAGATCGGGTGTTAAGCGCGCAGCTGTCAGATCTTTAATTCCCTGACGGATAATTTCGTGGCCTGCCGCAAAGCAAATGAGGTGGGTAAACCCCTCGATGATCACGGTGTCGCCAGGCTTTACGGCATCCGCAACGGCTTCTTTCATAGAACGCCGTTTATCGGAACCTAACTTCGGTGCGCGAGTTTCTGCAGGCATCGGTCTAGAATCTCCAGTCCGGTTTTTATTTCGTGGGACGTAATGACGAGGGGAGGGGCAAACCGAATCGTTGATTGTCCACAGGAGAGCAGTAGGAGCCCCTCTCGAAACGCCATTTGTTCAAGTTCACCCACGAGCGTTGTTGCCGGCTTTCCTGTTTCTGGCTCCAAAAACTCTGCTCCAATCATCAGTCCATGTCCGCGAACATCGGCAATGACTGGATGCTTCTTTTGCAACTCCCGCAATCCCTGCATCATCTCAGCCCCGACCTTGCGGATGTGGGGAAGGAGCGGCTCGATGACTTCCAGAGTGGCAAGTGCAGCGGAACAGCAAACAGGATTTCCGCCGTAAGTGCTGCCGTGGCTTCCACGCGGCCAACTCATTACACTTTCCTTAGCAACGATAGCGCCAATCGGCATTCCCGATCCCAGCCCTTTGGCCGTAGTGAAGATATCGGGCGCCACACCTAGAGTTTCAGCAGCAAACATATCGCCCGTGCGTCCGATACCTGATTGCACTTCATCGAATACGAGTAAAATCCCATGTTGATCGCAGATACGACGCAAGTCCTTAAGGAACTTTGGCGCCGGCACCACATATCCACCTTCGCCGAGAATGGGTTCTACGAAGATAGCCGCAACTTCTTTTGGATCTGTATGAGACGGAAACCAGTCTGTTTCCAAGTGAGTCGCGCATTCACAACTGGTTTGGCAGAAACTGGGTTTGTTTTTGTGCGGACAGCGGAATGGGTTTGAATAAGGGATGTGAATTACACCTGGCAGCAATGGACCGAAGAAGGCCCGTTGTCCCACCTTAGACGCATTGAGCGAGATCGCTCCCATGGTTCTGCCGTGAAACGCGCCTTTAAAAGCAATGATCTTTTCTCGCTTTGTGTGGAACCGAGCAAGTTTAATGGCTCCATCCACCGCTTCCGTTCCGGAGTTGGTGAGAAAAACCTTCTTGGCGCCCATAGCTGGTACATACCCGGCGAGTTTTTCACAGAGCCGTACCATGGACTCGTAGTAGAAATCCGTTCCGCAAATATGCAAAAACTTCGCGGCGGCATCCTGAATGGCTTTCACCACTTTAGGGTGCGAGTGTCCCGTCGAAGCAACCGCAATTCCAGCCATGAAGTCTAGATAGCGGTTCCCATCTACGTCATACACCCAAGGTCCTTCTGCGGATTCCACCGCGAGAGGGTATTCCTTGATGTAGGAAGGGGAGGTTACCTTCTTGTCGCGTTCAATGATTGCTTTGGCTTTCGGGCCGGGCGGAGCGATTTTAATTTCAGGGTGCAGTTGTTTCACGGTGGTTTACTCCATAATGGTGCGAGATTGTTCTCTGCCGAATTGGGCTGCGTAGTAGGGACCGCAGCCGCCTTTGCCTGTCGAACCGCTGCCTTTCCAACCACAAAAGGATTGTACGCCGGGCCAGGCTCCCGTGGTTGCTCCAGTACGTCTGTTAGCGTAGAGCACTCCTGCTTGAATATGATCCATGAAGTAGGAGATTTCTTCTTTTTCTTGGGTGAAAATCCCGCCCGTAAGGCCGTACTCCGACTTGTTGGCTTCGGAAATGGCCTCGGCGAGATTCTTAAACGTCGTCACAGCCAAGAAGGGCGCAAAGTATTCATCGCGAAACACTGAACTAGTTGCGGGCGCTTCTACAATAGTGGGCGCGACAAAATGCCCATTCGCGTGTGCGGGATTTTCTGTAAGTCGGTGTCCGCCGCTAAGTATCTTTCCGTCTTTTTTCGCAACTGCTACGGCACCTAAATATTTTTCAACAGCTTTCGCGTTGATCACAGGGCCCATGTAGACGTCTTTCAAAACGGGATTGCCGGTCACTATCTTACTTGTTTTATCGAGCAGGGCACTAAGGAATGCCTCTTTTTGGGACGCGTGGACATACACTCGCGAAAGCGCACTGCACTTTTGTCCGGACATTCCAAAGGCGGATTTTAAGCATCCGTCGCTTGCTTTATCGATGTCGGCCGACTCGCAAACAAAAGCCGGGTTCTTGCCGCCCATTTCCATCAAGCAGGGTTTTGGGAAATCTTTGCTGAACTGGTGATAAATCCGCATTCCCACTTCTTTGCTGCCCGTAAATGCAATGCCATCGCAAAGTGGATGGTCAATCAGGCTATCTCCCAGTTCCCCTCCAGTGCCATACACGAGTTGAAAGACATTTTCTGGGAGCCCTGCATCGCGAAGTACTTCGAAAAGTTTTTGGGCGCACCAAGGAGCATCTTGGCTAGGTTTTAAGATGACGCTATTTCCCGCTAGCAACGCACCCGCCGACATTCCCGCGGCCAAAGCCAGTGGGAAGTTAAACGGGGAGATGACAGCAAACACGCCGAAGGGGCGCAAGTGATCTCCCGTGTTTTCATTGGGAGAAAGTTTCCCTAAGGGTTTGATGAATCCATCGGCTTCTTCCCAGCTCTTAGCGTAGTAGCGAAAGAGGTCAGCGGATTCTTCGACGTCACCCATTGCTTCAAGGCGGTTCTTCCCCACTTCGAGCGACATAATTGCGCTTATTTCCATGCGTCGCTCGGAAATGATATCGGCAGCTTTTTGGAGGAGCCGGACTCGCTCCCGCCACGGGGTGGCGCCCCACGCAACTTGTGCCTTTTTCGCATTGTTAAAGGCGGTATCGATTTCTGCTGTCCCTATTTTGTGAAAACGGCCGAGAAGCTGCCTGGTGTCAGCTGGATTGTGGTCGTCCAAAAATCTGCCAGTCTTAATGGCTTTGCCACCAATCCAGGATGGATACTCTCGCCCCAGTTCGGATTGAACTTTCGCTAGTGCGGCATCAAATGCGGCATGCACCTGGTCCATGTCAGCGCTTAGCATTGAGTAAGTAATTTTAAAGGCCAATGCGTGTCTCCTTAGCCGAAAAACTCTCGAAGCGAGGTTTCAATTTGAGTGACTAGTTCATCGGCCTCATTTTTCGTCATAATGAGAGGAGGTCCCATCACGATAAGATCTCCATTTACGCCGTCAGCGTGTCCAATATTAGGCCAAAGTGTTATTCCATTCTTGAATGCCGTTGTAACAAAACCTTCTACTATCTTCTTTGAGCGGTCAAATGGGCGCTTTGTTTTCCTATCTTCAACGAATTCAATTCCGGCCAGCATTCCAATTCCCGCAAAACACCCGATTTGTTCGAATTTCGAAAGTCTATCGCGCAAGAGTTTTTGCCAGTAGGTGCCGACGGTGTGCGCATTTTCCACCAAACCGTGCTTGTCGAAATATTTCATCACTGCAAGGGCAGTTGCTGCCATGCAAGGTGATTGAAGGTAGGTCTGAGCATGCAGGAAATAGCCGGTGCCAGATTTCATTTTGTCTACATCTTGCTTGCGAACTAGCACGGCACTGACTGGCATAAAGCCGCCGTTGATGCCTTTGCCAAGTACGGCAATGTCCGGTTTCAGGCCATAGTGCTCGGAGGCAAAGTACTTGCCCGTTCGCCCTGCGCCGCAAAGCACCTCATCGGCGATGATTAAAATGCCATGTTTGCTGCAAACTTTCTGGATTCGATCGAAGTAGCCGGGAGGAGGAGTCCATCCTCCGGTACTAGAACCACTCACCGGCTCTACCAAGAATCCGGCGATAGTTTCGGGCCCTTCTTCGCTGATGAGTTTTTCTAATTCAGCGGCATAGAACTCTGCCCCTTTGGACTCATATTCCACCGGGCATCGGTAGCCGTAGGGCGCACTTACGGTAGCAACTCGTGAGAGTAGGGGGCCGAAAAGTTTTTTGTAGTGGGGGCGTCCAGAAGCGGAAAGCGCATAAAAAGTATTGCCGTGGTAGCCCGGCACGCGCGCGATAAATGTTTTTCGCTGGTCTTCTCCGCGTTCTACCCAAAGCTGTCGCGCAAATTTAATGGCGGCTTCCATCGCCTCGGATCCTGATCCCAGTAAGGCCACTTTGTCCAAGCCCAGAGGCAGCGCTTTTTGCGCTAGGCGCGCCGCAAATTCTTCCATGGCTTCGGAAGTAAATTGGGTGCCGTTCACATAACCGACACGTCCAAGTTGTGCGGCAATTTCATTTGCAATTTCTTTTGCGCCATGTCCACAGCTTGCTACCAGTGCGCCGCCGGCAGCATCGAAGTATCGTTTACCGGACTTGTCGAAAAGGTAGACGCCAGACCCATGCGAGATAATGGGGAACTCCCGCGTTAGATTACGCAACAGGACATTGCCATCGGGATACGTGACGGTGGTGGACATGATTGTCGCAGGATACCTGAAGATGTTAAAAGCGAGAATATGAAAGAAAAGAGCGCCTTCGCCCGTCCTATTTACTTGAGTGCCGCGTGTAGAACCCCCATTGGAAAGTTCGGTGGGAGTCTAAAGCGTTTCACCGCTCCTGAGCTAGCGGCTATGGCTCTTAAGGCGAGTATTCAAAAATCAGCGCTCGGCGATGCCAACATCGATTGGGTGTTGTTGGGACAGGCGCGGCAGGCGGGAGCGCGCCCTAACCCAGCGCGGCAAGCGGCGATTCGCGCGGGGCTTGCTGAAACCATTCCGGCCATTACCTTGAATCAAGCGTGTGCGTCGGGAATGACGGCAGTATTTTCGGCCGTTGAGAAAATCACTTCAGGGCAGGCGCAGCGTGTATTTGCCGGCGGAGTGGAAAGCATGTCGAATACGCCGTACTACCTAATGGATGCGCGTTGGGGGCAGCGGCTCGGCCATGCGAAGGTCGTGGACGGTATGACACAAGACGGTTTTCACTGCGCGCTTGCTGATATGGTTATGGGGGAAACGGTCGAGCGTTTCATTGCCAGCGAAAGAAAAATATCTCGCCAGGAGCAAGATGACTTTGCTCTTTTGTCACAGCAAAGAGCCGAGGCGGCGTGGACCGCTGGAAAATTCTCTGCCGAGGTTTTTCCCATTGCCGGTGAGGGCAAACAGCCTGGGCTTGACACAGATGAACATCGGCGTGGCAGTACTACTTTGGAGAGTCTGGCAAAGTTGCCGGCTGTTTTTGATCCAAAACTTGGAACGATCACCGCTGGAAATTCTAGCGGGATCACGGACGGGGCAGCTTTTCTCTGTGTTTCCTCCGACCGAAATCAGGCCCAGGCAGAAATTTTAGATATTCAAACTGTCGCACTCGATCCTAAACGGATGGGGCTTGGTCCCATTCCAGCCATCTCCCAAATGCTCGCAAGGCATCGATTGCAAGTCTCAGACATCGATGCCTTTGAAATCAACGAAGCCTTTGCGGCGCAGGCCATTGCCTGTCAAAGGGAGCTCGCCATTCCTATTGAGAAGCTCAATGCATGGGGAGGGGCGATTGCATTGGGGCACCCGATTGGTGCGAGTGGTGCACGGATTCTTGTTACTCTGCTTAGTCGTATGGCGGGTCAGACCGGAGCGTTAGGCATTGCGAGTCTTTGTGTGAGTGGCGGGCAAGGGGTCGCCATTCTCGTTCGAGCCACTTAGTCTCTATCGACGTACGGCCATTTGCATGGTTTAGTCCTTTTTGCATTTTTCAACTGAGGGTGAAGACTATTTCCTGGGTTCTGCGATTCATAGAGAGCTGCCGGTTTGCACGGACTACCGTAGTGGGAATCGCCGCTACCGTGGCCGATCTCGGTACTTTGTACTTTTTGGTTGAAAGTGGTCTGACCAGCGCTCGGGTGGCGAATTTGCCTTCGCTCTTGGCAGGTTTTTGTGTTCAGTTTTTAGGAAATCGTTATTGGGTCTTTCGGGCATCTGAGCCCCCTTGGTTGAACCAATTATCTAAGTTTTGCCTCGTCGAGGCGCTATCGTTTGGTTTGAACTGGTTGGCTTTCGAACAGCTGATCACGCATACTTCTCTACACTATTCCCTGGCTCGCATGCTGAGTGTTGCGGCCGTGTTCTTTGGTTTTAGCTACCCACTTTGGAAACGTATTTTTCACGTTCCTCCCTTTGCAGAGACCGAGATTTTCGCTTCGGACAAAGGCGGTGAAGAAGCAGCCGATTCGACTGGCCGATGAGATTGTAAATGGCTCGCCGCCCATTCCCGCGGCAGACTATCTGATAGTGGAATAGATTGGTTCTCTAAATTTCCTGGCAGCGAACGTTAATTTGCACCGCGGAGGGGGTCGATTTCGGCTCCGAGTCCTTGTGCGGAAGGACGAAGCTGTGTTTGGCTTCCACAAGGCCTTTTTCAATGATGGCGCTTTCCATTAATACCAAGGGTTGGACCCCGTAATCAGGCAGCTTCCAGCTTATGGAAGTTTCCAGCTTAAGCGAATTAGAAAAGAGGAGGGAAACTTCAAATGGAATTTCCAAGTCGTACCCTCTTGCCATCTCTTGGATGAAGGGCAACTCTTTGCCGCCATTGAAGCGAGTTGTGAAATCGGCTAAAGTGATATTGATGACGGACTTCTTCGCCACCTTGTAGTCATAACGAAAGGGTTTCGTTTTAATAAAGAGGTTGTCCGCCGGACTCTCGCTCGTTTTGTCCCCAGGCCAATACTGCCCAGCAGCTACGGTGCATCTAAAGTGCGCCTCATCTTTGAGTTCCCGTTCGTCGGCGTAGCTAGCTGAAAGCATGAACAAAGCTAGAAATGATAAACTTCGGACCATGATCTGTTCCCTTAAATCGGTCGTAGCACTTCGCGGTATATCCGTCCACTTTCGTGAGCAGGGCAGTTGGCAGGCGGATCTTCACATGTTGCGCCGATACTCACCCCCAACCTCATATAAAGCGCGGGTCATTTCCCCTAGAGTGCAAACCTTCGTGGCTTCCATCATGGCTTGAAAGAGGTTCGTATTATCGGTTGCTGCTTGCTGCAGGAGTTTGAGTACCTGTTGCCGAGCCTCTGGATTTCGGGATTTCACCGACTCAACGGTTTGGATCTGTTCTTCTTTCTCACTGCCACTGGAACGAATTACTTCCTTTGGCAAAACCGTGGGAGATCCCTTGGAAGAAAGGAAAGTATTTACGCCAATGATCGGATATTTACCATCGTGTTTGAGAGTTTCGTAATACAGAGACTCTTCTTGGATTTTTCCTCGCTGGTACATCGTCTCCATGGCTCCCAAAACGCCTCCGCGTTCGGTAAGCCGGTCGAACTCAAGCAAAACCGCCTTTTCTACTTCGTCGGTCAGTCTTTCAATGACAAACGAACCTTGGAAGGGATTTTGATTTTTAGCTAGGCCTAGCTCGTGATTGATAATGAGCTGAATCGCCATGGCTCTACGCACGGACTCTTCAGTGGGTGTAGTAATGGCTTCATCGTAAGCGTTTGTGTGCAGCGAATTGCAGTTGTCAAAAATCGCATACATCGCTTGAAGTGTGGTCCGTATATCGTTGAAATCAATTTCTTGCGCGTGCAAGCTCCGGCCCGATGTTTGGATATGGTACTTCAACTTTTGACTTCGCGAATTGGCTCCGTATTTCAGTTTCATCGCCTTGGCCCAAATACGCCGTGCGACACGTCCAATTACTGCGTATTCGGGATCGATTCCATTTGAGAAGAAGAAAGAAAGATTGGGCGCGAAATCGTCGACCTTCATTCCCCGAGATCGATAGTATTCAACCAAGGTAAATCCATTGGCGAGAGTGAATGCTAGCTGGGTAATGGGATTCGCACCCGCTTCCGCTATATGGTATCCGGAAATCGAAACGGAATAGAAGTTTTGAACTCGATTTTCGATGAAGAAATTTTGGATATCGCCCATCATTCGCAGGGCGAACTCAGTTGAGAAGATACAAGTGTTTTGCGCCTGATCTTCTTTCAAAATATCCGCCTGAACCGTTCCGCGAACTTGGGTTAAAGTTTGAGCCCGAATTTTGGAGTAGACGTCCGCTGGGAGAACTTGGTCTCCGGTAATGCCCAAAAGTAGGAGGCCCAGCCCATTGTTTCCATCTGGAAGTGTTCCGGAATATTTTGGAGGCTGCACCCCGCGTTCTTTAAAATAATGCGCTTTTGCCGCATTCACTTTGTCCAGTAGTCCATTTTCGTGAATGTATTTTTCGCACGCTTGGTCCACCGCAGCATTTAGGAAGAAGCCGAGTAGCATGGGTGCGGGGCCGTTGATGGTCATAGACACGGAAGTCATCGGATCGCACAGATCAAAGCCCGAGTAGAGTTTCTTGGCGTCATCCAGACAACAAATGGAAACACCAGAGTTCCCAATTTTTCCGTAGATGTCAGGCCGAGAGGCCGGATCTTCCCCGTACAGTGTTACCGAATCAAAAGCCGTGGAGAGCCTTCGCGCCGGCATATCTTTGGAGACGTAATGAAATCGTTTGTTGGTCCTCTCGGGTCCGCCCTCGCCGGCGAACATTCGGGTTGGATCTTCACCCTCTCGCTTGAGGGGAAAAACTCCCGCTGTGTAGGGAAACTCGCCAGGAGTGTTTTCCTGCAGGCCCCAGCGTACCAACTCTCCCCAGGCCTCATAAGGGGGAAGTGCCACCTTGGGTATTCGGGTGTGGCTTAGTGACTCTACGTAAGCCGGCAATCGGACTTCTTTCTGCCTGACGGGAAAGACAAATTCATCGGCTTCAAATTTCTTTTTAGTCTCAGCCCAGTTTGTGATCAGTGCTTTCGACTCAGGCGCGAGTTGAGCGTGCGCTTTCTCAAATGCCTGCGCAATAGCAGGGCGCTCTGTACTATCGACTGAGCACTCTGCCTGTTTCAGTCCAAAGCAAGCGTTCGCAAGTGTCACTTGTTTTTCAACCCATGCGTCGTAGTTTCTCAGTGTTTCAGAAATCTCTGATAGGTAGCGAGTCCGATCGGGTGGAAGAATGTAGATTTTTTCTGACTCGTCCTTGGAAAGCGGTCGATGACTTTGTAGCGCGGCTCCCGTCTTTTTGCTTATGCCGTTAACAACCACGCTGTACAGGCGGTTCATTCCTGGATCGTTAAACTGCGAGGCGATGGTTCCCACGACTGGAAGCGTTTCATCTGAAGCATCGAAAAGACTACGGCTGCGCTTATATTGCTTCCTCACATCACGCAAGGCATCCTGGGCGCCTCGTCGGTCGAATTTATTTAGTGCAATGGCATCGGCGAAATCGATCATGTCGATTTTCTCAAGCTGGGTGGCCGCTCCGTATTCCGGCGTCATGACATACAGCGAATAGTCGCAATGATCGACGATGGCGGTATCCGACTGACCAATTCCCGATGTTTCCAGAATCACCAGGTCAAATCCTGCTGCCTGCAAAATCTGGACAGTGGTTTGAACATTTCCCGATAAAGACAGATGGCTCTGCCGGGTTGCCAACGAACGCATATAGACACGGGGATTGTAGACCGAATTCATCCGAATTCGGTCCCCGAGCAAAGCGCCGCCGGTCTTTCGCTTTGAGGGATCGACAGCAACGACTGCTATACGCTTTGAAGGAAAATCGCTCAGGAAGCGCCTTATGAGTTCGTCCACAAGAGAGGACTTGCCGGCGCCTCCCGTTCCCGTAATTCCCAAAACAGGGCAACGCCTTTGCTTTGCCATGCCTTGGATTTTGGAAATAAGGGCAGGGGAATAAAGTTCGGCCTCTGCCGCAGTGATTGCTCGTGCAAGCTGTCCGAAGTCTTTTGCAGAAAGGGATTCCGGAGCAGGCGCTGCTGTTGTGGTTGCGAAATCACTTTTCTGAAGCAAATCGTTTATCATCCCTTGAAGGCCCATGGACCGTCCGTCGTCGGGAGAGTAAATGCGCGTTATTCCATAGGCATGAAGTTCCTCTATCTCGGAAGGGAGAATCACGCCGCCGCCACCCCCAAAGAGACGAATGTGGGAAAAACCCTTTTTCTTAAGAAGATCGAACTGGAACTTAAAGTACTCTAAGTGTCCGCCTTGGTAGGACGTCATCGCAATAGCCTGGGCATCCTCCTGGATGGCGCAGTCCACTACCTCTTCGGCCGAGCGGTTGTGTCCTAAATGAATTACTTCCGCCCCTGAAGCCTGAAGGATTCGACGCATGATGTTAATAGCGGCGTCATGACCATCAAAAAGCGAAGTTGCAGTAACTATACGTATTTTATTTTTGGGTTGGTACGCTTCCATTTTGCTAGTTTTACCCCAAGGATTGTCGAAGTGCTTCTCAAAATGACTTTTCTTGGGCACACTCAGCCCCTATGGAATTTCTTAGGACGCTTGGCGCATGGTTGGGTTCGTTCGTAGACCTCTTTCTCCACCTTGATAAACATCTAGATACTGCAATCGGCAGTTTCGGGTCGGCCACCTATGCACTGCTCTTCCTAATTGTCTTTTTAGAGACTGGGTTGGTCGTTACCCCGCTTTTGCCTGGAGATTCTCTTCTTTTTGCTGCTGGGGCATTTGCGGCACGGGGAGCCTTGGACCTGAGTTTGCTTTTGGTGCTTTTGGTGGTGGCAGCCGTCGGCGGCGATGCCCTGAACTATGCGATTGGTTACTACTTGGGCGAGAGACTTTTAAAGTCTGAAAACCGGTTCTTTAAGAAGGCCTACCTCGACAAAACGAAAGAGTTTTACGAGCGCTATGGTGGCAAAACGATTGTTCTAGCGCGCTTTGTTCCGATAGTTCGTACTTTCGCACCCTTTATGGCGGGGTTGGCGAAAATGAACTACTGGACGTTTTTTGTCTACAATGTCGCCGGTGCGGTTTTTTGGGTCTCAGCGTGTACAGTGGCAGGCTACTTCTTTGGCGGGCTTGCAATGGTAAAAGACAACTTCACTTTGGTCGTTTTGGGCATCGTGTTTGTTTCGATACTCCCCGCGTTAATTGAGATTTTAAGAGCAAGGACACAGCGGGCATGAGCACTAAAGAACGCATTATTTTGATTGATGGCAGCGGCTATATTTTCCGCGCCTATTATGCGATTACGCGCCTTTCAAACTCTAAGGGGCTGCCAACCAACGCTACCTTCGGCTTTGTGAACATGCTTCTAAAGGTGCTGGAAGACGAACGGCCCACGAAGCTAGCGATATTGTTTGACACGGCAAAGCCGTCGTTTCGAAAGGACCTGTACAAGGAATATAAAGCCAACCGCCAAAAGCCGCCCGAGGACTTGCTCCCACAATTCGAGCAAATTCAAAAAGCAGTCGACTGCTTTGGCATCCGTCGTCTGGAGCTTGAGGGATTTGAAGCGGACGATGTCATTGCTACCGTCGCCACTCGAGCGGAAAAAGAAGGTTATAAAGTAGAAATCATCACGGGCGACAAAGACCTGATGCAGCTAGTGACCGACGATACCACGCTGTACGACACCATGAAGGGCAGGCGGATTGGCGCGGCCGAGGTTCACGAAAAGTTTCAAGTCGCGCCACACCAGGTGGTCGATATCTTAGCTCTGATGGGCGATAGCTCAGACAATATTCCAGGCGTTGCCGGAATCGGACCGAAAACGGCTGCAGAACTCATCAACGCCTACGGAAACCTAGAAGGTATTTATCAAAACCTCGCTTCTATAAAACAGGAGAAGAGGCGCCAGACTTTGCAGGAGCAGAAAGAGAATGCGTTTCTAAGTCAGCGTCTGGCTACCGTCCGGCGTGATGTTCCGCTTGAGTACCATTGGGATGAATTCAACTACCGTGGGCCGATCATAGATAAGCTCAAGCCATTTCTCGAAGAGATGGAATTTCACGGACTGCTCAAGCGTTTTGGGATTGCGGACAAAAAAGAGGAGTTGAAAGGGTCTAAGGTCGAAATACTTCGAAGCGCCGAGGATCTTAAAAAGGCTGTCGAGCGCGTAGCGCAGCTTCCATTGCTTTCCATCGATACCGAAACTACTTCGTTGTCGATTCAAAAAGCTGTTTGCGTGGGTATTTCGTTTTGTGGTGAACCCGACGTTGCTTATTACTTGCCGCTTGGCCACCACGCCATTGGGGAGCCAAATGAATTGCTTCAAGGGCAGATGTCTCAAGAACAGGCGCGGTCTTTGCTGCGGCCTTTGCTTGAGAATCCGCAGATTAAAAAAGTAGGGCAAAACTTAAAGTACGACATCCAAATTCTTCGCGCGTGGGGTGTGGAGGTCGCCGGGGTCGAAGAAGACACTCTCTTGCAGAGTTATCTAATCGATCCTGATGAACCACACAATCTAGACGCGCTGGCGCTGAAATACCTTGGACACCAAAATATTAGTTATTCAGACGTGACCGGCGTGGGGAAAAGTCAGATTTCCTTCGCCGAAGTCACTATTGAAAAAGCTGCCGCCTACTCTGGGGAAGATGCCAATGTCACACTGCGCCTGCATCAAAAACTACGCCCAATGCTCGCCGACCTTGGCGTTGAAAACCTATACAAGACCGTAGAGCTTCCTCTTGTCGAGGTGTTGGCAGATATGGAGTTTGCGGGCGTGTTGGTCGATAAGGCAGCGCTTGAGGCAATGTCGGTAGATCTTGAGCACGAAATGAAGGTGGTGGAGGCTACCATCTATTCCCAGGCCGGGGAGAGTTTCAATATACAGTCGCCGAAACAACTTTCCAAAATTCTTTTCGAAAAACTAGGTCTGCCAGTAGTGAAGAAAACCAAAACAGGGGTTTCCACTGATGAAAGTGTTCTGGCGCAACTTTCCTCGGAACATCAAATCTGTGCGTCTATCTTAAAGTTTCGGGAGTATGGGAAGCTTCGGAGCACCTACGTAGAGGGACTCTTAGGCCAAATTGATCCAAACACGCATCGGGTTCATACGAGTTTTAACCAAGCGGTTACAGCTACGGGGCGCCTTTCAAGTTCCAATCCTAACCTACAAAACATTCCTGTCGGTGCAGATCCTCGCTACGAAATTCGTTCAGTTTTTAAAGCGCCTCCGGGTACGGAATTGCTTTCGGCCGATTACTCTCAGATTGAACTCCGTTTGCTGGCAGAGATGAGCGGCGATGCTGAACTGGTGCGGGCATTTCAAAATGATGAAGATGTTCACGCGTACACGGGGCGTTTGATTTTTGGGGTAAACAACGTTAGCGCTGACCAGCGTAGAGTGGCTAAAACCATCAACTTCGGTGTGGTCTATGGGCAAACCCCTTACGGTCTGGCCCAAACTCTAAAAATTTCACCCGCGAGGGCTAAGGAATTCATTGATCGCTATTTTGAGCGCTACAGTGGCGTTCAAGCGTTTCTTAGAAGCTTAGCCGAGAAAGCCCGAAAGACTGGATATGCATCTACGCTATGGGGGCGCAGGCGGTATATTCCAGAGATTGATTCGCAAAATAGAATGCGCAGGGAAATGGCCGAGCGCACTGCGATAAATGCGCCTCTCCAAGGTACTGCTGCGGACCTCATCAAAGCCGCGATGGTGTCGGTGTATCGGCGCCTACATCAAGAAGGGTTGAAGTCTCGCATGATCCTCCAAGTGCATGATGAATTGGTCTTGGAGGTTCCCCTGGACGAGAAAGAAAAAGTTTCAAAACTGGTTACCCAGGAGATGGTGGGTGCTCTAGCGACAAAAGTGCCCTTGAAAGTCGATTCTGGGTATGGGCCCAACTGGCAGCTTGCTAAATGAAAATAGATCGCGTCTTTACGGCGAAACTTAAAGAACCTTACGAGGGGATAGAGTTCGAAGTTCGTTTGGTCGAAATTCGAAGCGAATCCGGGGTATCTCTCTTTTCCGAGCAGGTCACTGTCCCCAAATTTTGGAGTCAAAATGCGGTAGAGGTTTTGGCCAGTAAGTACTTTCGCCGAAACGCCGACCAGGGGCTCTACGAAAAAGATCTTCGTCAAGCTATCGACCGAATGGCGGGCGCTTGGACTCAATGGGGAGAAAAAAACCGTGTTTTTTCTACTCAACAGGACGCGCAGAACTATTACGATGAAATGCGCTACCAACTCGTGCACCAAATCGCCTCGCCCAATAGTCCCCAATGGTTCAATACCGGCGTGCATCAGGCCTACGGAATAGAGGGGCCTCGGCAGGGGCTATTTTTCGTAGACGAAAAGGGAGAAACCCGCTCCAGTCCCAATAGCTTTGAGCACCCCCAAGTGCATGCCTGCTTCATTCAAAGTGTTGCGGATAATTTAGTGGGTGAAGGCGGGATATGGGATCTTTGGCTACGCGAAGCTCGGCTATTCAAGTTTGGTTCGGGATCGGGGACGAACTATTCAGCGCTTCGTGGGCGTGGAGAGTCTCTTTCTGGGGGAGGTACCTCAAGCGGTGTTATTTCCTTTCTCAAAGTAGGCGATACGGCAGCTGGTGCCGTACAGAGTGGCGGGACAAATCGACGTGCAGCGAAAATGGTTTCGCTCGACATAGACCATCCCGATATTTTGGAATTTATCCAATGGAAAGTTCGGGAGGAACGCAAAGTTGCGTGTCTCATTGCTGGAAGCCAATTGCTTCGCAAACAACTTAAGGCCGTTTGGGATGCGTGCTCGGGACCAGAGCGCTCATTGGCGCTTGCCTTGGACGCTGCACGACAGGCCAGTGTGCCAGAAGCATTGTTGCAGTCCTTGATTGGCCGCCACAAGACCTCGATGGAATTTCCGCAATACCCGGAGTTGGATTTCGATTGGCGCAATGAAGCCTACCAAAGTGTTTCCGGACAAAACGCCAATAATTCAGTTTTGGTCTCTGATGCATTTTGGGAAGCACTACAAAAATCGGCGAAATGGGCATTGAAGGCTCGAAGCAGTGCGGGAAAAAGTGCGGAAGTTTCTGCGCTTGAATTGTGGGATGCCATAGTGGAGGCGGCGTGGGAGTGTGCGGATCCGGGTGTTCAATTCGAATCGACCATTGCTGCTTGGCACACTTGTCCCAACGACGGACAGATTCGGGGCTCGAATCCTTGCTCCGAGTATTTCTTCCTCAATGATACAGCCTGCAATCTGGCGAGTCTCAACTTGCTGAAGTTTTTCGATTCGGAATGTAAAAACATCTTCCCTGATCAATTTGGCCAGGCAGTACGACTATGGGTAATCACTCTAGATATCTCCGTTTCCATGGCGGGGTACCCGAGTAAAACTCTGGCAGAGCGAAGTTTGTCCTATAGAACTCTCGGGCTTGGCTTTGCGAATCTCGGTGCGCTCTTGATGCGCCAAGGCGTGGCGTACGGCAGTCCGGAGTCTCAGGCGCTGACTGCAGCGATAAGTGCGTGGATGACGGGTGAAGCGTACGCTACGAGCGCTGAGCTTGCGCGCGAGATGGGACCTTTTAGTCGATTTGAGGCTAATCGTACGCCCATGTTGGCAGTGATAAACAAACACATGGATGCCTTGAGCGAGGTTTCCCATCCGTTTATTTCATTTGCTCGAACTGCATGGGCGCAAGCGATGGCAGAGGGAGCAGTGCATGGTTTTAGAAATGCACAAGTGACGGCTATCGCACCGACTGGAACAATCGGAATAGTCATGGATTGTGACACCATGGGTATTGAGCCGGAGTACGCGTTGGTTAAATCAAAGCGTTTGGCAGGAGGCGGCGCACTGGGTTTTGTGAATCAAAGCATGGGGCCTGCACTCAGGAATTTAGGATATTCCCTTGAACAAGTGCGAGACATCGAAGGGTTTGTTCTCAAAGCCGGAACTGTAGAAGGAGCGCCTCACTTAAAACCGATCCACTTTGCGGTGTTTGATTGTGCCGCTGGGGCGGGCTCTTCGGGGCACGTGCTAAGTTGGAAAGCTCACTTGGCTATCGTAGCGGCGGCTCAGCCCTTTATCAGTGGCGGAATCAGCAAGACAGTGAATCTTCCCAATTCGGCGACTGTGCAGGATGTTCGCTTGGTTTACGAAAATGCGCATGAACTGGGACTGAAGGCGATTTCGGTATACCGCAGTGGCTGCAAGTTAAGTGAGCCTCTTAAGGCTGAAAGTGGTCAACCCTCAATCATTTGTGCCGAGTGCGGCTAAAGGAAATGCTATGAGCTCGAATATATTTACTTACCATACGATGATTCGCGAGACACACTTGGATGGTTTCGGGCATGTCAACAATGCGGTTTATTTGGAGCTATTTGAAGAGAGTCGCTGGGAAATGATTACGACTCAGGGGTTTGGATTACTAGAGGTCCAACGTCTCGGACAAGGGCCCGTAATTCTGGAAGTGAATGTGAAGTTTAGAAAAGAGCTTCGCAATCGAGAAAAGATTAGCATTCAGAACGAACTTTTAGGGATGCGGTCTAAGATCATGACTCTGCAACAAACACTGCTTAAAGAGTCGGGTGAAGTTTCCGCCCTTGCCGTGTTTACGATTGGGTTTATGGATTTTAAGTTGCGACGGCTAATCGAATTTCCGAAGGTATGGCTAGATTCGGTAGGCGGTTAGAAGGTTGCCCTTTCTGGGCAGTAAATCTACACCGGTGCCCAAATTTGTCTCCATGAAAATGCCTCGCTGAGCCTGGCGGTAGGTGTATTTCGTTGGTCTACACCTTGCAAAGTCTCCAATTCGGTTTGGCGCGTGAGGGGCGCGCTAGTTCCTGGAGGCAGATTATGAAATTTATTGCGCGGGCTCTGATTGTAACGGTCGTTTTGTCGTTGGCGACAGCATGTGGAAAAAAGTCTATGGCTCCCGGGAGTGCTCCGGTAGCGAGTAGCAATGCACCCACTAAGCAGGGGGTAAAGCCGAGTGGTAACAGTGATGTCATCGTTCAGGCCGAGACTGCAGCTGGAAAACCAAAAAACCGAGTGAGTTTGATTGACGGTGGTTGGGAGTCGGACTGCAAGACTACCTATTACCAAGTAGATCCCAATGACGGTGAATCAGCAATCTACGAGTCGTACCGCGTTTACATCACTGTTGGTTCCGGCGGCTTGTTCGAGCAGTTGTTTTATTTTCGTGGTTCGGCTTGTGGATCTTACAGTGATTCTATCGAGTCCGGGCAAGGCGATTTGTGGTTCTTCGATGTCCTAGAGGACGGTGCGGTTAACGGCGCTCCGATGGTCGTGAACTATACCGACTACAATATGGAATCGACTGGAGGCTTCGAGGGGAAAATCTACATCAAGGAAACTAACGGGAAACAGACTGTTCGTTTTGACAACTATGACTTGATTTTCTCTCGAGATAAGTAATCCGCTATTCATAGCAGGGTAGAAAAGGGCTGGTTTTTCCTCAGGGAAAATCGGCCCTTTTTGTTTGTGCTATTCGATTTGTCCGCTACGCTACATTATGGCGAAAACACTTGTCTTCGCTTAAAGGACTTTCAGGTTTCCAAGTCAAAAGTGAATAGGCAAATTAGCAGCTGGTTCGTTTATCGTCTTTCAGGAGAAATGAGATGAGAATGCAGGCTGCTAGAGAATGGATCTTGGGATTTGCTGCATTGAGCGCTGTTGCTGGAGCAATGGATCCCGAGACGGTCAAGAAGGGGCCTGGTTTTCACGTGATGCCGCTGGGGGCATGCGTTCGGAGCGATACCCTACCTGAAAAAGTAATTACGAGCGCGGATGTCTTTACTGATCATCGACGAGATTATTCCTTTAAATTCTCCTATGTTACGGTGAGGCGCGAGCGCGTGATTTATTTCGATTCGAGCTCAAATAAATTAGCTAACGAAGTGTTCGAGGGCGAAGAAGGTTTAATCACTGAATCTTTCAAAGCGGGAGAGTACGGAGAAGTTCGAATTTTGGAAATGCTAAACTCAATCAATTCGCGGATAAGTGCTTTACGCAAAATAGTCTGCCCTGACTAAAAAAGCGCAACGGCCCAGCGGAAGCAGCCCGTGCAGGCCAATTTCCCCGATTTTGGCTACTTCGGAAGGAATGGGGCTTATGTGAAAGTCGCGGGGCAGGAAGACAACTCGAAGCAGATTGCGGTGTCAATAATCCCAAATGCACGGCAGTCCCTCCAGTAGTTGAAGAAAAAATTTAATCGAATTGTTGGACATCAGTAAGTTGTCCCGAATAGAACAAGGCCGCAAAAATTTATGTTTTTGCGGCCTTTTGTTTTCAATACGGAACGGGGACATCTAAGCTTGAGGCTGTGAAGCTGATTCTTCAGCAATGACACCTTTTTGTTTGTGCTATTTCATCTTGCAATAGTCGCCTGACGTTAACGAGTGAACTACTCTTCCATCCTTGGCAGCAAATTTGAGATCCAACGTAAGAAAAGCTTCAAGGTATGTTTGATTAAGATTAGCGGGTCTACGAAACGTATCTTTCTTTATAGCAATTTCGGTGACAACATCTCCGAGTGTCGAGTTTAAGTTCACCATTTTAATATATACATTCTTAAGACACTCAGTTTCCTTCAAAAGGGTGGCGGCTTCTCTAAAGTTACTACGCAATAATGTCCGAATCTGATCCGTTCCCTTCGCGGTTTGTAGTGCGGAGCTGGTGACTAGAATATCTGGTCCAGATTCTTCAATGGGAAATGCTGCATGACTTCTCGACCCAACTCCTAGAGTTAGCACAAATCCTAGAATTAGAAGAAACCTCATTTAGCCCTCCGATTGGTTCGGTTTGGATAGCACTCTTCCTGATGGCGAATCAAGGGTCAATTGTTTCAGTTAGAAGTTCTAGCTAGGTGTCTAAGAAGTAGACAGACTGTCGAATAGTTAGACACCCGCAAAACTCTAATAAACTTCCAGTACTTACCCGGCCAAATCATGTCACTGTCTATCTTCTTTACAGTGGGGTGTAACTTTATAGACACCCGCAAAACTCTTGTGGCCGTAAATACAACTACTTAGAAAAAACTCTCCCGTGGCACAAACAGTGCAAAGTGGCGGCTTCGCCTAGAGAGAAAGTTTCAAGTAAGGATCTTAATGCAGAAGCACGTCTTTTTCGTAATTGCGATCCTGTTTAGCGTTGTTAGTCCGACTTCGCTAAAGGCGACGGGGACAGAGGAGTCTGAGTCAATTGAAGGTAAAGTCCAGTGGGATGCTGCCGTAGCGGCCGCAGATCTTGGTGACACCAAAACTACCTTGGCCGAGGTTGCTCGGCGCGATGGCGGTGCCGTTGGCATGGTGTTGGAAGCCCAAGGCGGTGGCTATACGGAACCCAAGGGCATCATGGGTTTTACGCCCATGGTAGGCGGGAGTGTTTACGCGGGTGCTTGGGGAGCGAATATTCGCAATCAACACACGCTGGGACTCGCGCTTGATTTTCCGATGAGTCGTTACTTCTCAATGGAGCTGGAAGGGGGATTTGCGCAGTATCGAGTTGCGTACCAACATCAAGGCCAAGCTCCCGTCGGCTACATGTTCTATACCGCTTTGCTTGGTGCTAACGCGAAAGTCTATCTTTCCTCCTCGCGCATTCGTCCTTACTTTGGGCTCGGAATGCAGGGCCTTTACTATGATCGTCTCTCGCGATTAAACGGCGATCAGAGTCGAACGAACTATGCTCACTTGGTTGGGGCGGCGACCGTTTTGGTAGGGTTGGATTTCGAAGTCGCGGATTGGATTAGCTTTGGAGCCAGAGCAGGTTACTCGCTGCCACTAGTCAATAAACCCGTTACGGCCAATATTGCCGAAGGGGGCCAGCTGCTTGCCGCGCCCGGATTTGAAGAGGCGGGGATCATCAACAGTGGATTTTATAAGGTGTTGGGAACTGTTACTTTGCGTCTTTAGCGTCTTCTCCCAGAAGGAAGGGGAAGTCTGGTTGTGCTCTAATCTAGAGGACTTCCAGGTTTCCCCTTCGAATTAATGCATTCAATTTATCGCCCCAAGAGGTTTTCGGAATCAATGTCTCATTCGCTGGCAAACTTATGTGGAGAGTGTTTTTGGCTCTAGTAAGCGCCACGTACAAAATCCGATTCGATTCGTCGGTGTCTTGCTTTCTATTGATGTCGATCAGCTCGTCATAAGTAGGATCGTTTGTAATCTCACCGTCTCGTCTAAACCGTAGCCCCAACTTTCCATCTTGGTTCATTAAGAGCCACGGAAGGCGAGTAGGCGGGCGCCGGAGATTGTCTAAAATAAAAACGTGCCCGAACTCCAAACCTTTTGCTGCGTGTACGGTCATTAGCCGGATTCCCTCGGAGGAACTCCCCACCAACGGCGAGGGAATTGTCACTCCTTGAGTTTCCCACGCTGCAAGCAATGGCACCGCGTCGCAAAGGTACGTTGCTTCGACCAGCTTTCCCGCTAGGGTGTATACGACTCCACTGCGAGCCGGCCAAAGTTTGGAGTTTAGAAAAAGATGTCGGAGGACTTCATCGGTTCGGCATTCTCCGCTGCAAACCAAATCTATCCACCATTTTGCCCAAGGCGAATGCGTGAGTTTTTCAAATAGCGTGTTCCCTTTTTTCTGTGCGAGGTCAAATAACTGGGGTTTGCTCAGGCCGACATAGGGTGTTTGCAAAAACGCGCTCAGCTGAAAATCATCTTCTGGATTCAAAGTCGCTCGAAGGTAGGCACAGAGATCTTGCACCTCATAGAGTGAAAACAAATCAACCACGGGCTCGCAGGCTACCAAAAGGCTACGCTGCTTAAGGCCTTCCGCAAAGTTTTCCATTCGATCGCCGTTTCTAAAAAGAAACGCAATCTGTTCTGGAGATATTCCCTGGTGTATGAGGTCTTGCGCTGCGTCGCAAGCAACGTTTCTTTCTGCCTCTGCGGCCTCGCCCAATGTGTTTCCCTGAAATAAATGGAGTCGTACTGGGAGCGTATTGGCTGCTGCCTGGCCGGGGAGCATCTCGTTTTGAAGCAAGGGAGTGTTTGCAAAGAGATCTTGCGCTGCCATGTTAAGCACACGGACAAGTTCAGGAGTAGATCGAAAACAGGTTCGAAGGTCAAGGCTGGTTCCTCCTTGTTTGGGCGCATTCTGCGCCATAGCAAGAAAGAGTTCTATGTCGGCATTGCGAAATCGATAAATTGACTGTTTTGGATCGCCGACTACAAAGAGCTTTTTAGGGTTGTCATGGCAAAGCTTCTCAAGAATTGCCCATTGTTTTGGGCTCGTGTCTTGAAACTCATCTACCAGTACAGCTTTAAAACCGAGGCTGAGTGTTTCGCGAGCAGCGGTGTTTGTTTCAAAGAGCTTTAAGACCAGATCTTCGAGGTCATCGAATGTTTGAAGGCTGTTGTTACGAAGATAAGTTCTCCACTGCACGACTAATTTGGCAAAGAGATCTTGGTGAGTAGCCAACAGAGAGGATGGTTCAACGGCTTTTGAAAACGCCTTCTCAAAATCGCTGGGACGTTTGAGTATTTCCTGTGCCATCGCTTCTAAGTCAAAGGGGGTCCAGACCGCAAAGGCTTGCTCTAAAAGCTGGGGGTCGATGGATTTTTTCCAGCTTTCAAGCACCGTCTTTGCTGCTGCAGCCCAGGAAAGATTGTCCAATATGGTAGCCCTGGGCTCAAACGCATCGCAACGCCCCCAGTTGTTGAGGATCTGAGAGCAAAAATGATGGAGAGTCCCAATCCAGGGTGTGAGCTCAACACTCTTTAGTAGTTCGTCGTGCTCTCCCTCTAGCCGTTTTAAGATTCTTTCGCGTAGCTGTGCACCCGCCTTGCGGGTGAATGTTACGGCTAAGATATGCTGTGGGCTAATGCCTTGGGATAAGGCCCTAACGTAGCGTTCAACGAGAACTGCAGTTTTGCCACTGCCCGCAGAAGCTGTCAGGCAAACGGGTCCGGACGCTTGCACTGCTGCTGTTTGTTCATCGGTCAAAGAGAAAATCATGGCTGGGCTCCCGTCCAGGAGTGTTTGCTACGGCACTGCACTCCGTACGGACAAAACTCACAGGACTTTGCCGAGGGGGTTGGACGGAAATCGCCGGAGTCCAATTGTTCGATTAAGCGAAGAGCGTGGTCTTTTCCTTCCTCAAGGATCGAATCCCATGACTCGGCATTTATGACATGTCCGCGAGTGAATGCTTTCTTTGCGCTACTGCCCACTTTGTCCTCGCGAAGAATTCCTCGTCGAGTTTCCATTTTCTTAAGATCATAAAACAAAACGCCCGCACTACCTTCCGGACGAATGTTAGAAGCAAGAGCGTAGATCAGCGCCTGATAGCTCGTGCCTTTTTTGACTTGTTCTGGAGAAAAATCCACGGCCCCCGTTTTGTAGTCAATCACCAGGCTGGCGCCACTTTCTGTGCGATCCAGACGGTCGATCCGGCCCCGGAATCTTCGTCCGCGCAAACTGATTTCAAAGTCTTCTTCAAAGCGCGCAGGGGTGAGGGGACCAAGTGCTTCACGCAGCGCCCGCTCTAGCCCGGGAAGTTTTTCGGCAATGGCGCCGAAACGTTTTTTTAACGCGATCTTAAGCCAAGCAGAAATTCCGAAAGTTTCGCGGTTCTCTTCTGCAGCCCGGTCAAAAGTTTTTAGCAAGCAGGCTTCATCGACCCGATCCCACGAATTTTCGCGAAATGCACGCTCTAGAGTTGCGTGAACTAGCTTTCCAAACACCAATGAAAACGAGTCTTCTGGGTCGATTTTGGGGCGTAGCCGTGCCAGCTGAGAGTAAAAAAACTGGGCGGGACAATTCGAGTAGGTTTCCAAGGAACTGGCGGAAAGTGGGATGGTTGGGGGTGAGAATGAGGCTTCTTTAAGCCCGGAGTGTACGCTCTGGGCGCTTTTTCGAAGCTCCAATTTTCTTTCAGCAACGCCGCTGGGGAGGCAGTCTTTATTTACTACGAAGACAAAGTTTCTTCCGCTGCTCGGTTTTGACAGGGCCGCTAGTTTTTCCGCGTTACGCTCTCGATGTGGTGCGGCTTCAGGGACTTCAAAGCCCGCCGCGCGCAAGAGGAAGCGCTCGCTCATGTCAAAAGCAAGGGAGTTGGATGTCTCTCCGATGGCTTCAAAAAAGTAAATCGATCGAGAATCGTTTGACGGTAAGGGGTGAAAAGGGAGCAGTATTATTCTTCCGGGCGGCTCATTCGTTGGAGCCGTTGGCGGAAGGTTTCGTAAGATCTCTTTGCGGTCGGAAGCTAGACCTTGCAAGTTAAGCCACGCTTCGAGAGAGTCTTCAGTAGCTTTCGGGTCTGCTGAACGAGTCCAGTCGTAGGCGAGTTTCAGTCGTTCTGAAAGGGGCAGTGCGCATCGTCGAATGCGTTGAAAGTAGTCGGAGTAAAACTCTGGAGGCGACTTCTTCGCTTCGGAGGTATCTTCCAGATTAATTCCAAATGCAGCAAGTTTAAGCTTGAGATAGGCCTTACTTGCTTCAGTACCTTCGAAAAAAAGGGGGACGGGAACTTTGCTCCGTAGCGCTAGGCGCTTTGCCTGCTCGCAAAGACGATCTAATACTGCTGTAGGCTCAGGGTCCCAAAGAAAGACTGGGCGTCGTTTTGATTGAATCGAAGAGGGGTTCCAATCCCAGGTTTCGCAGAGTCGATACTCTTTGTCTTGAGAGGCCGCGGAAAGAGAGGCAGCGAGGTCTCGAAACACCGGGCTTGGAATTCTTGCTTGGACCAGGACGAAGCTGTTTGCGTCGATTCCGCTTTGGCGCATTCCGTCTTTTTGAATCACGCGGGTTGTTCTGGCCAGCCGGTCGTCTTGAATCAGCGGGGACTGAAAATAAAACCGCAACAAGCTTTTTAAGAAGCCGTTTTTTTCAGAGGCGGGCAGGTGAGAGAAGCAAAACTCAACATCGTCTAAATTGTTTAGTGGGGTCTCCCGTAAGCGCTCGACCGTAGCAAACCAATCACCCTTTTCAATCGGGGTGCTCTGTAAGGCTTCAATGAAAGCGGCGCGAGCTTCGAAGTAATCGGCTGGTTGTGGTTCTTCGCAAAGGGTGAGAAGTTCTTCCCAGCTTAGCCAAGTGTCGCCAGGTTTCGGCTGAAAAAAACGCTGAGAAACGTCGCGAGCCCAGGCTTCTTCAAAAACAATCCAACGCTTTCCCACGCCCTTACGCTACGAGTGCGTCAGCCGATTGGCCAGCTCAAAAAACAAACTTTGAAAATGGCCGCGGGCTAAGTGTCCTCGTTTTAACGGCCCATATAAATGGTTCGTGGCCCGACCGTGACACGCCCGCCATTGATGATAACGCGCTGGCCGCTGCTGTGGCTTCCAATGGGAGGAAGTCCAGCCTCTCGAAATGACCGGTTAATTTCGCTGTAGACGTGCGCTTTGATTTGGTCACCCAGGTCATTTCCGCCACCAGAATAGTACTGAGGGGCTCGAGGTTGAACGAAGTTTGGGTATCCGTATTGTTGGGCGTAACGTGCTTGTTGCTGTTGGTATCGTCGCAACTGTTCTTGGTATTCTTGCTGGCGTCGGCGAGCTTCGGCTTGTTGGTTCTCCCATTGCTGTCTGGCTCTGGCCTGTTGCTCTTCCCACTGCCGTTTGGCTCTTGCTTGTTGCTCTTCGTAAGCAACCTGGCGGTCATATTTTTCCTGATCGTATTTTTGGGTCCACGAGTAGTACTTTGATGAGTCGTGGTAATCCACTGGCTTTCCTGCTGTGTAGTACCGTGAGTAACTGCGGGTGTAGGTGTCTTTTCGAATGGTGGGAGACCAAAGCTTCAAAGAGATCGATTCTGGAAGTGCTGAGGGATCAAAAATGAAGTCATTGCTGTAGTTTTCACGGGTTGCATTGTACAGGCGCCTCACTACGGTGTTGAGACTCCACTGAGAGTGAGCTCCGTTTACATTTAAAATTCTATGCATGACATCTTCAGATCGAAAACCGCGGTAGGGAAGAGCTTCCCCGGCAACGCTGACTGCGTAGTTCACCACGGCCGATTTCCCAGGATTTTCTATCGCTGATATGCGTGGCTGAAATGAAGCTGCATTCGGAATTGCTTGGCTTAGCCAGCGAACATAGGAAAACGTATCGAGAGCAAGAGCGTGCGAATAGACGTCAGACGCCCGCTCTTCGGTGGGGTTAACTGTCATGCCCCAATTCATCACCTTAGCGGCTAGGTTAGGCCGGTTAAATGAAGTACGTCCCGTAAGGATGCCCACAACGTAGTGATTCCAGCTTGATTTACCGTTTTCATCTTTTTGTTCAAAAACTGCGGTAATTGGAGCTCCGGAATCAAAGCCCTCAGCGTCCGTTGGGCAGTCGTGCAAGAAAAAATTGCAAATCGTTTGACCGTCTTTTTCCGTGCAGAAGGGCTTAAAGTCTTCAGAAGGGTCCTGTACGGTGCATTGACTGGAGCGGGGGATTTGCCCCGAACGCCAGCCTTTGGCATAGGCATTCATGTAAATATTGGTTCCAGTTGGCACATCGCCTGGCCACAACGGCAGGTAACCGAAAGTTTTACCGAGCGGCTCACTGATTTCGAGTATTGCCCAATCTTGTCCTAGGAATTGTTCGTTGCTATTGCCGAGCCCGCCTCCACCAGTTACGAACATTCCAGTAAAAGTGGCATTTGCCGAGGCGTATCCATTTCTGGAGTGAAGCTTGAAGCGAAGTCCGTCTGTCCCGACAAGGACGCAGTGGCCTGCCGTAGCGATTTGCCAAACCCCTGAAAGAAAAGCGGTGCAAGCCGATCCATCGGCGCCCTCAAGCAGTCCAATTGCTCTGCCTGGTAGGACACTCGTGTCCGTTTCTCCCCAATCGGCCGCCTGAGCGACGCTCGCCAAAGCAAGCAAAGTAGCAAACAGCGAACTCTTCCAAGCAAGGCTAAGGCATTTCACGTTTCAATCCTCCAAAAAAAGGGGAGCACACTAACTCAACGCGTTAGCATGCTCCCCAAGGACTGACAATGCCTTCTTAAGGCTAGTACATAACTACGTAGTACGGATATGGATTGTACGTGTAGTAGGTGTAGTAAACGCGGGGTTGATAGTAATACACATACGGAACTGGATAGTAGTTCGTGTAGGTGTAGTAAAACCGTGTTGGCTGCCAATAAAACGTGTAGCTATTGAAATAATAGTTCCTTGCATACCACGCAGAGTTGTTTTCGGACTTTACCCACTCACCAAGTTTGTATTTCGAAGCGTCGGCCTTCGAGGCATCTTTTTCAAGCGTGATGGATTCAGAATCCACTAGTTTTTCTGTGAACTTGGTTGCGCGGCCGGCCCACGAAGCATTGGCCGCGAGAAGACCAACAGCGAGTACCATCGCTGTGAGTACGGAATTTTTCATTTGTTTCTCCCAGTTTTTGTCATTCGAGCATGACGCAATGCGCATCAAACGTCCGAATTTATTTAGCGATTCTGGGTAGACCCAAACCTGCTGTCAATCGATCCAGGTGAGATTGTCTTGACGAACTGCTAACAGTTTTTGACAACGTCGGTATGCACAATCGTCGATTAGCGTTTCTTGTAGGCTTGGTAGGCTTAGTCATCGCAGCGTTCTTTTACTCAACGGTCAAATCGGAGCATCCTAAAACCGAGACGGGGTATCAAAACAAGTTACCAACCACCCAAAGATCGCTCACAGCTCGAGAAGTTGAGGTTTACCAATCTCCTCGGATCCAACTCACTCCTAAAACCGAAGAAGCCTACTCGGCCGGCTGTCGCAAGTTTTGGCAAGGGTTACGAGGTGAGCACCTGCAAAGCTTTTTTAACGATCGGCAAAGTTTGGAAAGTTCATTGGCGGTTTCACGCGAATGCACGGGGGTGCCTTCTCAGATTTCAGAAATGCACGATCGCTTCCAAGGCGCTTGCAATGATTTCTTAGGGATCAAAAAAGACACTCCCGCCGCGCACGTAACCGCAATTCGAAAGGCTTGTTTTGCCTCAGTGCTGATGTACCGCGCCGGGCTGACTGATTTGCAGTACCAAGGAACGCCGCTGGAGCAGATACAAGATCCAAGAGTATTGGCAGATATCGCTATGTCTCGATTTACTTCCAATATCGCCCAAGCTGCGGACGTCGCCGATCGACTTCTTGAGCTGGAGCCCGGCTTGTATCCGGCCGCCAAACTTTCTGCGATGGGCCGATTTCTTCAACTAAAAGATTCATTGGGTAAGCCCACCGAAAATGAGGTTTTGAAACAGTTGGAACACGCCTCTGAGAGAGGGCAAGAAATGAATCCCGGCGATCATGCGTTCTACGACGAAATGAGAGTGGGCAAAGAGATTTTTCAAAAAGACAATCTTCCAGGTGTGGCCAAGGCGGTCGATGAATTTGCCCAAGCCAATCCAGACTCCGCGCGAGAAGCCTATTTTCGTGCTTACGTGGAATATAAACAAGGCAACTTGGAAAAATCTAAGCAGTGGATGAAGACCGCCGCCGAGCGAGAGCCACAATACCAGGGGCTTTACGAGCGTATGCAAGAAGTAAAGCCGGGTACGGATCCGGGGGTTTTTTACAGCTCTCAGTCGCTGCCGCTGGACGAATTGATCCCAAACCCTTAACGCCTGTGGGACCGAAAGAAGTGAGTTGAATTAATGGCTTTTACTTGGGTGTTTCTTTTGCTCTGGGCGGCATCGCTCTTTATTATCGAGGGAGGACTTTCGGATGAGCGGTTCTCAAACCGAATTAACCGTCTGGTCTTTCACCTTGCGCTTTATTCATTCAATTTGGCTGCTTGTTCGCTCTTGTTCTTTTTGTTTTATCCCGGGCCTTTTTTTTCGGTTCCAGCGCTGTCCGCTGGAACCGTGCTTCGTTTTTTGGCTCTTGATCTCATGGCCTATGGCGCTCACTACATAAGCCATCGAGTACGTTGGTTGTGGCGATTTCATAAAGTCCATCATTCCGACGATCAATTAGATGTATCGACAGCATTTCGAGAAAACCTAGGGCAAACGGTATTTACCGCAATCGTATTTGCTATAGGCATTTACTTTTTGCACCCTAGTTTTTTAGAACTCCATTTCTACTTAGTGGCTTCTTGGGGGGTGGCTTTGCTGGCACATGCAAATCTGGCTTTTCCCAAAAATGCCAATCGTATTATTGGATGGATTTTCACTACGCCTAATGCGCATGCTGTGCACCATGCTTCAACCACTAGTCCAATTGCTGCGAATTTTGGTGCAGTCTTTTCTTTTTGGGATCGCCTTTTTGGTACTCGTTTTCAAGAGCCGCGTTTTCAAAGAGGCCGTAGTCCGCGCGCGCTGACGCTGAGGGAAGTTCTCTATTCCCCCTTCTTAGGCCTTAGCCTGTCTATGTTCGTTCTGAGCGGTTGTACACCACGTACCAGCGCTCCAGCTTCTATTCCTCCGCCGTCTCCGCAGTTGCTTGTTGAAATTGAATATGGAAAAGAACTTTTAGTTCACACAGCAAGGTACCTCGGCCCAAAAGGTTCAGTGGCCAAAGGCAAGAGTCGAATGAACTGTCAAAATTGCCATCTAAATGCCGGTACGAAGCCCTATGGAATTAGTCTGCAAACCGCTTTCGGGAGATACCCAGAGTACAAAGCGCGCGAAGGCAAAGTGAAAACGCTCGGGGCGAGAATTAACGACTGCTTTGAGCGCGCCATGAATGGAAATCCGATTCCCGAGCAAGGTCGGGAAATGGCGGCGATTCAGGCGTACTTGCGGTCGCTAGCGCAGGGTATTCCAGTCGGCGAGCGGCGAAAGGGCGATGTAGTAAGCGAAATGGTGAAGTTTGGAAATCGTGCCGCCGATTCTCAAAAAGGAAAAACGATTTACGAAACAAAGTGTGCTTCGTGTCATGGTTTGGACGGGCTTGGGAAAATGGCAACCTCCGGAGTGGAATATGAGTACCCACCGGTGTGGGGGCCCGAAAGTTACAACGCGGGTTCGAATATGAATCGAGTAACAAAGCTGGCAGCGTTTATTCGGGCGAACATGCCCTTTGGGGTAGAAGCGGCCAAACCGACTTTAAGCGATGAAGAAGCGATGGACGTGGCAGCCTACATCAATAATTCTCGCGTACACTATCGGGCTCCATCGCCTCACAAAGATTATCCACGCACTAGTGAAAAGCCGATGGATTTTCCTCTTGGGCCCTATGAAGATCCTTTCACCGAAGAGCAACATGCGTTGGGTCCGTATCCGCCCATTATGGAGTACTACCGTGCGAAAAACATTCCTTTGTACTATTAGTTTCCTCGGCCTATTCCAGGGGGAATTCATTGTTGCAGGAAGTTGCAGCAGTCCAATGGTCGTTGAGCGGGTAGATCGCACTTTCGGGATTAATCCCCTTTGGATGGTAGCGATTTTAGTGGCGAGTCTTATCGTGCTAAAGCTGTTCTCGAAAAAATAGTGTTTCACCCTTTGGTGAAGAGGGGTTCATCAGTCGGCGGCCGAACGATTTTCCAGTTCTACATGTTTTGTTAAGAATGTTTTTCGAATTTGGCACATGAGATCTTCGAGTTCCTTAAATTCGTCGTCTCGTCGCAGGCGAAAGTCCCGACTCCAGTCGCCTTGTCCATAGAGCCAAAGCTGGCGCTGGAGTGCGAAAACCGGGCCGGTGAGTCGTCGGGTTGCGTAGAACGCGGCAGAAAACGTGACGGTGATTGAGAATAGAAAAAGAAGAAAAAGCGAAACCTCAAGAAGCCTTTGTTCGTGGCGAACTACGCCGATAACTTGGGCAGAAAGTCCTAGTTCGTCTCCCATAAACAAGCTGTAATTTCGCTGAATAAACCACGCCATGACGAAGATCATTACCAAAGCAACAAACGCTGATACGAGAGTTAGTCCAACCGCGTACTTCAATTGGACAGGCAAACCGCGAAAGTTTCTTGGGTGTCTAAAGGCAGGCTTCATGCCCTTTAGTCTATCAGCAAATGTCCAAGCTCCGATAGAGAAGAGAGGGTATTTAACGCGCCGTTTCGTCGATCGATTTTTGCCACGGGGCAGCTGACCATGGAAACCAGGTGGCTACTCCAAACTTCTTGCTGTTCTGCAATCGTGTTTTGGTAAGCTAGCACGCGCGCAATCTCTGCCGTATTTTCTGGCTGACCCAGGAGGGAAGGGGCAATGGGTTTTTCCAAGCGGTTTAGTACGAGCTGCGCCAGCGGGATTTTTTTATCTGAAAGGGTGAGGCAAAAAGCGCTGCAATCACTTGCATGGCTCTCACTCGGGGTGGTTACCAAAACAAACGCTGTGCTTTTGTTTCGCAACACGCCCAGGACTTCGAGATTGCGGTTCTGAAATCCGGTTTGCATTCCCTCTAAGTCACCCAGAAATCCTGCTAGAGAATCAAGGAATTCTCCGCCGAAAATAAGTTTCAAACCGGACATCGCAATTTTCGTTCCTCGGCGGAAAAGCTGGAGGGAAAGGCCGGCACTCCCCTGAAACCAACTAAGAATCGAGTTGTCCATGAAATCGGCAAGGCGTTGGGGGGCTTCAAAAAGCTCTCGAGCATTGTCTGACGGCGGAGTGTCTATGATCACTTTGTCAAACGAAGTGTCCTTTGCGAATTCAAGGAGTCGTTCCATTGCCGCATATTCTTGCGAGCCCCCCAGGCTTTCGACCATAGTACGGTAGAGCGGGTTGGAAGTGACTTTCTGTTTTTGTTCGGCAGAGGTTGAGAACTTTTCAATTACCTTATCGAAATAGCGTTCTGTATCCAGCATGGAGGCCCAAAGCTCGCCTCCTTTTATTCCCGGAACTCTTTGCAAGTCCGACTCAAAAGTCTCAAACCCCATAGCCTGGGCTAGTCGTTTTGCCGGATCGATAGTGAGAACGACAGTGCGAAAGCCAGCTTCGGCAAAAGCAACTCCCATTGAAGCGGCCAATGTAGTCTTCCCTACGCCGCCCGGTCCCCCAACTAGAAATACTCTCTTGTCGTCGAACGACTGTTTCAAATCGCCTCCAGGTGGTTTGCTACTGCTTCAATGGTAGCGACCCAGTTTGCGGACGCAAATCGAGGGGTAAAGAGCACTGGAAGTTTCATTGTTTTAGTCAACGGTGTCAGTTCATCTTGTCTATCAAGTCGTTCATTGAAGTCGGAAAGTACGTTTTGAATCTGTTGAGGGAGGAGCACCGGCTGTTGTTTTTCGGTGCGAACCCATTCGGGCAAACATTGGTTCAAGTGTACGTTGCCAAAACTAAATGGGTGTAAAGTTTCAAGCTCCGCTTTGAGCTCGGCACACTCCACAAGGGCCAATTCTTCGGGAGTGGTGACGAGATCAAGACGTGTTTGGGGATCTCGAAAAAGCGCGCAAAGCGTTTCTAAATCGCGGGCTATAAATCCCATTTTGAATATTTTTTGCAGCCCCAGAGGGGATTTAAAGAAAGAACGAGCGTGTCCGCTGCTCGGTAAGTCGACTACCAATAGATCGTAAGCAGACTTTTGGTACAAGTCGGCAAGTTTTCCGCCGATAACCACATCCGCAAGACCCGGAGCGGCCAGAATGAAGGTTCTCAGAACTTTATTATCTAAGAAGGTATCGTAGAGCCGTTCGATCCGTACTATCTGCAGGGCGTACTCGCGGAAGGTGGAGAGGGTTTCCAACCCAATCCAATCGAGCCCCGCCTCACGTACCAGTGGCGGAGGGGCTTGCTTACCAGTGGGGCTCCAAGCAACGACACCCACTTTAAGGCCTTGTCGGTGCGCCGCAAGAGCAGTCCCCCATGCCAAGGAGCTCTTTCCCACGCCGCCCTTGCCCGTAAAAAAAACTAATCTGCGCTTAAGAGTGTCTTGTAAGTATTTCAACGCGCCAAGTGTACTTCCCGCGGTGGGCGGGGTCAAAACTTTGCCGTATTTTCAGGGTTTACGGTTTTAGGCGGGGCCGGAGTTTACGCTTCTTCTGGCTACTGCAATCGTTTAGACTTTCTCGGTGCCTATCTCTCGTCGTTCTAGTTTGTCCTTCATTTTTTTCACCATTGCGCTGGATGCAACCGGATTTGGGATTGTTTTGCCCTCATTTCCCGATGTGATTCGGCGTTTTTTCTCAAGCGAAGCGGATGTATCGCATTTCTTTGGCTACTTTATCGCCGCCTACGCGCTGATGCAGTTTGTAAGTTCCCCGTTCTTGGGAGCTCTTTCAGATAGATTTGGTCGCCGTCCACTCCTGCTCATTTCGTTGGCGGGTGGCGCGGTGGATTATTTCTTGATGGGGGTATCCAATTCCCTGTCTCTGCTTTTTATAGGAAGGCTGATTGCTGGAATAAGCGGTGCGAGCTTTACGGTTGCTAGCGCGTACATTGCCGATATTAGCGATGACTCAAACCGCTCAAAGAATTTTGGTATCCTGGGAGCTGGCTTTGGAATTGGTTTTGTCGCGGGTCCTGCATTGGGCGGCTTGCTGGGGTCCTACGGACCTCAGTTTCCCTTTTTTGCGGCCGCTGTATTAAATTTTCTGAATTTTCTATTCGGCCTGTGGGTTTTGCCGGAGTCACTCAGCTCTGAGAAACGGCGGCCAGTGGATTTTGGTGCGTTGAACCCATTTCGGGCGCTTGGCCATGTCGTAGTAGAACCCTCCATGCGGCGCTTGTTTTTTATTTTTGGTTGCTTGCAGCTCGCAGGTCAAACCCACCCGTCAATTTGGACTCTTTACACGGAACACCGCTACGGTTGGGGGCCCACCCAAGTGGGAATTTCTCTGGCTGCAGTGGGAGTACTCAGCGCGTTGTCTCAAGGCCTGTTGACTGGTTGGCTCGTTGGGCGTTGGGGCGAGCCACGGGTTTTGCTCGTCGGGCTTTTCGGTGAGGCTGTGTGTTTTATGTTCTTCGGATTGGCCGTACACGGGTACCAGCTCTATGTCATTTTGGTGGTGTCATCGTTGTTTTGGTCTTCTCAACCTGCGCTTCAGGCCTTGGTGAGCCAGAAAGTAGGTGCCGATAAGCAGGGCGAGTTACAGGGAACGTTAATGAGTTTGACGGCGATGATGGCGATTTTAAACCCGCTCTTGGTAACGACCTTATTCGCCTGGACGTCCACCCCCTCCGGACGGATCTACCTGCCAGGCAGCCCGTACTTTTTTTCAGGGCTGGTTTTGGCCACTGCCGCAGTGGTGGCGTTACGGACGCTGCCACGCGTCAGCCCAGGGCATTCCTAGCAAACACTTTTCGGTGTTTGCCACACGTGCTTGGGTAGCTATAATCCAGTACTTAACTAGCAAGAAGGAATTGAAAATGCCCTACGCAAAAAAAATCAGCTTAATTTCTGCTTCATTCTTGACGCTATTTCTCGCGGCGTGTGGAAGCCAACAGTTTACGCAAGGGCAGTACGATGATTTAGCGGAGGACCGCCTGTTAGACGATAAGTTTAACGAAGGAGACATGCGGCGAATTGCTGATGCCATGGTTCAGTCGCTTACCAACAGCACGGTAATCGCAAGCGCTAAGAAGCGTCCCGTGGTGTTGGTGACATTGGTGAAAAATCGGTCGGAAGAACACATCGACATGAAAAGCATGACCGACAAAATTCGAGTTGCGCTAGTTAAGAGCGGTAAATTCCAATTCACTGAAAAAGAAACTCGGGCCGATTTGGCCGAAGAGATGCAATACCAAACCCAATCCGGATACGTCGACCCAGCGACCGCGAGAAAAACGGGGAAACAGGTTGGTGCTGACTATTTCTTGACCGGCGAAATTTCCGATCGCGTGCAGGAAGTGGGTCGAAAGAAGTATGTGTACTATAAAGCCACCTTCAACTTGGTAAATATTCAAACCGGGATTCTCGACTGGACTGACGAAAAAGAAATTCGCAAATACTATCAGAAGCGCTCTGTTGGGTTCTAATCGTGCCCGCGGCGAGAGCGGAAATCCGACTCTTTTTCTGTTCTGGCATGCTTCTGGCGCTTCTTTCCGGATGCGCGGGGTATTCCGGACGAATCGAAGGGCCGCGTCGCCTCTACGATAGAGGTAATTTTGATGCAGCTGCCAATGAGCTCAAGACGCTTGTTGAAAGAGAAGACAGCGATCAACTCCTGTATTTGATGGATCTTGGCATGGTCTACCATGCGGCTAAGAAATACGCCGATGCCGTGGCAGCATTTCAAAAAGCCGATCAGTTGGCAGATCGAAAAGACTACACGAGCTTAAGCCAAGAAGCGGGCAGCGTCGTCGTGAACGACGACTTAAAGTTCTACAAAGGCGAAGACTTCGAGAAACTCCTCATTCGCGTATACCTGGCTTTAGACTTTGCACTTTGGGGAAAAAGCGAGGAGGCGATCGTAGAGTGTCGCAGGGTAAATCGAAAGATCGAAACCCAAGTAGCCGATGGCCAGCCTCTGCAAAATCGAAACGCTTTTGCTAAGTACCTTTCTGCGGCGCTTTTTGAATCGCAAGGGGATTGGAACAATGCCCTAGTCGACTACCGTCAGCTTTACCGCTGGGATCCGGGGCGTGCTTTTCTGGGGGCTCCTCTCTTGCGCTTGTCCGATAGGCTACGAATGAGCCAAGAATTTGAAAAATTTAAAGAAGACTTCCCCGCTGAGAAAAATTTTCGATTGGGCAAAGACGAAGGGGAATTGATTGTTGTCCTTGAGCTTGGGAAGTCCCCCATAAAAGTACCCTCGGCCCAAATGCGTCTCGTCCCTGTTTTCTCCAGGCGAAGCTATTCGAATCGGCATGCGGTAGTTCGAGATACGGGGAAAGCAAACGCGGCTGTAAAGTCGCAGCCTTTCTTTGATATCGAGGAAACTGCAGTTCGCGAGCTCAATGGGAAGTTGGCGGGAATAGTGGCTAAAAAGCTCGCCGGGGTTGCCGCGAAGGAGGCCATTGGAGTAGGGGTTTCAAAAGCCACTAAAAGCGAGTTGGCGGGTGCTTTTGCCAGCCTGTTCTTACATTTAATAGACAAGGCCGACCTGCGCAGTTGGACCACTTTGCCTGCGTCGCTGCAAATTGCTCGTATAACTCTTCCGGCTGGACGTCGCGATATTGAGCTTGATATGGTCGACGCCTTCGGCGGCGTTACTAAGTCGGTTGCGCGTTGGCAAGGTGTTGAAATTAAACGGGGCAAGATAGCCTTTTTGAACTTCCGCACCCCGGATTGAGTTATTTGCGAAAGGTGTTGCGCGGTGGCGGCGAAAACGGAAATGGCCTCTCAGTACGAACCCAAAGAGGTAGAGGCCCGCTTATACCAAGGTTGGCTTGAGTTAGAAGCCTTTAAGGCCGATCCTCATTCTACGAAAAAGCCCTACACTATTGTTCTTCCCCCTCCCAACGTCACTGGAGTTTTGCATATAGGTCACGCTCTGACGTGCACTCTAGAAGATATTCTTGTACGGCACAAACGTATGCAGGGCTACAACGCCTTGTGGCTTCCTGGCACTGATCACGCCGGAATTGCCACTCAGATGGTTGTGGAGCGCATGCTTCAAAAAGAAGAAGGCCTCTCCCGACATGATTTGGGTCGCGAAAAGTTTCTTGAACGCGTTTGGCAATGGAAAGAACAGTCCGAGACGACGATTCTGAGTCAGCTCAAACTCATGGGATGTAGCCTTGACTGGAGCCGCCTGCGTTTTACGCTCGATGAAAATGTTTCGTATTCCGTGCGAGAGTGCTTTAGCCGTCTGTACAAAGAAGGGCTTATCTACCGTGAGCAAGCCATTATTCAGTGGTGCCCCCGGTGTCGAACAGCGCTTTCGGACCTAGAAGTGAAATTTAAATCGGTGAAAGGCCATCTCTGGTCAATTCGCTACGTCGATGCCGATCAGCCGAGCCGCTCTTTGACTGTCGCTACTACGCGTCCGGAAACGCTCTTGGGCGACACTGCGGTTGCTATTCATCCCGAAGATGCCCGCTATTCAAGCTGGCACGGTAAGTCTGTTTTAGTTCCTCTGCTGAATCGTCGCATTCCCGTGATTCAAGATGAGTACGTTGATAGGAATTTTGGCACGGGCTCGCTCAAAATTACTCCCGCTCATGATCCAAACGATTATGTTTTGGGGAAGAAGCACTCGTTGCCGATGATTTCGGTTTTTGATGAGCGTGCCGTAATGAATGAATCGGCCGGGAGCTACCAAGGTCTCAGTAGGGATAAGGCCCGAGAAAAGATTTTAGCCGATCTTCAAGCCCAAGGTCTTTTGGTAAAAGAAGAAGACCATATGCACAACGTGGGTCACTGCGATCGTTGTAGTACCATTGTGGAACCCCGACTGAGTGCACAGTGGTTTGTGAATGCGCAAGTCCTCGCCCAGCCCGCCATAGAAGCGGTTGAGAAAAAAGAAATTCGAATTATTCCCGAGGAGTGGGAGAAAACTTACTTCGAGTGGATGAGAAACATACGTCCTTGGTGCATTAGTCGGCAGTTGTGGTGGGGGCACCGGATTCCAATATGGTATTGCGCTGGCTGCCAGCATGCCATGACCAGCGTGCAAGACCCAACGGAATGTGAAAAGTGCGGGGACAAACGGCTACGACAGGATGAAGATGTTCTAGATACCTGGTTTAGTTCGGGGCTATGGCCTTTTTCGACTTTAGGATGGCCAAAAGAAACCGCCGATTTTAAAGCCTTCTATCCAAATGACGTGATGGAAACGGGCTTTGATATTCTGTTTTTCTGGGTCGCCCGCATGATCATGCTGGGCAAGAAAATGACCGGCGAGTTCCCGTTCCACACTATTTATCTGCACCCAATGGTGCGCGATGAGTATGGGCAGAAAATGTCCAAGACCAAGGGGAACGTGAAAGATCCCCTCGAGATTGTTCAAACTGCCGGCGCCGATGCGTTGCGATTCACATTGGCTTCCATGGCCGTACACGGCAGAGACGTTCTACTCTCCGATGCGCGAATAGAGGGCTACCGCAACTTTGTAAACAAAATATGGAATGCTTCGCGATTTGTGCTCATGCATTTCGATCACGTCACTAAAGAGAACGTAGATCGAAAGAGCGAGGTCAATCGATGGATTTGGTCTCGCCTAAACGAGACAAAAAAAGAGGTAAATTCGGCGATTGAGCAGTACCGATTTTTTGATGCTGCGGGGGCTCTCTACCACTTTATTTGGAACGATTACTGCGATTGGTTTCTTGAGTTCATTAAACCCGAACTCGAAGTGAGAAAATCAGCTGCGGAATCGACGGCCGTGGGCGTTTTGGAAGAAGCGCTTCGGCTTTTGCATCCGTTGATGCCGTTTATTACCGAAGAAGTTTGGCAGCGACTGCCCCTTCGGGCGGCCCAAATCTCGATTTCCCAAGCCGAGTACCCTGTCTACCGCCCGGACGACAAGGACGAGGTGACTGAACGGCGCGTAGGGCGGGCGATCGCCGTTATCGACGCTATTCGTTCAAAGCGCGGAGAAAGCGGACTTAGTTCGGCAGTTGAGATAGATGCTAGCATTGAAGCGGCGGTGGATGTTGTTTCAGAGCTGCGCCCTTTTGAAGAGTTGATTCGTCGCTTGGGGCGCCTTAAGTCGCTTGGGTGGGCTAGGCCGAAAAACACCAAGGATGTCGTGATTGCGACTACCTTCGGTAATGAACCTATTGAAATCCGCATCCCTCGGGAGCAGCTTTTAGATTTAGTGGCGGAAAAGAAACGAGCAGAAAAAGAACTTGAGGGAACTCAGGCCGAGTTGGATCGTGCAATTGCTAGATTGGGAAGCTCAGGGTTTGTTGATAAGGCGCCCGCGGAAGTAATTGAAGGGGCTAAGGCGCGCAAACTTGCTCTGGAGCAAAAAGTAGCTTCTTTGAAAAAATACCTGAAAGAGCTTGAGACTGACTAAGAGCTCTAGGGAACAGTGCCCGGAATACCCAAGTTTGAGAGTCGTTTATTGAGTTCTGCCTGGCGATCCAGAAGCAATTGAAGGTCACCCTGCGGAGCGCCAGATCTCACACTCTGTGCAAGATCCAAAATTGGACTAATGTGCGCTGCAAGCGTTGCGGCCGCACTTGAGTAGTCTTGAATGGGGCGAGCAACGCTGGATCCGAGAATTCCCGTAATCAATTTGGTTAAAACCGTCGGTAAATTCGAATCGGTAATACCCACATAATTTAAAATGGCCCGCATTCCCATAACAAGCCAGGCTGTGGTGGTGGTTTCGATAGAGTTTGTGATGCTCGTTACCTGAGTCTCGATATTTGCTGCGATAGTGGGGATGTGCTGGCTTAGGTCCCCAAGGCCAGATTCGCCGATTCTTTTGGCCCAAGTCAGCAGTTGCACTTGGGCTGTGACAAGTCTGAGTTCCGCCTCAGTCTGATTAACGAGGCGTTGGCGTTTTTCAGGAGGGGTAGCAGGGAGGAGTTCTCCAGTGCGTTCGCCAATGAGTTCTTCAGCTCGGTGCCGGGTCGTTTTATCCAGGGAGGCAATATTGGAAATACTTCTTAAATCCACCTGGGAAAGATTCGGACTCGCCAGCTCAAGAAAGAAACGCGCAGCTCTAGTGGAGCCGATGGCAGATAATGCTGTGAGTAGTGTTACCGAATCAGGGCCTGTGTAAAGCTGTGCTCCACTATTTGGATCAATTGTAACCCCGTGAGCTTTAATCCAAGGTTCCTGATCCTTTGGAAATGGGCTGGAGTAGGTAGAGATGCCATCCCAACTCGCCTCAAGCCGCTCCAGGAAGGCCTCACTCCGCAGGGCAAAGTGCAATGTCAGCAGTAGCGTCAGCCCAGGCAACTCCTCCGGTCCTATTCCGGAAAGATAAGACGCATTTTCCGAAAAAGTTTTTTGATCTACGCCGAGTCTTGCGGCGTTCTCGGAATGTGAAAACTTATTTTGGGTTTCAGAAAGCGATCGAAATAACAGCCCTCCGATGAAAGCCTGCTGTTGATCAGCGCTAAGCTCAGTAAACGAGCGCAAAAAACTCTGCGCCGACGGTAGTTCGTTAATTCCAAGGGATTTTAGCTGCGCAACGGTGACTGCCAATAAGAGGTCTGAGTCAGAGAAGCGAAGAAAATCAACGTGTGGCTGGACTTGCTTCCCGATGCTTACCACTCTGTGCAGGATATCGGGTTCAGTCTCGGGGCCCGAAACACGGACGAGGGAACTTCCTTCGCCTGCTTCTAACGCTGTCAGCGCTCGTAGGATCCCGGTGATTTCCCCTAGCAGGGACAGGAAGCTAGAACAGTCCGGCGATCTGGCAAGGATTTTGGGAGACGCAAAGCTAGCGCACGAAAGCAAGAGCCCGAGGGCAAGGTGTTTTGAGAGCCTTATTACAGCCATCCCATATCCATACACAAGGACACAATCACCCGACGCGTCATGAGGCAAGCAAAATACACCACAAATTTGGGGGTGTATCTGCTTTAAGAGCGGGGTCAACCCTGCTAACTTACGGCAATGTCTGCGCTTATTACTTTGCTTCGGCGCTACCTTCTGCCACGCCAGGGAAGTTTTCTCTCTTTTGCTCTGTGGCTTTCTATCGTGGGTGTTTCGCTGGGGGTTGTGCAACTCATGGTGGTGTTGTGCGTCATGAGTGGGTTTATCGACGTGTTTGAGCGAAACTACATTCGAATTTCCTCTCAAATTGTCGTAGTTCCAAAGCCCCAAAGTCTCGTGAATGAGAACATGCCCGCCTCCATCTTGAATACGCCTGGCGTTCAGGCGCTTACAGCGGTTGAGCTTGCTCAAGGCATGATAGTGCGAAAAGGGAGTGTGGGGGGAGTGGTTATCGAAGGTATCGATCGCGAAACCGCCGCTCAGGTTACTCCGTGGGAGCAGATATGGGTAAATCCTCCCCGGCGGGACATCGAAGAACGAAATCCGTATTGGATGTGGATGGGAACCCAGTTAGCGAAAAAGCTCGATGTTAACGTGGGCGATTCGGTGGATCTGTTGGTCGCCGAAGGCCAATCTCGGAAAGTGATTCCGTTCGTGGTAAGTGCGATTGTTAAATTCGGCATTTACGATCACGACCTGCGCTACGTTCGGGTGGGAATCGAAGTGCTGAATGAGGTTTTCCGTAGGCACCACCTGGAGCCCCTTTACAAATTAAAAGTCGCCGACGGTGCGTCAGTAGACACAGTGGCTGCTGAGCTGAAGCAGAGTTTAGGACGAAGGGCGAATGTAAAAAAGTGGTCTGAGGTTCATCAAAATGTTTTCCTCGCTGTGAACCATCAAAAGCGGCTTCTCTTCTTGATTCTACAAATTATTGTGGGCCTTGCAGCGGTGAATGTGATCAACCTACTCATGATGAGTACTCATCAAAGAAAGCGCGATATCGCTATATTGCGGGCTATGGGGTTGAGGTTTTCTCAAGTCGTGCAATTCTTCGTCGTCCAGGGTGCTGTGGTCGGCTTAGTGGGAGTTGTTTCGGGGCTGGTCTTGGGATTGGCGGTGTGCGCGGCTATCGAGCGTCTGCAGCCATCGTTTCTTAGTGAGTCGATTTACAATGTGAACCATCTGCCTCTTCTCATTCGCTGGGCGGATATTGGCTGGGTGGCGCTTTCTGGTTTTATTCTCTGTCTTGTTTTTAGCTTGCTCCCCGCTTTAGGGGCTGCAATGTCACGCCCTGTCGGTGCGTTGAGGTACGACTGAAGATGAATTCGAACGCGATATTGGTAGCCGAGGGAATTAGTAAAACGTTTCGCAAAAAAGGCGGGCCTCCCGTAGAGGTTTTGCACAACACAAATTTGGAAATACTTCCTGGTTCGAGTATCGCCATCGTGGGCAAAAGTGGAAGTGGTAAAAGTACTTTTTTGCACATTCTGGGCGCTCTAGAACGGCCAACTCAGGGGGCTGTCTATTTTCTGGGGCAAGACCTAGGTTACTTTAGTGAGAAGAGGATTTCTGAGTACCGAAATCGCGAGTTGGGATTCGTTTTTCAGTTTCATTACTTAATGGTCGAGTTTAGTGCGCTGGAAAATGTCATGATGCCCGCGCTAATCCGCGGCATATCCAAGAAAGAAGCGGAGCGAGAGGCCGAAGGTTTGCTGGAAAGAGTAGGCCTGTCTCAGCGAATTTCTCACAAGCCTTCTGAGCTTTCAGGTGGGGAACAGCAGCGTGTCGCTATCGCGCGAGCGCTCATTCTGAAACCCAAAATCTTACTTACCGATGAAATGACGGGGAATCTCGATCCTGCTACGGGTCACAATGTTTTTGAGATGATTCAAGCCATGCGTCAAGATATGGGCACAGCAATCGTTTCAGTGACACACGACGAAGTCTTGGCTAAAAGCTATGAAAAGATTTACCGGCTCCAAAATGGGAGGCTTGTTCGGTATACCAGTGAATAGGCGAAAGCCCGGTTTACAAAGGGTGTGACGTGGGTTTAGTATCGCGCCCTGTCGAAGGTCAATAATTCCCAAGGTTTAAGGTTTTTGAGTGGCACGAAGGTTTCTTCTTAGTTTCACAGCACTCGGGTGGCTGCTTCTCCACTTAGGGGCCCTTTCGACTTCGGCAGCGCCGTCTCGATCGATTGTGAAGATTGAAATCGAGGGCAATCGAAAAATCGAATCCAATGCGATTCGCCAAAAACTCCAAACTAAAGTCGGCGGCACGGTATCTCCCAGACTGATTCAAGAAGATATCAAGACAGTTTTTTCTCTCGGTTATTTTGACAGCGTCGAGGTTGAAGAAGAGGAAGTCCCCGGTGGGATTGCTCTTTATTTCGAAGTAAAAGAGCGGCCTATCTTGGCGAAGGTCGAGTTTGAAGGCCTTGAAGCTTTAGAGAAAGACGAAGTAAAAACGGCGATCCCAGCAAAGGAATATGAAGTTCTTGATATTCATAAGCTGAATCTTTCTGTGAAAAAGCTGAACGAGCTCTATGAAGAAAAAGGGTATTACCTCGCCGATGTTCGCTATGAAATTCACCTGAATGAACAGCGCGGTGAAGCTTCTGTTACTTTCGCAGTTATCGAAAACGATCGAGTTCAAGTAAAGGAAATAAACATCGTCGGCAATCACGTAGTCAGTGATTCCACCCTTAAAGGGTTCATGCAAACCCGTGAAGGGGACTTATTCTCGTTTATTTCGGGGAGCGGTTCGTACAGGGAGTCGATTTTTGAGCGCGATGTAGCGATGCTCGGCTACTACTATGGCACTTTGGGTTATGTTCGTGCTCGATTTGGAAAGCCCGAAGTCACTGTTTCACCAGACAAGAAGTTTATTTTCATCACTCTTTCTGTCGATGAAGGAAAAGAATATTCCACGGGTAAAGTAGACTTCAGTGGTGATTTGCTTTACGGCCGCCCGGAATTAGAAGAAGGACTTTTGCTCAAGACGGGCGAAGTTTTCAATACCGATACGTTGCGACGCGAGACGCTGCGCCTCACTGAAAAGTATTCCGATTTGGGTTATGCGTTCGCCAACGTCATTCCTCAGCCGGTCATTCACGACGACACCCATGTAGTCGACCTTGTATTTGAAGTCGATAAGGGGCAACGCGTTTACATTGGCCAAATCAATGTCACCGGCAATACCCGAACGAAGGATCACGTGGTCCGACGTGAGTTGCAGATTTACGAAGGTGAGCTCTTCAACGGAACGAAAAAGCGCTTGAGCCGAGAGAATGTTCTTCGTCTCGGGTTCTTTGAAGAGGTTGATTTCCATCAGACTGCCTCCAAGACTGAAGAGGGTGTTGTCGATATCGAAATCAAGGTGAAAGAGCGTTCTACCGGCCAGCTTGTCGTGGGGGCGGGGTATGGCTCTGGCCCTGTAGGGTTTACGTTCAATGCCCAGCTTTCTCAGAATAATTTTTTGGGAAATGGGCAAGTGGCAAGCCTCTCTGCTAATTTGCAGACCGGCCAAAAGTACTATGATTTTAACCTGGGCTTTCAAGACCCGTATGTTGGGAGCTCACTTTGGAGCTTAGGGGGCGATTTATACCAGCTTCGTCGCAATCTCTATTCGTTGGCGACTGTACCGACATTCGAAGAAACGAAAACGGGTTTTGATGTCAAGCTGGGGCACCCGGTTTTTGAGTTCACTAACCTGTTTCTCACTTACAAGTTTGAGAAGTCCACCGTAGATCCTTCGACGATTATCGACCGGTCGATTATTCCTTCGAGTTCGGTGAACGGTTTGACTAGTAGCGCCATTGCCAGCGTTGTTTTCGATCACCGCGATGATCGCTTCGACCCTCGCAACGGTTTGTTTTGGAGCCTTTCTGGGGAATACGCCGGCTTAGGGGGAGATCGTCACTTTGCCCGGACTAAGGCCGAAGCAAAGTTTTTTCACCCGCTTTTTTGGGACTTAGTTTTTCGGACCAGACTTACCGCCGGCAATATTACCCGCGTAGGGGACCGCCCTGTTCCGGTGAACGAATTGTTTATACAAGGTGGTTTGACTTCGTTGCGGGGGTATCGGTTTTTGAGTGTGGGTCCTAAACGAACCATTGGTTCTGCGACTTCCGGCAATCTGTCCCAAAAGGCGGTCGACGAAGGCGTGGCTGGGCAGACGTTCGTGATTGGGGGGCATAGCGAAGTCCTTTGCCAAGCGGAGATTGAGTTTCCGATCTTAAAGGAAGCACGGATAAGAGGGGTCCTCTTTTTTGATGCCGGGAATGCATTCGATGGGGGGTTCTTTGGTCGTAACCCGCTTTTGTATGGAAACGTTGGTTGGGGTTTCCGCTGGTTTACGCCTATAGGTCCCTTGCGTTTCGAATTTGGGTATCCTATCTTTCCTCATGGGGGCGATCCACAGTTCAACTTTACTATTGGACCAGCCTTCTAATCGTCTTAAGGAGAAGCCATGTTACGCAGTTCTGTTATTGCATCTTTGGTGTGTGGATTGGTTCTTTCTGGTCAGCATGCGCTCGCGGCTACTGAAGCGGCGGCGCCGGTCTTTAAAGTCGCTTTTGTTGACTTGCAAGACGCGCTTCAGTCGGTGGATGCGGGCAAGAAGGCCAAAGGACAACTAGAAAAAGAACTCACGGCCAAGCGTCAGAGCTTTGAAAAGCAGCAAGCCAGCCTTCAGAAAGAGACCGAAGATTTCGACAAAAAAGCTGCTGTCATGAATGAAGCCGCACGAGCCGCTAAGCACGCTGAAATCCAAAAGCGTATTGCCGAATTCCAAAAGGCCTTTCAAGAGTCGCAAATGGAACTGCAAAAGCGGGAACGCGAGCTTACCAAACCCATCATCGATGCACTTCGCGCGATTGTGGAAGGTATTGGTAAGGCGCAGAACTTCCACTTAGTGCTAGAAAAAAATGAAGGCGCAGTTCTGTACGCACAAAATGGAGTCGATCTTACAAAAGAAGTGATCGACACCTTCAATAAAAAGAAAAAATAGTAATTCGAGCTACAGCACGAAAAGCGTGAGGGCGAGTATTGCCACTAACGCAGCTAGGCGAAGCCACCAGGGTGTTGCCCACTCAGGTTGCAGTGGAAGGCGCTGGTAGCTTGCTTGAGGTTGGCGTGCCGATCCTGATTTTCTCAGGGGCGGAGCATCCGTTCTCAGAGCTTTTCGTCGCTCGCTAAAGTTCACGCGAACAATATTGCTCAGCTGCGGCGGAGGAATTTCGATTTCCGTCGTTTTTTCGTCGTTCATTTTAATGCCCTAAAATCGGTTAGTAATAGCCGTTGTACGCGGGGTAACCAGTGTTGTAGCCTGTGTACCCGGTGTTGCCGTTATATCCAGTGCTGCCGTTTGATGTGTACATCGGGCCACTCGAGTAATTGAGCTGGGGAATCGTTACCTGAGCCTGTCCCGATACGAAGGTGCCATTGATCAAGTAGCCAGCAATGTAGCCAGACGCTTGAGCGTACTGAGTAGGAGCACCACCATACCCGGTTCCTAGAACTGGAAGGCCGTATTGGGGGATAATAAAGTACGGAACAGTCGAGTATAGATTCGCGACTATATAGATGTATCCGCCATTGATATTAAACTGTCCAGGTTGCTGCACGCCACTCGAGCTTACGGTCGAGAGACAAATCACCGACGAGGTGCTTGTCGAGGTATAAGAAGTATTTCCACCCAAGCTCGGAAGGTTAAAACTTGCAGATCCCGTGAGTGAAGCGCCTTGATAGCCAAAGTTTAAAGTTGCCGTGGCGCCGTTCGAGAACGCAGCCGTCACAGGTCCAGTGGGATTTACCGGGGTACCAATCATGCTGCCGCAAGTTGCGCTTCCGCTATAAAAGCCACCCGTGTTGGTGGTGGTAGGCGGGGGCGGAAGTGGGGGAGGGCTGCCACCACATGCGGTAAGCAAGAGCATGAGCGCGCTTGCTGCTACCAAACTTGTATTTGTTTTCCAGGGGTTCATCCAGCTATTCATTGTCTTCTCCCACTAATTCAACCATTGAGAAGTTTTGGCTGAGAAAGTTCCCAGCTGCTTCACGGCACTGTTTCCAAGGTTCATGTAGTTTTTGCAGGTGGTGGCCGGCGGCACAAAAATGCCGCATTTGTCTAAGGAAACTGAATTTCCATTTTGATCGGTGCAAGTAGGTACTTGGCACTGAGTTTCACCGCTTTGTCGGGCGCGGTAAAAGATTTTGGGGTCCACAAAGTTGACACCATTGATTCCTGCGGTGATTCGGAAAGTAAGTTCAGAGTCGGTATAAATAATATCTAGGGCATCGGTGGAGCGAGTTGCCGCGCCAGGAAAAGAGTTCAGCAATCCACCCCAGAAACCGAGATCGTCCTCGAACCCGATTAGCATCTGAGAACTAATATCGATGCTTCTATCGTTCGGGAGGGTAAGGGATACAAAGGTTTCCACTACGGGTAGGGAAATAACCTTCGCTAAGTCTTTTAGCCCATTGTAGTTCACTGCATCGTTCAAAGTGATTCCGACTGAGTTTCGCAGTGCCTGAGGGAGTCGGGGATCTTTTCTAGGATCCGAGCTCAACGGATTGGTTCCGGTTTGCGTTGGATTCACGGGGGTGGAAACAACATTTTGGCTGTCCTTGCCGCAAGCCACTGCGAGGGTCAGAACCGCAGCTAGTAGCGCGCGGGAAAACCATTTATGAGACCGCTGTTTCACAACATCCTCCACCAAAAACCACTTCAACAATTCACACGCCTAGCCCATGGTAGGGCTGTGCCGACGACCTATTGTGCAAAGGCAGTACCAGGGTGAAATCAATGGCCGCTGAGCCCCAGGTGGGAGTGCAGATCGTTCAAGAGCGAAACAGTAGGGGGACTGACGGTGGATGAAAAACTTTCGGGAATCCTTGCTAGGAGACTGGAAATTCAGGTATTTTCCCTGGGCAATAGAACTGTCTAGCTCTTTTCGAGTCGGGGCCCAAAAGCGCCGCTTGGACTGGGCGTTGATAATCGAAAGGACTTCAGGCGTGACCTACGTAGTGACCCAGCATTGTGTGGACTGTAAGTACACAGACTGCATGGCGGTTTGCCCCGTCGATGCTTTTCACCTTGGGAGTCGGATGGTTTACATTAATCCAGACACTTGCGTGAACTGCGATGCCTGCGTTCCTGCGTGTCCGGTGGAAGCCATTTTCTCTGAAGAAACCTTGCCGGATAAGTACCGCGAGTACCTGGTGATCAACGCTGAGGGGGCCAAAAAGTACCCCGTTTCGAACGAAAAAGTCGATCCACTCCCTAGCGCCAAAACCCTAGAAGAGCTCAAACAGCTCGATGCACAAGGGTATAAGCCCCCCGATTTTCCCTAGTATAGCCAGGGATTGATTATAGACGCGACCGGTTCTTTCCAAATAACGTGGCCCGTCAGACGCGCTAGCGTGGAGGTCAGTCCCCAAGGAGTTGCAATTCAGCTGGTTCCACCGCCCGGGGGGGGGGGGGGGGGGGGGGGGGGGGGGGG
>CAZTRP010000007.1:0-167020 GCA_964616705.1 uncultured Pseudobdellovibrionaceae bacterium
TGCTATCAGCTTAAACACAAACCGGGGGTTTCGATCTCTCCAGTTGAGGGGCCAGCGTCAGAATCGCTTGAAAGCTTGGAGAAACGCCACATTGCCCTGACGCTCAAAAGCGTGAACTTCAACAAAACCCGCGCCGCCGACATATTGGGAATAGATCGGGTCACTTTGTACCGAAAAGCATTTAAGTATGGCTTGATTCAACAAGCGTGAAGTGAAAGGTCGAGCCCTGGTCTAGCTTAGACTCCACCCAAATTCGACCGCCATGGGAGTTTACTATCTTTCTGCATGCGGCGAGGCCAATGCCTTCTCCAGGAAACTCATTGCGTGGGTGAATTCGGTGAAACATTTCAAAGATTTTGTCTTTGTCTTTTTCCGCGATTCCTATTCCATTGTCGGAAATCAAGAACTCAACACCGCGAGAAGTGCAAATTTGCGAAATGCGAATCTTTGGCGGCGCGGCCTGTTTTCTAAACTTAATCGCATTGGATAAAAGGTTTTGCACGAGTTGCGTGAGTTGGTGCGGATCGCCATTTATGGAGCTCTCTACCGAGCTCTCTATTTCTGCCTGTGAATCAGTTATTGCTCCATGGAGACTGTGTTTGGCATTTTCAAGAATCTGGGCAAAAGAAACGCTTTTTATTTCGAGTTTTCCGTGGGTCGCTCGACCCATCTGAAGAAGGGCATCCACTAAGTGGTGCAGGCGCTTTGCGCTATCGACCACGGTCTTGAAGTAGCCCCTTTCTTTTTCAGAAAATCGGTCACCACATTCTTTGGCTATCAACCCCAAATAAGTAGAAATTCCTCGCAGCGGATCTTTAAAGTCATGAGAGGCAATGTAAGCAAATCGTTCAAGCTCAGTGTTCGATTCTGCAAGTTCTTGAGAGAGGGCGGTAAGTTCTTCTTCTTTTCGTTTTAACAGAGCCGAAGTTCGCTTTAGCTGGGTAATTTCCGATACGCATGCTCCAATGCCCGCTACCTCCTGCTTTTGGTTTCGGACGGGGAAAAAGCCACAAAGCCAATGGCGAGGTTCACCTACTCCGGCGGGAAGGTTGGCGCTTACCTCGCGTTTTACCGACTCTCCGGTTTGCAAAATTCGCTCGAAGTCCGGACCTACCTCCGCCCAAACACTCGGAATGAGTTCAGCTACCGTATGACCAGTGTGCCTCGAAAGTTCGACGCCGTTTATTTCTGCAAGGCTGGTGTTCACTTTTACGAAACGAAACTGCTTATCGTAAATGGCCATGCCGATGGGAGCAGATTCCAGATAAGAATTCAGTAAATCAAACGACGCTTTCAGTTTTCGGTAGCGTCGATTCAAATAAAAAAAATACACCAAGCCAAGGGCAAGTGTTGTGAAAAACAAAATTTGCATACGGCAGCAGTGTCAGTAGGTGTAGCTTAGTGTCACTTCTTCGTTGTCGTTTGGAGCAAAGTTCAAGTTGTGGAAAACAACGCGATTGCGGTCGAAATCATACGTCCAGTAGCCGCCGTCTTCTGCCGGTCCACCTGGTAGGTCTTTGCCTTTGTAGGTCACTCTAATTGAATCCTTGCTGGGCCTATTCGCGAGGGCAATATAAGGACTGTCGACGCGAGTCACGAGGTCTTTTGCCATGTCAGAAAGATTCTGTCCAAAGTCGCCGCAAAGCTTGTAGAGCTTACCTTTGGTGGGAGTTATCACTTCTTCAAAGGGACTGCCAAGATATTGCCAGGGCGTTTCTCCCATCGATTCACAACGAAAGTGTATAGGAGCCAACACTCCATAGGTGATGATTTTTGCACTGTTGGAACCCTTGAGCGCTCGTAGTCGTTTCAAGAAATCCGAGCCCGAAATATCGCTCTGCTCCTCGGCATCGCTCACAAATACAATGGCGAGGGTCGCGTCTTTGCGAAGAAAGTCGGTGTGACGTCCAAGTTTGGTTAGCACAGGCGCAAACGACTTTTCTATGGGGTCTCCATTTACACCCAAACGGGCCATTGTTTTTCGGAAAATCGGAACAGCATCCTTCATCCCAGAGTTTAGAGGGGTGGAAACCGTAAGGCCAACGTAGGGGTCCTCAGCAATGCTGGTAGAAATCACGCCCATTTTCCACTGTAGACCACCTTTTGCGACAAACTCAGATATGAATAGATTCACATTTTTTCCGAGGTTTACCTGGTGCTTCTCCATGCTTAGGCTGTTGTCGACCACCCAAAGGATATCGACCCTGTTTTCCCCCACTAGCTGCTTTAGGGGATGAATCTTTTCGTAGGTTTGAGTCGAAGCTGGCGGAATAACATGAAGGAAAGGGGTGTTTTGCCCACACCCCAAAGAAAGAAATAGAACCAAAGCCCCGACCAATATCCCATGCCATGTCATACCTAAGGGATTAATGCCGCTCGGCGCCGTAGGCAAGACAACAATTTTTGACAAAGGTCTCCCCTCTTTTGCTGGTTGGTCCTGGGTTCTAGGGCCGGTCCAATGGCTCTTTTTCACGTTTTCCCCAAAGGGAGTTTCCTCTACTATGGCCAGCTAGGGGTTGAGACATGGACAAGACGGTAAAAGACGCTGAAACTGCTGTTCGAGAGATTCAAGACGGCGCGGTTCTCGCTATAGGGGGATTCGGGCTTTGTGGCATACCTGAGAACAGTCTCGCGGCTTTGGTAAAAAAAGGGGTTAAAAATCTTACCTGCATTTCCAACAATGCCGGCGTGGACGACTTTGGGATCGGCCTGTTGCTGCAAAAGCGCCAGGTAAAGAAAATGGTATCAAGCTATGTGGGCGAAAATAAGCTTTTCGAACAGTTGGTTCTTTCTGGGGAGTTAGAACTAGAACTTACTCCCCAAGGGACGTTGGCGGAGAAACTTCGCGCCGGAGGGGCAGGGATTCCTGCATTCTTCACAGCCACTGGCTATGGGACTCAAATCGCCGAGGGGAAGGAAGTCCGCGAGTTCAATGGCAGGCAATACATTTTGGAGCGGTCGCTCTTTGCTGATTTTGCCTTGGTAAAGGCGTGGAAGGGCGACACGATGGGCAATCTTGTGTTTCGAGGTACCGCACGCAATTTCAATCCCATGGTCGCCACAGCAAGCTACCGAACAATTGCGGAAGTAGAACATCTGGTGCCGGCGGGGGAAATTGATCCCGATGATGTCCATGTTCCGGGAATTTACGTAAAACAGATTTTTCAAGGGACCGGCTACCAAAAGCGCATCGAAAAACGCACTACGAGGCAGGCATAAATGGCTTTGAGTCGAGAACAAATCGCAATGAGAATTGCTAAGGAACTTCACGATGGTGACTACGTTAACTTAGGCATTGGTATTCCTACTCTCGTGGCAAACTATATTCCGAAGGGAATTCACGTAGTGCTGCAATCTGAAAATGGTTTGTTGGGCGTGGGACCTTATCCGACAGAAGCCGAAGTAGATGCTGACTACATCAACGCAGGCAAAGAGACCGTTACTACTTTGCCCGGCTCCTCGATATTTTCTAGTGCAGATTCCTTTGCAATGATTCGCGGTGGACACGTGAATCTGACAGTGATGGGCGCTATGGAAGTCGACGAACAGGGCAGCATTGCGAATTGGATCATTCCTGGAAAAATGGTCAAAGGCATGGGGGGCGCAATGGATCTTGTTGCCTCTGGAAGCCGATTGATTGTGGCTATGCAACACGTGTCTAAATCTGGAGAGAGTAAGATTCTTCCCAAGTGTCAGTTGCCGCTTACCGGGGTACGGGTCGCCAAGAAAATTGTAACCGAGTTAGCTGTAATCGACGTAACCGCCGAAGGATTGGTGCTGAGGGAGCGAGCCCCAGGCGTGTCGGTAGAAGAAATTCGCAAGGCAACTGCCGCTAAACTTACTGTGCCTGAGAAAGTTCTGGAAATCGCTTTTTAGGTTCCAAGAAGGATCGAATTCCGAAAGTAACGCCAGTGATTAGAAGCACAATGGACAACGCTTCAGTGGCGGAGGGGAGCCTTTTTTCGTAGGCAAAAGCGTAGAGCAGGGCGAACAGAGTTTCAGAGACGATGAGCTGCCCTAGCAGAGCCGTTGGAAGCCGCTGGCTGGCGCGGTTCCAAAGAAGTGAAGCCATGAACGAACAGCCAAACCCTAGTAAACAAGCAGCAAGTAAAAAAGATTTCCAGTAGTCGGCACCCGCAGGGGGAAAAGGTAACGAGCCTGGGCCAAGGTGTTCAATGGCGGTTAGCGGTAGTACGGAAATAAATGCATAAATACCCAGGCAGGCCGCCCAGGTACTGGAGCTAATCTCAGAATGGGCTTTTAGAAAACGACCATTTTGCACGGCAAAACTCGTCCACATTCCTAAGGCCACAATGGATAGCAAGAATCCCAAAATGAATCCGGCGTTTCGGCTGGCCTCATTTTCCAATACAAAGAGGTCACCCATGTTTAGCACGGCTACGCCAGCAAAAATCAGTGCCAGTGAGAGTCGAAACTGTCTTGGTCGGGCGACCCGGTCTTGGCTGGCGATGCTGATGGTTAGGGGCAGGAGCCCGCTGATGAGAGAGGCCAGTAGTGCCCCCGCGAGCCGAATAGAATACGACAATACAAAGTAGTAAAGGCTACAGCTGGCCAAAGAAAGTACCAGCGCCTTTGGCCAGTGAGCTGAACCCACTATCCGCATTTGCCTCTGGCGCCAGAGTACAAAAAACGAAAGAGACGCAAAGCCAAGGCTTCTGGCCAATGCCAAGTCTCCAGGACTTAGCCCAGGAAAAAGCTTGGGAATTAGGAAGCTTGCGCCCCAAAATGCCCCAGCTGCTAAACCGCACATTAGGCCTACCCACACCGAAGGCATTCTCACCTCAACATTGCGTTGATATTGTACCGGATCCCATCTAGAAAAACTGGATGGGGATTTGGGATTTGGCGCTTGGGGTTTTACGTCCAAGAGCGCTTTACTTAGTAGTGGTGCTCGTTGCTTTTGGCTTTGTGCCTCAGTCGGACGCAGACTGGTCCGATGAACCGGATCCTGCGCTCTCCACGGTTTTAAATTCGTACATCTACGAAGTGGAAAAAGCCGTACAGGCCGAATATCCCGAATGGATTGAAACACTAATGGCCCGTGACCCCTCTGGGAAGTTCCAAGGGTTTCGCCTGCACTATCTTCCCAACGTAAAATTTAAAGGCCTCAAGCTGCGGGAGTTTCTTTGGGCTCTGATTCCTGGAACGAAGCTCGTTCCCCCATGGCGTCCCTCGCTAATGCACCTTGAAACAGTCCGCCGGATTTCGGCCGAGGTTCGGGAAGAACTCCAACTTACTTCTGAGGTAGGCTATCGTTCACACCTTTGGGTCGAGGAGAAATTTCTAGCTTTTGAAAGTACAATTCTTGCGAGTTTGGATTCCCATCTTTCGGATCTTACCAACGCGGTTGAGGGGGCCCACGACAATCGAGCAGCACCTAGCTCGTTTGAAACGGAAAGGCTATTTAAGACTTACCTAGATGCCTGGGTACTTGCAGCACTGCTTTCGATAGAAACCGATAGGTTCTTGGAGAACTTTGACCACTCCCATGTCCACCTCAGTAGTGCTGACGAACGTCAGGATGGCAGTCTGATGTGGCTTTCTGAATGTCGCACTGCTTTGTTGCGGATGGCCGATCCAAACTACAGGTGGTGATTTGATTTCGGCATGCGGCGAGTTTGTGGTTAATGTCTAGACGAGAACTTAACAAACACTAGAGGCCGTTTTGAAAACTCTGTTCTACGATACGCACCAGTTTGAACGAGAGGTGTTTGATGTTGCCAATAGCACCCGCAAGCACGCCATCTCCTACGTTGAAACACGTCTGCTCAAAGACACCGCAGCCCTTGCTTCGGGTTTTGATGCAGTCTGTAGTTTCGCCAACGACAAAGTAGATCGAGCGGCAATAAACATACTGAAGGCGGGTGGCGTAAAGTTGATCGCACTGCGCTCTGCGGGTTTCAATCATGTCGATTTGACTGCGGCCAAGGAGGCAGGGATTCGCGTGGTAAGGGTACCCGCTTATTCTCCGTATTCTGTTGCTGAGCATGCCGTAGCATTGATCCTTTCCCTGAACCGCAAAACTCCAAGGGCCTACCAAAGAGTACGAGAGGGCAATTTTTCTCTAGAGGGCTTGGTGGGATTTGATCTGCATGGAAAAACCGTTGGGGTAGTTGGTGCAGGCCGCATAGGATCTGCTTTTGCGAGAATCATGGCTGGATTTGGTTGTAAGGTACTGGCATTCGATCCAAAGCCCAGCGCAGAGCTTTCGCAGCAATGTGGGCTCCAGTATGTGTCGTTTAGTGATTTGCTTCAATCGTCGGACATTCTTTCTCTGCATTTGCCTCTTACTCCGCAAACTCGTCATCTCATCAACGATGAAGCTTTCGGCCAAATGAAAAAGGGCGCCATGTTGATCAATACAGGTCGAGGCGGGTTGGTCGATACATCCGCCTTGATTCGTGCCCTAAAGCGCAAAGATCTGGGTTTCGCAGGGCTCGACGTATATGAAGAAGAAGAAGGGGTCTTTTTTCACGATCTTTCGGATACGGTCCTTGAGGACGATCAATTGGCTCGATTGCTTACCTTCCCCAACGTTCTGATTACCTCGCACCAGGGATTTTTGACCCGCGAAGCGCTTGAGGGAATTGCTGCTACCACACTGAAAAATATCGACGACTTTGAGCGCGGTTTGCCCCTAGTGAACGAAGTGAAATAGCCAATTGATTTTAGGTATTTAGCTTTTCTGCGTTGTGGCTGAAGGGGCGATCGGGTATATCCCCCGAACCTTGACGCCATTGAAGTACAATTTGCCCCTCTCTACGCTGTTCTGGATTGGGTATTCGGTCCTCATTTTTATCCTCCCCAGCGGCGCCGAGGCCGCCCGTATTAAAGTTGCCTGCATAGATTGCTATAGTTCCCCTTCCCTTTTGCCTAAAGTGGCCCAAAGGGAGTTTCCCGATACTGAAATCGAATGGGTCCTAGTTCAAACCCACCCCTATTCCGCGGATCAGGCGCGCTATCTGGAAGCATTTCCCGCTTCTAGTACCCGTCTTACTTTTGATGCCACAAGCGCTGGATGGGCGGATCAGGCCGTGGCGGAGTTGCGGAAAATCGGAGTGACTCAAGTTATCGGGGGTATGGACGAGGGCAGCTTTCAAGCGCCATTGATTTGCGAAAAAATGGGGCTGCCACACAACTCCCTGGATCCAATACTAAGAGAAAGTCGCCGTCTTAAAGATCTCCAGATGTCACTCGCCGGGAAGTTCAGCATTCCCACACGTAAGTTGGATGATGTGGATGCTGTTCTCAATTGGGTGAGCAGTTTTCCCCATAAAGAGATTGTCGTGAAGTTCAATCAAGGCGTCTCAGGCCATGGGATGGAGATTTTTTCTAAGGCAGATCCTCAGTTGCGTGAAAAACTTCAAGCCAAGTTAAATGGCCCGAAGATGGGGCCATTCGGCAAAGAAGATTATTTTATTGTTCAACCTAGAATCGAAGGCAGAAAGTTTTTCATCAATACGTTTAGTTCTGCTGGCACCACGGTGGTTACCGGTCTTTCAGAGTACTTCATGATGGACTGGAATGGGACAACCCTCTACCTAGTCGATCCTTTCCTGAGTTTGACATCCGCTGAAGCGAAAATCCTCACCCCTGCTGCGCTGGAGGTGAGTCGGCGAATGAAAGTGACGATTGGTTCTCAGCACCTAGAGTTCGTGATCGATTTCTATACCGGGGAGATCTACTTACTCGAGAATAATGTTCGAATGGCTGGCGCCGGCGTGCCCTCACTTGAGTGGGAAATCTACGGAATGGGCCAGCTCGAGCTAAGTTTATTCTCAATTTTGGATCCGGCGCGCCTTCAGCGGGAGCTAAGCTTGTACCCACGCGTGCGCAAGAACGCTGGCCTCATAGCGGTAATTCCAAGTGCCTATGCAGGAACGCTCAATCCTAATAGCGTTAGAGAAATTGAAAGTCTTCCCAGCTATTACTTGCCTGGGCCCCAATATAAAATTCAACCGGGATCTCGCGTAGAAGCGACTGCTAACCAAAATACTGCCGCTGCGCTCTTACATTTTCGTGGGTCCCCTATACAAATCAAAAAGGATTTAGAGGCCGTTTTAGGACTTCTACTCGGCGGTCAACTTGTATCTCCCCCTCAATTTGACTCAAACTGTTCCCTGGCTCTTTCCCGAATGGGCCAATCGATTTCTAACACTCTAGAGAATTTCGATTGGTCTAAACTCATCGGCGAATAATTTCTTAAGAAGACGTTTACACTCCCCACTACTCAGGCTAAACCAGCAGGACTAGGGAGGGGAATATGACAAGCCGCATTAAACTTTTTTCCGTTTTATTGATTAGCTCAGTGTCCGTCAGCGCCTTTGGGGGTTTTTGGACGCCAATACCTTTTGTTGGGCCGCCCATTATCGTCAGTGGAAACCCGGTTCACATTATAAACTCCGGAATGACGCTCTCGGTTTTGATCCCGGGAAATCTGCAGTACAACGAATTTGGCCAAGTCGTTAATCGACTCCAGCGACTGACGCACTTCGAAGTAATCGTCGGACCAGAATCAACGGCGAGGGGCTGCTATCCCGCTTCGAAGGCCGATGGTTTTAGGGCGTACACTTCGGTAACGTCGCCAACGCCTCGTCTTAAGCCGACTGCCAAAATTGACACTTACGATCGTACTATGGTGGGCGACTCTCGCAGTTGGAGAGTTCACCGGTTTGAAATCAACGGTGGCGTTGAAACCGCCGTTTCTCAGATCAATATTTTCTTTCCGGCCGCACCGACTCGCATTGTTCAGTGTGCGTTCCAAGTGAACGTGACGAACGCTGAAACGGATACTGCAGCTGCCGCAGAGACCACTGTTCAGTCAGCGGCCGCTCTTGCTCCTGCCTCTGCTGCTGGCGCAGGGGAAAAGCTTCCTCGTTTGACATCTATTCCAGCGGTAAGCTCTGAGACTCCGTAATCACGGTTTCTCTTTTTTTAAAGGGGGCAATGGGTGAAGGCCCATTGCCCTTTTTTTGTCTTTTACTTTACTCGCTCTCGCATCGTCCTAAGCCAGGCCGATTCGAATGCCTCAATCGAATCGTAGCCATAATACTGCTTCAGGGCCCCTGACCAGTCTTGATCCTTGTGGCGGACACCTGCTTTGAGAAATTCGATCACATTCTGCTTCCCTCCATGTTCCACGAGAAATTGAACTGCCGAGTGGCTCTGTGCGTAGAGGAGAGCCAATTTTTCCTTGTCGCGAGGGTAAGCTTCAGTCGCGAACATTTCTCGAAAGGGAATCATTTTTCCATCCTGGACATAGCGGGCAAAAGGGCGAGCTATTTTTTCTTGGTCGACCTGCGCTTCATTGCAGGTAGCAATTCCTTCGCTGAGCCAAAGCGGAACCGACTTGCGAGTCACCGTGGCGAGTATTGCGTGCATTATCTCGTGAGGCAGAACGGTGTCGAGGATCCCCTTCTCATTTCCCTTCACTACCATTTTCCAATCGTAGACTTCCCCATTTTGAATATTGAAACTCGTTTTACCCGAAAGGGCTGTGCCGTCGGTAAGAATCGGAATAATGGGAATGGGATTAGACCAGTTTCCGTCGAGCTCCTTTCCGAGCCAATCGACTGCTAAGGACTTGCGAAGCCGTTCTGCTCTAGCTTGAATTTCTCTAACCTGTTCTGCACTGAGTTGAGAGCCTGAGTCGCCTGCAGCGGCCACCATGAAGTTTGGGCGAACAAGAGTGCGACTTGTTCGGCTTCGTTCTTTTGAAACTAAAGTGCCTTCTTCAATGGGGGCATGAAATCGAAGGTTCTCGGCAAACCCCAGAGAGGTAATTAGACAGCCGCCAAGCAAGGCACAGTAAATGGCGAAGTAGCGAAGGGGCATTCACAAGGTATTTGCAGACTTCGTGCCTAGAGCCTGTAGCTAGTTGGGGGGGTGAATACCGCGAAAATACGTCAAACTTTCAGATGCTTTGCTAGCGGGAGTGAGTCGAATGGGGAGATAGAGACTCGTGGATTCGGCGGGTAGCGGGTTCTGGACTTGGACAGAATTGCCCGGTGCTGAGCTGTTTCGGCTTTTCCGTGTTGTTGAATTTTTTAAACGCAGTTCGATAGGCATTGACTGTCGTATTGTAGTCGCGGACGAATCGGCAAAAAGCTTCGTCATCCTGCGCGCGCTTTGGATCGGAGAAAAGCGCGGGGTCGCTCTGGTTTGAGCAAAAAAACACGCCACATTTTTGGATGTACGTTTCCATTTGAGAGGCATCTTGGTGCGCTGTCGCTAGTACGAAATCGAGTACGCACATTTTTAAGTGGGGAGCGACTGCCAAATCAAAGTCAGCGGCTTCAAAGTTTGAACCTATGGTACGGTTTCTTGGAAGAATCCGTGCTATCGGCCGTAACTTTCTTGTCCAACGTTCCAGCTTCGCTCGTGTTGCGGCAACCCTATTTTGAATTCTCTCTACTTGTTGCGGCTCGATTGCTCTGGTTTCAGCCTTCTTGCCTAGCGACTGCATGTCCAACAGGGCACTAGGTGTTCGCTTAGTCGAACACCTAGTCTTGTACTCGCTCATCAATAGGTCGCACGCTTCAGCTAGAAAATCTTGATTTCTGAATTCTACTTCTTCCTTAATCAGCTGCCCAAGTTTAGCTGTGGTCTGTATCGCCTCTTTTATCCGGGGTATTGTTTCAAGTGCCATTCCGGCCGCAAGCCCTGCCTTGTGGATCGTTGAATTAGATGAATATACTGCTCTCACAGCTTGTTCCAGCACACATTGAGCAGCCTCTTTCACTTCTTCGCTTTGAGCTGTTCCATCTTTTGCCACCAAACCAGCTCCCAGAACCAGAGTTTCAATGCCAAGGTCCTGCAGTTTCTCCCCTAGCTTGGCAATTTCAGTATCGGCCGACTCGAGGTTTCGCGACGTTGTATTGTGAAAACGAGTCGCCCCCTCAATTCGTGACGATGCTTTATCTTCGATTTTCTTCGCTAGTTCCGACGCTTGATCCAGCAGCGAAAGCAGTGGCTTCCATTTCTCGTCACTAAGTGAAGCGCCGCAATCTCCGAATGCCTTTCTGACACTTTCTTTTGAGGGCAACTCTGGCAAGAGCGGGCATCGCCAAGCTTCTGATCGACCGTGTGCGAATACGGCACACACTAGCCCCACCCAGACAATGTTCATGTAAGCTAAGCGTTTCATAAGAAGAGAGTTCTATTTTATGTCGCCTAATTCGCGAATACAACACGACATAAGGGGTTACCTACGCAGAAGCTGTTCGGTGTACAGCTTCGTGAATAGGCTGATTCCCTGAAAACCGGAGACACTCTTTCGGCTGCAGATACAGGGTTTGAAAATATGAATCGATTCTCTCTCCCATCGAATCGGTTTAAGCAGTTTTTGTTTAATTTCTTTCTGAACCAGATACTCGGGCATCCAACCAAAACCGTACTGACTCAGCAAGCCAAGCTTCTTGGTAACAAAGTCGGCGACGTGCACCGTTGAATTTCCAATTAGGCCTTCAGTGCTCATAGCAAGGCGCTCATCCGATCCACGTACGACCAAGAATGGAAACTGCTGCAAATCTCGGTAGGTTTTTCTTCCCTGTGCCAAAGGGTGGTCGCGGTGGGCCACGAGTAACGATCGCAATTCAGGTAAGGGGTGGGTCTGCACATTTTTGGATTGGACCGGCAAGATGGAAATCATTGCATTGGCATTTTGGGCTTCGAAAGCAGATTCCACTCCACCGAGAAACTCGCTGTAGAGTGAAAATACTATTTCTGGGTTTTGCCTTCGTACGCCCATGGCGGCGGCCAAAAGGGCAGTCGGGTCTACAAGGCCGTCATAAATAATTCGCAGCTCCGCTTCCCAACCAGCCGTTTGCAAGTCGCCTAGGGCCCGCAGCTGCGCTTCCAGCGCAAGAATCTCCTGTCCTTTCTTTAGTACCTGTTTTCCAAAGGGAGTGAGTCTTAGGCGGTAGCCACTACGATCAATGAGTTTCGCGCCCAAATTACGCTCGAGCTGCGCGATGGAGTACAGTAGCGCAGAGTGAGCGCGATTGAAGACCTTCGACGCTTGAGATACAGACCCTTCCCGGTCTAGGCAATCCAGAATGCGAAGACTATCGAGGGAAATGGGGCTTGAGATGCTAGAAACATTGTCAGACATTTAGACAATGTATATCAGTTTTTTGTGCTTTTTTAAGACAGGTTATTCCCCGAATATGAAAAAAGGAGAAGGTGAGGGGGGGATAGATGATTCCATGGATTAAGGGCCGAGTTACTACTCAGGCACATGTGGATCTGCCAGAGGGTACGTGCGAGGAGGAGTACGCTCGCAATGGTTTCTCAGGCCGCTACGCGCATCTTTACCGCAGTGCTCCGCCAGTGGGGTGGACTTCTATTGAAGGCGAATTGCGTCCTCGTGCTTACGACACAAAGAATCTTTCCGCCCACGGCTCAGATTATCTTAAGGGGCGTATCCCATTGCTCTCCAACTCAGATGTACGAATCGGGTTTTTCGAGCAGGCAGACTCAATGCCCTACTTCTTTCGCAATGCCGACTCGGACGAGCTTTTTTTCATTCATTCGGGAATGGGAACTCTTGAGACGGATTTTGGTCCGCTGAAATACGAAAACGGAGATTACCTTTATATCCCTCGCGGTACCGTCTACCGGCTGGCCCCTGATTCGCCATCGCGCGCACTGTTGCTTGAGTCAGCAAGTGAATTTCGCTTCCCCGACAAAGGCATGTTAGGACAACACGCCTTATTTGATCCCGCTGTTTTGGTGGTCCCCGATCCAAAAGACGGGCTTACAAGGCTTTCGCACCAAGCGGACTACGAGCTAAAAGTATTGCGGCAAGACCGGCTCACATCGATTCATTACCCATTTTGTCCCATTAATACCGTGGGGTGGAAGGGGACGTTGAGCGCGTGGAAGCTTAACGTGAGAGATATCCGACCCGTCAGCTGTGATCGTTATCACCTACCACCGTCGGCTCATACTACTTTAGTGGCTGAAAACTTTGTGGTGTGCACCTTTCTGCCACGTCCACTGGAAAATGGAGATGAGCGCGCTGTGAAGGTTCCCTTCTACCATTCCAACATCGATTTTGATGAAGTGCTCTTTTACCACGACGGTGAATTTTTCAGTCGAGCGGGCGTGGGCGCTGGGATGCTTACGTTTCATCCCCAGGGCATTCACCACGGGCCCCAGCCCGGCGCGGTCGACCGCACAAAAGACCGCGAGTACACGAACGAAGTTGCAGTAATGATTGATACAAGAAACCCATTAAACCCCTGTACCGCTTCCGCTTCGATTGAAAGAACGGACTACTGGGAAAGTTGGAGAAAATAGAATGTTAAGGCAGAACTTAAATCCCCTTGGACTTCGCGGAGTTGCTTTCGTGGAATTTGCTTCTCCAAAGCCAGCCGAGCTTGAGAAGCTCTTACTCGCTTTTGGATTTTCGCAGACCCATGTAAACGCCGAACTAGGCGCTAGCTATTTTCGCCAGAATGAAATTCACTGCATCTTGCACCAGCAGCCTAAGTCCGCAGGGGCAATGTTTTCAAAACAGCACGGTCCGTCGATTCCCGCTATGGGGTGGTACTTTGACAATCCGGAACAAGCGCTCGAAATAGCGGTAGAGCGCGGTGCGAAGCGGGCGTCATTGACGGATTGGCGCTTGGGAGCGGGCAAGTCAGTCCCCGCTATCGAGGGCATTGGCGGAAGCTTGATCTACTTTATTCCCTCGACCGAGTTTTCGACTCAGTTGGGGACCTTCGGGTTTACTCCGGTTTCCAATCCGAGAGTGCAAAAGGGATTTGGTTTTACAGCAATCGATCACCTTACAAACAATGTTGAAAAAGGGACAATGCAGCATTGGGCCGATTTTTATAAGTCGATATTTGGATTTACGGAGGTAAGGTACTTCGATATTCGTGGCGCAAAAACGGGCCTTATTTCCTATGCGCTTCGCTCGCCCTGTGGCTCGTTCTGCATTCCCATCAACGAAGGTACCGAAGCAAAGTCGCAAATAAATGAATACCTCCGGGAATATCAAGGCCCCGGCATCCAACACTTGGCGTTTACCACCACGGACATAGTTGAGAGTATTTCCGCGTTAAAAAAACAAGGGGTCGAGACTCTCGATATCGACGATATGTACTATGCAGAAGTCTTTAATCGGGTGCCCAACGTAACCGAAGATCACAAAGTGTTACAAGACTTGAGCATCTTGGTAGACGGTGACGATGAGGGGTATCTTCTGCAGATTTTCACTAAGAACCTAATCGGACCCATTTTCATTGAGATAATCCAGCGAAAGAACCACCTCTCGTTTGGAGAGGGGAACTTCGGTGCGTTGTTTCGATCTCTTGAGAGAGATCAGGAACGTCGCGGCGTGCTTTGAGGTCTTCAATGCAAGCAGAACGGTTTCGCACCTTTACCGCAGAAGAACACCGTACTTGGTCAAGATTGTTTGATAATCTCGGCCACTGTAGGAAGCATCAGGCAGCGCCGTTGTTTGCAGAGGGGGTAAAAGCTCTCGGGATGGTTTCAGCGTCGATTCCGAACTTGAATTCAGTGAATGAGAAGCTTCAAGCACTTACGGGTTGGAAGGGCGTGGCGGTTCGCGGATTGGAAGACAATGAAAGTTTTTTCGCGGCTCTTGCCCGCAAGGAATTTCCAATCGGAAACTTTATTCGAGATGCGGCCGACTTGAACTACACTCCAGCACCGGATGTGTTTCACGATTTGTACGGGCACCTACCATTTTTTGCCGCTCAGCCCTACGCGGATTTTTGCGAGGAGTTTGGTGTGAGGGCCAGTCGCTATGCCACCGACTCCCTTGCAATCGAACTCTGGGGGCGCCTATTTTGGTTTGGGGTAGAGTTTCCTTTGGTTGAAACTAAAAGTGGTCGGCGCATCTTCGGAGGAGGAATTTTATCGTCCTTCGGCGAGTCAAACTATGCTCTGAGCGATGCGCCCGAAGTTCAGCCTTTTGATTTGCAAGCGATCGTTCGGAAGACCTACCGAATAGATCAGTTTCAAACTACCCTGTATTGTTTGCAGGACGCGCAGCAGTTGTACGATTGCCTTCCCGCCTACGAATCTCTAGTGCGCGAAGCGTGCCGAAAACAAGCTTAAGTCCCCAGGCATTGACACGCATCCAATAGAGGCGTTCAATTTTTAAAACGCTTCTTTTATTCGGCACCTCATGCAAACCGTAGCTATCGTTGTTTCATTGATCTTCTTTGCCCAGAGCTTGCTTTGGGCTTACAGCCTAGTGGTTCGGGACGTCAGCTTGGTAGATCGTTGTTGGGGTTTAGGCTTTGTCTTGATTGGCGTTGTGACATTCGCTCAGGCGGAGTCTTGGAACGAGCGTCACTTCTTAGTTCTGCTTCTGGTTTTTTGTTGGGGCCTGCGATTGTCAGCACACATTCATTTAAGAAATCGTGGTAAGGGCGAAGATGCCCGCTACCGCGCAATGCGAGACTCCGTTGGGGCAGCATTTTTGGTGGAGAAGCTACTTTACAGTGTTCCTTCTCCAAGGGTTCTTGATGTGTGTGGTTGCTCTGCCTATTTGGTTTGTGAATTTGGGAGAAAACTCTCAGGGCTTTTCTATTTTGGATTTCTTGGGCATCGCTCTTTGGAGCGTGGGGTTTTACTTTGAAGTGGTATCCGACTGGCAGCTCACCGTTTTTAAGTCCAATCCACAGAATCGCGGAAAACTAATCACCACCGGACTGTGGCGTTTGTCTCGGCACCCAAACTATTTTGGAGAAACGCTGATTTGGTGGGGTTATTTTCTATTTGCGTGCAATAGTGCGCATGGCTGGTTGTCTGCGGTCGGTCCCGCATTGATGAGCTTCTTGCTTCTCAGGGTTTCCGGAGTGACTCTTCTGGAAAGCACAATGCAAGCACGGCCCGGTTTTGCGGAATACCAAGCAAGTACTCCGGCTTTTTGGCCTAAGTGGCGATAGAAGATAGGAGAGAGAATGTTTTTAAAAACTTACTTAGTGGCGCTGAGTTTTTTCTTTGCGTTGGATATGGTTTGGCTTGGGGCAGTGGCAAAAAGCTTTTACAGATCCCAAATCGGTTTCTTATTGCGCGACGACGTGAACTGGCCGGCCGCGATTTCTTTCTACCTTCTTTTTATTTTGGGCCTAGTGGTGTTTACCATCACTCCTGCATTGGAAAACCGTTCTTGGCTTGAAGCACTTTGGCGTGGCGCTTTGTTTGGCTTAATTACTTATGCGACTTACGATTTGACCAATCAGGCCACAGTGAAGGACTGGCCCGCACTGGTTACTTTGGTCGATATGGCTTGGGGAGTGGTTTTGGCCTCTAGCGTATCGGTGGCAACTTATGCAGCGCTCACAAAGCTAGGTTGGGTAGCAACCACAAACACAACATTGCAATAAGAGTAGGCGCCAAAGAATTTAAAAATAAACGCGTTGGGCTGATTCCCTCGGTACCGAAGGTGTCGCGCAGTATCGCAAAGCCAGCAGGGTTGGGCGCGTTGGCAATGATAGTCAAGCCGCCTCCCGCGACCGCTCCCGATACCAGCGCAAATCGTAGCGTCTCGCTCAGGTTGGGCACCTGAGTACCAAGGTAAGTGAGTGCGGCATTGTCCACAATCGCAGTCAGGGCTGTGGCCCCAACAAAAAGCGGCAAGTCGGAAAGGCTTAGGAGCAAAGGTTTAAGCCACCAGCCTTGCAAGTCCCCCAAAACCACCAGGCCAGCAAGGAAAAAACCTACAAGCAAGCTCTCTTTAAGTTTGAGTTCCTCTTGGTGCTCCTGAGTAATTGCTACGATGCCTTGAAAGAACAAAAACAACCCAAGAAAAAAGACCGGGTGGTGAGAAGTAAGTACTACCATAGCCGTAAATGCGAGATGAGTAAGCGTCAGCCAAAGTGGAATTCTCCTGTCCTTAGCTGTCGACTTCGAATGCCACTTCATCGCCGCTAATTCTTTTCGCAATAAAACCACTCCGAGAGTGGTGTTTAGCAGGGTGGCTATAACGGCCTTCCAGCCAAAATGCGCCAGCATAAAATCCATGCCCCAGCCCCATTTGGTGGCGACCATCAAGACCGGAGGTGCAGCAAAGGGGGTAAGGACCCCACCGATGGAGATATTTACAAAAAGTACGGATAGCGTGACGTACTTGAATCGTTCAGAGGTGGATCTTCCAAAAAATGAATCCTTTAAAATGAGGGCTGTGACCGTCATAGCGGCGGGTTCAGTGATAAAACTTCCCAAAAGAGGGCCCAGAAAGAGCGTTGTGAAGTAATAAGAAACCGAACGCGAAAACGGCAGGACACGAGCCACTAGGCTTATGCCCGCACTCGCAATGGAAACAATCGGCTTGGTGGCCGCCATGGCCATAATGACAAAAACAAAAGCTGGCTCAGTGAAGTCGAGACTATCTACGTAGCGAATTGCTTCGCGAGAATTTTCCAAAACGGCGATTGCGATAACTAATGCCCCGGCCCACAACCCAAAGACGACTTCTACTTCCCCCAAGAGATGAAAGAGATTTTCGCCGATGCTTCCTTCGGGGAACTTTTTAGCGATGCTTTGAAATTTCTTAACAGCAAACGTGTGCGCAACAGCGATGGCAAAAAACACGGCGGCGATGGTTTCAATGGAATGTGGCATCGGAGTTACGGTTTCCTAGGTTCATTGTGGGAAATACAGTTAGTCTCGATGGTAATTTGGGGCGAGAATGAATACAAGGCGATAAAGGTCGATACAAGCCAGGATTTCTTACTGGAATCTCAGCATTTAGTTCGTAAGACCAAATACTCCAAAAAAGAGAGCCATGAAGATTTGAGATTCGGTCCTATGTTCTGGGGGAGAACTCAATACCGCGTGGGCGGTCAATTGTGATCGTAGGCTTCGGTCTAGCGCTTCTTGCTGGCTTCGGTTCCCTGAGGCAGAAAAAGATTTCTGGTAGAGAAGCGCTGTTGACTTGAAATAATCAGACCGACTCACTTCCGCCAGGGAGGCATTGAGTTTCAAGAGTCTGGAGAAAGTCTCTTTTGCTGAACCACTTACTAAATTTACAGTGCCAGATGAACAGGCGGCCCTTTGCAGAAGTTCATCTCGGTAAGTCCTCCACGATTTCGACTGGGTTTTGTTATAAAACGAAAGCGGATCCTCCGAGTTCGCCACATCGCTAATGAGAACCACATAGAGAGCTGGAAGGAATGCGAAGGTCTTCATCACGCCCCTTAAGCGCTTGGGTGTAATGCCGGCCGGTGGTTCAATTTCGCTGGGCCGATTTCGAAATTCCGGCCCAACTTGAAAGTGCTGGTGGGCGATGGTCATCGCGTTCCAGGCACTATCAAAGTGTGATTCCTCAGAATGCCAAGGTGTGTTGAGCAGAACTTCCAACATGGAGGCAGGGTTGGAAGCTAAGCCATCAGCGCTGAGTGCTTCTACCGAGTAAATTAGGGGCAGGTAATCCCTTTGGGGAATTGTGCTAAGGCCCTCGAGAACGGCACCAAACAGGCGGCCACCTATTTTGTTAAGTTCAGTCCCACAAGCGGGTTTCGGTGTTTCGCAATAGCTACTCGATCCAATGGCAAGAAGAAGTGCTAACGCAATAGATTGGGGGTTTAACATCGGTGAGCAGGCAGATAGCACATTTTCATGGTGCGCCGCAAGAGAGGGTTAGTTGGGCCGAAGCGAAGAGCGAGCAGGCTCTGGCTGGTAGACTCCTTAGTGGGGTTGGGGCAGACTAAACAAATGCCAAAGCTCGCCATATTCATTCTTTTGTTTATAGCTCTATCTCCCTTAGATCTGGGCGCCAAAGAGGTTGCCTTAACCTTCGATGATTGCCCGATGCCCGATGGGCACTATTACACGGGCATGGAAAGAACCCGCGAGTTAGTGAGAAAGTTACGAAAGTTGAAAGTTAGAGGGGTGGCCTTCTTTTGCAATACGCAGAACCTGGATAGTGTCGGTAAAAAAAGGCTTCGCCTTTATTCCGCCGATGGACATGTCATCGCTAATCACACTGCAACGCATCCCGATTTTCATAAGTTGAACACCGCTCAATACATTTCAGAAATCGAAACCGCCCACCGGGCACTTAGGAGTTTCCCCACGCTTCGGAAATGGTTTCGCTTTCCATTCTTAAGAGAGGGCGAAACGACGCAAAAGCGAGATGCGCTACGGCAATACCTTGCGCGCCAGAATTACCTAAATGCCTATGTGACGATTGATACGTACGACTGGTACATGAATTCCCTCTTTCAAGATGCTCTTGCTGCGGGCAGAAAAATAGACCTCTCAAAGTTAAGCGATACTTATGTAAAAGTGCTCAGTGAGGGAGCAGATTTCTATGATTCTATCGCCGTACGTGTTTTGAAGCGTTCCCCCAAGCACGTGATACTTTTGCACGAAAATGATTTAGCAGCGCTCTATATTGACTCACTCGTAAACAAGCTAAGAGCCGATGGATGGAAAATCATTCCGGCCAGGGAAGCTTACCAAGATCCTATCTCCAAAGTCGCGCCCGACACTTTGCTTCTCGGCCAGGGCCGGGTCGTAGCCATGGCACGCGCAGCTGGGGATAAGGGGCCTTTTTGGAAATGGGAAGACGAGCAAGAGTTGGAACGGCTTTTTGAGGCTGAAAAGATCTTTCGCTAAGTGGCGGTATTCTATAGCTCCAAAAATCCACGGAGTTCTCGCACAAACCTCTCGGGTTCTTCGAAGTGCGGGTAGTGCCCCGACTTTAAAAAGGTAAGGAAATCATTTTTTTGGCCCGGGTAGTACTGATCGCCATCCATGAGAAAATCATGGGCGCCCATTATTCGAAGCATCTTAGATTGAATTAGTTGAGGATTAAGCTCGCGGAGTAAGTGGGTCCGCGAAATTTTCGAAGAAATTTCATGGGTCAGTTCCCAGCTTTCCGGCATTCCGACTTTTTCCTTGATGGCGTTATACCAGGTCATTGTCGATAGGTTTGCCCACATGAACAAAGCTCGCCGCTTCAGGGGAGCGGCTTGCTTTCTAATCCGCTTCTGAAACTCCCAAAGAGGCTCTTTGAGCTCGTCCAGCTCGGGAAGCAGTTTCGTGTAAACCTGCGGTTGATCCAATCGAAGCTCGAGCATGTCTATGGCGAAAGAGTGATTTTTTGCCGTTCGAATGTCTTTTGCGCTTGCAACGACAATAAGGGGGCGGACCACGTCTTTGTTTTCAAAAACAGTATGGTAAGCCAGCCATCCTCCGTAGCTATGGCCCATTATCCCGAGGATGGGGAGTTTCAAGTCCTCAACTAGGTGTTTAGCTAGGCCAGCCAAGTCAGAAATATTTTCTTCGTGCGAAGGCCCAATTTTAGACGCATCTGATCGACCGCAAGAACGCTGGTCATAGCAAATCCAACCAAAGGGCGCGGCATCGTATGCGGTTAACTCGGCTACAGCAGCCTCAAAGTATCCACTGTGACTACCAGGTCCGCCATGAACGAAAAGAAGGTAGCCTTTACACTCCGGTGGTGTGAGCGTCGAAACGTGCAGGCCATTCCAGTGGCTATAAACTACCTTCACGTTACTATCTAGCTCCCTGCTTGGGGCGAGGCCGGGCATCTTCTTCCACGGGCTTTGCTACTTGATTGCAACGGCACCTTCGCTCAGGGGGAACATCCGACAAAACTTGCTCTACGTGCTTGCCGCAACCAGAGAAGGTGGGTTTGCTACACTTTGGGCAGTTTACGCGTTGGCACATGATGGGCTCCTAGGGATAAGTTCGCTATGTAAAATCTTAGCTACTCCCCAGGATTTTAAAAGCAATTATTACGGCTTCTAGTCCTCACGGATAGTCTGAAGAATCTCAACCAGGCTTTTGGGGCTTTGTGGTGACGCTCGACGCAAGTTTTTTATCCGTCTCAGATGGAAAATAACTTCTCGTACTTTGAGAAAATCTCCTACGTCTTCGTTGGTCAGAGTTATCGGAAGATCAATATGCCGCTGCATGGAAATGCGAAAGTCCTCGATTTCGGCTTTAATCAACTTTTCCATGCGAGCTTCGTTGTCTGCATCAGTGATATGGCGGGAAAAATTAAGGCCTCTATAGTGGATAGAATCACTAAAGTGAGTTACGCCTGAGTAAGTTTGTAGGTCCCAGCCACTAAGTTGGAAATTCCAAAAATTTACCGCCGCAATATACTCGTCACTAAACTCAAAGCTAGTTACCCCCAAAAGTTCGAGCACTGAGTCGGCGCCTTTTAGGTCCCTAAAGCAACCAAGTTTTAGTTGCCCCGCGATGTGTAAGGTAATGCCATTGACCACGAATTCCCGCTCTTCAGCACTTAAGCCCTCCAAAGGAATTCCATGGTCGTCAAATTCACTTAACAAAGAGCGAAATGAAATAGCGCCATCTTCCCCACCTAGAATAATCTGTCCCGCGCTGGTTTTTCCGCCTTGCCGCATTCTTCTCAATCGTTCCGATGGAGGCCCGATTCTTACTTTCGCACGAAGCCCGTCCAAGCTCGGTACTTTTGGAATCGCATGGGTTTCGATAGGTGTTGAACCTGCGAGCGGAATAAGGCCGTTGGTAACGCAATTGGGTTTTGTCGCAAGGATGGCGAACGGAAAGAGGCAGGCCAAGAGCACGAGTTTCATGGGGTGGTCTGTACCATCGGAAGGAATTCTAAATCAATGTTAGCTTGGCCGGATTTCGGCCGACAGTGGAAAGACCATCGTAAGTCACGAATATACTAAGATTTTCTGAGTACCGGAAAAAAGGAACTCAAGTCCGGTTGGCCAGTCAAGTTGGAGCGATGTCCTCTGATGGGTACTTGTTTCGAGGAAGCGAACTGTGCTATAGGTCTGCGCGGGTATATTTCCGGGGTGTTTATGAAAAGAATCAAACTCTTTTTCCTGTGTAGCACGTTGTTGGTTCAATCTGCCTTTGTTTACGGGGAAGCAGATTCCAGCGCGGCTTATCCTGGTAGAAACCCTATCGAAGTTCATCACTGGAACAAATTCAAAATCGATGAATTTCTCGACGACCCATCAGACCAGATAAAGGGTAGGGGTGGTCTCGCCAATCACTTAGAGTTTTATGCTGATAATTTTCATGGGAATGTCACTCTCCCATCCTTCTTTGGCCGTAAGAGCTTCGACTTTAGCTCAGATTCTCGGCGTTCTGAGTTCGGTGGGATGCTTCACAATGGCTATCTGAGTTTTGATCAAGAGGCGAGAGAGCTTCTGGTTTTCGTCAGTTACGAAGCCTACGCTGGCGGCGATCCTTTTACTGCGTACGCAGTGCTTAAAGTAAACACCGGTACGAGCGCTAAGCAGATGCTAAAAGAAGGATCTGCTATAGAGAAACGGGTCTATAGTGACAGCGCCTCTCTGTATTTACGGAAATCTTGGGGAGAAGCCGGTGAAATAGATTCGCTGTGCGAAGACGGCGACGAGAGAACGATTCGCGTATGGTTTCAACAAGACATTTACGCTCTACGATCTAAAGAGGTTTGCTTAAAAGGCAATAGGCGCCAGACGACGACGCTCGATCTTTATATAAACGAAGATCACACTCGCATCACAAAAATCCAAGTAGCCCGCTCAATAGATCTCTTGCAGAAAGGCGGATCTTTCTCTGGGCCGGACTATAGAGATTTCAACGTTGTCAGTGAAGTAGAAGAAACAGCGGCTGTGGTTCCTACTAACGTCAAATAGTTGAATCGCTGTTAGCCGCGAAACGGGATCCCGACTCCGAAGCACGCTACCGTGGGAAAAGGCACCGAAGACACTAAGCAACGCAATGAGATGATTCATAGGGTGAGTTTAGTTTCGGGCGGTAGGCGAAAGCTTCGGAAAAAATCCGGTTCTGGGGGCTAAATCACCTTGGCAGCGCCATGCCCTTGAAAGTAGAGACAATCTTCTCCATGTGGACCTTGGCTTCTTTTCCCAAATCCTTTCGAAAGACACAATAAATGGCTGGGTCATCGTAGAACGGCGGCACCGGAGCTATTGCCAGTTTCTTAAGCTCAGCATCATCGAACATGCTTAACTGCAAATAGCCAATTGCTAAGCCTCTCAGCACGATGTCGCGAAGTATTCGAACATCTCTTGCGATATATCCTGGCTGATCAAACTCCAGGAGCTTTCTCCAATCACGCTGCGGCTTTGGGAGATCCACCCACGGGTAGTTTTTGAGCTCTTGGTGGGCTTTGACAGTATGTAGGAGCGGGAACCGCTTTCGAAGTCCAATCACCGCGACCGGCTCCTTTGCAATTCGAGCAAAATTCAAACGGCTCGGTTCTGAGCTCCACGCAACAAACGCAAATTCCAGGTTGCCGCTTATGACCTCTTCGTAGCAATCCAACGAAGTAGATGTGAACAGATGCACTGTAGGAAGCTTTCCTTTCAGCTGTTCTAGAACATTTAGAAAGTATTTAGAGGCTATGTGTCCCACGCAGCCCAGGCGAAGAAGCTGGTGCTCTTTCCCCCGAACTTTAGGCAAGAGCACTTCAGTAAGTTTGGCGCGATGGCTTGAGACCTCGTCATAAAAAGTCCGACCTCGTATTGTTAGCCTGATTCCATTTACACTCCTGTCAAATAGGGCAAACCCCAATTCTTCCTCCAGTTTTTTGATGGCCGTACTCAGTGCTGGTTGGCTCAGGCCGATCTTAAACGCCGCCCGATAAAGGCTCTCCTCTTCGGCGCACTTAAGGAAGTATTCGATTTTGCCATTGAAAATCTCCATATATGAATAAGTTATAGTAAAGTATAAATAATATCAATTTCACATATATATCTTTTCCAGCTAAACACCTCCGCGGAGGTGGAGATGCAATCGATCAGTTTGGGCTTTGCTTCGAATGAAAACGTTCTGAGTGCACTGGCTCGCGGCCTGGTACCTTATTTGAAAGAACATCTGCCGTCACAACATCGGTTATTTGTTGAGTGGGCTACTTTGGAACGTTCGGTTCTGGATCCTCGAAAGCTGGGTGAATTCTATTTGAACTATCAGGCAGGGATGCATGCCACACGCGTGATGGTTTATTTTTTGCCGTACCTGAATTCGCCGACGTTGCGGCAAATAAAATTGAAGATCTTCGTGGATGATGACGGGCTCCCAAATGGAGGCACGCACCACTATCAATTGTCCAGAGCCTTTAGAAACATCGGTGCCTGTTTACCAATTCCCGATGAAGAATTTGGCGATATCGCTGCGTTGATCCCAAAGGTCACCCCGGAGACCGCGCGATTTGTACAGTCTGTTCAAGGTTTGTATCCACAAAATCTAGGCGCTTGGGCAGTCGCAGAACTTCTTTCCGATGATTGGATGCATGCGCTAGCCGAACGACTTTCCCGGTTCTATCCCTCAATAGCAAGCGAGCCATACTTCAAGGATTGTTTTGATGGAAAAGTTGAGGAAGAACATGGGCGTGTAGCACTAGCGCTTGCCGAACTAACAGTGAAAGAAAATCCGAAGCTTTTGGAAGAAACAATTCAAAGTGGGAAGACAATGGCTAAAGAGTTGGACCTGTTCTGGGAAGGGCTTTATCGGCTTCTGTTGGAGCGTTAGGGCTTCTCGGCTCGGAAACCATTTCCTTATACTTGGAAAAAGTCGCAGGCAAACGTCACAAGCTCTTCGTTTGCAGATTCTTTTACGGTCGCCCTCATCTCCTCAATTAGATCCAAAATTCGCAACCTTATTTTCTCCACATCCGCTCGGCTCATTGAATAGACCATTGTGTAGTGAATTGAGTCGGGTCTGCGAAGCTGAGAATCGAACATAGCCCTTTCTCTCCAAGCGGTATGGTAGGGCGTTGTTAGAGCTGAGGCTTTAGGAAGAAAGAGATCGCCCGTGGTGAGTTCCCACGTCCCCTTTTTCCCGCGATGAATCACTTTCAGTTGCTCCAATTTCTCAAGGGCCTTGTGCACGGCCTCCTCGGGTAACATCAATCGCAGCGCTATTTTTTGAGGTGTTTTGTAAGAGGAAATTCCCAGAAGGATGTGAATCGCAGAAAAATACCAGTTTGAATAGTACTCAGCGAAGTCCTCTGCCGAAAGTTGCCTGGCACCGCGATGCCGATCGGAGAGCTCCACGTGACGGGATTTCCCTTCCTTTATCTTTCTGGCTAGCATTCGTCGTAGTGCCGGAGATCCGGCTCGTGCAAATGTCACCAGGTTGAGAAAATGTTCCGCGGCATCTCCATCCAGCTTCCAATAGTCCGACAATGCCGCCGCATGATCGAGAGTAAGGTGAACATGTCCATTTAATACTTGTGACAAATACGACTTGTGGCATCCAGCCGCCGCTGCGAGTCGGGTAGTATAGCCGCGTTCCTGCGGGCGGTCCTGAATCCTGCTCCTCAAGTAATCTTTGTAGTCGGAAACCTGATAAAGACTATTCATGTTTATAAAAACATAACAAAAAGAGAGGAAGTTTATAAATAAATTCTCGAATGACCTATCGCGTCTTCTCTATTCTTCATTTAAGGGGGCGGTTTTATGAGAAATATCTTATTGGGCGGTGTATTCGCATTTCTTTCCATATCAAGCATTGGGGGCAATGGGTCAGGTGCGGGCGGTGGGCCAGTCGTTTTTCAGGCGGCCCTCTTGCAGCAGATTCTGGCAGACAAGAGTTTCATACTGGGATTTGACATGCACGAAAAAGCACTCATCACGTCGATAGAGCGATTGCACGCAGATAAGGGAATAAGTACCTATCGTGTTACTTCCAACGGCGGGTGTGACATTAAAATTGTGACCGATTGCGCTTCGGCTATGGGAGCAAGGGATTGCACCATTACCTACGGTGCATGGCTGTGTCCTTAAGGCAGTACACGAAATTGGAACAAGAAAAAGCACAAAGTCACCGCAGTTCTAGTAACCTCCCCCTGTGGAAAAAGGCTGTTCCATTTGGGCTACTGATACTTTTTCCATTCGATTGTTTTGGGGCCTCCTTCCCAGTTTCTGCGAAGGGAAATCTTCAACTCGGTTGCCAGATTCTTTCTACCGATTTGAAAGTTATTCGAGATATTTCGGGCGACGTATGCCTTTTTATCCCTGGTACACAACAGGTTTTATCCTTTGACGATTCAGGCACACGCCTTCGAAGCTTGGCTGGTGAGACTATCTGGGAGAAGCCGATATTGCTTCACCATCAGATGAATTTGAATCGAAATGCCGTGACATTCGCAACATTAGGACACGAGATCAATTTCATCGAGGGCGAGAAAACTCGGTCGGATGTGGCACTAGTAATGGATTTCAAGGGAAACATTTTGAAGTCCTTCTCGTTTTACCAGCACTTGGCCGAGCTGAGAAAAATCGTGGGTGGTCAATTAAAAAGTAGAAACCCCTCCGCTAATGCCAAACACCTAGCCAAAAGGGAAATCTCCCATGCGAACTCGATCTACGAAATAGGTCCCAATGCATTGTCGAGCAAAATCGCTGCATTTAAACCTGGAAACTTCATAGTCAATATCAACGGGTTCGGTGCTGTAGTTATTTTCGATAAGGAGCTCAAGGAGATACTTTGGAGTTATAGCGACTCTCAAAATGGTAGAGAGCATTCTCTGCATGACGTGCAAGTGCTGCCTAGCGGAAATCTTCTTGCCTACGTAAATCGAAACCAAAAGGACAATGTCAGATTCAGCTCTGTAGACGAAATAAATCCACTTACCGGGGAACATTCACCTGTTTTCAAAGGTAGCCCCCCGGAGAGCTTCTCTGCTCAGTGGTGCGGGGGGGCACAAATTCTCCCCAATGATCTAGTGCTTTCCTCCGAGTCCGAAGATAAAGCCTCTGGATTGAGGACTCGTATTTTTATTGCAGATCGCAAGAGCCAGGCAGTTTTGTGGGATAGGGATGTCTCCCGTTTCCAGAAAAAACCAAATGACTGGATCCAACAAGTGAAATTGGTTCCAACGACGTTTTAGGGCCTCAGCATCGGCCCCGCCTTCGGCCCGCACTGAATTCGGACGGTCGGCGTCGTACGGCCGACTCAGCGCTCGAGAAATCAAATCCTTGCAGGGATCTCGGCCTGCGAATTTTACCTAATGATTCAACCGGTTAACGCCTCTCGAAAACCGCCGCCTTGCGGCGCGTTGAGCAAACTGTTACACGTAAAAACGTTGGTTCACGAAGGGAACAACGTGCCGTTTTTGCGTAAGTACTTCCCAATTATTTTGGCCTTTCTCTTTGCCTTAGTTTTGGCTTCGGAATTTGCGGTGGCTGCAATACCAGCCCCATTAGATCTTCGATCTGCGCCGAGTATTTGTGGGTGTTTGTTGTCCCTTTCCAAGGCGCATCCAACACTCGTTACTAAGATGCAGGGAGAAGGCGTCGACTTAGCGTGCACGCTGGCCGGCATACGGGATGTACCCGAGCCTCTCAAGCAAGCGGCATTGGAGCGCTCTACCGAACCGCTAAGCCTCTTCGGTATTGAATACGTCATGGCCGACTCCTGGCAGGTGGCGGGAGTTGACGTCACTCCGCAAATCAACAATCTGCCATCGGTTCCGCTGAAAAATATCCGCACCGACGTCCATGCGATAAGCGATAGGAAGCAGCTGCTGGCGTACTTCACCATGGCCCCATTTCTATACAGCGCCGAAGGCGAGCCGACCTGCGCTCAGATTGATGACGGATGCAAAGAACAACTGAGGGAGACGCTTTCGCGGTTGTCCGTTTTGGATCTACGCGACCGCCTTGGTTTCAACCGTTTTGATCGAGCATTTAGGGGAGAGCTTAATCCCGCGTTAGTTGAGGTGGCAGTTGGGGTAGAGTCTCATCCGAGCGGACTTGTGCCGCAGATCTTCCAAAGCTTCCGAAATAATTTTATCCAAAAGGGAGTCGGTCGTTTTGTTCCCGAGCAATCCAAGCTTCAATCAGTATTCCTAGAGGAACTGCACCCTTTGGTTGGGCTATATCGAAGTTATTTCGCTGCTGACAGCCAAACCAAAAGAAGTAGCCTTTTCGTGCTTTTAGATTCAGTGAGATCATTCAAAATAAACTCCATTGAAGGTGGTCAAGTCCGGACGCTAGGGCATCTGTTGATCGTTGAAGTCAATCTAGCGAAGGAAAGAGTTCCCTTTCTTATTGGTATAAACGGCGTTCTTGTATCTGAAGACATTGTCCCTTCTGTCATGCAGTTGGTAAGCGCGCGCTACCGAACTAGCCATGTCCTAGTGCCCAACTACGACATCCACGCGCGATTGACTGACCAGAACTCCGTGCGAAACGTATTAGGGGCGGTTCCATCTACACCTGTTCAAATCGATTTAGGAAATGGTTGGCAGGAGATTCGTAAGATTCTTCAGGCGAAGGATCCGGTATTGGAACACGAGAATGCACTGTTTGCTTCCATTGAGTCCGTCAATCTTGTTGACGTAACGTCTGCGTTTCCCGTCAATACGAAAAGGCTATTCAGCCCCGCACGCGAATATTTGGTTCCGTCTCCATATCGGGGAGAGGTGCGGCCCAACGAAGTCGCGTCCTCGATTCGTTCCATTCTTTACCTCCAAATTAAAAAGGCATTTCCCGAATTCAGCGATGAGGAAATTGGGCGGTTGCTAGGAATTTGAATCGGCTCCGCCCGCCGGAACGTGGGAGAGGAGTTTATTCTCCTGGTTCAATAGGGCTCTCGCTTATGCGTCTACTTGCGACAAAACCATCACCAACACGGTGAAACTCAAAAAAATGGCGGTTTCCTTGGAAGTCCAATAGGTAGAAAGAGTCTCTGTCGGAGAGCGGTTTTTCCATCAGTGCTTTCACACCTTTGGCTTCCACGACACCATATTTAAGAACCTCTTGAATAGGTGCTTCTATGGGAAGTTGCTCGAGCGGAGGGATTTTGCTCACCTCGACGACGACCTGGGCATCTTTAAATTCCGGCGTTGGGCCGGGCAGTTGAACTAAATTGTATATTTTTGTGGGCGTGACTAATACTCCGTCAAAGCAGCCAATGCCTGGGGTCAGTTCATCGGGATCCTCCGACGCGAACGCGCGACCAATATTCCGCACCTCTGTATCCTGTTTGTAGAACGGCCCTTCTTCCTGGGTGTAGTTTGCGCGCCCTAAAATACGGATAATGGGGAGCACCCGCATTAGGAACTTTCTTGCGTCGATAAAATTGACCGTTCGTTGCTTGAATTCATCAGCTAGAGTTTTCTTCGGGATGGCGGCGAGCTTTCGTACCAGCACGAAATCGCTACCGTAAAGCAAGAGCGCTTCGGGATTCTTCGGATCGGGGCGCAAAAACCTACTGGCGCGGTTGCTTTTGATTGTTGCATTTGCTTCGTAGAGCGCGTTGATCAAAAATTCATCAGTTTGCGAAGAAAAAAACTGAGTTTCTATTTCCAAACGTTTGGACAGATCAACATTCTGTTTTCCTAACCTGTCCCTAATTTCACTATCGAATGACTTCCCGGTTTTAGGATCAGGGGTTCGCAGTCTATCTCTATTGTGGCTGGAATAACTCAGTCGTACCTGTATATCTCGATTCAATCGTCCATCAATGAAATCCAAAACTATCTGTTCCTTACCCTTGGGTACGGCCGTGGATACATAGGGACTTCGACCAGTAAAGCCATCCGCCATTACGTGAATTTCTGGATAATGATAAATGGTCGATGACCCAACTTCTAAGGGCATCCGATAGTCGAAGGGATCGGATTCGTAGTAGAGCATCTGGAGGTTTGGTGTGTTCGGTTTGAGGGAGGTTGATCTATCGCCTGGAGTGTTTAGGTCTGCCAATCTACGAAAAATCGTCCTCGCAATCGAAACGGGCAACTGCTGGTACTTTGATTTCTTATTGATGGAAAAACCGCACCAGGGGCACTGCACGCAACATTGTGTTTCTAATTGCAAGCCCCCCATATTCATTAGAGCCAGATCAATTGCTGCCTCACCCATTCCCGCGAAGGGGCCGACTTTTTCCAGGGGAACAAAAAGTATAGGTTCCAACTGCGCAGCGTATTGGGGATAGTATCTTTTGAGCAGGTACCACTGGTTTGGATCGGAGTCGATCGCTCGTGCTATTGCCTCTCGGTGAGCGGGAATTTTTAGATCTAAATCATTAAGGCTTGTGACTTGAGTCCCTGAATTCTCGGCGATTTTTCCGAGGAGGTCTGCGCAGTCCTCGTGAGCGAGATTTTTTGACTTCGCTGCCCACAATAGGGGGTTTAGTAAGAGGCAGGAGATAATAATAAAACGTCGGAGCATAATGGGGTTCACCGGAAACAGTGTCGAATGCCCGTTTTATAGTGGCGTGTCCACCTAAATCTCGTGCTGTGCAAGTAACTAGATTTTGAGCTGAATATCTGCAAGAAGACCGGGTTATTACGGCTTTAAGTTGTTGAAATTAAAAAGCTTAATTACTTGACCATGGCATTCATCGTAGTTTTTATGATAGACACCGCCTCCCATGAAGTTTCATTCAATTGCGATAGTCTTTCTCCTCTGTGTTAGGGGAGTCGCGGGTGAGCCCCCGATAGAGCAGGGAAATCCCACGACTCAGCCGCCAAGCACTGAGGGAACTCCACAGGCTCCGGAGATCGGTTGCGATTTGATCTTAGCTCTTTCAAGCATCAGTCGGCAGGCCTGGCTCCTCCGTGACGGACCAAGACGCAGTGGAGAGGTCTCTGTATACTACCGACTCCCACCGAGACTATTCCAACAACTTCAGCTAACGGGGGCAAAGCTTGGCAGATCGGACTCCGATATCGTTCAACGCGCTCTTGCCCTCTTTATTGAGCTCGCGCATCAATTCCCCGAGCTTTATCGTGATAATCGGCCTATCGCGGACTTTCCAGATTTCAAAGACACAGCTGCGGTGGGAGCTTTTATGTTGAATGTTCTTCGAGAGGGCTCCCAGTTTCCTGAGCTTCTGGGCAAAGAAGGGGAGGACGAGTTAGTTAATTATAGTGTCCGAATCCCATTTTCCCTAAAACGACAATTAGACCAGCAAGCAGCCCGTCTGAGAATCACTCAAGGATACCTCACTCTGGTTACCATCGGGATGTATAATAGACTCCGACAGAAGGCTACCCAATTGCCGACGGGAATCGCGGAAAAGTTGGAAGATGCCAAGTCAACGGAAGATGAACTGGGCCAGGGAAATCTTTTGATTCGATTTCCAGCATCAGTTCGAAGTTGGATCCAAGAACAAGCAAAGCAACGACGAGTTTCTCAGACTCGCTTCGTCGCGGAAGCTTTACGCTTCTCTCTTCCGTTACTCACTGAAGCCGAAACACAACCAGCCGGCGAGTAACGTTGGGACGAATAATACCTCTGACTCACTCGTCATTTCAAAAGTAACAATAGCTTGCTCGCCAGTGCGTACTGAATAGAACCGAACGAATTAGCCGCTATTTGATCTGTCCTGTCCGGTCATCCTTTCGGTCCATAGATCGCTCTGGGAACAGGTCACATTGGCAAACTTTGTGCACCCTCTAGTTATCAGAAGGAGAGTGCATGCAGGACAGTTCTTCAGAGAGTACGGAATCCGGTCGGTTTGAGTTTCAGAAGTGGCCGGTTTATCGAGAGGCCAAAGGTTTTGCTGTGATTGCGCAGAAGTTTTGCTTAAAACTTCCGAAAACGGGAACGCACGCTCTTGGGGATCAGTTTCGGAGAGCAAGCCAGTCGATCGTACTCAACATCGCCGAGGGTTCCGCTAGAACGACCGCTAGAGATAAAATCAACTTCTTAAGAATTGCAAAAGGTTCAACATTCGAGTGCGCCGCGGTAGCAGATCTAGCGATGGATTTTGATTTACTCGGCCCGGGGGAGCATGACGACTATCAATCTAAGTTAGCAAACATCGGAAGAATGCTCTCGGGGATGATCCGATATTGGGAAAGGGCCCCCTCTAGAAAAGAAACACCAGCCAGTTGACCCATTAAATTTAAACTTAAATTTAAGTTTAAACTTAAGTAATGGCGGAGAGGAGAGGAATTGAATTGCCTCTTTTCTAAGTCATTGAAAAAAATGTGAAATGAAAAATAACAAGTAGTTACTCGTAAAGCGCTCTCTACCCAGTAGCCCCTCTTAGCACGGAATTGTTGTCTGACTACCCCCGAAAAACCCCCAAAAAGAATGTCCGGAATGATGAAGGGCGGAGAGCGATCCTCTCCGCACGCACAAACTTCGAGTTTCGAGAGAAAACCTCTTGAACCCCGTTTTTTTCAGTCAACTTTTTTCGTGAACCCCCCCGGGGGTTCCTGGGGGTTATTAGGGGTTTTCACCACTAGCAATTGATAACAGTAGATCGGCCAAACAGAGGGGTTTCTTACGGGAATGCCGTAAAGTGAAAGGATAGTGAAATTCCTGGTGCTCATCTCTTTTGTTTTTACTTCGCTGACTGCCGGAGCGCACCCTTGCTGTTGTAGCCAGCAAGAAGCTAAGCCTGACCAAGTTGCACACTCCTCCTGCCACGAAGAAGCTACGGAGGCCAAAGCCGACGTAGAACAGCCAAACCACAAAGAGAATGGAACTCATTCAAATTCCCAGTGCACGAAAACCTGCTGTACGCTGGTAGCCTTAGCAACCTTCTACAGCTTCTCCATCACTCCTTCGTCCCTGCCTCTTTCACTCTCTCTCGCTCAGATGCCTGCAAACGTTTTCTATGATTCGCAGAAGCCGCCTCCTCGCGCCTAGGCTCGCGGCATTTTTTTCCTGCTAACGGAAGGTGGGTTGACCCGCTCCATGGGGAGCTGTGTGTTCTGCTCACCGCGAACCTAATTGGAGAATCTAATGAAACAAGTAACGGTTACAGGACTGCTTTCATTAATGGCGGTCCTATTCATGTCAATGTACTCACCCAGCGCGCTCGCTGCCCACGAAGGGCACGAACACGCGGTGAGCGATACCCAAACAAATGCCCCCTGCCACCACGTCGACAAAGATACGTCCGAAAAGTCGGGCGGCTGTGAGTCGTGTGAGTGCGAAGAGAGCTGCGATTGCTGCCAAGGCGGCGAATGCACTTGCCAGAATTGTGAGTGCAGTTGCTGCGCCGAAGGCAGTTGCTCCACCTGTGAAGAAGAATGTGGCTGCTGTCAGGGCGGACAGTGTACTTGTGAAAACTGCGAGTGCGGCTGCTGCACGGGCGGAACTTGCTCGGGTGGAACCTGCCAAGGTGGCACATGCTCCGGCGGAACCTGCCAGCAAGGCGGTTGCTGCGAAGAAGGCTGTGGATGCGGTGGTTGCAAGCCTGAATCCAAGCAATAACTAAATACGTGGTACCGGCGGCCGGTTGCGATGCGACCGGCCGCTTTTTATTTTCGGGCGATAACAAAACTCAGATTTCTGAACCCGATGTCACCAGTACCCATTTGCTGAAAGCCCGTCCCTTTTAATAAGTCAGAAATATCGGTCATCTTGATGTATCCGTGTCTGAAGTGGAAATGGCCCAGGATTCCCTTTTTTCTCTGCTCCGCTCCGCCGAAATCGACGATAAGCCAGCGACCATTCGGTTTCAGGACTCTTTTGATCTCCCTAGCGCCCTGTTCACGTGCACTTTTGGGCAGATGGTGGAGCATCAGAGAGCTCAGAACGACATCAAAGTGTCCATCAGGAAATGGAAGTTTTTCGATTACTGAAGTCTGGAAAGAGATATCAGCCCTCGCCTTTTTTGCTTTCTTTCGGGACTTTGCAATCATCTCGGGGGCTGGATCAATTCCACAGACTTGTCCTGCGCCTGCCCGCCTTTTCGCGACGATGGTAAGCGAGCCAGTTCCGCAGCCAACATCAAGCACCGATTCGCCCGACTGAATACGCGCAAGGTCGGCTACCTTTTCGCGAAACGCCCTTTCTTTTCCCCGTAGGAAAATCCAGGCAATAATATCGTATAGGTGGGCGCCGTGAAGAATCACGCCCGTAGTTGCTTTGACTCCGTGTTCTTTCGTCCCATGCATACAGATTCTCCCTCTAAAATTGGACGTGAACGCCGGCTCCCATGGCGTGATCCGTCAGCATTAACCCCGCAGCCCACGACCAGGCGGGCGAGTACATCAGCGAAAGCTCGAATTCGAGCGGGCTCTCAATCGTTCCGCTCTGGCCCGGGCGCCAAGTCAAATCGATGTCGCTGAAAATGGTTCTGGTCCATTGAAAGCGCTTTTCCACATCGAATCGAAACTGCCCCTTGTGGTCGATCAATGCTTGCGTCTCGATTAGAAACGGTAGCATGTAACTCACGCCGATTACCGCTCGCGGGCTCTCGTTGAAGTAGGTCGCTCCGCCGACAATATTGAAAAACTGGCTGAACCATCTTCGGTAGAAAAGATCTCCTTCAACTTCCCATGGCTCCTTGAAAGAAAAATTTCTGCCTTCCGAGTTTCTGGATTCGACTCGCGCTTCTAGTTGATTCCACGTTTGAGAAACCCGGAGATAGGCTTGCGCATGATTGGTCGCGGCTTCCGCCATGCCGTAGAAATAAATGTGATCATGGTTATGCGGGTCATGGTGCTGAATGTGGGCGATCTCCGGCCGTGGCGTGTAACTCAAATACTTCACGATCCGGCCCATGCCGTTTTTCATGTGATAGAGGTTGTGGCAGTGGAGCATCCACTCTCCCGGCTCGTTGGCGTAGAATTCTATCGTTCGCGTCCCATGCGGCGGAACGTCGACGGTGTGTTTTAATGGAGAAAGCGCGCCATTCTTGTTCAATACCCGGAAGAAGTGCCCGTGAAGATGCATCGGATGATGCATCATCGTTCCGTTGACGAAGGTGAAACGGATTACCTCGCCCTCGTTAATCAGGATAGTACGGTCCTGACTGATCGTTTTCCCGTTGATGTGCCAAACATATCGCTCCATGTCTCCGGTGAGATTGAGAGCTAACTCGGTAACCTTGGGATTTTTGGGGAGCTCGGTGTTCTTCTGAGCCTTCAGATCATCCACAGTCAGCGTATCGATGATGGGTTCGGAAACCTTTTCTGGCATGACGTGCCCAGCATGCCCGCCATGCATCCCCTCGTGTCCCTGATGCTCGTTGTGTCCTTCGTGCTTCGGTGTTTCAGTTTGTTTAGCTCCGTGCCCCGAATGATCCATTCCGGCGTGCCCGCCATGTCCCGCGTGTGCGCCATGGTCCATGGTGGCGTACATGTCGGGAAAGGGTTTTACGGGAGCCGGAACCTTCTCTCCCATCCCAATCCAACCGGATGCCGTTCCGGTTCCGTCTTGGGCCGTAATCTTTAGCTCGTAGTTTTTGTGCTCGGGAATTTGAAAGAGTAAATCATAGGTCTCGGCCATTCCCATCAGAAGTTCTTTGGCCATGGTGGGAGCGATATCGATTCCATCCGCAGAGACGACTTTCATCGGAGCTTGGCCCAGCGCTACATGGAAATAGGTCGAGGCAGCCGCGTTGATAATTCTGACTCGTATTTTTTCTCCCGGGTGAGCCGTGAGAAGCTGTGAATCCTTCTTCCCATTAATAAGGAATGCGTCGTAACCGACGTCGGAGTAATCCATTCCGCCCATTCGGGTCCACTCGTTGTAGAGAAAATTTCCGAGCGAACTTGCCTGAATCCCTCCGAGCCAGGATCTCATCGTTCCCTTCTTATAGAGGTAGTAATCTCCGTCCTTCCGTAAATTCTTTAATATGGAATCCGCATTCTCATCCGACCAATCGCTTAGTACTGCGACGACCTCTTTATCGTAGGGGAAGGGTTTTACCTTTGGATGAATGATGAAAGCACCGTAGACGCCTTTTTGCTCCTGCACGTTCGTGTGGGAGTGATACCAATAGGTGCCCGACTGTCTGATTCTGAATTTGAAGGTCAGACTCTCTCCGGTCCGGATGGTTGGAGTGGTCACGTAAGGAACGCCGTCCATCTCAGGAGGCAGCAGAATCCCGTGCCAGTGAATGGAGAGTTCCTGATTGGGAACTTCATTCTTCACGATGATCTCTGCATCATCCCCTTCCGTAAATTCAAGAGTAGGAGCCGGGATCTGATCGTTTATGGCAATCGCGAAATCAACAGTTTCCTTTCCACTTAGATTCACCTCTTTTTTCCGTGCGGTGAGCTCGTAGTGAACCGTCTTTGCCTCGATCGCCGGAGCAAACGCCAGTACGGAAAGAAAAAAAAGTAGTCGTTTCATAACTTAACCCTTCTGAGCCTAAGCGCATTGCCGATCACTGACACGGAGCTGAGGCTCATGGCGGCGCTCGCAAACATCGGGCTCAATAGAACTCCCAGGAATGGATAGAGGATCCCTGCCGCAATCGGCACACCGAGCGCATTGTAAATGAAGGCGAAGAACAGATTCTGTCGAATGTTTCGCATCGTCGCCCGGCTCAGGTTTCTGGCCTTTATGATGCCCCTCAGGTCACCCTTCACTAGGGTAATGCCGGCGCTTTGCATGGCGACATCAGTGCCGTGACCCATAGCCACGCCAACATTAGCTTGGGCGAGTGCCGGAGCATCGTTCACTCCATCTCCCGCCATCGCAACGATGTTACCTTTGCTCTGGAGATCTTTGACCACGGCAATTTTTTGTTCTGGCAGAACGTTTGCGTGAACCTCCACGATGCCCAGCTTTCGGGCGACCGCTTCGGCTGTGCCTTTATGATCCCCGGTCAGCATCACAACCCGGATGCCCACTTGCTTCAAACTTGCGATAGCGTCCGCAGTGGTGGACTTAATCGGGTCTGCGACAGCTACAATTCCTGCTGGCCTATTGTTGATAGCCACCAACATGACCGTTCTGCCGTCCCGTCTTTCCGAGTCGGCTCGCTCCAAAAGTGGTTTGGGATCGATACCTAGCTTTTCAAGTAGCTTCTGATTACCCACGGCTACGTCATTGCTTCCAACGCGACCTCGGATCCCCATGCCGGTGAACGACTCAAATTTTTCAGTCGTCAGGGTGAGGTTTGCCCCTTTTTCCTTTGCCCCTTCCACGATAGCAGCGGCCAAGGGATGCTCACTTGCCTTCTCGAGACTTGCGGTGAGGCGGAGCATTTCCATCTCCTCGACACCAGGTACTGAAAAAGTGGAAACGAGCTTCGGCTTCCCTTCCGTCAAAGTTCCTGTCTTGTCGACGACGAGCACATTTACCTTTTCAAAGGTTTCGAGAACTTCGGCGTTTCGAATGAGAATTCCATTTTGAGCTCCCTTACCGGTTCCGACCATGATCGACATCGGAGTCGCAAGGCCCAATGCGCATGGGCAAGCTATGATGAGGACGGCCACCGCATTTACTAAAGCGAATGACATTGCAGGTTCCGGTCCCCATATGCCCCAGACGATCGCCGTCACAAGCGCGATCGCGACTACGGCCGGAACGAAGTAAGAGGCGACAATGTCGGCTAAACGCTGGATGGGAGCTCGGCTTCGTTGAGCCTCGCTTACCATTTTTACAATCTGTGAAAGAACCGTTTCCGAGCCCACACGCCGGGCGACCATAAGAAGGCTGCCGGTTCCATTCACTGTTCCGCCAGTAACGGTATCTCCTTTTGTTTTTTGAACCGGGATTGACTCACCCGTAATCATGGACTCATCGACCGAGCTGTTACCTTCAAGGACAATTCCATCAACAGGAACCTTTTCACCCGGTCGAATTCTTAGATGATCTCCGGGCTGTACGTGACGAAGATCGATGTCCTCTTCCGATCCGTCCGTATTCACTTTGCGCGCGAATTTAGGAGCGAGTCCCAGAAGCGCTTTGATGGCACCGCTGGTCTGGCCACGAGCTTTCAGTTCCAGAACCTGACCGAGAATCACGAGCGTAACGATGACGGCCGCGGCTTCGAAATAGACACCCACCAAACCCGTATGGGGATTCTGAAAAGACGCAGGAAAAACCTCAGGGAACGCAGCCGCGATGACACTATAGATGTAGGCAACCCCCGTTCCCAGAGCGATGAGCGAGAACATATTGAGGTTCATGCTCTTGAAAGAGTCATACCCTCGTTTGAACAGCGGTGCCCCCGCCCAAATAACAACCGGGGTGGCGAGAAGAAATTGAATCCAATTCCAGGAGGCTCCCTTAAACCATCCGTGAATGCCAAGCCACGGAAACATCTCGCTCATGGCGAGAAAAAGAAGCGGCAACGTGAAGAGCGTTGCGAACTTAAGCCTCCTGGACATGTCTACAAGCTCGGGAGTCGGCCCTTCGTCGAGAGAAGTTTCCAAAGGCTCCAAAGCCATTCCGCACTTCGGGCAACTTCCCGCTCCTTTTTGACGGATCTCGGGATGCATCGGACACGTGTAGATGGCGTCGTTTAGACCCTCCACGATTTTCTCAGGCACCGGCGCCTTGTTCGAATACTTCTCCGGGTTGTCGCGAAAATTCGCGAGGCAGTGTGCAGAACAGAAGTGGACAGTTTCTTTTCCGTGAACGTGCTTGTAGGGGCCGTTCATCTCTACATTCATTCCGCAAACTGGGTCTTTCGCCATTATTGATGCCTCTTTTAAGGGCTCGTGTTTATGGACGCCACAACAGCTACCCATAAAACCTCCATCGTTCATAAAACCATGAAATTCAGATGCTTGCAAAGACGCCCACCATGGGCTCCTTGCCTCTCATCTGTTAAGACGGAGGACCGATGAATGTCTTACACCCTAATTTCGGGATTAATGATGACAGGTACAGTCTAGGCAGGCGTGCTTACTGCAAGCGCCGCAGGAGTGCTCAAGGCTCTTACGAAGAGCTTGTCTCGCCCTGTGAAGCTTTACGCTTAGATTATTGGGCGTGATTCCCATTTCCTTGGCGACTTCTTCCGGGGATTTTTGATCCAAGTCGATTTTTTGTACGAGTTCGGCGTAGCCAGGATTCAAAGTCGGAAGAAGTCCTCCCAGGCATTGGCAGATCGCGGATTTCAATTCGTCGGCGGCGGGACTCATGGTCTCACCCAAAGCTTCAAGTTCCTTGACCAGAGAGTCGTCGCGCTTTTCCTCTTTGGAATGTGTACGGTAGTAATCGATCAGCGCGTTTTTCAATATTCTATAGAACCATGGAATGACGCTTTCCTGATTCCGCAGTTCAGACTCTGCCTCCAAAGCCTTCATCAACGACTGTTGCAGCAGCTCGTCAGCAATGGCTTCGTTACCGATTCGTCGTGTCAGGTATTTCCGAAAGCGCTCGCGGTTCTTCACCAGGATATCCACTAATCCGGCGGAAACAGGTTGCAGGGCTTCTTGCGACGAATCGGTCTTCATACTTCGTGATTCAGATCTACACGGAAAGGACGTCCTTTGACATCGGTTAGGGACACGGCTCGTTTCGCGGAGAGAAAAAGCGTTGGATTAGCTCTTTTCTAAGTCATTGAAAAAAATGTGTGAAGCGCCCTCTACGCAGTAGACTCTCTTAGCACGGAACGGTTGTCTGACTACCCCCGAAAAACCCCCAAAAAGAATGTTGTTACTTGTCGCCCGAAGGGCTGGGGCGGTTTAATCCACTTTGACGTCGTGCTTGGTTTCCCATTCGGACCACGAGACCTTGATGCCATCGTGGTCTATTTTTCCTGATCTAACTACCAAGCGTCCCGTGTAGGTTAGGGCCGTCTCCCAAAGGCAATTGGTTTTCTTGTCGATATAGCGATGAATAGTGTGAACGGCGTAACTGCCGCTATCAGGAAATGTGGTGACTTCTTCTTTGCCGGATAGAAAATCTTTGAGCCAATCTTGGTAAGCAGTCATGCGGATCTCCCCCACCTTTGGAGCAGTGGCGACCCTACCAGTGCGATACTCCTATCTACGTAAAAGATAGGACCCTAGATCTTGCGAGCAGTCCTGCTCATCCACATAGTCTTACCCCATGGTTATAACCATGGGAATGCCCGGTTTGTGCACGCAATTTGCAAATACCTTGAGTTATGAAGACACTTAATAAAACCCTGTTTCTCAAGCGCCTCGGAAGCTGGCTTGGAAAAATAAGGAAATTCCGAGGTGTTAGCCAGGATGAGCTTTCAAAAAAGGCAGGACTATCAGGCGGCGTTGTGAGTCGCATCGAAAGCGGGGCGGTAGACCCGCAAGTGACAACAATTGCAAAGATCGCCAAGGCGCTCGACGTTCCTGCCTTCAAGATCCTTCAGATGGAGGCAGGCGCGCGAGTAGCGCAACGCGTCTAACCTCTGGTAGCTTTACTGTGGTTATAACCAGGGCTATTTTGAGTGATGAGGGCGTACACCCCTAGATGTAAAAATGCGCTCAGAAACGAACAGCAATAGGTCTGAAAGACCGATAGAGATTCTCTCTGTTGATGACAGCGCCGCTGATCAGCGGCTGATCGGTCACATGCTCTCGTACTGTTCACATCCTCACAATCTGAATTTTGTTCCGGACGGCGAAGAGGCCCTCAAGTATTTACGACGCGAAAGTCCGCATCTGGACGCCCGGCGTCCGGACCTTATTCTTCTAGATTTGAACCTGCCGAGAATTTCGGGGCACGACGTTCTTCGCGCAATTCGGGCAGACGAAAGCCTTAAGGATATTCTGGTTCTCGTTCTTACGACTTCGGAATCAAAAGATGACGCTTTGAAATGTTTCGAGTTGAAGGCAAGTCGTCTTGTGAAACCGGGCGACTTGGATCGATATCGGCTCATCCTAGAGGCCATCGAGCGGTTTTGTGAAAAGCTGAATTCTGGCGATTGGCGAGAGTTAACCGAGGAATCTCTCAGGAAACAATTGGAAGTAGAACGTGAAGCCCGTCGGAATGAACGCGACGAACTGAGAACTCACATCTGGGATCTTGAGCATCGGGTTGCGAAAATGGACGCCAAAATAAAGTACCTTGAAGAAGCCATTCAAGATCCGGTCACAGCAGCGCGTACTAACGATTTGGTTTTTACTGAATCCCTCAAGCCTGTTGTCCCATTTCCAAGCGAGCAAAATTAGCTTCAGGTTTCCCCCCTAGCGGAGAGGGTATCTCTCCGCACGCACAAACTCAAAGGTTCGATAGAATAGATTCTGCCCTCTATACAAATGATTTTCCATTTTTTGCTTGTTCCCGAGCCCACTCATATCGGCTGATGTGGTCAGGATCGCTAGTTCTTCTGAGGGATATAATTCTTTGCTTCGAGTTTCCCACTTCGCCACGGAGGGTGGAAATGAGTACGTAGAGTTTTCCTTTTAGGCTGAAAAGATGCTCGTCGCGAATTGGGTCACGATTAAGGGAAGAGCTGAGAATTCCCAGTGCCTCGAAATCTAGATCTTCCAGCTTCTCCCATTTTGACGGATCGGCAACGGCAGACCTGATATGAAATGGGTCACTTTCCAACGCACCAATCGCCTCCTGGAAGGAGACTCCCCGCTCTTTTATTGTTCGCTGGTTTTTGTTCTCATCCCATTCCCAGCGAGCCCTCAAAGGATCTCTGGTGAGATAGTGGTCGCACCATTCTTCGTCAGGTCGTCTAACAGGTGGTGGCCATCCGTCATGTATTCGTGCCTCTTTGAGGCATCTACCTGTAAGTCCGTCCGCAAATATCGAAGCGAACTGAGTTCCACAATAGTCAGTAAAGAACGCACAGTTTGAGCAATTTTTACTCATGACCAGCTAAATTCTAGCGGGTTACCTTTTTTGTTCCAGATATTTATGAGTAGGCACGGCGCATTAGGCGAGTCTATCGAATGGTCGCGCAGTCTGCGCAATTGCACAGACTGCGCGACGTCACCTTTAACTGCTTTATAGCCTCGCTAAAGCATCAAGCCGGGATACGACATTGTTTGCCCGATCATTTATTTCGGTAAGCAATGCCTGTAGGTGCTGGAACGCTTGTAGTTTAATCTCCACAGGCGCACCCGTTACCTTGAACGTCTGGCGTTTATCTTCCACAACTCGCACGTACACATCTGTGCCGTTGAAGTCCTGAACAACGCCCATGTCATAGGTAACCTCTCCCGTCGTGAAAAAGATGCCGAACCCTTTGGTGCATTTATCAAAGGAGATTTCTTCGTAGGTCCCTTTTTGACCGCAGAAGGTCTTCACGAACCGAAGAGTGTTCCAGATCTTTTCATCGACTTGAGTTGCTAATAGCCCCACTTTCGCAGGAGGCAAAAAATGTCGAATAATAACGCTCGCACGCACATGCACGAGGCGATCATTCAACTGTTGTTCCTTATTCTTGATATGACGGTCGATCTCCGTAACCAACTCCTGGTTGATGGGAATTGAATCCATCAACCTCGTTTGGGCAGAGATCTCCGCCTCAATGGCAGATTTATCCATCTCTATTCACCTTATATTAAATTGTTAAATTCGTTTTGTTGCCAACCAAATGGCTAAAGGCTCCAACCAAATGGAGCGTTCACTAACCTAGGATAGAGCTCGTTCTGCGTCAACACGGTTCGTGGTGAGGCATTGCCAGCCAAGCTTTCCGGCTGGATACAGAAATTATGGATGGTAAGAAGTGTACGACCTGTCTGCGCTGGTGCCGCTTGGATTGCTTTTACAAGAAGGGCCTGCGCCTCGATAGCCGGTGCAAAAAATGTGTCCTGCGTTGCAAGGCGAAGTCATATCGAAAGGCGCATCCCCGTGTCACATCAAGAACGGTGGTTTGGAAGGAAGTATTTGAAACAGTGTACGATGGCCCTCCCACTCTGCCGTTAGAACCGCTGCTACGTGACTTCGTGATGGATATAATTCTTAACGATGACCCTCCGTGAGTAGCGTCTTTCGATAGCCAGCAACTCGCCTCGCTGAGAACACCAGAAAATCTCAACATGCCACAGCCCCAATAGACCGGGGGTTACGGTACCAAGCCATCGCAGCGAGAGACCGAACTACCCGCATCGGAGGCGTAAACCCGTGGGGATACTCGCGAGTCATAAACTCGGTTATAAGTTTCGACTGCTCGTCGTCGGCAAGTGCTGCTTCAAACGCAGTTAGAATTTCTTCGGAGTTGCCAAAAAAGGTGTCGTTGTCCGTTGGCATTTTGAAATCGGCTATCGCCGCTTCTTTTATTTTTTTTATACTTCTTAACTTCTTTATTTCTCCCTCAAAAAGAGGCACCTCCGTGTTCTTTTTGAGGGAGCCACCCACTCGTTTTGAGGTAGCTCCGTTTCGATCTTGAGCTGACTCAACTTGAGGGGCCTCTTTTTTAGGAAACCCCTTTCCACCTCCGCCCCCACCGCCATTCGGACAAGCAAGTGGTGACACCCACCAGATATTCCCTTGCTTAAAATCAGTTTGGACAACACGAATCAGCTCCAGGTCCTTAAGGGACTTAAGACAGCGAGAGACGTTGGCGTGGGACATCCCCGTGCCTTCTTCGATGAAGCGAATCGCAGCCCTAACTTTCCCATCGGAATTTGGATATCGCCACGCTCGGGATGCAAGCCAAAGGAATAGCCGGAAGCAATCGCCGGACATTGCCTGAAGCTTCGGGTCTGAGAATGCCCTGTGGGAGAGGCGGAAGAACGCGGAGTCAGACTCCTTATTTTGAGGCGCCTCAAATTGAGGTACCTCGGCCTGAGATTCCTTATTTTCAGCCACCTCTTTCTGAGGCGCCTGAATATGGGAGACCTTAATTTGAGTTCCCTCAAGTGGAGGTAGCTTCCTTTGTGGCACCCTGGAATGGGGCACCCCATTTTGAGCTACCTCGTTTTTGGGGACCTCAATTCGAGGGAACCCACTTGGAGTGAGCTGGGAAAGAGGCACCTCATTTCGAGGTGCCTCCTTTTGGGTTTCAATTGGCGCTTTGAAGCTAGGCGCATTCACGCGCATATTCTTTAAGGCGTCGCGAAGGAGGTTTGGTTTCTTACTCATTGCATACCTCCGGCGACCGTCGAAGCGCCCGGTGCAATTTGAGGGTGCTCAATTTGAGCCGCCTCATTTTGAGAGAGGTTGAGCTGCCCCAAGACTTCATCCGCCAGGGATAAATAGTCTTCTGCTCCGGAGCTGGCCGGCGCATGGTGGAAAATAGTTTTTCCCAGTGCCGGTGCCTCCTTCAACTTCACGTTCCTTCGAATACGGGTTGAGAAAACCTTATCCCCAAAGCTCGCCACCAATTCATCAAACACATCGCCAGTCATCCGCGTGTGATCAGCAAGCGTTAGAAGTATGCCCATGATGCTGAGATTCGGATTGGTTCCTACTCTTATCTCTTCGATCTCGGACAGCATGTCCTTGATGCCATTCATGGCGTAGAAGCCCGAATCAACTGGGATGATGAGGGAGTCCGCCGCATTTAGGGCGGAGTTCATCAAAGGTCCGAAGGTCGGGGGAACATCGAGGATTATGACGGAGTACTTTCCTCTGACCGCCTTCAAGGTGCGAGCGAGTCGCAACTCGCTGTTGGTCATTCCCACCATTTCTCGTTCCACTTCGGCAAGTTTGCGAGTGGCGGGAATGAGTGAGATCCCATCGCCTGCGTAAGTAGCAGAATCGGCGTGCAGCTCGCGATTTAAAATCAAATCGCTGACCGATTTACCGATCGCCTCCAACGGAACGCCGAACCCTTGAGTGGTGTTTCCTTGGGAATCGGTATCTACGACTAGCACTGACGCTCCGCGAAGAGCGAGTGCTTGAGCGAGATTAATCGTGGTGGTTGTTTTTCCTACGCCGCCTTTTTGATTCGTAACGGCAATGATGTGCGCTGACATTGAGTGCCTCCATGTTGTTGACGACGGCAACCGCCTCCTACAGCATGAAGGTGGTTACCTGGCTTCCGGCCTGGTTAACTATTTTGGGCGTCGGAGGTTGCAGCCTCTGACGCCTTTTCACTATATATACTATGCACGACATATACTACACAAGAGATATTTCCTGTTAAAGCTCTATCGTTTAAAGTATATGTAATGAAATTGAAGTTAGAAGCCATCATGCAAAAGAGGAAGATCTCCAAGTATCGCTTGGCGCAGATGCTTGGCTTGCCTACGTCTTCAGTCTTTCGCTATTTCAAGCCGGATTATGATCCGAAGCTCTCATCACTAGAAAAAATCGCCAAAGCCTTGGAAGTGAAGGTTCGTGATCTGTTGGATGAGTGAACGCCTATTTAAATGACTAAGGCAACCATCTGAAATCTAAATATAATCTGCCATCTCTCCGATAAGAAAAGGAAGCTCTTTATCCCTCGGAGGGAGAATGTCCGTTGCCAAAAAACTTGAGAAAGTCACTGGATTACCTGTAGCTGACCGCCCCCACCGTCTTTCTAAGTCTCGATACTGCACTGGCGTCCAGTGTCCAAAGGCGCTGTATCTCAAGGTGCACTCTCCCGAACTCGGTGCCCCCATTGATGACGCAAAGCAGATGATTTTCGACCAGGGCACTGCGGTTGGAATTGAAGCACGGAAACGCTATCCAGGCGGAATACTGATCGACTTTGACCACCGCCACCAGGAACAGGCACTCACAGCCACAGAAGAAGCGCTGGCGCATAATCCACCTGCAATTTTCGAGGCAGCTTTTTTCTATCGGAACACGCTCGTTCGGATCGATATTTTGAAAAATAACGGCGACGGGACATGGGACATCATCGAGGTGAAGTCCTCAGTGGAGATGAAAGAGGAGCATATTCCTGACATCGCCATTCAACGGTTCGTCGCTGAGGGCGCAGGGCTTGTAGTCGATAAGGTCTGGCTCAAGCACCTAAATCGCGAATGCGTTTTTCCGAATCTCGAAAATCTCTTCGCAGAAGTCGATGCCACCCACGATGTACAGCAACACCTTATCTCCGTCCCTGGAAGAGTGGACGAACTTCTAAAGATGCTGGCATTGCCCAAAGAGCCTAAGTGTGAAATCGGCCCTCACTGCGGTGCACCATACGAGTGCGATTTCAAACCGCAATGCTGGGCACACATCCCCGAACACTCAGTATTCGAGCTCAACGGCGTGTGGGAGAAAACGAAGTTTGAACTCTATCGACGAGGAATCATTCGAATTCAAGATATTCCAGTGGAAGAGAAGGTAAGCCGCGCAAAACAGCAACAGTTGAAGGCGGTTCGAGAAAATAGACCCGTCATAGATATTGAGGGACTTCGTGCGTTCTTAAAGACGTTCCAGTACCCGCTCTATTTTTTCGACTTCGAGACAATCAATCCGGCAATCCCCCAGTACGCGGGCCTTCGCCCCTACTCGCAGGTTCCGTTCCAATATTCCTGCCACGTTATAGACTACGAAGGCGCACCCGTGCGCCATGTTGAATACCTGGCGGATGGCTCCATCGACCCCCGAAGTGAGATCGCCGACCGGATGATTAAGGACCTCGGAACCAATGGCACGATTCTCGCCTACAACCAATCATTCGAGAGAACTCGGATCGCAGAACTCGCTGCGCAACTCCCATCGAAAGCCAACGAACTTAATGAGCTACTATCCAGATTTCTCGATCTGAAAGATGCCTTCTCGAAACATTTCTACCATCCGGACTTTCACGGTTCCTTCAGCATCAAGGATGTATTGCCGACACTCGTCCCGTCGATGACCTACGAGGGCATGGAAGTAGCCGACGGAGGCAATGCGCAGGTCGCCTACCAAAAAATTTGTGACCCAAAGACCCCTACTCAAGAGAGGGCAAAGTATCGCGAAGATTTAATCGCGTATTGCAGTCAGGATACACTCGCCATGGTCGAACTATTTTTCGTCTTGAAACAGATTAGATGAATGAAATCGGTTACAAAAATTGATCCAAACGAAGGGCCAGATGATGACAACTGGTTAATGGAAGACTTTGTCGTCAAGCAACTAATGGCACACCTAAAGGATAGTGGATACACGGTCCATCAATTCTCATTGGGGAAGCAGCAGGGAATCGACGTACACGCATCCAAGGGGCATTCAGTGATCGTTGTTGAGGCGAAGGGAGCCAAGGGGAATCCGAAGAATGGTCCCGTGAACCGGGATAAGTTTGACTCAGGCCAGATCAGAGACCATCTCGGCAAAGCCATCGTAAAAGCATTTGAACTCAAAAATAGTTTTCCAACTGCCGAATGCTGGATCGCACACCCAGATACGAGCGCAATCCGCAAAATTGTCACCCCGATTCAAGCACACTTAAAAGCAGCGGGCATTACCTGTGTTTATGTTGACCAATCTGGCAGAGTTAAAGGGCTACAAAATTCGGAATAAGCAGGAAATGATCCGATAATCTTGACGCGGGTAGAACTAAGATGCGTTTTTTTTGAAGAACGAACTATAGAATTCGTTGCCGTTAATTACCGTCTTAAAAGGAACGGGTACAGGAACAACAAGATCGTTCAGCTGGTCGGATTTTTGAATTAAACATTTGAATACTTTTATGAGTTGGTTGTACTTGTCCGGCTTGTTGATGGGACTACTTGGAGTCGAGTTTAGCGCGACAATCTCCGCCGCATCCGCGAGTAGCTCTTTAATTTCATCGAACAGTTTTGCTTGGTGTTTACCAAGCATCTTGGTGCTACCAAACTTCCAATAAACCTCATCTGTTAGGCCTGGCAGGTGTTCATACCAAGGATTCCCCATGTGAAGGGTTTCTTCGCACCTGCGAAAATATCCGACCAATCCAGCGATCCACGCTGTTTCCAAAATGCGACCGCTCGGATCAGGTTTAGAGATGTCCAGGAACCTTCTCCAGATAATTTCGTTAGAAAACCGTTTTCGATACAGAGCGATGATTACATAAGGGGCAATGAATTTCGTGGCCGCTAGGATCGCCGCCACCCCGGTTAGATAGTTTCCGATGGCTCCCATCCGGTCGGGCGTAAAACTTAATGGCCAGATCGCTAAACCAAGCGTTGCGAAAAACAATAAAATGGTCACGTATAGCACGAAGTCTTCCCCTACACCGTTCCGTTCACAACGTAGTTGTACGTGCTCTTGGAGTTGTTCGTTCGAGGGAACACGAATGCAACCCCGATAACATCTTGAACGCTCCTTACGGGCATCGTTTGTGCGGGACTAGAAAGGTGACGTTGGGCTTCTTCTTCAGACATCGTACTGTTCCCCTCTATGGGATAGAGGAGTATGAGCCCTCGGTCTTTGGGGCGCACATTCTGTCGGTAGTGGATTTCTTTGAATGCCTCTTCAGACGCAAAAATCTCTTCGGTATTCTTGAACCGTCCTTCGCCGAGCCGGTCAGTTAAATCAATCATCTCGTCACCTGGAGCCGTTAACACCTTAATGTGCTGCGCGTCACGATCCAGCTCCGAATGAGCTCGTTTTACAATTGAACGACGAACTTTGTATGCGATTCTTCCTTCTCCCAAGTTGAATCTATCGCCCGACTTGGAAGACATTACCGCTACCGACCAGTTTCTCAGTTCGCCCAACTGGTTTAAGTCGGAAATGTAATTGGAAACCATTTCGCTGGTGAACCTGATATTGGCTCTACTGAACTTATAGGTTTCAAGGAACCGTAGAACCAGTTCGGTGCTTACATCTCTATAAAGTAAGCAAGCGCTAAGATCTTCAAGCGTCGGAGGTTGCGGCTTCCCATGGTATTTCTCTATTGAGTTCAGAAACGAAATCGTCGCCCGAGTATTGGATGATATAACGTCGGGTGATTTCAAGTTCATATAGAGGGCCTGAATTTTCGATCCAGAATATGTGAGCGATCCCGGCTGCGCCGTCCTCATCTTCAAGTTTGAAGTCACCGTCATCGAAGGATGGGTGCGGATTTTTAGCCCCACGTCTATCGGTCGCTCCTGATTGGAGGCCATGGTTCGAATCTCATCTCTGATTTCCTGTTCGACGGTCGCGAGGTGGTAAAATTTCGATTGCAGGTCTTCGGTAACGTAAATGCGTGTCAGGTCCACATATCCCGGCCGGTATCCAAACCAACGCCCCATTTGCAGAAGGGTGTCGTACCCTTTTGAACCTCGAACAAAGTAGCTTGTCGTGAGTCCTTCAAGGGTTAACCCACGAGAGAGTGTATTACCGCCGACGACGATACCCCAAAATGGGTCAGGTCGATTGTAGGTAAGGCGCTCCTCGGAGGCAGAGTTCTCCATGATGACTTCGAGCTTTTCGATAACCCTCTCCGAGTTCTTCCAAACCTTCTCAAACGTCGGAATGTCCGCCGCCTTAAAACCTCTGGAAACGGAGAGAAAGTCTTTCTCCCATAGCTTTTCTAAGCGAGTGCGTAGAGATTCAGATGCTTCCTTTCTATCGAGCTTTAGCGAGAGAACATGCTCATCTAATTTCGCTTTAAGTCCCCTATGCCGATCTACCAGGTGGGACGTATGTATCAGCATCGTCATGTGCTGCTTCCATTGATCCCGAGCGAGTCTTGCACTTGCTCCCACTAAAAACGAATCGAGGGCCTCCGATAGAGAAGGGGGAATATCGTCTTCTCTGCTCTTGGTTGAACTCAATGCAGCCCCCTCCGCTGGGGGAATAGTTCTGATAACGGGGAGCCCCTCTGATGCGCCGTGTGGTTCAATCGCATCTCGACCGAAAAGTTCCTCGGCTCCAACATATCCAAGCGGATTGTCTAAGGTGATCAAAAAGTCTCTGGGATAGAGATCGTCGTCAACTGAAGAGTCGATCAGTACGTTTGCGAAAGGGGTTGCGGTGTATCCAACGTAGCTGCAAACAAAGAATCGTTTCAGCAGCCGACGAATATGATCGTTGATCGCAGTAGGATCATCTTCCGGTCTGCTCGTATTGATACTGGCCTGATCGGACTCGTCATCAATCACAAGCGCAGGGCACTGTTTTAGAGTCTCCTCGCTTGCCTCCGCGAGCCAAGCATTGAAGTTTCTAAGAACGGAGGAATTTTTCTTGAGCACCACGAGTGTAAAGCCATCACCAGAGCCCAAGGCTCTGTTTGCGGTGACGAACTGCTTCTTCTGAAAATCCCCTTGTTCATCGACTTTTGTAAGCGTCGTGCAGGCCCTCTCTTTTGGCAAAACAATTTCTTCATGAAGGCGGGTCTGCGTTTGTAAGCGCAGGATATTGTGCATACCAGCGAGAACAACCACCAGCTTATAGCCAGAATCAACTGCCTTAGAGATGACAGCGGAGAAGTTCGCTGTTTTCCCACTTTGCACGTAACCGAGGACAAGGCCCCTTGCGATTTTTTGCGATTGTGATTTCGGAGGTGCCAGGTGTGAAACGACAATCGACGAAGCATGATCCAGGCTCTGGATCATGTCTTCGTTCCAAGGGCGTGTTTTTTTATTTTGAAGAACCTCTTTGAGCAAGTTCCAATGAGAATCTGGTGCAAGGGATGGCCCTTCGTACCAACTTCGATGTTCCGAGTCATCCATCAGAATCGAGACTTTGTCGTCACCGTCATTCGACTCGGCCTGTTTTCGGAAAATGTCCAGCGCCTCCTGGATTTCCTCTTCCGACGCGATTGCTCTCAGTCTTCGGGATATTTCGGATAGGCCTCTACCAAGAGCTAAGTGATCTCGGATGGCCTGTTCCAAGTAGTTTCGTTTCTGTTCGTCCATATCAAAGGCTATTCGTCCTTTTCTTCCTCGTCCGTAACCTCTGTCCTGAGAGATTTCTCTGCGTAGAGAGCATTAACCAACTTAATTTCGGGTTTGGTTAAGTTATAGATGCGATTCACCATGTCATTCAAAGTATTGAACGCCACGGCATTGCTAGGGTCTTCTATTAGAGTTTCAACCACTGCTTCGATTTCTTTTTGTACGACTTTATCTGCTTTCTTGAGCGGCACTTCCGAAAGCGGCTTTTGATAAAGTTCCAGTGCTTCACCCTTTCGTTTCCCCATTAAGTACAGCCAGGAGAAGAACAGGCGAGAATTCAAAATCCCAAGAAGGTATTGGATGCTGAAGGGGCTTTTGTCTGTCTTGGTAATAAAATAAACGTCTGCCGAAGCAAAAAAGTTACCCTTGTTATAGCCAAACGTGTTCAGCTTGCTTCTTTGAGGTGCCACTATTTTTTCGCATTCAAATATTGTTCTGTCTCGTGGCCACTGCAGCTGAAACCATTTAATCACATCATTTTTAACTTCGCGACGCGCAGCGAGCATCGTCTTGTATGGACTGAGAAAGTCGATCACTTCCTTCGGAAGCGACTTCTGCTCTCTTCCAACGTAAAGAACGTATTCGTCCGACTTCTTCTCTGTTCCGAACTTACAGATGTGGGAGTTTTTGAACCATGAGCGGACCAGAAGATCGGCATCTGGCTTCTTGAAAGACAGTGACTTTAGTTCGTTTCTGGATAAGACAAATATTCCGGCACCTTTAGGCGATTTAATATTCGGAAACTTACGTCGATGTGCCTCCGAAACTTTGTCCGCACCGGATACGATTCCTTGATTAACGTTAAAGACGCTGCCCAAAGAGACACTTTCACTTCTAATTTTGGCTATTACGCTTTTAAACTGCGAAGTGTCTGCTCCCCCGGAAATGGCGCCGATTCGGATATAGAATTCTTCGCCGTCAAATAGACTAGTCTTTTGAATTAGCGAGTAAGTTGTTTTCTTACTTTCCCTACTGGCGATTGAGTGGATGGTTTCCTGCGTGCACGGCCCAGTTTCATCGGAGTTAACTACAACGGTTTCTGATTCAATCTCCGTCTTTGTAAGAACCGTAATCATGTTGTGTTGACCAGATGCATCGCCGAACACCTTCAGCTCGTTGAGATTGATAAGTAGGTCAATGTTGGAACGATCTTTTAGATCCTTGCGAAGATTCTTCGCGCCCTGCGCCGTCGTGAAGTAGTTCGTGGTTATGAACCCGAGCCGTCCACCATCTCTCAGAATTTCCAATCCGATATGAAAGAAGAAGTAGAAGAGATCGCATTTCCCCATATAGAAACGTCTGCCGAGGAACCCAGAAGCCAGCTTTTGAAACAGATCTTTGTGCCCTTTCTCCCCCAGGTAGGGAGGGTTGCCAACGACCGCATCAATTCCATTGTTGAGAAAGCGCCACTTAGTGCGCCACAGGCTTTCATCGTTGAGGCTATCAGTGCACTCAATCTGGTCGTCTAGGTGCTCTAACTTTCGTCCGGCCTCAGCACTCTCCAGCCAAAGACTCATTTTCGCGAGCTTTACGGCACGTGGATTAATATCGACGCCGTAGATGCAATGGGGCAGGAGCTTGCGTTTCGCGGCAATCAGGGTGAGGGTCAAGTCGTCGTTTGTTTCCTTTTCCAATGCTTCGAGATACCTGCGACTCAGGTATGTGAGGGCCGCGCTTACGAAATGCCCTGATCCCATCGCCGGGTCACAGACTCGGAGTTTGAGGATTTCTTGCGATTTTTTGTTCTTCACGAGAGGAGCAAGTGTCTCCTTCACAATGTACTGAACGACACTGTCGGGTGTGTAATAGCTGCCGGTTGCTTTTCGATCTGCATTGTCTGGCGAGAAGAAAAGCTCTCCTTTTCTGACTTTGGGCACATCAAGTGCCTTCATTTTTTCGGATTGCAGATTAGCAGGAACCCACTGTTTCTTAATGTACGCCATGCTTTCGCTGGCACGTTCAAGTCGAAACCCAAGAAAGCTCTCGTAAATTGATCCAAGTTGCCTGGGTGAAAAGAAGTTGTAAGGAATTTGTTGGTAGCGTTTTCCAGGGATCTCTGACTTGCAGTAGCCTAACTCGAAAAGCACTCGCACCATAACCAAGTTACTCAGTTTGTGCTTTTGCGCGAAGTTCCATTCTTCTTCTGAAAAAATACTTTCCTGAAACCCCTCAATTTCGAACGCCTGATGCTTCTTACTCCCACTTTGTAGAATTGACGTAAGTTGCAGCAATCGGTCGTATAGCTCTGTACCTTCTTGCGAGTAAGTAAAGTCTCTGGAGAACATCCGCTTGAGTGCTGGAAGATTGAGGTCATCTTCTTCCCGAGTCGGTCTGAAGTGCTCCAGTTTGTCTACCGTATTTGAAAGAGAGATCGCTCTATATTCGGGGGACTGCTTTAAGGGGAGAACATTTCTCGACTCACAATGTTTGATGAATAAGATGTTGAAGAGGTGACTCTCGGCGACGTTTCGGATCGTGTTCACGTCAGGAGTCAGTCCTTTTGATTCCGCTGATTTCAAAAAACCGTTGCATGCAAATGAAATAGCTTTTACGAACCGATCCTTCAGGTCTTCTTCGACACGGCCATATTTCTTGCTGTCGCTTAAGAGACTATCGAGAAGTCGCTCATTGCCTTCTTCGTTGTAGAAGGCCCGCTTACAAAATAGGTGGTAAAAATATTTTGCATTTTCTCGGAAGGTTTTGTCATCCTGGGGATCTTTATCTAGGCCAGCATTTACATGCCGCATTAAGTGTCCGAGATTGAATTGAAAGTTGCGGTGGTAACTCCCGGACGATAGCTCGAAGTTATAGAGTCTCCAGGTTCGTCCGTCGGTCAGTATTCCGTAGTCTTTGTGAAGAATCTCCATGTACTTCAGGCACTGCTCCTCAAAGTCTAGAGCACGAGCGGAGTCACTTTGATCTTTCTTGTCGGCGCGCTTTGTATCTTCGGATGAGTTTTGTCGAATATCTTCAATCCTGTCCCAATATTTTGCCTCAATCGGAACGATCACTGACTCACGAGCCTCTTCTAGCTTTTCTTGCCCCCTCTTTCGTTCGATGTGCTGTAGCTCTCGTGGGTCGTTAACGATGATCAAGTCGGGCTTGTAAGTTTTTAGCTCACCATCTTCTTTTAGGGAGAATGACTCATCTTCAGCCCAGGGTTCTTGGTTTGGGCTGCATTTATCGAAGTATCCCAGCATTCGGAGCACCGGCTTAATAATCCGGTTGATGGTATTGCGCTCACTCCAAGAGCCGAGATCGATGTTTTTCAGTTCACTGCAGAGGCTTTGAAACTGGGCACAGAATTCGAAGAATGGTCCCGCCTCATCTTGTTCCCACAAGTCTCGATGCTTCACGGGAACGTCGTTCTGCAGGTATACCTCGTCGAAGAGGGTGCTCTGCCAGAATGGGTTGTGATTGTTGGCGTGAAGCGATTCTAGGTAAAGCTGCTCGTCGAGGCTTTTCCTAGTTTTCGCGTTTTTTGTATCTCGCGCCATAAAGATCAAATCTCCTTAACGCGGGAAACTTGGGCGAATGGCACGTCGTCGATCAGTTGAAATTTAACTTCCTTTCGATCTTCTAGGGACTTCCACCGCTTGTTCGATTGGATGGCGGAGTAATGGACGAAGTACGTTTTCCCATCTTTCGATTTGATCAAACCTTCGCCGGTTTTCCTGTCGAACCAGTGGACTATGCCACTGAACCACCGCTTGCGGTCCTTGCTGCTCATTGCTCCTCCGTAAACTCTGAGTAATTCAAATTTTCTTTTGCGAAATTGAGTTGTCAGACGTGAAGGGAGTGAACAGATCCCCTCGAATACTCTTCGACGGGATAGACAGAAAACTTAACGGTTTTGCCTACCTAACTCGGCTTGAGACGAACTACGGACAACCTCAATGCGGTGCCTAAAGATCAGCGCTGCTTGATATGTAGCGTCACGGCGGGAGTTACAGATAGAGGCCCTTAGTGAACTTAATTCCCAAGCGCTTTCTAACTGGAAGATCGTGCTTCAAAGGGGTCACTTTAGCGATTACCCAGCCCCATTTTGGCTTATCTGGATTCCAAGCCCACGGCGATCCCGGTTCGACTAGGTGTCGTTGACTGTCTGCGTAAAAGGAATCCTCCGACTCGTACTGGAAGCATCTCGAGAAGCAGATTTTAGCCACTATCCTCGATTTGAATTTCCCGTTTGGTCCTGGTGTTTCAACAATGAGGAGAGTTTTTCCGACGTACTCGGTCGGAATCCGATAGGTGCGAGTCTCGATAATTTTTCGCCCGGACAAAATCTCTCTCGATATTGGGAACTGAATATTGATCCCTGTAAATTCCTGACTCATAAGGAGGTCGTCGGAGGTTCCTCTATTCTCGATTTCCGAGTTGTTGGAAACGGGACAACCGTAGGCACTTCTTTTCCAAGGGGTTCATGCAACCGGGTGGATGTCGGCTCCGAGGACTTGTGATTGGTGAACTTTAATCGTTCTTGGAATGGGATCTCCCTCGAATCGGCCCCAAACGAAGGCACTCGCATCTTTGCGTTGCAGCAGTCTGTCTTATTGCTCCAAAGATCCTGATTCATCCAAAAGTGAGACTCACCGTTACCAATGTAGCAGGTAGTGAACTGCACGCCGTGTTTGAGGCACTCGAACTTAAACCTATCGTAGTAGTAACGAATCTCTGCATCGCTGTAGTGCCAATCTCGTTTGGACTTGTAGATTGCATTTCGATCATAGAACTGCCTTAAGTTCATTCCCGTTGTTCTCTCCACACCATTTAACGCGAGCGAGCTGAAACGAGCAAAGCCTGCAAGCATTGCCGGAATCTTGTGTTCGGCGAAGGCAGCAACCATATCAAATGACGTGTAGTCGAACCTGGGAACCTCACCTTCCCATTTAAATTTGGGATTCGTGAAATAGCCGTCAGGATAGATTGGAAACAGCGGGTTGACCCTTACCGTAGTCCAAAAGCCCGCTTCCGCAACCTTCTTCAGTGCCTGTAAACGAAGCTTTGCAGATGGTGCGCCAGGCTCCACCTTTCGATTCAATTCGTCGTTAATCGACGAGATGCTCATTTGAATCGACACTTGCTTTGGGTTCATCAATTTCAGGTACTCATCGTGCGAAACAACGTCCGAACGGGTGAAAATGATATACGGGTAATCGTAGAATTTTAGGATACGCAATAGCTCTTTGGTGACGCCATATTTCTTGTCCATCGGCATGAACGAGTCGGACATGGAGCCGATACGAAGCGGAATTCGTTTTTCAAGAATCGAACGCCACTTTGATTTTTTGTTCGTTTCGAAGACCGTATAGAAGACCTTCCGAATTACGTTAATGTCCACAGGAACAGGGATCGGGGCATTCCAATATCCATGCACGATCAACTCGGCTTTGGCGTAACAATAAGCACAATTAAACGCGCATCCGCGACCGTAGGTATCTATCTCAAATGTGTATAAACATTGCTGACAGGTAGCGTGCGAGTTCACCAACTTAAAAGGGCTTTGAAACGTAACACCGCCCCGAATAGGTTTGCTGGCGAATCGTCGCTCTAATGCGTCATAGATCGAGTAGTCGAAGGAGGAGCGATACTTTGAATCTCGGTCTAGCCTATTCGCAGTAGCGAGGATTTTTTTATAGTTCTCCGAGATGTTGGAAGCAGCAATCGCAAGTTTTGGCGTGGTCGGAAGTTTTGCAGCGACCGGTTGCTTTGGTCGTGCGCCAGTTAACGATTCGAAATTCATTTCATCCATGTACGTATCCCGGTTTACTTCCCTTTATCCGCTTTTGGTTGCCTGACCGTTTGTGTGGAATTGCTTTTATTGGGAGCGTTGGTTTCTGAATAAACTGAGAAATGGCCAAGCGAGCGACTGTGGAGAAATCCAAAAATGGATTTTCATCAAGAAACCTATCAATAAGATCGGCTTCCAACTTTTCGAATCGGACAGTCCGTGTGACTGAAGCCATAATACTCCGTATTTATTAGGAATACCGTGTAACACATGGCGTTATTTGGATCAACCAGCGGAAGCTCTGGAATCTATAAGTAGTTGTATTTAGTAAAAATTAGCGGGTTAGATGGCCCCTTTAGTCAGCATTCCTCTAGAAAAGTGGATGCGTCTAAGAAGCGTTCGTCGCGCGAGCGCGATGGTAGAAGAACGTGCGGCGCGAAAGGCCGGTTTGTCGGTGAAACTCGCGGAACTGCGCTTCGACGGTACCTTCTTCTGACGACAAGAGGTAGGCGAGGTGGGTTGGGTCGGGCGTGGGTAAGACCTTCAATAACAAGTCCCGCCAATCAGGCCGATCTGCGGTAGCCAGCTCGTAGCCCATTTGCAAAGTCCGTAGATTCACCCCTCGGAAGTCCGTTTGTTTCCCACGTTCGATGAGAGTCTGAGCAACTTCTTGGGCTTTCGTTTGATCGGTGAACTTGGAAGACGTGGCCATAGACAAGATAATGAGTTCCATGTCGGAGACAGAAGAAGCCACGCAGTAGTGGAGTGACCGGGAAGCGAAGGCTCTTCCATCTCCACTTGTGGGTGTGGAATTGGTGAGCAGAATGATCTTTCCGTCGAAAAAGAAGCTATCGAGTTTCACTCGCTCTGAGGTCGTCGCCCACGATACAAGGCGTGTGCCATCGCTGCCGGAACTAGGCCAAGTGGCCGCTTTCAATATCGCCATTGCAATCGTGTCTCCAAAGATTCCGGCGCAATCATCAATCACCAATAGCTCTTTTGGATTTTGGGATAGGAACTTGAATAGGGCCAGTGGAGTTGTGTACGACCCCAGAGCTTTAAAGGCTATTCCCTTCTCGCCCAGCACCCGCTCTACCGTTGTGCTCTTGCCCCAGCCTGGCGCGCCTTCAATCACAAACGAATGAAAGTTACTGCTTGATAACAAAATATCCGTAAGCGCACGTATGTCCTCGACGTGTTTCAACGTGTCCCCCTATTTAGAAACCTGAACTACCCGACCAAAGTCGAAAAATTAGCTGGAATTTCTTTTCCAAAAACTTCAGTAAAAAGACCGGATGCGCGTGCGGATTCGACATCTCCGGTAATAGCGTAAATTTTCTTAACACCGATTTTCCGCAGGGACTTCGCGATTTCCAGACCGTCATGGTGAGAGCCCTTGTAGTGAACATCAACGAAGGCGACGGTTCGCGCATCTACAAACTGAAAACCGTCCTGGGCTACAAAGTCCTCCCAGGATTTGAAGTCTAAAACGGTGTGAAAGCCCTGGTTTTTCGCGTGTCGAGTCCAGTGATCTCTTACGATTTTCTCATCGTCAAAAATCAGCACATGCCGGTCTTGAAACCGGTCGAGTCCGTTTTCGCTAGATGCAATAGGTCGAAGATTCGAGACCGACCCCTCTTTAGACGCGCTCGGAAGAACAAATGAGAAACACGTCCCCTCGTCTTTGTTTGAGAACCAGCTTATGGCTCCCCCATGCTCCTCAACGATTTTCTTAGCTATGGTCAGTCCTAAACCGGTACCGTCTTTACGCTTGGTGAAATAAGGGGTGAAGAGTTGCCCCAAGTCGCTCTCGGGAATGACGGGGCCGTCGTTCTGAATAGAGAACTGAACCCGCTTCCGGCCATTTGGATCAATTTCCTTAACCGAAACGGTTACCGTTCCTGAATCACCGACTGCTTGGTAGGCATTCTCGACGAGATTCATGAGCACACGCATCAACTGCTCTGGATCGGCCATCACGCGGTGGCGACGCCGGAAATCCAGTTTCAACCTGGTGTTGGTATTCGGGTAGAGCCGCGAGATCGTTTCGCCTAAGCGGTCCATCAAGGTGCCTACCGATACGACTTCGAGATTAGGCTTCATCTTGCGGCTGACATCCAAAATGTCCCGGATCATGGAATCCACGGCACGCATGCTTTGTTCGATCTCGGTGCTGATATCCTGGCCCAGCTCGCGGGCCTGTTTATTCTTGGCTTCCTTGAGGCGCACCAGTGCAATTTGCACTAAGTGAAATGGTTTCCGGATGTCGTGAGCCAACATGCGAGTAGTATCTGCAATCGCTGCGTCCCGCTCGTCTTGTGTTATCTGCTGAAGGAGCGGTGAAAGGACTTTGTTTTCGACGCCGTTCACCAGACTTGAATGGGAGACAAAAGCCACCATGAGTCCTGCGAGCAGCACTGCCAGAAGTAAGGGGGGAAAGACATCAGACAGCGTGGTGGGCCGTATTACTGCATATCGAATCTCGGCTAGGGTCTTGTTTCCCACCTTAATCTTGAGGCTCTCCCAGGTGGTTTCAGACAGAATCCCATTGGCCTCTGCCGCAATGGCGCACGAGCCCCCTGACTTAACAGGGGCGTCGGAGAGCTGGATGGAGTAGTGGATACAAGCCTGGGTTTCAGGGTACTTGCTCTTCCAACTGTCCAATAGGGCTTGAATGCGAATCTGGATGCCTTCTTCCTGTCCCAAAAAGATATCCTGCGTGATCTGCGTCTCTTGAGAGTGCATGATCTCGTCGAGGGCGTAGCTGATACTCTTCATGTGACTCTGATGCTGACGAAACAGCATGGTGCCCATAGCCCCGAGAAACAGGGCCGCCATCATTCCCAGGGGAATCCAGGTCGTCCTTCGCAGGCGGCTTTTCAGCATGTCGATTGAAAACCGCTCCATTACTCGTACCTTTTCCAGAAGACGACTTCTTTACCTTCAACCCGATAGAGTTCGATGGGCTTAATCGGATCCCCATCCGCTCCGTAAACCATCTCCCCTGTCATTCCGTGGTAGGGAGTCGAGCGGATCAAGCTGATGAGACTTTTCCCTCTTGCGCTCGGATTTGCTTTCAAGGCACGGATGACCAGCGCGATGGCGTCGTAAGCAGCCATCGTTGTCATGGAAGCCTCGTATTGAGAGCAGTATTTATTATGCAGCGCCAAATATCGGGATGCTTCCGGACCTTCAAATTTACCGTTCCAATGTTTCGGATAAATGAAATGAATCGAGTCAGAGATGGGCGCCATCAGCTCCAGGAACTTCGGCGTTTTCTCGACGGTGTCACTACTTAAAACAGTCAGAGACGCTTTCCGATTGGCCAGAGCCACATAGATGGAAGCGATTTGTGCCTGAGGAAGTGGAACGAAAAGCAGATCAGGTTTTTGCTCCAAGATCCGGTCTACCAGGCTGCTAAAGTTGGTGAAGTCCTCAAAGATGGGGTAATCGCGAACCTCAATGCCACGCCCTTTCTGTGCGTTCTTGGCAAACTCTCTCCCGAGGAAGTCCGAATACGGTGCCGAAGCATTTCTAATAATGGCAATTTTAGAAGCCTTCAGGTCTGTAAGGGCAAGACGCGCGAGGAGTGCCGCCTGTCTGTAGTCATTGAACGGTATTCGCGTGACGAAGTGTTTTCCTGCCGTAACCTTGGGATGGGTGGCGGTAGGAATAATGAATGGAATTCCCGAAGCCTCCAGTACATCCGATGCGACCAAGGCATCTGCTGAAACAAGAGTTCCCACCGCGACGTCGAATTTCTCGTTAGAAACCTTCTGAGCGGCGGCAAGTGTTCCGAAAACGTCCCAATCCTTATTAACCAGCTTGAAATCGATTCCCATGCCTTCGGACTGGGCCTGTTTAATGGCGGCGTTCGTAATGCACGCAGCTTCCAGGCCACAAGTGCAGTTCAGATGCCCTCTGGTGTGGTTCGGATAAATACCGGCAACGCGAACTCTCTTCTGCGCCGCGTGAACTTGCACACTTACGATGAGGAGAATCAGGACAAAGAATCTCATCTCCGTCTCCTGATTTTAACGGTGGGTTTCCTCCCGCGCTTTCCACCCGCAAGCCCGTAGCGTTTCAAAAGGTCATGGAAGGAACTTGTAGGAAGTCCGAGTTTTTTCGCAGCGGCGCGCTGAGAGCGGGATTCCTGCATGGCCCTGACAACAACTTCCCGTGTCATCGAGTCCATTTGACGTCGGAACATACTACTGACGTTTATTTGTTGGATGACCGCTGACTGAAAGAACTTTGCATCAAGATCGTCGGGCTGGATAAGATCACCAGTCACGGTTGCGGAGAGTTGTTCCACGGTGTTTTCCAACTCCCGAACGTTGCCCGGCCACGAATAGCCTTGCAGATAAGCAAGAGTCTTTGCCACGAAGTGCTTAGGCTTGTCAGGATTGATCGAGTGAACGCCTGCAAAATAGGAAGCCAGAAGAGGGACATCCTCGGTTCTCTCCCGCAAAGGCGGGATTTCAATTTTTAAAACATTCAGTCTGAAATAAAGATCTGCCAAAAACTCCCCGCTCTCAACGAGGGCTTCGAGGTTAGTTTTTGCCGCAGCAACTAGACGGAAATGTACTTTGTACTCCCGCGTGCTCCCGACAGGGCGAACCATGCGCTCCTGAAGGACGCGCAGAAGTTTCTGCTGGGCGCGAAGGCTCAGGGTATGCACTTCGTCCAGAAAGATGGTGCCATAACCTACTTCTTCAAAAACTCCCTTTTTGTCGTGGGTTGCACCCGTGAAAGAACCTTTTTCGATTCCGAAAAGTTCGGACTCCATCAAAGTGGCTTCGCCATTGTAGGAAGCGCAATTCACTGCTCGAAAAGGATGGCTATTTTTGTAGTGCAAAGCTTTAGCGATCCGCTCTTTTCCAGTACCTGACTCGCCGAGGATGAGAACATTTCCGCGCTGGTCTTTGTATTTCATGACCATGTCCGCCACACGGGCCATGGCAGGCGACGAACCAATCAAACCAATGGACTGAATCTTTTTTGCGTTCTCATTAGGCGGAGGAGGCATGAAGGCAACCTGATTGTCGGAATACTTATTCGCCCATGTCTTAATTCCGTTGAGGAGTTCCTCGGTACTGGCGCTTTTATCAATGAACTCGACTGCACCGGCTTTCCAACTTTCTTGAAGCGTTTCTCGGGAGAGATCGCTTGAGCACATCAGAATGAACTGCTCCGGAAACTCCGAAAGAATTTCCTTGGCAGTGACTACGCCATTTTTTCTTTCCATGGCGTAGTCCAAGACGACTAGCGCATAGGGAAGGCGCGTTTCTCGCATCTTCTGAATGGCGAGATCTCCCGACAGGGCGACGTCCACATCGAATCCCTTGTCGCGGAGAAACTTGCTGGTGAGATCCAAAAAGATTTTGGAGTCATCAACGAGTAAGAGCCTTTGCTTCATCCGACCGTAACCTCCTGAGACGCCGGTACATACCGGCACCGGCAGACTCCCTAAAGCAACCACTGGGCCAATGCGACGCGCTGCGCGATTCCGGTAATGGAACTCATTGAATTTATGGAGGGTTGTCCGACGACCATTCCAAATCGCAGTCGCAAAATGACCGTTTTTGGAGCCACGAAATGTCCGGCTGAGCGGACATAAGCCGCGGCATTCGGAAGCCAAACGGGTCTAAGTGGCTGGATTATTTCTTTGAAGCATCGACCCTCTGAAATGTCCGCGGCGCCGGACATTTCACGCGGGGGAGTGACACTCCACGCTGAGTAAGTTCGCTCGCACTAAGTCTTTCTCCCGTTTTGTCCGGGCTTCGGACAGAGAAACCGTCACATCAAAAAAGTGGGCGAAATGTCCGAGTGTCCAATGTCCGGAAATCCGCATTTCGCGCAACGACCTGATTTCAAACCTGAATCGGAAATCGCGTCCGTCACACCGAACATTGTTTTCCATTCCGAAAGACAACTCACTTTGAAACTTTCAATCAACTCGGTTCGTTAGCGTCGCAGTGCCAGTTGGCACGGCGGTTGAAATGCACTCCCCACAAATCAACACACGAACGGAGGTTCAGTGGAAGCGGTTCTCTATCAACAACTCAAATGCGCATTTTTCGATTGGTGCTCGTACCTCAGTTTGAACGAATGCTCCTCCAACACCGAGCTTCTCGACACGATTGCGCAGGTGGAGAGCCTTCTCATTGAGGCAACGGAGTAGCCATGAACGAGGAAATGGAAATGTTTGAAGCCATCGAAATGCACGTGGAGCGAATGCTCTCGCAAGTATCGGAGGAAGAACGCCGGGCCAACCCGCTACTTCCCAAGCATGAAGAACGAATTCAGCGGTATCTGGAGCGTCTCCGGGAGATCCTCTCAGAAAAGGAATTCGAATCGAAGCAGAACCTGGAGGACGAAGATGCGAGCGCTTAATTCTTTGCGGAAAAAGTGGAGTAATCCCGTCGAGCAACGCCGGCTAATGGATACGTTACAGGTTTCCTTTGTGGCGTTGGTTTGGTTCGTGGTCTTCGCTCTCGTTCTGGCAACACAGGGATGTGCCAAGAAGGAAGAGGCACAACCGAAAGCAACGCATATTAAGGATCTGATTGTTCAGGAGCCGACCGCATTCTCCTCGGCTCAGTACCTGATCGTGAATCGCCTAATTCTCTCTAGAGATGGCCGCATCGTCACTAACGGCTCTGATTTGAGAATCGAGGCAAACGAGATCATCTCCGACGAAGGTGTCATTGAGCCATTCGCCGAAGACACTTTCGCAGTTCCCGGAACAGCAGGAAGGAATGGCGGCCACATTTACATAACTGCAAAGTCGGGGCGCGGAACTCTCTACATCTACGGACGGGGCCAGAACGGTGGGCATGGGGTCGATGGTTTTCCTGGTGGTATCGGCAAGGCTGGAAAAGAGGGCCGCATCGCTATGGGAACTCACGAAAAGGCGGACGTGGTCTGTAACTGCGGACACACGGCCTGGAAGCTCAAGAAAGATCTAGCCAGCGACAACCTGTTTCTACAGATGATCGCGTTCCAACAGTTTCTTGCTCACAAGATGATGCACCGGTGCATCTCTGAACCTGGAGATGGTGCACCAGGCGAGCAAGGTGGGGCGGGGGCAAGTGGTGGGGATGGAGGTAGAGGCGGCGATTCCGCGCGCATTTATGTCGCAGTGGACGACGCCTCTACCCTCCAAATCAAGGCTTATCCCATTCCCGGAAAAGGGGGCACCGGAGGGTCCGGTGGCCGGGGCGGGGATGGAGGGCGTGGCGGTGCGCCCGGCAATCACAATCTCGATCACTTCGGGAATTGCCGGGACGCCGCTCACGGTCCTAAAGGAGCGCCGGGAGACCGGGGACAACCTGGACAACCCGCAGCAGCGGGGAACGCACTCCCGATGTGCATCAAACTGGGCTCCACGAGCTTCGGGGACTGCGACGAATTCAAAACAAAAAACGGAGGTAACTGATGAAACGACTGACTCACATTGGTCTGGTTGTTCTGAGCCTGCTTTTGGTTGGTGCTTGTTCCAATCAACAGACGAAGGACCAGGACGAAGAAACGAAGAAAGAAGAGCGCGTGATCCGCGCCTTCGAGTTCCGCAATCCGCGACTTTAAAAGGGGAAAACATGAAAGATAAACAAATGTATCTGCTGTTGTTCGCGCTGTTCTATCTGGCGCTGCCAGCGGTCGGTTACGCCAGTGTCGAATCCACGCTGTCCGGCATTCAAACGCGACTCATCACAACGGTGCTTCCGCTTGCAGCGATTCTGGGGCTCGTTTTCGCGGGACTCTCATTCGTTGCAGGATCACCAAACGCCAAGGGCCGCCTGATGCTTGCCATTATGGGAGCAGTCGTCGGTTTCGGCGCACCAAGCATCATGGAGTTCATTCGATCTCTCGTTCACTAGGAGCAGAAGGAATGCGAACAACCGCAGTAAGTAAATGCCTGGACCGGAAGCTCGTGCTCTTCGGATTCGAAGTACTCGACCTCTTGGCTGTATTCCTGGTCCTTTCCATCCTGAACTTCCTCTTTGGTCAAGCACCCATGAAATGGCTTCTGGTCTGGGCACCTTCGCTCGTTCTGGCATTCGTTCTTCGCTGGGGGAAACGCGGAAAGCCGGAAAAGTACCTCATTCACTGGTTTCGATACCAAATCAAACCGGGTTCCTACAGCGCGTTTCAGGAGGCCCAACATGCTCGGCAGGTGCCACGCCTTCGAGCCAATAAAGAGGAGTGCAAATGATGCGGCCTGCGCTTTCGGAAAAGCTCGAGATCTGGGGTTTTGAGTCCGGCTTTACTATCTTTACTGATGGTTCTTTGGGATTCGCTCTGGAAACCTCGGCACTCGACATCAGTTGCTGGGACGAAAACAAAATCGATTCGCTTGGTGGAAGCCTCACGAGCTTTCTGAACGGACTTCCGGCGCATCTCGATATTCAGTTTGTCCTGACTGTCGGTCGTGGTGACGGAGGGAGAATTAAGGAACACGAAGCCCTTCAAAATTCTTCGGATGTGACCGTTCAGTCACTGACGAAAGCCCGTGGACAGCGGTTCTCGGAGTTAGAGGCGCAAGGCCACATCCCAAAGCACCGTCTTCGCATTTTCGTTAGAAAGCCGTTCTCTGATTCGCAATTTCAAAAACCAAAAATGTTCTCGAACAGCAATCTGTATCCGAATGTTACGGAAGCCTCCTTAGCCAGAGAGATCTCATCGGCATTCCAGTTGCGTGAGGACCTTACCCGCCAACTCACTTCCCTCGGTCTTGTCGTCAAAGCTCTCTCTGACCGAGATACGGTTGAAATCATCTACGAGCAGTGGAATCCGAAACGACCGGTGCCTCTGAAAAACTATGACCCTGAAGATGTGCGCCATTCGCTTCTCTTCACGGATGTCTCAGTTTCTCAAAAGGGATTTTCTCTTTCTGATGTTCATTACAGGGTTCTATCCCTGAAAGTAATGCCCGATCAGACTTTCTCCGCAATGGCGCGGGCTTTGGGAATGCTGCCTTTCGACTCTCAATTGTTTATTTCGATTCACGTTCCCGATCAGCAAAAGGAATTGGAGAACCTTCAAACGCAAAGACGGCTTGCCTTCTCTATGGCCAGGGGAAAACAGGTTGGCGTCTCGGACATCGAAAGCGAAGCGAAGTTTCAGGATTTGGAGGAACTGGTTGGCGAAATGATTGCCCAGGGCGAGCGGGTTTTCCACGTCAGCCTGAATGTTCTTTTAAAAGGGCAATCGGAAGATGAACTTCACGACCGAGTGACACAGGCTCTGACCACTATCCGGGAGCTCGGCGGCGCTGAAGGCATGGAAGAGACTCTGGCCGCGTTCGATGTTTACTGCGAGCTTTCGATTCCGCACGCACGCAGTAAGGAGCGCCAGAAACGGATTAAAACCTCGAATCTGATCGATTTTCTTCCTTTGTATGGCCCGTGGGAGGGGCACGATCACCCTCGCATTCTTCTGCGTTCCACCCAGGGCGATCTTCTGGGGATCGATCCGTTCGCGAAGGAGCTGTCCAACTACAATCAGATGGTCACCGGTGGTTCGGGAAGCGGCAAGAGCTTCATGACGAACCTTTGCCTCCTTCAAATGCTCAAAGAGAACCCAAGGATATTCATCGTCGACATCGGGGGTTCCTACAAGAAGCTATGTGACAATCTTTCGGGTCAGTACATGCCCTTTCATCTGAGCACCGAAATCTCACTAAATCCGTTTGATTTGAATCCGGAAGAAACAATTCCTTCGAGTCACAAGATCAAATTTCTAGTGGGACTCGTAGAGATGATGACTAAAGAAGACGGCGTCGCCCACATCGGAAAACTGGAGCGAGCTGAAATCGAAGAAGCTATTCAACAAGTATATGAAAAGGTGCAAAAGCCGCGACTTTCGGATTTGAAAGACATCCTCCTTAAGCACCCCGAAACGCAGATTAAGCGCTTCGGTCGGATTATGGCTCCATGGTGTGGGGCGACGCCCTTCGGCAGAGTGGTGGACCGGGAAACAACTATCGAGCTCACTCGACCTGTCGTGTGTTTCGACTTGAAGGGGCTAGAGATTTACCCGGACCTTCAGGCCGTCTGCCTATATCTGATCACTGACTACGTTTGGCGCGAGGTTCAGGCGGATAGAGGCCGGATGAAATTTCTGGTGCTCGATGAATGTTGGAAACTCCTGGAAAGTGAATCGGGGGCGGCATTTATCGGCGAAGTGTTTCGCACCTTTCGTAAGTATTACGCCGGAGCCATCGCGATTTCCCAGAACGTGGACGATTTTGCAAAGAGCAAAGTGGCTTCCGCGATTCTTCCGAACACTTCGCTCAAGTGGGTCTTAAGTCAACGAGGCGCGGACACCGCAAGATTGAAAGAGGTCTTGCAACTCAATGAGAATGAGATGGCTGCCATCACACAGTTGCATCAGGAGCGCGGTGTGTATTCCCAGGCATTTCTGATGGCGGGTGAGCAGCATGCTGTGGTGGCTATTGAACCGACCCCTCTAGAGTATTGGATCGCCACCACAGACCCCCGCGACTTGGCGAAATTTGAAGAGTTTCAGAAAACCTCCGCCGAACTCAGTCAATTCGAAGTGTTGACCCGACTATCGGAGGCTTATCCGAGAGGAGTGGTCGCGAGGTAACTCTATGAAGAAAAGAATTTTACATTTGTGGGTCGTGCTCTCGCTGTTTTGCGCGTTTCCGCAACCGGCGCGAGCAGACTTGTTTGGGGGCGATGTCGTCGTACTCACCCAGATTCTGGCTCAGGCAATTATGCAGCTTGCGAAGCTGCGGGACCTTATGGGGAACGCGCAGTCGCACCTTGATCTAATTAGGCAGATCAATCAGGGCATCAACGACTCATTGCGATTGTTAAAAACTATCGATCCGAATCTCGATCCTGGCATCTACAAGGAATGGGCGACCGTGAATGACGCTCTGTCGCGACTCACGGACATCTATGGATTTGTACCGGAATCTCCCGAAGCACGTGTTCAAAAGGATACGGATCAGGGGATCGCCGAGGCGGTCACGTTCAATAACTCCTTCTACAAGTACAGCGAAGCATATGACGTGGTGGCCGAACGCATTAAGGATGCCTCTCACTCCGTCTCGCCAGGAGGTGCGCAGAAGCTCACAGCGCAGGCTCTTGGAGTGGTTATTCAACTGATGAATCAGCAGCTCCGGGCGCAGTCCACCGGGATGAAACTCCAGGCGCACCAGCTGGCGTTGGAGAATCGCAAGGACAAGGCCGAAACCAAGCTCTTTGTCGATAACAAGGACTCTCTTAGGGCCGCAATGAAGTCGGAGAAAGTCCGCTTCCAACAACCGAGGTTTTAAGCATGTTGGATTTGGCTTGGATTTCTAAAGAAGCAATGCAGATCCATGCGTACTTTGAATCGCTGTTCTACGCGTTGGTCACAGTGTTTCTGCTTCTAGGAGTTCTCATAGAGTATTTCCATTTGCCACTGGGCGGGATTCCTTCGGTAGGGCCGTTGGTGGGCCGCGCATTGATTGCTGCGATCCTGCTTCACACCTATCCGGAGATCTCCAATCTCATAGCAGACCTGACCGATGGAGTGGCGAATCATCTGGGGAATTTCAATCAATTCCAGCTCGTGCTGGATCGAATGGGAGACCGACTCCACGAGTTCTCCTGGTCGTGGATCTCGGTCAAAGGAAGTCTGATTATGGCCATTTCTTTCCTGACTTTCTTCATTCTTTATTTCACGGTTCACGTGGCGCAGGCTTTCCTTTTGTACACATGGACGCTGCTTTACGTCTTCTCGCCGATACTGATTGCACTTTATGTACTTCCTCAGACCTCCGCCGCCACGGGCGCGCTCTATCGTTCCCTGATAGAGGCTGGCGTTTGGAAAATCGTATGGGCGGTACTGGCAACTCTCCTGTGGAGCACCGGAGTAAGTGATCTTACTCAGCACGCTAATCTGCTCTCAGCGATCTGTTTCAACATCATTCTCGCGGGCTCGTTGGTCCTCACTCCCTTTATCGTCCACTCCCTTGCCGGAATGGGCGTTTCGGGAATGACCAGAACCCTGGGCAGTGTTGCTATCGGAGGAATCGCCACTTTCACTCCCGCGAAGGTGGCCACGGCCAGCGCTGCGGCCGGTAAACGCATCTACAACCGTTCACTTTCAGGCGCGGATAAACTCACCCAGAAGTATTTTCCGAAGGCCAACCCCATTGTGAAATCGGCCCCGAGATTCCGGGTCGCGGACAGACCTCCACTGTTTGAGAAGAATAAGGAGAAAAAGACGTGAGATTCATTGAAGTGTGGGCAGAAGTGCTCTCTCAAAATAACTCGCTGAAGTGGGCGACGCTGTCGCTATCCATTCTGTCCGTGGCACTCGCCACATGTCTGATTTCGTTGGCTATGCGAGAGCCCCTTGTGTTTGAGCGCGAATGCTACACCAAGGCTATTAGCCCGGGTTCATCGAGTCCATCGAATGATGAAATTGAGCGATTTCTTCGGGTCGGACTTGCGAAACGCTTTGATACCGATGCGCTGGACGTGCCGATTTTTCTCTCTGCTTCCGAGCTGAATGTTCGATCCAGAGAAGTGGACGAGCTTTCAAAAAAGGGAATGTCTCAGAAGGTTCTCGTTAACGGCGTAAAGATCGACCAGGGAAAAATCACTGTAGATGCGGATCGGATAATTTCCGTCGGTAAGATCCGCTCTGCTCTTCCTTTACCGCTGAATGTGAAAGTCAAAAGTACAGATCGTTCGGCCGGCAACCCTTACGGAATGGTGATTTCGGATGTCTCGCTGATTTCCGGAGAGGAGAAAAAACAATGAAGACTCTAATTGCGACCCTTTTGGCTTTTCCGGCGCTCTCTTTCGCGGCGCCTGCAAGAACAGTTTATCTATCGGAATCCACCATGGCCACGATTCGGGTTGTGCCGGGACGAAGCACCATCCTCAGTTTTCCGGTGAAGCCCAACAAAGTCATTCTGGGCAACCAGGGACTTTTTGCCGTCGAATACGTCGAGAATGATCTCGCAGTCGCGGCACTAAGAAGCGAGGCCAGGAGCAATCTGTTTGTCTACATGGAAGGACGAAGATTCGCATTTGACCTTCGGACCTCGCCGCAGGGCGACGAGATTATTCTTGTTCGCGATGCCGTGGAGAAAGAAATCGAAAAACTCATGAGGGGGAAACATGGCAAAGGATCTCGTAAGTGATGGAAAGGTTCTTTCTGTTGGTGATGACGGAGAGCGCGAGCAATGGGGAAACAATCCGTTCTTCTTTAAGGACGGAGGCAAGTGGACGCTAAAGAAAAAGCGGGTCGCTGTCGCAACTGGAATTGTCTTCGGGGCACTCATGATCCCACAGCTCTTTGTGGAGGACCCTTCCCTGACTCAGGTTACGTCGAAGCCGGGTCTCAATGCGGATCCGACGGTAGCCGCGCAGACTACACCGATTGAATCCTACAATCCGGCTGAGAAACCGACCAAAACCGCCTCTGAAAATGTTATTCGGAAGTTCACAGCTCCCCAGGTGGTTGCGAGACCGAGAAACGTAGCGATACCTCCCGGAGCAATGGTGAATGCAACTCTAGTGAGCGGGGCATCCAATGGCCTGGTTCGGGCAGAACTTACGGATTCGCTCGTTCAAAGCGGAGAGAGCCTTCTTGAAGAAGGAACGGTTCTGGTAGGTCAGGGAAGTTCTACTGAGGAACGTCTATTCGTCTCCTTTACTCAGGCCGTTTTCCGCGATGGCAGCATTGCCAATATCGAAGCGCAGGCTTGCGACAGAAGCGACAAGATAGTTGGGCTCAAAGGAGCAAAGCTGGGGAACAAGCTCGCAAATATCATTGGAAGCATCGGGCTCGGGTTTGTCGGAGGATTCTCTGAGGGCCTTCAGGAAACTCAGGGGCAGCAAGGAGTGGCCGTGCGAACCCCCTCTCTGAAGAACGCGCTGCTGAACGGAACGGCAACAACCGCACTGGAACAATCAAAGAATCTGATGTCCGATCTCAAAGAGCAACGTCCAGTCATTGAGGTCCAGGCCAACGAACCCATCTGCGTCATTTTCGGAGGCGGCCGATGAACGGGCAAAAGCAGACAGACTTTGCGAAGCTTGAAAAGCAGGTGATGGCTAACGTTGATCTGATAAGCCGTCCCCTCTACGAGTTTTTCGACGGTGTTAAGTCTAAGACGCTTCCCTGGCATCTGTGCTTTGCTGCGGGAATCTGCGTTCAAATTGCCATCCTTATTCATCTGGACCGCTTCTTTTTTGGAAAGTTGGGCGCGGAGTGGCTTTATCCGAAATCCAAAGAAGTATTCCGAGTCTATTATCTATTCAGCATCCTTCTTCCATTCGGTTCCTGGGCGATTTACAAGGCAGTGCTCAAGCAGCGCTTTCTCTCCAAACTCACGACCACGTTCCAACAAGTCGGTCTTCGAAACGGTATGGGGAAACTACCCAATTTTGTTTTCGACAAGCCACTCGATTCGCAAACCCGAAAGCTCAGATTAGCCAGGGTCGGAATTTCTCCTGTCGAATTCGACCGAAAGAAGGATGAACTGGCCAGCGCTCTCCACGTCTATGTCGATGAAGTTCGGGAGAATCGGTCTCAAGGAACGATTGATTTCGTATACGGCAGAGAGCCTATGCCCAAAGAGTTCATTCCGGGAACATATACGGCGGTTGGCTCGAATAAGTTCCTGGTCGGGATCACCCGTTCAAAGAAATTCGTCGCAGATCTCCGGGACACTCCACATCTACTCGTCGCTGGCCAGACCGGTGGGGGTAAGTCCACCTTTCTCCGCCAGTTCATCACAAGCCTCTTTCTGAATAACGATTCGCATGAGTTTTTTCTGATCGACTTGAAGGGCGGTCTAGAATTCCAACTTTTTGAAAAACTGGATCGCGTGAAGGTCTTCGGGAATGTCGAGCATTCAGCCTACATGTTGGGGGGCATGGCAAAAGAGATTCAGACTCGAATGGCGCTGCTCAAAGAAAGGCAGTGCAAAGATATCGAGCAATATCTGGCAAAGGTTAAGGAGGAAGGAGGAGCCGCCAAGATAATTCGGAAGATTATCGTCGTTGATGAAGCGGCCGAGCTTTTCCTTGCAGGAGGCCAGGCGTCTTCCGGCGACGTTCAAAGTGCCCGAAGAATTCTAAGTCAGATTGCCCGGCAAGGCCGGAGCCTTGGTATCCACCTTGTTATCGCCACTCAGCGCCCAGACAGTCGCGCACTAGATCCGCAAATCAAAGCGAACCTCCCCGGAGTTCTTTGTTTCCAAATGGTGAATGACGTTTCAAGTATTTCGGTTCTGGGAACTGGGCGAGCTACCGATCTCCCTCCCATTCCAGGCCGTGGAATATGGAAGAACAGTCTGGACTTCGTTGAAGTTCAAACGCCTTACATGACTGTTTCTGAGGCTGAGGCGTTATTGAGGACGCATTACAAATCTGAAGAAAGCCAAGCCCCAGAAACTGAAACCAAACCGAGCGAACCGATGGCACCGGTAAACCATGTGGGACAACAGGCTTTAAAGAAGGGAATTCAGAAAGTTGAAGGTTGATCGCAACATTCTGCTTTTCCTCTGGCAGTGGAAGCTAGTCAGTTCGGCTGCTTTGGCGGCCCGCTTTTTTCCGGGTCTTAGCAGCTCGGGAGTGAATATGCGGCTTGAGCATCTCCGCAAGCAGAAACTCATTCACCCGTACTATATGAACACCACTGAAGCCAAAGTCCTTTGGACTCTGACAGTGCGGGGTTTCAAAGAAACCAAGGTCGCCCTGCCTGCTCTTGGTGAAGACGGCTTTCGCTCCGAGCACCCTCTCCATGACTTTTATGTAAGCGCCGTGCACCTGGGCGAATGGCTTGTCGCCACTCCTCCCGATTGTGCTGTTTTTTCGGAGCAGGAGTTACGTCGTTACAATCCGGATCACTATCCGTACTGGGTTCCCAAAACTACACTCCATCGGCCAGACGGTTATTGGAAGATCCAGTTACCAGAAGGTCGAGTCATCGCGGCCCTTGAAGTGGAATTAAACCCGAAAACAGATTCACGATATGGGGTGGTAGCCCAATTTTATAAAGATCAGCGGGAGATCTCTCGCGTGATTTGGGTAGTTCCCACGAAAGCCGCAGCATCGGCAATACAGAGCGCTCTCAAGAGCTCCTCTCCATCCAATATCGGTATGCACACATTTATTTTACTTCCGGACTTTCTGTCTCGGGGTTGGCAGGCCCCCATCATTTTTGGATTTGAAGCCGGAGAGCCGCTCTCGTGCCTTCTGGTCCACAGTCACAGAGAATCGTTTGAGAAATCTTTCGTTTTCTCAATGCTGGATACTCGAAAATGGCCCGCTGTTCCGCGGCTTTCAGGCGCATCCACGGATTCGTCGATTTCTCTACTGGCCGGCCCTACCGCCTTATTGCCCGGCCTTCAGAACTCACAAGCTTTTATCAATCAAGTTGGTCTCCCCCGACCCGCTATCGCTCACTTAAGTACGGAGGACCAATGAAAACAAAACTACTAAACCTACCACTCTGTCTGATTGCGCTTTCTGGATGCGCTTCGATGGAGAAGAGCATCCTTTTAGGTTCCGCAGCAGGAGGCGCATTAGGAACTGGAATCGGATTAGGGGCCGAAAAAAGTGCCGGTTCCGCACTGATCGGTCTCGGCATCGGAGCCATAGTCGGCGGCGTGATGGGATACGCAACCCATTCCGAGCGGGATAGCAAACGCGCCCAATGGCTAACTCCTGCGGCTACCAAGGAGTTCAAGGACAAGGTTCCCGGAATGTCTACTCCCGAGGTTCGCCGTGTTTGGGTACCGGAAAAAATCGAAGGCAATAAGTACGTCGAAGGTCACTACATCTACGTCATCGACCGAGGTGCCCAATGGAATCGGTAACTGCCAAGGCGAAGGCCAAGGGCTCGCCGATCAATCGCGTCGTCTTGAACGACGAAACCGTCGCGAAGCTTGATTCCTGGATTGAACAGATGGAAGCGTTCTGTCCCGGTATACGTTTGAAGAGGCAGCACCTTTTCGAATGGCTTGTCGCGGAAAGGGAAACTCAACTCAGCCCCTCTGCACAGAAGTCCATCAAGGAACGGTTCTATGACGATATAGAACTTGCCACTTGGGCTCTTGAGCAGTTGAAGGCAGCAAAGGCCCGGCATGAAAAGATTTCACTTAACGAGCTTCTCCAAGGTGAAAAAGCCCAAGTCCGCAGCAACAAAAAGCGTCAGGTAAAAAAGAAGTCGTCTCCAGAAAGTGAAGTTAAGGAACCTCAAATTGAGGCACCTGACCGGTTTCCCCCGATGCCGGTTGATTTCGATATTGGGGAGAAATAGGATGGTCGGCACGTCTCAAAAGCCAACCGGGGCAAGTCTTTCCGGTGAAGTGGTCTTTGAAAATCGGGTGTGGTCAGTGGAGGATGTGGCGCGAGAGCTTCAAGTCTCTCAAAGCTACGTCTACAAGCTGATCTCAAAAGACAAAATTCCGTTCGCTAAGGTGGGGCGACTGGTTAGGTTTCATCCTGAGCGGATTTACGAGTGGCTCTCAAAAGGAGGTACTCGATGAAACGTAAAGAAGAACCCGTCCGGAACAACCCCGGAGTCTACAAACGATTCGAATTCGATCAGAACAAGAGTCGCTGGATAGAGACCGGGAAATACCGGGCAGTTCGCCACACAAAACAAAACGGTGAAGTTCGAAGAGAACAGGCCGTTTTCGATAGCCTGGAAGAAGCGAAAGCATTTCGGTCCGGGCTGACTGAAAAAGAACGGGGCGGACCAATTGCGCACAAGTTCCCTTCCGACAGACCTGATGAAGAATATCTTTTTCAGCATCTCGTCGAGGAATGGAAATCCCTTCATTATCTGCAAATCGAATATACGAGTCAGCAGATGTATGAGGCGAGACTTCCGCATCTGGAGCCTCTCCACAACGTGCCTGTGGATGGCATCAAGACAAATGTCATTACGGGACTCATCAAGCATTGGCTCAGCGACGATTATCATAAGCCAAAGGATCGCAAGTCGTTCGAAAAGGAACTCGATCTGCTGAAGGTCATTCTGAACTTCTATCGGCGGCACAAGAACAATAACTACTTTCTGCCGATCCTTGCAGAGCATTACCGGGCCGCTGACTTCAAAAAAGAACAGAAGGCCCCGGTAAGAGGTCTGAGAGAGGCTGACGTCAGTCGGTTCTTGGCCGTGCTGAAAAAAGACTATTCACGCTTCTATCCCATCGCTCTTCTGCAAATCGGTCTCGGACTGAGGATCGGAGAAGCTTTGGGAATGCAGTGGGATGATTTCGATTTGGTACGTCGGGAAGTGAATGTTGAAAGGAATATCGCCTGGAACAAGGAAACGCGGGAGCTTTTTTCTAAAAAGAGAAAGAATGCAAAAGTTCTTGAAGCCGTTCTTCCTGAATTCCTTGTTCCGGTGCTGATGGATCTTTTCAAGAACCGTGATCCGAAAATGGCCTATCTCTTTCATAGGAACGGTGAATTGCTCAGAAGACAGCAGGTTTCAAAGATATATAACCGGGTTCTGAAACAGCTAAACATCGAAGGCGTATCCGGTACGCATATGCTTCGAAAGACTGCGGGCACTCTTGCCCGAAAGCTGACTTCTGACGTTTACGCGGCTTCCAAACTTCTTGATCACTCTTCGGTGAACATCACCGAGAAGTATTATCTGGAGGAACTCGATCACGATAAACGGAAGGTTGCGGATGCATTGAATTCGGTGCTCGTGGGGGTAGAAAACCCCCCGGACATTTCCGGGAAAATCGCAGCGACATCGAGCTGTGAACCCCTAATAACCCCCAAATTCAATTTTCCAAAACTGACTTTAGTGAAATCAACTAGTTAGAAATGAATGGCGGAGAGGAGAGGATTCGAACCTCCGATACAGTTTTACCCGTATAACGATTTAGCAAACCGCCGCCTTCAGCCACTCGGCCACCTCTCCTAAATCGAAGAACAAAACGATTACCATTACTTCTAGCAGCTCGCAACCAAGAGGTGTGTTTAGAAATAGAAGAGGCTGCTTTGGCTGGGGCCGGGGAAATGGGCGGGCGGCACCTTTCGGGTGCCGCCCTGTTTACAAGTGAATGGACTACTTGAGGACTTTGCGTAACGTGTAAGGCATTACGTACTTTCCGTGGAAAGTCGCCATCCCTCGCTCGGAAGCATCCACCATCGTCGCGGCCTTATCCTGATAGGCTGGGGACGCTCCTGGTGCTGATTCTAGGTTCGCTCTTCCGCCTTCAAAGGTCCTGGAATCGAACGAGCTTTTTGCCGGAGTGGACATGCAAGCGAACGAGTAACGTCCTACTTCGCAGCGGAATTCACTCTTTTGATCGAGGAATTGCTGGAGTGCGCGTGTTTCCAACTTGCCCGCTAGGCGTTCAAGCTCCGGAAGCACCAGAGTTGCCGACCAAGAGGTCGTGACCCTTAGGAGGTTTGGATCGTCGATGTCGACTTTGTAGGTTTCGTTCAGTTCGTCACGAACTTTTGTTAGAGCATCCAAGTCCGAAGACCGGATTCGAACTGACATTCTGCCTTCAAACACCTTCGAAGCGGGTTCCTTGGTGCCGTCTTGCAAGTCGGTAGTGCAAGCATTGTAGTAATAGCGGGTTGACTCGCCATCTTGCTTGTACGCCTGACGATACAGACGCCATGGGCTCACTTCGTACGCGGCGGCATCGCCAGCTACGTCCATTCGATCGCTTTCGCTGTTGCGTCCCTGGTTGATGGCTCGGAGGCGATCCAGCAAAGGAGTAGCCACTTTTGCCACTGCTTCCTTAGCTGCATCTGCATCGGCCATGCAATTTTTGGAAATGGAAATGCTGAGGTCACCGTAAATGCCTTCGTGGGCGGTTTCTTGCACAGAAACGCTATAAGGAGGCAATGTGCTAGAAAGCACTTCAGATCCGCGAGATTCAGGGCTCGAAGGTTGCTTTACGTACACTGTGAACTGCTTTTCATCGGCCACCTTAGCAATCCAACGTCCGCCTTCTTTGCTCACAGACGGCGCTGGTACTCGGGTGCTTTCACCCTTTGCGAAGTATTCCTTCATTGGCCATTCGTTGTCGTAACGACCGGCAATGAGGTCATCCATTTTCTTCTGGTTTGCAAGGGCGCGAGCCTTTGTTTCAACTTCTTTCCAGGCTTCCTCTTCAGTTGCCTTGGTGACACCTAGTCGGAAATCCGCACCGCCCATCGCTACACGATCGCATTTCACTTCAGTGCCAGTGAGTGGATTTTCAGAGAGTTTGTCGATTTGGCCCACTAGCGAAGATAAGTGGCTTAAGAGTTTTTCTTTGTTTGGAAACCAAACAGAAACGCTCTTTTGGGCTGTGTATTTGCTTTTTTCACGAAGCAAACTTTTGGAAGTTTTCCCTGAGCAAGTATCCACCCAGTTCCATCCGTTCTGGCTATTTGGCTGCTCAATCGGAGACCCTGCATACACGGCAATGGGTTGAGCAAGGTCGTAGCCGGCGAAAGCAGTTTTGTCGCCAAGCTTGTGAGTTTTGATGGCTTGATCCACTAGGCCTTGAATTTCAGCGACTTTCTTTTCGACGGCCTTCTTGGCATCGGCTTCGCTGTTTTGGCACTGAGCGGTCAATGTAAAGGTGGACGTGCCAATTTCGTAAGCCCGCTCAACATGCGCAGCGGCTTCGAAATTCTTTTGAAAAATTTCCGGACTCTCGTTCTGTTTGAATTCATCCGCTGCCGACAACGGTAGCGATTGAAACGCAGCGGCCAATAAAATGGCACCTGCAAGGTAACTACTTTTCATAATTCTATTCTTCCAAAAAAACTTCCTGCTGGAAGTTTAGCGAGATGCTCGGTGGCTTTGTGGCCCACGTCAAACTTGACGTTGTTTTCTTGTTAACAAAGTGAAAGTACGTGAATCCCCGATTTATGACGCATTGCGCTTTGTCTTTGCTTGAGCAGTTTGTTTCTCTTAGGGACCTTCAAGGAGCTCAAAGAAAATGTCGCAACATAGAGGAAAGATAAGTTGGGTTCGTAACACTGCCGATTTTCAGTACGAAAGTTACGACAGAACACACACTGTTAAATTTGAGGGCGGTATCCAGATCGAGGCTTCTGCAGCGGTGGAGTACTTGGGAAAGAAGGAGCTAGCCAACCCCGAAGAGCTCTTTGTGGCAGCCCTCTCGAATTGTCATATGCTGACGTTTCTGGCGGTGGCTGCGAAAAGTCGGGTCACTGTGAATTCGTACACAGACGACGCCGAAGGTACTCTTGAGAAGGGCAGCTCCGGGAAAATGTGTGTCACTCGTGTTGTTTTGCGGCCCAAAGTAGTTTTTGCCGATCCGCAACCCGATTGGGAGCGGGTCGAGCATATGCATGAGAAAGCCCACGCAAATTGCTTCATTGCAAATTCCGTGAGTACGCAAATCGTGTTAGAGCCAGTTCGCTAGAATCTCCATCGAGAAAGAAGATGTAGCAATACTTAGGGAGTCGCATGCTGAAGTGGGTCCTTTTCGCCGTTCTACTTTGTTTGAGTTGTGCAAAAGCTCCAACTCCTAAGACTGAGAGTATTGGGAAAACAGGCACGGTTTCACCACAGTTATTTTTTCAGACTGCATTCATATTTGACTCCGAGTGTGAAAAGCGAACTGGATTCAAAGTCGATTCCTCGATGCAGGAGGAACTTCACAAGAAAATCGGTGTGTTTAGAGAAAGCTGGGATCGGCTAGCGCCTCAGTTAGTAAAAGCTTCCGAGAACGCCGCAGGAAGGGTGTTTCAACGAAAAGAATATTCAGTCGCGCTCGCTCTTTGCAGATGGACGCCAATGGGAGACCCCGCGTTCATTGTCTCGGTACGTCCTTACCTGGGCCCAAGCAGAGTAGATCGCGGCACCCAGCTGCCAATGGGGATGGAGGCGTTTGTGGCAATCATGCATCACGAACTTCTGCATAGTCTTTTAGACAATATTGTAAATCCGGAGTTTTTTAACTCGTCGGTACTTTTGAAAAAGTATTCGAATGAAACCTTCAATGTTCAGGTGCATCTACATTTGATGGCCCTGCAAAAGGCGGTCAATGATCAGGTTGGCGATGCAGGCCTTGTTCAGGCGACCAGTGAACTCTACCGCTATATCGGCGGGGACTATCAGAGAGCTTGGGATATTGTCGCTGTCGAAGGAGTGGGAGATTTTCTTGGGGAATTGTTGGAGTTTAATAAGGGGAGGGGAGGTTAAGGTTAAGTTTAAGGTTAACCTTAATAGTTATGGCGGAGAGGGGGGGATTCGAACCCCCGATTGGGTTGCCCCAATAACGGTTTTCAAGACCGCCGCGTTCAACCACTCTGCCACCTCTCCTAAGGGTTACCGATAGGCCATATTGTGCTATCTTGGCCTGCGTGAATGGCTCAAACGATGTAACCGAGAAGTTCGCCTTTCCTTGGCCCATTTTCAAGCTGGTTTTAGAGGGAACCTCGATTTTGGATGTTCCTCGGCTGGAACTGCGGACAATGGAGGAGGCTACCGACTTTATCAAAGCGTATGGCTTTGATGTCAGTGATAGCCACGACATCGAATTGGTTTGGTCGTTCTTCACCGAAGCGGTTTCCTTTATGGAAAAGTCGCTGGCTGATACCCAATATCCGAAAATACCCGATCACCTCAGAAGCCCCAAAATAGTGGGGGATATTCGTCGCCTTCTCTTGATGGCATCCGATCGCAGCGGCGGTCCCGATCAGCTTTTTAGCTGCGCCATTTTAAGGGTAATGCATATCTTGATTCACGTCGCACACGATCCTCGCCTACAGTACTTTGAGCAGGCCCAAAATCAGGTATTGAGTCGTTTGGACGAATTTCTTTACGTGGATTCTGCTACCGGAGCCACTTTCCTTGGTCGCGCGGATGAAGCGTCGAGTATAAAGCTGCTGTTTTTTAAGAAGAAAGATCGGAAAGATCGCGAACGCGAAATCATCAAATTGCTTCACAAGTCGAACAATCTTGTGGAGGAAATCTACGACCGAATCGGATTTCGCCTTGTCACGGCCACTAAATACGACGCTATCCGCGCAGTTCGTCTGCTTTTAGAAAAAAACATTATTAGCGTTCCGAATATTCGGCCCGGGCGATCTCGCAATCGATTGGTAGATCTTAGTAGGTTGCAGTTTGAAATTGATCGTATCGACGCACATATTAAAAAAAGCGGCGAATCAGCTCCCTACATTGAGAAAATGATTCAGCGTCTAGAGAGCCGAATTGGGTTTAGTCGATTGGGGCGTAGTCTCATCAATCCGCATACCAGCGAGTACTACAAAGCGATTCAATTTACTTGTCGTGAACTCGTAAAGGTTACAAACCCAGTGTGGCGCGCTTACAATCAGCTTAAGGTACCCCTTGGTACGCTTCATGGTGGCGAGCAAATATTGAGTGAAGTGTTTACGGCGGGCGTACCGCAATTCCATTATCTTTTCTTCCCCTATGAAATCCAGATCATGGATGTCAAATCCTATGCCGATAGCATTTTCGGCAAAAGCAACCACGAAGAATACCGACGCAAGCAGCTAGAAACGGCTCGGGACCGTGTCTTTGGGCGGAACGTCGGGAAATCCAAGTAGCATGCTGCTATAATTTCCTCATGGCAGATGAAAAGCGTTTCTTTCTTGGTCTAGGCGGCCAACAGGCTGGCCCTTATAGCGAGCAAGAGGTTCACGAAAAGATTCGCTCGGGTGAGGCGAAAGGCGATAGCCTTATCTGGTATGAGGGCTTAAGCGAGTGGCAGCGCGTCGACACCATTGCCTACTTTCAATCGGCCTTTAAGCGCTCGTTGGGTGCGGTATTTGAACCTGCTCCAAGGCGAAAGCCCGCAGGCGATGAAACTCCAAAACCGGTTTTTAGTCCCGAGGAAGCGGTATTCTTTCGCCCCAAAGGCCCCCGGCCCGAGGTTCTCGTTGCGGCCGGTATTGCATTCCTCCTGATGGGAGTTTGGTATTGGCAGGTCAATTCTGGAGAAGAAACCACCAAAGTAGAGCCACAGCTATCGGACAAAAATTCGCGCGTATCACGCTATTCCCGTTTTCAGAAAGCCGAGTCGGACTATTTGCTTAAGCCCAATTTAGTTCCATCGGAGTTTCTCGAGTTAGTGAAGGAAAACCAGTCGGACGAATGGGGCAAAAAGGCAGCAGAGTCGCTAGAAACCATTTTAAAGAAACGAAAGCGCAATCTGGAGCTTGGTGAGCTCTATGCCTTGATTGGTAGGTACGAAGACGCCATCGAGGCCTTTGTTGCCGAAGGCGCTTACCCTCAGGCGGAACAAGCTGCCTATAAGGGGTTTCAGGGCGAGTCCGACCCAAAGCGCCAACGCGCTTTGTTGCTCAAGTCAATCGAGATTCTAACGGGGCCCGCCCAAAACATGCCGCTCGCCCTCACGCGTATTAAGGCTTTGGACGTGGCGTTTCCGAATCAACCCCATCCTTTTGGCTACTATCTTTTGACCCCGGAGAAGAAAATCGTCGATTTGTTTAATAGAACCAGCTTCTTTTTCGTCGAAAGCTTAGTCCACCATCTCAAAGCCGAGTTTCCTCAAATGAAATTGGACGGTAGACCAAAGGCATCGTTAGTAAAAGAAGGGGCCGACCGCTATCGAATTGTGGGTACGTACAAAGGGGATGTGGTCTTAAGTCACGACAAGCTTAAAGACATTCGATTTGAGTACTGGTTTGTCGACGCGGATTGGAACCTTGTGTCGACTAATGTGACATCCGAACGAAGCCAATGGGCAAAGAACAACCGAGCCCGCCATGTGGGCACATTCTTATCGCAAGGCGCTGCGTTGAGTTATTTGGAGTCCATGATGCACAACCAGTTCCCACGCCTAGGGCTTCACGAAAAAATCAGCCAGGAAGCCATGCAGTCTGCAGCTCGTCAGACAAGTTCAAGCCGCTAGAGGCAAAACCCACCTTGCGCGGCTTTTGCATTTGCCAAGGTAAACCGAAAAACATAGATTTCTTCGCAACTTGGACAAGTTTTACTTCTGGATAGATCGATTGTGGCAAAAGATCGCCGAAACGGTGTTTGTCCGTTTCGAGTTTGATCTTCCTACAGATCAGTTGAAAGAGCGTCTCGCAACGGGCCGAGTTGTCTTTGCCCTGGTTGATGGCGGGCTCATCGACTGGTTCATCTTATCGAGTTGGTGCCGCAGCCAAGGCCTGGGTGCCGTGGAAATTGCCAACCGAAAACGGATCGTTTTTTTCTCTCGTCCCGGATTCTGGCTTAAGTACGTTTTGGGTCGAGCCAGCTACGCGGATGCTTTCCTTTCTCCGCGTGTTCACCCCCGCCTTATTTGCCTTTCGGGAAGAGAACGAAAAAAAATCAACGTCCCTACTCCTTCCGAAGCGCTCTTAGCTGAAATCTACTCTCGGGCATCTGCAACGGGAGAATTGGCCGGTATATACATCGTGCCTGTCTTTATTCTTTGGCGGCGCCACATGCGTGGTGGAGCGCGCCTATGGAGCGAGTACCTACTGGGTCTGAGCTCTAAACCCCATGTCTTCGGGAAAATCTGGTATTTGCTTCGTCGTAGGACCGATTCGAGTGTTCGCGCTCTGGGTTTTTTGCCATTAGCGAGTAAGGAGTCACTGGAGAAGCTCGAGGGCTTTGACGAGAACGAGGCCATGCGCGCTGCTAAGAGCGCGCGGCGTAAGGTTTTGGTTTGGGTGCAACAGGAAATGCGGGTCTTGTTAGGGCCTCGTTACCACTCGCCAAGCCTTGTCAAAGAAACCGTCTTACGAGATCCCCAAGTGCAGGAGCTGATTTCGCGTCTGGCGAAAGAGCAGGGGGTGGATCGAAAAAAACTCATGTCGCAGGCGTATCAGAATCTCACCGAGATTGCAGCCGACTACCATGTTCGCCTTATCGAAGTTTTGTACGTGTTTCTCAATTGGCTTTTTTCGAAAGTGTTCGACGGTATCGATATTAAAGAAAGCGAGTGGTTGCAGGTTCGCGAAATCATGAAGAACAAGCCGGTAGCATTTGTGCCCTGCCATCGCAGCCATCTTGACTACTTGGTAATACCCTACGTTCTGTTCAGGCACGACATGGTAACGCCCCATATTGCAGCGGGAATTAACCTTTCGTTTTGGCCGGTCGGGCATTTCTTGCGTCGTGGAGGCGCGTTTTTTATTCGACGCAGCTTTCGAGGGGAGGAGCTCTATCAACTACTTCTCGCAAAGTATGTTCAAAACCTATTGAAGAATCGCTACAACCTTAAATTCTTCATTGAAGGAACTCGCAGTCGTTCCGGCAAAATGCTGGCTCCCGCTTACGGAATGTTAAAAATGGTCATGGAGGCGCACTCTAACCATGTATGTGAAGATGTGGTTCTTGTTCCGGTTTCTCTTTGTTACGACGAAGTTCCCGAGCAGGGCACCTATTCTCGAGAGTTAGGGGGCGGACAAAAGGCCAAAGAAAGTGCGCTGGGTTTGCTGAAATCGCGAAAGCTGATTCAGAGGCGATTTGGCAAGGTGTACGTCCGTTTGGCTCCCCCCATATCGACGAAGGCGGTTTTTGAAGGGGCGGAAAAAGATCCACGTCGGAGACTTCAAAAAACGGCATTTCAGATATGCAAATCAATTTGCGATAAGACTCCCATCACGCCAAAATCCCTCGTGTCGACCGTGCTTTTGTGTCACCGCAATCCACTTCTTTCCCTCGAAGAAATTCTGAGGGTGGGGTTGGTACTGGGCCACTATGTGCGGCATGCGGGTCTTGAGCTTAGTGTCCCAAGCGATGCTGCAATGCGCTTGGGGATAGAGCGTACAGTCCGTCGTCTGCGCAAGTCGGGGGTTCTTTTGCAGGTGGAAGACGTCCCCAGACGATACCTCTGTGAGGGACGCAAGCGCCAACTTCTAAGTTTCTATAAAAACAACGCGGTTCATTGCTTGGTTGTTCCCAGCATTGCGCTCTTATCGTTCTATCGGTCATGGGAGAATGGAGCAGATCGATCACATGCCGAGATGTTTTCTGATTTTCAGTCCCAAGCCTTGCGATTGCGAGATTTGCTGAAGTTTGAGTTTTTCTTTAATCCGCGAGTCGAATTCTTAGAGGAGCTGGATCATTCTGCGCGATTCTTATTTTCAGATCTGAAAGCCCCTTTTGCCGAGTGGAAGCGGAATCTAAAAGAGAGATTCGTATTTCCGGCGGATCTCTCTGTGTTGTCCCGCCTAGTGGGAGATCTCATCGAAAGCTACGCAGTGTTCTTTGAGTTTGTAAGGACCTCGACCGAAGGGGAGTGGGAGAAGAAGGCAATGCTAGCGAAGGCTTGTCGTTTTGCAGAGCTGCGGCAGCAAAACGGGGAGATATTTTTCCCTGAGAGCGTTTCTGTCATGAACTATGGGAACGCTCTTTCTTATCTTGAAAATCGGGCGATAGTGAAAATCGATCGAGACGGTGAGAAAACGACAGTCTCTCGACTAGGAGCTGACGTGGAGCTAGACGCTTTAATCGCTCAACTATCTGACTACCGACGCTTGATGCGGGAGCGCGCCGACGTGGCTCTCAACTCTTAGGCGGCATCGTCTTTTTTCTTCTGTGGAACTTTTCGAGTGAACATTTCTCTTGGGTAGGGCAAGTGGTTTACTTCAATTTCATGCATGAACGAAGGCAGATTTCCGACGGCGTTTAAACTACCAAGGATTTTGCCATCTGCCGCCCGTCCAGTTTGCTCGAATAGGAAAATATCATTTACCTGATAGTTGCCGTGGACATCCATACCGAGGCCTTCCGAAATATGAGTCACTTTGCGTGAGCCGTCGGCAATACGGGAAAGCTGAATGACGATATTGATTGCAGAAGCCACTTGAGCGCGCAGCGCTTGAACTGGTACTTCAGTGTCGGTCATCATCGCCAATGTTTCTAGGCGAGTGAGGCATTCTTTTGGGTTATTCGAGTGGACGGTTCCCATGGAGCCGGAGTGGCCAGTATTCATAGAGCTAATCAGATCCATAGCCTCTCCACCGCGGACTTCACCAACGATGACTCGATCGGGCCGTAGTCGTAGTGAAGATTTTACAAGATCACGAAGCGTAACGAGGCCTTTTCCAAATTCGTCTGCTGGGCGAGCTTCAAAGAATACGACGTGTTGGTTGTTCACTTTGAGTTCGGCCGAGTCCTCTAGCACAACGATTCGCTGATCTGGCTGGCAACGACTTGCGAGAATTCCCAAGATGGTTGTTTTCCCAGAGCCTGTGCCACCCGATACAATGATATTTTTCTTTAGATACAAACACACATCTAGAAAGCGGGCGGCTTCCGGCGTAATCGCTTCTTTTGCTATGAGGTCTTTGAGTTGCAGCTTCGTCTTGGAAAACTTTCGAATGGCGACTGTCGTTCCATTTCTGGCGATGGGGGGAACTACCGCGTGAATGCGTGATCCATCTGGAAGTCGAGCGTCGAGAAAAGGCCGTTCCTCGTCAATGGGGCGTCCGACAAACTGGGCAATATTTCGTACGGCCGCCATCAACGCATTGGAGTCTTCAAACTTCGCATCGGTTTTGACGACAAAGCCTGCTCGTTCGATGAAGATAGTGTCGGGCCCGTTGATCATGATTTCCGTAACCGAGTCGTCCAAAAGAAACGGAAGAACCGGTTTGAGAAATACTTGTACCGATGTTTCAAATACTGACATGCGATCGTCCCATCATTCTACGATGATTTCCCCGCGGGCTGCGCCAAGGGCATCGTGAAACTTATATTTTCCTACCGTGGGCTCGAAACTTACGAACGTGGCATTTTCACTTGATACTTCGCGTGTGATTTCATTGGGCGAGTCGGAGGCAATACTTCCAGCGGCTGAAGTATTTTCCAGAATCAGGGCAGCTGGCTTCTTGTTTACCGAAGAAAATACCAAGGTAACCGGTACCCCGGGTTTTAGTCGTACTTCGGCCGGATAAAAACGATCCTTGGCCAAAATCACCGATACTTCGGGTTGCGGGGTGCCACCAGAGTTTTCACCCTGTGCCAGTGCAGGGGTCATAAGCAGTGCAATTATTAGAGTTTTCATAGGGTGCCCTAGGTGATTTCTTATCGGCAAGTTTGGCCTCGGAGTGAACGGATAAATAATCCAGTAAATTCAATTGCTTAATTGTCCTCTGGGGGGCGGTGCTGACAGTTGGCTAGTGAATACACAGAGTTTTCATGCCGCTAGGCACGCAAAACCTGGCAGTTGGAATGCATTCTAAAGGGGTGGGGGAAAGCCATGTTTAACCGAATGCTCACTCTAGCCATAGTTTTCGCAAGTTTTTCAGGTGTGCTCCGAGCAGAGCATGGGAACTCACTTAATGCTGGCGCAATGGGAATGGGCTACGGAATGAACCCCATGGGAATGGGGATGATGGGTGGCATGGGAATGATGGGCGGAATGGGAATGATGGGCGGAATGGGAATGATGGGAGGCATGGGGGGAATGGGCGGCGGCACCCGGGGCGGAGGCTCTTCGGGTTACCAATCTAAACGCGATGAATTAGCGAAGTCGTTTGAGCAGCCTGCAAAAGAAGCGCAGAAGAAAATGCAAGAAGGCGTTCAGCAAGCAAATGAAGCTGCGAATCAAGCAACCCAGGCTGCCATTAAAGCAATGCAAGAGAGCGCTCCAAAGGATGAAGGTCTAAGCGAAGAGATTAAAGCTGCACTAACTCCCAAGGAAAGTGCCAAGACCGATTTGACTAGTGCTTCTGTGGATTCAGAATTGGAAGCTATTCAAAAAGGAAGTGAAGCCACTGCGGCACTGATGACTAAACAGGCTGAGGCCTATTTGGCGGCTGCCCGGCAACCGGCGTCCGAGGCAGCTCCAGCTCAACCAAACAACCTGGCAACTCGTCTTGGCGGCGGAACTCGGCCAGCGCAGGGACTTGCAGCAGCTGTCGCCTCCGACCAAACCACGGTTTCTAACCACGCAACCGGAGCTAACGGCTTTGCTCGCGGGTTGCTACACAATCCTCCAAAGGGAATTGAAGTCCAGTAGCTTCAAGCTGCCAATTCTTTAAGCTTTCGCGACTACGCTCCGCATAGGCAGCATTTCTTAATTTCTTATCTCGCGGTGGATTTTCTAGCGGCGGAAGAATTCCCAAATTGGAATTCATTGGCTGAAAGTTTTCTTTGTTCGGATCTGTAATGGCAGCAGTGAGCGCCCCCAAAATGGTCTTGTTCGGCAGCACCAGCAGAGGTTCTTCCTTTGCCAATCGCGCAGCATTGGTTCCCGCTAAAAACCCAGTTGCGGAAGACTCAAGGTATCCCTCAGTTCCAGTCAGTTGACCTGCCAGAAAAGTATTCTGGTGCTTGCGCAGTTGAAGCGTCGGCAATAGGACTCGAGGTGAATCGAGGTAGGTATTTCGGTGCATGCACCCCAGGCGAAGGAACTCTGCGTTTTCAAGGCCGGGAAGTTTTCGGAAAATGCGTAGCTGCTCTGGGTACTTTAGCTTCGTTTGGAAACCTACCAAGTTGTAGGCCGTAAAGAAGGCATTCTCAGTACGCAATTGAATCACTGCAAACGATCGGCGATTTGTCCGGGGATCGATCAGTCCTACGGGCCGCATGGGTCCGAAGGCAAGGGTCATTCGGCCTCGGGCGGCAATTGCTTCAATCGGCATACAGCCTTCGAAATAACGTTCTTCTTCAAAATCGTGAGGTAGGACTACTTCCGCATTCAGCAAATCGTCGATCAACGTTTCGTATTGCTCTTTGGTAAGAGGAATATTGAGAAAGTCCTGGCTGTCTCCCTTTCCGTAGCGATTTGCTCGGAAAATGGTTTCCATATCGAGGCTATCTGCGGAAACGATCGGCGAGATAGCATCGTAAAAATAAAGAGAACGTTCACCCAGTCGCCCGGCCAGGTCCTTTGCTAGCGATTCAGAAGTAAGGGGCCCTGTGGCCACCACCGTGATCCCAGATTGTGGGAGGGATGTTACCTCTTCTCGATGGATGGTAATCCGGGGGTGTGAAGAAAGCGCTTTTGTCACTTCCTCCGAAAAAGCGACACGATCCACCGCAAGAGAGTTTCCGGCGGGTACTTGGTGTTTACGGGCACAGCCTAGAACGAACGCTCCCAATGCATGGAGTTCATCCTTAAGCATTCGTGGCGCTGAAGCGGCGCCGTCGGACCCAAAGCTATTGCTGCAAACAAGCTCGGCGAACTGGTTGGTTTGGTGAGCGGGGGTGGGGCGCGAGGGCCGCATTTCGTAGAGGTCTACGTCTACGCCCTGTTGGGCAATTTGCCAGGCTGCTTCACTGCCGGCTAGTCCGGCCCCTATTACCGCGACGCGTTGTGTTTCCATGGCTCTCCCATACACTACTCGCCTAAGCCGGTCACGCATTGCTTGACGCGCCACACCGTTCCTTGACCCCCTGGGCGGGTTCTCTTAGACTAAGAATCTGTCATCACTACATTTTAGGGCCTACCAAAATGAATTTAGCCTATGCATCTACCGCTGAAACTGCTGCCGAGGGAGCCGTTCCTCTAAGCGCTTTCGATATTATGTTCCATGCCAGCGCCGTAGTGCAGCTGACTCTACTTTTGCTCGTGTCGTTTTCAGTAATCACGTGGGCAATTATTTTTTTTAAGTGGGGAACTATTCGCCGTTGCTCGGTGAACACCGAAAGTTTTCTAGAAATATTTTGGAGCGGCAAGAGCATGGATCATATCTATGCCGAGGCGAAGCGCTACGCAGGGTCGGCCGTTGCGAAAGTTTTTCAAGCTGGTTACGTTGAGTTGCAACGCTTGATGGAGCGTGAGCGGCAGAAGCAAACCCAAACGGCGACCCCAGGACAAGCCTCTACGGACATCCTGCGGATGGCGCCTCCAGAATCTTCGATTACCAATTTGGAACGAGCGGTAAGTCGCGCAAGTCGGAGCGAAACGATCCGACTTGAGCGCTCAATGGGTTTCTTGGCGACGACTGCGAGCACCTCTCCGTTTATCGGCCTTTTTGGTACGGTGTGGGGAATTATGACGGCATTTCAAAACATCGGAGCTGCGGGAGGTGCCAGTTTGGCGACTGTCGCGCCTGCGATTTCCGAGGCGCTTATTGCCACAGCAGTTGGCCTAGGAGCCGCGATTCCCGCCGCGATGGCTTATAACTATTACACGCATCAGGTGCGATCGTTGAAAGCACAAATGGACAATTTTTCGAGTGATTTTCTCAACATCGTGAAACGAAACTTCCTCGCAAACTAGTGGAACCTCTATGGCCTTTGGCTCTGGTTCAGACAACGATAATCTACCTCTAGCCGAGATCAACATCACACCACTGGTGGATGTGATGCTCGTTTTGTTGGTAATATTCATGGTCACTGCTCCTATGATGGAAAGCGGTGTACCCTTGCAACTCCCCAGGGCTTCGGCGAAAGCTTTGCCCAAGGCGGAGAAGCCCCTCACTTTGAGTCTGACAAAAGAGACTCGAGTATTTATCAACAAAGAAGAGATTCCCTATTCGCAGCTAAAGACCAAGCTCAAAGAATATTTTCGCGAATCCAAACGAAAAGAAGTTTTTATTCGAGCCGATGGGGAGCTTGCGTACGCTATAGTCGCTAAGACAATGGCTCTGGTTAAATCGGCCGGCATTGATCGAATTGGCTTGGTGACGCTTCCGCCCGAAGGCGAGGCTCCAGGGGCGCCATGAGTCAGGGGATTCTGCAGAACGACGATTTCTTCGTGCCACGATCTGCGCTTATTGCCTCGTTGATTTTACATTTAATGATTCCTACCTCTTGGCTTACGGTAAAAGCCCTGGAAGCGCTTGGAATTCACCTTTTTCCGCAAAACCACATCAAAGAAGTTTACCAACAATATGTCCAGGTCGATTTGGTGGGGCTTCCCGACGTAGCGGTCGCCGACTTAGAGAACATCGACACCACTCTTCCTGAAGTTGAAAAACCCGCCCCGATTCAAAAGCAGGTCGAGGCCGAAGACGACTCAATGGTTCTTGAGGCAAGGCAGAAAGCGGCCGCAGAAAAAGAGAAAGCCGATCGTCTAGAAAAAGCGAAACAGGCAGCCAAGGATGAGGAGAAGAAAAAAGCCCTCAAGGCAATTGAAGAAGAGATGAAGCGAGAACAAGCTTTGAAGGCGTTGTCTTCCAACAAGGAAAAGGGACGTCTTAAATTGAAAGGCAATATTGTTTCAAAGGGAACAGCCGCAGTCGGAAATTTGGGAACGCCGAAAGACCAATTTACCGGTGTGGTGATGTCGAAAATTAAAGAGCATTTTTTCATTATGCCGTCTCAGCGAAATCGCGGCTTAACCAATACCGTGCACCTAGAGCTATTTCCCACGGGTAGGGTTAGGTCAAAAAAGTTTGTTAAGGGTTCTTCGGATTCATTATTTGATTCAGCAGTGATGCAGGCGATTGAAGACGCGCAGCCCCTTCCTATTCCAGAGGACTTGTCGCTTATTCAGGGCGGAATCACTGTGACTTTTAGGGCGGAGGAATGAAATGCGTCTTGCACTAGGGCTAGCCTGGATTCTACTTTGTATTGGATCAAGCGTTCATGCGGACATGGACATAACAATTACGGGTGCGAAGGTTCGGAAGGGAAAGTTAGCTATCGGTGAAATTCGTCCCTCCGCAGGAGCTCCCGCACAAGACCCCGCATTGGCTCCAAAACTTCAAGCAGAGCTATTATCCGACCTTGAGCTTGTAAATCTTTTTGAGATCCTGCCCAAGGGATCGTTTCCCGGAGTCGAAGTTGCAGGAAGCGTGTATCCAAATTTCGAAGAAGCCAAGAAGGCGGCGGTTTCGTTTTTCTTGAAAATTTCTTTTCAGGTTGTGGGCGGCAAGTTGCAGCTCGATGCTAGTTTCTTTGATGTTGCTGGTGAAAAGAAACTGTTTGGAACGCGGTATCAGTTTTCATCCGCTCAATACTACCGACTCATCCACACTTTATCAGAAGACATCATGCAGGCGGTTACGGGAGAGCGAGGGTTATTTCTAAGTCGGATTTTAATGGTGTGTCAGCCGGCAAAGAAAATGAAAAGCCCTCCGAAGGACATTTACATAGCTGACGCTGACGGGAGAAATCTTATACAGTTGACCGACGACAAAACAATTTCGCTTTCGCCTTCCTGGGCACCGGACGGAAAATCGATTAGCTACACCCAATACGACTGGGTCTATACGGGAAAAGCGCGAAAAAAGGGCACGGTGCTTAAGCGGCATAGTCTTTCAACGGGAAGAAGAAATGTGCTTTCTTCCCGCGATGGAATGAATAGCGGCGCGGCTTGGAGGCCTGATGGCACACGGATCGCTGCGACTTTGAGTTTCACGGGTCGTCCGGAATTATACTTAATTGATCCATCGGGGGCGGTAAGTCCTGAGCCCCTGAGTAGAAGTATTCAATGGTCGAAAGTGGGTGGGGGCTTCCAGGCTAGCAATGTAAACCTACTTTTTGAGGTCGAGCCGAGCTGGTCCCCGGACGGTAAACAGCTTGTGATTTCCAGTGCCCGGTCAAAGCATCCCATGATTTACGTTGTGGATATGGCTTCGAAGGTCGCGCGTCAGTTGACGTTTGCTGGGATCTACAATGCCTCTCCGGCTTGGTCGCCAAAGGGAGATAAGATTATCTTCGCAGCTCAACGTCTTGAAGAGGGAAATTTCGACCTCTATATGATCGATCCCGACGGGAACAACCTCAATCGTTTGACCATCGGAGATCGAGTAGGCCAAAGGCGAGTAAACAGTGAAAATCCCTCGTGGTCGCCTACCGGGCGGCATCTTGCATTTAGTGCCAACGAAGGCGGGACCTACGCAGTTTATTTGATGACCTCAGACGGAGGCGTGGTGAGAAAAATTTCTCCCCCAGGCCAGCAATGTATGACTCCGTCATGGGGTCCGAAAGAGGGATAGCCAGCACACGCTATTCTTGTTTCTAGCTAGAAGCGCAGTGTGCTTTTACGGTGTTAAGCAACGTTCCGATATCAAGCGGCTTTCTTAGAAATCCAGCTGCTTCAACATGTTTGCGATGTTGGGGAATATCCCCATCTGCCGTCATGATGAGAGTGGGGATTTTGGCGAAGTTCGGGTTCTCTTTCTGTTTTTCCAGGAACTCGTAACCATCCATTCTCGGCATATTAAGATCGAGCAATATCAGGTTTGGAAGTTCTTCCATGGCTTGAAGGCTATCCAGTGCTTCCGCTCCATCAGAAGCGCAGGCAACACAATAGTTTTCAAGTTCAAAAAGTTTACGCAGCAGTAGTTGTATGTCATCAGCATCTTCGACGATGAGTAACTTTTTAAGCGCCGAAGCCAATGGTCTCTAGCTCCGCATTTTGTTTTGCACTCAGCACCCACTCGGCAGCTAAGGGCAATACGATTTTGATGCTCGCCCCAAGGGCGTGACTGTTTTCTACTTCAACCACTCCTTGGTGGGCTCCAACGAGACCACGAGTAATGTACAAACCCAGTCCCATCCCAAGGTTGAGTTTCGATCCCAACGGGCGAGAGTAGTTTTCAAATGCTTCGGCGAGACGTTCGTTTGGGATGCCAGGTCCTTCATCTCTAACTCGCAGGACCATTTGGTCATTTTCTCTATGTGCTGAGATGAATATAGGTCTGCCCGGCGCATGGCGAATGGAATTGGATACTAGATTATCGAGCATTTGCTCGATGCGGTACGGGTCCCATTCGCCGGCCAAGGTTTCATCTGCTTGAATAGAGATAACGTTTCCGGAGTGGGAAGCGCTCTCGGTAAACCGGCTGACTACACGACGAATAAGATCTGCAATGCCTACACGCTCTGGGCATAAAGTCAGATTTCCCGAGCGAATTCGAGTTACGTCTAAGAAATTCTCTACTAAGTGTTCGATGCTTTTAACTTGCTTAAGCGATGACTCGCAAATCGAAGAAACTTCGCGCGAACTTACCAGTCTGTCGTTCCGGTCGTGAATTCTTTGAGTCATTTGGAGGAATAATTTCAGCGACGTGAGTGGTGTTCGGAGCTCGTGGGAAGCCACCGAAATGAATTCATCCCTGGATTTGAGTGCCGCTTCAAGGAGTCGCTCGGTTTGTTTCTGTTGTTCGATGTCGGTGATAAACCCAATGTACCCTGCAAAATTTCCTTCACTATCGTATCTGGGCGCTCCGAGATCTAACACCGTACGGTCGCTGCCATCGGCGCGTTTTAGACGATAGATCAAACGGGTAGGGAGTCGGCACTGTGAAGTGGAGAGAAACTTGTCGTAAGTATCTTGCGCGTCCTCGATGTGCACACTGCTTAGCCAACCAAGCCCCAATTCTTGCTTCAGCTCACGGCCAGTAAACTCTAAACAAGCACTATTTAGATAGGTGCGGTATCCCGCGTCGTTCGTTACCCAAATCATTCCCGGTGTACAATCAGCAAGCTCGCGGAAGTAAGCTTCGTTCGCGCGAATGGCTTTGTCTGCAAGGTGAAGTCGGCGAAGGAGGTAAATACCAATGCTACTCGCTGCAAACGAGAAAGTGGGAACTAGGAGTGATGCAATCGACGGAAAGAACACAATGAGAGACAGGGCTGCGGGCGGAACGACGAAAAAAAGAGTCCCTAATATTAGGTAGCAGCCTCGAGCGGGAGCGAAAGAAATTGATCCCGAATTCGCCATAACGTGGAAGCACACTTACTGCTTTCACGTTATGGGGTCAAATGAGATCAGTCGATTGTAAGGGATTTAAGCAGATCGAGCTGATCCAATACTTTTCCAGATCCAATCACAACGCACTTCAAGGGATCTTCAGCGTACATGACAGGGAGACCAGTTCTTTCTCGAATCAGAATGTCAAAGTTAGCGAGTAATGACCCGCCGCCTGCGAGCACAATGCCTTTGTCGACGATATCTGCAGCAAGCTCAGGCGGGGTGCGCTCGAGTGCTTGTTTCACGGCGTCGACGACAATATTAACTTGATCGACTAGCGCTTCGCGAATTTCATCGCTACTGACGGTAACAGTTTTGGGACTGCCAACGACGAGATCGCGTCCTTTGACTTCGCAATACTTCACTTCGTCAAAAGGAAATGCGTTCCCGATTTCAATTTTAATGTGCTCGGCGGTTCGTTCACCAATCAGCAAGTTGTACTGGCGTTTGATGTAGTTCACGATAGCTTCATCGAATTTATCGCCCGCTACTCGAACCGATTGGCTATAAACAATTCCACCTAGGGAGATTACGGCGACTTCGGTTGTTCCGCCGCCGATATCCACGATCATATTGCCGGAAGGCTCTGTGATGGGAAGGCCGGCGCCAATCGCAGCGGCCATCGGTTCTTCAATTAAGAAAACTTCCCGAGCTCCAGCGGATTGTGCTGATTCGCGAACCGCACGTCGCTCAACTTGAGTGATGCCGAAGGGGACGCAAATAATAATGCGCGGGCGCACCAGGGTGATTTTTTCTTGGGACTTTGCGATGAAGTACTTGAGCATGCTCTGGGTGACTTCAAAGTCGGCGATGACACCGTCTTTCATTGGGCGAATTGCAACGATGCTTCCAGGGGTCCGGCCCAACATTTCTTTTGCTTCTCGGCCTACTGCAAGTACGCGACTTGGACCGCCGCGAGCATTTTTCGCAACAGCGACAACAGAGGGTTCATCGATGATGAGGCCCCGATTTTTCGCATAAACGAGGGTGTTTGCTGTGCCCAAGTCGATAGCTAAATCGCTTGAGAACATTCCCATCATCCGGTTTAAGACGCGACGCGTTGGATTGAAGGCTGCCATAAATTTACCGACTCCACTTTTTTCCAAGAAGCTCTCCCCGCCCGTGTAAGGGGAAGTTATATAGCCCCAATACCCAATAGTCACGGCCATTTACAGCGAGCTTGTCAAGCCCCCCAGATTGCACATTTAGGCTCAACCATTCATGTAAAAAAACCGAATAGTCTAAAAGAAATCGGATCTTACTGGACCTTGGGGAAAGCTTGGATTTTAAACCCTTCAAAATGGGGAAGTACCTCCTATTGGAACGACTCGCCACTGGCGGCATGGCCGAGGTGTATCGAGCGAAAGCGGGCGGGGCCGGTGGCTTTGAAAAACAGGTTGCGATAAAGCGAATTCTTCCTTCCTACAGTCAGAATGATGAGTTTCGAAAGATGTTCGAATATGAGGCACGCCTCTCGAGCATGCTCACCCACGCAAATATTGTTCAAATTTACGACTTCAATAAGTTTGGAGAAACTTACCTTCTTGCAATGGAGTATGTCGACGGGAAGAATTTGCGCCAGTCGATTAACAAAAGCCGAAAGGTAGACATTACATTCTCGGTCGAATTTTCGGCGTTTGTTGTAAATGAAGTGTGCAAGGGACTCGAATACGCGCATTCAAAGCGAGACGACAATACCGGCAAGCAGCTCAACATTATCCATCGCGACATGTCTCCACAGAACATCATGCTTTCCTACGAAGGCGCGGTGAAGATCGTGGATTTTGGAATTGCGAAAGCGAAGGATCGTGTCGATGAAACTCGGTCCGGAGTAATCAAGGGCAAGTTCGGCTATATGTCGCCGGAGCAGGCGAATGGTTTGGTGGTTGATCACCGCACCGATATTTTCTCTACCGGAATTATTCTTTGGGAGATGCTAACAGGGCGTCGCCTCTTTGCTGCGGAGAGTGACTTGGCAACTCTTCGGATGATTCAAGAGTGTGTAATAACTCCCCCGTCAAAAATTAATCCACGAGTTGGGCCGGACCTCGAACGTATTGTGATGAAGGCGCTCTCAAAAGACGTTAAGCTTCGTTACAATTCTGCCGGAGAGCTTCACCGAAATCTCCTCGAATACTTGAGTAGAACGGCTTCTACTTTCACTCAGCAGGAAGTTGCGGCGGTTTTGCAGAAAGTGTTTGCCGAGGAAATATCGAAAGAGAAAAAGCGGTTTGAACAGCTTAATCGCCAGTCGATCCCTTTTTCTCAGCGCGTAGCGGTAGAGAAATCCGACGACCTAGACAGCATTGAGGAAGCGTTAGAAGGTTTTGCGACCAAGTCCGATATATTGGATGTGGGCGGGGAAACCTTCTCCGATGCTGAGGTCCCTGTTCAGTCTGGCCTTGAACCCGAAGCGCCGCAACCCACCTCCATTTCGTATACCATTGATGAAGAATTGCCCTCCGAGAGTGTAGCGGCCGAAGAGGACTCTGGAGTGACGAAGAGTCACGTCACTGGCATCGAGGGTGAGCAGACCCAAGTCAGCGATCAAATTCAAATTACCAACGGTTCATTGAGGGGAGAAGTTGACCTAGTGTTGCCGGGTGGGACAAAGCACGGTTTTTCGAAAGATGTGGCGACAGGACCCGCGACCCGTGGACTGGTGCTCGAGAATGAGCCCCCAACCCCTGAAACGCGAGTTCAGCTGGCACATGACAGCATGCCCATCGTGGCCGAGGGAAGTTTGAATAGCACTCAAGGTGAACTGCCCGTTCCGGCATTGGAAGGTTCGGAGCCAAGTACCTTGGGTGGGCCGACTATGGCGGGCAGTGGTGTTGCGCTATCGCCCCCAAAGATTGAAACGGTCCCGCCCAGAATGGACGTCCCTTCAGAGTTTAACAATGCCCGGTCTGCTTCTAGTGCTAATGTGAATTGGAGAAGCGAAAAGATATTTCAAGAAGATCGACGCAAAGTTCCCAGGAAGAAAAAAAACTTCCCCACAGCAGTTCGCTTTCTACTTTTAATGCTAGTAACTGGCTACGGTTACAAACTCTATCTAGATGGGGAAGTGGAGCAATATTTTGAGTCCAAGACGAACCATCGGCAACCCACGAATCAGGCTTCCACGGGGGCAGGCGATGGGAACGTCGCAGAAAGCGAGTCGTCGGAAATAAAAGCGGTTGGGGGTTGCACTCTAAACGTGCGATCGATTCCTCCAGGGGCGCAAGTTTTTGAGGGAAAGGTCTTTCGAGGCCTAACGCCTTTGATACTCACTGGATCTTGTGGTCGAGCACTCGGAATTACTTTGCAGAAAGAGGGTTATGAATCCCTCTCCGAGAGTGTCGTAATTGGTAAGAAAATTGTCGACTGGAGCGGTACGCTTCGGGCCTTTCCCATGGGCCGACTTGCACTCAATCTGGGGTTCAACGCCGAGGTGTTTTTGGACGGAGTTGCCATTAAAGAAGTTCGTGCACGCAGCCCTTTGGAGCTCGCCTTGCGCGCCAAAAGAACCTACCTTCTTCAGTTGGTGAATCGGACTTTGAATCTCGATTTTCGAACTGAAGTGAAGATTGAAGAGGGTCAGAAAACTGACTTTTCCTTGAGTTTAGACGAAGCCACCGCCAAATCTCGCGATTCGCGAAAATAGTCTTTCTACCCTGATAAGCTTTGCTAAGATGTCGCCCATGACACGCACGGCAAGCTTACTCAAAATCATCGATCAATATGGCGCGCACAACTACCATCCGCTACCTGTCGTCCTTGCAAAGGGGCTAGGTTCAGAAGTTTGGGATGTAGAGGGTAAGAAGTATCTTGATTTTCTCTCTTGTTATTCGGCCCTAAACTTTGGGCATCAACACCCGCTCTTGGTTCGTCGGTTACTTGATCAGGTTGGTAAACTGGCTCTTTGTTCTCGTGCTTTCCATAGCGAAGAGCTGTGCCTTTTTAGCCAGGAACTTGCCGCCTTTACTGGCTTGGATCAAGTTCTCCCCATGAACAGCGGTGCTGAGGCAGTAGAAACTGCCATTAAGATTGCACGGAAGTGGGGCTACGAAAAAAAGAAGATAGCCGGCGACGCCAACATCATAGTGTTTGGCAATAACTTTCATGGTCGGACGATCACGATAGTCTCGTTTTCCTCGGAGCCGGGTTATCGCCAAGGGTTTGGGCCCTTCACTCCAGGATTCAAAGAAGTTCCGTTTGGCTCGGTGGGCGACCTCGAATCAGCGGTAGATGAAAACACGGTCGGGATATTACTCGAGCCTATTCAAGCTGAAGCGGGAATCCTACTACCACCCAACGGTTTTCTTCGGGCCGTTCGCGAAGTTTGCAATCGTCGCAACGTCCTTATGTTGGCAGATGAAATTCAAACTGGTTTGGGCAGGACAGGAAAGAATTTTTGTTACGAACACGAGGGGGTCTTACCCGATCTTTTGATTTTGGGTAAATCGTTAGGGGGAGGCCTATTGCCCATTTCGGCAGTGGTTGGGAAAGCGGACGTAATGAATGTGATTGAGCCGGGTCAACACGGGTCTACTTTCGGGGGAAATCCCCTGGCTGCGGCGGTTTCTCGTACCGCGATGTCCGTTTTAAGAGACGAAAAACTCTCCGATAGAGCCGCTCGATTAGGGGGGCAGGTAATGGACAAGTTGCGTAGTCAAAACTTGCCCCACGTAAGAGAGGTTCGGGGTAAGGGAATGTTGATTGGGGTAGAGCTGGATCCCGCGTCTGGCGGTGCCAGGAAGTACTGTGAGCGCCTCGCTGAAGAGGGGGTTTTATGCAAAGAAACGCATACTTACGTAATTCGAATAGCTCCTCCACTGGTTATCTCCGAATCGGCCCTAGAGCAGGGAATTGAAATCGTAAGTAGAGTAATTCGGGCATTTGCATAGCGTCCTATTGCTGCCCGTCGTGCTGGCGTGCTAAATCGGGAACCATGGTACGGCTTTTTTCAGTATTTTTCATGGTTTTGGTCCTTTGGCTTGCTGCGTGCGGAGTGGTAGGGCCGCCAGTGGCCTATACCTCATTGCCCCAAGTGGCTGACGAACCAGCAAAACCAAGTGAGCCAAAGAAAGAGCAGAGCCAAAAGTGAGAGTAAGTTTTTTCAAAATGCAGGGCTGTGGAAACGACTTTCTATTCGTTGATTCGATTAGGAACCTGCCCCCCCGCTTTACGCCTACTGAAGTGCGTTTCTACTGTGATCGTCATTTCGGCGTCGGTGCTGACGGTTTGGTTGTTCTCAAAAGCAGTGAGACCGCTGACGTCGGTTGGGATTTTTTTAATTCCGATGGTTCACGCGCCGAGATGTGTGGGAATGCCGCACGCTGTGCTATTCGCTATGTAAGCGAGAAGTACTTACCTGACGAGACTGTTGCTATTGAGACGGCGGCGGGAATCGTCAAAGGGCGCATGCTTGCAGATCGTCGGGTAGAAGTAGGTTTGTCGGCGCCACACGCGGACTTTGCGAGTACCGAACATATTTTAGAAATTGATAAAAATGTTTATCAGCTCAACTGCGTAAATACCGGCGTGCCCCATGCCGTGCTTGAGGTGAAAGACCTCATGACCTACCCGATCGCTCGAGTGGGGAAACAAATTCAAGCGCACCCTCTTTTCAAGGCGAAGGGCACTAACGTCACGTTCTATCAAAGGTTAGTAGCCAACCGCATTCGCGCCACCACGTTTGAACGAGGGGTCGCTGCCGAAACTTTGGCATGTGGTACGGGAGCTGCGGCGGCAGCTTTAATCTTTTCCCAGAACTACGCCCAACCATTGCCCGTGAATGTCTCGGTTCCGGGTGGTGATCTCGTTGTAGATTTAAGTCCGGTTTCGAGGGTGCTTCTTTTGGTTGGACCTGCGGAATATGTATTCGAAGTCGATATGGAGAGTGCTCCGTCGCACTTTGAAAAACAGCCGATTTTTGGAGAGGTTCCTAGCTCTCTGGAGCAGACGTGAAATTAACGGGAGTATATGTTGCGACGGTTAGTCCCTTTACAGCTTCGGGGGATCTCGACCTTTCCGCATTCCAGCGGCATTTGCAGTTTCTCATAGACTCGGGAGTTCACGGACTTGTCCCTTGTGGCACTACAGGTGAGAGCCCAACATTGAGTCTTACGGAGCGAGCGCAATTGATCTCGACTTCGGTGGAGATGGCTCGAGGGCGTGGAATTGAAGTAATTGCTGGGTGTGGTGGAAATGATACCTCGGCGGTGCTCGCGCGAATTTTAGAAGCCGAAAGCTTGGGCTGTGATGCCACTTTGGTAGTCACTCCTTATTACAATCGCCCTACACAGGCGGGTGTTCTGGCGCACTATCTTCACTTGGCTGATCGGTGCAACAAACCAATCATTTTGTACCATGTCCCCGGACGAACTTGCGTTCCCATCGCACTGGAAACTGTGTCCACGCTCTTTAAGCACCCTCGTATCGCGGGAATTAAAGAGGCGAGCGGGCAATACGCGTATTGGCTCGGATTGGCAGCAGTGGCTCGTGAGACCGGCAAAGTATTATTGGCAGGAGATGACGACGGATACGCATTTGTCGAGGCATTAGGTGGCCAGGGAATTATCTCGGCTACCGCGAACTCTATTCCGCGTGCCTTTGTGGCTCTGCACGAACTGATGAACCATGGGAAGTGGGAACAAGCCTTTGAACTGCAGGTTCGATTGGCTCCTTACATCAAAGCTTGTTTTGCAGAAACAAATCCCGCACCTCTGAAGTACGCTTTGCATCGAATGGGCCGAATGGAAAACACGCTTCGCCTGCCTTTGGTACCAGTTTCGGAAGTCACCGAGGCATTGCTTAATCGCGAGTACCAACGCTTGGAATCGGGGGGGGATCTCCCTTGATTTATAAAGTAGGTTTGCTGGGCGCATCGGGGCGAATGGGGCAGAACGTCGCTTCTTTGCTCTCGAATGGGTTCATGCTTGGCTCCGACGCTTTTGAATTTTCCGACGGTGTTGCGCTTTCCGGTCGTCTTTCTAGTGTGGAAGGTGTGGAACTGCGAACCTTTCAAGAGCCTGCGAGAGAGCCAGTGCATGTGTGGATAGATTTTAGTCGTCCCGAAGCAACAATGGCTCTACTAGAGCAAACCGACCGACCCGTGGTTATTTGCACGACAGGTTTCACCGTAGAGCAGAAAGAAATTATTCAAGACTTCGCTCGGAAGGTGCCTGTTTTGATGTGTCCCAATACAAGCCCGGGCCTGCAGGTAATGTCCGAAATGTTGCGCAAGTCAGCTGGACTTTCTTCTTTAGGCTTTACTGCAGTTTTGGAAGAAGACCACCACCGCCATAAGAAAGATTCCCCAAGCGGAACGGCGAAGCGCTTGCTCGAAGTTCTTCGAGAGTCGGGATTTGGCGATGTGCAAGTGCATGTTACGAGAGCGGGCGACATTGTGGGGAACCATACCGTCCGTTTGATTGCCGATGGGGAAGAAGTTTTGGTCCAGCATCGCGTCACCGATCGAATGGTTTTTGCTCGAGGAGCTTTGTGGGGAGCCAGTTTCCTCTTGAAGCAAACGGAACCCAGAATTTATTCATTTGAGGAAGTATGAAACTAGATCAAGCAGAACGGTTGCGGAGCCTGCCTCCGTATATCTTTAGTGAGCTCAATGCGATTAAGGCCGATGCCATTAGCCGCGGTATTTCTCTGACAAGTCTTGCGATTGGCGATCCTGACAAACCTACTCCTGCAGAGATTGTGCGTTTTATTCAAGAGGCTGCGGCAAAACCAGAGAACCACGCTTACTCTCCTTATGAGGGAACGCTTGCTTTCCGGAGTTCTGTGGCAAGTTGGTTCGCGGGCCGCTTCGGAGTCCAGCTAGATCCCAAAAGCGAAATTATCGCTTTGATTGGTTCTAAGGAAGGTATCGCACATTTTCCTGTGGCTTTCTGCAATCCTGGGGACAAGGTTTTGTATCCCTCGCCGGGCTACCCAGTTTTTGAAACTTCCATACGATTAGGCGGAGGGGAGGCAATTGCAGTACCTCTTCAAATGGATACAGGATTTGTTCCAGATCCAAATCGTTTGGAGTCGCTATTTCGCGAGCACAGGCCCAAGTATTTTATATTGAACTTCCCCTCTAATCCTACGTCGGCTGTCATGACGCTCGAGCAGATGGCCGAAATCGTGGGCCTCGCAAAGCGTTACGGTGTCATTTTGCTTTCTGACAATGCGTATAGCGAAATCTATTACGACAGCGCCAAAAAGCCGCCGAGTGTGTTGCAGGTGCCCGGGGCGAAAGATGTCGCGATCGAGCTGCATTCTTTTTCTAAGAGTTACAATATGACTGGCTGGCGTTTGGGTTTTGCGGCAGGAAATCCTGAACTCGTCGCTGGGCTGCTTCGCGCTAAAACAAACATCGACTCTGGTCCTCTGCTTGCAGTTCAAGACGCGTGCACTCGGGTTTTGCCGCGCGCTGATGAGTTTTCTGGACCGATTCGGGAAACCTACCGACTGCGTCGGCAAGCCTTGCTTGCTGGGCTAGATAGAATTGGCTTCGAGTATTTTGTTCCTGAAGCCACCTTCTTTGCCTGGGTCCGTGTGCCGCAGGGAAGAAAGTCGATGGATTTTACCCGCCATCTCATTGAAAAAGCCGGTGTAGTGGTAACTCCCGGAATTGGCTTTGGCGAGCATGGCGAAGGTTTTTTCCGACTTGCGATGACCGTAGATCCTGCTCAAATTGAAGAGTCCTTAAACCGAATTCAAAAAGCGCTTTGATTTTTCCGGCTAGTGCTTGTGCGAGCTTTCGATGAGCGATTCGACTCGCCCCCAAGTTTGTTTCGCAGCAGTAGTCCATTTTTCAGGTTGTTCTAGCGTGATCCATTCAATGCACGATCCTACAACGCAGTGTTGAATTGCGGTTGCCAGGTTTCGCTGCTCACTCTGGCTTAGGGCCTTTTGAAAGTGGGCAGAAAGAATTTGTCGGATGCGTTCATTTCCCACTTCCCGTACTTCCCGATGTGCGGCGCGTAACTTTGGTTCGCGAATGCACTGCATGTGGTACGCGGAGAGCACCGCTCGGTGGTGCGGAAATCGATGAAAGTGCTCGAATGGCGCATACACAATGGCTCGAATTTTATCGAGCGGATTTTTGGCCTTTACCACACCTTGAATGGTGATTTCCTGCGCGGTGTGGATAGCGAGTCGAAATGCGCCTTCCAACATCGATTCCCAGGTTGAGAAGTAGTAGGCGACATGAGCCGGTTTCATTTCCAAGATATTCGCCACACTTGCATAGCTTGTGTCTGCAAGGCCTCGCTCGGCTAGCGAGCGGATGAATGCCTCGAGCACAACAATGCGCTTACGATCGAATTTTCGGACGTTTGGCCCGTAAAGTCGGGTGGTAACGGTATCTTTAAAAGCTTGGTTCTCCATCGGCGCGTCCCTCGTTTACTACGTTCAAAACGGGGTGTCCAGCGGCCGAAGTCAACCAATTGAAATTGCTAAATTAAATCCACAAGCCCAGGATTCTCTAGCGTGGTTGTGTCCCCGCCGGGAGCCTTGCCTTCCGCCAAATCCCGCAACAAACGGCGTAGGATTTTCCCGCTTCTTGTTTTGGGAAGCGACCGAGTCAGAAAAATCGCATCGGGCCGAGCCAGGGCGCCAATCTCGCGTGCAACGTGCGTTTTAAGTTCCTGAACCAGAGCATCACGATTGAGACTCGAGACATCGCCTCTTGGGATGACGTACGCAACAACAGCTTGTCCCTTAAGCGCATCGCTTCGTCCGACAACGGCAGCTTCAGCCACAGAGGGGTGACTCACTAAAGCACTTTCAATTTCCATGGTTCCCAACCGATGCCCTGAAACGTTTAAGACGTCGTCGACACGCCCTTTGATCCAGAAATAGCCTTGAGCATCGCGATTTGCCCCGTCGCCAGTGAAATAAATGCCTGGAAATTTGCTGAAGTAAGTTTTTGCAAACCGCTCAGGGTCTTTGTGGATTGTGCGCAACATGGAAGGCCAGGGATGGCGTACCACCAAGTAGCCACCTTGATTGGGGCCACAGCTCTTACCCGCTTCATCCACAATATCCATCGAAATTCCGGGCAGTGGCAGTGAGGCGGAGCCGGGCTTCTGCGGGACTGCACCCGGAACGCCCGTGATCATCATGGCGCCTGTTTCCGTTTGCCACCAAGTGTCGACAATGGGGCAACGTTGTTTGCCAATTTTTTCGTAATACCAGATCCAAGCCTCGGGGTTGATTGGCTCGCCGACACTTCCCAGAAGGCGCAATGAATCGAGGTTAAATTTTGCAATGTGTTCGTCACCGTCGCGCATGAAGGAGCGAATCGCTGTCGGAGCGGTATAAAGAATAGTGACACGGTGCTTTTGAATAATTTCCCAGATTCTTCCTGGGTGAGGGTGATTCAATGCGCCTTCATAGACTACGCAAGTTGCCGCCTGGGATAGCGGTCCATATACAAGGTAGCTGTGTCCTGTTACCCACCCAATGTCGGCGGTGCACCAATAAACATCATTTCGTTTAAGGTCGAACACCCACTTTGAGGTGACAGAGCAAGCCGTCAGGTACCCGCCCGTTGTATGAAGAATGCCCTTGGGTTTTCCGGTAGTGCCGCTGGTGTAGAGTAAAAAGAGTGGGTGTTCGGAGTCTAAGGGCTTTGCTAGGTGTGTTTCGCTTGCTGCATCTACCAGCGACCGCCAGTCTCTCCAAGGTTTTTGGAGTGGCTGTTTGGTTTGTCTCTGAAGGAGTAAAATATTTTTTACCGTAGGGCATTCAGGGAGTGCATCACTCACGGTTTGCTTCAAAGGAAGAACGGAACCTTTTCGATAGCCGGCATCCGCTGTGAAAATCACTTTGCATTCGGCGTCTTGTACGCGATCGCGCAAAGCATGTTGGCTAAATCCACCGAAAACGACAGTGTGAGTTACACCAATACGCGCACAAGCGAGCATCGCGATGATCGCTTCAGGAATAAGCGGAAGGTAAATAGCGGCTGTATCACCCGCAACTAAGCCCAACTCTTGTTCAAGGACATTTGCTAAGCGGCAAACCTGGGCATGCAATTGCTTGTAGGTAAAGGTGATAGATGTGCCGTCTTCTCCTTCCCAAATGAGAGCCGGCTTTTCTGCGTTTGTTGCAAGGTGTCGGTCGAGACAGTTGTACGAAGCATTAAGCTGGCCGCCGATGAACCATTTGGCGAAAGGCGGGTTCCATTCCAGAGCTGTGTGCCAGCGTTTTGTCCAAGTTACGTGCTCCGAGGCGGCCTTTTCCCAAAAGCTGACAGGATCCGCTTCGGCCGAAGCCCTAAGCGCTTGGTACTCGTCGAGGTTCGAAAGCAGAGCCGCTTTCTGAAAAGCTAGAGGTGGCTCAAATACGCGCGTTTCATTTAAGACTGTTTCCATTCCCGCTCCTTGAAAGCTACGCCGTAAAGCCATATCATGTGAATTATCGGCACACCATGGAATCTGTTCTCATTGTAGATGACGAAAAAGACAACCTCGAAGCGCTGCGAAGGCTATTGCGGCAAGACTTTAAGGTAACTACCACGGAATCTGGCTTGGAAGCGTTGGTGCTTATGCAAGCTCAGGAATTCGCTGTTATTGTCTCCGACCAACGCATGCCCGAAATTACTGGCGTGGAACTTTTAGAGAAGGCGAAGCAATTGCGTCCTTCAATGACGCGCATCTTATTGACCGGATACACCGAAGTGGAATCCGTCATTGGGGCAATAAACCGTGGTAGTATCTATCGTTACATCGCGAAGCCCTGGGATCCAGAAGAGCTTAAAATTACCCTGCGCCAGGCGGCCGAAGCGTACCGACTCAAAAAAGATCTAGACGAAAAAAATATCGCATTGGAGAAAAGCAACTCGAGTCTTCAACAGGCTTTAGATAGCTTGCAGATTCTCGATCGCGCTAAAGCCCGGTTTCTTTCGCTGGTCTCCCACGAACTCAATACGCCTCTTACTGCAGTGGTTTCCTTTGTGGCTTTACTTGGCGAGAGCAAACCCGCCTTTTCTGGTGAAGTGCAGCGCGCTTTAACTTCTTTGGAGACGGCATCGGATCGCCTCGGCGAAATCGTCGATGAAGTTCTAACCTACGTACGATTGGAAGCAGATGCGAGTTGGCAGCAAGCCTCGTTTAGCTGGAAGAAAGCATCCGAGCTAGCGCAAGCATCTTGTCAGGCAATCGCTAACAAAAAAGGATTGCAGCTGGAGATCGATGTGGATTCTGGACTGATGTCTAGAGGCTGCAGTGAAAAACTTCAGGTCGCGCTTACTCAATTGCTCAAGGAAGCTATTCGACGGGCTCCGTTGGGAAGCAAGATTCCCATTGTTTGCAAGAGGCAGAGTGGAAAAGTGGTATTTCGGGTGGGCTGGAGTGGAGCGCCACTTCCCTCAAGCGCCCTAGAGGCATTCGAAACCGCAGGCAATCAAATGCACCACCACCGGAATCTGGCATTGGGTTTGGCGGTCGCTAAGCTCGTGGCGGAACGCCATGGTGGGTCGTTGGAATCAGATCCGGATTCAGCGGCACTTCAGCTCGCCGTTCCTGACAATGCTTGAACAAAAGCATCGGCAAATTGAGAGATTCCATATTCTCGCTCTACTTTATCTCGTGCGGCCGCTCCAAGGCGTCTGCACAGAGCGCGATCTTCTTTCAGGCGAGAGATCCAGTGAAGGGCTGCGGCAACATCGCCCCTTGGGAAGACAAAGCCTGTTTCGCCGTGAACCGTAAGGTCGTCTGCCACCCCACAAGTGTCTGTCAAAACAGAAGCGAGGCCGCAGGCCGCTGCTTCATTTACAACCAGCCCCCAGGTTTCGTATTCCGATGGAACAAAAAGTACATCCGAGCCGTAGTAGGCGTCTCGTGTTCCCGCTTGGTTTTGAAAGCCGGTCCAAATCATTCCAGGAAGATGCGACGAGTTTCGTCGTAGCTCTTCTTCCAAAGGGCCATTTCCGACAATCACGGAAAAAGTGCCGGGTATGTGAGCCAAGGCTTTCTGAATTTTAAGTACGTCTTGGGGGCGCTTACGTTCAAACAGGCGGCCCACAAAAAGAACCACAAACGCGGATTCGGGAATTCCATGCTTTTGACGCCAGGCATTGCGGGTGCGTAGAGCGGTTTCAGGGGCTTGGCGAAAGAACGCGAGATCCACGCAATACTTCGCGGGTATGATCCTTCGTTCCTCAATTCCCAGCGCTCGGTAGTAATCAGTAGTTTTTCTTCCAATAGCGACGAATCGTGAAACTCCGGCAAAAAAGAACTGTCGAAGTGGAGTTTTTATTAAACGCCGCAAAGACCAGCGACCGCTTCGAAACGTCTCACCAACAAAAATCAGGGGGATGCGTTTGAGAGTGCACAGGATTCTCAAAATCCAGTGCTCCGGAAGATAGTATCCGTATATGACGACCTGGCTTGGCTTTTCTTCGGTCAATAGGGCGTCAAAGGCTTTCCAGCATTTCCAAAGAGTGAGGTTTTCTGTCCCCACCACAGCGTTGGGAAAGCCGTTTTGCAAGGGAATGCCCCAAGTTTGGGGGGGGGTTTTGCCCACTTCGTGAAACCACCACCGTCGGCTGTTGAACCGTGAATTGAAGAAGTAAACCTTTAAGTTGGGTTCGCGCTCATAAAGCGCCGTGAATACCGGGCTACGGTATTGGATAGGGTGAGTGTCGAAAATGAGCAATCGCGACATCGGTCTACTCTATACAAAGCGCAGCGTGCTTTGTAGACTCATCACGCCATGGGAAAATATCCACTAGAAACTAGCAACTACTTACTCATCCTACTGGGCGTTGTCCTAACGCTGCTGGGTCCATACATTACGTACCGTACGGTAGTGGATATTCAGCGTCGATGGAAAAATAAAGAAAGCTTAACTCTTCAGCAATGGGGTAGCCACGCTCTGAATATTTTGATTGCTTTACTTTTCTTTTTTGCCGGCCTGCTATTTGTCTATAACAACTTGCAGGGCAATCCACTTTCGTGAGGTATTAGATGACCGAAGGAGTCGACTTTTCTACGTTTATCTTCTCGCTTGCAACTGGGGCGCTAATCCATTTGGGTTTGGCACCCGATCCAGCCACCGGAAAGACCGAAATCAACGTAACCCTTGCGCAACAAAACATAGACTTGCTTCAGCTCCTTAAAGCCAAAACCCGTGGCAATTTAACTGAAGATGAATCGAAAATGCTGGAAAGTCTTGTATCCGAAGTTCAGTTGCGTTTCGTGGAAGTGACTGCTTCGCGAAAGTGAGAGCGTGGCTTGGACGAAAGTTAATGTGCCGTTGGACGCGGCTCAGGATTTTGTGGCGGGGGCTTGGTCCCAAGAACTTCCAAAAAAGACTCAAAATAAGTAATTAAGGCTTGGGCTGCCTCGTTCTCTCCCACGGCGGCGAGGCTCTCAGCACCGGCCTCTAACGTAGAAAGGCAGTTGCCTCGAGGCTGTTTGCGAAGAGTGCCATAGCGCGAAGTCATCGTTGGGTTAAGCAGCAAACGGTTCAACTTCAGAAGCCAAGGGTTTCTCCACCAAAGGGTTTTTGACTGTTTCCAGTTTCCATCCAGTAGAACGATTCCCTTAAGGCTTGCTTTCGGTAGCACTCGCCCTTTGCGGTCCCGGATTTCAAAGGGGAGCTGGGGGTTGTGCGCTTTTGAGTCCTTTTGAGTGCCAAGGTACAACACCGCCCATTCTGCAGGGTTTTCTGTCTTTGTGCCCAGAGCATGATTCAACGACCGCCAGGAAAGCCCCACCCTATGTACCGAGGAATGGGCTAATGCCAGGCTTAACAGGCGCGCAGACCCCTTGGGATTCTTGGCTTCGCGGGGATGTTGCAGAATGAGGAACCCGAGCCGAGTCTCAAGACTGGGTCTTTGAGCACAAACGCACAGATAAACTGCTTTCCAACAGTTCGGGCAGCTTGCTTGCTCGGGGGCCTTTAGTGTAGAAATCTCTCGCATTAGTGGAGATAGCCTTTAGCATAGTCGGCCCTCAGACTTCACTCTAATTTGAAAGCAGAAAATGGAAAGAAACTCGAAAGTCCGGAATATTGCGATTATCGCGCACGTGGATCATGGCAAAACGACCCTTGTGGACGGTTTGTTGTGGCAGAGTGGTCTGTTTCGGGACAACCAAAGCGTTAATGAACGGGCAATGGACAGCCTGGATATCGAACGGGAGCGGGGAATTACCCTAACCGCCAAAAACGCCTCTATTTTGTACGATGGCGTGCGGGTGAACATTGTGGATACCCCGGGCCACGCCGATTTCGGCGGGGAAGTAGAACGCGGCCTCCAAATGGTCGATGGTGCTTTGCTACTGGTGGATGCTGCAGAAGGCCCCTTGCCTCAGACTCGTTTTGTGCTCAAACACGCCTTGGAGCGTGATCTTAAAATCATTTTGGTCGTCAACAAGATCGACCGTCCCGATGCGCGGGCGGCCGAGGTAGTCGATGAAATTTATAATCTTTTTCTTGAGTTGGACGTAAAAGACCACCAAATCGACTTCCCTATTGTTTATACCAATGCTCGAAAGCGGGTCGCGGTTTCTTCGCCAGACGAAAGCCAAGAAGGCAAAGATCTCAGTCTCTTATTCCGTAAGATTATTGATGTTATTCCTGGTCCGGTGGTTGAGCCGGGCGGGCTCCGCGTCTTGTTGGCTAACACCAGCTATAGCGACTACGTGGGTCGCCTGGGCGTCGGCCGCATCCTATCGGGTGAGGTAAAAGTCGGCGACAAAATGGTGGTTTGCCGGGCGGATGGCAGTAAGCCTGATGGCAAGGTTTCGGCAGTCTATGGGTATCAGGGCCTTCAAATGGTCCCGGTAGAGAAGGCCTCTGCTGGTGAAATCGTGATTTTGGCCGGGATGGAAGAAATGTCCATTGGGGACACGGTATGCGCCCCGAATAATGTCGTGGCTCTGCCTCGAATTATTATTGAAGACCCCACCATCTCGATTGAGTTTTATGTGAGCTCTTCCCCACTTGCGGGCAAAGATGGAAAGCCAGTAACTTCAAGGACTTTGATTGATCGGATTACTCGCGAGCTTCGAACCAACGTTTCTCTTCAGTACGGTAAGGGAGATGGCACCGACAGCACGGTTTTGCGTGGCCGCGGCGAACTTCAGTTTGCGGTGCTTGCAGAACAAATGCGTCGTGAAGGCCTTGAGTTTTCCCTTGGGCGACCAAAGGTAATTCTCAAAAATAACAACGGCCAGCTTGAGGAGCCGCTTGAGCATGTAGTTATGGATATTCCCGAGGGCAACGTTGGGGTTATCACCGAGAAACTAGGCGTGCGCAAAGGCGAGATGACGAACCTTCAAAAAATGGGAGCCAACCGAGTTCGGTTGGAGTTCGATATTCCCTCTCGTGGTTTGATCGGGTTTCGCTCTGAGTTCCTGAACGATACCCGTGGCTCAGGTTTAATGAGCAGTTACCTCACCGGGTATGTACCTCACCGAGGCCATATCCTGGATCGTCAAAATGGCGCTATGGTAGCGGACCGAGCGGGGAAAACGACTCCTTACGCACTATTCAATCTAGAAGACCGCGGCAAATTGATGGTGAAAGAGGGCGTCGAGGTTTACGAAGGTATGGTTGTTGGTGAACACAATCGTAACAACGATATTAACGTAAACGTATGCCGCGAGAAAAAACTTACGAATATTCGTGCCGCTGGCAGTGATGAAAACGTGATCCTAACACCGGTAACTCCTCTTACTTTAGAGTGGTGTATCGCGTGGATGGCCGAGGATGAGCTGCTGGAGGTTACACCAAAGTACCTCAGGCTACGGAAGCGCATTCTCGACCAAAACAAGCGTTCCATTATCCGAGCTCCAAAAGAAGACGAAGAATAGATCCAAGAGGCCGATCGCTTTTTGTGATCGGCCCGGACTTAGTCTTTAGTGACAGGGAAGTCGCTTGAGGGTGCGGCAGCTTCTTCACCGGGGGTTTTTTCTCCGGCGGCTAAACCCTCTCCTCTGGGATCGCTTACCCCTCGTAGCTTGCCCTGCTCGAAGCTTACTGCTTGAATTTTGCAGCCAATTCCACCCGTCTCAACGTCATAGCCTAGTGCTTTGAGTTTTGCGGAGGTTTGCTCGGGAAAGCCCGGGGCTTCCACGGTCAGTTTATCTGGGGTCCATTGGTGGTGGTAGCGAAGAGCAGTGACCGAATCGTACAGAGGCATTTTATAAGTAAGGTAGTTCAACGTCGTTAGTGCAACACACGTGAGGATCTGGGACCCAGACGGACTTCCCAAAGCAAGTACGGGCTTTCCCGCTTGTTTCACGATCGTGGGCGACATGCTGCTCAGAGGCCGTTTTTTCGGTGCTATGGCGTTTGTTGTGCCTCCAATCACGCCAAATTTATTAGGTGCTCCCGGCTTTGAAGAGAAATCGTCCATTTCATTGTTCAGAACCAAGCCCGTGCCTTCAACCACAACCCCCGAGCCAAACCACCCATTAATTGTTTGGGTGGAGACAGCAACGTTTCCGTCGCTATCTGCGATGGTAAAGTGGGTGGTTTCTTTGGATTCATATTTGGCAGGGCTTGGGTTTTGAACTTCCGTGAAACGCTTTGCCTTGTCTGGCGAAATTGAACGCCTCAAGTCGCTCGTGTATTTGTCGCTGGTGAGTGCTTTCAAGGGGACTTTTACGAAGTCGGAATCTCCTAGGTACTTTGACCTGTCGTAGAAAGCCAGCTGCATGGCGGAAGCAGTTTCGTGAAGGCTAATAGGGTTGTACGGTCCCTGGGCAGTGAGCGGAAAGCCCGAGACTGTCTTTAGTATTTCAATCACATGGACGCCGCCCGAACTTGGTGGTGGCATTGAAACAACTTCAAATTCTCCAAACTTTCCGGTCACTGGTTTGCGAAATGCGACTGAGTACAGATCTAGATCCTTTTGAGTAATCAGGCCGCCCAATTTTCTTTGGGTATCCAGAATCGCTTTTGCAACCCACCCCTTGTAAAAACCGTCCCGACCCTTTTCGGAAATAGCTCGAAGGACTTTCGCCAGACCGGGTTGGGTGATTTTTTGGCCTTCGGCGAGCGGGGCGCCTTCGGGTGAAAAATAAATGCCAAGGGCTTCGGGGCTCTTTTCAAACAAAGCCTGTTTGTCTTTGATAGCTGCTGCCAGATGTGGATAAACGGCGTAGCCCTTTTCGGCTAGTTCAATGGCCGGCTGGATCACGGTTTTCAGAGGGAGCCGGCCAAATCGACGGTGCGTTTCGAGAACTCCTGCGACCATGCCAGGAACGCCAACTGCTAGAGCTCCGTCCGTGGAAAGCCCCGCAACCAATTCTCCCTTAGCATCTTGGTACATCTTCTCCCTCGCTTTAAGCGGGGCGCGCTCTCGAAAGTCGACGGCAATGTCTTTAGATTTCTGTTTGGGAAGGTGCAGAACCATGAAGCCCCCACCAGCCAGACCTGTCGACTGTGGGCGCTCTACGGCGATGGTGAAAGATGCGGCGGTTGCAGCATCAACCACATTTCCGCCTTTTTGCAAAATTTCGCGAGCCGCTCGGGTGGTCGCTTCACCTTGTGCAACAACCATGAATTTCTCTCCGACTGCTTCATAGTTATTGCGGTTTCTTTGAGGGAAATCTGCAACCGGAATCGAGGCGCTCGATGTGCTTGGCTGAGTGTCTGGTGCGTGAGTACAGCTTAGAATTCCAAAAACACTGAGTTCGAAAACAAGGGAAGTTATAAACACTTTTTTCATAAGTGCTGCAGTGCATAACATGGTTCACCCGTCGTCGCAACGAGCGAGCCGGGCTTTTTTGACTAATCACTTGTTCCGATCTCTGCAGGGTCCTATACTGTTCGAAACGGTACGTTGATGGCTTCCAAAGAAGATCTAAAGAAGAAAATTGGCCAACTCTTTATTCTCGGTTTTGAGGGCTATTCAGTCCCAGACGAGTTCCGGCATTTCATTTCTGAATATCACCTAGGCGGGACGATTTATTTCAAGCGAAACGTCCAGTCCCCAGCTCAAATCGCAGAACTCAGCAATGAATTACAGTTTTCCTGTCGCCCCAAGGGGTGTCCTCCACTTTTTGTGTCTATCGATCACGAAGGGGGAAAGGTAAACCGCTTGATGAAGCCGTTTACCAAATTTCCCGGTAACGATCATTTGGGAGAAATTGGGTCAGCGAAAATCGCTTTTGATTTTGGCATGGTACTTGGGAAAGAGCTTAAGGCGGTTGGTATCAATATTAACTACGCGCCTGTTGTCGACGTGAACTCCAACCCGCTTAGTCCCGTTATTAAAGATCGCGCTTTTTCTAGCGACCCAGAAGTTTGTGGGAAAATGGGTTCGGCTGTAAGTCGCGGGATTCAGAAAATGGGCGTAATGGCCGTCGCGAAGCACTTTCCAGGGCACGGCGACACTAAAGAAGACTCCCACTATGCACTGGCTCGAGTGGACAAGACGGTAGAAGAGCTTGAAAAGCTAGAGCTCATTCCATTTCGCAGGGTTATTCGAAGTCGAGTTGAGGCGATTATGACCGCGCACATCCTCAACCCGAAACTGGATCCGAAGTACCCTGCAACTATGTCCGAGGCGACCATCAATGGGTTGCTTCGTACGGAGTTGCGTTACAATAAGCTCGTCATTAGCGACGATCTTGAAATGAAAGCTATTAGCGATCATTACGGCGCAGAAGAAGCTGCGATCATGTCGATAAAAGCAGGTTGCGACTTAATGATTTATCGTGGCGATCTCGGCTTGCCTGTAAAGCAGATTGAAGCCTTGATTCGGGCGGTAGAAACAAACGAGATCACCCAAGAGACTTTAGATAAGGCCCTTAAGCGTATTTCGTCGGCTAAGCAGGTATACGCCGAGCAAAAAACGCCAGTCGATGTAAGCCATGTCGATAGATTCATTGGGCTAAGCGAGCATTTTACCCTTGCCGATACGATTGCAAAAAAAGAGTTGCCCCCAGGCCACACTGAGTCCAACTTCAGCTAACGATGGCACCGACATTTTCGGCTAAGCTGGCCGGTTTTTCTATTTGGCTTATTTTCTTTTCACTTTTTTCCTCTTCCTCCGGAATAGCGATTGGAACGGCCCTATTGGTTGTTTCAGTTTTGGTTCTGTATCGCCGGGAGTTTCTACAGGCCACGCGATTTCCTCTTTTTTGGCCAACGATCCTGTTTGCGGGCGCGCTAGCTTTGTCGATTGCACTGGCCCCAGGTGCTGGCTTCGCTAAGCCATTGGGCAAGATTCGGTATTTATTCATCTACTTCTTCATTGCGGTTTATTTTTCCCGCAATCCGCTTGTTCTAGAGAAAATGTCTCGGATAGCCGTTTTTCTCTCCTGGTTGCTGCTGGTAGTTTGTTCTCTTCAGTTTTTTGCTGGTTTTTGCCCTCTGAAGCAGCTCGGGTGGCTTGAAGTATATTTGGCACAGCTCGCCGGTTCGGGGGGCAGGTTATTTCACGCGCGTGGTTTTCTTTACCACCACAACCCGTTTGCTTTCGGCGCCTTGTTTCTGGTGTGCCTGCTATTTGGACGTCTTGTTTTTTGTTCTAGCACTAAGAATGCGTGGTTTTATTTTTCGGGTTTGTGTTCGCTTTTGATTTGCATTGGCATGAGTGGTTCAAGAGGAAGTTGGCTTGCGTTGGTAGCTGCATTCATGGTTTGGCTAGCTTTTCTAGGCAGGTCGCACTGGCGTTTATTTGGAAAATTGGCATTGGTCGCAGCGGTTCTAGTTTTTTCATTCTGGGGACCATTGTCGGCTCGATTCAGCTCCATTAGACCCAGTGAAAATCCTGATCGGCTCAGGCTCTGGGAAATTTCTCTGGAGCTTTTTCGCGAATCGCCGTGGGTTGGTAATGGATATCATCTTGGTTTCGAGCGGGGTAGAACGCGATATATGTCGCTCGAGGAAAAAGCGAATCCTTTTTTCCCCACAGATCCCCACAGCCTCTATTTCGACTTACTAGCCACAACGGGAATTTTGGGCCTTACGGGATTTTTGGTTTGGCTCCTTGGTGCACTGCGCTTGTATGTCAAATTTTGGCGTCAACCCGGTTTGGCATCGGACGATCGCGCGACCATTCTGACCGGCGTCGGATTTCTTGCCTGCTTTGCCGTTGGTTCGGCTTTCGATTCGCATTTTTTTCACACCCAAACGCTAATGGTCACGATTTTTGCTTTGGGAATCGGGCAATCAGTGGCCTTCAGAAAGGTACTTAACGCAAAATGAAATTCGGCGATCGCCAGTTGTCGGCAAAGCTCATTGCAAGCATGTAACGGATGCCGCTTCCCGCAGAGCCAGTTACATCCTGAATATTCGGCGTGAATACTATGCGATAGCGTCGAAAGGGAGCAATCGAAATCCCAATTCCTAGGTCAGAACCATACCAATTGACAACCAGCGACACAGGCTTCGCGATTCGAATTCCGATGCTTCCAAATAAGTTAAACACGTTTCGTCCAGCCATGATGTCACTTTGCTTTTGGTAGTTTCCGTTACCAAGTCCTAGATGAACGAGAATAAGACTGAAAGCGGCATTTTCGTTAGGTGATAAGACAAATGACTTGGAAACAACACCGTAGAACGTACGTCCCGTATCGCCGCCGTTCCATTGTACTAGATCCACGCTACCAAGGGCTGCGGCTATACCGTACTTAAATAGGCTGTGAACTTTGATATTGAGAGCCCCGGCGGCTTTCCAGGGAAGCAGGAGTGTTACATCATACATCGAATAGCTAAACTCAATTCCGGCCCATCGGCGTGCATTGCCAATTCCAAAGCCGCCACCGCCGCTAACATCGAAGGAAGTGTCGCCGAACCTGCGTCGATCTTGAGTTCCTAACGATAGGAAAAGGTCCCCCCAGCTCGCGCCAAAGGCGGTTGGAGTCAAAAGACTCGAAGCCGGAATCGTCCAAGGGATCGAGTTGGCCGCTTCGTTGTTTGCCGGCAGGACAAGAGTTTCCAATTCTGGCCGCAAAGGGACGAGCCAATGTCTCAGAGCTTTTTGTTCGTCCGTCAGGCTCTCAACTTTTTTTGGTGATGCGGCGGTTTGAGCCATGACCGGGAGGCTAAGAACAAATCCCGCAACGAATATGAAAAACCGAAATCGCATACTATTTTGGAGTTCCTTGTACCCTTAGGCCGCGGCTGAGCAGCTTTAGCCAACCGTGGATGGCCACAATGTTTCCATCTTCGAGCGTTTCGGGTTTGCTGGTGATGGCTCTGCGAACCAATTGATTGAAGCGATCTGCAGCGTTGGCAAATGCGGCTTCCGGAGTAATTTGAGTTGCTGCGCCCCAATCTATAGAGAGCGAGGCCTTCCGACCATTTGGTGTGGTCGACAGGGTTGCGGCAACCTTCTTTCCTGAAAGAGATCCATTCAATACCACCAGAGCAAGCGCTTTGAGACTTTCTAACAAGGGGTCGGGAAATTGCTCTGCCGATATCGACTGGTCCAGCCAAGTGGCCACTTGAACGACTTCTTGGGTTTGGGCGCTGGTAAAGAAGAATCCGGCTAAATCTTTTGGGGCGGCTTGGACCGATTTGTCGTAGGGATCCAAGAAAAGAATTGTGGAAACGTATTCGGAAAGAGGCACTTGGCTAATAGCGGTGAAATTACTCAGCGTCGCGCTGCGGTCGGGAGCTTGGCCAAACACAGCGAAACCGAAAGTTTGAAAAAACAAAAGAGCCAACATCCAGGGACGATTGGACTCAAGCCAAGTCAGGCATTTTTTGCTTCGGCGCGCCATAGTGCTTGCCGACATATTACCTCAATACCTTCGGGAGCGTACCAAGTTTTAGCAACGGAACGAGAGCTCCGGCTGCTCAAGTGAATTCTCAATGCCTTGAATGACGTATTTGAAGTGTTCCGGATTGTTCTTTAGGTCAAGATGGTCGGCTTCGACGATCAAACGTTTGCCCAGAGTGTATTTTTCCATCCAGTCGTCGTAACAAACATTCAAGTGTTCCAGGTAGGCAGTAGGGATGTCTTTTTCGTAGTCGCGGCCACGTTCACGAATTCTTTCTTTAAGGCACTGCACTCCCCGACGCACGTAAACTACGATGTCCGGCGGTGTAAGGAATTGGGTCATTACCGAGTAGAGTTCAAAATAATTTTGATAGTCTCGTTCGTCCATTTTTCCAGATTCCCGTAAGGCGCGCGCAAAAATATGCGCGTCTTCGTAAATGGACCGATCTTGAATTCCCGAAGAGGCCGAACGAGTAATTTCCTGATGTGCCTGGAAACGTTTTGAGAGGAAGAACATTTGAAGCTGCAGAGACCACCGATTCATATCGGCGTAAAAGTCGGAAAGGTAGGGATTGTCCACGACTACTTCAAAGTGGGGGTCCCAACCGTAGTGGTCCGCCAGCATTTGCGTGAGAGTGGTTTTGCCAGATCCGATATTGCCTGCGATTGCGATAAATCTTTTGCTGCTCATAAGTCTTGTTAAGGTCGACAGAGGAAATCGTCAAAGCAAATTACTGACGCGACTCGCCATGAAATCCTGAGTTAAAGGTAGCAAATCCAAACACATGCGTTTATTTTTGCCGTAGGTTTTGGGGAGGAATGTAATGGATTGGTTATATGAAGATATCCGAGTCGATGGTTACGAGTCGGTAGTTTATGCAGAGCATCAGCCATCGGGAATGCGCTCGATTATCGCAGTGCACAATACAAGCCGAGGTCCGGCGTGCGGCGGCCTTCGGATGCTGCCCTATGCAAATCGCGATGAAGCGTTGAACGATGTACTTCGCCTTTCGATGGGTATGAGCTACAAGTCCGCGCTTGCCGGAATTGGATTCGGCGGCGGCAAGAGCGTTCTCATTGGTGAGCCGGCCAAAAAAACTCCCGCCTTACTTCATGCCTTCGGTGATTTTGTGAATAGGTTCAATGGCAAGTACATTGCGGCTAAGGACATGAATATTGATACGGCTGATTTGGCCGAAGTTTGGAAGAAGACGAAGCACGTCTTGGGGGCTGACGGGCAACCTGGATCCGGGGGAGATCCCTCCCCGTTAACCGCCATCGGGGTTTATCGTTCGATGGAAGCAGTCGCGGAGCAGTTGTTTGGCTCCCAGAAACTCACAGGCTTGCGAGTTACTATCCAAGGCTTGGGACACGTTGGCTACGATTTGGCGGAGCGGTTGCACAAAGCTGGAGCGAGGCTTTGGGTTACTGATATTGACCCAAGAGCCATTGAGCGAGCAGTGAAAAACTTGGGTGCCCATGCGGTGAGTTTAGAAGAAATCTACGATGTGGAGTGCGACATCTATTCGCCGTGTGCACGTGGGGCCACTTTGAATGGAAAAACCATCCCTCGGTTGAAATGTCGAGGGGTAGTGGGCTGTGCGAACAATCAGCTGGAAACCGAGCAAGATGGTTTTCGCGTGTTGGAGCGCGGCATTTTGTATGCTCCTGACTTCGTTGTGAATTCTGGCGGAATTATCAATGTTTTCTGCGAATACGAAGGCTATGACGCAACCCGCGCACACCGACTCGCAGAAGCGATTTATGGAACGACGCGCGAAATCCTCCAGCGCTCAAAGGCCTCTGGGCGACCGCCTTTTCAAGTGGCCGAGGAAGTCGCTAAGGAACGTATTAAGAATCCGTCGTTGCCGTGATAAAATTAGATAGTGGAAAACCGCCCAGGCATGGGCCGGCTGATCTTTCTCGGAACTCCCTCACCTTGGTTAGCTGAGATTCTGAGAGAGCTTCAAAACACCGGTTCATTCGAAATCCAATACTTCCCAGTACTATCCGATTTTCTGAGCACAGCTGTGCCTCGCAATCGGGTGAGTGTGGTTGTGTGCGAGAACAATCTTACGAGTCGCGATATTCTCGGTGAACTAAAGACATCTAGGAAAAACACGATTTCAATTTGGCTCGGCAAGTCCGTGTCAAAAGAAGATGCAATGTATGCGTTGGAAAATCGGGTATACGCTCTGATTGAAAACCCCTCTGCCACTAGTCCTCAAACTCTGGAAACGTTTCACAGGGCCGTGGAAAGGGCTGACCATTTGGAGCGGGCGGAAGATCTGGTTTTTTCGCTAAAGACGGTGCTCCTGCAGGTTGGCGAAGAGGGCGCTACCGAACGTCTTTTGAGTGAATTTAAGACTGGACTCGGAAAGTTTCAGCGCCACGCCGTTAGAAGCGAGTATGTCCCGGGATTGGAACATGGCACAGGGGGCGAAACACGGCTGCCTTTCTATAAGTCGCAGCCTTTGGCTGATGCGCTTCTCACGATTGATGATCTCGCACGAACCGGCACTTTAACCGTGAGATCTGCTTCTGCTGGCAAATCACTTGGCCAAATTGATTTTCTCCAGGGACGGCCCGTTTCGGCAGTGAGTGGGGAAACGCTGGGACTTAAGGCAATTTACAGAATGTTTCTATGGGATGAGCTCGATTTCGAGTTTAAACACCAAGATCCTAGCGCAATGTTGGTAAGAGATCAGTTTGCATTGAACCTGAGAGAAATCTGTGCGGAAGGGGAGGCTCTGCGTTCTCGCTTTGAGAAAGTAAGAAAAAACCTACCGCCGCACGATCTTAGGCTCGAACTTGTCCCCTCTGCGCTGCGCACGGGGACTTCGTTGGATCGCCCGCATTTCTCTACGCTTTCGTCTGTGGTCGAACTCGGCAAGGTATCTCAGATCTTAGACTACAACCCTCTGCCAGACGCCGTACTTTATGAATGCCTCATCCGCCTTAAGAAATCGGGAATGATACAAGTTCAGCCCTCCCGGTAGTCTCTCCTCCCTATGTAATGGGTCTCCCCCGCATTTTAATTTGTAAAATCTCAGGCACCTGAATAGGGTGTCGCTAGTTTTGGATATGGCGAGTACATTTTTTGGTCCGGTCAAGCGCGTTCTTCGAAAGTCTGGCTTAACCCCAGAGGAGTTCGCTTATAGGGTATTGCCCCAGTTTCTGCTTGAGATCATTACTCGGTATCTCCGGGTCACCGTTGTCGGAACTCGAAATATTCCCAGTCGTGGTCCCTACATTTTGATTTCAAACCATAGCGGTTTTATGGGCTTTGACGCACTCATGCTCGTGCATCAAGTGCATCAGAAGAAAAAAGTGATTCCACACATCATCGCCCACAAGCTTTGGTTTCTTTCTCCAGAAATATCGGTTGCGGCTAAAAAGTTCGGATTGGTTCCTGCGACCTTTCAAAACGGCTTGGAAATTTTAGAGCAAAAAGAACCGTTGCTTCTCTTTCCTGAAGGGGAAGAAGGAAATTTTAAGCCCTCTAGCAAACGTTATCATCTGCGTCGCTTCCGTCGCGGTTTTGTGCGTTTGGCGCTTGAGACCGGAGCCCCCATTATTCCCTCCGTAGTCATTGGTGCGGAAGAGACACACCTGACCCTCTCCCAAATCCGATGGGCTAAGCACTTAATCGGCACCGTGATCCCTATTCCACTTAATGTGATACCTTTGCCGGCTAAATGGAAAATTCATTTCTTACCGGCAATCCGTCTTCCGAAAAATCCTAAGCTAGCGGCAGACAATGACTACGTAACAGCGCTGAGCAAGAAGATTCGATTGCAGCTCCAAAGAGCAATGAATGCAGAACTGAAAAAGCGAAAGAAAGTGTTCCTCTAGGTCCGGAAATCGGTCACTTTCATTTTCGGTCTAGCACGGTAAGTGTGGCGTAGTTAGTGCAAGTGCACTGGGGCCATGGTAGCCAGAACTTTTAGCAGCATACAATGTGGTCCCTATGAAAGCGTTGTGGAAATCGAAGCGAGTATTCAGAACGCGCTTCCGTCCATAGTCCTTACCGGACTCCCCGGTGATGTTGTAAAGGAGAGCAGAGAGAGAATACGAGCCTGTTTGTCCGCCCTAGGCTTTCAAGTGCCGTCGGCTCGGATTGTCATTCATCTTTCTCCGGCCAGTTCCAAGAAGCAAGGCAGTCAGCTCGATCTCGCAATGGCCGTGGCCTTTCTCGGTGCTGAGGGAATGATCAAACCCCATCTGCCGATAGATAAAATCGGTTTCTTGGGCGAGTTGTCTATAGATGGTCGCATTCGAGGGATTCAGAATGGGCTACCCTTGGGGCATGTTTTGGTTCAAGACCGAAGAGTAGATCACCTTATTGTTCCCATGGACAATGTGGAGGAGTTTAGTCTGCTTCGAAGCATTAAGGTGATTGCTCTATCGAATCTTACTGAGCTGCTCAATTGGTTGAAGTCGGGTGATTTGCCGGCGCCTGCTTCTGTTCCGCTTTCTCTTCGTCCTCGTTTAGAAATGAAGCCCGATTTAGATTTAGTGCATGGCCAGCCACTCGCGAAACGAGCGCTTCAAATTGCACTGGCGGGAAGGCACCACTTACTACTTGCCGGTCCGCCCGGAGTAGGAAAAACGTTCCTGGCCAACGCCGCTCCTAGCCTATTGCCCCCACTGGAGGAGAGCGAAATTATCGAACTCATGAAGAGTCGGGGATTTGTTGATGCCGAAGATCCGAGATTCTTTTGCCGTCCATTTCGAAGCCCGCACCATTCTATATCGGCAGCTGGGCTCCTTGGGGGAGGCTCAGGCCACGTAGTCCGTGGTGAGGTCACGCTGAGTCACGGAGGGGTGCTGTTTCTAGATGAATTTCCTGAATTTCGAAAAGATGCGCTGGAAGGGCTTCGAGAGCCTCTCCAGTCTGGAACCATAGACCTACGTCGAGTCGGGGCGGGAGTGTCCTTACCGGCTCGTTTTCTTTTGATTGCCGCAATGAACCCCTGTCCTTGCGGGTATTTCCTGGATACTCGGCAGCGGTGCACCTGTCCCCCCGCAAGAGCTGAGGCATATCGGCGCAGAATTTCCGGCCCGTTGTGCGATCGCTTAGATCTTTGCGTCGTAATGTCCCCACCAGAAGCAATCCCTCAGCCTTGTGGAATCACTCACGCCCAGGCGCGAGACTCCATTCGAAAAACATTCGAACTGCAGAGACGGCGCTATCCAGGGGCGATGCGGTTCAATTCGGAGGCGGAGGTGAACTTTAAATCTGGCCCATTCCAACTGGGCGACGAAGCCTATGACTGGCTGAATAATTTGTGTGGTGAGCAATCGATTAGTTTTCGCGCTCTCCACAAAACCGTTCGAGTTGCACGCACAATCGCCGATTTGGCGGAGGCGGAGGAGATTGAACTCAGTCATCTAAGAGAGGCTTGGAGTTTGCGATGCAGAGATTTTTCAAAGGTGTACTGAGTATTGTTGAACAGTTGGGCTGCGAGATTTTCCAAACGCTCTGCATCGGGTGCAAAGTACCGAGCCTATCTCTGCTTTGTGCACAATGTATCTCATTTAGTCCGCTGCCCCTCATTCCGGACAGCGAAACCCAGTCCGCGCTAAAATACGAAGAGCCATGGCGCAGCGTATTGCATGAGGTGAAGTTTCATCGACAAAAAGCATGTCTATCTCATTTCGAAAGGGCGATCGATGAATGTGATTTCAGCTGGATCCCACCGGACACCACCGTAGTTCCCGTTCCGCTTCACTGGCTTGCGTTTCATAAAAGAGGCTTTAATCAGAGCGATTGGTTGGCACGAAATGTTTCCAAGAGAACAGGCCTAACTTATGAAGGAGAAAAACTTTGGAAAACTAGAGCAACCCCACCCCAGAGTTCCCTGGGTGGGACAGCCCGCAAAACCAATTTGCTTGATTCCCTAACTTGGGGGTCGAAGCACTCTCCCAAGAGGGTTTTGATTGTCGATGATGTTCTAACTACCGGAGCCACGATAAAAGCATGCCGCGAAGTACTTAAAAAAACCGGAAGTCAGGAAGTTTTCGCGTGGACGCTATTTCGTGCTACGCCGCCTTCGAGGCAGATTCTTCTTCCGTAGCAGTTTTTGTGTCCATGGCCCACTCCACCATTCGCATATAGAGAATGGAGGCTATCTCTGCACCTTTTTTCAATTCATCCCAGTGGGCAGGCTCCAAGTTTGCTTGGGCCAGCTCGTCCAAAATCTGGTCGCCGTGGGGCAGCTCTTCGTGCTGGTGGATGATAAAAAAGTGGGAGTTGTGTTCAGTGACATAGGAAGCATTTGCAAATAGTCGTTGGATCACAGACTTGGAGGTCACCGATATATTTTCCAATATTGCCGTGGCACCCAGGCGAATAAAAGGATTGGTGGCGACGATGCTATCGAAATAGGCCCACCAAAGTGTGACGTCCAATGGACATTCAAGCGGAATTCGGTTCATGTTTTTTAGGTCGTTCTTGGCAATTTCGAAATGAAGCTCTTCTTCATTTGCAAACTTCACTAAGAACTTGCGAAATGTCCGGCGCCTTGCCATCTCCGGATTTCCAGCTATTTGAAAAAAATGGCGTTGTACCCCTTTGGTGAGGTGGTATTGCATAGATAGATAGCGAACATACTGTTCCTCACTCAGCCCACCATTCTCCAGCAGGGCCTCTAGGCGAGCGTTGAATGCTTTCTGGGCGGCTTCGATTACTTTTCTTAGGCGGTTCATTCGTTTTCCTTCTTGTGACCAGTCCGTAGGATGGCTCCTACCGAGACGGGGTGATCGACTCCACGTAGGGAGATATTATCTATTTGTGAAAAAAGTTTGCGAGTTGGCTCGGGGAGCTCATTCAAAACTTCGCTAGAGACCACGAGTGTTGCTTCGATTTGCTTGGCGAATTGTTCTAGTCTCGAGGCGATATTCACCGTTCGGCCCATGCTCGTGTACTCCATGCGCGATTGGGCACCGACATTGCCGACAATGGCCGGGCCAGCATTGATTCCCATTCCAATATGTATCGCTGGATATCCTTGGGTCGCCAGCTGGGCGTTTAGCGCGTTCAGTGCGTGTGAAATATTGAGGGCAGTGCGAACTGCGTTCTCCGCGTTAGCGCTGGTTTCATTGACAGCGCCCCAGGTCACTAGCGCTCCGTCGCCAAGAAATTTATCAATCCAGCCTTCGGTTTCCAGTACTTGTTCTTGTACGAGTGAAAATACTTGATTCAAGACATCGAGCGTGGCTTGTGGCGGGAAACGCTCAGACAGTTGGGTGAAATCTCGAATATCTAGAAAGAGACAGGCGATCTTCCTGAGTTGCCCGCCAATAGTATTTTGTCCGCCTTGGCGCACTTGGCTCAAAATAGCCTCGGGCACGTACTTCTGGAAAAGTTGGCGTGTATTTCGTTCATTGTCTAGCTTTGATTGTTTGTCTAGAGAAAGACCAAGGTGTTGCGCCATACGTTGAAGCAAGATGAGGTCTGTTCGACTCACATCCTTGTCGGGGGTATTCTTGTCGGCAATTAAGACACCCCAGTTTGCTGTCTCCGATGGGATCGGCACAATGATAAATCCACGTGCTCCAAGACGTTGAATGAGTTTTTGGGATGCCTCATTGAATTGAAAGTAATGTGTTTCTATGTCGTCTATGAGTACAGGATTTCCCGTATGGAACACCGATGAAACGAATATGGAGTTCTCGCGCGGCTTGGATACGTCCACTTGGAATCTCCAAATGTCATCCACGCCTTCATCGATGCATGCCACAGCCGAAGTGCGCAGCTTCTGTCGTTGTTCGTCAGCCAACATTACAAAAGCACGGTCGAAGCCGAAGCTGGCACAGATCGCATCTAGAGAGGCCTTAAGTATTTTGCTCAGTTCGTTTCCGGCTTGAATTACCTTTGCGGTTTCTTCCAATAGGCGTGCTTCCCTGTATCGCTCATCGAGGGTAGTTTTTGCCTGCTGAAGTTCGTGGTATTTTTCGGCGCCTTCTTGCTCTGCACGCTCGAACTGTTTAGTAAATGCCAGCGCGTCTTTACGGCGAAGTGCTGTTTGCCGGAATGCCCAAACTGTTCCGGCTAAAGCGGTCGCAGCCAACAGAAACTGTGCAATCGACAATGCAGGAATGAGAACCAAGGAGGCCTTGTAACCGCCAAAAGCGGCAGCCACCAAAGCGAAGCCAAGCAAAGTGGATGGGAGCCATCGGTTGGATTGGGTCCATCGAGTTTCGTAAACACATGCCTCGGCCCCGTCGTAACAACAAGAGAGCTTTTGCACCTTACCAACTGTTCCCGACATTACCTTGAAATAGGCCTCAAAATTGGCCTGCCAGTTAAGGCAAGACTCGCGGTGTTTTGGCAATGGGTAGCCGGGCACGCGGCCAATCGCTACGGTTGCAGAACGAGGTCCTACGGCAACGAGTCGGTAAGTGCGAGTACGATTGAAAGTCGGAAGAATTTTCTCGGACGCGCGAAACGATTGTTCTGGAGTAACCAAGTGCTTAAGCAAGTAGTACTTCATCCCGATTTGGTCTTGCTGCAACGAACGCTGGCCAGCTCTTCGAGACAACTCGGCTATGCTGCCGTGTTGGCTAAAGCGATCCAAGAAGGTATCGAGAAAGGCAACACTCACCCAATTCGCTTGCCGATTGAAGAAGGATCTAGGGACGCCCATTCGATTCAAGATCGAGTCTACTTTTTCAGCGCCTACCATTTCATCGGCCTCAAGTATGTAGGGCTTGATGATGGGAGCAATGATGTGCTGCGAAGTCCATTTGGGATCGACAAATTGATAGGTGTGCCCGCTATCCTCGAGCTTCTGACTTTGAGTGCTACGGGCCTTTCCCTTTTTGCGTAGCAAGAGAGTGTTGAGGAATCGGCCGATTTTGACTTTGGCGCGATAGGAAAGGCGCGATTGGAGCTTGTTCGCCACTCCTACCGATTCCAAATAGCGCTGGGTATTCTCATAAACCGCTACCCACGCTACGGGGTTGATTTGCCTGGCCTGTAGGTACAGGTGTTTTGGCAGTATGAGTACGTTCAGTTTCTGGTCCGCAAGGTAGGGATGTGGACACTCAAGGCCCGATTTCTTGAAGCCGATCCGAAAATACAGTGGAGCGAGTTTGTCGGTAGCCGCAATCAGCACGTCGTAGCCACCTTTGGTGACTAAGATCCCATGAATCTTCTGCATTATTCCAACAATCAAGTCGCTTCCCTGGGCCTTGGGATGCAGAGCCAGTTTATTGATCTCTACAGTTTTGTCTGAAATAGCCGCTAGTTTTTCAACATTCTCTACGTACTTGCTTAAGCGAAAGGGGATGGTGCCATCTTTGAATCGTAATTCCGCCGTGCAAATCATTTTAGAGCCGAGGAAACCCGCTATCAGAGTTCCCTCGTTCCGTAGCCCTTCGCCTTGTTCCTTCCAAGTGCTGCCCTGTTTCACTTTTCCATGGGCGCTATACGCGAGGTAACGCAGTTTTAGTACCTGTTCATATTCCGATTCGGTGGTGACTGCACGATAGGTAAGAGCTGACTTAATACTCTTAGTGAGAACCACTGGTTCGTTCTTGGAGTGAATCTTTTCGGAGTCGTCACTTGGCGATAGTGCGGTGATGTACCTGCGAGCAAGCGAGATGTATTCGTCGCGATTGCTTTCTACAGAAACGCCAATATCAAACATCCCGGGCACTTCGGAGCGGCGAGTGTTCGCTATAAATAAATCTATTTGAATCGATTTCTGTCCGGGAATGCTCATTTCGCAGGCCTTAAGTACCAGGCCTGGTAAGAGGTGCTTGTTTGTAAGAGACGATACCAGCAACAGCCCACTTTCAGAGATATTCTGAACGCGAAAAAATATAGTGCGGTTCGGATCCATGGGATCCGCGGCGGAAACTTGGGGTGCGAACTCAGGGTGTACTGAGAACCGAGTGAGGCGGGAAATGAATTCATTGCTCAGTGCAAGGAATTCAACTCCGATTGTTTTGTCGGTATCCAAGCTTTGCCAAGCTATTCGAAATGGAACATTTGCCCGCATCTTTCGATTTCCAACGAAGAAATCCATCGTAACTTTGTTGGACTGAAGCTGCTTTAGTAGCCCCTTGGGAACGGTCGGCAGGCGGAGGCAAGCACCTTTGTGATGGTAGTTGAGGACCTCGGCTACGAGGTGGGTTTCACCCACACTGAGTTCCATCGATACCGGAAAGAGCAGTTGCGAATCCGGCGCACGCTGCTCGTGCCGCCGATTGCGGTTCGATTCGATGGACAGATTTTCAGCCGGTTTAGTCATAGAAAAACACGGAACCCTATAGGGAAGGATCGGCATTTTTCCGTACAAACTGGAGGTAAGTCTTCGCTTTTATAAAAAAAACGGGTGGCCTCGTTGAGACGAGACCACCCGTTGGATAAACTTGCCGGAGCGAGTAGCCTAGGCCGCTCGTTCGGGATTCTTCGCGCGTCGTGAAACTGGCGTTACATTTTCGTTGCTAGTTTTTGGTCCTTGTTTAGCCCACTCCTTAGGATCATTCACTAGGGCAGTGGTGAGAACGTCCGCAAGGTCCTTAGCAAAGTAGAACTTCAATTTTTTGCGAAGCTCTTTCGGGACATCATAGAGGTCCTTGTGGTTCTTTTCAGGAACGACGATGTGCTTAACGCCGTGCCTTAAAGCTGCAAGTGTCTTCTCTTTTAGGCCACCGATGGGGAGTACCTTGCCTCGAAGGGTCATTTCCCCCGTCATTGCAACGTCCCGGCGAACTGGATTGCCAGTTAAGAGCGAAACAAGCGCAGTGGCAATTGTCACACCAGCAGAAGGGCCATCTTTTGGAATCGCGCCTTGCGGGACATGGACGTGAATCTCATATTCCGCAAATATTTTTTCATCGATACCAAAGGATACCGCTTTGCTTCGAATGAAAGACAGAGCCGCATGCGCAGATTCTTTCATTACGTCGCCCAACGAGCCAGTGAGTACTAGCCCGCCACCGGTTTTGCGCATCATCGTTGTTTCAATGTTGAGAATTTCGCCGCCAAACTGGGTCCAAGCCAGTCCAGTCACCACGCCGATTTCGTCTGCCTGGCGCTCTTCCTCGGGAATAAATCGAGGAGGCCCTAGAAATTTCGGAATTTGGGCGCCGCTAATGATCTGCTTTTCAAGTTTGGTTTCGCTACTTGCTACCTTTCGGGCTGCTTTGCGGCAGACTGCAGCAATACAGCGCTCTAGGTTGCGAAGGCCCGCTTCTTGGGTGTACTCGTCTACGATTCGGGAAAGAGCCGGCTCGGAGATTTCCACTTCTTCGGGCTTTAGACCGTTTTCCTCAATCTGCTTAGGAATGAGGAACTGCTTTGCGATCTTCACCTTCTCTTCTTGGCTATAGCCCGCAAGTTGGATTACTTCCATGCGGTCTTTTAGCGCAGAAGGGACGGGATCCATCATATTCGCTGTTGCGATGAACATGATGTTCGATAGATCGTACGGCAGATTTAAATAGTGATCTCGGAAACTGAAGTTCTGCTCTGGATCCAAAACTTCCAGTAGAGCCGAAGCCGGATCGCCGCGGAAGTCAGCGCCCAACTTGTCGATTTCATCGAGCATCACAATAGGATTGCTCGTGCCTGCCTGTTTCAGCGCCTGAATGATTCGGCCTGGCATTGCTCCAACATAAGTCCGGCGGTGGCCACGAATGTCAGCTTCATCGCGAACTCCGCCGAGCGAAATTCGAACAAAACTGCGTCCCATGGCGCGAGCAATCGACTTTCCAAGGCTCGTTTTTCCAACCCCTGGAGGGCCAACAAAACAAAGGATTGGCCCCTTCATTTTTGGACGAAGCTTACGGACAGCAAGGAATTCAAGAATACGTTCCTTAATTTTTTGTAGATCAAGGTGGTCTTCATCCAAGATACTTTGAGCCTGCTTCAGGTCCATGGAGTCGTCAGAAACGCGGCCCCAAGGCAAGTCAGTAAGCCAATCTAGGTAAGTTCTAACGATGGTCGCTTCACTTGCATCTTGGTGCATGCGTTCTAAGCGGCCGATCTGTTTGAGCGCTTCTTCGCGGACTTCGTCCGGCATTTTAGCGCTTTCCACTTTATTACGTAGATCTTGGACCTCTTCGCTTTTGGTTTCTGTGTCGCCGAGTTCGGTCTTGATGGCGCGGATTTGTTCGCGCAAGAAGTACTCGCGCTGGCTCTTGGTCATTTCGTCACGCGCTTGCGAACGGATGCGTGCCTGCATGGCCAAGACTTCGAGTTCTTTTACCAAGATGTCATTTACGCGGCGAAGTCGCTCTACTGGATCAAATAGCTCTAGAATTTCCTGGCCTTCATTTACTTTAAGGCCCAAGTTGCTAGCAACCAAATCAGCCAATCGACCCGCATCGGTGATGTCGTCGACAACCATGAGGATGTCGGGAGACAGCATGCGGCCCATGGAGATAACTTTCTCCAGCTGCTCTTTCACTGTCCGCATCATGGCTTCCACTTCGACGTTTTCTCGAGTGGCGTTGCCTTCTTTGATTTGCTTGATTTTGGCTTTAAAGAAAGGCTTGTCTTGGGTGAAGTCCTGAACAGTCCCCTTAGTTAGGCCCTGTACCAGAATCTTTACCCGACCATCCGGGAGCTTGCGCATCCGCATGATCATGGCAATTGTGCCGACAGTGTAAATGGATTCTGCGGCGGGATTTTCGTCAGTAATTTCCCGTTGGGCGGCTAAAAAGATCAATCGATCCTTTGCAAGCGCCTCGTTCACTGCTCGGATAGAAGGTTCTCTTCCCACAAACAGCGGCAGAATCATGTAAGGATAGACCACTACGTCCCTGACGGGAAGCAGGGGAAGTTCCTCAGGAATGACAAGTTCTTCGGACTCGGAGAACTCGTTTGGCATTGGTCACCTTCAGCGTGAGGGGTTTTTCCGCGGTGAAGCTCGCTACCAAATGTTTTTTCGGTAGAACCCTGGTGATCCTTGAGGCCAAATGGAAGAAGAATGAAGAAGCTTTAAGCGTAAGCCTTTTGCTCTAGCTCTTGGGCTTCTTTGCAGCGGATGCAAAGTTCGGCGGTAGGTTGTATTTCCAGACGTTTAGGCTCAATTTGCTCTTCGCAAGACTCGCAAGTGCCGTAAAATCCATCTTCAATTTTTGAAAGAGCTTCTTCAATTCGAAGCAATTCGGAACGTTCTCGGTCTCTCAATCGTAAACTCACGGTTTGGCTTAGCTCAGAAGAGGCGAGGTCGACTTCGTCGGCCAAGTCCTCGGCGCTGAGCGTTAAGTCCTCTTTCTTGTTTTTTTCCGTGTGGTTGAGGATTCGGGCTTTTTCTTCTCGCAGAAGGTCAGCGAACTTTGAGAGGTCCTTTTTCTTCACAGCGATACTCCTTTTACAAGGGTCGCCCCGGTGAACTGAACGTTCCGCGGTGCAATAAATTAGTTTAAGATTAGGGACGCAACGAATTGAAGCTTAGAGAAGGATACTGCTGGTTAAATAATAGCATCGTGACTAATTAAAGTCACTGCTCGACGATATTTCCACCCGGCGCCAAAGTGAGTATCGGGAGTTGGCGTGATGCGGTGCGTGAGTTTCCAAACGAGAGTTCCCCTAAGGGGCCTTCGAATTTACCGAGGTTGCTTAAGTTGGAAACAGCTGCGTTTCGATTTCCGGAACTCATTTCGGCAGCGCGACTGACAATTTCAAGCGCCTCGTAGGCTTGGGCAGCCAACAAGTCAGGCGTTCCCGAATAAGCGTCTTGGTAGCGACGTACAAACTCTTGCTGTTTTGGATTGCTTCCCGAAAGCAGTAGGCCCGCTGGGAACAACGCCCCTTCCACTAGTCGGCCGCCCCTTGCGTAAAGCTGCTCGCTGTTCCATTCGCTGGTGCCTAGTAGGGTAACGCCCGTGATGTCAAAGTAAGCAAGGCTTGCAGCTATTTGAGCCACGGCTCTAGGGCCATCGGGTATAAACAGGGCGTCAAAATCCACAATCGGCGGGAGCCGGGCTTTTGAAGGGCGTTTCGTCTTTGCCGCTTGCTCCTGAACAAATCGGTCTAAGCGAGACTTCTCCAATTTTCTGTAGCGAGGATCGCTAAGTCCGCCGAGTTTTTGAACCGACTCTTGGAAGTCTTTTGCGTCCGGAGGGTAAGTCTCATATCCAACGATTCGGCCACCCAGCTTGGTGGCAACCGTGGTGAATTCCGTAGCCATGTCTTCGCCAAACTTACTGTCTGGTGCAAGAATAGCGAAACGGCGAAAGTTTTTTTGCTGAACACAATGCCGAACAAGGCTCTCCATTTGGATTCGGGGAGTGAGGGCATTTTGGAAGAGGTAGGGGCCTCGTTCTGAAATTCCCTCTTTCCCTGCTAACGAGAGATTCAAGACGCCAAGCTCTTGAGCTTTGTCTCCTACCACCAAAGAATCTTTCCAGCTCAACGGCCCAATGATTCCAATGACGTTATGCTCTTGCACTAGGCGTTCAACTGCCTGAGCAACATTGCCCGATGTTGCGCCAGAGTCCTCAACGAAAACCTCAATTTCTCTTCCGTCATCAGAGTTAAATGCTCGACTAGCGAGAAGAATGCCGTCTAGGGCACGTCTTCCGTACTGGGCCAATGGACCGCTCAAAGGCAGTATCACCCCAATGTGTGTGCGATCTCCCGAGGTAGCAGATTTCAATCCCTGGCTTTGTAGGTCCGCAGTGTTATTGGTCAACGATGTAATGGCCGGGATTGTCGTGGCGGCCGATAGGGTGCTCAAGCGATCGCTAATCTTGCTTCGGGTAGTTGGTTCGGAGACCTGCGCCATTAGGGTGTTTAGTTCATCGACCGATTTTATCTGACTCAGGTAACTGTCCACACCTGCCTCGAGTTGTCGTCGCTTTGCCTCCTCGATTGGTATCTGGAGGTAGTACGAGGTGTAGAGTAAGGCACCCGCAGGATTGCTGCTTCGGTTCGCTGCCTGCGCCGCTAGTTGATAGACTACTTCAGCTCTGCGCGGTCCTTGTGCACGAATGGAGTCGCTAGAAAGGCGACGAATTATTTCGAAGGCCTTGTCGAAGTGGTTCAATTGAAACTCGGAGGCCGCAAAATTGTAGGTTGCATCGAAAACGAGTTCCGATTTGGGGAAAAGGCTAAGAAAACTCTGAAACTCTTGGCTGGCCTGGGGGTAATTGGACGTAAGGTATAAAAGACTACCTAGTCGATACGAGGCCATCTGGTAAGTGTTTGACCCAGGGAATTGGTTTTTCAGGCTTCGGTAACCGTCGGCGGCGGCTTTGTACTTTTTCGCTTTGAAATTTCGTTCCGATTGAGCAAACAACGCGCGTGCTTTTGGATCAATGAGAGCGGTCTTTATGAGCGCATCTTCATTTTGAACCTCAGCGGAGGGCGTCGGCCCCGGTGTTGAGGCACATGCGCAAATCAGTGCAGTTGCTAACGCGATTTGAGCCGAACGTAGTATTCGAAAGTTCACTTAAGTATCTCTTTGAATTTTTGAATAAAGCGATCGATTCCGGGGTGTGTGCCCCGACCGTCCGCCTCGGCAAACTGCCTAAGCAATTCCTTTTGTTGCGAACTTAGCTTACTAGGGGTTTCGACAATGACACGAATAATTAAATCCCCGCTTCCGTTGCCATTCAAACGCCGAATTCCCTTGCCGCGCAGCTTCAGTATTTCTCCCGATTGCGTTCCGGCCGGGATGCTAACTTCAGAGGTGCCCTGCAAAACAGGGACTTCAACCTGAGCCCCTAGTGCAGCTTGAACAAAACTAATCGGCAAGTCGAGAATCAAATGTTCCCCTTCGCGCCGAAAGAGGGGGTGGTCTTTTACCCTTACATGCACATAAAGGTCTCCGGAGCGACCTCCCACTTCGGCAGCTTCACCTTCGCCGCGAAGCCTTAGGCGTTGTTCCGAGTCAATGCCCGCCGGAATTTTCACTTCAACTGACGCAGGACGTTTTACTCTGCCTCGCCCGCGGCAAGTCTTGCAGTTCTCCTCTACAATGCTTCCGCGCCCCTGGCAGCTCGAGCAAGTTCGAGAAAGGGTAAAAAACCCCTGATTGAAGTGCATCTGACCAGAACCACGGCAGGTTGTGCACTGCTTAGGTTTGGTGCCTGCTTTGGCGCCCGTTCCGTGACAGGTGTCACAAGCGAGTTCCTTTTCGAATGTGATCGTACGTTCGGTTCCGAAGGCGGCTTCTTCGAATGAAATTTCCAGGTTGTAGCGTAGGTCGACTCCTGTGGCCGACTGGCTCGCGCCTCCGCCGAAAATATCACTGAAGATATTGTCGAAAATATCGGAGAAGGAACCGTTGAACCCTCCGTCGAAGCCGCCGGCTCCACCCAAGCCAGCATGTCCATACTGGTCGTACATGGCTCGCTTTTTTGGGTCGCTCAGTATCTGGTAGGCCTCGTTGATTTCCTTAAAGCTAGCCTCAGCAGCAGCATCTCCAGGATTTCGGTCTGGATGAAACTGGATGGCAAGTTTTCGATAGGACTTTTTAAGCTCGTCGTCCGAAGCCGACTTAGTTACGGAAAGTACTTCGTAGTAATCTCTCTTCGACACTGTCTTATTCTTTCGCGATTCCGACTACTACCTTGGCTGGCTTGAGGAGGCGTCCTTGTAGGGTGCACCCTTTTTGAACTACTGCCAGTACGGTGTCTACTTGTTCTTCTGTTCCGGGGCTTTGGGCTACTGCTTCATGGCGATTGGGATCAAACTTCTCTCCCACAGCACCTGTGAATTCTACACCGAAGCGATTCAAAAGCAGAGTGAGCTCTCGCTGGGTCATTTCGACGCCTGTAAGTACTGCTTTTACCTCGTCGCTTGCGTTCACTTTGAGTTTGCCGGTCGAGCCCAAAGCGCGGTCAAAAAGGTCGACTATGCCGACAAGCTCGGAAATAATTTTTTCATTCGCAAAACGGATCGCATTTTCTTGCTCTCGAATGAGGCGCCGTTTGGAATTTTCAAATTCGGCTCGCAAATAAAGCATTTCATCTCGGAGTTTTTTCTCCCGTTCTTCTGAACTGCTTTTATTTGCCTCAGTAGTGTCTTCTTGCGACGGTTCGAATATTTCTTCGTTCTTGTCTTCTTCAGCGCTCATTTATTCTTTCCTCTCACCGTGTTGAGTTTCTACGCGGTGTTTAAATCGTCCTTTAATGTCGGGTTGACCGGCTTTTACGCTACGAATGGCCTGATCCAGCAGCCCGTGCAGCGTGTTCACATCCTTAAGATGTGGCGGCAGCTGGGAAAGGATTTCTTCAAGCCGAGGGCGCATCTTATAGGGGTCGCCCGGCAGAATAAAGCCTACCGTTTCAGCAAGCCCAAGCACATGGGATATGAGCCTATCTCGTTGGGATCGTCCGCCTGATTGGAACTCCTGCCATTCTTGGGTCAGCTGCTTATTCACCTCGTAACTAAAAAGTAGTACCGATTGCGCTAAATTCAAGGAGCGGTACTCTTCTGAGGAGGGAATAGTCACTACCCAATCGCAGATCTCGATTTCTTCGTTTGAAAGGCCGTCTGCTTCTGGGCCGAAAACGAAAACGATATCAGTAACTTCCTGGTAAAGCAGCTTGTCCAGGGCACGTTCAATCGCTATTTCGACTCTGATTGGGTGGGGCCGGTTCGGCGACCCCACTCTAGCGGTTGCAGCCAAAAGAAGCGGTTTAGCTGTAGTTGGGACTGCGTCTTTCAAAGTGGGAAAGAATAGGGCGTTCTCTAGCCTGGACTTTGCGTGCTTCGCCATTCGCCAGGCTTGTGTGTCTACTGACTCGGGTTTTCCGACAATTCTTAACGACCCACAAATGCCCATGTTCGCAATCGCCCTTGCAGCCGATCCAATGTTTCCGCCGTACTCAGGTCGAACGAGTACTACGTGGATGCGCTCCCGCGGCAATTCACAGGAGCTGTGGAAAACTTTGTTGGGATTCTCAGTGTTCAAAACGCCTCTACCTTAATAGGGGTTACCCAAGAAAACGAAGTGGATCTAATACCTTATTTGAAGGTACTTACCAAGCGAGGAAATGACACTGATAGTCATTTTGGTCCGGTGGCGTGAAGTTATCCACAGCCTGTGGATAACTTTTGTGGTTGTCTTTTCAGGATAAAAGCCAACGATGTTGACCATTTAATTTTCAGGCAAAAACCTTGTCAATCATGTTTTTCAAATGCCTCAAGCATCAAACGGAGCGGGGCTCTCGGGGACTGTGTGATCGTCAAAAAAGCCCAGCTGTTGTTGGTTTGCGATTAATGCACCGCACCGGCTTCGATTGGTTCTTTGAGACTGGGCTTCCAGAATGCCTTGGATATTTCGTGCCCGTGTTAGAACGTCCTGAGGAATACCCGCGAGTTTAGCGACTTCTATCCCATAGCTCCGATTACAGACCCCTGGAGCGAGTTTGTACAAAAAGATGACTTCGTCTTTCCACTTCTCCACCAATACGTTGGCATTTTTAAGTCCGGGGAGGGAGTTCTCCAATGCGGTCATCTCATGGAAGTGAGTGGCAAAGAGGGTTTTTGCACGTACTTGGTTATGAAGGAACTCTAGCAAGGACCACGCAAGGGATAGCCCGTCATAGGTGCTGGTGCCGCGCCCAATTTCATCGATTAACAACAGGCTGTTTGGCGTGGCTGATTTGAGGATTCGGGCTACCTCAGTCATCTCGACCATGAACGTGGAGCGGCCGTGCGCGAGATCATCTGAACTTCCAATGCGGGTGAAAATAGCATCCAGCAGCGGCAAGTTTGCTGCTTTGGCTGGAACAAAAGATCCTGTTTGCGCCAAAATGGAAATAAGTGCCACCTGTCTCATGATGGTCGATTTGCCCCCCATATTAGGACCCGTGATGAGAAGGGTCTGGGCGGAGCTTTGTCCCATTCGGACCGAATTGGGGACGAAACTTCCGTGGGGCACCAACGATTCAACTACCGGGTGACGCCCCTCTTCGATCGACAACTCTGATTGCGAATTAAACTGCGGTCGCTGGTAGCCACGGTTTCGCGCAGTTCGTGCAAAGCCTTGAAGGACATCAAGCTCCGCCAAAATTCTTGCATTGGCACTTAACTCAGGTGCGACAGCGGCAACTTGTGCCCGCAACTGCAGATAGAGCGATTCTTCAAGTGTTTTTAGTTTATGTTCCGCGCTAATTACTTTGTCTTCAAAAGACTTTAATTCTTCGGTTACGAATCGCTCACCGGTGGAGATCGTCTGCTTTCGAATATAGTCGGGGGGGACTTTACCGAGAAATGAATTAGTAATCTCGATTGTATATCCAAATACCCGATTGAACTTGATCTTTAGCGAAGATATTCCGGTGCGGTTTCTCTCGCGCTCTTCCATTGCAATCAAAGTGCTTTTGGCATCAAAGGCGAGACTTCTATACTCTGATATTTGTGGATCAAAACTTGCGCGAAAAATTCCACCATCCCTGTAAACCGCCGGAGGAGCGTCCTCAAGTGCGGCCTGCAAATGAGCAGTAAGTTCTGGTAAGGGTTGCAAGCGACGTCCCAAGCCTGCCAAAGCGGAGCATGAACAAGAACTCAGCAGGCCAGCTAAATCGGGAAGGCGAGCTAGCACCTCTCGTATTGCCACTAGGTCTCGTGGCATAGCAAGGCCTAGTGCCGTTTTTGTACTGAGTCGTTCAAGGTCGCGCATGGGAGACAATAGTGCGCGGACGGAGTCTCCCAATTGGGAGTTTACCGCCTGAGATTGCACTGCTTCGAGGCGTAGCTCAATTTGTGATAAATCGCGGCTGGGTTGACTTAGCCAATCACGAAGAAGTCGTCTTCCCATTGGCGTGACGGTTTCATCTACCGTGTCAGCGAGGCTCTTCCCATCCTCACTGGCGGCTCGAATTATTTCAAGGGAGCTTAGAGTAACGCTATCGAGTGATAGCTTATGCGAGCAAAACAGGGGTTGAATAGTTCCAAGGTTGGGAAGCTTGTCAGTTTTCTGTGTTTCTTGTAGGTAGCGAAGTAGCGCGGTGTAGGCGACTTGTGCTGGATCGGCTTGCGGAACAAAGTATCCGGTTCGGCTGGTCACAAGCCGACATAGGCCAACTTTCCCAAGGCGGACAAACCAATCGCTCGTTGTCGTCGTTTCGTCGACCAGAATTTCTCTCGGGCGGTACTCCCGCAAGACTTCCTCAACGGAGTGTAGCGAAGTTGCGATTCCTGAGCGTACTTGATTGTCGAGCAAGTCTAAAACACACAAACCGAATTGTTCGGGCGAAGCGCAGTAGATTGCAATCAGTAGGTATTTTTCATCCTCCTTCACAAGATCGGGATCACCAATCAATGCGGGGGTGATTACCCTTACGACATCTCGTTTCACCAAGCCTTTACTGGAGGCTGGATCCTCTAGCTGTTCGCAAAGCGCGACCTTGTGGCCGTGATTGAGAAGTTTCTGAATATAGCCAATGGCGGAGTGGTGTGGCACTCCACACATGGGAATCGGTTCAGCAGCATTTTTATCGCGACAGGTCAGCTGGACTTCTAAAATCGGCGCAGCAATAGTTGCATCTTGAAAAAACATCTCGTAGAAATCGCCCATTCGATAAAACAAAATTGAATCTGGGTGCTGGCGCTTCATCTCGAGGTATTGCGCAAGCATCGGAGTGATATTTGACGGTGTGCCCATGGGTGGCCTGAGAAGTACCAAATCAGCTAAGGTGTGACAAGCCCAGGGCCAACCAGTAAGTTGCTCACCTATGTTCCAAAAAGCTCCTCCGACCGAAGCCTTCAGAGTTGCTGCAGCCTTTTGGGCGGCTGCCCTATTTTGGGGGACCTCTTTTTTGTGGATCAAGCTGGGGTTGAAAGATTGGAATCCCGTGGCTTTGGTAGCCTATCGTTTGGCTATTGCGAGCGTTTTTTTTGCTGTGGCTCTGTACTTCACTAATACGCGCATCAAAGTGAAGTATAAGGATGTTCGTTTGATTCTGCTTATTGCGCTACTTAATCCTTACGTACCTTTTCTTCTCATTACGTGGGCGGAAAAATCCATTGAAACGGGCGTCGCCTCTATTTTAAACGCCACAGTTCCTCTTTTTACATTGGTGATAGCAGGGCTTTTCTTGCCTCAGGAGAAACCCACCTGGCGCACAGTTTGGGGAACGTTGGTGGGATTTATCGGCGTTGCTATTTTGTTTAGTGACCAGGGGCTGCAAACTCAGGGAGTCGTGATCGGGGGGTTGAGCGGAAAGCTTGCTGTGTTATTGGCAGCACTTTGCTATTCCGTTGGTGGTGTTATTTTGCGTCGTAACACGCCAGAGATTTCGCCATTCTTTTTGGCTGCCCTGATGAACGCCGTCGCCTGTGTTTATGTTTGGGTTCATGGGTTTTTTACCGGCCAGCTCGCTCAGCCGCCTAGTCTCATTAATTGGCTGGCCGTTTTGTGGCTTGGTGCATTTGGAAGTTTCGCGGCCTACAGCTGCGCAATGTATGTCATGGTCAAGCGCGGTGCGATGCAGACGGCTCTAATTAATTTTGCTTACCCACTTCTTGGTTTGTTCCTAGGAATAGTTTTCCTGGGCGAGCCATTTCAATGGAAGCTGATTGCGGGCGCTGTCTTAATACTTGGCGGAATTTTGGCCGTTCAAAAACGCGGAAATTAGCGTGCGCTCGCTCATCCTCGCAACGGCAGGTTGCTCAATTTATGTAGTTTTGCGCCTAGGCAGGTGTATTCAGGTTAGGCAGCCTAAGGCGCTGAATTCCCGTTGTTTTGTGTATACGTAATGGAATACGGCTTTTTTCTTCCCAGCCGTCGTGAAATCCATTCAATAATTTCAAATACTTACGCTGGTATCCCCCTTGCTTATTAGTGCAGTGGGGGACCCATGCAATTTCGGCCCTTTTTGAAATTTGCGCTTTTTCTTAGCTTGCTCGGTGGGGCAGTGCCTCTGCTCGCGGAGACCGCCGCTGAGAACGAAAACAGGGCACGCGAAGAGCTTTCGAAACGTCTTTTAAAACTCAGCCAGACGCTCGACATGAAAGAAGCGAAGTACGAAGAGAGCGGTGCGAGTGGCAAGGCATTTGACGCCAATACGGGGAACTCATTCCTGTCGAACATGACCATCCACTATAACGTCGAAAGTGTCTGCCGCGAGTGGATTGGCAGCACCCAGTGCAAGCAATGGCTGGATCCGTTTATTTCGGAGCACGGATTTGGTGGAGACTTCTCGCCATTGGAAGGAGTCGTTGCTCAAGCTTGGAAGCAGCGTCAGACGATTGATACTTCAGATAGCTACCGAATCTGGGAAGTGAAGAGAGATGGCGGGGGTCGAAATACAGATCCTCGAGACCAGAAGTTTGATCGAAGCGGAATTACCGACTGGCGTTTGCTGCCCGAAGTGCAGAAGAAGGTCGCCGAAGTGGGAGAGCAGACGGCGGTGAGGCAAATTGCGCTTACGTATGACGACGACGCTCCCAAGAACGGCAGTACGAATGTAATGCCAAATATGGAAGCCCTTCGCATGGTTGCCAGCCGCTGGACAAAGATGTTTCGCAATCGCCTGGTAGCGAATCTGGCTGATATGCGGGTGGGAGATCAACCAACTGAGTTTCTACTAAACGAAGAAAGACCCGACTGCGAATCCTACGTTAACCAAATGAAAGCACTTAAAAACAGAATCGATGGGCGGGATAGATACGAAATGCAAGCAGAGCTCCACTACAACACTGAAGTACTTTCGTTGCAGCAGCGCTATAAAGCGTGCGTTGCACTAAGAAAGGCTCCGGTCGATACGGCGAATGCACAGGCCGTGGGGGACAAAGTAGCCGAGGGAGATCCAGAGTCCGAACGTATCGATAAATGGCGTACGAGATTGAATATTGCCGCGATCGATCGAGTGGGAATCGATGTGAACAGCCTTCCAAAGCCAAGCAACGCCGCAGTTGCCCGACGAGATCTAGCAAGTGAAATGGCGGTATGGGACGAAGGGGGACAAAAAATCGTTCGAAGGAAAGCGCTAACCAATGCCCAGCAACTTGAATCGTACAATAATAATTTGGAACTAGCTGCGGTCGGGATGAAAGAAGTGGCGATGCGTTCTGGGAACATCGTCGACAATAGTAAGGCCGTTCAAAAGCATAAAATTCAAAACGGGCAAGTGAATGCCGTTCGCCTAAATAGCCTCACGTCTGAAATGCGCAACGAGCTAAAAGAAACCTCTATGCGCCAATCTGGGGTAATGAAAGGAACGCCTGAAAACAACTTGGAACAGACAGCTTCCGAGCTTGCTATAACACGCCGATAAAATGTCGCGCGGGACCTTCTCCGTACACTTCGGCAATATTTTCAATATTCCAAAATTCTCTCGCTTTTGAATTGGCGACTACGCGTCCCTCTTTAAAGGCACAAATGGAGTTTGCTCTGCGCCTTGCGAATTCCAAGTCATGGGTGCTTACAAGAACTTTGCACCGAGTCTGAGTCATTACGCCCTCGAGAGCTGCCCAAAAGAAAAAACGCGCCTCTGGGTCCAGGTGATTTGTCGGCTCATCCAGCAAAAGGACCGTGGGATTTTGCAGTAGGGCGCGGGCAAGAAAAGCTCTCTGGCGTTCTCCTGGGCTAAGGTGGGAAAGAATCCGTCCCTTGAGGTGAGCCAATCCCAGCTGCACCATAGTTTGTTCTATTTCATCGATTTGGCTTGCGCTGAGTCGGCCAAATACACCAATTCGACCCACGAACGCCAGGCCAAGCGCGTCTTCCATTTTTAGGTGGCCGGGGAATATGGGTTCCTGGGGTACGTAGGCCAGTCCCTTAAAGAGCTTTGATGATGTGCCTTCGATCTCGATTGTGCCACTAAGCGCAGCCGCCTCACCGACTATCGCTTTGAGCAAACTCGACTTCCCCGCACCATTTCGACCGAGAAGCGCCGTAATCCCGGGCTCATTGAACTCAATATTCATCGGAAAAGGCGAAACCGGCGTGCGACGATAACCCAGTAGTAGATTGTGAGTTCGTAGCCAAGGTTTCATCGAATCTATTTTTTCCATAAGAGTAGTAAAAATAGCGGTCCGCCAAGCAGAGTGGTTACGACTCCCACTGGAAACTCCAGAGGAGGCAAGAGCCCACGCGATAGCGCATCGGAGACCAGTAGAAAAGCACCCCCGATTGGGACGCACAACAGAAGCAGTATTCTACTTTCGCTGGGCCGATAGACCAGTTTGACACAATGAGGAACTACCAATCCCAAGAAGCCGATGGAACCGGTAAAAGAAGCAATCCAAGCCACCAAAATGGAAGTCATCGTCAGGAAATAAAGCCGAATTTGTTTTGGGGAAAAGCCCAAGCTACGAGCAACTCCTTCGCCAAAAGTTACTGCATCCAAAGATCTGGAAGGGAGGATGATCGCAGAAAGCAAAACAACAGTTCCCAGTCCAAACCGAGCAACATCTGCACTCGGCAACCACGGAATCTGTCCAAATAACCATCGCAAAGCTCCCCCTCCGACTTGCTGGGAATGGTAGGACAGAACCAGAAAAAGAATGGACGAAAGCACAAAGTTGGCGCCGACCCCAAACAAGGCAATGCGCTCGGTCATCTCAGCTCTGCCCGATAAAGAAGCCGCCAAGACGAGAAGTGTCATTAAGCCCGCACACAAAAGCCCAACGCTTTGCGAAACCATCGAGGTTGCTGCAATACCGAAAAAAATTTCAGCACAAGCCATTCCCAGAGTTGCTGCACTGGAAACCCCCAGCAAGTAAGGTTCAGCGAGCGGGTTGTTAAACAGAATCTGGTAAACTCCCCCCACAACCGCAAGCGACGCCCCGGCAAAAAATACAAAAACAGATCGCGGCATTCGCAGCTCAAACAAGATTCTGTGAGCTGCCGATTGGGGATCCGCCAAAGTTGCCCAGTCTAGAGAAATTCCGGCTCCTAGAGCGCATCCCAACGAAAACAAGACGGCCACAAAAAGTAGTGTTTGCCTAGTTCCCAGCATGGCAACTCCGGGGCAAGACTAAATCAGGCCGTAGCAGTTTGAGGTTTTGCAGGGGCGTCAGCGAAGCGCGTGCGAAGAGGTCTGCATCGAGCGCAATAGCGCCTACAAGGGGAGTTTGCCGGGTCTCACTGGCATGGCGAAGGTAAAAAACCTCCTTCACCTGTTGGACCATGAGCCACTCTTTTGTCACTGGTAGGTAGGGCGAATTCAGTTCAGGCCCCACAGCATTTTCAAATCCAAGATATTCCATAAGCCGAGAGAGGAATGAAGTTCGCCCAAGGAGAATCGGCGGATCAATCCATGCGTAGCCCAACCATTTAAGTTTTGGGATTTGAGTCGTCGTTGTTCTGAGGGATTCAAGGCAGGTTTCCCACTGAAGCACTTGCTTTGGAACGGGAGTTTCCAATAGCTGGCACAAACGTCGAGCATCTCGGAGCACCGATTCTGGAGAAAGCGTGTCCCAAGTAAAACTTGGAAGCTTTAACGCTGAAATCGCCGCCGCAAATGTGGGGTTCAGATTGTGCGTGTCTAAGAGTATTAACGATGGGCGAAGGGAGAGGGTTTTTTCTAGGCTAGGGCTGAATAGTTGCCCAATGGACGGCAATTTTGCCGCCTCGGCCGGGTAAACACTTCCATCCATAGTTCCAACGGTTTGGCTACCCAGTCCCAGCTGAAATAGGAGCTCGGTGATTTGCGGGCTGGTACTCACCAGCCGACCGCCTAGTGCGCTCTGGCAAACCAGCAGTATGTAAAGTAGGCGTTGCATTTTAATGGCGGCCATTCTTGCCATAAATCCTACGTAATTCAATGTAGTTAAATCGGGAGGCTATTTTGTGCTGTGGTGAGTCACCCAAAATACCGATGAGAACGGTACTATGGGGTTGAACGCTTGATATGAAACCCGTAAAGAAAACAGGGACCTCCGTATCTCCGGTGAGTGCCAAGGATTTCTTTTCGTCTGAGCTCAAGGCCGTACTGGAAAAGCGTAGGATGGAGGCAAATCAAGATGCTTTCGACTACATCGTCGAGCTCTTGATCCGTTCCATCGACTCCCAAAATTTTTTCTCTCAGTCGCCCGACGGCAAGCCAGTGGATCATTTTCTAGTGGGTCTTTACGCCGAATATCTGACAGGCGCCCCCGAAGCTAAGAAAAATGCGTTACGCCGACTGGGAGATGTTTGTCTTATGGTGACGGGCTTCTTCCCCGACAGTCTCAATCGCAAGTTGGTGGATTTGGAATATTACTCTGGCATGGGTGGAGCAGCTTACGGAGAGCTGTCTCGCTGGCAAGCCGAGAAGCCTGTTTTCCAGGAACTTTCGGTGAAGTTTCGATCTTTCTCGGATGTTCTCGCCGAAATGAGCGAGCGAACTGGTTTGCATTCCAATGCCGACATCTTACGTATCTATGAGCGGTGGGTTCAATCGGGAAGCGAACGGCTCAAGGAGCTGCTGGCTGAACGAGGTATTGAAACTCCTATCCGCTTGGACATAAAAACCCGCCACTAAAAGCGAGTGCGCGTGAAATCTACGATTTCAAAAATCGATTTGGCACTCAAGTCGCTATACAATCTTGATTCTCCTCATGCGGCAGAAGATTTTCTTGTTTCCACTCCACTCGGGCAGTCTCCTAAGGAAGCGCCTCCGGCAGCTCTGTACGTGGCACCGCCGTCGGGAGCCGAAGATACACTGAGTTTGGGGATCTATCTCAATCCCGACGTACATTCGCAGCTGGGAAATTTACCCAATGGACCCACCGAATGGACACGTAGTCAGTTCGCGGCGTTTAGCGTGGCAGCTGAGGAAATCAGCCATTTTCGATACGTAGTACACCACGTGCCTGCGGGTAGAGGTGTAAGCCAGTTGGAGCTTGAGCTGCAGGGAGAAATCGATCGTTTTTTATTGGCCCATTTTGCGCTCAAACAACCTTTTTCAAATTTGTTTCAAAAGTTTTTTGAAGATTTTCATTGGCTGAAAAAATTGGGCGCTGAGGAGCGAGCGCGCTACGAAGAGGCTCATCGGCTTGCAAAAGCCTATATTGTTCAGAACTGCTCTCTTTTGGAGGATTCCAAAGCAAGAGAGAAACTTCTGGCAAAAGTACGCGCATTCTACCGGGCGAGCTTTTCCGAAAAAATCAGCCAAGCCAGCCGATAGCAGGCATAAGCCCAACGACCCAGCTCACCAAGGCCAGAAACACCAAAACCACCATCGGAATTCGAGCTGGAAACTCAGTGTCCTCTTCGGCCTCTGCGCGTCCAAAAAGGCGGATCGTTAGGCGCAAACAAGCGTAGGTGCATGGTAGCAGCGAGAATGCCGCCAAGATCGCGACTGAGGGCAAGCCATTGGCGAGGAGCTTTCCCAGTAAGGCTACTCGAAAAGCGTAGGTGCCAGAGGGCGGAAGGCTTCCAATCAAAGCAAAAGCACTAAGAAGAACAAATGCGAGTGGCGCACTTTTGTGAAAAACCCCACGTAGAACGCGGGCATTGTCTCGTTCGGTTCGCCGAATCAAGATGGAATAGGCGGAAAGCAACAGGAGCAATCCAGCAGAATGCATCAAGTTCAAATTGAACCAAGCGGCCTCAATACCAAATGAAGATTGGTTTGCTAGGCATAGCAGCAGCCAGCCAGCTTGAGAAATACACGCGTACGCAACAAACTGTCTTACTTCCGATCGCACCAACATCCCAATGGCTCCCACCCAAGCGGTAAGAAGCCCCATCATCTCGATGAAAGAAGAAAAAGGTGCGAGAGCGCCTACAAAAGAGCTGCCCACCCACTGCCAACAATACGCCGTAGTGCAAAAGGGAACGAGTACAGTACTAAGCCCCACCATCGTTAAGCTTCCGGACTGCGCTCTATGGAATAACAAAGACTCAAAGGGAACGACGCCTAAGCGAGTGAATATTCCCACTAGGCAAAACGCCAACCCCCAAGTGGAAGGCGATTCGACTGTGGCGTAGAGCAAGAAGGCGCCGATGCAAAATAAGACACTCCCCAAAGCTTCGTTCCAAAGTGCGATGCGAGAGACTTCAATTTTTTGTGCGCTAAGCTTTGGAAGCCTCAAAACCGCCGTTAGCGAAGCTCCCACAGCCACCCAGCTTAGGCTCGAAATAAACCAGTGTCTCGCGCGAGCAAGCGACAATGCCCCCGCAAAGGCAATCAAAACCAAGAAGGTTAGGGTCCGCTTCTGCTTCGCAGTTTTCTTTTCCAAGAAGGCAAGCAAGAGCGTCGCCAGAAAGAAACCTAAAAGCGATATTTCCCAAGGGCTCATCGTTCAGCCTCCGGAGCATATTTCGAAAAGTGCTTTAACAGTGGCGTTATTTTTTCGTGCACCGCGGAAGGCCGAATAGCAAGAAATGCCAGGGGAATAAGGAGTGCTAAATACAGACTAAAAGATCTTTGGGTAAGGTCGGGTTTTTTTTCAAGCTCACGATAGGGCGATTCGCCGGAAAAAAGAGGGAGAAAGAGCCGAAACACTGAGAAACCCACGATACAAAAAGCCAAGCCGACGCAAAAGGTGGGAGCGGGTAGAGTTGCAAAGCTTTCCGCAACAGTCAGCAGGTACGCCCCAAAGAACGGGCTACCGGGAACTCCTAAGGTCACCAGCAATAGTACGGCCAAGATAATTGCGCATTTCTTGTTCGCCCGGAGCAAGCAGGAGATTTCAAACGGCTGAGTGCTAGCAAATACCCTAGAGAAGCGATCGATTAAGGCAAGTAGACCAATGCAAACCAGCGCTCCCGCAAAAGCAAACAGAATGCTACCGTAGATCGTTTGCGGACGATTAATTGCCATCCCAAAGGCGGTGAAGCTTCCAAATGTTGCCGCTACAGCAGCCAGCCATTGGGTTAGGTCTTTGGAGTTTAGAGCGACAATGCTGCAATAGAGTGAGCCAAACGCAGAAAAGGTCGCGACCGTGAGTAGAATTTTGGAATGCGGGTCGAGAAACATTGGCAGAATCCAATGAATCCAGAAATACGCGGGAAATAAGATGCCAGCCCCCAATCGCCAAGTTTTGGCAGGCAATGAATTTAACATCAGAAACCGTGGCATCCAGATGTGGGTCGGGAAAGACCCAGCCAAACCCAAAATGGATACCACCAACATACCAAGCCCCAAGCCACTTAGCGCCGCAAGCCCTGGGCTCGTGGAAAGTATGGGGGTCAGTTTTAGCAAATCAAAAAACCTAGTTGAGAAGAATGAAAAGTAGAAAAAGTGGCACGCACCCAGAATCAACGCGCCACAAAGAAGCAATGTATTGCTGGCCACTGTAAACGCCACCACCGAACGCGGAATCTCATCTTCTTGCTCACCTTGAAGCAGCAAGAAGCCAGCCAAGCATCCAACAGATACGGCACTGGCTGTAAGTAGCAAGTCGACCGAAGTAAAAGCGATAGTCCAGGCGGTTTGAATGACTAACAAACAGGCCGTTGAAAAACGGTAAGAGGTCCTGCGATTTTGCCACAGGGCGATCAGGCCAAGAATCTGAGACAACACCAAAAAGCCGATGTTCAGACCATCGACGGCAAGCAGGTAGTCGGATAGGTCCAAAATCCAAGGAAAACTCAGAAAGAGGGCAGGGGTTAAGATCGCCGGATTTACTGTAGTCCAGAGATAAAATGCGATTAAGCAGTTAGTCGTGCCGATTAACAAGCTAAACGCAGCTGCCCAACGAGGAATTAATAAGATGCATGCTGCAGCACCGAAGAGCGGGGATAGTAAAAAGCAGGATAGCAACGCCAGATCCATTAGTGCACTTATCTCCCCAAGATAAACCAAAGTAGCAATACCGTTCCGAAAACCAAGGTCGCAAGAGATTGGCGAAGGCTGCTTCTATGAAAAAATGAAATAAAAGCACCCAACGAACGCGCTATCTGCACGGGTATCCACCACAGCGCAAACCAGAAGTGGGAATCGAAATAGTTCACTGCCAACGATAGAGCACGAGGAAGTTGGTGAGGGAACTTAAGCGCCTTTTGTTCGTTCCACGGTACAAAGCTAAGCAAGTAACCAGCAATAAGCGAAATGACAAAACCTATCGCAGTGACCCAAAAAACAAAACTCGACAGGGAGGTCTGAGGATCCCTTGCGGCTAGGCGAACGACAAACAAGAAGAGCACAGCAAATGCGGTTTGAAAAAACTGCTGCGCAGACCAACGACCGGCCCAGCGCTTGAGTAGGAGCCTAAATCCCAGACTTCCCAGGATGACCGCCGAGACTGTCGCACCAATGGAAAACGTTTTCAAATTCAATAGGCACCAGATCGGAAACAGCCAAATTCCAACAGCCCCAAAGGCAAGGTTTCGTAAGTGCGCCGCGATGATAATGCAAAGCAGAACACCGCTAGGGATCCACATTGCCGCGGGAGCGATTGGCCATGTGCCGATAAACATAAAAGCCGTTGCTCGCATGAGCCAATTGTTGCGCTGGATGGGGTCCGGCACAAACAGCACACCGAAACAAAGGGAAACTACAAAAAAACTGCATGCGACAGATCCAAGGTGAGCAAGCCCAGGACAGTAGTTGATTAGGAAGGCGGTATTTGCGAGCAAAATAGTCGAGCCAAAAAGGGCCAATAGGCTAGCAATGCGGTTCTTGTGGGATATCAGCCAGATCGGCATTGTGGCGGCGCCAAAGATTAGAAGCAATGGGTAGTTCAAAAGGCTGGCGACTTGAGCTGCTACCGGCGGGCTAAGAGTCGCTAACTTCTGCCAATCAAGTTCACGGAAAACCGCCTGTAATAGTCCGATAGCTAACAAGAGAAACGAGGCGCCCACAAACGGAACCGCCCACTGAAAATTTTTACTCCTGGGGCCTTCGCTAGTCGCGACCCGTGAAGCTTCAAATATTTGTAAGGCACTTAAAGTGGTCCACCCGACCCAAAACAAAAAAGCGTCGGACGCACAAGCGAGCAAAGTAACGCTAAATCCGTAAACACAAACGACACGAATACGATCGGTTTTCTGCCAGCCCGCCCATATCAAGGTTGCGCCAAGGCAAAGTAACGCAGAAGTGGTGGAGTTTAGGACCAGACGCAGCGTGGCTTCCCAGTTATCGAAAAAAAACCACCTGCCGAGGTCTAGAGAGTAACTCATGTTCGTTTTCCCAGGACGGTATCCTGGTAAACTACCAAAATCCAAGGTAAAACGCGTTAACTTCTGCGCAAGGGGAATAACATTGAAAGTCACAGTGGTGGGTTCGGGGAGTTGGGGGACAGCGGTTGCAAACATTTTTGCCGATACCGGTGCTGATACTTTGATTTGGGGTAGAGATCCGGGCGTAGTCGAGGCAATTAGCTCCAGGCATGAGAACCCGAAGTATCTTCCGGGTTGTCCGCTCAATCCGCGAGTCACCGCAACAAACGACTTGGCACTTGCGTTAAAATTTTCAAACTGGATTGTATGCGCCATTCCAACCCAGAAAATTCGACTCGTTTTTGCGCCCTTCGCCGATCAGTTAGCCGGAAAAACCCTGATCAACACGTCCAAGGGACTAGAGATTGGAACTCACATGAGAGTGAGCCAAGTTTTTGAGTCGTTGTGCCCCACTGCAAAGTACGTGATTCTATCGGGGCCGAGCTTTGCCCAAGAAGTTGTAGTGCGCCAACCCACCGCGATTACCTTGGCTGGTGCGGACAAAAAACAGGTCTCGGAAATTCAGAAGAAGATGGTCACCCCCTATTTTCGTTCTTACACCACGCGTGACGTCGTAGGGGTGGAGCTGGCAGGTGCTTTAAAGAACGTCGTAGCCCTTGCAACAGGTATCGTGCGTGGTAGCAAGATGGGCCACAACGCCCAAGCAGCGGTAATTACCCGGGGCCTTGCTGAAATTGCCCGCGCGGGGAGGCAGTTGGGAGCCGATTCTGCGACATTTCTTGGTTTAGCGGGCATGGGCGATTTAGTGCTGACATGTACGGGGCCCTTGAGTAGAAACCTACGCGCCGGAATTTTGATTGGTGAAGGGAAACCCCTAGACTCGATTATGAAAACATTGGGTGGGGTTGCCGAGGGAGTTTATACCGCTCAGTCAGCCAACGAAATGGCCATGGCTTTAGGGATTGATATGCCTATTCTTAGCGAAATTCATTCAATTCTGTATGAAGGGAAGACGCCGGAGCGCGCCGTGGCTTCTCTTATGAGTCGCGGATTAAAAGAAGAGACGGCTTAGGTGGAGTTCTTGCCTAAACAGTTCGAGGGGTGGTTTCACGATCCGGATCAAAGCCTGCCGAGCGGCACCCACCTTGCGGGACTTACAGATTCTTTAAAGGCAATGCTCTGTGCTGCGCTTTTAGAGCGCAGCTCCCGCCCTTTGCTAGTGGTGCTGCGATCCAGTGGCGCCGCTCGAGATTTTATCGACAGCTTTCGCTTTTTCGCTGGAGCGAGTCGCGGTGAGAAGATCCACTACCTTCCGCCCATGGATTTTGACTTCTATCGTTCAGTCCTCCCAAATCCCACCACATTGTGCGAGCGAAACGTTGGTTTATTTCATGCCTTAAACGAACCGCAAGGCCGCGTGTTTGTAACGACGATTTCGGCACTTTTACAGAAGGTATTTCCTGCGACTGAGTTCCTACGGGCTGCCCGAACACTCGCGCCCAACGAAGAAATGGATCGAGATGGTCTGATTCACGGGCTGATAGAGGCTGGGTATCAAAAGCAGCCTACTGCGTCTGATCCAGGCGTATTTGCAGTTCGGGGTGGGGTAATTGACATATTTTCGCCTCTTTATCCAAACCCAGTGCGCCTTGAATTTTTTGGCGACTACATAGAAGAGATGCGTTTTTTTGAAGCGGAGTCTCAACGCTCATTGGAAAAAACGGCGCTATTTTCGGTGGTGCCGGTTGGGCAGAGTTTGGTTCCGCGGGGGAGCGATTTTTTAGATTCCTTTACCAAGGTCAAACACCGTCTAGATAGCTCCGGAATTGCTAAGTCGGATCGCGAAGTCTTACTGGAGAAAATCGAAGCCGGGTTTCTTCCCTCCGAGGCATCCTTCCTTTTTCCTTTGCTATCTGGGGGATCCGGCGCCCTCACTGAGTACTTTCCAAAAGACTTTTGCCTTTTGACCGAGGGCAAAGAGGTGATCGAGGAGGTCGCACAGCACAACGAGATCCCTCGTTTGGCAAATAATCACGCTTTATTCGAAAAACAGGCACTGCCCATAGCGGAGTTTGCTGATTTATTTCTGACCTTTTCCGAGCTGCAGGCGATTATTGAAAAAGCAGACGTTTTTTTCGACACCTTCGAAAACCACGAGGCAGCGAAATCACTAGTGGCGGTGCCGGTACACTTGGAAGTCGCTCGCGAGAAAGCTGCTAAGGGCGCAAAGGGCTCGTTGGATGGCTTTGCGCAAGCATTTCGCGAATGGATCGATCAAGGCTATCGGATACACGTCGTGTTTCACACGCGAACACATGCAGAGCGGTTTCAGGGGCTGTTTGATCCCTACGGTTTTCGAATGGCTATCCAGAAGGAAGGACTCAGTGCTTTTCCTTCGATTCTAAATTCCGATTTTCAGACAGTTTCTCTCTGGCAAGGGTATCTCAGCGAAAGTTTAGTCTTACCCGGACTCAAGGTAGTCATTTTATGTGAGGAGGCGATCTTTGGGCACAAGAAGAGAACCTCTCAAGCGAAAAGAAAGAGCGGCGCTAGTTCCGAGAAACTGCTTTCGCAGTTCCGGCAGATGGCGGTTGGCGACTACGTAGTTCACGCCGAAATGGGTATTGGGAAATACTTGGGCTTGAAGGCAATGAACTTCTTGGGAGTTGAGAATGACTACGTATTACTAGAGTACAAAGACGGCGATAAACTCTACATTCCAGTCTATCGATTGAATGTCTTGCAGAAGTATGTCGGCGGTGAGAGTGGTTCACCGGTTTTAGATAAGCTGGGTACCGATCGATGGGCAAAGGCCAAGGGTAAAGCGCGTCGCGCCATCGCCGAACTTGCCGTGGAATTAATGAAAATCCATGCCAAGAGAAAGCTTGTCCCCGCCCACGCTTTTTCCGAACCTTCGCAGGACTACCATCAGTTCGAAATGGAATTTCCATTCGATGAAACCCCGGATCAGCTCAAAGCGATCGAAGATGTCATGGCCGATCTATCGCGTTCCTATCCCATGGACCGTTTAATTTGCGGAGACGTTGGGTATGGGAAAACGGAAGTCGCCATGCGTGCGGCGTTTAGGGCGGTAGTCGATAAGAAGCAAGTCGCTGTGTTGGTGCCGACAACGGTTTTGGCGTTTCAGCATTTTGAGTCGTTTAAAAACCGATTTCGCAACGTCGGGGTCCGTATTGAGCTCATCTCGCGTATGCGCAAGCCAGCCGAGGTCAAATCCATTCTTGCTGATTCGAAAGAGGGGAAAGTCGACATCCTTATCGGCACGCAACGACTCTTATCTGCTGATGTGGCTTTTAGAGATTTAGGTTTGGTGATTATCGACGAGGAACATCGTTTCGGTGTTACCGACAAAGAGAAACTTAAGAAAATGCGTGACTCGGTACACTTTCTATCGATGACCGCAACTCCTATTCCGCGCACGCTCAACATGGCGATGAGCGGCATCAAAGAAATTTCGATTATTACAACTCCTCCGCCCGATCGGTTGTCGGTGCGCACTTTCGTCTGCAGAAGTTCTCCAGAGGTGATCGCCGAGGCTGTCTCTAATGAGTTAGGTCGGGGTGGTCAGGTGTTTTTCGTGCACAATCGCGTCGAAACACTCATGAAGGTTGCCAAGGAGATCAAAGATCTGTTGCCGAAGGTTCAGATTGAAACGGGCCACGGACAGATGGATGGTGAGGTTCTTGAACAGAAAATGCTTCATTTCTACAAAAATGAAGCTCAGGTGCTTGTTTGTACCACCATCGTGGAATCGGGCTTAGATATTCCGCGCGCCAACACTATCATCATCGATAGAGCCGATTGCCTCGGGCTTGCGCAGTTGTACCAACTCCGTGGACGAGTGGGGCGCTCTGACAAGCGGGCGTATTGTTACTTGCTCACCCCAGGTGAGAACCAGATGACTCAGGACGCCAAAGAGCGGCTGCAAGTTCTCCAACGCTATTCCGATTTGGGGAGTGGCTTTCATATTGCAAACCACGATTTAGAAATTCGCGGCGCCGGAGATTTGTTGGGGAAGGATCAATCGGGCCATATTGCGGCGGTGGGCGTTGAGCTGTATTTCGATTTACTCGATGAGAGTATTCGTATGCTTCAAGGAGAGCCTGAGAAGATCGATATCGAACCAGAAATCACTCTCAAGGTACGGGCTTCATTCCCGACGGAATACCTTCCAGATATTGGCGAAAGGGTCGTGCTCTATCGTCGACTTGCAGGAGTTGAGTCGGAAGACGAAATTGAATCTATTGAGACGGAAATACGCGATCGCTTTGGTACCCCTCCCGATGAAGTTATCAGCTTGCTAGGTCTGATGCGCATTAAGGTGTACCTGAAGCTGCTCCACGTTACCCGCATGAATTGTGGGCCTAAACGAACATCGTTGCAGTTTGCTGACAGCACACCGGCTAGTCCCGAAAAATTGGTGAAGCTGGTGCAGAAAAACCCGAAGGACTATTCTATTACCCCAGATCAAAAACTGGTATTTAACGTTTCAAATCCTGATTGGCCCGAGCAGCTTAAACAAGTCCAACGTATCGCCGATTTGCTTGGCGTTTGCTTACCTTGGAATGCGCCGCTACAATAGTGGGCATGGACCCTCAAGATCGAAGCGAAGTAGAGAATATTTTGTCTGGCGGAGATCTCGCCACTTTATTGGATCTCCAAAAGTTCCTCGCTGAAGAGTTGGCGCATGGCAGCGAGAATGGGGTTGATGTGAGTCGCGCATTCATGCCGCTCACAGATGGTTTGGGAATTGGGCGGGCGAAAGGTTCGCCGAGTCAAAAGCCATCCGCAGCGTCGCAGAGCTCTCAGTCAGGCATTGTAGATGTTCGTTCAGCAGCCGACGTAGTCTCGGAATCGGAGGCCGAAGCCGAGGCCGAATTTGGATCGGGCGCTGAGTATGGCGACGAAGAGGTGCTCGGTCAGAACTTTGATCTGCAGAAGAACCCACCGCCAGTCCCTCATGTTTCCATTGGCCGTAGGTTTTTAGCCGGCTTAGTCGACCAATGTTTTATTTTTACGTCGGCCCTGCTTGCCCTCGCTATTACTTCGAACGCCATGGCCTCTGGAGGCACCGAACTAGCAGCACGTTTTCTAAAGGAGTTTTCGAACCCTGCTTTTGTTCGGTCGGCCGCACTAGAGTATTTCGTAATATGGCTCGGATACCTTGCACTCTCCTTTGGCTTTCTCGAGATGACCTTCGGCATGTGGGTGTGGGGAACTCGGGTGGCCTATGGCGAACAGAATCGATTTTCGAAAAAAGTAGCCCGAGTTTTGGCAGGGCTGTTTTTTTATCCCCTTATTGCTCCTTGCCTATTGCTCATTATTCAGCGCAATGGAAAGAATCTTGTCGACGGATTGACTCGCACCGAAATATACCGGGCCTAGAATGCGAGATCCAAAAACGAAAGTAGTTCTCTTTTCCGAAAGCGCGGCTTTGTCCAAACGCCTAAAGTCAGAGGGCCGCACACTAGTAACAACAAACGGCTGTTTTGATTTGCTCCACTTGGGGCACTTAAATTACCTACACGAGGCCCGTCTTTTGGGCGACGTCTTGTGGGTGGCTGTAAATTCTGATGCTTCAGTTCGTGCCCTAAAAGGTCCCACCAGGCCATTGCAGAATGATGCGGTTCGAGCCTTGCAGCTGGCTGCCTTGGAGTCAGTAGATTACGTCACGGTTTTTGAGGAGAGTACCCCAGAAAAATTTCTGAGCGTTGTCCATCCTTCGATTCATGTAAAGGGGGGTGACTACCAAATAGATCAGCTGCCGGAGCGCAAAGTGGTGGAAGCCGGCGGCGGAAAGTTACAATGTCTTCGCTTTACCGAGGGGTTTTCGACCACGGCTTTGATGGAGCGTATTAGAACTTCTTTCCCGCAAACACCGAAATAACCGGGTCGGAATTGATCAAATCGAGCTGTACGGTGAGATTGACCGGTAATTCAAACTCAGCACCCACGTAGAAATGTGTTCCTAGTAGTTGTCCCGATTCATTTGGGCCAACGGCCGACGCCACTGGTACTCGACCGCGCGCCATCATTACCGAGCCACCCGCGAAGGGTTTCGCTCGGACGTAGTCCTTGCTAATAAGAACCCCGATTTCCATATTCGTGCCTTCAAACTCCTTTTGAAATGCAGAAACGCTGGTCAAGCCGATAAGCCCGGCGAACGAAAGCCATTGTTCTTTTTCAGTGAAAAACGTCCATTTTGCGATCGCGCCTCCACCTTGAATCGTGTTTAGACCAAAAGGAAAAAAGCTTAAGATGAGCTCAGCGCGCTCAAAGAAGCCTTTGGCTAGGTACAGTCGGGGCATTGGCACAAACCCACCGACACTGCCTAATTGATTTCCCAAGCTGGAAATGGCACCGCCTGGGAAGAGGGTGATTTCTGCTCCCACTTTCAATCCGGGCCAGTTGCCATAGCTTTCGGCGGTACGGAGCACTCTGACAGCTCCTCCCATTGCGATGAAGCGCGTCACAACGGCTACCTCGCTTGTGGTTAGGGCACCCGGCAGGATGCCGGCTCGCACACCAGGGGCGAATAGAAGGGTTGCTAGCAGGATTATTTTCAAGCGCACGGGACAATAGTACGAAAGCTCCCGCAACATAACAAGCTGCGTGATTGCAAATGTGTGCGTAGCAGAAGAAGATCCCTCAGGTGAAAGAAACAACTCTTTGGGACCCTCAAGGGTCAAAAATCGGCTGGGACTGGGTGTTGGGCTATTTGGAGTTCCTGAAAATCGAGAAGAACTCAAGCCCGCATACCCTCTCTAATTACGAACTCGATTTGCGTCAGTGGCTTCGTTTTCTGAATCGCAAGGCTGCCAGCGTTCCGGATGTACAGCGGTTTACGGACCTGAAACTTCTTCGTTCTTTTTTAGGGGAAGAAACAAAGCGTTACGAGCGTACGACTGTTGCAAGAAGGTTGTCGGTTATTAAGGGGTTTTTGAAATATCTCTATCGAGAAGGCCTCATTGAAACAAATTTGGCAAAGCTCATCGCACTTCCTAAGGCGCACTTAAAGCTGCCTCATGTAATGCAACAAGAAGAGGTCGAAAAACTTATAGAAGGGGTACCGGCTGAAACCCTGCTTCAAAAGCGGGCTAAGGCGGTAATGGAGCTACTCTACTCGACGGGCATGCGGATTTCCGAGTTGGTCGATATTACGTACGGCGATATTGATTTGCGCCGTGGAGTTGTTCGAGTTCGTGGAAAGGGCGACAAAGAGAGGCTGATTCCCATGGGCCGGCATTGTCAAAGTGCGATTAGTGCCTATATTGAGTCTTTGCCAGCTGCACTCAGTAAGAAAGGTACCGCCCCTCTGTTTTTGAACCGAGATGGGCAGCGGGTTTCCGTTCGTACCTTGCAGCGGAATTTGCGCTTCTATGCTTTGGAAATTTTGGGTGGAGACGGCGTAAAAGTTAGTCCTCACACTTTTCGGCATAGCTGTGCTACCCACTTACTTGCGAGGGGCGCGGGTTTGAGGGAAATCCAAGAGTTATTGGGGCACGAGTCTCTGGTGACGACGCAAAAATATACTCAGGTAGATGGTGAGCGGCTTAAGCGCTCGTACGAAATGTCCCATCCCAAGGAACGCGCCCGGAAGAAGAAGGATTTTGGTTCGGCATGAAAAGTTCTCCAACCTCGCCTCGAATTAGATCCACGACTGTGCTGTGTGTTTCTCATTTGGGGAAGACCGTCTTAGCTTCAGACGGGCAAGTTACCATGGGGGACACTGTTATTAAGGGTTCCGCTCGAAAAGTGCGAACGTTGTTTGGTGGACGAGTCATTGCTGGGTTTGCAGGAGGAACCGCCGATGCCTTTACTTTGTTTGAACTCTTTGAAAAGAAGCTTGAAAAATACTCAGGCGATCTCACCCGAAGCGCTGTTGAGCTTGCGAAAGATTGGCGCATGGACCGCAATCTGCGTCGTTTAGAAGCCATGTTAATTGTGGCGGATCGTAAAAAGCAGTACATCATTTCTGGCTTGGGCGATGTGATGGAACCCGACGAAGGAGTATCGGCGATTGGCTCGGGTGGTCCTTATGCAAAGTCAGCTGCCTTGGCTTTGAAGCGGCATGCAAGCCTTGGTGCTTTAGAAATCACTCGCGAAGCCATGGAGATAGCGGCCGATACGTGCATATTTACCAATAAAAATCTTTCTATTGAGGTGTTGGACTAAATGGACGACTTAATCCCCTCAAGTCTGGTAGCGGAACTCGATAAACATATTGTCGGACAAAGTGAGGCGAAGCGAGCCGTTGCGGTGGCGTTGCGAAATCGCTGGCGGCGGCAGAGAGTCACAGGTCCGCTTCAAGATGAAATACAGCCTAAGAATATTTTGATGATAGGCCCAACGGGTGTGGGCAAAACCGAGATTGCTCGCCGTATTGCAAAGTTGACCAACGCGCCGTTTGTAAAAGTGGAAGCGACCAAATACACCGAAGTCGGCTACGTGGGAAAAGACGTAGAGTCAATGGTTCGCGATCTGGTTGAGTCTGCGATCAACATGGTCAAAGCAAAGGAACGCGACACCGTTGCGCCTCGTGCGAAAGAATTGGCCGAAGAAAGAGTTCTCGACCTATTGGTTCCTGCGGTTTCGCAGCCAACCGAAATGTCCAAAGTGAGTGGCGAACGGGAGAACTACCGCCGGCGTCTTCGTAGTGGCGAGCTAGATACTACGGAAGTAGTGTTGGAAGGAAAAGAGCGCACGCCTCAAGCTGTATTGGAAGTCATGGCTTTTCCAGGAATGGAAGATGTCGACTTGAATCTCAAAGACATGTTGGGAAACATGCTTCCGAAAAAGAGCAAGCGACGGCATCTCACCGTAAAAGAAGCTCTTACGGCACTCGAAAAAGAAGAAGCCCAGCGACTGGTGGACATGGACCGGGTGATTCCTCAGGCCCTTCGACTTGCCGAGCAAAGCGGAATTATTTTTCTAGACGAACTAGATAAGATTGCCGAATCTCGCGAGGGATTTCGCGCTGCAGCGGGTGTTTCTCGAGAAGGGGTACAGCGTGACTTGCTTCCCATCGTCGAGGGCTGCAATGTGCAGACAAAGTACGGGGTTGTTAAGACCGACCACGTTTTATTTATTGGTGCGGGTGCTTTTCATCAGGCAAAGCCCTCCGACCTTATTCCCGAGTTTCAAGGCCGATTTCCGATTCGGGTGGAACTCCAAAGCCTTACCACCGAAGACTTCATTCGCATTCTTACCGAGCCGGCAGGGAGCGCCATAAAACAATACATCGCGCTACTCGCGACCGAAGGTGTGAAGCTGCACTTCACCGAAGGCGCCATTCGAACGATGTGCGAAATGGCAACTTCCGTGAACGAACGCACTGAGAACATTGGTGCTAGGCGTCTGCATACGGTGCTTGAAAAAGTACTGGAAGAAATCAGTTACAACGCTTCTGAACATGCCGGCCAAGAGGTTGAAATAGACGCAAATTACGTTGCCGGCCGCGTGAGTAATCTCTCAGAAAACGTAGACTTAAGTCGCTACATTCTTTAAATGCGAAACCTTCTTGTCAACCGGGGGTAGTCCAAGCATTCTGGTGGGCAAATGCCGACCGAATCCTTGCGCACCTTTGAAAACATTGAAGTAAAGCTTGTGGGCGCTATTTCTCCCGCCTACGAAATCGCTGTCGCTTCGGCTCGGACTTGCTACTCCGGTAGGGGCGTTGTGTATCCCGAGCAAGTTTCAAAAGATGAGAAATCGATTGCTCTGCGCGACAAAATTGCGAGCTCCACCCTTGAAGCGGGACATCTTACAACGCGTCAACATGCACATTTCACTTTTGCTATTTCTGGTGTTTCCCGACAGTTTATTTGGAGCTTCTTGCATAGCCACCCTTTCTACAACTCTGAGCAAGTAAGCCAGCGGTACGTGAAGGTTAAGCCGGGCAACTTCGTGATGCCGCCCTTGCCCGAAGAGCATCAGCCTCTGTTCTTGCAGACCGTGGCGGCACAGGCCGAGTGTTACGAACAACTCATTGGACTTCTTCGAGAGCCTCTTTCAAAAGATTTTTTTGAGCGTTTTCGCGCTCGTAAGGCTAAGCCCGAGGCCTGGACCGGAGCTATTGATAAGCGTGCTTTTGAAGTGGCGAGGTATGTGTTGGGGGTAGGCACGAGCGCGTACCTCTACCATACCATCAGTGCCTTGACCCTGCTCCGCTATGCCAAGCTTGTGAATGCTTTTGAAACCCCCATGGAACAGAAAGTGGTGGTGGGTCAAATGCTAGATCGAGTTCGAGAACTCGATCCGCTTTTTGAAAAAGAGCTTCAAGATCCGGTTCCGCTTGAGCAAACTCTCGAGTACCGACTTCTTTCTGAGCTAAGCTCTAATCGTGTTGATGCTTCAGCTGATTTTGTGCGGGAGTTTGATTCTGGTTTGGACGGCCACGTTTCTAAACTTGTTGCCTGGACGCACGACGCCGAAAAGAACCTGGCCTCTTCAGTACGAATAGCTTTGGGGCTCGGAGTGAGCGAACTTTCAGACGATAGGGCGATTTCTCTATTGCTGGATCCAAAGGAAAATCCCGTTTTGTCGGATTCGCTCAACCTTTCCACTCTAGATCGTCTCAGCCAGCTTTTACACCACGTCCAGTTTACCTTTCACAAGAAGATCAGCCATACGGCGGACTCCCAAGATCAACGTCACCGAATGGTGATGTCGAGCCGTCCATTGCTGGCTCTGCACTACAGCGGCAAGCCGGACTACGTTACTCCTTTTGGTGTCACCCAGTCTGCCGAAGCGCAAGATCTGTACGCTTCGATTATGGAACGCAGTTTCTCTGCGGTGAATCAGCTTTTGGATGCGGGCGTGAGCAAAGAGGCGGCTTTTTATCTTCTGCCCAACGCGTTTCCGATTCGAATGGTTTCCAGTGGCGACCTACAGGCGCATCACCACAAATGGAAGTTGCGGACTTGTTACAATGCGCAGGAAGAAATTTTCCGAGCTTCGGTCGATGAGATTACCCAAGTGCGGTCGTTGTTCCCTCGACTGGCGGAACACCTTCGCGCGCCTTGCTATTTGCGATTTCGTTCGGGGACTAAGCCTCATTGTCCCGAAGGCGAACGCTTTTGTGGTATGCCCGTTTGGAAATTCGATATTTCCCAGTATACCCGCAAGAGCCTGTAGCGCCCTGGCCGCGTAGCGTTGTGAGATTCTGGATCCCCTTTTCGGCGTCGGCCTCTATACTGTTGCCATGACGAAAACAAACTTCTGTGTTGCATTCGTAAGCTTGCTCCTGGCGACTTGTGGCGGTCCTACTTCGCCCAGAATGGCGCGTTTGAGTTTTACTTTGGGTAGTTCTCTGAAGTCAGCGCAGAATAAGGCGGTCACGAGTGGGGCACGGACCGGGATGGCTTCGTTTAGCTGTTTTGGTGTTTTGATAACGGGTGCCGGTATTGATTCTTTGGATCCGGACGTCGACGGGATTCGTCCTGGTCTTCCATCGAGCTATTGTTCGTATCCCGGAATCTCTTCCAACTTCGTAGTGCCAGATTCAGTAACAACTTTTGACCTTAAAGTTCCTGCGGGCGCAGAGCTGCTTATCCAAGTGGTGGCAATGGATTATCCTTCCGGTGGCAGCTGCCCGAGCATGACCGTTGGGGAGTTTTTGAAGGCCTCGCGTCAGGGGACAACTAGTACCCTTTCGTATGGAGGTCTTTTTGAAGTTGGTCGAAAGGTCGCCACGGTCAATGAAGATGCAGTGATCGACGTGCCCAATACGTACGATTCTGGAAACAAATTGAATCTAAAAGACTGTGTTGCCAGCTCCGCGGCCAATGCTCTTCATTTTTCGGTGACTGGTCCAATCAAGGCAAGGGTGGGTGAGATGCGCAAAATTAGTGCGTCGGGCGGAACGCCTCCGTACACCTATACCACCGTAGCCGGAAGTTATGACGTATCCCACTCGATTTACACGACTGATACAAGTGTGGGCACGAACAAATTGACTGTCACCGACAACAACGGTGCTACGCGCACATTGACCATCGAAGGAGTCAGCGGAACTTCGTTGGGATTGGATGCGAAACTTTGGTATTCGGCAGATACGTTTTTGGCAGATGGCACGGGTGACCGCTCTCTCTATGGAGCCACGTGGACGAATTTAGGAAATGCGGGATACGCGTTAGCCCAGGGCGGGGGAACACCGGACTTTTATGTTAGCGCGGGTCCTCAGGAGACACCTGCTGTTCGCTTTCAGCATCCAGATACGTTTTTTACCCATTATTCAACTTTGAATTTAATTCAAAGTAACTACGCCCATACTTTTGTTGTCCTTAGGTCAGACTCCGATAATGTGGGAGCGGTTTTTTGTGTGACCGCGGGCTCTGATTGCTACACTACTTCGAATACGTTTTTCGGAATGGTTCCTTGGGGAAATTCTTCTAGCGGGGGATTCCTAATGCGCGCTTCTTCGGGCTCCACCAATGCTTCAACGGCCGGCGTTATTCCTGACTCTCATAGTTGGACGTTAGCTGAAGCCTCTTATGAAAGTGGGACAGCCATGAAGTATATTTTCGGCGGTTCCGCCGAGTTTAGCCCCTCACCCCACATTGGGTCGGCAATTTTGAATGGCTCAATAACCGTCATCTTGGGGAAAGGCACTAGTGCCGGGGGTTTCAAAGGTTACATTGCCGAGGTTATTCAGCTTTTGAGTAACACGACTCCGATTCCCGTTTCCGCGACCGATGCTTACCGCAGCTACCTCAAGTCAAAGTACTCTCTTCCGTAAAACCCAAACTTCCAGTACTGTCCTCGGCGTGCTGCCCCCTATTGAACTATTTAAAGACCGCTTCGGACCCGTGCGCTACGTCATGGCTCCCATGGCGGGCATATCGGACATTGTCTTTCGCTCTCTTATCCGGGAGTTGGGGGCTGAGGTCGTGGTTTCCGAACTGCTCTCTGCCGAAGGTCTGATTCGTGGGGGCGAGAAAACACGCGATATGATGCGGTTTTCTGAGGCCGAGCGCCCCGTGGGTATTCAGCTTTTTGGGTCTAGCGTTCAGTCCATGAAGGAGGCCGCCCGAATTGTACAGGAAGAGGGCGCTGATTTTGTGGATGTAAACTTTGGGTGCCCAGTCAAAAAAGTGGTCTCCGATGGGGCGGGTGCTGCTTGGTTGCGTGAGCCAGAGCGAATGGAAGAACTGCTTACTTCGATGAAGTCGAGTCTGCGCATTCCTCTTACTATCAAAGTCCGAACGGGTTGGGATGAATCCCAAATTAATGTTTTAGACGTCGTGCATGCCGCGGCTCGAAGTGGTGTTTCATGGGTAGCTATTCACGGCAGAACTAGGGCGCAAGGTTACTCGGGCAGCGCGGACTGGGAACTGATTCGCGAGGTCGCTCGAGTGAGTCCTATTCCCATTATTGGCAATGGTGATTTGGTCTCTGCCGCCCAGGCCGTGGCCCGTATTGAACAGGGCTATGCCAACGCTGTGATGATTGGCAGGGGCGCTCTTAAGAATCCATGGATTTTTCAAGAAATTCTCGGAAGCCAGCCCGACTATGATTTTGTGAAACTGATTGAGCGGCATTTTGAATTGGCTATTGAACACCGTGGTAAGTACCGTGCTTTTTTGACGCTAAAGAAGTTTTTGGCTTGGTATGCAACAGGGATACCCGGATGCTCGCGCTTTCGCTCAGAGCTTTTCGGAGCAGATTCGATTGAAAGTCTAAAGGCTGTGGCACTCGAGTTTTTTAGTCATCACACCTTTGTGCCAAAAGTAGATGATGGCCAACCTTTCCTGATGGGGGGACACGGATGACGGACTTGATACAAAAGACAGCGGTGGTGGGGCCGCTTCAGTGCAATTGCGTTTTACTTGCGTGTCCTGAAACTCTAGAAGCCGTGTTGATCGATCCGGGAGATGAGCCTCAGAAGATTTTGAAAATGGTCGAGTCAACGGGCGTGAAAGTGAAATACCTTCTGCATACCCATGCGCACTTCGATCATATCGGTGCAACCAAAGCGGTGCACGCGGCTTTGGGCGCAGTGCCTTGCCTGCACAAGGGCGATGACGAAATTTATCGTGTTCTTCCCATGCAAGGTCGTATGTTTGGCTTTGAGTTTGGTGATGCGCCACCCATTGAAAAGTTTTTCGAAGATGAAGAAGAGCTGGTGTTTGGGACTCGTCGTTTGAAAGTATTGCACACGCCAGGTCATAGCCCTGGGAGCGTCTGCTTTCATCTCCAGGGCGGGGAGGAGCGCGTTTTCTCAGGAGATACGCTGTTTCAGCAAAGCATTGGCCGCGCTGACCTTTGGGGTGGAGACGCACGCCAGCTTATTACTTCTATTAAGCAGCGGTTGTTGGTTTTGGACGGCGATACGCAGGTTTTTCCGGGACATGGCCGCTCTACAACAGTCGGAGTCGAGCGTCGTTCAAATCCATTTTTGATTTAATTGAGGCTCGCGGTTTTAAGCAGCGGGATTACACGCGCTTGTTTTGAGGCTGCAACCATGACGGTAGCGCTATATACGCCCGGAGCTTGTTTTCGCAGTACGCTTAAGTTCTTGCTTACTCGAACGAAGTATTTCAAACGGTTCTTGAATTCCTTCGAGTTGTAAAAAGACCAAAATGGAAGTGGCCCATTTAAAGATGCGTCTTTGAGCTGAGATAAAATCCAGGCTGCGATCTTGAAGCTGGTCGCCGGTTTGTTTAAGTCGGCAACGCTTAAATGTCCAAATTCGCGAATCAGGTTAGGATTCTTGAGCCAGCTCTTGATGATTTGGCAAATTCCGATTTCTCCAGCGGGCCCTTCGGGTAGATTCGTCCGAAATCCACTCTCTTGCTGGGTAATAGAAATGAGCACAGAAGGGTGAATTCCATACGTGCGAGTAGCCCGTCGAATGGCAATAGCATAGGAAAGGTATTGAGCGTCGGTGAGGTTGGGTTGAACCGCACTAATACCGTGAGCGATGTTTAGGACGTCCTGCATGGCGTCTTCCTTGGGCGACAGGCAAAAAGCTGTCGAGCAAGACATCGTTGCGACTAGGCACCATTTAACTAGATTCATCATAATATTCACTCCCCCCACCATGGGAGGCTCATTCAACCGATTGACCCTTAAGATTGCAACACCGGATCCCAGCACTTAAGTATTTGAATTTAAAATGAAAAGATCTAAGTCCGCATGCCGTTTTCCGTCACCAAAGTAGGCGATCCGGCAAGGTACATAGGGGAAAGGCTGTAGTTGAGGGGGGTTAGCCACCGGGGGGCTGGTCGGAAGGCAAGGTCGAGAGCAAAGGAGCATAGTTAAATATTCAAAATTATTGATAAAATCCCGTATTCTGCCATCAAAACCGACCAAAGTTTGGTCGCGATTTGGCGGTGAGTAGAACTTACGCTTTGGGGAAGGAAAAAGTACTAATGGGGCAATAAAAACAATGCCTTAGCGTTGCGGGTAGTGGCCTCGGCGACGGCTTCCAAGCTTAGCCCCAGCGTCTGTGCCAAAAAGGCCGCCGTATGGGGCAGGTAGGCTGGTTCATTGGGTTTGCCGCGGTGGGGTAGGGGAGCTAAGTAAGGGCAGTCGGTTTCCAAGACTATTTCTGTTAGGGGTATCGTCTTGGCGGCCATCCGCAGGGAGTCTGCGTTACGAAATGTAAGAATTCCGGAAAAGGAAATTTTCATTCCCAAATCAAGGGCGGCCTTGGCATCGGGCGCGGTTCCAGTAAAGCAGTGCATTACGCTTCCGCGACTACTCAGCCCCACTCGCTTCACGATTGAAAAAAGTTCATCAAAAGCTTCGCGACAGTGGATCACCACTGGAAGATCAAACCTTTTGGCAAAACTGAGCTGGGCTTCAAGGGAAGTGATTTGTGTGTTGCGGTCTGCGAAGTCGTAATGAAAATCCAAGCCGGTCTCACCGATGCCCACACACTTTGCGGGCACTCCGTTGGCGAACCGGGACTCAATTTCCTTCTCGCACTCAGCCCACTCGGTGGACTGATGCGGGTGAATCCCCAGAGTGTAGTAAACCGAAGGAAATCTCTGAGCTACTTCTTGGCTAGAATCCCAGTTTCCTCTTTCGGTTGCGACCGAAACTAAAGTATCGACGCCCGCGGCGGCAGCCCTATCCACGATTTGTTCTGCGGTGGAATGTGTCAGCATCGGCAGGTGTGCGTGCGTATCGACAAACTTCATTCCTGCGGCTCTTTCCATTCTAGGCGCGGGAAAAGCGGACTAGCTTTGTTGACCTTGATACTGGTTGGCCCCTGAGCCCATTCTGCTGCCTTAAAAGGAAGTTTGCCGCCTAAGCTTTCGGAAGCCCCCAAAAACTCGAGTGCTTTCTGCGCGGAGGTGGGAATAAAGGGATAAGCAAGCAAAGTGGCTATGCGGAGCGCTTCATGCGAATGCAAAAGAACTTGCTTTAGTTTTTCTTTATCTTCTGGCTGGGCAGATTTTGCGAGTGTCCACGGTGCGCTATTTTCAAGGTATCGGTTTGTTTCGCCCGTGATCTTCCACGCGGCTGCTAGTGCTTTTTCAAAGTGCAACCCCTCCATTGCTTTGTGGTACTCGGGAATCTGCGCTAGAGCTGTTTCTCGGACTACGGAATTTTCTTTTAGTGCAGAGGAAGCTTCGAGTGTGGAGTCACCAAAGTACTTCAGGATCATGTTAGTCAAACGGCTGATGCAGTTGCCATAGTCGTTAGCAAGATCGGCATTAATTCGCGTGTACATGATCTGCTTCGTGTATTCGCCGTCTTGTCCGAAATTGAACTCTCTAAAAAGAAAGTAGCGCATTCCATCCACGCCCACTTCGTCGGCTAGGACCATGGGGTCGATTGCATTGCCAAGAGATTTGCTGATTTTACGATTCGAATCGGTAAGCCAGCCGTGCGCTACAATTTTCTTGGGCAGAGGTAGATCTAAAGCCATCAAGAAAGCGGGCCAATAAACCGCGTGGAAGCGCAGAATATCTTTTCCCACCAGGTGAATGGCTTGGTCCCAAAACTTTTCATAAAGTCCCTTGTTGGAGCCTGGCTCGAGTGCGGACAGGTAATTTGTGAGGGCGTCAAACCAAACATAAACGGTATGAGATTTACTTGCCTTCCCTGCAGGAAAAGGGATTCCCCACCGAATGGTGGTTCTACTAGCGCTGATGTCGCGGACTTCCTGTTTTAAAAAGCCCAGAACTTCATTCTTTCTCGATTCAGGCTGAATGAAGTCGGGGTTTTTTTGAATATGATCTACCAAGCGTGAAACATAGGCAGAGAGACGAAAGAAATAGCTCTCTTCTTGGAGTTTTTCCACCACCCGTCCGCAGTCGGGACACTTGCCATCGACGAGTTGTGACTCGGCCCAGTAAGCTTCATCGGGCACGCAGTACCAGCCTTCGTAGGTGCCCAGGTACATATCGCCTGAGTCCATAAGCTGTTTCAGGTACTTTTGAACTACGTCGCGGTGACGGGGCTCGGTGGTACGTATGAAATCGTCGTACTGAACTCCATAACGCGCCCAAGCGTCTCGGTATCGCTCCACTACACGATCGGCAAGCGCTTGGGGTGTTTCGCCAAGTTCCGATGCCTTTTTTTCTATCTTCTGCCCGTGCTCATCGGTGCCGGTGAGGAATCGGACTTCCTTTCCGAGCATTCGTTGGTACCGTGCCGCGATATCTGCAGCCAGGGTGGTGTAAAGGTGGCCGATGTGTGGCTTGTCGGTCACGTAGTAGATTGGTGTTGTAATGTAGTAGGTATTTTTCATCGAGATCGAGAGAGTAAGGTTTCGCGCAAATGGCTTTCGAGTAGCAGCCCGGGATTGGCATTGGATCTCAATCGACCCTCTAGCTGTACGGCCTCATCGAACAAAATCAAGGCATCCCAAAAAGACGCAGACTGAAAAACTCCCGCTGGATTACTTCCGAGGTAGGGATGGAGAGCAGCCAGGCGCCACTGCACTTGTAGGTAGTGTACGAGCTCAAGGCATTTATCTTTTTCTTTAAGGGCAGAAGCCAGGGCGTTGAAGTCGCCGCTATTGGCCACTTTCTCTAGAAGCGCATTCCACGCATCCGCGCTTTCAGTGGCTGGCTGAGATTCGGGAAATGCAAATGTTAAGCAGCGCGAAACAATAGTGGGCAAGAGAGAGCCGATTTGTGGTGTGAGCAACCAAAAATATCTCCCAGGTCCAGGTTCTTCTAAAGACTTTAAAAAGGCGTTCCCACTTGAGGTATTGAGTCGTTGGCAGTCTTCAATTACCGCGATTTTGCAGCTGCCTTCCACTGGACTCAGTTCCATTTGGTGGCAGAGCTCGCGCACTTGATCGATTTTAATAGTGTCTTCGTTGTCGTTCCCTACCCAAATTACATCGGGGTGACTTCCCGACTCAATTCGGCGGCAAGTGGAGCAAGCACCACAAAAAGGTGGCAAGCTTTGACGCTTAGGACACAAAAGGGCCTTAGCCATTCGCCGCACAGTTTGGTTTTTCGTTGTGCTACTTGCGCCAGTTAAAATTAGGGCCGGGTGTACTCGGTCTCCTGCGACATAGGCGAGGAGTCTTTTTTCCACCTGTTCGGCTTTCAGGACTTCCAAAGGCCTCTCCGTTTCAGTTTCTTCTTGGCTAGTTCGATAAGGGCCGCTTCTAGTGAAGCTTCGCTCTTTCGCGCGTCGAGGATGACATACCTCGAAGGTTGGCTCCGGGCGAGCTTCAAAAATCCTGAGCGGACTTTTTTATGAAAAGCGAGCTTTTCATTCTCCATGCGATCCAGCACACCCCCTTCGCCCGCTCGGCTCTGGACTCGAGCCATGCCTGCTTCGGCGGAAAGGTCGAGCAGAATCACCGAGTCGGGCCGAAGGCCTCCGGTAGAGTAACGGTTTAGCGTCTGAGTTTGTGCCACGCCAAGTCCGCGACAAATTCCTTGATAGACCACCGATGAGTCAGTGAAACGATCACAAATCACGACTTTACCCGCCTGCAGAGCAGGGAGAATGTGAGTTTCAACGTGATGGGCTCGATCTGCTTGATAGAGCAAAAGCTCAGCTCGCTTAGAGAGGGGCCCGTGCTTGGGATCCAGAAGTAGCTCGCGCATTTTCTGCCCAACAGGAGTTCCGCCGGGCTCTCGGGTAAGCAGAGCCGGGATGTTCTGCTGGACGAGCCAAGCGAAGAGTCGCTTGGCTTGAGTCGACTTGCCAGAGCCCTCTCCACCTTCAAACGTAAAAAAGTAGCCTTTAAAATTTCGGTTCAATGGCATTTTGTAAAGGCCATGATAGACATCTGCGCCCCGAACAGTTAAGTAAAAAAGTCTGCAATTCTAAATCTGCTCGGATGGCGGAATTGGTAGACGCGCACGGCTCAGGACCGTGTGGGTAAAACTGTGAGAGTTCGAATCTCTCTCCGAGCACCAACTCTATCCATTGCCACCCAATAACCCTGTACACGTTGAACCAAAAAGTGCACCCGCTTCTGCATTCAAAGTAGGGAGTTCCCGTCCGAGCATTCCGCGAACTTTCAAATAGAGTTTGGCATCCATCGGAAAGCGCCAAAGATGTCTTCCCAGAGTTGACGGAGGAACGACTTCATCGAGCAGGCGAAAGGAAACGGACGTGCAGTTGCGTGTTGGACCAAAGCCTCCCAGGAGGTAGTACGCTTCGTGTAGGCCGGCCTCATCACTTTTTCGAAGGGCAGCGACAAGTAACTTTCTTTTCTGTGCGGTCGCAAGAGGGCCAATTTCAACTTGGTGAACGGTGTAGCCGCGTCTTACTATTTTTTCCTGCACCACGTCCTCAAGCGCCATCAAACGGTGCGCGCTTGCTAAGTTGCCCATGAGTCCATCTGCGAAGTTCCAGCTCACTCCCACGGGGCCCACTGCTTCGACAGAAAACACGAAATCGGTAATTCTTGTGGGGGGAGTATCTGAAAGATCTTGGGGGTCTAAAGTTACGAAGCTGCCAGGCTTTAAACTAAAACGCATTTGTAAATGGTTCGCAAACGGGTTCGAACCACGAGAAGAAAAATTGTAACCTTGGCCGATAACCTTCTCGATACTATCCAGGGGAATTTCAGCGCGCCAAAACAGGCCTTTGTATAAAAATCCATCCACCACTGCGGTTGTTTGGTTCATGCCGACAAGACGGATTGAGTTTTTTTCCGATGTGTCGATTGCCTGCCCAAGGTATCGCCCAAAGGAAAACGAGCTTTGAGGCAAGGCCGCTGCAAGGCTAATTGCCGAGCTCATGCAAAGAAAAAGCTTCACAATCATTTTCTCCAATTATCAGGCTTTTGGTTTCATTGGAATGGCTGCGTTTACGGATAACCAAAAGACTAAAACCATTGTCCAGGGAGTTGACGCTTGTATGCCGTTTTTTGGCTTCGAGCAAAAATGGCTGGGGCGTGGCCGAATTGGGCTGCGCGAATGGACTGCGTATTCTGTTGGTACAGGAAGTGCTTTGTGGAGTCGTCGGGCGAAAAAAAGTTTTCGCTGTGAGTTTTTATAGGAGTAGGAAAACATGAAGGCAATTACTTGGTCGGCAGTTTTAGCGGTTAGTTTGGTTTGCAGTGGCGCTCTAGCCGAGCAAGTCAGCAGTTTTCGACATCGGCAAGATGTATCGACGCAGTCTCACGGTGCTGTGAGCTCTGTGGTGGCTAGCTCGTCTCGGCCGGTGGTTGAGTCCGTCGCTTCGACCTACGCGGCCGGCTACGGATACGGAGCTGGTTATGGAACTGGTTACGGATACGGCGCTGGTTATGGAACTGGTTACGGATACGGCGCTGGTTATGGAACTGGTTACGGAT
>CAZTRP010000008.1:0-156080 GCA_964616705.1 uncultured Pseudobdellovibrionaceae bacterium
CCAGACCCCGCTCCAGGCAAGACAGGGCCAGGCGTCCTCGAAGCGCCAACCCTTAGAGGAAAGAAACCAAGGCCTGCGGTGCCCCGAGCGTTCGAATAATTTCGAACTCCTCCTTGGTGACCGGCTGCACCGAAAGGCGAGCCCCTTTTTTGAGTACCATCATATTGCTCAAACGTTTCTCTGCTTTCAGGGCCGAACGAGTAACCGGTGAGGTAAAGCGTTGTGTTGCTCGAACATCCACCATCACCCAAGGAGACAGTCCTTTGGCTCTTTCATCGTAGTAGTCGCTTTTTGGGTCTAGGGCCGACGGGTCTGGGTAAGCCTCACGCGCTACTTCTGCGATTCCCGGGATTACTGGGTCTTCAAGGCGGCTATGGTAAATCAGTACTTGATCGCCTTGTTTGAATTCGTCGCGCATCAAGTTCCTGGCTTGGTAGTTCCTTACCCCTTCCCAGTGGGTAGTCCGGTTTTTTGCCCGGAGTAAATCTTCAAAGGAGAAAACCTCTGGCTCGGTCTTCATTAGCCAAAACTTCATATTGGGTCGGAGCTTATTGGCAGAGATACCGTCTGTCCATTTGGAAAACGTTTTCAAGGAGGACCTTTACAAACCTAGCAAGTTTAGCGAAACTCGCGGTCTTCTTGATCCTGTCAGGGAGGGATAGTCTAATTGGTAAGGCACCGCATTCGAAATGCGGCGCGGGCAACCGCTTGAGAGTTCGAGTCTCTCTCCCTCCGCCATTCATTTCGCCCCTAATACTGAGCCTAAGATTCCAGAAAAAATTATGAAACACACAAAAACCGCGGTGTTGTGCCTTATTTTGAGCCTGTCCCTCTATGCTGAGCATGGCAAAAAGGATGAGAGGGCAGTTACAACGGAAAACTGCGGCGAGGTTGTCGGCTTGGCTTGTGCGTTTATGAACGGATGCAGAGTTGGACTAAAGAGCTGTAACTACCTCACCTCAAGTGTGTGCTGGGATGAATTTCAAAAGCAAATTCTATCGCTTACTACGGCGAATTGTTCAAAGTGGATTCATGTGGCCTTTAAAATTGACGAACCAATCGAGTGTTACTTGGGGGAACCCAGACCGACCAAACACGGTGCGGCTCCGAAGTCTTTCATTTTGGACGACTTGCGCAGTCAAGCTGCGACCCACAGCAAGGCACGGTAGGCTTTAGGTACATTAGGCCGACGGAGTACGATCAATCCTTAAAGAGCCGAATGATCCTTCCCGTAGCTCCCGGATCACACTCATAGCGTCTGAGTGAGACCGTCGAATCCGGAAATTTTGAATCGACATCGACTATCTTGCTGCAAAGAGAATTCAAAGTTTCTCTACACTGCAGAAATCCAATCCCAAGACAGCTTGAGCGTTTCCATTTGCATGTTCCGTTCATTTTGCATACGGATTCACGCGCAATTTTTTCGCATTCCTTTGCCTCGTTTTTCGCGCTTAAAGCGAGGCGGACGTAGCAAGTATTTAGCCTGCTAATTTGCTGTGGAGATGCCGGCTGGTAAGTTTCTCCTGGTAACAGAAGGGAGCCGCTTCCACTCTCTCCGAAGGCGGAGTTCAAAAATAGGAGGAACGGGAGGAAATGAGCTGCTCTCATTTTTTGATTTTATCTTCCTCTGCTAACTTCGCATCGATCTTTTCGCTTACCTGAGCCACTGCCTGGTGAAACGACGTTTCGAGGTTGGCTTGGCAAAAGTCCATAAGCTCACCCCTAAGGTCATAGTGAGGTCCTACTGTGTCTTTACTAAGTAGGTGGTTCAAATGCGTCGCTGTTCCAACTCCTGAAATATAGCCATAGGCCCATTGGTAGAAGTGAGCGGCTTGTGAGCGGTGGTGTTTGTGAGCAGCGACAAATTTCTCGCATGCTAACGCGCCGTGCCCAATAGGCCGGAGATTTTCGTCGGCCAGTGCATTTAGGGGGGAGAAAAAGTTGAAACATCCGAGCAGGGAAGCAAAAAAACAGTGTTTGGTCATGCCGACTCTCATACTGCACTCATAGGCTCAATTCAATCGGCGACTGACTTAAGAGTGGTCAATGATGAGCGCCCCCGCCGCCTCCACCACCGCCTTCTGCTGTCGCGGGAGCTAAGGCGCCAAGCAATATTAAATGTTCTTTGATGCGTTCCAGTCTCGACTGAAGCAGGCGTTTGTCCTCGTTCAAAGCGGCCGCGAGGTTGGAGTCGCCGTGGGAGGTTTTAATCTCGGCGTCAATTTCGGTTAGGCGCTTTGAGCCTTGTTCCAACTGTTTTTGGTAAATGGCAATGTTAGGGTCCGGAGGAGGCTTAGAGCAGGAGGTAGCCAGGGGGGCAAGGCACATCCAGAGAATCCCCAGCGCAGTTCTGTATAGAAACCGCGGAACGGGCTTTTGTTGGGAAGGCGAGCAAGCTAGACTTGTTTTCATGGGTTGGTTTGGGTGGTTGATTAGTGTCCTCTTATTATGCCAGTGCGCCACGCAACATGAAACGAGGGAGTTTGCGCCCTTTTTTCGCACCGATCCACCGGGATATTTCAACGCTTCTTACGTTTACGAGAGAGCCCTTTTAGAAACAAGATCGGATCTCACGCCGCGAGAGCGGCGACGGCTCCAAGACCTTCTAGAACTTGAATTGCGTCAAGTTAACAAGGAGACCGCGCGAGGGGTGACGATTCAGTCTGCTATCGCGGAACTCTCCGGCTCCACTCAAGAACTCGCCGACAAAGTAGAAGGCTTAAAGCGAGCTTTCAGTGAGAGGGGAGAGGTAAACAAGACCGAGGCCGCCACTTCTTTTTCCGATGAAGAATTTAAAAAACAATATCAACAAGCTTATCGTTTGTGGAATCGGGACGAGAACGAGACAGCTCTCGAGGCTGCACTCGCCCTGGCGAAAGACGCACGGTTTGGTTCTCTCTCCAGTAAAGAAAAATTTAAAGTATCGAACCTGCAATTTCGCATAGCCTTGGATTTGCAGAATAGTGAGGTCGCTCTGGCGGCTTACGCGCAAATGCAGACGCTTGCCCCCTGCGCTACGGAAACCTCTGAGGCAGGTTTTCTGGTGGCCATGAAACACCTCGGGGTAGGAGAGGCAAAGCACGCAGAGGAAGTATTCAATGCGCAGTGCGATCCGGATACAACGCCATCGAATATGGTCCGCCGTGCGTACTGGGCGGCAAGACTAAAAGAAGCGCAAGGACAGAGTGCCTCGGCAGAGTATCGACGGATTCGGGATATGAATGTCCCGGGGTATTACTCCTACCTCGCGTTGGCACGACTAGGAGAATCATGGTCGGTTTCCAATTGGGACGTTAACTCCTACCGTACTGCGACCATCGAGGTGCCTTACGGAGTAGAGAGCTTAATTCAGGAAGCCGAGCTTAGTCTTCAGGCAAACTTACGAAACGATGCCGGCGTATTTCTTCTTGCTGCTGCTCAGAAAATAAAAAATGGGCTGAGTAAAGAGCATGTTCCGGCTTTGCTCTATGTTGCCTACCTATTTCAGGCGGCTGGTTTGCAACTGGAGTCGATGCGAATTTATTCCGTTGTTACCGAATTTGCCCTGGCTAATCCCGGGACCGTGAATTTCGATTTTCTAAAGGAAATGTTTCCAGCGCCGCACCTAAGCGTCATTGAGGCGCTTTCTAAGGTTTGGAAAGTCGACGGTGATTTTCTTTATGCGCTTATGCGCCAAGAAAGTGCCTTTAATCCGGGAGCTATTTCAATGGCCAATGCCAGGGGCCTTATGCAGCTAATGCCCTTTCTCGGCGGGCAGATTGCGAAACAATGGAAGTACGATTTGTATTTTTCCAATCGCTCATTGCTCTTTGGAAAAGAAAACTTAAAGTTTGCCGCTTATCATCTCCAACAAATTCAAACGATCATGCCACACGTTGCACTTATGGCCGCATCGTACAACGCGGGCGCCCGCCGAGTAGTTCAGTGGTGGAAGAGGGGCCCTGATCTTCCAATGGACATTTTTGTTGAACTCATTCCTGTGGCGGAAACACGCAACTACGTAAAACTCGTTCTACGAAACTACGTGTACTACAAGCTTTTGCGAGCCGGCGGCAGAATGGAGCCGGGAATAGTCCCACCATCTCTTCCTGCGGGAGCAATGATCAGTCTCCATAATTAAAGGAGTTGCAAGTCATCTGGGGCCACCGCCCGCCGGCCCCTGCGACTAGCTACCGAATGGTCCGCCTGGGGGGGTGAATTTCTATTTGTCTACCTCCCGCTCGGCTCGCGGAAGATGCCCGATGGCTTCGACTTGAGAATTGCCCGCTCGACGCCCATTCGGTAGCTAGTCTCCGGTGCCGGCGGGCGGTGGCCCCAGATGACTTGCAAAACATTTTTAGTTGGATCCCGACATTTTCACTAGATGACTTGCAAGTCCCTGTTCATCCTTTTGACAGGCGCCTTGTTCGGCTTGGCATTGCTCTCCAATACAGGTTTCTTCCGTTTAGAATACTCCAAATAGAAGCCCCTATTTATCTCATTACTTGTGGAACAGTGTTCTGCCTGTGGACGGAATACGGCCCAGTGTCGCGCAAAGTTTGTCGTCTACGCCCTGTTTATTGAGCTTTTCTTGGACGCGGCTCACGGCGGCGCCACGTATTTTGAGCGCTTTCGCTCTACTCAAACTTGGCATCTCCCTTGCTCTTATAGCACCCGTGTCTTCCTGTGTTGGGCTGGCACAGCCGAGTGAGTGTGGGAATAGAGCGCATGGGCCGGAAGTTGATAAAGCAGTTAGAAGTGGCAGTTCGCCCCGTATTCTGGGTGTTTATGGGCGCCCTCGCATTCGGTAGCGTCGTGTTGGCCGACCAATCCAAAGAAAAAGCAGCCGCTTTTCCCATTCCCGTACTGGCAAAACAACTCAATGACCTTCAATACCCGGAGTATCCTAAGGATCTCCTTGCTCGAATTCATGGCGCGGCTCCGGTTACTACTTCTGCTTTGCTCAAACCGACTTCCTCGATGAGTGAGGAGTGGGGACTTGCAAGCATTGGGTTTTCCGACGCCCTATCGACAATTGCGGCTACAATCAATCCTAAAGCTCAAGTCTGCCCAAAGCCCATCGTGGTAGCGGTGGTTGATACGGGAATCGACTACACCCACCCAGAACTTCGCGACAGTGTTTGGCTCAATAAAGGCGAGACCGGGCCTTGGGTACCTTCAAAAGAACTTTCAGATAAAGGTTACGCTTGGAATTGCCGCGACAAGAGCTGCAATGGAATCGATGACGACCACAATGGGTATGTGGACGACGTAGTGGGTTGGGACTTCGTGCACGATGTGCCTCTGCCTTTTGATACCCACGGACACGGAACCCACATCTCGGGAATTATCAATGCCACGGCAGGTAATGGATTTGGCAAAGGCGCTGGCGCTTGTCCAGCGGTCGCTTTGATGGGTTTGAAGTACTACGACAACGGCGGCTCGGGGTACAACAACCTCGCCAACACCGTGCGTGCAATCGAATACGCTATTGCAAACGGGGCACAGATTATTAACTACAGCGGTGGCGGAGCTGACCCAGCGTCAAGTGAACGCGCGGCGGTTACAAAAGCTCAGCAAAAAGGCGTTTTATTTGTCGCTGCTGCTGGAAACGATGGTCGAAACAATGATCGCCGCCCCTATTTTCCTGCGAGTTATCCAGTAGACAATATTATTGGAGTGGCATCCATAAATAAGTTTGAACGTCTCCTTCCCTCAAGCAACTTCGGTAAATCGGTCCACGTCGCAGCACCCGGTTTGATGATTCTAAGCACTTTGCCTGGCGGAAAGTTTGGAACGATGTCTGGGACGAGCCAGGCAACCGCATTCGTTACTGGAGCGGCAGCCCTGTTGGCTAGCCAAGCGGGTACGCCCTCAATGGATTACCATCGGGTAAAAGAGTGGGTTCTAGAAGGCACCAAAGCCATGAAACTCAACGCTGGTAAGCAGCTTGTTTCGGCAGGGCTCTTGTCCCTCCCAGGCAGTGTGCAGGCGCAGCGAGCCTTCCTTGCTAAAGCCGCCTGGCCAAAAGCCGGGTCGGAAGTCGCCGTTCTTCCGCCTACAGACTTGCGCTCTAAAGTCCGCTAATCTATCCTCCGCGGCGTGTGCCACTGGAGGGCTTCTTGAAAGTAATCTTAGCAAACCCTCGTGGGTTTTGTGCCGGCGTGAATATGGCCGTAGATAGCCTGGAACGGGCTTTGTCCCTGTTCGGTACGCCTCTCTATGTTTTTCACGAAATAGTCCACAATCGACATGTGGTGGAAACTTTTCGCGCCAAAGGAACCATATTTGTTGGTTCCGTCGAGGAGGTTCCCTTCGGAGCTACCCTTTTGTTTAGTGCCCATGGAGTGTCCCCCGATGTTCGCGCGCGTGCCGAAAAGCGAGGCCTTCGGGCGATAGATGCGACTTGCCCGCTGGTGACAAAAGTCCACCTAGAAGCCATTCGATTTGCGGAGCAGGGATACACTATCGTACTGGTCGGCCACGCTGGACACGATGAAGTATTGGGAACCATGGGCGAGGCTCCGGAATCAATTCACTTGGTTGAAACGGTCGACGATGTCACCAAGCTCGAGTTTTCTGCAGAAACTAAGCTTGCGTATCTTACCCAAACTACCCTGAGTGTAGATGATGCGGCCCTTATTCTTAAGGCCCTCAGAGACAGGTTTCCGCATATCGTTGGCCCGAAGAAAGAAGATATCTGCTATGCCACTCAGAATCGCCAAGAAGCGGTAAGAATATTGGCTAAAGAGGCAGAAGTGGTTTTGGTGCTCGGAAGTCAAAACAGCTCAAATAGTCAGCGGCTAGCGGAGCTCGCAAAGTTCTCTGGGCGTCCTGCTTACTTGATTGATAGAGCGGATGAGATTCAAGATGCTTGGATGCAGGGCAAATCAACAGTTTTAGTTACTGCTGGAGCGAGTGCTCCCGAGGAAATAGTACAGTCCTGCCTGCAGTATTTAAAAACTCGCTATGGCGCGGTGGTAGAAGATCGTCATATTCGAGAGGAGAAGGTGGTGTTCGGCCTTCCAAAAGAGCTGCGAGTTTCGTAGGTAGCCGCTAATGCGTTCTTTGAACGCGGGTTACCGAAATTACCCCAGTCACGCCTTCAAGTGTCGAGATAATTTTTCTTAAGTGGCCGAGGTCCCCAATTGAAACGCTGAACAAGCAGACAGCTTTTTTGTCTTTCGTGGTTCCAATTTGAGCGTGGCTGATGTTTGCATTCTGGTCTCGAATCACCTTGCTCATGTCGGCCAAAAGACCAGGCCGGTCTTCGCATACAACTCGAACTTTAACTTCTCGGCTTCCTTGCTTTGAGTGATCCCATTCAATTTCTACCAAACGGTGCGGATCCGAATCGAAAATCTTGGGGCATTTGCGCGCGTGAACGCTAATGCCGCGTCCTCGTGTGATGAATCCAACGACCGAGTCTCCAGGGACAGGGTTGCAGCAACGTGCAAAACGAACCAATAGATCTTCAACCCCTTTTACCTTGATCGCAGTTTGGGGTTTGGTGGACTTATTCGCGGTATTGAAAATTTGCTGAAGGGCAGAGTCGCTGGGTTTGGTTTCAACTTGTTCTTTCGGCGCTATTTTTGTGACAACTTTGCCAACGGAGAGTTTCCCATAACCGACAGCACTTAGAACATCGTCGGTGCCACGAAGGCCAAATGTATTGGCTACTTTTTGAAGCGAGCCATCTTTGACAATGCTCTTCGTGGTGAGCTTGTACTTCTTTAGCTCGCGGTCCAACATGGTCTCGCCGAGGGCCTTGGACTTTTCAAATTCCTCCACCTTAATGAATTGGCGAATCTTGTTCTTTGCTCGAGAGGTGGTGACTATTTTTAGCCAGTCTTTGTTGGGCCGTTGAGTAGGGGAGGTGAGGATTTCAACAGTATCTCCGCTGCGAAGTTTGTATTTCAAAGGGACTAGCCGATTGTCGACCTTTGCCCCCATGCACCGATGGCCCAAATCTGTATGAATGGAATAGGCGAAATCCAGAGGTGTGGCGCCGAGCGGGAAGGAAAGCAGCTTTCCCTGTGGCGTGAAAATGTAAACGTCCTCGGCAAAGAGATCGAGTTTGACCGACTCTAGGAATTCGGAAGGGTCTGAGAGGTCTCGATTCCACTCCATAAGACGGTTCAGCCAATCAAAAGATTTACGGTCTTTTTCGGTTAAGCCGGCTTCTTTATACGCCCAATGGGCGGCGATCCCTCGTTCGGCCGTCTCGTCCATTTCGGGCGTTCGAATTTGAATCTCAATTCTCTCACCCTCCGGTCCCACTACTGTTGTATGGAGACTCTGGTAGAAGTTCTCCTTTGGCATGGCGATGTAGTCTTTGAACCGTCCAGGGATAGGCGTCCAAAGAGAGTGCACAACTCCAAGCGCGCCGTAGCAGTGTTCGACCGAATCAACGATGATTCGAAATCCAGTAATGTCGTAAACCTGATCGTAGGTCAGGTTGCCTTCTTCCATTTTCTTGTGAATGCTGAAGAAGTGTTTTGGGCGCCCTGTGACGGTGGCCTTTTTTTGACCGGCTTCTTTAAGGGCAGATTGAATGAGTTTCTGTACTTTCGTAGTGTAGGTTTCTCGCGCTTTGATTTTCTTGGCGACGTTGGTAACCAAGCGGTAATACACTTCAGGTTTGGTAAATCGTAGGCCTAGATCTTCCAGCTCCCGTTTCAATTCTGAAAGTCCGAGTCGATTCGCAATCGGGCTATAAATGTCTAGAGTCTCAGAGGCGATTAAGACCTGCTTGTGAGGCGGCAAGTGCTGCAGCGTTCGCATATTGTGAAGACGGTCTGCAAGCTTTACCAAGATGACTCGAATGTCTTTGGCCATGGCGAGAATCATCTTGCGGAAGTTCTCAGCCTGCTTTTCCTCGCTCGTATGGAAAGTGATTTTGCTGATTTTTGTAAGGCCATCAACAAGGCCGCAGATTTCAGGGCCGAAGCGTTTTTGAATTTCCTCTAAGCTGGTGGCCGTGTCTTCTACAGTGTCATGGAGGAGCCCGGTGGCAATCGTAACAACATCTAATCGGTATTCGGCTAGAATGGTCGCTACTTCAAGTGGATGAAGAATATAAGGCTCGCCGCTAGAACGTTTTTGCCCCTCGTGCAGGGATCGGGAAAAATCGTAGGCCTTTTGAATAATGCTGAGGTCGGCTTTGGGGTTGTCGCCGCGCACACGTGCGAGAAGTCCCTCGATGCCTGGCTCGGTTGCGCTGGTCCGTGGCACCTTGGGTGGCTTCACAGACACTCTCTTTCTACTATCTCTCGCAACTGCCGATAGGCTTTTTCGAGATCGTCGTTGACGATCTGGTAATCGAACTTGCGACTCCATTCGAGCTCACTGTAGGCGTTCGCCAGGCGAGTTTCAATAGACTGTGAAGAATCCCCTTTGCGGTTCCTTAAGCGTTCTTCGAGTACCTGTAGAGACGGGGGTTCAATAAATACTAGGATAGTACGGTTGCCATACTGTTTTTTCAGGCTCATCGCTCCTTGAACATCAATGTCAAAGAGCACGTGCTTGCCAGACTGAAGCAGAGATTCCACTACTTGCCGGTCTGTGCCGTAACGCCGGCCATGCACTTCCGCCCACTCAGCAAATTCGCCTGCTTCGATTTTTCGCGCGAATTGTTCGGGTGTTACGAAGTGGTAATGCACACCTGGTTTTTCATAGGGCCGAATAGATCGAGTGGTAGTCGAAATGGACAGGGCGATCCTTGGGAAATCCTTGATAAGCCGCTCGCACAGGGTTGTCTTTCCCGCGCCACTGGGCGCTGAAACAATAATGAGGCGAGGTTGAAGAGCTGCAGTTTTATCCAGAGACAAGCTCTCCTCCTTCCATCTCTATCGCTCCTGGGCTAATTCGAGCATTGGTCAAAAATCTCTCCTGAAGAGTTTGGGGGGATAGGGCAGATAGCACCACATGATTGGAGTCTAGTACGATCAACGAACGGGTCTTGCGTCCTGCTGTTGCATCCAACAAGAGATTCGATTGCCCAGATTTTTCTCGGAGTCTTTTCATTGGAAGTGATCCAGATTCCAAAATGGCAATTACTCGCTTGGGGGAAACAAAGTTTCCGTAACCCACATTCATTCCCTTTGGCTCTTCAAATGCCCCAAATCCTTTATCTTTATTCGACATTTTGGACCTGTTCCCTTAGCTTCTCGATCGCAGTTTTAGCTTCTACCGCAATGCGTGAAATTTTTAAGTCATCGGCCTTAGACGCAATCGTATTCGTTTCGCGGTGAAGTTCCTGAGTAAGGAAGTCCAACTTTCTGCCCTGAGGCTGCGGGAGGTCTAATAGCTTAGAAAATTCCGCTAAATGAGCTTCAAACCTCTGAATCTCTTCACTGATATCCGCTCGATCTGCGAAGTAGGCCACCTCTACTTCTAGACGCGCAGTGTCTAGGTGGCTTTCAAGGGCCCACTGGGCAATTCTCTTTTGCAAGCGCTCACGAATTCTTTGAGGGTGGTCGGCGGCCAGTGTTTTGACTTCTTGTCCAATCGAAAGCAGCTGGGAAAGTGTTGCCTTGAGGGATTTACGGGTTTCGCTTCCCTCGCGATTTCTTTCTTGAACCAAAGTGTCCAATACTTGCTCGAACAACTCTCTAATCGCGCCAAAGCCAAGTTTGTTTTCCTGGGATTGCTCTACTGGAACTACTATTTTTCCGGTCGATAGCAGGAGTTCCGCGGTGGGAGCGGCAGGAACTTGAAATTTTTGAGTTAATAACGCCAGCGCATTTGCGAAGCTTTTAGCAGCTGCCTCATCAACAATAAACCGCGTGTTCCCCTCAAACGTCATAGCTTCGCTGGCTATGCGCTGACGGATAGAGATGTCTATCGATCCGCGTGAAATCTTCTTTCTCACCAACTCAGCCAGGGCATTTTCATGCATTTGTAGGCCGCTGGGGAGTCTAAAGCGCAAATCTAAGTAGCGATGGTTGACGCTCTTTGTTTCAATCGTGAGCTGATGCCCATCGATGATTTTTTCTTCTCTTGCGAAACCTGTCATAGATTGCATTTGTTTGCCTAGCCTTCACCGCGCAAAACTGCGCGTAGGTTTGATATTTCGAGTTCCAGTCGAGGTAAATCCCCCGAATCAATAAAGCGCACTTCCGGATCTCCACGGAGCCAAGTTACCTGGCGCTTCAACAACTGACGTGTGTTTTCTGAGATGGATTGAATCAAGGTTTCTTTCGTAATTTCATTGCGCAAGAAACGGAGCGTTTCAGCGTAGCCAATACTTCCCAGAGCCTTAGCTTTTGGAAATTGAATGCTTAATTTGCGAACTTCATCCACGAGACCCTCGTCGACCATTCGCTGCGTTCTGGCCAAAATATTATCGGCCAGCAGGTTTCTTGAAAGGGTCATGGCATACTTTACCCAAAGCCACTCAGGACCAAGAACTTCAACAGGTTTCAGAGAGCTAGGCTGTTTTCCCGAACGAACGAGCGCCATGGCGCGCAGCAGGCGATAGGTGTCGTTTGGGTGAAGCGCGGCCGCGGAAACTGGGTCGATTTGCAAAAGGGCAGAGTGGAGTTTTTCGCCATTTAAACCTTCGCCTTCGGAAAATTCCTCGGCCAAAGTTTCTAGGAGTCCTTCATCATAACCGCCAGTGGGATACATTCCCACCTGAAGCGCTCTCAAATAAAAGTAACTTCCGCCCACAAGAATCGGCGTCTTCCCCCGCGAATGAATTTCTTCGATGCAAGTTTTTGCCGACTCAACGAAGTCGCGTGCGTTAAAAGCTTGTTCGGGCTCAAGAATATCAATGAGGTGGTGCCGGATTTGCTCTCTTTGTTTCTGGGTGGGTTTACTCGTGCCAATGTCAAACCCCTTGTAGACGGTAGTTGAATCAACACATACGATTTCTCCGTCAATGGCCTTGGCCGTTTGAATTGCAAACTCCGTTTTTCCCGAAGCCGTCGGCCCCAAAATGGCGAGACAGATTTTTCGCTCTAGCACTCGTTGTCTCCTATTTCCGCTCAAAATGTTTTTCAATTTCAGAAAAGCCCATTCGAAATACTACGGGGCGGCCGTGTGGACAGGTCCATCCTAGTTCCAGCGCGTCGATATTGTCCAAGAGGGCTTGTGCCTCAAAGGTACTCAGTTGTTGGCCGGCCCTTACTACTGAGTGGCATGCCAATGTGGCCAAGATCGGCGTCAGGGCATTTTGCGCGATTTCACTTGCATTGGAACCTTGTTTTCGAATTTCAAGCAAAGTATCGATTACCACTTTTTCGGCTTGAGCCTCAGTGAGCAGCTCAGGAATGGCTTTTATTGCCCAGTCGCCGTCCCCAAAGGGTTCTACTTCAAACCCTATTGCGTGGAGTTGAGCCGCATTTTCTTCAAGAATCGGCGCAAGGTCGGCCGGCACTCGCAAGATGCGTGGAACCAACAGTCGCTGAGCTTGAATCTGTCCTTCAGTCTGTTTTCTCTTTAGTTCCTCAAAGCGAAACTTCTCATGCAACGCATGTTGATCCACCAACAAGACCCCGGTTTCATCTTCACAAATCAAGTACGCGGCACGGGCTTGCCCCAGGTACCGCCATTGGCGAGTCTTTGGGGCTTGGGTCTGCACCCACTGGGGCGTGGCGGGTGGAGGAGAAAAACTGGAAGGCATAGGGGTGATCGGGCGGTCCGCGGGGCGTTCCGCCGAATAAGTTGCGGTGGGAGTTTGAATAAGGTTTTCAAACTCGCCCAGCGACGCTTGGCTTGGGGCGAAAGTCATAGGACGAATGGAGGGTTGTTGGGCAATTGCTTTGCGAATAGTGGAAAGCAGCCAACTATAAAGCGAGTCTTGTCTCAGGCAACGCACTTCCGTTTTTTGCGGGTGGACATTTACGTCCACCCAGTCTTTACGAATATCCAGGTACACAACTCCACTTGGTTCGTGGTGCGGCCCGAGCGTACTTGAATAGGCCTGACGGATAGCCGATAGCAGCCCTCGATTGCGAACGGGTCTTTGATTGATATATAGCAACAGCTCACCACGATCCTGGGTGTGATCTCCGGGCGAGAGAAAGGCTTCCACGGCAAGCCCATCGGTTTCGGATTCAATGTGAAAGGGTTTCCAGTCCCATGAAAACACCTCTGCAATTCGGGTGGCGCGTGTAGGGGACGCGTAACTTGCGACTTGTCGCCCTTGGTGGTGCAAAGTGAAATGCACTTGAGGGTTTCCAACCGCAAGCTCTCTGACTACTTTTGCGCAATGGGAAAATTCCGTTGCGGCGGATCTTAAAAATTTCTGCCTCGCTGGGAGTCGTGAGAAAAGATTCTTGACCGAAAGGCTCGTGCCTTCGGGGGCCCCGACGGGTCGTGGTTCTCCTAGAGCGTCTCCGTAGTGTGTACTAAATGCCGTAGCACTCGGAAAACCGCGAGGTCGGCTCTTTACATCGACTTCAGCTACTGAGGCGATACTTGCAAGCGCTTCGCCGCGAAAGCCGTAAGTTGAAATCGACTCCAGGTCTGGAGCGGCGTGGATTTTACTGGTCGCATGGCGCTCCAAGCACAAGAGCAAGTCGTCTGGGTGTATTCCCATGCCATCATCGACGACGGTCAGTTCTTTCATTCCGCCATCTACGAGCAAAACATCAATACGTTTACTTTTTGCATCCAAGCTATTTTCAACAAGTTCCTTTAGCGCGCTGGCCGGACGCTCCACCACCTCTCCGGCGGCAATTTGGTTCGCCAGCAGTTCGGGGATTCTATTTACACGGGCTATGGAAGCGGGTTCAACGGAAGCTGTTGGCATGTTGGGTTTCTCAAAAAGTTCCTTACGATAATCGTTCCAAGACAAACCCGTCAAACGACGTCAGTGGGGAAAGTGTCTAGACTCTAGACAGTAGGTGTCAGCTTTCTAGACACTTGAGCAAAGTCTTTAAATTTCGGCTACTTAGATGTGTCAAACTGCGCGTCTCATGGGCAGATGTCTAGGTTTTATACACAGGGCCGAAATTGGGCCCCGTCACACCTGCATTTAAGTACCTGAAATTACGTACCATACCGAGTTCTGGTGCATTGGCACTGGGCTTGCTTTAGTGCGCCTGTCGACTTCTGGTCCCGTACTGTCGGGGCCGCGTAGAGTAGTAGCTGTCCGGCAAAAGGCTGTGAGAGGCCTTTTAAGAGTTTGCAATCAGGGTAGGGGGCGCTCCTAGAAGCCTTTGGGCTTATCGGGGATGGGGCGCGTTTTCAGGGGGTTGTTCGCCGCTGCCAGTGCTGTCCTTGACAGCTTTGGGCGGCGGCGCGCGGTGGTTGAATTGCCGCCCAACTTCAAGTCGCGGGCGTGTGTCGAGGCGGGCTATTACCGAACAGCCGGGTCTGCAGGACGGCGAAGTACGCTTCCGCTGTTGCTTACGCCGTTTCCGTGAGACGGGTTAAAGCCGCTATTGCCAGAGCTAATGTTTTGATTCGGCGCCGGGGCAAAGCTTCCAAACCCGGAATTAAAAGCAAAGTTTGAATTATTGTTCCTATCAGTAATGAAGCGCCCACTGCTGTCGGTTACGACCGATCCTAAGCCTTGTTGAATGGCTCGAATATCTTCGGGCCTATTCTGCGCACCAAGCGAGCTATCCAGGGCATTTCTGTCTAAACCAGAGCCAAGCAAATTAAGATCATTGAAATTATTTGCTCCGTTCGCAAGAAGTAGCTCATTCACTTTTCTCTCGACGGCGCGTTCAATTTCACGATCGTTTAGTTGTTGGTCGTTGTCTCGATTCTGCTGGTTCACACGGCGTGGCGCGCTGCTCGGATTGATGACTCTGGGACGATTGTTGGCGCAATCGGCAAGGAGCAAAATAGCGATTAGCCCCAACAAACCCATTTGACCCTGCTTCATTTCTTCCCCCAGGCAATCATCGAACACAAACTCGGTTGCGGCCCTGATTTTTTGCGTCGTATAAGGCGCGATCTGCTGTCGCAATCAACTCATCGGCGCTTTTAGTCGTGGAATCTAGTGTGGCTACCCCGATGCTGATTTTTACGGGGATAGGTTTTTCTTCAAAAGTGTAAGCCTGCTTTTCAATTGCTACTCGGATGCGTTCTGCTACATCAACAGCAATTTGCAGCTTTGTTTCCCGAAGTAGCAGTGCGAACTCTTCACCGCCGTAACGTCCCAGGGCGTCTTGGCTTCGAATCATTCGGTTCATGATGAGGGCGCAAGTTTCTTTCAAGACGTAGTCGCCCGCTGGGTGCCCATAGGTGTCATTGATAGACTTAAAGTGGTCAATATCGAGAAGCAAAATCGTCAGGGGCAAGTTTCGGCTACTCGATCGATTAAATTCCTCTCCAATGAGTTCAATGATTGCCTTGCGGTTTAGGGCTTGGGTGAGAGCATCCCGTGTGGCGAGGTCGTACATTTTCTCGTAATGAAGGTTTTCGATTTTTCCTTCTTTAAGAAACTTTAGAATGGTGTTCCCGCATCGAATAAGGTCGCCGTCGACTAGCAGCTGGCTACCGCATTTTTGATCGTTAATAAAAGTTCCATTCGTGCTTCCAAGGTCTTTGCACGTAATGCCTTCGGGGGTAACCGTGAACTCAGTGTTGCGGCGAGAAATCGAAGTTTCTCCGATGCTGATGTCTGCAGTAAGGTCGCGGCCCAAAATCATCGAGGGCTTGGTAAGAAAGAACGATTTACCTAGTGGTTTTCCGGATATTACCACCAAGCAAGGTGAGGACGACTTGGCTTGTTCTAAACGGATTTTGAGTGTTTGACTCTCTGCGACTTCGGTTTTATCGGAAATCGACTTTTCATCTTCCTCGGCCATGCTTCATTATAGCAAATCAATCTCCGTAATCGAGAAGTTCAAGGAGTTCATGCGCTGCCTTTTCGACGCCCGCCAATTCCGGTTTCCCTTCAGCCGAAACCCTCAAAGCTCGCAGTTTTTCTACAGCCGGATAGGCCCACTCCCCCTTTTCGCCCAGGGCTTTGATTGCCCTCTTAACAAGCTCGGGGTTTTCACTGCTCAGAATTTCAATTAGCCCGCTTCTTCCCACTTCTCCCAGAGCGGCCATGGCTTCAAGTGCGACAGACGGATTCGAGCCATCGCTGCGCATCGCCACAGTTTTCAGGTCTTCGTATGCCGGAACGGCACCGGGTCCAATTTTCCCTATGGTTTCTAACGCAACGGCTCTGGAGTTCTCGTCTGGATCGTTCAGGTGGGCTCTGAGGGCCGAAAGGGCTGGTAGCGCACGTTTTCCAAAACGGCCCAAAGCTTTCGCGGCGGATTGGTAGGTAGAGCGATCCGAAAGTAAACGAGTGAGCAGGGGCACGCTGATATTGGGTTTCATTGAAAGCCTGCCGAGCAAATTCGCTAATTCCGTTCTTACAAGATGGGAAGGATCAGCTTCCAGCTCAACCACCGAAGCGGGAATCAAACTGGGAGCGGTTTCAACGATCTTTTGTAGCGAGTTGAGTGTGCGCAAACGAATGTAGATTTCTGGATCTTTTAGCTGGGCAGCAAAGCCATCCGTCGCCTTCTGTCCTAATTTGGTTAGGGCAAGAACAGCGTCTTCTCTGACGTCTCCAATATCGCAGGGAATTGCCTCAATTAATGTAGCAACGGCAGCGGGAGAATCTGCGCCGATTTTTCCGAGTGCGGCATAGAACTCGACAACGGTTGCGGCCCCTCTTCGCTTTGCCGCTTCTTCTACTAGTACCTCGGCTGCAGGTTTGGCTTGGATACCAAATGCCCCAAGGGCGCGAGCATAAGTTTCTTTCTGTTGGGCACCTTTTTTGGGGAAATCTTCAATAAGTTTAGGGATCGCTGTGGTGGGATCGGCTACCTTTCCGAGCGCTTCTGCGGCCGCCATCGGAATATTTACACCGTCAAGGTTGATGAGGCGGAATAAGTCTTGTGTTGCGGCTCGAGCTTCCGGACCCATTTTCCCAATAGCGGTTGGGTAAGCGGCGTCTAGCTTAGAATCGTCTACCCGCAGTCCTGCAATGAGTTGCGGTATAGCGGCTCGGGCTTTGGGCCCAATGTTGCCGAGCGCAGCCGCCGCTTGGCCTCGTAGGCTAAGACTATTCGCCGCAAGTAAGGGGATAAGGGCTGGAACCGCCGCATGGGCTTCGGGGCCAATTCTACCAAGGCAAAACACGATATTCGATTTTTCATCCTCGAATGCAGCAACGCTGAGTGCTTGAAGAAGTTGTTTTGTCGCAGATTCTCCGTGCCGAGACAGCAAGCGAATTGCCCGATAAGCTATTTCGCGGCTAGGGCCATTCATTGCCTGTATCAGCGCCGGAATTGCCTCGGCGGGTTGAGAATTCATTTCAGCAATGCCATCAGTTGCCCAGAATTGGATCTGGAAATCTGAGTCGTTGATGAGCGCAATCAAATCATTCTTGGATACCTGCAGCAGTTTTTGATTTGCGGCCAAAAGGGTCAAGGCGGTGGCTCGGACTGGGCTTTTTTGATCCCGGATCTTCTCAATGAGAAGGGGGTGGAGCCGCTGTAAATCGTCGTTCAAACCTATTTGTCTGTAGTTGCCAGCTATAGAAGGTAGCAGCTCAATGTTTGTTTCTCTTAAACCCGCGGCGATCGAAGCTAGAAGCGAAACGGGGTACCTGGCATACGAGCGTTCCATTTCAACCGGCGAAATAGTCTCCCTTGAGTGAAATGCCCAATTGCCTAAGTTGGTAGGTGGCTCAAGGTTATTGCAAAGGGAGCCAGCGAATAGGGGGGTTGGAAAAAAAGCCCTGAGATATTTTCCTCGCACACCAAAGGCAAGTACCTGCCGGAGCAAGCTTGGAATAGGGGTGTCGGATTTTCCCGTAGTGTCGGAAACTTCGCGCCAATGTTTATCGAAAAACGTCCAAGTGGTCGGAGGCGAAACCGGCGTAGACGCAATAGAATCAAGCTTGATTTTTTCCTCATCCGAAAAGAGCGGGCACTGGGTTATTTGTTTGGATAGCGCGGAATAGTCAGTGGCAAACCCGGCGGAGTGAAAAACGCCCAATGCCGCGAGCCAAAGGGCTCTCACTGGTTTACTGCCACAAGCAGCGACCCCTGTATCACGGAGCAATCCCTTGTAGATAAGAGCCGCTGGAAGCCACGCTGCGTGGTCGACAAGCAGCTCGGCCGCAAGCTCTGCGGCTTCGGTGCCTGCTTTTGTGAGTGGGAAGTTAAGAGCAACGCTCATGAGTTGAGTGGGGTCTGCACTCCGCTTTGCGATCGAAACTGCATTTTGGGAAGCTGGTTCAACAAATCGTTCAAATCTAGCGCGGTGCGCGGCGTTTCGAGGGGCTCTTAGTTCAGTGGCTAGGAAATCATGCAAATTGATGACTTGGTTTCCGTTGTGCAAACACTGCCATATTTCTGAGTTGCCAAAAGCAGCGCTAATCTTACTGGGGTCCTCCAAAAGGTTTTGTTCTGTATAGACTGTTTTCGATTGGAAGGTGACCGTTGGAATGAAAACCGGAGGCGAACTGCTCGCCGCCTGATGAACTGAAAGAAATGCGCTGATGAAGCAACAAAACTTTCTCATTGAGCTCCTGCCACACCCATTCGCGCTTTATATCCTAGCTCTCATTCTGCTTCTACAGCGGAAGTTGCTTGGACTAGGCACTTAGAGCGGCATGCAGGAGTTTTTTCGTTTCCTCTACGCCCGGTTGATCAAAGGCATTGATTTGGTAGAGCTCGCCAGCGAATGCGGTTGCGGTTTCGAAGAAAAAGAAGAGAGCGCCCAAGGCCTCTGCATTCAGGCGTGGAACAGTAATTCTATAAGTGGGAATGGACGAGTTCGTTAAGCTGCGTAACGTTGCCGAGGAGGCTTCGCGAGAAATTTTCTCGAAGCTATGGCGGCATAAGTATCCCGAGTCTCCGGTGCGGAATGCAGCGTCCCCTACTTCAATTTCGCCGCCTTGGGTAAGAACATCTAAAAACCCGACGAGCTTGTTTCGCGGGCCTTCCTTAAAGAGTTGCAGCAAGGAATGTTGATCCGTAGAGCCGAGTGCCGCTATTGGAGTAGGGCCAACGCGCTTGCCATCGCTTGTTACTTTCCCCAGGCTTTCTCCCCAGAGTTGAACGTACCATTGAGCAAAAAACTGCAACGAACTCCAGTAGGGCATCAAGTACTGCAAACCGTGGGCACACTTTTCGTCCCATAGGTGCAGGGCAAGGGCAAAAAGATAGGCGGGATTTTGCTCGGGACTAGAATCGTCCAACAAATCGTGCATCTTTCTTGCGCCCTTCATCAGCGCTTCAATGTCTACTCCGCCCAGAGCGCAGGGCAAAAGGCCGACTGGCGATAGTACGCTAAAGCGTCCGCCAATATTGGGAGGGACGGAAAGGGTCTGCCAACGATTTTCGTTTGCTAAACGTCGCAACTCTCCGGTGGTGGGATCGGTAATTATGACAAATCCCTTGGGATCCAGCTTGGGACTAAAGTGGTAAAAGGCCGCCAATGTTTCGGTGGTGTTCCCGCTCTTGCTTATCACCAACGTGGCATGTTTGCGTTCGTTTAGCTGTTTGGTTGCCGTTCGGATGGCGGCAGGATCGATATTGCTCACCCAGGTAAGCGGAAAAGCCTCATCACCCACGGCCTGCACGGCGCTTGCTGCACCAAGAAACGATCCACCTATGCCCAATACCAACGCTGCTTCAAACTCGCGACGTATCTGCGCGTTCAGTGCGAGAATTCGATCGAGATCCGCTTTTTCTGCGGCCAGCGAATAAAATCCCACGCGACCCGACTGAAATTTTTCTCGAAGCCGCTGGTCCGCAGCTTTGATGCGCCCCACTTCTAGGTCACTGTTTTTGGGGCCTGTGGAGAGATTCCAAAGTAGGGAAGTGTCGAGCGAAAAACCAGCTAAGTCCCATTGAGTCTTCATTTGCTTATAATTTCATCCAATTTTCGGGCCAGCACCAGTCGTTGAATCTGGTTGGTCCCTTCGACAATCTGCAACGCTTTGCTATCTCGCAAGAGTCTTTCAACGGGACTCCCGCTGCGGCAACCTTCATATCCTAGGAAGTGCACGGCGTCATGGCAGACTTTTACGGCCAGATCGCTTCCGAGCAATTTCAGCGCAGAGGCGAGGCTGGCAAATTCTTGTTTTGTGTCGCGGCGATGGGCGGCCGCCGTGAGTAAAGTTCGGGCTGCGATGAGTTCTGCGAAATATCCGGCGAAATGGTGTCGCTCTCCCTCAGAAATTCCTGCTTTCCAAACTTCTTCTATTGCCTCGATAGTGGCTGCTATTCCAGCGACTCCTATTGAAATACGGCCTGCATCAAGTTGTGATAAGGCGACCTCAAAGCCCTGGCCTTCGTTGGCTAGGCGCTGTTCACTTGGAATAAAGCACCCTTCAAAAACCAACTCTGCGAGTGTTGAAGCGCGCAGGCCTAGTTTTTTTTCGAGTTTTCCAATACGAAAACCGGGAGTGTCTGAGGGCACTAGGAATGAGCTAATGCCTTTTGTTTTCTCTTCAGAGGTTCGGCCCATGACGAGGTAAACGTCTGCGTGGCCTGCATTGCTACACCAACACTTGGTGCCGTTTAAGAGGTAGCCTCCAGAAACTCGCTCGGCTTTAAGCCGAAGGCCTGCGGCATCGGATCCCGACTGAGGTTCTGAAAGAGAGAAGGCTCCTAAGTGTTTGCCAGAAGCCAGGGGGCGCAAAAATCGCTCTTTTTGTTCTTCAGTGCCGTAGCTTGCGATGGCGCCCTGTACAAGGTTGGTTACACTTACCGACACGGAAAGTGACAAAGATCCTCTGGCAAGTTCTTCGAGAAAAGCGTAGTAGGCGCGGTGGGAGCCGCCCTTGCCGCCATATTTTGTTTGGTGGGCAAAGGCATGGTAACCCAGCCCAACCACCTGCGAAAACAATTCTGGTCGAAAAAGCGCTTTTGCGTCATCGTCTGCAGCAAAGGGGCGCACGTTTTCATCGACGAATTTTGCAGTGGTTAAGCGGACGTCTCGTTCGTCGTCTTGGCAGTCGGTGATGAAACGTAAGCTTTCCAAGCGACTATTCCTCCGGAACTAGGGAACGGGCAATTAAGATGCGCATAATTTCATTTGTGCCCGCGCCAATTTCCATGAGTTTGGCATCTCTCATATAGCGCTCTACCGGGTATTCTTTCATGTACCCGTATCCACCAAGAATCTGAATAGCATCGAGTCCCGCGCGGGTTGCCGCTTGAGCTGCGAAAAGTTTACTCATCGCGCCCAATGCCATGGCTCGATCCCCTTTGTCGTAGGAACGCGCTGAGGCATAAACGAGTGAACGGGCCGCGGCTGTATCTGTTGCCATATTGGCCAGGCGTTCTTGAACCATTTCAAATTCATTAAGTGCTTTCCCGAACTGCTTGCGGGATGCAGCGTAAGTGAGCGAGTAGTTTAAGCACGCTTCCGAGATCCCGAGAGAAATCCCAGAAATGGTGATGCGCTCGATATTGAGATTGCGCATCATATGGCTTACGGCCGAATTTTCATCGCCGATTCGGTTCTCTTCCGGCACTTCGCAATTTTGAAAACTTAGCTCGGAAGTGGGCGAGGCTCTCATGCCCATTTTTTTTAGCTTTCGTCCAACTTCAAAGCCGGGGAAGCCTTTTTCAACAATAAAGGTGGAGATGTCCTTTTTTGTAGATCCCGTTCGAGCGTAAACCACAAACGTATTGGCCACAGGCCCATTGGTAATAAAAGTTTTTGCGCCGTTGAGAAGGTACTTGGCTCCTTTTTTCTCCGCGCGCGTCGTGAGACCAAGTGCGTCGCTTCCGGCGCCTGGTTCAGTCATGGCCATCGCCCCCATGAACTCTCCTGAGATGAGTTTGGGGAGGTATTTTTTCTTCTGTGCATCCGAGGCATTTTCAAAAATATTGTTTACGCACAGGATAGAGTGAGCCAGGTAGGACAACGCTGTCGAAGCGCAGCACTGTCCAATTTTTTCCATCGCGATGGTCGCTTCCGTGCAACCGAGACCTGATCCCCCAAACTCTTCAGAAACGGTTAGTCCCAACAGGCCCAGATCCGCCATCTTTTTGAAGGCAGATTGGTTGAATCCTTCAGTTTCATCTAAATGTTCCGCTTTGGGTGCAATTTCAGTTCTGGCGAAGTCTTCAATCGTCTTGATGAGCAGTTCCTGCTCGGCTGTCCATTCCATTCTCACGGTAACCCCCAAATCGAACGAGCTATTTTTTGGCAAAAAAGCGGCGTAACAAATAGTACTCGTTCAAAGGCCGGTCGTCGGTAATTTTCCAACCCGGCTCCCCAGAAACCTCCGCAAGTGAGATCTCCTTCGATAGAAAGGTTTCAATGATTTGTATGGGAGTCAACCCCGGGTACCACTCGACCATGTCTTTTTGAGCAGAAGGGGGCATTTTCGCCGCCATTTTCGCGGCATTGAGCGAGTTTAGGGGGCTGGCGGAGGCAAGGAAGTGAAAACCATACCCTTCCATGGACCGGAAAACGCGAATGTGCGGGAATGACTCGCTTAACGAGGCCGTAATGGCCTCCAGCACTTTGTCTTCTCCCCCAGGAAACCATTGGTGCAAGATGCCTTGGGGGCTAAGCCTTTGTTTTGCCTGAGTGTAGAATTCCGTTGAGTAGAGCAGGCTCGAGCCTGCCGCCTCAATCGGAGGAGGTGGATCAAGAGTAATTACGTCGAATTTTTCAACGGTACGTTTTAAAAAACGTCGCCCGTCATCTACCACAATGTGCGCATTCGGCTGTTTTACGAGCTGGTCCGCATCGGAAAAATAATAGCCAAACGCTTCTTTCACGCTGGGGACGAGTTCTGCCGCCCACGCATCAATATTCCAGCTTAGAAGAGAGCGAAATGTTGTGCCCATCCCAAAGCAAATGACTAGCGCCTTAGTGGGGGCTTGTTCTAGTGCTGCCAAAGGAATGTGAGCCATGAGTTTAGTGATCGGTGTGAGGTAAGTGATGCTAATGCCGTTAACATACATTTGCTTTCTTGTGCCCTCGCCGGAGGAAATCACCGTTGCCGTGTGATCTCGGCGCACAATGGCACTTGCACTTTCCATTTGCTCTTCGTAACTTCTGGCCGGGCCAATCGCTAACACTACCAACACGCCAATTGCTGGCGCCCAAAGAGGATTTTTCCGCACGGGCTGAATAAGCCAAAAAGCAAAAGGCGCTGCCAACACAAGAAGGGATCCCTTTACCCCGAGCAAAGGCAGCATCCAGTATCCCGCTACCAACGGTCCCGCCACACAACCCAATATGTTAATCGCGTAAGCAAATCCCGCGCGTTTCGGTTCGCCTTCGGAGTATCCGTCGATCAGCATGGGGGTGAGGTACCCAAGAAGCAGGCAGAATGGAAAAATCGAAAGAAGCGCTCCCACTCCGCGCAGGTAAAGCCTGGGGTCGTTTAATAACACCGGCAAAAGGGAAGAGAGTGCGAGCCAAAAAAGAAGGGTGTTTGGTTTAAGCGCAGCCCCTCGTTTTAGGTGTTTTCGGTAAAGCGCCGAGCCAACCCACGTCGCAATGAGGTAAACCGACAGCAAGAGCGCGAAAGCGTAAATAGTAGTTCTTAGCGCGGGAGTGAAGGCACGTGTCCATACGACTTCCATAGCCATGGATGCAAAACCGGTGAGTAGAAGAACTCCTAACACCGAGTCCGATCCCTGGGCCTTGGAGTCGACTTTTAAAATGGGATCGGAAGGGGAAAGCGGTTTAGCATCGTCATGTGCTGCAAACCAGAAGCTTACCAGTGCAATGAGCCCATTAAAAATGGCTCCCAATCGAAGAGTGTTCGTAAAGCCCAATACCTCTACAAGAACGATTGCGGTAAGCAGAGCGCCTAACATGGCGCCAATGACGTTAGCCAGGTAAAGGTAACTAAAGCTCGCGCCATCGTTCGGGGCTTGGCGTTTTAAATACGCCATTGCCGCGGGGTAGGTTGCACCCATGCAAAGACACCAGGGCAAGATGGAGACCGCAATAAGCACCGCCGAGGTGATGAGGTATTGGGATGAGTCCATTTCTCCTGAGGTAAGCAGTACTGATTCTGCGCGGGCAAAAAGAAAGGGCAATACGAACGCACCAAGGCCAATTCCCGCTTCGACTACTCCGTAAAGCCAAAGGGGCGATATGGCCGTTTTGGAGAGAGTGCGAGCAGCATTTCCTCCCGCCCAGGATCCCAGTGCGAGGCCCACCATAAAAACAGAGATGACCACGGAAAGCACAGGTGTGACGATGCCAAACGCCGCAAACGCAAGGCGAAGCCAAACCACTTGATATAAGAGCCCGCAAAAGCCAGAAATTATAAAAAGAAAGAAAAGAACAGGCCGGGAATATCGGTTCAAGCTTCCCCCAAAGAAGTGTTTTTCAAAGTTCGAGGTAAATTATGCGCCTTTGGGGGGTGCGGCAAGGCCAAAGTCTTTGGTGCGATCCTGCTACAGAGACGAAGCCGTATCCGTGAGATCATCGTTAAACGTCTTGTCGGTCATAAGAGAGGTGCAGATAGCAATTCCTAGCTTTTGCCCGGCTTCTACATCGCTTGGATGGTGTACCCCAGCAATTACCCGCAACTCCCCAACCCTTTTGCCAGCTTTCTCAAGTGACACGGACTTTGACGGAAATAGATGACCAAGAACGCAAGCCCCGAGTGTTCCAAGTGCAGCGTGGCTGCTTGGATAGGATTTTGCCCCAGTGGGTTTTTGAACGCAGGGTCTAAGCGTGGTGTCGGTGTTGTAGGGTCGGACTCTTTTGAAGTGAGCCTTAAAATCACCGGCAATGCGCTCTCCCACGTTAAATACTTTTTCCATCAGAGGATTTACGTGACCGATCTCGTCCAGGGAAAGATTTCCCGTTTCAGGTCCAAAGAGTGTTTCGAGGGTGGGTACTGCCATGCTTTGTGCTTCTTTGCACTCGGCCTTTTTTCGCTGGGATTCCAGCGTATGCAAGGCTTTAAAATCATTCTTGTAGGCCTTTGTTCCGCGTGCTGGCGGCGGCTCTACAGAGAACTCGGCACTATCGAGTTTTGTCCAGTTTGCGTAAAGGGAACCAGAGATAATTTGAAAAAGCGCGCAGGCAGCAAGTGAGAGCTTCATCCTTCATTTAGTTAGACGAAAGCCAAGGGGCTCGCAATCCACGTTGCGTTATGGCTGCCTCGTGGCTATTCCCTTAATTTGCCGATGTCGATGACGTGCATTACACGAATATTCGTAGCCCGTTGCGAGGTTCCATCCCATTCAAAGACGATATGGAATCTGGCGGATGCTCGAAGGGCTTGGTGGGGTTTTCCAAATAGGTTCACCACGTAGAGCTTATGAGGGTTTTCTTGGCGCAGTTTCGGCAGGTCCTTGCTGGCCAGAAGGGCGTGCAGGGTTTGCGTTATGCTGCTGGCCTCGTTTTTCCACGGGGCCTTGCTCGAGCTTCCCGTAGTTGCAAGTTCAAGCAGAGCCTTGTCGGCAGGTGAAATTCTCCCCCGGTCAGATTGTCTGAGTTTTCGTTCGGCATTTTCGGGTACGTGCTTTCGTTCACGAAAAACTTGATCAATCGGAAGAGGGTGGGCGCCAATTTTCATCATTCTTACGTCAACGACCACTTCCTTGTCCGGATCCCAATAAAACACCAGCTGGTGTTTGGGACTGAGCGCTACGGTGGCATAGTCGCGATCTTGTATGCGCAGACTTCCAAGTGACGGACCAAATGTACCTTGTAGCTGTTCCCAGCTGGATGCTTGAAGTAAATAATTTAGCGCCGAATGAACCGCAGGGGCTTCACTCGTCCAATCAACTCGGCTGGTACTTCCAGTTTCTGAAAATGCCTGAAGTTTTGTGTCAGATGAGTGGATGAAATTTTCCACATCGTCAGCGATAGGGAATAAAAGCGGTTCTTCTTGCGGTTTCCAAAGTGTCCGGCCTTGTCCCTTTTGTGCTGTGTCGTCCGAGGTTTTTGATCGTTTAACGTTCTTGTTTTGTTTGGGTTGAGATTTGTCTTCCGCTTTTTTGCCTGAAGGGTCGATTGACTCTGCCCTTTTTCGTTCTGTTTCGTTCAATGAAAGCAGATGAAACTGATCTCTTCCATCCAAATCCTGCACTAGTAAAAAACGGTAGTGTTTGTCATCCGATGCCTTTTCCTGGATAAGCTCAAACTTACCTGGCTTGTTTGCGCGATACTGCATTTCCTCAAACAACTTCATGGCAGGGGTTTTACTCAGTAGTGAAGGCGCTTTTGGCGTTTCTTTCAATAGCCATCTGCGAAGTTCAGCTGAGTAGGATCTTGCAAATATTCCGCACGCTACTCCGCAAGTGACCCCGAAGACCCATACATTGTCCGAAGCCGACTTTAGAATTTGCGCCGCACTTGGGCGGCCACCGTTATCAATCCAAGCATTGAGTGTGGCCACGAGGATGGGACCGACGCTCGTTACCAGAGCCGCGGATCTTGCGTGGGGGCCGATCTTTGGCCTGCCCGGGGCATTTGGATCCCAAAGTTTTGAAGTTGTCGCTTTAACTGCGGCCCCAATGCGTGCGTTCGCGTCGCCTATGGCGTGAGGCGCCAATATCGAACGCAAGTCTGGTCCCGGGATAGTCACACCAGAAGTGGTTTGAGGATGCGCTTTTGCTGCTGCAATAAACGGAGAGACTTCCTGCCTTAGGCCCGAGTGTTTTGCCTTGGACAGCGGCATCTGCTCCGAGGCGATGTCCAACGGCACTGCTGCGGGGGATTGGCTAATTTGCTGATAGAGCCCAAGGCAATCGGTCGTTGCTAAACAGCTGCTCGAGAAAGCAAAAACCAAAAACGACTGTACAAGAATAAGACAGGTCCATTCGCGTCTGGCCATCAAAACGGGCCGGTAGAATGCACTTCTCGCACGAATACTCATAGCGAGGTAGATAAGTGCAAGCCATAGGCTTACCGCGGTCAGCGTTCCCAGTTAACCCAGGCGAGTTTATTGACCAAAAGCGATAGGTTGCCGTTGCCCTCAAAAGGGAAGTGTCTCTTGAGTGCGGCCTGAAAGCGGTCCAGCACTTCGACTGTGACTTGCGTGTTCTTGGTGAAAAATTCCGGCACGATCTCAATGTCCAGATGTAAGCCAACTACCGGAACTCTTCCCGAACGTTTGACCGTGTAAAGGTCGATATTGACGAAACCTACACGGGTAAATGTTTTTTGGTCATGAAAGTAAGCAAGGCTTAGTCCAAAGCGTTCGTTCGTTACCAAACCTACGGGTTCTAGGTCGTCGTAGGGAGCCCGAGCATTAGCAACTTTCTCAAGGGTAAGAGCCACGCTTCCGGCGGCCTCGACGTACGGAGAACCCCCTGACTCTTCAATCAAATCGTTGGTAACTGGCAGGATGAGCTCATTTGGCTTAAGAGACGCACTTCTCCAAACGCTTCTCCAAGTTAACCAATGCCGGTTTTTGAAGAACACACTTCCTGCATCTTCGCTATTGGCCAGATACGCGCCTTCCGAAAACGGCAGCTTACCGGCCCAAGGTACGACGGGCTGCTGATCGGATCGAATTACGTCGCCACCAGGAAGTCCGGATACCTTGATCGATTGATACGTTCTTTCAAAGTCATGCCCGGTTGAGCCGGCCCAAGCTTCATGAGTGGAGGAAAGGTAAATGCCAAAAAGGCGCAGCGGGGCGCTTTTCCCGGAAATATCAGTGGGGATTAGGGATTTCGGCTCTTTGTCGGGAACGTCAAAGTAGGTAGTTGTGGCTGTTACTGCATAGGCGCGACGTCCATAAATATTTCCCTCAGGATCCATCGGTGGCTCGTAAATCCACTCGACTAGAGCTGGGTCCTCTTTCTTGGGCGGTTGAAGTACACCCAACTCACCTGCTTTCGGCGTAGAAAAAGCCTCAAGCAGGCGTTCCGCAACGTCTAGGGGTCTCTCAAGTGGAATCGACCTGACTAACCGAAGTTCATGATGTCGTGTAATGCCATCGACAGAGCCAGGATCGATTTCAGCTCCTCGAGGGATATCTATAAGCGCATTTCGACTCAATGCTGAGTGGCAGGGTTCCCAAACGGCGCCAAGCTCGCTTGAGCAGAACAAGAGAGGCAAAGAAAGGCATCCAAATTCAGTGAAAATGCGCCGGATCAGTCGGGTCATAGAATACCTCGGGGCCGTGTAACACAAAACCGAGTTTAGCCACTAGTTTTTTGATCGATTTGGCGTTTAATTTTCAGTCTTTTTGCTGTTGATGAAAAAGCGGGATTTCAGCGTGGAGAGGAGCTTCTGGCAGGATGCAATTAAGTGGCCGGCTGTCGTGCGTTGCGCCGATTTATCTGCCTTTGAGGCGTCCGTCAGGAGCTTATGAACTAAGTCGCCAGGTTGCACTTTGGGGTAAATCTCGTTGGGGTCTTGTTTTGCATTGCGAGCTGCGGAAATGACTTGTTCGGCCACCTCGGAGCGCAGTTGCAGGAGTTGAGATCGGAAGTCCTCCAGGGGTTCCGAGCGCTGTTGCCCGTAAATCCCTTTGAGTTTTTCGAGCTCTCCCGCAAGTGCACGGAGGGTTTCCCAATCGGCGGGAGACTTTCGTTCCAGCAAGGTACGGAGCGTTTGCAAGTACCTTTCGGCCTGCTGAGGATCGTGGTGGAGAGAGAAGACGTGGGGACTCGCCTTGGCAATAAATTGCGCAAGTGAAACCGAGTCGAGGTTCTCACGTGTGAGCCCACCCAAAATCCGAAGCGAATCACGTTCTTTTCCTTGGCTGAGCAGTTGGGCGATCTCATCGTTCGAAGCGCCGTCTTTCAAGAGTTTGTCATAGAGTTCCCGTAGCGACTTCTCTCGTAAGATCGAAAAAGCGGCTTCGAGTGCAGGTTTATCTTCGTCGTTTGCAGTGTTCCAGCGTTCGAGAAAGCGGTTTTCAACCGTGGCACCGCTGGCGTTAGGACCAACGCCCAGCAATGAATAGAATGTTTCTCCTTGGCGACTGGGAGCGCTCTTCACCTGCCGCGAAAGAATGACAGCTTCTACTTCTTCGGAAAGGTCATCAATTGCTTCTTTTCTCGCTTTTCCGGTTGAGTGCTGTTGGATGTCATCGTATATGCGGCGAAAATCTTCGCTGTGCAAAATCTCATAAGTTAAAAGTAGAGACTTTCGTTCCTTCGAGCCCTTGCGGGTTTTAGAGAGCAAACTGAGTGCGGCGTCGAAGATCTTATCTGCTGAAGCATTTTCGGGTACCCCTAAGCGTGAGTAAAAGTTGGAGGCATTGGGAACTGCTGCGTCCACGGGGACGCGGTTGTTTGCTCCATCGGTTTCTGGAACGGGTACTGTGGGGTTCTTCTTGTTAGCGGCTCGCAGTCTTCGGATCCATGCCTTCAATTCGGTCTTATTCAACTTTCCTTTTTCAGCGAGTGCTTGTGCGTAGGCGTCGCTATTTTCTTCGTTGCCAAGGATTGCATATGCTTCTCGGAGATTGCGATTCTCCGTCGATTCGAGATCGGGGTATCGTTGCGCGGCAACCCGAAAAGCCTCCCAAATTTCATCCGGCTTTGCGTTCTCAGCTACACCTAAGCGTTGGTGGAGGCTATTGGAAAGAGGATTCGCTTCGGAATAGCTTGGGGAAGGATCGATTTTAGACCTAGACCGAACTTTCGGAGAAGGAGGCTTCAAGTAGCGATCGGGAAACTGGCTATGGAGAAACCTTTGAACAGCGAGCTTTCGATCTTCGTCCTCGGTAGACCCGAGGATGGCGTCGTAAATTGCTCTGAGTTCAGGATCTTTCAAAATACTTCTCGCTTCTAAAATTGCTTGTATATGCTTTTGATTTCCATTCGCCTTCAATAGTGCGACTTCTATGTCTCGCTGGATACGTTCTTGCGAAGCGTTTGATCTCCCGGCGTAATGTCGTCCGATTCGTTGGTAAAGGTCTAGATTTTCAAAGTCTGGAATCGGGGAATCTTCCACTAACTTCCGTTTAGGCTGATTGATTTGTTGCGCGTGGCTATTTATGTACGCTGTACGTTGTGTTTCATTGGTGAGCGTAACGAAAGCCGCATCTAGCTCTTTAGCCCAAGGGCTTGAGTTCGGGTAAAAAGTTTTTAGGATTTTATAGTGGCCCGCGATGGTTTTTGCATTGTCGTCGAGAGTGACCCCGAGTTTTTCAAAATGTGTCGACGACGGCATGGCTTCGGCATTAAAGAATTCATGGTTGCGATGGAGCGCGATGTCCCCTTGAGGATTAAAAGCACTTCGCGGAGCGTTTGCTCTAACTGACGGAGGGAGTGTTTGGAAACCGACGGACTTAAGGATCTCTAAGTACTCAGGGAGAAGCTTTGTGCTGTCGGCTGTCACCACCATACGCTGCGTTTTCCCCAAATTTGAAATCATTTTGTTGATGAGGCTCGCGCGAATTTGGGGGTCAGTAATTTTATCGGAAAGGGAGAAGTTGATGAGATGAAAACCTTTGGGGCGAAGTTCGTACGAGACATATCCAGCAAATTCACCGTCCACGACAAGAGCTCTAGCCACGACGTACTTGTTTCGAAAATTTGCTTTATCCCAATCCTTAAACGATGCGGGATTGGCGTTCTGACTTGAGTAAAGCTGGTAGGCGATTTCTTTGGCGCTACTGGTGTAGAGCACTTCGACGGAGACGGACTTAGGTTCAGCGTTGCCTAAACTTTGGAAAAAGAAAAAAAGAGCCAGTAAGGCTCCCCTAAACCAAAGAAAGGTCGCGGTGTCGTGCTTAGTTGTCATTCGATCAGCGGGGACCAACTCGAATTGTACCACTTCTCAGCGATTCGATTGCGGAAGAGTTTCTTATTCGCTGCGTCCAAAAGGGTCCAAAGGGGCTATCCGCAAGCTAGCTCGGATACGTCCCAAAACTTTTAATTGTGTGAAGCTCAGTGTCCCAACTTGCGCGACTGGCACAAAAAATATGCGCATCGGGTCTTTTTTCTACTTTGACATCCAAGCATCCAGCCGGAACCACCAAGAGTGCGTCATTGTTCTGCTGGTTTGGCAGAGCGGACCCGCACTCCGTACAAAAACTCTTGGTATGCCTAGTGGAGGGAAGTACGAAGGTTTTTACTTTTTCACTTCCTGCAATCCAGATCAACTTTCCATGTTTTGAAAAAAGGTTAGCTGCGTGCGCAGACCCGGTATCTTTCTGGCAGTATTTGCAGTGGCATAGGTAAAAGCTGTCAAACTCTCCCTCAAATTCAAATTTGATTTCACCGCATAAGCAGGTCCCTGAGTATTTCATGTCTGCTACAGTACCGCTCGAAGCTTGATCCGCAAGGGTATTTTGGGATGACAGTCCCCGTTGAGGCGATGGGAGTTAAGCTATCGAAAACTAAGCGCTCTCGGAGTTTGTTGGCGTTGTTTGTCTTGGCTGTTTTGAATGCGTGCGTTCCTAGAACGAGCTTGACCTTTAGATCTGAAGTCCTTTACCTGTTGAGTGGCGCTAACCTCGAGGGAATTCGTATGATGTTTCGTTTGCTCATGTCTGTGATTCTCATCCTGCCCGCTTCCTCGCTTTTCGCATCGGATGTCCCGCTGCAGGTGTCGCAGTTTGAGACATTGTGTGCTGAAGGTTTTGGGGTGTTCTACTTCTATGCGAATGAAGCGACAAAAGACTGGACCTTGGTTCATGATTCTGGACTTCGTGAATGTGGTGCTTCCACTCTGAAAATTGCAGCTGTCGAAACAAAGGTGAAGCTGAATGGAGATCCGAAAATCAAAGATCACTTAAGGAATGATCTTTGGAAAAGTGACGTTCACGCTGTCTATAGGTTGGTTCGTGGTGGTGGTTCTAGTTTAGAGCCTTCGCTGGAAGCCGTGTATTTGATTGTGTTTAGATCTCCTTCGCCAGGAGCGACTTGGGAACCGCACGCCAGATCGAACCCTCGTCCAGACACCTACGGGTTGTATCTGGTGCCAACGGGTGAGGCAAAGAAGAACGGCCTCCAAGATAAGATCCTGAATTTGATGCCGCGGATCAGCCTGGGTATTCCGGAACTAGTGGAAGAAGATTCTTTCCGATGAAATAGACCCTGCCGGAACCTTGGCCCTGTGGGCAGGGCCGATCCCTGAGTATTTCATTCCTATTACAGAACCGCTCGAAGCTTGATCCCCAATGGCATTTCGGGTTAAGAGTCCCCGTTCAGGCGATTCAATTGGTTCGCCGTAAAGGGAGTTAAGTCATTGAAAACTAAGCGCTCTGCAAGTCTATTGGGGTTTCTTGTGTTGGCCGTTTTGAGTGCGTGCGCGCATCGGCCAGATCGTTTTCTTAGCATCCGACCCGGTATGGATAAACAGGAAGTGGTTGCTTTGCTCGGAGAGCCTCAAGACTTGGGGTTCGCTAACGGCGAAGAGCAGTGGACGTACCGACACTATGATTATCTCTATAATCTAGAACGGGTAAAAATTATCACGTTCAAGGGCGGCAAGTGCGTGTCCCTTAAGAACGATGAAATGGCCGAACAGCGCAGCCACGAAATAGCGCGTGCTAGAGCGGCAGCGACACGGGTCAATATTACGGCGCCGCAGGGTTTAAATGGTCCCTTGGAGTGTTCCAAGTGGAATGCGTACGGGAAGTATCCACCTGGAGGCGGTTGCAATGCTTATGGTTGCTGGCCCGCTGGTGGAGAATGCTCCGCATTTGGCTGTTCAGCATCGTCTCACTGTGGAGCAGCCAATTGTCCTGATCGTATCGGTCGCCTGCCGTGTGAGTAGAAGCTTTTCATCCAAGGGAGTTCAGTTCACTAGGGCGTCATAATACAGCGAACCTCAGCCCTAGTATTCTGTCGGCTCCAAAATGGGTTGCTACCATTGTCCGTAGGTAGCTTATATTCTAGCTCTCCTTGAGCGTAGGATGCCTCAGTAACGTCATTGAATCTGTTTCTGACAAAAGTTCCTCGGTAGCCATTAAACATGACTCCGACTGCCCGCCGCTTATGAGCTTGTGCTGCATTTTGGCTGTCGGCTGTCTTTTTGTCTCCGTCGCTTAGGCGACTTTTCTCTTCTGCTTCAATTTGCTTTGCGTCACCATTTTGAGCCCAAAAAAAACGAAATCGTCTATCTTCTGGCTTTTCATTCTCATAAATCAAATTCGGCAATACGAAAGGGAGGTAGTCCGCATTACAGTCCTCGTGAAGCGCCTTTTTGGGGTTAAGCTTGTCATACATATGCCAACCTCCTCCGAGACTGGTCGCAAGGTAGAGGTAGTGGCCTTCGTCGGGAAGTTCTGCTCCTATTGAGTGGCAATAGTTTATAGCCCCACCTAGTGTCATGAGTTTTGGACTTTCATCTTCATTTGTTACGACATCCCCCCAAATGACACCTTTGGGATCCTTCCAAGCCTCTCCCAGTTTTGGATTCGACCGATCACGTTCAAAAGTATTTTTCTTTCTTATCGACCTTTCACCCGCACGAGCTTCGTAGAGAATTACCGTAATCTTATCTCCCTCGTGCTGCATTTTGGTTGATGACCAATAATGGTGTCGCCCGTTGTACTTTGGAGAATCGGTGGTTACTTCCTCCCCTATAGACGGTTGAGAAAATGCAAAAAGAATTAGGATTGAAGCGGTTTTGTTCATAAGCAATCGACTACCACGGTTCCGATGCCCTGCCGGCGTGCGGAAACCTTAGGCTCTTCACTGATCAGTCTTGTCCCTGAATCTCGGGCTTACTTCAAGAGCTTATTGGGGATGTTGCGGGACTTATGGCGTTTGCTTTGCGAGGTAGGCATCGAGTTGATTGAAAGACCCACTCCAACCTTGGTTCATTCCGCCTTTGGCTGCTTCAAAGGTTGCAATTTCCTCATCCGAAGCGTGAACGGGGACCCATGTAAGAGTTAGTTTTGTTTTCTTGTCCACTTCCTCAAACGCAATTGTAGTCCGCATTTGCTTGGGAAATGTAGGCGACATCGGGTGAGCAGTAATTCCCTCATTTTCATCTGAAAACGATTGAACATATACGATGCGAGTAGGGCGATGAATCTCACTGTAGGTAGCTTTACCCCACATCTTCCCGCCGGGCGTTTCCATGTAGTAGTGCACTGTCTTCCCAACGCCGATATCTGATTTTAAGTAAACCGCCTTCATGCCACCGGGTGAAATCCAGATTGCGAGATGCTTCGTGTCAGCGAACATTTGGAAAACCATGTCTCGTGGGGCATCAAACATGCGTGAAATTGAAAACTCACTGGAAGTCATAGAGGAATTAGTTTTTGACATAGTTTTTTCCTGTGGTTTGTAAGCTTTTTCGCTTAGCGCTTCATATCCTTTAAGCTTGATCGGACAAGTTTCTTCACCAATGCCTTTGGTATTGGCTCAGACGCTGGGAAACTTACGATGGCCTTTGTCTGTAGATACTTTTTCAGCTCTTTCTTATGGCTCGCGATTGCAAAAGGGCGAATGTGTAGTCGTACGAACGGAGCCTTATGGCTAAACCATGCGAACATTCCGTTATATTCAAAACCGTCATAGGAATATCCCGGCATACTAAAGTAGCTGACTGTTTCGATGGCGTCGGGCGCTACGGCGAGTATAGCCGATCTCATTTCCTTCAGGGGCTTTCGGACAACTACTGGGCAAGAATTGATATATTCATCGACACCGCCCGGGACTATAGATTTCGACTTTGTCTGAGTCGTGACCCTATTGGCCTTTTTCTTCATCTTTTAATTATAAATTCTAACTCGTCCAATGACAGGATGAAGTGGGTTCTAAAGAGGTGGCAAAAAGTGGTGCCTCCGGAGAGAATCGAACTCTCACTCCCGTGAAGGAACCGGATTTTGAGTCCGGCGCGTCTACCAATTCCGCCACAGAGGCCTTGAGGTCAGGCAAAGCGTAGGGTCTACCAGGCCGCTTCCTGCTTTTCAACAGAAGATAACGCTCTGAATCTTTAAGGAAAAAAGTGTCTAAATTCTGGTTATTGATGCGGCGAGTCGTAAGTTGCTAATATAGGAGGGCTCCAATCCGTTTTTGTCTTCGCCTTGGGAGGCGTAATGAAGTTCGTTCCGCGAATGCCCATCCCCTGGGACATGGTTGTTTTTTTGACCATCACTACTGCAGGATTTGGCTATTCCGTTCGCCGACTTTTTACCGAAACCAGCTTCGGCATTGCGCCCAGCGTATTGCGAGATGTGGCCTCGGCTTCGCACGTTCCCAACGGCGGTACGGCAGATTTGGGCTGCATTGAGGAAAGCTTGCCGACTCAAAAACTTAGTAGCGACTTGGGTACGATTCGCCTTCGCGGAAAACTTTGCCAACTGTCCTCGCGTGCGCTGAAAAGTTTCGAAGGTGTTCAAATTCGAAACCTTACTAATGGGTATGAAGGCACTGTTTTTATCCGCGAGCAGGATGGATCTTTTGTTACGGACTATTTGGTACTTGCCCGCGGAGCAAACGAAATTGAAATTCTTTGGCGAGAAAAACCCAACAAGGAACCAAGACGAATTCTGGCCGAAATTACTGAGCTCTAAAACAAGTAGGAAAATGTCAGCGAGTAACGCTGGGATCCATTCTGCTGGGCTGCTGGATAAAGCCCTGCAAGCTTTGCGTGCAGGTGAGGGGTAAGCCATCGGCTTAAGGAACTCTCCACTGTTTTTCCCTGGGGATAATACTGAACCGCCGCTACCGCAAAATTCAACGCGGTGGTGGTAAATCGCATCGAGAGATGGTTCGTCGGAATAGTGGCTCCCACCAAACTCCCCAGCAAATTTGTATTATAGACACCGGCTCCCCAGTGTTTTGAAACTAACTCAAGTTTTGAGGCGTCAGTTGCGATGTCGTAACCAAGATGCAACTTAAGAGTGAAAGAGCCATCCGTAAGTCCAACCGATTTTTCCTTTAGATCTACCAACTGCTTTCGAAATACCGCGACTTCTTTCTTTGCATCTCTTACGGCTCTTGCACTAGGCAAAATTACCGGGGCTAGTACGGGAAATGCCATGGGAAGTACGACCGAGTTCCAAGCGGTACTTGCGCGTTGCTGTAAAACACTCTGGGCGAACCCCCTTCGTACTTCAGCTTCGGATTGATTGGGTAAACCACCCAATTGAATAAATTCCGGATTTGCGGCTAGCGGATTAAACCGTGCTTGTTGTTCGTAGTAGCGCCAGTTGTCCTGGTACCTACGCTCAATCCGAGGATCCATAGCAGCGAAGGTTTCCACATACGCGGTGTCTTCCGCCTTAGGGCGGGGCAGGGTAAGTAGGCGTTCTATTGTGCCATCGGAAGCTCCGGCGATGGCGGCCATCTGCCGCTCTTGGCCGTATAGCGAGCGAGTGCTTCCGGCTCCTAACGTCAAAAGGGCTGTTAGCAAGGTCGCTAAGCCGCTTCGTTTCTCTTTTCTGCTACTCAATCCCACGTGAAGTCGCCCCACCAATCCAACAAGGGCATAAAGCAAGTGGGATGCCACTTTATTGCGAAGCTAGAGCAGTTGAGTGGAGTTTAAACGGAAGAGGAAGTTTTGGTCGGAGTGACGTTTTACGGCTTGGCGCTCGCAAGTGAACGGGCTGGCTTAGGGGGTTGCTGCTGAGCTCCGCCTAAGCGTTTGTCGTCGTTCTTGAGTTTGAAATATCGAACCGATGCATATTCAAAAATATTTACCTTTTCACCGGCACCTGTCCGAGGAATATCGCTTCCATTCCAAACTTGCCCTGCCGAGAGTTCTGCTCCCTCTTCTTCAGGAGTTGCTTCAGGTCCCATGAGCTGTGCCATTAGTGCATCCATGGTTTCGTCGCCTGAAGCAGTGGAATTTTTGTCACCGCCTTCGGCTCCGACTCCCACTCCACCATCGGTCGCAATGGCGCGGCGTCGCGAGGGGGCTGTTTCATTCGTTATGGGAGTGGCAGCTGTACCCGTTTCATTTTTCGCGCTGCCATTGGTTGTTAGTTGAGACACGGCGCCGAGGCCGGTTGTTGCTCCAGGGTTCTTTGAGCTTTCGTCAAACCCCACTTTTTCTCTGGCAATTGGGTTAAGTGGCGATGGAGGCGGGGAGGCTTGTGCATTGATTCCTTGTGTGGTCAGAGCGTCGGGCTTTGCAACGGTTTTTGCCCCGCTGCCGTCTCCATTTGAGCTTGCGCTACTTTCTCCCTCGGTGGCTGCTACCGGGCGAGAAGGTGCGTTGTCGTTCATTTCGATTTGGACTTCTTTCACTGAGCTGGTTTCTAAGTTTGTTGTCCCGGCTTCAAACTTCGCCTGTTTTGGAATGTCATTCATCGTTAATGCTTTACGGCTCGAATCATTTTGCTTTGCACTTTGTTCGAGCGCAGAAGCTTGCTCGCACTGTTGGTTTGCCATCAGGGTGAGAAACATTTTTTTCGACTTGTCCTCTTCTAAACGAGCCTCATTCATGAGTCTAAAACAGTTCACTTTGCCGGTTGCGGCACCAGCTGCAGCAGCTGCTGCTGCGGCTTTTGAGCCTTCCATTCGATCTTGAAGTTTGGGGGGCTCGGCCGGAGTGAGTTTTCCAGCTGTGGCTTTTAATTCTGCAGTCTCCCCAAAGGCATGGGTGCCCGTGAACAGCAAGATTCCCAGTAAGTATAGGAGTCTCATTTTTTCACCGATGCTAGGCTGCGCGATACGGGCAGCGGCTTGGAGGTAGAAAACTTCAATAGCTCGTCGTTTCGGGCTTTTTTGAAGCGGTAGCTCGCATATTCAAAGATGTTCGGTGTTTTTCCCGTGTTTGCACGGGAGGCGGATTGTATCTCTCCGCTAACACCCTGTGAGCCTTGTTCGTCTTGGTCTTTGTCGCCACCCATTAGGCGCGCAAACATGCCGCCAACGTCGTTCCCGCCGGAAGACGCGGCGCTAGATTCGCTGCTTCCGCTGCTAGAGTTTGAATCGTCCGAAGATGTGCGGCGCTTGCGTTCTTTTGTTGTCGCATTACCGGAATCTGTCCCAATGCTTGCGAGGCTTCCTAAGTTTCCATTTTGGTTAGAGGGAAGGGAAGCTGAAAAATTTCCAGCTAAGGCGTTGCCAGAAAGCGAAGGGCCGCCCTTGGTGCTTTCATCAAACGCCACTCGACTTGGATCAATAGGTTCCAGTGCAGTAATCGGTGAAGCGGGTTTTGCTGAAACCTGAAGCTCGGTCGGGGTCGTATCACTAGTTGGAGAATCAAAAACTGAGGGGTTTGGATCTGAATTTGTTTGTGCATCCGCAATTTCGGATTTTGTATCCATCGAAGTGTTTTGCGGTGCCGGACTTGAAGTCGGGTTGTTGTTTGCTGCTGCAGTTTCGAGCTTTGGCGAGTCGTATTTAGCTAGAGTATCTTTGCTGTTTTGGTTTTGGGCTGCATTGCCAGCGTCTTGAGCTGCTTGTGCGCATTGTTGTGCGGCCATGGCTCGGAGCTGAGCAGCTTGAGCGGGATCGACCGGTTCAATTTCTTGTGCGGCCTTATAGAGCTGGGCACAGCTCAAAGCGGCTATTCCTGCACCTACAGCGGCCATAGCGGCAGCGGCACCGGCGCCGTCTTTACGGTCGCTGGGTTGGGCGGCAGGGGCCTGGTTTAGCTCGGGAGGGCCCGATTGGGTCTCTGCGAGCGCACTGGTGGGCGCGCCAAGCAGGCTTAGGGCCAGGCTCACCGAAATCCAGGAAATATGTCGTTTTAGGCTTAGCATGGTTTTATCGTTCAATAGGTGTATTCTGCAAGCCAGAGGCCTGACTTAAGTTACTGTAATCATTGTGTTTTAATTGTGAAAAGGCGTATACGAAGTGTACGTTCGGTGGTTTCTCAGTCACTTATTAGGTGTTTGACTTCTTTGCGATTTTTAGTAGGAAGTTACGCATGGCGAGACACAAATCTGCAGTAAAGGCGGCCCGGCAATCTGAAAAGCGCCGAGTCCATAACAACACTCTTCGTTCCAACTACAAAACCGTGGTCAAAAAACTACGGACGGAAATTTCCAACGCTACAGGCGGTAAGGGAAATAAGGAATTGCTAGTCGGAGCGCTGAACGATGTTCAGAGTGTGCTGATGAAAGCCGCGAATAAGAACCTTATTAAGGCTCGTGGTGCTTCCCGTCGGATTGGTCGCTTAAGTGCGGCTGTCCATCGTGCCCTAGTAGGATAACCCTACTACGCATCTTCTCATTCAATTAACAAGGGTGTCCCGGGTAGCGGGGGAAGGTGGGGTCTATCTGGAGCGACCATGCTTCCAGGCCTCCGTCGAGCACCTGCACGTCTTTAAATCCTTGGTCCGCCAAATATACAGCAGCATCCAAACTCCGAACCCCGAAGTGGCAGTAGAGTGCCAGCGGGGTGTCTTTTGGCCATTGGCTGATCGCCTCTTTTAGAACTTCTCCATTCAGCGGTCTTGATCCGGGGAGGGTTCCCCATTCCAATTCCCAATTTTCTCGGACATCCAGAAGCGTTCCCGCTTTTTTTGATTCGATCCAATTTTTCAGATCAACGGGTGTGGCGCGCCGCACCGTAGTGCGTTCACTCAATTGAAACTCCATAAACAAAATCTGTGGAGGCGGAAGTGCAAAGCTGCGGTTGAAGTTTTCGAGCGAAAGCAATTTATGTTTGGTCGAAAGGCGAATCTTGAATCGATCGAACAGAAACCGTTCGAAATTTGGATAGTGTTGAACGATTTCTTTCATCTTTGAGTGTTGCGAAATCATCGGAAGGGCAGATGACGGCAGTGTTTTCTTCAAAAAACAGGAAAAAAAATGCCGAAACTTGCGGCGTACGGCAGAAAATGCAGAAAAAAAACTTTTAGAGTGCATTTTTTTTCGTTTCTCTCAAAAAGGGAAGTTTCAATTCTATCGACGATAAAATGAGTTGAGATGTAATTGAGGTGTTCGTTGGTGACCAAAATAGTGGAAAGCGTTGATTAATTCCTTGATAAAGAAAAAAAATTGCGTAAAACTTGAAAGTGGTGAAGGCAGCGAAAGTTAGAAATAAGGAGTAGTTGCTCGAGCCAAAATCACGTAAACGCAAAAACCTTATCAGCATGACTGGGGGCTCTATTATGGCAAAGAAAAAAGCCAAAGCAAAAAAGGCCGTTAAAAAAACCGCAAAAAAAGCAACGAAGAAAAAAGCAACTCGCAAAAAGAAGTAAATTCTTTTTGTAACCATTCTTCGAATTCGACGGCCGACAGTAAAATGTGGGCCGTTTGAATTTTTGGAATGGAGCTTTTTTTACTAACGGGGCAAGGCGATTCTAGCCCAAAAGCTTCAGTGCCATAGCGGGCATTTGGTTCGCTTGTGCCAGAATCGCAACTGCCGCTTGATTGAGTATATTGGATTTAGTGTATTCCGCCGTTTCAAGAGCCATGTCCGCATCGCGGATTTGAGAAAAAGCTCCTGTAACGTTTTCATTATACACCATCAAGCTGCGCATCGTCGTATCAAGGCGTGATTCGCCTGCCCCGATAGATCCTCGCACTTCCGCGATAGTCTGTAGCGCGGCCCCGATAGGTTCTAGTGCCTCTCGAGCACCGTTGACCGAAGTGATATTCAGGTCAGAGATGCCGAGTGCCTCTGTGTTGACCTTGTATCCCGTACTAATTTTGATTCGGTCGATATCGGCATTGTTATTCGGTCCCACCTGAATTGAAAGCGTTGCGCCTTCACCATTCAGAAGAGGGCGACCGTTAAACAGTGTCGACTCCGAGATACGATCCATTTCCTGTTTCAGGGCCTGGTATTCGTGGTTTAAGTAACCACGCTCTCGGTCACCGTTCGTGTCAGAGGCAGCTTGAACAGCCAACTCCTTCATTCGGATGACGATACTCGCCATTTCGTTAATGGCGTTATCCGCGGTCTCTAGAAGAAACTGCGCGTTTTGCGTGTTTTTGATGTTTTGCGCGTTCGACCTTATCGTTGAGCGCAAGCCTTCAGATATCGCGAGGCCCGCAGCATCATCTTTTGCTTTGATGATACTGGAACCACTCGATAGGCGATTTTGACTCGCTTCGAGTTTTTCACGGTTATCTTGCAACTTGTGTTGCGCGACAAGAGATTGAACGTTTGTTTTTATTCGAAGTCCCATACTTCCTCCGTTGAACTCTCCCGCCAGGTTAGCGGAACGCGATATCCTTACCGCGCTGGAAGTACTTTCCGAGAGACGAGACTCTAACTATGGTTCGATTCGTCACAATATGGAGGAACCTTAAAGAAAAAGTGAAGAAAGCAGCATTTTTTTTTGCGGCACCGCATAAAGCTAGAGTTTTGCTATACTTAGCCACATGAAAAAACGGATCTTGCTGCTCGATGAAAGCCTTACAGTTCAAAAGGTCGTGGCGCTTACCCTAGATCGCGATCGTTATGCCCTCACTAGCGTGAAATCTCGGTCGGAAGCAATGAAGCTAGTTTTAGAAAGTCCACCCGATTTAATCTTGGTCAGCGACCAAGTAGCGGGGGTGAGTGCCTCAGCATTCCCCAAAGAAGTAGAAACTTGGGCGGGTCGCGATCGGCGTGTGCCACAGCTGGTGCTTATAACGAGTCAGGATGCAAAAGAGCAGCGTGGTTATTGCGCTGTGTTGAAAAAGCCGTTCAGTCCACAGGCGCTCCAGGCTGCGGTATCCGAAGCAATCGTAGATACGGATTCTTCACACGGCGCATCATCGATGAGCGAGCGCGAGGACTCTGATATGCAGAAAGTTTTCGCAGACACTTTTTCAGATGAAGCGAATTTGGTGGCTGAGACTTTTCAATTTGAGGCAGTGCCAAACGACGAAGCAACTCCCATTCAACACTCATCGTCGAAAGCCACGGCAGGAACTGCGCGTCGAAACGGTCCTCCTCCACCAGAGAATGTTGCCCAGCTTTGGGGGCGTGCCTCTGATGCAGAAGAGCAAACGTCGCAACAGGTGCAAGTACTAGGAGCAGAGGATTCAATGGCATACAAAGCGCAACTCGAACAGGAAGTCCGCTCCAAACTAGAAGGGTACGATTTCGAATCTAGCGTTCAGCGCATCCTGGAGCGAGTAGTACCGCCTATAGTGGAGCGCTTAGCCCAGGCTCGACTTGATCAGCTCTTAAAGGAAACCGAAGGTTTTGTAGAGCTGAAGCCTTGAACTTTGTATTGCACTGCGTAGATACCGTTACTTCAACCAATCTTTCGTTAAAAGGGCAGCGAGAGCAGGGTGCCAAGCTGGGCACCGCTTTGCTTGCGCGCACTCAGACAGCCGGTAAAGGGAGAGGGGATCACGTTTGGAGTTCCCCCCCCGGCGGAGTGTACCTCTCGGTACTTCTTGCTCCCCGACCCCAAAGACCACCTACCGATCTTTCAATTCTCAGTGGTGTAGCCATGTCCCAGGCAGTGCGAGAATGCATAGGAGACGAATTTGAGGTGGGAATCAAATGGCCCAATGATTGTCTTTTGAACCAAAAAAAGGTGGGCGGCATTCTTTGCGAGGTCGTGCCCGGCGACGCCGAAGGGGTTTGTGTGGTGGGGATGGGCGTAAACGTGGATTTGACGCTCGAAGAACTAAAGCCCTTCAATGAAAATCCTTTTTCGGCCACTTCGATGAAATTGCAAAACCCAAGTGGGCAGTTTGTTGTAAGGCAAGTGGCTGAAGTCCTGCTTAAAAAACTTTCCCAACTCTATGCAGCGTATTTGAAAGAAGGTTTTGGTCCGGTCCAGCTGTTGTGGGAGCGCAATTGTGCTTTTATTGGAAAAAAGGTAGAGATCACAGCAACTACTGGTTCCAGCTCGGCCCCCAAAGTGGTGGGTGTTTTTCTCGGTCTTGATGAGCAGGGGGCTATGGTAGTTGCGGTAGGATCTCGCGGTGAGCGCCGCAAGTTTGTGTCGGGTGAAGTGACTTGTTACTGGCCATAGACATAGGGAATTCTCAAACCTCGTTGGGCGCTTTTGATGGCGATCGCCTGTTGTATCATTGGCGCATAGAAACCCGTGCTTCGCGCACTGCCGATGAATATGCCGCTTTGCTTCTTCCGCTCTTTGGGCAGTTTGGCATAGAGCCCTCCAGTTGGAATGGGGTAGCCATTTGCTCCGTAGTCCCCGCGGTCGATGGTCAATTTGTGGATTTCAGCCGCCGGTATTTGGATCGTGAACCCATGCGAATCCACGCAGGTTTGCCTCTTGGTTTTTCAATGAATCTCGCCACTCCCCAGGAGGTCGGCGCGGATAGGTTGGTAAACGTTGCATACGCAACACGCAAACTCCCCCTTCCTTGTATTGTGGTCGACTTCGGTACAGCTACTACGTTTGATTTGGTGAGTAGCGACAAGGTGTATGAGGGCGGCGCAATTGTTCCCGGCCTATGGATGGGTGCCGAGGCCCTTGGTGGTAAAACAGCCAAATTACCAGTGATTGATTTGGAATTTCCTCCTCGTGTAGTCGGCAAGAGTACAGTGGAATGCATTCAAAGCGGCCTACTCAATGGGTATTGCGCTCTCATCGATGGTTTAATCGCCAAAATAGAAGCGGAATGGGGCGCCAAGTGCCACGTTGCTCTCACGGGCGGGCTTGCCGGAAAATTTGAATCTCGCTTGGGTCATGCGTGTCAGATTCTGCCTGATCTCACTCTCGAAGGTATCCACCTCTTGTATGCAGAAATCTCGGGAAAAGATTTCGCCATGCGACCGTACTCCGACGGTCCCATTCACTAGGAATACGTTTAAAGCTTTCGCAACTGCAGTGACGATTATCGTCCTTTGCTGCCTTTTCCTGCTACCCAATGAGTGCCGCGGTTGGTGGCACACCGCTTGCTTTACTTCCTGGTAGTTGCTTCATGGCGTTTGTGTCTTGAGGCCCAGTAATTAGACCCGTTTGTTGAGGTTGTAGAGCGATGAAAAACTGGATTGGAATTTTATCGGTTGCGGTACTTTTAGCGACCTTCGGAATTGCACGAAGTTCTCAGGCTGAGACAACGAATGGCGCCTGGATTATGCCGCCGACGGGTTTTCAGTCTCCGACTCAACCTATCGTCATGCCTCCAGCAGGTGGAACGAGCTGTGGAGGCGGATTCGGTTGTCAGCCAATGCCCCCTCGCTGCGTGACGAACACCTGCGGCTCACACGGCATGCCAGCGACCATTAACTACAGCTATAGCTATAGCTATCGTACGCCAGTGCCTTATACCTATGTTCCACAGCCGTATCCTTACCCCTACTACCCGATGTACTACCCCGTGTATCGTCGGCGTCAGGTTAAGAGATTTGGTTTGTTTATCGGTATCGGTGGATTCGGATTTGGTATTCAAACTCAGAACGTTTCGTTCTAGTTGAGGGTGTGCTAGGTTCTGGGCCATGGAAATTCCTGGCCTAGAGCTCTTAAAGCGACAAAGTGTGGACCTCCAGCAGCGTCTTCAGGCGCTAAGGGGGCGTCTTTGACGTCGACACCAAACGCCGCCGCGTAGAAGAAATCGAAAATCACTCTGCCCAAGAATCTTTCTGGGCCGATTCAGCACTAGCCAAAACGGCATTAAAAGAAAAATCCACTCTTGAGAGTTCGCTCGCAGCCCTTTTCGAGGCCGAGCGCAAGTTTGCTGATTCAGAAGTTCTAGTCGAGTTCATTCAAGAAGATCCCAGCGAGGAAAATCTCGCAGCGCTTCAGGCTGAGCTGCAGGGTGTATCCCAAATTGTTCGCCGAATGGAGCTCCAGGAAATGCTCAGCGGGCCGAACGACAAGGTCGATGCGATTGTTTCCATAAATGCCGGAGCTGGAGGGACTGAAGCACAGGATTGGGCCCAGATTCTTCTTCGAATGTATTTGCGCTATTGTGAACAGCGGGGATTTCAAACTCAAATTGTCGATCAGCAATCGGGAGAAGAAGCAGGCGTTAAGTCTGCTACTTTCTTTGCTCGCGGAGAATTTGCCTTTGGATTTTTGAGCGCAGAAATAGGCGTGCATCGTTTGGTGCGTATTTCTCCTTTTGATTCCAATGCCCGAAGGCACACCTCTTTCGCTTCTGTGTTCGTTTATCCGGACATTGAAGAAGAAATAGAAATCAAGGTGGAGGACAAGGACCTTCGCGTAGATACCTACCGTGCCGGAGGCGCCGGGGGACAGAAGGTCAATAAGACAGACTCCGCTGTACGGCTTACCCACTTACCGACAGGCATTGTCGTTCAGTGTCAGAACGAGCGTTCGCAGCACCAAAACCGCGCAATGGCCATGAAAGTGCTTAAAGCGCGATTGTACGAGCGAGAGCTGGAAATCAAGCGTCAGCAGGCCAATGTAATCGAGGATGCGAAGTCCGATATCGCATGGGGAAGCCAAATTCGATCGTACGTCTTGCATCCCTACCGAATGATTAAAGACCATCGAACTGACTTTGAAACGGCGGATGTTATGCCAGTGCTAGATGGGGCGCTGCAGCCTTTTGTGGAAAGTTATTTAATGTCAAAACGAGGCACGGGGCCATGACCATTTTGATTAGCAATGACGACGGAATTGACTCGCGGGGAATTCACGCACTCGCTCAAGCGGTGGGGACGGGCGCGGATGTGTTGGTTGTGGCGCCACACCGAGAACGTAGCACTGCGGGGCATAGCCTGACTCTGCACAAGCCGTTGCGTTTGAAAAAGATTTCAGCTGGAGTCTACTCGGCTTCCGGCTCTCCCGCTGACTGCATCTATTTGGGTATTCGTCAGATTTTGGGACGTAACCCGGACTATGTTTTATCTGGCATTAATGCAGGTGCGAACTTAGGTACTGATGTTCACTACTCGGGTACTGTTGCCGCGGCAAGGGAAGGGGCTTTGATGAATATTCGAAGTTACGCTTTCTCTCTGGTTTATTCCCCGCACGAGCACTCTAAGCAGGGGGTGGGGGATCTGAATTTTGAAGCGGCCGCGGAAACCGCGGCGAAAGTATTTCAAAAAACGAAAGACCTCGCTTTTCCGCCTCATACACTACTCAACGTGAATATTCCCAATCGAAAGACCGTCGCTGAAATCGGGCCGATGGAAGTTACTCGGCAGGGCATTCGGTACTATTCAAACGACGTCACTGAGTGCTTTGATCCGCGGGGGCGCGAGTACTACTGGTTGGGCGGCGCATATGCGGGCTTTGAGCAGGATCCTCTTTCGGATTGCCACGCGCTCGAACAAGGGAAGGTTGCCATTACGCCTTTGACGATCGACTGCACGCATAATGCGTTTTATGCGACACTTAAAGGCTCGCTTTGAAGTCCGAATAAAACCTAGGGAATAATTTCAATATCAAAGACATATCCAGAGGTTTCAGTAGTGCTCGAGGTCGCCGCTGAGACGGCCTTAGAAATAATAGTGCTTACTTCGACTCTACCAACATCCAAAGCCCTAAACCGATACCAGTATTCCACTTCGGTGCTGGAATCACTCACTGCCACCTCATCTAGAAAGCCAGAGGGCTCCAGCAATCCGCCTGGCCGCACTGAGCCCGGGGTCATGGACTCTCCTGGAGTAAGTTGTTTCACCCGAAAGGTTAGTTCCACAAATTCGCCTTTGCGCAGTGTTATTTGTTTTCGGCCGGGACTATCCAATCTTGCTACCTGCACAGGAACAAGTGTGATCGAACCGACCTCAGGATCCAGAGGCTCGTACTTTGAGAGGTCTGTATCTACTACGCTAAACACTTGCCCCTCTAATCCAAACCGGTTCCCCCTGTAAGTCGGTGTTGCCACACCCATCTGAACTTCCGTGTATTCCGTGGGGTCCATTGCCTCGACAGAAATCCACGCGTGGCCTCCTATTTGAGAATCGAAATGCAGACGTCTAAGCCCGGGTCCATTCCAGGGAGAGAGGCTAGAAGGCAACGATCGCACAGGGGTGAGATGCGAGGAACCATCAGTCGGGGGGATCACGAGAGACCTAAGCCTTCTATTAGCAAGAAGCTGGCCCTCTCTTGAATCGAACTCTACTTTTGCGATATCGCCCGGATTAAGAAGAACGGTTTGAACTCCCGAGAGTAAAATATGGCAAAATCGAATTTGTCGGGGCGCGGCCGCCTCAACGGCGGGAACCCACAGCAAGCCGAGAAATAGACCCTGGAAACCTATACGCATAGTCACGCCCACTTGGAGGGGCTAATAACATGGGGGTGATGTTTCGAACCAGGTAAAATTTGGATTTGATACTAAGGACCGGAGGATTGTCTAGTTCCCTTTTTGGGGAGGTAGGTCTGCAGGTAGCTTTACTTTTCCGTCTTTTGTTAGCTCCACCAGATAGGTCTTGTCTGAACTTCCTTCGGCCACTGTGACTTTGAATACGAAGCTATCAATATCTCCAAGTTTTACACTTGGCCTAACAAGAAGTGTTTTATGATCGCCTAGACCCAGGAGGGATCGGAGTTGGATCTTAACCCCATCAACCACTTCTTGTTCGACGGTGTTCCAGGTGGCAGAGCTGTAAGTACCTTGGAAACTGTAGAGGTGTTCTTTGGTCAGGGCTAGAAGCTCATTGGTGGGATCCACTTTATCCGTACAGCCCAACTCATCCATTGTGTCTAGTATCCACTTCCTCTGCTTCACCATCGAAGTGTAGACCGCAGTGTTAGTGTGTACCGCTTTGGGCGCCACGAACATTTCGGGGTTTTTCATCAAACCCGCTATTGCCGTTCCGTATATTTTCCCTTGGTAGTAAAGAGGCCCGCCGCTATCACCCCCGCCTGCAATATTCAGAAGTTCTCCTTCTGGTGTGGTGCGCGAAACTATCAGTTCGTCACCAGTCTTTGAGTCGGAATAGTTAATTTTTGTCGTCTTAGGATCCATGGTTCCATAACCCTTCATCCATGACACGCCAACTCGGCGCCTACCGCCTCCGTAATCTACTTTTTCAGGTGGGGTGGCCGGATCTTCGCTCTCAACCTCTTTCGTACCAGCCACGCCATAGCCCATAATCGTAACCCTCCCGACATCGTTGTCTAAGGGTTTGTCCGCCAGAACTTCTTTGCCGAAACTTGCCACAGGTAGGTGTTTGGAAGGCTTGATGATGGCGATATCATCTGCGGTACCTCCTTTTCCTTTGATTCGTCTCTCGAAAGTTCGGTCTAAGGGTCTTTCAAGATTAGGCCTCTCGCCGGAATAGACAAATGTTTCATCTCCTACGTCGATGCAATGAGCCGCCGTAAGAATGCAGCCACCCAACATGGTCCCAGTGCAAAGCTCGGTTTCGCTCTTCGTGCTGTCTCGTTTCGGGGTGGATAACATCACAGTGTGCTTGGTGAGTTCAAAATCAGGATTGGCTTGATATCCATCGATAATCGAATGCACCGATGGGGCGACTGCGTGGAGTAGAGTTGAAGAGCTCTCACCGAAAGAAATGGTCGCACCAAGTAGGCAGTAAGCGAGGCAGTAAGAGAACCGGTATCTATTCGCCATGTTCTTTTCCTTTGGATGGTCGCGAAAAAAAAGATCGAATAATGCCCTGAATTTCATCGACGTCGTAGGGTTTGCCGAGAATCGCTTTGAAGGGATATTCGGGGATGACCAAGATATCCCCGGTAACCAAGAATTTTGGAACTTCCGCCGGTAGGGCATGTGCCACTTTGCTGCCCGAGGTACCTGGGATTCGGTTGTCGATAAAAAATAGGTCGGGTGGCGCTGAGATTCCTGCTTCAATGGCTTTCTGGGGATCGCTAAACGTGGTGATGGCGACTTGCGGTGACTCAAAAAGGTCTGCAAAGTTTGAAAGAAGATCGGGTTCGTCGTCGAGATAGTAAACTTTAAGCGGCATTGAGGTGCTCCAAGGCCCGCGAAAAACGAAGTTCAAAACACGTATTTTCAAAATGGGTCAGGATGGAAATATTCCCCCCATTTTCCTCGAGTATTCCCTTACTAATCGAAAGTCCCAAGCCAGTTCCTTTTCCTACTTCTTTGGTGGTGAAGAAGGGTTGGAAAAGCTTCTCGTGCACGCTTTTTGGTATGCCGTGACCTGAGTCCGTTATCTGAAGTACGACCGATTTACCCTCTTCAAATAAATCGATTTGAATCCACTTATCTTCCAAGTTTTCAATTGCATCTACAGCATTACTAAGAAGGTTTACGATTACCTGTTCAATTTCAATGTCATTGCAAAAGATAGGGCCATCGGTTTGAAACTTGACGTTGAGATCTACGTTCTCACGCCGCATTTTCGCTTCGGTCATTACAATAGCTTCATTCACAATTTCAGCGAGTGGGTGAATGGTTCTTAAAGCTGATTCTCCAGAGCGGGAGAACTTTTTAAGGCCATTTACAATTTTGGATATTCGGGTGATTGAGCGTTTAATCGAGCCAAGCTTCTCATTTAGTTTTTCGGGAGAACCCAAAAACTTCGGAATTGCGTCCACCGAGGCAGAGATGATTGCAAGAGGGTTGTTAATCTCGTGAGCAACGCCTGCCGACATTTCTCCGAGGCATGCCAGTTTCGATTGTTGAAGCGCCTGTGCCTCTTGGCGTTTTTTTTGAGTCAAATCGTTCCACAATGCCAGGGTGGCCGAGTTTCCATTCCACTTTATGGGGGCCAGCGTAACTTCTACCGGCACAATAGTTCCATCGAATTTGCGGTAGTTCCACTCAAAGCGATGCCTGCCGTTCTCACTAGCAAGGCGATTCATAGCTTGGGATGCCTCGCTGGCATTTCGTCCATCGACTTGGGGGCTTTCGGAAAAATTAATTAGATTTTGGGAAAGTAATTTTTCTTTGCTGGGCGCGCCCAAAAGTTCAGCTGCTGCTGCGTTGCAATCTAGTACCAGGCTGTCGGCCAGTATTAGAATGGGATTTGGCGATACCTGGAAAATAGCTTCAAATCTCTGAGCGGTTTGTCTTGCGGACTTGTTTATTGCAATGAGGCGAGCTTGTGTTTTTTCTCGCATCGAAACAAAAAGGCAAGTGAGTGTACAATCCGCGGCGAGACAAGTGATGTACGTAATCAGTGCTTGTGTGTTGGTGGTAGGCGGTGGAACTAGTACTAGGATGTTGAATTTCTCTAGGGCTGTAAGAGCAGAGAAAAGGGAGATCAGCACTACGGTAGGAATAATGACTCCCCGACCTCCCTTGAGAAGGCCACAGATCAGCAATACCGTCGTGCCTAAGACGAGTATGTCCGAACGCATCCCCCCTGAACACACGATACCGATGCTATAGGCGCTCGTGCCTATGCCCAAGACGATGGATGCAGCCAGTTCGAGGTTTCGGTGCTTGGTGTAGGCGAAGTAGTTTAGGATCGAAGCTAACGAACAAAAAGCGGAGGCATACCATAGACCATCGGTGTGATTGCCGAAAAAGGCATGGGGAAGAATCACGGCCAGAATGGGGACTAGAATAGCTAAAGCCGTGGAGCCTTTGAAAAGGTGTTCTTGGGTTTTTTCGTCGCGAGTGGCAAACATTTTTCGTGGCCGAAGCTGTTGGGCAAACCATAAGGTTTGCAAAACTACTTATCGTCGGCGGAATCGGGGTGCTTTAGGTAAGAGTTTGAAATAGCAGAATTTACGAGGGGGAAGTGCGTCAGGGTTGGCAAATTTGAAGTTAAGAAAGAAGGATCCACAAAAGAACCTAATCAACCCGTTGTAATTCTTTGGCTTTAAAATAAAGCAAATGTTTGGGTTAAGAGATATGCTTATTCTTTCGATAAGTTAGAAGCATGAAGGTTTGGGCGAGAAAATTGACTCGCCTAGGGGTCTCGACTATATTGCGGCCTCCAAAAGAAAAAAATGAACTGGAAACGAATTTCATTGGGGGCAATGTCCCTCTTCCTGGCTTCCTGCACAGGGCTTCAATCCCGCTACCATCGCGTGGCCGCGGGTGATTCCCTTGCTCGCTTAGCTAAGAATTACGATGTCCCGCTTTCTTCTCTCCGAGAAGTGAATGAAGACGTTCTTTCCGAAGGCCTTAAAGTGGGCCAAAAGCTTTATATTCCCTTTGAATCAAACCCTCAGTGGAATGCTGAGTACTATGAACTTGAGACCGCTAATCGCAGCGTCGCGAGCGCCGATGGAGCTCCGCCACTCACTCGAGTGTCTTTCCTATGGCCTGTCAGTGGTCCTATCAGCTCTAAGTTTGGGCGGCGGCATATGCGCGGTCGTGGAAATCACTTTCATGAAGGTATCGATATTGCGGCGCGCAAAGGCACGCCGGTAAAGTCCGCTCGTAGCGGGCACGTGGTTTATGCGACGAACCGCATTGGCGGTTACGGCAATATGGTTATCGTGCAGCACGCAGACTCCTTTTCGACTGTCTACGCACACCTTACAAAGATAAAGGTCCGAAAAGGTCAGTTCGTCACACGTGGTCAGTTGGTTGGCACGGTGGGTCGAACTGGGCGTTCAACTGGGCACCACTTGCATTTTGAGGTCCGTACCCAGCGGCAGCCGGTCGATCCGATGCCCTATTTGTACGAACGATTCGCTCGCAATCTCTAATCTTGGAGGATCGCGTCCGCGGTCCTATAATAATAAATACAGCACCATCTTAAGGGAGACTTCCATGACGTTGACTAAAGCAGAGTTGATCGAGTCCGTTTACGAAAAAGTCGGCTTCTCCAAGAAAGAGGCGGCGGACTTGGTTGAGTTGGTTTTTGAAAGCATGAAAGAAGAGCTCTGCAAGGGCGGCTCAATTAAGATTTCGGGCTTTGGCAAGTTTCGAGTAAGAGCTAAGAAGTCGCGAATGGGCCGAAACCCTCAAACGGGCGACGCCATGGTGATCTCTGCTAGGAAGGTTCTTACGTTCACTCCCAGTCGCATTCTTCGAGACGGTATTAACGGTAAGACAGTTGGCTTGCCTAGCCAACAAGGCGATCACGAAGATGGCGATGATGACGGCGAATCCGAAGCCTAAATCCGGATTTGCGTTCTAATTCACACCGAAAATTTGGAGTTTCAACCTAGTCCCCCAATGGGTTATGGGTAGGCATTGGAGTGCCTGCCCTTGTTCGGTCTAATTCACTTTTCCTTAGTCTTACTTCTGCTTAGTTTACATTCTGAGGGTGCCTCCTCGCCCCAATCTGTCGACGTTCAACTCGAATCTTATTTTTTGGATGCTGAATCAGGTCGCCCTCACGCAGCTTGGGAGACCCTTCGCTCCATTGAATCGGTTTGTCGTGCGCTACCCGAGAACCATTCCCTTCAATCTACGTGTCTGTTGGCCGATGCAGAGCTTCTAGCAAAGAGTTCATTTTTTTCGAACTGGACGCGAATGAGAAGTTTGAAAGCGCGCATCTTGCGGTTTCAGCTTGGTGAAATGGAAGAATCGGCGAGGCTGCACCAAACGGCGCGTTTGCGAAGCGCACTGGGCCCACTTTCTGGGCAGGACTTTCGAGCTTCGCTCTTGTCCTGGCGCATATTGGAAAGAACCCATCCCGAAACAAAGGGCTTAAATTACGGTTTAGGGCTTACGTTATTTCGGCAGGGAAATACTGTCGCAAGTGAAGAGGCATTCCACAGGGCCGAGGAACAAAACGATTCGTTGGCCTTGGCGCGAGCTGCACGCGCAAAGTACGGGGGACCCGAAGAGCTCGACTTTGGTGTTTCTGTCGTTCCTGGTTTTTCTATTTCTCGCGGACTGGGTCTGGGGCTACGTTTTTGGGATGATCGAATTGCCGACAGGCCTAGAAGTATCTCGGGATTTGTGGGCATTTCAACAAGGGGAAATTTTGGCGGGGTTCTGCGGTTTAACGAACTTCAATTGTTTTCGCCTCTTGCCGTGGAGGTTTTCGCTCGTGGAGGTACACGTGCTCAGGATTTTTTTGGTCTGGGTATGCACAGCGTGGATGTACCGCAGAGTTTTAGGATCGATCTACTCGAAGCAGAACTGGGCATTCGTTACTCGCTGCTAGGACTGGTTATGTCGACCGGCGGACATTTTCAACAAATGGCGGCATACGATTTGCCACAGGGGCTTTACATCGCGCCGTACGTTGGGTGGTTTATTCAGGGCGCTTGGGATGGACGCGACCGATTGGTTCAACCACGTCGGGGTGGGCGATTCAGCTTTCGGCAAGAGCTTCTGGCGACCGCGCGCGGTCTTGGTACTCGCTCGACGTTCACGGCCGAAATGCATTTTCCCATTAGTCTTTGGCAAGGAGTTAGTTTGCACTCGGTAGTCGTGAATTCTCCTACTCGTTCTGCCTATAACCTATTGGTGGATCTAGGCATGTTGGGAATACCAGGGGTAAGGGAGTTCCGGTACCGTGGGGAATTTGCTGTGGCAGCTTGGGCCCAGTATCGCTACTCGGTTTTAAATTGGCTTCGTTTGGGTGGATTCGTTAGCGTCGGGTCCACCGACAACTCACTGTCCTCCGCACTCGGTTCAATAAGGGCGGGCATTGGCTTAAAAAGTGAGTTCGTGGTGGAACGATCTCCTCGGATAGTTCCAGCGTTGGAGATGGGGATATTTAATCGCCAATGGATTTTTCAAACTGGACTACGGGCGGAGTATTGACTCCTGCAAGTCCCAAAGCCTTGGCAATTGAATTATGTTGCGCTTTGGCATCGCTGTAACCCAGCGCCAGAAGGGCTCGAATGTAACCGGGACTAAAGAGCAGGTAGCTTAAGAGATCTCCCGAGTCCGCCGGGCCCGCCGTGGAGCCGACAAGTTGGCGAAAGTGAAAGGGCATTTCTTTTCTAAAATACCGAGCAATAGTGGCCGGATCCTCACTGGGACGAATCAAAAACGGAACGACTCTGCGGTCCTGATCGGTGAGGAACTTGTTAATGCGCATTACGTTTTCAAAATCTTGTTCAACGCTGTCTAAGAAAATGGAATTCAGCACAGCGCCTGCAATAAACCCCATTCCCACGTGATTGGGGTTGGGGCTGACCACTTCGTCTTGTTTCTTAGGTCGAATACTAATGGCTAAAATATGCGTAGCCCCCATGCGAATCGCTGGGCTAAACGGAAAGTTAAACCGCAAGGATCCGTCTCCATACAGGGCGTTTCCAATTCGTATGGGTGGAAAAAGAAGGGGGATGGAACAAGAAGCCATGATGTGGCGAGCCCGTATGGACGTCCGTTCAGAGCGCCGTTGCTCTCGTGTCCAAGGTGGCAATTGTTGGTGCGTATCGTAAAACACCGTGGCGCACGCGTTGTGGTAATTCGTTGCTGTTACCGAAACGCCATCGACAATTCCAAGTTGTACGGCCTTGGAAATTTTCCAAAAATGGATGTTGTTTAACAGTGTCATTGCAAGCGGACTGGCATCGAGCAATGACTTAAGCAAAAGCCGATTGGTAAAATTGGATGCCACTAAATCGTACATCCAGCGTAGGCCCATCGAGGCGAACGACTTAAAATTTGTTTGGAATACCTGATCGAATGTCAGCCGTTCCCAGAGTTCATAAAGTTTTACTGCAGCTTCGGGAAACGGCTCTCCTTGCGCTAAGTAGCACGCGTTTATGCTGCCCGCCGATATACCGCTGAAAATTCGTGGTTGAAAATCGGGAAAATTTTCCGCTACATAACGCAGCACCCCGGCTTGGAAAGCAGCTCGGGCGCTACCTGCAGCAAGGACAAGGGCCTGTTTTCTTTGTGGGGGAGATTTTGGGGGCGACATGTACCATCCATTTTACCTCTAAATTTGCCGCTTCGTTAGCGCGCGATGAAAAGATGGATCGATTGTGGTGTAAGTCTATTCGGGTTAGGGAGTAAGACCTCGGTTTGGTCCTGCTTCACATCGATGTGGCAGGGTACGATGCCTTCGAGCAAAACGGCTGTTCGCCCCAAGTAGCGATACCCCAGCTGCAATTGACGCGCAAAGCCAGGGTTTTCAGCGCGAAACTTCGGTTGAAGCACAAGGCCTATGCGATAGCGACTGGTATCGGAATGTGAATTTGAGGCGCTGGCAAACCAGGCACTGAGTTCGGGGGCAATTGAGATGGTGAGGCTCTCCTCGATATTGGGAGTGCTGCGTGGCCAGAAATAGACCAGTGCGAAAACTAGGGCGATGAGGCCCCAAAGCGTCAGAAAGAGTTTTTTCTCGGAAGCGATGGTCTGGCTCCTTGAATAACGAGAACGAACTCGCCTTTGGTTTTTTCAAAGGCTTTTGCTCTGCGTTGAATTTCGTCGAGTGAACCCCAAATAAGGTTCTCGTTTTCTGAATCAATTTCCCAGGCCAAAAAAGCTGGACGCGATTTGCCAAAGTGTTCAGCACACTCTGATAGTAGAGCCAGAAATCGATAGGGACGCTCCATGACGACGGTGTGAGAAGGAGATTGGAGAAGTGGTCCCCAAAAGCGACGTCGTTCGGCGTCTTCCCTCGGGGGAAACCCTACGATAGAAAAAGGCGCAGTCCAGCCGCTTAGCGCGCAAGCGCTTCCCCAGGAAGTGGGGCTGCAACGGGATCGAATGGTGAAATCGTTTTGTAGGCAAAACTCCAAAACCGTATTTCCTGGATCGAAAAGTAAGGGCATCCCAGAATCGGAGAATACAGCGACCTCGCCTCCTGTTCGTGCAATTTCGCGAAGTGCGGGCTTCCATTCCTTCTCTTCGGGGCGAGCCGATTCATCCAAAAGGAACAGGGGCTTTTCCTTTGCTCCGGGCACACGTGAGAGGATGCGCCCGGCCAGCTTACGGCTTTCGCCGATATATACATTGGCCCGTTCCAGGCATTGGAGCGTCCGGGGTTCGGGAAGTGTGGAATCGTCAATCGGTGTTCCAACAACCCACAAAATCGCCTTACTCATCACCCGCCCCGAAATTCATAGCGAAGTTAAAAGTAGTGAATTGCGTCCGGTACGCATTTGAACCAGTAAGCACTGAAAAACGCCAGCAAGAACGGGGTTTGGTTCGAAAGTGAAAACCCACTCGGTAGCCGTAAACCTGACGAGTAAGAAAGTTGTATTCCGCATAGGCCTCGAGATCAAAAAAAGTGGGGAGCTCTTTGTAAAAAGAAAGGTTGATCATTTGAGCTCGCAGGCCTGGGTTGGCGGATTGTCGATAGAGAGCGTTCAAACTCACTACATCTCTGCCAGCGCCTTTGTAACTAATACCAGTAGTAAGAAATGCTTCCCGCACGGGGGTGACGGACTGTCCATTGAGTGTTTTTGTTGGTTCAAGGGAGTAGGACCCCTGAAGCTGCATTGAGTAGTTCCCAAGCGTGAGTGCACTAAAAAGTTCTATGGGACCCAAGTTGGTTGTGTACCGAGGGTCGGTGGTGGATTTCTTTACGTTGTATTGTTCGGAGAGCTGAAACCAGAAGAATCGATCCGAACCCGCGCTGGTTCGCTTCTGAAAACGATTGATTAACTCAAAACGCATGAACTCATAGTTGGTAAATTGATCCAGAATATCGAACCTTGGATTCGACAATCCCGATGGGCTGTCTTGAAAGAAAAAAGGATGGTCTGGCTGGGGAGTTTGAATCAGACTCGAAGCATAGACAAAGCGTGGCTGAAATACGTGCCGGATCTTCTCATAACCCGTGATCGACGTGGAATACACTCGCGAGAGCTGCAATGAAAATGGAATTTCAATGTCCATGTATTCACGGTGCACCATTCGACTATCGGGGTGGTCGAACAAATAAACGAGGCTTCCCGTTCGTAGAAGGGGCTGGAGTTGAAATCCTCGTGGCATGGGAAAACTGGTAACTAAGCGCGGTTCTATTTGCAGTCGTCGACCGGTGCGCAAGTAGTAGGGATTGGCAACGCTACTCACCACACCTGGCTCGGGTGAGGTAGCCAACTGATCGATTGGGGCGGTGCGTGTAAAATTAGTGAACTGAGTGTCGAGTTCGTAGGACACGAGCTGACCAAGCAGGGGAGTCGTTGTCTTAGCCGCCGTGAGAATAGGCAGTTGAGCCACTTCACCACGATCTACGCCGGAGTCTTTGGATACCACAAGCGATTGAAGGTACTGGGCCTGGCCGGAAAACAGCCATTCGTCACCGGGACGGGTGAAAGTAACTTGAGAACGCAAGTTTCCTAGGTCAGCACGCGGTCCGACTTCGCCGGCATAGTCGAAAGTAAAAAAGGGGTTGCTCACATAATTAATCATCTGGCGCGTGTGTGAACGACTACCCGTAAAGGAATAAGTATTGTGGATACGCACAGACGCTTCCCCAAAGCCCAGAGTGAGGGGGCGTGATTTATCATTTGGCCGAGGGTTCGACCCGGCAGAGAAACGGCGTGAGAGAAGGGTGAAATTGGCCTCGCCAGATTTATCGGGCGAATAAATATAGCGGTACTGCATGCCCAGTACCATGCCGGTGGTGGAATAATACGTCGGCCGTATCAGCAGATCTTGCCAATCGGAAAGCGCCAAGAACAGTGGCAGAGTCACGCCGCTTCCTAGCGTGGCACTGAAGGGAAAAGCGGGCATGAGCAAGCCGCTCTCTCGCTTGTTCTTGATGGGCACAAAGGCGTACGGCAGGTAGACGATAGGAATTCCCTTGGCCGACATAACAACGTCGTAAAAATGCCCGTAACCACCGAGGCGCAAACTGAAACGCCTGCCACTGATTTTCCAATCTAAGGGACACTCGCCGATTTGATTTGATACGGTGAGCTCAATGTTGCAGTTGGAGTAAGTTCCTTCATCAACCTCAAAACTGTCCGATCCTGTGCGTCGGATACGTTCTCCGGTGATCACCATCTTCCCAGAAGACAGGGTGGCCTTTTCGAACAGAGCGCCAGGTCCCTTGATGTCGAGATCTGCGTGATCGGCCCAAACAATTGTATTTTTTTCCTGTAACTTTACGTTGCCTTTTGCGACAGCTCGGTTGGTTTTAAAATCGACCTCTATCTCATCGGCCGACATTTCCTGATTGCCATTTTTCACCCATGCTTCACCCTTGCCGCGCAAAATATTCGCAGCAAGGTCCCGTTGGTAAAATTGCGCGCGAAATTGAATTCCGCTCGGAATTTCACCAAAGCATGGGAAAGAAAAAAGAAGGAGCGCGAGTGCCGCGCTCTTATACTTCAACGAGAACGGCAATCCCTTGGCCCCCACCAATACAAGCAGTTCCTAGTCCAAGGCCGCCGCCTTTGCGTTGGAGAGCGTAAATCAAATGCCCTAAAATCCGAGCGCCACTGGCACCCAGCGGGTGGCCTATGGCAATTGCGCCGCCGTCGGTATTTAGTTTATTGCGCTCGATGCCTAATTCCTTCTCCACAGCCAGTGTTTGGCACGCAAAGGCCTCGTTGATCTCAATCAGGGAGATGTCTTTGAGTTGTTTTTGGGTTTTCTGCAACAGCCCGCGAACTGCGGGTACTGGTCCAATTCCCATAATTGAGGGGTCGCACCCTACTACGTGCGAATCGACAAACCTTCCGAGTATCGCCCAACCGTTCTTTTTCGCGGTTGCTTCTGAGGTGACGATGAGCGCGGCCGCGCCGTCCACCATTCCACTCGCATTTCCTGCCGTAACGCACCCTTGGGGCTTAAACACGGGTTTGAGCTTCTTTAGTGCTTCCAGAGACGCGTCGGCGCGAGGGTGTTCGTCTTTATCAAAAACTACGTCGGTTCCCTTTGCCTTAATTGTAATGGGGGCCATCTCTTGTTTAAACGCTCCACTCGCAAGGGCCACGGCCGTCAACTGTTGAGAGCGAAGTGCAAATTCATCGGATGCTTCGCGTGAAATGGAGTACTTAACCGCGAGATTCTCTGCAGTAATCGCCATCGGGATTTGTGGGATGGTGTCGAAAAGTCCCGAGAGCAAGCTATCTTCCAATTCAGCATTTCCCATGCGATAGCCAAAACGCGCGCCTCGCAGCACGTAGGGTGCTTGGCTCATGCTCTCGGCGCCGCCAACCAGTACTGTTTGAGCTTCGCCGCAACGAATGAGTCGAGCTCCTTGGATAAGAGATTCAAAGCCGGACCCGCAAAGCCGGTTGACCGTTACAGCGGGAACGCTTTGGGGTGTTCCGCAACGAAGCCCGACATGGCGCGCCAAATAGGCGCCATCGGCCGAAGACGGGGCGACATTTCCAAAAATCACCTGATCAATACTCTCAGGAGAGACGCCTGACGAGGCAAGCGCTGCTTTTGCCGCCTCTACAGCGAGGTCGGTGGCAGTCATGCCCTTAAGGCTTCCGCCAAAGGCTCCAAAGGGGGTCCGTTTCGCTGCTACGATTACAATGTTTTGTGTCATGGTCTCCCGTTTCCGTATTTGGTGATACCCGAAAATAGCTCATTCAATTTCAGTTGAAAAGCGCGCGACACATTCCTACACTGCCTTCCTATGCAAGCCCCCGAAGGACGCCTTCTGGTAAATCCAGTTTCTGTCCAAAAATGTTTTGTCAAATGGGAAAACTCTATTGCGCGAGTATTGGACGTGTCCTACTTGCGCGCCGTCGTTGAGTCGGAGGGCCCGTTCGCCGACAGCGCCGAGGGCGAGTCAATTCCGGTTCTTTTCGAGCTAGAGCGCAGCCACTTCTCCGTTACTGTCACGGTGAGGGGACGTGGACCTGGTTGGGTGCGGCTTGATTTTCCTAAGCTGGTGCCGAGTGTTCGGGCCCATTTGCGTTCTTTCATGACGCCTCGGAAAATTGGCGAGTCTATTGTAGAAGATTGGAAGTCTGGCAATCTACGTCACTTTCATGGTTTGAATGAAAGCGAGCTCTGGATGGACGGAGCCGATGGCGTGCTTTTTACTTATCTTGACCAAGAAGATCCTCAGTCCCAGTTTCTAATCCGAATCCGAGAATCTCGAGGTCCATTGTCTGTCGGGAAAGTTCGCCGGAAAGACTACATGGAGCTTTCTTCAATCGATGCAGAGATTGCGCTTCAACCGCTGACGGACAGTGAGACCTATCGAAAACTGGGCGAGTGTCGTGACATCGTAACTAATTTTCGCCCTTCAATTCCTCCGGAGTACGCACTAAAGCAGCGCATGTTGAAAATAATCTCCGAGACTCTTTACTCGACAAGTCGCCGGGTGGAAATGCTTCCTCCTCGTGCTCCTACTGCGGCTAGTCCAGTCAGGCCCCAAACTTAATTCGTTCGGTTAACGGCCCGTTGCCTTTAATGGATACGGCATTGGTGTGTGGTGGTATTGCGACCGGTGATGGCTGTACGAGATGGCAGTGCTGTCGTTTCACTCAAGTCACACGGAGCTCCCGACTTGTCTTTGATGCTACGTTCGTATCGTGGAAGCGTTCGTCTTGGCTCCACGGGTTTTCCCACTGGTTGGTTGCCTTGAGACCGCAGCCGTAGATTGGCTTGAGCAGATTCAAAGCTCTCCGCCTCGCTCTAGTAAGAATTTAAATTTTGGGTTTTTCGGAAAGAAAGAATCGTGCTTTGGGCGATGTGTGGGCGATAAATCACCGGTCGCAAAACCAGTTGGCCAGCGCGCGACTAGTTGTAGGCAAGTTCCCATTCCCCAAAAACCAAAAATATAATTTCTTACTCCAGCGAAGCGACTGGCGAGAGTGAATTAAAACCCAAGTCTACGGCTATGGACTCAAGGCAACCAACCCGTGGGAAAACCCGGAGTAAGACGACTTGCGTTTTCACGAGACGGACGTGTCATCAATGACAAGTCGGAAGCTCCGTGTGACTTGAGTGAAACGACAGCACTGCCATCTCGTACGGTCGGCGTTGGTCGCAATACGAGTAAATCGCACAGGTGGTCGCGATACGAGTGAGCTTTGCGATTGGTCGCGATACGAGTTGGCGGGTGACTGCTGCTAAGAAGTGAAAGCGCGCTCCCCTAAGTTGTGAGCAAATTGCTAATTTGGACTTGACCGATTTTTGGAGGGCAAATTCGTTTGAGCTGCGGTGCGTGAATTTCTTCTGTGTGTTTTGCGTTTATTCGGCTTAGGCGCCGCTCTTTCAAGGGCTTTGTCGGTTTTTCTTATTTCCCGGTTTTGCGCGTCATGATGGGCGCTTTGCTCGTACTGAAAAACATGGGTGTAGAGTCTTTTTTCGAAAGGAAGAAACTCTATGGCACTTACTTCTCATCCGCTTCATGAAAAGGCTCTTTTACTTGCTCAGGACTATAGAAGGGTCGAAGTAAGTTTGATCGAAGTCCTGATTCAAATTCAGTCAGGCAGAGTATTTGAGCAACTTGGGTATACAAGCCTGTATCAGTACTGTGTGAGTGCACTAAAGCTTTCCGAGGCTCAGGCACTTGCCCTAATAGCCGTAGCGCGAAAGTCCCAAGAAGTACCCGCGCTAAAGCAAAAGCTAGAAGCTGGCGAAATTCACCTTTCCAATGCCCGGCGCATTGTTCCGCTATTAACCTCTGCCAATCAGGATGAGTGGCTTCAAAAGGCTGCTACACATACGCAAAGAGAATTAGAACGCGAGATCGCCAAAGTGAACCCCTTGGCTACTACGGTATTTGAAAGAGTGAAGCCTATAGCAGCCGAAAGATCAGAACTTCGAGTGGGCATATCGCTGGAGCTTGAGAAGATGCTGGAAGAAGTAAAAGACCTGGAGTCTCAGCGGTGCCGGAAGAATATTACGCTGGAAGAAGCTCTGTTTGCGCTGACGTCTACTTATCTGAAGAGGAACGATCCTTTGCGTAGAGCTGAACGTCGCAATCTCGGAACTAAGCCAGCAGTTCCTCAGAAAGGCGAAGCCGCAAGAAACTGTAGGCAAAATATCGGCAGCGAAGCAGTTGGCAGCGAGCCGGTAGCGGGGCAAGCAGCTCGCACCCAGGCGATCGGTATGCAACTACTACCGGGCGTGCGACCAGTTCCCGTGCAACAAGCACCGGGCGTGCGACCGGTTAGTGTCGATTCAGGTATCTCTGTGCCCGCTAAAAGGAATGGCCGGCGACTACCAATACCCGCTGCGATTCTGCATCAGGTACATCTGCGGGATGGGCGGCGCTGTACGTTTATTTGTTCTGATGGCCGACGCTGCGACCAGCGGCGCTGGCTTTCGGTCCACCATCTCACGCCCGTTGAAATGGGCGGACAGCATTCGCTGGGCAATCTTGTAACACTTTGTGAATCGCACCACCGTGGTGAGCATCTGGAAGTTTCCAAATTGGGAGGGCAAAGACAGCAATCTGCCAGCAAGTATCTCCGGCAGAGACGGCGCAAATGTGTGCTGCCTGGGCACTGGCTAGTCGTTGGTCATGCTTATCTACTTGAAGAGACGAGCGTTTTTAAGGGGTTTGATTGAACCTCCAAACTAGGCTTGAGCGGGAAAGTCTTTCTCGTGCCTGGCCGCTTCGGCGTTGGCTTTGCACTATTAAATAGCATTAGGAAGGTTTCCCTTAAGCCGGGAAAGTAATAATGCGCGAACTCAACACTTTAGCCATGCGTTGGAGAATCATGGTGGGAGTGTGTGTTTTGTCTATTCCTTGTACAGTTTTAGCGAAACCTTCGAAGTTTAAACTCAGACTACCGGCAAGCCATTCTACTGAGGAAACGGCTCAAATCGAGATAGGTAAAGCGGCTGCCGCGGAAAACACCCCAATCAACCAGCCAGAATCTAAACCAGAAAACTCAGCCGAATTTCCTAATGCTATTCGCAACGAGTTCAAGGCGGTACTGGTAAAAATGAAAGCCCCAGCACTCACTGAGCTCTCGTCTAAAGCCGAAGACCTTGCCGTAATTAGCCGAGAAGCTTTTTTTGATTTGGTCGATAAATTGCCCCCGCTATCGGACGACGCGAAAACGGACGCCGCACTTCGGGAGGAAGTTAAAGAGCGCTTCAAGCCAATCCTTGATGCAAAGGGATCCGAAGCGAGAGGCGAATTGGTTCGCTTAGTACGGGAGTCTTTGGCGGAAAAAGTAGCAAGTGCTGAATCATCCACCGCTAAGGGGCAAAAGGAAAAACAAGAAATTGAAGCAAAAATCGCGAGCCTTCTTGCTAAACTCGATTCGGAAGAAGAAAAGCCGGAAGATGAAGCAACGAAGAAAAAACTCGAAGAAGCCCTAGCTAAAAGCCAGGCCGATCTTGAAGAATCTCAGCGAAAGGCAAAGGAAAAACTTTCAGAAGAAAAAAAAGGGCTAGATCCAAATCTCTTGGAGGCACTCCTAGCCGCGGGGCAAAATGGGAACGAATCGGGAGCCGCGGGTTCGCAAGATCCAGGTGGTTCAGGTGCCGGTAGTTCTGGTAGTGGAGGCGGTGGAGGACGCGGTGCGCGTCGTTCTTCCGATCCGGAAAAACCCGCAAGCCGAGACTCAACTGACAAGAAATTTTCAGATCTTTCGAATGCACTTAATTCACCCAGCCAACCTAAGGAATCTCAACCCGTTGCGGAGAGTAAAAGTAGTTCGGAACCCTTTCGCCCTAAAAAGCGCACTAGTACCGACGACAAAGAGACTCCTGCTGCAACAACGCCGACGTCGAATCCTTTGGCCGATTTAGGTAACTCCAATACAGGCACCGATTCGAAGCCGAGTGGCCGAAACCTCGGACCAAAAAGCCCGTTGGCTCCACTGCCTTCCTCCAGTCAGGCCGGGGCAGCTTCAGGCTTGAGCGGAGTTGGTGGTGGTGGTGCCGGGTTGCAGGCGCAAGCTTCTGTGGGTGGCGGTGCTGGCGGTGGCATGAGTTCCAGTGGTGGCGGCGCTTTCCCTTTTGGTGGGCCCACTCTAGACAGCACACCGAGTGCGCCACAGAAATACGACTACGTTAGGGCCAATGGATACTTGAATTCAAGCGGCGAGGGTGGAGTAGCCGATGGCGAGGGAGAGGAAACTCCGGAGGAACCCGGGCAAGCTCTCACCAAAGGAACCACAACAAGTTTTAACAACTATCGCATTGCTCCCCCGAAAGCGGTAAACAGCGCGGAGCCATCCTTTGTCCGGGCAGTAGGCCAGGCTCTGGGGAATTTGTGCGCTTCCGGCTCGCTGTCCTGCGTTCGTCGAGGAAATGAAAAGGTGGAATAGGAAATGAAACTCCTTAGATTTATTACCGCAGCCTCCATTCTGTGCATTCAGTTGCATTCTGAGAGTCGCACCGGAGGTGAGAACAATAACCCGTTTATTCGTTCGGTCCCCGGATCTACATCTAGCAACACGCCGATCATTCGTCCTAGTGATTCAGGTTTTTTTTCGTCGACCTCAAACATTGTCGAAGACAATGTGGGCAACGGGCAAAATGGTTTGGAGTACAAAATGGCGGATGCAAACCGGCAGGCAAATGCCGGTGCTGCAGCTGCATTTACTTCTGCTGGATTACTTACGGGCGCTGCAGTCGCTGCGCTCTTGGCGATGCAGTACGCCGAAGCGGGACGTCTTTTTGGCTTAGCCGGAATGGAGTTTGGTCAGGGAGGGGCAGCAATAGCTACTCGAGACGCCAATGGATTAAACCGTTCTATTCTTATGGCCGACGGAAACCAAAAGAGCCAACAGGCGTTTGATAGACAAGCCATGGCGAACTCTTTGTTGGATGCTAATGCTCGATCAGCTCTCGCGGCACAAGGGATCGATCCGAATACGTTTATGAATGACCTCGTAAGTGGAAAAATTCGCTCAGGCAGCGATGCTCTCACTGCGTTAGGTCAGAACCCAACTCCCGAGCAAGCCGCGGCGGCGAACGATTATTCTGGTGTGGATGTGAATGGAATATTGAGTAGCGATCCGGAAAGCCTCGGTCCCGAGTACCGATCGTTACTAGGAGTAAAGGACGATGCGATGCCTCAATCCACGGCGTCTGGGCCTTCGTCGGCGGGCATGGGAGCGGTGAGCGGGGTGAGCTCTGCCCCGGGTTCTTCTAAGGCTGCGAGTGCCGGCGCAGGCTCCGGTGTGGGAATCTCCGCATCGAGTGCAGTGCCCACCAAGGGCGCGAATGGCAGTAAGTCCGCACCCGTTGGTCTTGCCGAACATATTGGTCTTAATGGATTGCCAAACATGGCAGAACTATTTGCGGTAATGAATCAGGGGCAAGAAATCGATCCGGCAGCGATGGCGGTACTGCGCGAGCAGCTTTTATCGTTGGGTGTTTCAAAAACGAAGGGCCAGAATATTTTCCGTCTGGCTAACCGGAATTTTCGTAGTTTTTCTAAGTGGCGCGGCATTCGAAATCAGAAGAATCCCACGCGTGGACTCGCGTCGGTCCGTCGCTAATGTCGACGGGAAGGCTTAGCGTGGCTTGGCGCCTTAGCTGCGATGGCGTGGCCCACAGCTTTTTGAACGAATCGATCCGAGACTTGCCAAGTTGCTACAATTACTACCGCCGCAACAATTCCGAGCACCCCTGCACTTAAAGCGCTAAGAGAGAATTGTTCTTTGAGCGTCCAAAAACAAAGGGTCAGGCCCCACATAAAAAGCAGTGCGCCGAACCATTGTTGCGAGGGTTCAGTGGCTACGAGCAGGGCATAGCTGGCTAACATAACGGTAAATACCACAGCCATCCGCCGGTTAAGCACTCGTTTGCTTGTGGATCGGCCAAGTTTCTCTCCTATCCACCAGATGGTCTCTGACAGAGAAAGAGTTCCGAAGAAAAGAAACAAAATTCTACCGGCAGTTACAACCACAAGCGCATGATCTCTTTGAATCGGAGTCCATCGCTGTAGAAGCCAAGCGAGTTGTTCATTCAATGCGCGGCCTGTGCCGACTTGAGATTCCAGAGCCGCAACCCCTAGGAAGGCCAATAAAATGAGCCCGTGGTGCGTCGACCATTGCAGCTGATTAACGAAAGTAGCGGGTCGTAAAAAAAGACGAAATAATTGCTTCATAGAATCTCCCTCGAGCACACACGGCCCATCTGGCCAAGTGGGTACGGTGCAAGGCATGCCAGAGGGCTCGTAGGCACAGCAGCCCTGGAAATTAACTGTCAATTTGTTAGACACAGGCCGCTGCTGCGGCACTTGAGGGGCGCTGTATACCGAGTGTACGCGGGTCACGGAACCGAACACTTTGCGTGGCGGAGTATACGAAAAACGCCTGTATTTCCAAGGGGGGTAAGCTGGTGCAGCCCTTGCAGTATACACAAGGTAAGAAGGAAACTTTCGCCATGTCACGATTTTGGACACAATCAGCGCTTTTGCTTCTAGTTGTCGTCTTGGCAAGTTGCACCGACGGGCGCAGTTCTCGCGGGCCGGTTCAAATTCTTTCCGTTACGCCACCACCAACAACTGGTTTAGTCTCCGCGGCAAGCGTCCAGTTTGGTGGACGCGCCACCGATTCCCTTCAGATGATGATAAAGGGGAACTCGCTATTTTTGACCGGACGACCTTTTGGATTTAGTCGTTGGGATATCGGTTCTGATCCGGAAAGTCCCGTACTCACTTTTGCAGCAAGCGATCAGCTTGCAACGTTTAGCCCCATGGGAAGTTGGGTTGTGGATTGGTACGCCGGCGGCGCTATGACCGTGTATGGCCAAACCGCTATATTGAGCGGAACCGTAGGAGCGAGTGTCGTAAGTCTTGCCGATACGAATCGTCCCAAAGAAGTGCAGCGCTATCCGGCTCTAGTAGCCAATTCAGCTACTATTCCAACCGATCCCGCATATGTGTATTCCGCTTTAGTGGCCCATCCTACGAAGCCTTTGCTTTATGGATTTCGCCAGCAAGATTATCTTTATACCATTGATGTTTCGGGCGGGACCATGCGACTTGCCTCGCGCTATGCGTATGGCAACGCCGGGGAAACGGTGTGCTGTGCGATGGGAGCTACGGTCTTTCAGGGTAAAGTTTACGTCGCCTTCCGAGATCGGCTGCTGATTTATTCGATTTCTGAAGATGGCACTCTTTCAAATCCAGAGGAGTCCCTTGAGCTTAACGCAACCAATGTGGTTTCATCGGCCAATCGTCTCTATGTTCAGCACGATCCTACGAAGTCGCCTTCGAGCGGTAGCACTTCACCAGCCGGAATTTACGTATTTGACGCGAATCGTAATAATGTGGCGTTCTTCGCGGCAGGAAGTCCCAGAAAGTTTGCTGTTTCGCAGGACGATCGCTATTTCATCGCCAATATGGACGGCACCTCAGTCAAAATCTTTCGTATCCAGTGGACAAATTAGCCACAGAGTCTTAACTTATTGCCCTACATGAATATGGGCTGGCACGTTTGTCTCTTCCTTTTGCTCTTCTGTTTTTCTGCGCAAACAAAAAGCACCCGCTTCGAAGTTAAAGACGCCGCTTTTCGCAATTCAATACAATGGACGTCGGACGCTGCATTGGAGAAAATTCTCGGAACTTCCCATTTTATCTCTGGTTGGATGGAAGTCGATCCACAGAATCTAAAAGGCCAAGTAAAGGGCGAGTTTGAAGTAGATATGCGCAGTTTTGAAATGGGCACCGAGTCACGTCAGGTGAAACTTCGGGAAACTCTTTTGAATGTTCAGGAGTTTCCAACTGCAACGTTCAAAGCGGAGAAGTTGGAGAATGTCTCTGGTAATGAACTTACCTCGGGCAAGGCAGTTTCGGGGAGTTTGGTGGGGATGTTGAGCTTTCGTGGTGTTTCAAGAAAAGAAGCGCTCAATATTCGGGCGACATACTTTCCACAAACTGAATGGACCAAGCGTCGCTTGGGCGGAAACCTTCTAAAGCTTGTTGCGAAGTTTGAAGTAACGCTCTCAAGCTACAAGTACGTATTGCCTGAACTCTTTAGTGGGCTTCTTGCTCCAACATTGAAAGTTGAAGCCGACGTTTTGGGGACCGACCAACTTCCTGTAATGGCGCAGTAGGTTCATGCGAATTTTACACCGGCTTTTACTCCTGCTTCCGCCAGAAACGGCACATCTCCTTGCGAAGTGGGGCTTGCGCCTACTTCAATGGAATCGCTTCAAGTTGCGCAAACAAGCATTCCACGCACAGTACGCCATTCACCTACCTCAGGTTCCCAATCTAAAGTTTGGCGCGCGGGCAGGAGTAGCTGCAGGGCTTGATAAGAATGCTGATTTCTATGCCGCTCTTGGTCTATTGGGGGCAGGGTTCGTAGAGGTCGGAACCGTAACACCGTTGCCGCAGACGGGGAATGCTAAGCCGCGATTGTGGCGTCCCGCTCCTGGTACTTTAATCAACCACATGGGATTCAATAGCGTTGGCTTAGAAGCGTTTAGGCGCAACCTTAAAAATTACCGCTCTCAAATACCGGGAGTTCCTCTATTTGCGAACATCGGGAAAAATCGACAGACCCCCATTGAAGACGCTCTTACCGACTATGAAAAATGTTTCGCTGGCCTGGTCGGTTGCGTGGATGGGTTTGTTGTAAATCTCAGCTCGCCGAATACTCCTGGTTTGGTGGGGCTTCAGTCGGAAAGCTTCGTTTGCGCTATTGCTGAGCGAGTTCCCAAGGGCACGCCGGTATTGCTGAAGCTTTCTCCTGATTTGGAAAACAGTGTGATTAGCGACTTAGGTCGTTTGGTAGCGGCTGAATCGAGACTCGCTGGCTTAGTGGTGACCAATACATCAAGAGAGATGGCCCAAGAGGTTTTCGGTTGGGAAAAAGGCGGGCTTTCGGGGCGTCCACTTTTTTCGCGCGCATTGGAGTGTGTTTCGTTGGCGCGGCAGGCATTGGGTGAAAATAAACTGTTGATCGGTGTAGGTGGTGTGGGGGATCTGGCCTCGGCCCGCCAAATGCGAAAGGCTGGCGCTGATTTGGTTGAAGTCTACACTGCCCTGGTATACCAAGGGCCAAGCTTGCTTAAAGCCTTATCCTCACTCGAGTGAGCCCGAGTCTATAAGTCGGTAGAGGTCTTCTTCGCTAAGAATCCGAATACCTAAACTTTTAGCTTTGTCATACTTGCTACCTGGCTCTGCTCCCAAGAGCAGGTAACTCGTTTTCTTGCTGACGGAGCTCACAACTTTACCGCCGTGCTTTTTAACTAAAACTTCGGCCTGCTCGCGTGAGAGCGAAGGAAGCGTGCCCGTTATAACAAAAGTAGAGCCCATCAAGGAACCTTCGCCATCGTCTGTGCGAACTACTTCCTGCGGTTCAACTCCTTTTTTAAGGAGCCGCCGGATCTCATCTGTGTTGTGATTATCAGATAAGAACTCGCGTATGGCTCCTTTAACGGTTTCACCCACTTCTTCAACTTTGAGCAGTTCATCGTCTGAAGCATTCAGGAAAGCGTCGAGAGTGTGAAAGTGCTCAGCAAGCAATTCGGCCGTGCGTTCCCCGACAAAACGTATTCCAAGTGCGTAAATAAAACGGGCAAGCGTAGTCTTTCGGCTCGCATCAATTGCGCCAATCAGTTTCTGTGCGGAGCGCTCCCCTTGGCGTTCAAGCTTAAGGAGTTGATCCATGGTTAAGTCAAATAAGTCTGAGTAATGTCGGATGAGCCGATGCTCTAAGAAAAGCTCAATCCATTTGTCGCCGAGTCCCTCAATATTCATGGCTCGTTTAGAGGCGAAGTGCTTTACTCGTTCGGCAATCTGGGCAGGGCACGCCATATTCATGCAACGATGGGCCGCTTCCCCCTCCATCCGAACTATTTTTGAGTTGCAAGAGGGGCACTTCGTCGGAAAGTGAATGGGTTTTTCCTGTCCTGAGCGAGCTGAAACTACAACGCTTTGAACATCTGGAATGACATCGCCAGCGCGTTTAATTACTACCGTGTCGCCGATTTTTAAATCGAGTATGCGAAGCTGGTCTTCGTTGTGAAGTCCGGCACGCGACACCGTAACCCCACCCACGGAAACGGGCTCGAGTACTGCAACAGGCGTAATCACGCCTGTTCTTCCCACTTGAAATACCACGTCATTGAGGCATGTATTGGCCTCTTGAGCCGCGAACTTAAAAGCAAAGGCCCATCGAGGAGCTCGAGCGATAAAGCCAAGTTCTCTCTGCAATTGCATGCTATCGATTTTTAGTACAACACCGTCAATCTCGTAAGCCAACCCAGCCCGATTGCGTTCGAGCTCGCGGTAGTACTCCATGACGGCATTTTTTCCCTTGAGTGCCTTGGCCATCTTATTGGTTCTTAGGCCCCGTGCTTGAAAGTATTCGAGCATTTGCGTTTGGCTATCGAGGTTAAGGCCTGCACTTGCACCTAAGCCATGACAAAAAATATCGAGGTTTCGCTTAGCAGCGATTTTGGGGTCGAGTTGCCGAATGCTGCCAGCGGCTGCGTTGCGCGGATTGGCAAAAAGAGGCTCGCCTTTCTTGCTTCTCTCTTCGTTGAGGCGCCGAAAATCTTCCTTCATAAGAAGGATTTCCGCCCTGACTTCTAGTAGGGCAGGAAACGGAGGGCGCAATACCAAAGGGACCGAGCGAATGGTTTTAACATTGGAAGTGACGTCCTCTCCGGTTTCGCCATCCCCTCGAGTGGCCGCCACAGCAAGCAGCCCATTCTCGTAAACTAGCTCAATGGCAAGGCCATCAAACTTGGGTTCCATTACCAATGCGAAATCATCGCCAATATTCTGGGTCCACCGGTTGTAAACTTCCTCAAGTTCTTCTTCTGAATAAATATTCTGAAGGCTCAGCATGGGTTCCCGGTGTTTGTATTTCGGGAATTTTTTCAGCGGCATTCCGCCGACCTTTTGGGTGGGAGAATGGGGAGATTGAAGCTCTGGGTTTGATTTTTCTAGCGCTAGAAGCTCTCGGTAAAGGGCGTCGTATTCGGCGTCAGATATGACCGGTTGATCCAATACGTAGTATTGGTAGTTGTGTTTCCAGATCTCTTCAATCAACCACTCAAGCCGCTTCCGAGCGGAACTCAAAGTCATTTTGCAAGCCGCCGAGAGTAGTTGCGCAGTTTAAGTATGTGCATAGCCGCTTCCCAGAAAATTCCGCCGGACATTTTAGACTTACCTAGTGTGCGATTTGCAAAATGAATGGGCACTTCCGCGATGGCGTAGTTTTTAAGCATGGCGCGGTATTTGAGCTCGACCTGAAACACATAGCCCTTTGACGAAACGCTGAGGTAGTCAATGCCTTCCAAAACCTCTCGTCTCCAACCATTGAATCCGCCAGTGACGTCGTGTGTTCGGATTTGCAGTACGGCTCTAGCGTAGAGATTTCCGCCGCGGCTGATTATCTTGCGAACACTTCCCCAGCCGGAAACGGAACCTCCAGGTATGTAGCGCGATCCCACTGCCACAGGGGTGTTCTTAAGGGTGGACAGCAGCGCTTTAAGTGCCGAGGGTGGATGAGAAAAGTCGGCATCCATTTGAATAATGTACTTAAAGCCGCGATCCAACGCCCATTGAAACCCGGCTTTGTAGGCCACCCCCAGTCCTTGCTTGCCGGCTCGGCGAAGCAGGTGGATATGAGGGCGGCCATCCATATAGCGTTCGACTAAGTCTTGAGTGCCATCGGGAGAGTTGTCGTCGACAACCAAGACTGCAAGTCCGGGGGCTTCAGTCTCGATTGCTTTTAACAATAAACCAATATTGTCCGCTTCGTTGTAAGTCGGAACAATGACAACGGCCTCGCTATCGGGCATTAGAATGCTAACTCCTGATAGGGTAAGCCGTGAGCTTGTGCCACTTGTTCGTAGACCAACTTACCTTGGTAAGTATTGAAACCCTTGCGCACGGCTTGACTCCGCAGCGCCGCTTTTTCAGGTCCCAGGTCTGCAATCATCAGCGCGTATCTCAGCGTGACATTGGTTAGCGCGTAAGTAGAAGTTCTTGCTACTGCACCAGGCATGTTGGTGACGCAGTAGTGCACGACTCCATCTGTGATATAGGTTGGTTTTTCATGCGACGTTGGCCGGCACGTTTCAATGCACCCACCTTGGTCGACAGCAATGTCCACCACGACAGAACCGGGTGCCATACGCGAAATCATTGAGCGCGAAACAAGTTTCGGGGCTTTTGCTCCGGGAACCAGTACCGCCCCAATCACCAAGTCGGCATTGGTAACGCTTTCTTCGATGTTGTCGATATTCGACATCAATGTAATCAAGCGGCCACTAAAAATATTGTCTAGGTATTCTAGCCGTTCGGGATTGATATCGAGAACTGTAACCACGGCACCTATTCCGAGTGCCATTTTTGCTGCGTGGGAACCTGCAACGCCTCCGCCGATAACGACGACTTTTCCGGGCATTACGCCAGGAACGCCACCTAATAGAACGCCCTTACCAGAACTGGTTGGATCCCAGCCACTCTGTAGATAGTACGCGCCAACCTGCACAGACATTCTTCCCGCCACTTCACTCATCGGACGAAGCAAGGGTAGAGAAAGGTCTTCTTCTTGGATCGTTTCATACGCAATGCCGGTTACTTTGCGTTCCATCAGTTCTTCAGTGAGACGGCGTTCTGCAGCAAGGTGCAGATACGTGTAAACGATTTGACCAGGCCGCATGAGCTGGAACTCGTCTTCTAATGGTTCCTTCACCTTCATTACCATTTCGGCGGCCCAAGCATCTTCGGCTTTGTTCACTAGCTTTGCGCCGGCGGCTGCGAACATTTCATCGGTAATTCCGCTACCGAGGCCCGCGGACTTTTGCACCAGTACTTGATGCCCGTGCGCCACCATGGCTCGCACGCCCGATGGAACAACTCCTACGCGGTTTTCCCGATTCTTTGTCTCTTTTGGTACCCCAATAATCACTGTATCCCCCCTGGCCTTATTGGCCGCTGTCTTTGGTAAAAAGCAGATCTAAAATATCATTGGCGTCGATTTCTATCTGTCCTTTTTCTTCGGAATTAAAAACTACTTTTCCTCGGACCTTGCCCCCGGAGAGGCGCACCCATGAGTCGACGACGGTGCCGTTGTAGTACTTGCCCATTTTGTCAATCAAACGGCACCGTTCTTTGGATTCGGCGGCCCGGTCAATCTTATTTAAAATAGGAAACATAACCCCGAAGTCATAGCATGGGGTCAGCGGTGTACGCAAACCGATGGCAAGTTCTTACCAGTAATGGTTTGCTGGCACAGATCCGCGAAGCTGCAGCTTGCGGGAGAGGGCGGCGGGGGCGGTAATTTCAGTGAAAATCTTTTGGCGTTCCTTCCCCGTTGTGACGCCAGTGGTAACGGGGTTTTGTTCAAACTCCTGAAGTGACTCGAGTAGCTCAGTGAGGGGGATTTCCAACTGCAAGGGTTCCATTAACTCGCCCTCGGCTCCTTGGTGAACCAAGTAGGCCTCGGTCAGGTTAAGGTGAACGTCAGCAGTCGCTGGGTTATAGGAGAGTACTTCGAATTCACGGACGCTAATGCCTTGCTGCATCTGAGGCAGCAAGGCTTCCTGCTGTTGGTTCCCCTCAACATAAAGGTGCCAAAAACCAATGGTAGTGGGCGCGTCGAAGGATTCTCTGCGTGCATGCCCAGTAGAAGGAACGCTCAATTGGGCCGCGAGCTCTTTGTTGCACGCCAAGGCCGTGGGGCGCCCGGCGCGAATAAAGGTGGTGCGTTTTCTGGCTGAGCCCTCGTGGTCGCTTTCGACATCGCTTCCGGAGGGGCGATCCTCCAGGCTGAAAGCAAGTGCGAAGGGAAGGGGGGCGGCATTGAGAAAGGAGCGCTGATCCAACACCCGATCTCCCTCGAACGCGCGCAAGAAAAGCATCTGGAGCTTGGCTACGCTTCGAGGCGACCACAGTACTGCGAGGTCTCCAGCGGGTGCCGGCCATCGTGTGGCGGCACTCAGTGAGTGGCGGACAGCGCGACCAAGTCCGAGAGGGGAACTTACTTCTGATACCAGCCCCGCCAAAGATCCTCGGGCGCGTTCCCAGTGAAAAGGAGCGGAATTCACTTTCCAGTCGGCTTGAAACTCTGCCGTCTGCTCAGAACCTTCAAAGGAATTTCCATCGAGCAGAAAAATCTTGTAACGCCGATCTGTCAGAGTGGCCGAGGCCAGTTGAAAACTGAGTGCTTCACTCGAAGAAGAAAATGCACCGCGCACGGCCTGTAAGAGTCCCGAAGCTGTTTCTCCCAGTTCTCGCCAAGAGGGCGACGGAGCGGATGGGTTCGACGCTGAAGAAAGCTCAACCTGGTTGTTCTCTTTTTTCAACGCCCTGAGCAGCGGCTCAATACCAAAACCATCGCAGCAGAAATGGTAGGAGATGCCGTCTCGTTTTGCGGTGACGGAAATCCCTTGTCGAGCGCTGTGCTGTATTGAATCCGCTTTTGCGTGGTACGTTACTTTAGATACCTGAGTATTTTCGACGTAGATTTCAACGTGTTCGAAACCAAGGTCTCGGCACGCCTGGGTGAGTTTTTCCGCGTCGGCTGGGTTTAGCATCGGCTACAATAATAGCATGGGTTCAAAAACTACAGGAAGTCTGTGGTTGTGCATTGCGGCATTTGGCTTGGCGCGTTGTGCTACGCCAGTTCCAACGAGTAGGCTGGCTTTTTTGCCTGGTGCCGAACAAGAAGCTTCAGAAACTCGCGAGGATGAGCTGCTTTCGGTCGAGGGGCTTGAACCGGATTTCATGGCGCACTCGGAGGAGCCCCGGGTTGCGACAAAAGTCTTGGCCCCGCACTCTACGCAACGTAGTGAAGTGAGAGACGAAGAGGGCTTGAGAAAGAAAACGATTGCGAGTTCGGATCATGAGATAATGGCTTGGTACTACCAGGGCCAAGATCGTTTGCAGGCAGGTCGTTACGACGAAGCCATTCGAGCATTTTCACAGTTTTTGGAAAGTGTTCCGGGACATGTTTATGCGGATCGTGCACAGTTTTGGATCGCCGAATCCTATTTTCGGAACCGAGAATATGCGTTGTCCCTAGTGGCTGATAATCGTTTATTGGCGCAGTTTCCCGAAAGCCTGTTAGCACCACGTTCACTTTTGCGGGGTGCGCTAAGCCAAGTAAAAATGGGCCACGTACGTGCGGCTCGAGCGATGTTTATCGAGTTGCTACGGCAGTATCCCAACGAGCCCGAAGCGCTTGCGGCGTCAAAGAAGCTGGCTGAATTTTCCCACTCTAGTCGAGGTTAACACCGATGAAGCTTTCAAAGGTTTTGATATTGTTAGGTGGCGTTCACTGCCTATGCCACTCCAGCAACTCCGCTACCCGCGGTTATCATTTCTACTTACAGCCTGAAAATGCGGAACAAACCCTCTCTCAGTTGCATTTTCGTGGGCCGATTCCTGCGGAGCGGTGGCACAGCCTTTTAGGATCCAAACAGTCTGAAACATACAGTGTTCAGCCGGGTGATAGTCTGTGGACAATATCGAAGCGTAGTTTAGGCGATCCAAAGCTATGGGCAAAGCTCTGGCAGGTGAACCCTCAATTAACCAATCCTCATGAACTCAACGTCGGTCAATTGCTCGCCTTCAACCGCTCAGATCGTGTCCCTGCATCGAATGAAATCCCATTGGTTCATTTGGTTCCCAATAAACCCGGCGCGATGAAAGATTTGGATTCTGACAGTATCGTGAATCTGGAATTGCGAAATCAGTTTCGTCCCAAGGTTTTTGTAATGGAGGAATCCGACTTTCTTGGGGAGGTGAGTGGGTCGTATTCAAGCAAGACTTGGCTGGGTGAAGGGGAGTTGCTTTATCTGAAGCTCACTGCCAATCAAGAAGTACCTCCGTCAACACGGTTCTCAATCGTACGTCATGAACGAGAAATATCGGACTCCTATGGATCGGGACATCGGACTCTCGGCCAGCTGGTATCGCTTGTTGCGGAAGTGGAAGTAGTTCCTCAGGCGGATGCCTCGGCAATGCCGCAAGCCGAAATAAAAAAATTGTTTGGGGTTCTAAAGCGAGGAGACAAGGTTATTGCAGTTCGCGAACCTGTAAAACCACCCGCGGTATTCAATCCTCCGGATGCAATGGAAGCCCACATTGTCATGGGGCGCTTTGAAGAGGCCAAGTTTCTCGGTCAGGGCGAGATCGTGGTGCTCAACAAAGGAGTGGCCGATGGAGTGAAAGCCGGATTCCTTTTCCGCGTTGTTGAGACATTGGATCCTGTTTTAGATTCTACCCGGGCCGTTTCCCCAGACTACAAAGGTGAGATTCAAGTCGTTTCAGTGGGGAAGTTTTCGAGTGTCGGCCTGATATTGCGTAATCGCATGCCCCTTGTCGCGGGCGATACCTTGGTTGCGGCGCAAAAGTTTGCCGATCGTCCCCAGCTACCGCGGCCTAATGTGAAGGAAATCGAACTCAACTAGCTGCCCCCAACTCCGTCTACGCTCCCTCCATCCGATTGACTCACTCCTCGCTTGCGGCCACAACGCCAATATGGCGGCTTGCGAAAAAACAGCGATTGAACACGGTTTGAAAAAGTATTTTCCCACGGAGTCGGACGAAAGAATTCGCTCTAGACGAGAAGATCTCATTGAATGGTGCATTCGGCAGAATGTCCAAATTCTCTTTCCGGATCAGTTCCCGCCATTTCTTTCACAAATTTCGGATCCGCCCTCTTGGCTGTTCGTTCGTGGAAACCCTTCTGTGCTCTTGGAGAACTGCCTTCTGGGCTTTGTTGGAACGCGATCACCCAGCGCTTATGGTCTAAGAGCTGCTCACTTTCTTTCACGAGAAATCGTTGAACGCGGTTTTATCGTGGTAAGTGGATTGGCACGCGGGATTGATTCAGTTGCCCACAGGACCAGTGTGCTGCTGAAGCGACCGACCATTGCAGTTTTGGGCCATGGTTTGGACCGAGTTTATCCTTCTCAGAACAGTTCTTTAGCTTGCGAAATTGTAGCCGAAGGCGGTTGCTTACTATCGGAGTATCCCCCAGGTATTCCCCCGTACCCACACCATTTCCCTGCGCGAAATCGGATTCTCTCAGCGCTCTGTGTTGGGGTGGTTGTTGTGGAAGCCGGGGAGAAGAGCGGGTCGCTTATTACCGCGCGCCACGCTCTTGAGCAGAATCGCGAAGTTTATGTGGTACCAGGTCCCATCTTTGAACCGGGATTTCGTGGGAGTCATTGGCTGGTACAGCAAGGCGCAAAACTCGTTTCTAAAGTGGAAGATGTAACAGAAGAATTGCGCCCCGGACTTTTACCCCTGGGACCTGGGGCTTTCGACAAACCCGCGGCTCTGAATCTATTAAAAAAAGTGTTTAGGGAGCAGGGCGTTGTGAGTTTGGAAGGTTTAGTGTCTACCTTCGGAAAGGACTGGAATTCCTTTCAGCCCTTGCTTGAACAGGCCCTTCGGGAAGGCTTATTGGTCGAGCATCTCCCTCAACGTTTTGTGTTGGCCGGCATCTAAAAATGATTTTCATCGCGGTATGCGTCTTGCCAAATGGGTTTCTTTTTACAAGAATGTTAGTAAGTCATCAGTTTTCACTAACATCACAACATCGGCAAAATCAGGTGCGAGACAAAACACTCAACATCCTAGGTTTGTTGTCCCAGTCACTTACCAATAACAAAGACCTTTTTTACGACGCCCAGGAAATCTGGGAGGAACTCACGCAAAAAGGGTTTTCGGAAACGGAAATTGAAGACGCCGTTGCCCACATTGAAAGGACTATGCTCGGTTGTCCTGGTCCCTACTGGAGTGAGTCGATTCCGGTTCACAGAGCTTATACGCCAGAAGAAGTTTTTCGGCTCTCGACAAGAGTGCGTGGTTACCTTTGGAAATTGAAGTCCAGGGGGATTATTGATCATGCTCTGGAGGACGAAATTGTGCATAAGGCGATGAATCTGGAAGAGCCGGCCGGACTCAAAGAGATAAAAACCGTTGCGGCCCTTACCGTTTTCGGCTATGAGCACAAAATCTCGGACGACAGGGGAGAGGCTTTCTGTTCCGAGTCCCGGCTGAACTAATAAGCGATGGAAAAAGTAAAAGCGAAGAAGAGTGCCTCGGCTGCGAAGAGCGCGGCGGGCAAAGGGCTGATTATTGTTGAGTCTCCCGCTAAGGCGAAGACGCTGAAAAAGTATTTGGGGCGTGGTTATGATGTGAAGGCCTCGGTAGGCCACATCATGGACCTTCCAAAGAGCGCGCTGGGCGTCGACACTGATAAGGACTTTGAACCCACCTATGCCTTGATCAAGGGCAAGCAGAAAGTCGTCGACGATATACAAGAGGCCGCTAAAAAAGCGAGCATTGTGTACCTGGCGGCGGATCCGGACCGTGAGGGCGAGGCAATCGCTTGGCACGTTGCGGAGATGTTGAAACTGCCAAAGAACAAGATTGCACGCGTTCTTTTTCATGAAATTACCAAGCCCGCAGTTCTCAAGGCCCTTGAGGAGCCAAGGCAGCTAAATCAAGATCGTTTCGAGTCTCAGCAAGCGCGCCGAATTTTGGATCGCCTGGTCGGTTACAAAATCTCTCCCATCCTTTGGGCAAAAGTGCGTCGCGGTTTGTCGGCTGGGCGTGTTCAGTCTGTAGCGGTGCGCTTGATTGTCGAGCGCGAAAAAGAGGTAAAAGCTTTTGTACCACAGGCCTATTGGTCGGTAAGTGCGGATCTTGAAGGGGAAGGCCGGGGCTTTATTGCAAGGCTTGTTCGGGTCGGTGAAGAAAAGATAGATCGCCTCACCATTAATACCGAAGAGTGGGCCAATGAAATTGTTTCCGGAGCCGAGAAGGCCTCTTGGAAGATTCTCTCTATTCAGAAGAAGCAGCGTAAGCGTAATCCAGACGCACCATTTATTACATCGACCCTTCAGCAGGAGTCTTCTAAGCGGCTCTATTTCAGCGCCAAAAAAACGATGATGTTAGCCCAACAACTCTACGAAGGGGTTGAGTTGGGAGAGGCGGGGGCGCAGGGGTTGATTACGTACATGCGTACTGACTCAATCCGTTTGTCTGATGTTTCTATAGCGGATGCGCGTAAGTATATTTCTGAGCAATATGGAAAGCAGTATTTGCCCGATGCGCCCATAGAGTACAAAAACAAGAAAAACGCACAAGATGCGCATGAGGCAGTTCGCCCGACTTCAGTCGAGTTTCCGCCAGAAAAGGTGAAGCAATATCTCGAGCCGGATCAATTCAAACTCTACGAATTGATCTGGAAGCGGTATCTGGCCTGTCAAATGTCGCAGGCTGTTTTTGATCAAACTTCTGTGGAAATTGAGGCGAAGGGGAAAGTTTCTTACCTTTTTCGCGCAACGGGCTCGGTGCTTCGGTTTGATGGGTATTTGAAACTTTGGCAAAGCGAAGACGAAAAGGACGATGATATTGCGGATCGTCTCCCAGATCTTCAGGAAAGCTCGAAGCTGAAATGTCAAAAAGTCACCGGGGAAAAGCATTTCACCCAGCCCCCACCGCGTTACTCGGAAAGCTCGCTCATTAAGGAGCTGGAAGAAAAAGGGATTGGAAGACCTTCCACGTATGCCGCGATTCTATCTACCATTCAAGATCGCAAGTACGTTGAAAAAGTAGAGAATCGATTTATTCCGACTGACTTAGGGGACATTGTTACTGAGCTCTTAATCGAGAACTTTAAAGACATCGTCGACGTTGCATTTACTGCCACGATGGAAGATCAACTCGATCAAATCGAAGAGGGTACGGCCAATTGGGTGAAAACCCTGCGCAATTTTTATACCCCCTTCGAAGACACCCTGAAGCTCGCGGCCGAAAAAATGCGCGATGTGAAGCGCGAAGAGACCCTGACCGACTTGGATTGTCCCAAGTGTGCAAAAAAACTTGTGATCAAGTGGGGTCGAAACGGAAAGTTTATAGCGTGCCAAGGCTACCCAGAATGTCGTTTTACGGGCGAATTTAAGACCACAACCGAAGGGAAAATAGAAATTCAACCAGCCCCTACGACCGATGAAAAATGTGCGGTTTGTAGTGAGCCAATGATGGTTAAGACGGGTCGATTTGGAAGGTTCTTGGCTTGTTCCGCCTATCCCAAGTGCAAAACCACAAAGCCAATTACAACCGGAATAGAATGCCCCGATTGCAAGCAAGGCGAGCTTACTCAGAAGCGCACTCGCTTTGGGAAAACGTTCTATAGCTGCACTCGGTACCCCGACTGCAAGTACGCGATCTGGGATAAACCGATAAAGGGGAAGCCTTGCCCTCAGTGTCAAAGCCCTTTCCTGACGGAGCGCTACACTAAGAAAGATGGCCCCTCTATTCGTTGCCCGAACAAAGAGTGTGGCTTTAGCGAGAAACTTCCCGAAACTAGCAGCTCTTAACCCTGTAAGAGGCGTAGCGCTAGTTTAGGTGTTTCGTTTGCTTGCATGAGAACCGCGACCCCTGCTTGTCGTAGAATCGACTCTCTCGCAAGGTTCGTAGTTTCCACCGCCATGTCAGCATCTTTGATGCGTGAATTTGCGTTCATCAGGTTTTCTCTGTAGATACCCTGTGAATTTAGCGTGGTTTGCAAGCGATTCTGAGAAGAACCGATTTTTGCGCGCATTTGGTTAACGCGTATAAGTGCTTCATCGATTGTGGGTAGCGCATTTTGCGCATCTTCTTTTTCACGGAAGCTCAACCCGCCAATTCCCAGAGATTCGCTTCTTAAATCAGTGTTTCCTGGGTCAAACACAATACGGTCTCGAGTTGCTTCGTTTCCGGTTCCAACTTGGAATTCGAGTTTGATTTGCTCGCCGCCCAGTAATTCTCGATCCATGTAGGTTGTTGTTCGGGCGATTCGGGAAATTTCGCTGACGATCTCTTGAACTTCGTTGTCGAGCATCGCTCGTTCTTTAGGGCCTACGGTTTCTGATGCGGCTTGCATCGCAAGCTCTCTCAACCGAACCAACATATTGTTGATTTCGTGGGTTCCGCCCTCGAAAACTTGAATTAGGGAGATGGCATCTTGGGAGTTGCGCATCGCTTGGTTTAGCGAGCGAACAGTCGCCGTCATTCCATCGGAAATCGCGAGTCCGGCTGGATCATCCGCGGCAGTCACGATGCGGGCGCCCGTGGCTAAGCGCTCAATAGTTTTGTGCATTCTATTTTCAGTAATGCCAAGGTTTCGTTGCGAGGTGAGTGCGAGCGCGTTGGTGTTAATAATCAAAGCCATGGAAGACTCCCTGATTTTCGAAGCATCAGGTAGATTCCACGGCCGGCGGGTTAACGCTGGAGTAAGGAAATTCTATCGTTTAGCTTCGGGTACCTCCTTCCATGTGAGTCAGTTCTTTATCTTAAAGAACTGTCGCAAACCGTTGCGAATTGGTTGTTCGACTTTCGTCGATTCGCCCGCCTTTGTTACTTCCTAGTAGCAATGCGTTGCGAACACCCAACCTGTCGTCTCCTAAGCCTTTGACCTTTAAAGAAAAAACATGACTCGGCGAGTCTGTTTTGTGACGCATTTTGTAAAGTGATTGAAGGGAAAGGAAATGGGAATTTGCGTCAAAAAACAAATCGGGTGAGAAAAAGAGAACCTTTTTCTCACCCGATGGATATGTTTTAGGACTTGTCTACCCGAGGTAAGGGTAAGCCCCCTAAATAGGAACTATCGTAACAATTGAAGCGCGAGCTTCGGATTCTCGTTAGCGGCTTGGAGTACTGCTACGCCAGACTGACGGAGAATAGTTTCTCGCGTTAAGTTTGTCGTTTCAGATGCCATGTCCGCGTCACGGATTCGTGACTTCGCATTCATCATATTCTCAATGTAGATACCTTGAGAGTTGATGGTTGTTTGTAAACGGTTTTGAGCAGATCCGATTTTTGCTCGAAGTTCGTTTACACGGACGATCGCGCCGTCAAGAGTACTTAGGCCATTCTGTGCGTTTTCACGCTCAGAAATGTCTATGTTCCCTAGGTCCAGACCATCCGACGTGAGATCGCTGTTGCCAGGATTGAAGGTAATTCGATCCTTAGCAGCATCGTTGTTCACGCCTACTTGGAACTCAAGTTTCACTTCATTGCCCGATAGCAATTCACGGCCCATGAAGGTCGTTGTTCTTGCTACGCGAGTAATTTCGCTTTTGAGCTCCTGAACTTCGAGGTTCAACATTGAACGCTCTCGCTCACCCACTGTATCTGAAGCAGATTGGATCGAAAGTTCGCGAATACGGATTAACATATTGCTAACTTCGGTCGTTCCCCCTTCAAACACCTGAATGAGAGAGGTGGCATCCTGCGAGTTTCGCATCGCTTGGTTAAGCGAACGGATCGTCGCATTCATTTGGTCCGAAATCGCGAGACCGGCCGGATCATCCGCTGCGCGGACGATTCGACTACCCGTCGCCAATTTCTGGACCACACTTCCCATGCGCTCTTCGGTGTTGTTCAAATTGCGCATGGCGGTGTTCGCCAGACTGTTAGTTTGAATTGTAAAGCCCATCTACGTTCCTCCTGTTTGTGCCTTCGCCTTGCACTTGGGCCTGACTCTCCCCAATACCCCGGTTAGAATCTGGCAAAGCGATTCGACCGCGTGAGCGGCCTACCTCGGGAAGGTTGCAGTGCTAACGCATTGCAGCAACCCGTGACATATTGTCATCGACATGTTGTGTCATTTACTTGAGTGAAAAAGATGCGGTGCGTTACTTTTCTTTTTTGATTTGTAGTTTCAGAAGGTTAGCGACAAAAAAGGCAGGAAGGGAGACCGAAGGGGGAAGGGTCACTATCGCAACCCCTCCCCACCTCAGACTATTCAGCCCCACACCCTACCGGGTGTGGAGTACGGGAACTTTTGTTTATTACGTGCGCAGTAGCTGCAATGCGAGCTTGGGATTTTCATTTGCAGCTTGTAGTACCGCGACTCCAGCCTGACGAAGAATCGTTTCTCGGGTCAGGTTCGTCGTTTCCGCAGCCATGTCTGCGTCGCGGATACGGGACTTCGCGTTCATCATATTCTCAACATAGATCCCTTGAGAATTGAGAGTCGTTTGAAGACGGTTTTGAGTTGATCCGATACGCGCTCTTAGCTCATTCACTTTCGTGATTGCAGCATCGAGTTTTGTAAGGCCGTTTTGAGCCTCAGCTTTATCAGAGATATTGACACTCTCGATGTCCACGCCGCCTGCAGTTAAGTCGGTATTGCCTGGATCGAACACAATCCGATCTCTTTGTGAGTCGTTGTTGACCCCGACTTGGAACTCCAGTCGCACTTCCTGGCCTGCAAGTAGCTCGCGGTCCATGTACGTGGTCGTTTTAGCTACTCGAGTGATCTCACTCTTGAGCTCTTGAACTTCCAAATCAAGCATGTTGCGTTCACGTTCTCCAACAGTGTCTGAAGAAGCTTGGATGGAAAGTTCGCGAATGCGCATGAGCATATTGCTGATTTCCGTCGTGCCACCTTCAAATACTTGAATGAGAGAAGTAGCGTCCTGCGCGTTGCGCATTGCTTGGTTCATCGACCGAATGGTGGCGTTCATTTGGTCCGAAATGGCTAAGCCAGCCGGATCATCTGCCGCCCGTACGATGCGACTGCCGGTAGCAAGTTTTGCCACCACGCCGCTCATGCGTTCTTCGGTATTGTTTAAATTTCGCATAGCCGTATTGGCTAGGCTATTGGTCTGAATAGTAAAAGCCATAAAGCCTCCCGTATAGTTTCTAATGCCCCGATTTGACTCGAAGCATTATTTCGTTGACACAGTGCATTTCGACGCAATGCAAGATAAGCTTTAGAAGAAAATAACGCGGGGCGCAGTTTTTTTTGGGTTGTGGTCCTTTTCTTGCCAGATGGGAAGGGGGATGCGTAAGCTCTTGGTATGAAAAACAAACTCATCCTTGCTTTAGCGCTACTATTGCCGTCTGCGGCGTTTCCATTGGAATCTATTTACGTCGGCGGGCAATTTGGACAGGTTTTTTTAACGGGCAATGCGAGTACGGCGCACACCAATGCCCTTGGTTACGGGCTGGATTTGGGCTTTCGCACGAATCCCATACTTGATGTAGTGATTCGCACTCAGCTGAGTACCCACGCAGGAACCACTAGTCTTACGCTTTGGGCGAACACTCTTTCAGCCGATTTCCTAGTCACCAATTTCTACGATGTGGAACTCTTCATGGGGGCGGGACCAGGGTTTTATCAGTTTGCTTCCACTCCAACTACCGCACTTTTTGGTCTCCATGCGGAGACTTATGGCGATCTCATGGTGAGCGATAGCTTCAAAGTGGGACTAGGTTTCCGCTACCACCTGGTATTCAATGCTGGCGCTCAAGAAGGCAACTTCTTTACCGTAATGATGCGCACCGGGTTCACTTTCGGCAATTGATCCTGACTAAAAGGGAAGTCTTGTGAGTAAACAAATAAAGAGTGATATGGCGGGGACTGTTCTTGAACTCAAAGTGAAAGTAGGCGACTCCGTAACAGCCGGTCAGGAAGTGGCCGTCGTGGAGTCGATGAAGATGGAAGTCCCGCTAGTGAGTTCTGAGGCAGGGGTTGTTAAGTCGGTCAACAAAGGGGTCGGAGATTTTCTCAACGAAGGAGAGACCCTGGTAGAACTAAAGTGAAGTCTTAATGAAGGGGATTGCATTTACAGATGTCACTTTGCGGGATGGTCTGCAGATGCAGGGCCGCCTGCTGGGGATTGATGAAAAACTGCGGCTCTATCGCCAGCTGCTCCAATGTTCCTATTCCCGAATTGAAATAACCAGCTTTGTCCATTCCACGGCTGTGCCTCAATTTGCAGATGCTGAAGCATTTTGCGAAAAGATATTTTTAGACTCAGCGCCAAGACCCGAGCTTATGGCGTTTGTTCCAAATGAGAAAGGGATGCAGCGGCTGGAATCCTTTCCCATAGAGTGGGTGGCTTGTTTTGTTTCTGTGAGTGAGGCGTTTAATCAGAAAAATGTGCGTTCCAGCGTTGAGCAAAGTCTGGATCAAGTGAAAGCAGTTGTTCAGCGAGCAAAAGCTGCAGGACGCAAGGTGCGGGTCTACGTTTCGACAGTCTTTGGCTGTCCTTATCAAGGCAAAATCGACTCAGCTTTAGTGAAGAAAGTATTTAGCTCAGTAGCTAGCTTTGCACCCGATGAAATCGCCTTAGGCGACACTATTGGAGTGGCTACTCCGGATTTAGTGCGTGAAGTATTGAAAGAGCTGGTGCAGCTCTATCCAATTCAACAAACAGCAATGCACCTTCACAACACGTATGGGCTTGCACTGCCTGCGGCATTTGCCGCTTACGACCTGGGAATCAGGCGCTTTGATGGTTCCACTGGAGGGCTTGGCGGCTGTCCCTATGCAAAGGGTGCATCGGGAAATGTAGCTAGTGAAGATCTGCTGTACGCTTTCTTCAGGCAGGGGATTGTGCACTCCTTTGCGGGGCGTGAAACTCAGGAAACTCTCAAACTTTTAAATCAAGACCTAGGGCTGGGCCTACAGGGGGCGTTGGCTGGAGTTTGGAAAAACGGCGGCAGCTGGTACGGAGTTTAGCAATGGCATCAACCAATCCTCTAATTGTAAAACGCGAGGGTGCTGTAGTTACTGCGGTGATTAATCGCCCGGAAAAACTTAACGCATTAAATAAAGAAGTATTTGATGAGCTTAAGACTCTTGTAGATGTGTTGGAGACAGATAAAACCGCGCGCGCTTTGATATTTACCGGCGCCGGTGAGAAAGCCTTTTGTGTGGGGGCAGATCTGAAAGAGCGCCAGGGTATGAATGAGAAAAACATTCTTGCCCGATTTGATTTTGTACATTCTCTTTATCAGCGAATTGAAAAGTTACCATTTCCCGTAATAGCAGCGCTTCAAGGTACCGCATTAGGGGGCGGCTTAGAGCTTGCGATGGTCGCCGACCTTCGTGTCGCTTCCGACAATGCGCTACTTGGACTTCCAGAAGTCGATCTCGCGATTATTCCTGGCAACGGGGGGACTCAAAGGTTGTCCCGAATTGTGGGGGCTGCGAAAGCAATGGAGTTGGTGTTGCTTGCAAGGCGCATTAGCGCCCAAGAAGCCCTCCATTTGGGGTTGATTCATGCGCTCGTTGCGCCTGGCTATGCACTGTCACACGCTAAGCAATGGGCCGCCAAGATACTGGAAGCGGGACCAATGGCGATTCGCCAAGCAAAACAGGCGGTGCGGCAGGGAGCAGAGCTACCCTTGGCTAAGGCATTGCAGTTTGAAGTAGATTGTTATCGTCCGCTCATTTCCTCGAAAGATCGAATTGAGGGGATGAAAGCTTTTTTAGAGAAACGCAAACCGCAGTACACCGGAGCATAGTGGATTATGGCAGACATTACCCAATGGCAGCAAAAGCTTCAGCAGGGCGGGCCGAAAAAGTACCATGAGAAGTTGCCCGAGGCGAAAAAGCTCTTTGTGCGTGGCCGAATTGATCTTTTGTGTGATGCAGGGAGTTTTGTAGAGGATGGTTTGTTTGCAAATTGCCTCAACGAAGAACTTGCAGCCGATGGAATTGTTACCGGACTAGGTCGAGTGGGTGGACGTGCAGTGGCCTTGATGGCCAATGACTCGACCGTTAAGGCAGGTTCGTGGGGTGCTCGGACCGTTGAAAAAATTCTCCGCATTCAAGAAACCGCCGAGCGACTGAGGGTTCCACTCTTTTATTTAGTAGATAGCGCTGGCGCGCGAATAACCGACCAGATTGAAATGTTCCCTGGGCGGCGTGGTGCAGGAAGAATTTTCTACAATCAAACCCGACTCTCCGGCCTTATTCCGCAAATATGCCTTCTCTTTGGTCCTTCGGCAGCGGGAGGGGCGTACATTCCAGCCTTTTGCGATGTGGTTTTTATGGTTGAAGGCAATGCCAGCATGTATTTGGGGTCGCCCCGAATGGCGGAGGCGGTAATTGGCGAGAAGGTGAGTTTGGAAGAAATGGGCGGGGCTAGGATGCACTGCTCTGTAAGTGGCTGCGGAGACTTTCTTGTAAAAGACGAGCAGGAAGCGATTTCTAAATCGAAACAGTACTTAAGTTATTTGCCACAGCATGAAGCATTGTCTCCCGATTTAGCGCCGGCAAAGAACCCAAAAAAGGACCCATCGCAGCTTGCAACTGTTATTCCCACATCCGCTGCACGTGCCTACAACATTAAAGATGTTTTAGATTCTATCGTCGATGAAGGGAGCTTTTTTGAGATAAAGGAACTTTACGCCAAAGAAGTAGTCACCGGTTTTGCTCGAATTGAGGGGCGCGCTGTTGGCGTAGTGGCGAACCAACCAATGGTCAAAGGTGGGGTACTCTTTGTGGAGTCCTCAGACAAGGCTGCTCGGTTTATTCAGATTTGTAGTGCGTACGGGTTGCCCATTTTGTTTGTTGCCGATGTTCCAGGTTTTATGATCGGCAGCAAAACAGAAAAAGAGGGCATGATTCGCGCTGGAGCAAAACTGATATACGCTCTGTCTGCAGCGAGAGCCCCAAAGATTTCACTGATTGTTCGCAAGGCATTCGGGGCTGGGCTTTACGCGATGGCGGGGCCGGCCTTTGGCAGCGATGCCGTACTCGCTCTGCCGACGGCACAAGTGGCCGTCATGGGACCAGAACCCGCGGTCAATGCGGTGTATTACAATAAAATCCAAGAGCTGCCAGAGGACAAGCGCAAGGCGTTCGTGGCTGAAAAAATGGCCGAGTATGAAAAAGATATAGATATTCTCAGGCTTGCGTCTGAGCTGATTGTCGATGCGATGGTCGACTTTTCTCAATTGAGAAGGGAAATTTCCAGTCGATTTGCCTACTATTCTAGACCCAAGGAATCTTTGCGTCCGCCCGGCATCTTGCCGATGTAGTGCGGGAGTCGGAAGAACGGGCTTGGATTTAGCGGGGGCAGGGACTATCCTATTGCCCCGTGGAAAAGCATTCGAAACTTCTTGTCGAAACCCTTCGTAACCGCATTCTTGTAATCGATGGTGCTATGGGCACCGCACTCCAGGATAAGAATCTATCCGCCGCAGATTTCGGAGGGCCCGAGTTTGAGGGTTGCAATGAAAACTTGGTGCTTACAAGGCCTGAGGTGGTTCAGGGTATTCACGAGGCCTATCTTGCAGCCGGCTGCGATATTGTCGAGACCAACACCTTTGGTTCAACACCTCTGGTTTTGGATGAGTTTGCCCTAGGATTTAAGGCCGATGAAATCAATCTCGCTGCGGCACGGTTGGCGCGGGCCGCGTGCGATAAATTCTCCACGCCGGAAAAGCCCCGTTTCGTGGCAGGATCCATGGGGCCAACCACAAAAGCCATTTCCGTTACTGGCGGCGTGACCTTTGAGGGGCTGGTCGATCAGTTTCGTATTCAGGCATCAGGCTTGCTTCGCGGCGGAGTAGACTACCTGCTTCTTGAAACGTGCCAGGATACGCGCAATATCAAGGCTGCTTTTCTAGGTTGCGAAAAGGCGGTTGCGGAGACAGGCGTCGATGTTCCGATAGCACTTTCCGTGACCATCGAAGCCATGGGTACCATGCTCGCGGGTCAGAGCATTGAAGCGCTTCTTACATCAGTAGCTCACAAGGAATTGCTTTACTTGGGGTTGAATTGCGCAACTGGCCCTGAGTTCATGACCGATTTTATTCGCTCCCTTGCCGAAACTTCGCCATTTCCAGTTTCGTGTGTTCCCAATGCAGGACTTCCCGATGAAAATGGGGCGTACTTAGAAACTCCCGCAATGGTATGTGGCGTGCTGTCCCGTTTTCTTGATCGCGGGTGGTTGAATGTCGTGGGAGGGTGCTGTGGTACCCATGCAGGACATATTTCGGCTTTGGCGGCATTGGTAAGTAGCAAGGCACCTCGTGAACCAAAGAAGCTCTCTCGATCAGTGGTCTCAGGAATTGATTTCTTGGAAATCACCGACGAGATGCGTCCAGTAATTGTTGGAGAGCGGACCAATGTCATTGGGAGTCGCAAATTTAAAAAACTGATTTGCAATGAACAGTTCGACGAGGCAAGCGATATCGCCCGGGCCCAAATAAAAGGCGGCGCCCAAATTCTCGATGTCTGCCTCGCTAATCCCGATCGCGATGAAATGCAGGACATGCAGAAGTTCTTGGAACTTGCGGTAAAAAAAGTCCGCGTGCCCTTCATGATCGACAGCACCGATGAAAAGGTGCTTGCGATGGCTCTGACCTACTGCCAAGGCAAGGCGCTCATCAATTCAATTAATCTAGAAGATGGGGAAGAGCGCTACGAGAAAGTGGTTCCATTGGCAAGAGAGTTTGGGGCAGCACTTGTCGTAGGTACAATCGACGATGATCCTGATCAGGGAATGGGGGTAAGTCGAGAGCGCAAATTGGCTATCGCTGACCGCTCTTACGCGCTGCTGACTGAAAAATATGGAGTTGCACCGGAAGATATTTACTGGGATCCGTTGGTGTTTCCCTGTGCTACGGGAGACAAGCAGTATATCGGCTCGGCTGTAGAAACTATCGAGGGCATTCGTCTTATCAAGGCACGTTATCCCGCCACTAGAACAGTGCTCGGAATTTCCAATGTGAGTTTTGGTTTACCTGAAGCAGGTCGCGAAGTTCTTAACTCCGTTTTTCTGTACCACTGTGTCTCTGCGGGGCTGGATTTAGCGATAGTGAATTCGGAGAAGTTAGAGCGCTACGCTAGTATCCCCCAAGAGGAAAGAACGCTTGCGGAGGATTTGCTCTACAATCGGGGTGAAGATCCGGTGGCAGCGTTTGCAGCACATTTTCGTGAGAAAAAGCCGGTAAGCAAATTAATTGGCGAGAAGCTTCCTCTTTTAGAACGCTTACCGTTGTACATCATCGAGGGCTCCAAAGACGGCCTGGTTGCTGATTTGGACGAAGCCCTTTTGCAGATGAAACCACTCGAGATCATCAACGGCCCCTTAATGAAGGGGATGGATGAAGTAGGTAGGTTGTTTAATACAAATCAGTTGATTGTTGCTGAAGTTTTGCAATCTGCCGAAGCAATGAAAGCCGCGGTGGGCCACCTTGAAAAATTCATGGAGAAATCCGAAAGCTCTTCACGAGGCAAGATTGTGCTGGCCACGGTTAAGGGTGATGTTCACGATATCGGCAAGAACTTAGTCGAGATTATCCTTTCGAATAATGGATTCGAAGTTGTGAACTTAGGTATTAAGGTTCCACCTGAGCAATTGATTCAGGCGATTCGAGAGCATAAACCCGATATGGTTGGGTTGTCGGGCTTACTAGTGAAGTCTGCTCAGCAGATGGTTATCACGGCCGATGATTTGACCAAAGCAGGAGTTACCCCACCTATGTTGGTCGGCGGGGCTGCACTGACCCAAAATTTTGTCGATAAACAGATCTCCAAAGCCTACGGCGGTACCGTAGCGTACGCCTCTGACGCTATGACTGGTTTAGAGCTTGCCAAGACGATTGTCAGTCCAGAGGGTTTTGAAAAGTTGCAGGCGAGTTTAAAGCAGCGAAGAGATTTGCTGGCGAACGAGGTTGCAGCGCCGCGGGTGGAAGTGAGTGATTCGCAAATGCGATCTTCATCGGTGGATATCTTGGCGAATTTGCCAACCGCGCCCGATTACGATCGGCACGTGCTCCGACATAGTCCGATTGAGCCGATTTGGAAGTTTATTAATCCGATGATGCTCTACGGTCGGCACTTGGGTTTACCGGGCAAGATCGTTCGTGAACTAGAAGATAGAAAGACCCCCGCGGGACAGCGTGCCTGGGAGGCCGAGGATCCAAAGTCGTATCAGGTTTGGAAAGCGGTTGAGGAAACTAAACAAGAGTTCGGGAATACCGAAGTCATGGAGCCGTCCGCTGTGTTTTCGTTCTTTCGCGCGGCAAGTAGCGGCAATTCTATTCACCTATTAGGTGCAGAGGGAAAGGCTGCGACATTGAGCTTGCCGCGGCAAAGAAAAGAAAATGGTCTTTGCTTGGCCGATTACGTCCGCCCGTATTCTGGAGCAGGAGCGGTTCCTTCCTGGGATGAAGCTCAAGATACGGTGGCTGGATTTGTCGTATCTGTGGGACACGGGATACGAGAAATTTCAGAAAGGCTTAAGAATCGAGGCGAGTACCTTAAGTCGCACATTGTACAAGTAATAGCCCTAGAATCGGCGGAAGCTTACGCAGAGTACTTGCACGCTCAGATACGAGCTCTTTGGGGTTTTGCCGACTTACCCGAGACCACAATGTTGGATCGTTTCCAGGCTAAGTACCGGGGTAAGCGCTATTCGTTTGGTTATCCGGCCTGTCCTCGTCTTGACGATCAGGCGGTGCTTTTCGATCTGCTTCAGCCCCAAGAAATCGGTGTGCAGCTTACAGACGGCTTTATGATGGACCCTGAAGCAAGTGTCTCGGCACTTGTTTTTCACCACCCACAAGCCACTTACTTCTCGGTAGGAGCGCGCGATGGTGAGTCTTGAGAGTCTTCCCGGTGGACTTACAACCGGTATCGGCAGCCTACCTCACCACAATATTGATTCAGCACTGCAGTACGCATTTAAGTACGACATCCCTTTTTTACCTCAGATTCCGCTAAGGAACCCGTGGGAGTTTTCCATTCCGCAGGGGTTGGAGGGGCTTCCCGGAATTCGAGTAGAGAAAGACGGAAGTGCTTTCTTGGATGAAGGCGTCTGGGTGGGTAGGGCGAGCGCGTTTGAAGAAAAGCTTTCCCATGCCTTTGGAAATGCCCAACTCCCGTCTGCTTTCGAGGCATTTGAACCCTCTGCTGCGACCTCGAGTAGTTGGCAGCCTTTTTTGTGGGAACTGCAAGAGCGTGGTGCTCCGCTGGCGAAAGTGCAAATCATTGGTCCTTTGACTGCTCAATGGAGCTTGCGCTCGCTGCAAGGCGAGCGGCTCGATCAGAAAGACGATATTAGCCGTCAAATTTTTCAACTCGTTTTAGCGCGAGCTATTGGAATGGCGAGGCGGATTAAAGACGTCGGTGTGCGCCCTTTGCTTTTTCTAGATGAACCGGCTCTTTTTGTTTTAAGTCCCGAGAATCCGGCACACCTTGTTGGGCTGCAAGAGCTGCGAGTGCTAGTGCAGGCTTTGCAAAAGGAAGGCGTCGCAGTTGGTTTGCATTGCTGTAGCAATACCCAGTGGGGCCAGGTTTTGGCACTCGGCATAGATTTTCTATCTCTCGATACGAGGTTGTCGCTCCAATCCTTGCTTTGCGCTAAAGCCGACTTGAGTCAGTTTCTGGATAAAGGTGGGCGTTTAAGTTTTGGTATTGTTCCCACCAGTGAATCGGAGGAGTTTGCCGGGGTATTGGCCTCCGATATTTTTCGTCCGTTCGCTGCCCAGCTTTCAGAAAGCCTAGGCGCCCGAGCACAGTTTTTAGTGGCTCAAGGTCTGTGGACCCCAGCCTGCGGCTTAGCCTTGCACACTCCCAAAGACGCCGAGTCGGTGTATTCGCTATTAAAGGGTGTGGCGGGTGAAGCTCGAGCATACCGTCTGTAGTTGCTTTTTGGTTTCGCTTTGAGCTAGTTTGCCGCGCAATGATTCAGGGAACCTCGCATTCTGGTTTGCCACAGGTCAGTGCTCCAACCTCTAGCGGGGCATCTGAGGTTGTGCCTCTTGCGGTGGCTTTCTTTGCCATTTCCTTTGCTTTTGGTGTGGTAGCTCGCGAATCGGGCTTAGATATCTTTGCCGCAGTATTGATGTCGGCATTTGTTTATGCCGGGACTGCTCAGATAGTCGCGCTTGGGATGATGATTTCGGGCCAGCCTGCCTGGGCCATACTGCTGGTTACTTTGCTCATTAACGCCCGTTTATCCTTATTGGGTACTTTCTTTGTTGAGTCAGTCTCACGTTGGGGTAAGGGTGCACGTTGGTTATTCGCAGGCCAAATCACCGACGAGACGTTCGCCTTGCTCCTTCCCTCTAGGCTTAACCAAACCTTCAATGCCTCACGCGCACTCACTATCCAAATGGCTGCTTACGGTGCTTGGGTATTTGGAACTCTAGCGGGCTTTGCTTTTGAAGCGGATTCGAGCCAGCTCCATGGCCTAGGGCTTGATTTTGCGCTGGCCGCGATGGTGTTGGCAGTTTTGGTACAACAGGTTCGAGATATGCGTGCTGTTGCCGTAGCGTTGTTTGCAGCAGCGATCTCGCTTTCGGCGAAAGCGTTAGGGGTGGGTTGGCTCGCTATTTCGCTTTCGGCCCTCATTGCCCCAATCCTTGGAATATTCTTGGAGGTTAAATGCAATCCCAAGAAATCTTAGTCACCATCCTACTCATGGGGCTTTCTACTCTTGCCTGTCGCCTCTTTCCCTTTGTTTTTCTGGGGGCGGTCCGCCCATCGAAGAACTGGGCTATTTGGATGCGGTATGTCCCAATGGCAGTCTTAGGGGCAGCGGTTGCTCCTCAGCTTTTATTTGTCGGGGACAAGTTCTCAATGGCGAGCCTTCCGTTGTTGGCCGCGGTTCCAGTGGTGATTGTGGGAACGCTCAGCAACAATCTCTTGGCGTCCGTAGTCGTCGGTATTTCAACCTTGGCGGTTCTGCGCCAGTACTTGAACTAGGGCAACGGCTTTCCAATCGAGAGCGGCGGCGTGGCTCGGCCAATAAAACCTGCTAAGACCACGAGCGCGACTAAGTAGGGAAGCGATTGCACAAGCTGAACGGGAAATTCGTATCCCGCAACTTGAGCACTTTGGAGTCGAATCTGCAGGGCATCAAAAAAACCAAAGAATAGGCACGCTGCAAGAGTGGGGAGTGGTTTCCATTTTCCAAATATTACCGCCGTTAAGGCGATAAAGCCTCTTCCGGAGGTCATGTCTCGGGTGAATTGACTGGCGTGTGCTACCGCCAAATACACTCCGCCCAAACTAGTCAGTGCACCTCCCCAAAGCAGAGCCTTCCAACGCACCGATGCCGGTGAAATCCCAGCCGTGCGAAGTGCTTCAGGGTTGTCCCCGCTAGCCAGCACTCGCAAACCCCTGCCTGTTTGGTAGAAAAAATAGTGAATTGCAAAGGGTAAGCTCAGGGCCAAATAAATCAGCCATGGCTGGTCGAATAATTGCCCTACTACCGGCAAGCTGGAAAGTCCTGGAATGGAAACAGCGTGAAAACGCTCAGCAAGAGGCAAAGAAGGCGTGTTGGTCGGGCTTTGAAAGAGCGCTTTGTTTAGCAGTGGAGTCACTCCAGCAGCCAGCATATTGACCGCGACGCCGCTCACAATAGCATCGGCCTTTGAGGTCACGCTGAGCAGGGCATGCAATCCCATAGTGAGGGTTCCGGCAATCATTCCTGCGAGAAGGCCCAGGATCGGATCTGAGGTGTAGAACGTAGTAGTCGCTGCGGCCCAAGCGCCCACCAACATGACCCCCTCAAGGCAGATCGTTGCAATTCCCGCTCGTTCGCAAAGAATGCCCCCCATGGCGGCAAAAAGCAGTGGCGTGGAAAGTCGGAGCGAAGAGGCAAGGAGTTCGATCACTTTTTCCTCCTGCTAAAGATAGAAATCCAAAGTGCTTGAGCAGCCACGAAGGAGATCAGGACACCTTGAATGACGATTGCAAGTTCCTTGGTAACTTTTTCGCTCAAGAACTCAAGCTCTCGGGCACTATTTTGTAAAACTCCAAACAGGAGCGCAGAGAAGATCACACCAATCGGATGGCTTCTAGCCAAAAGAGCCACTGCTATGCCCGTAAAGCCATATTGCGGAGAAAATCCCTCGAGGACTTTGTGCTGATATCCCATGACTTCATTCACACCTACTAGTCCGGCAAGCGCCCCACCCACAAAGGTGGCGATAATGGTTTGGGAAGAAACAGATATCGCCGCAAAACGGCTCGCAGTTGGGTTCTGTCCGACACTTCGTAGTGCGAATCCTGCAGAAGTATGAAAAAGAAAAAAGTAGCAAAGCAAAGCCGTTCCAATCGCAAGAAATAGCGCGACATTGGCCGGGGTAGAGTCAAATAGAGTCACTCCAAAGAAACCAAAAAAAGTATTCAACGAGGGCAAAGTGAAAGCGCTAGGAATTTCCATGGATTCCGGGCTCTGGCTTGTCGGGTTATCGTAGGGGTAAAGTATGAGGTAGTTCACCAAGGCGATAGCCAAGAAATTCAACAAAATTGTAACGATCACTTCGTGGCTTCCGCGCTTGGCCTTAAGCCATCCCGCAATACCTCCCCAAATACCGCCCGCTAAGGCGGCTGCGCCAACGCCAAGTGGGATGGCGAGCCAAGAAGGGGCCGATGAGAAAGCTTGCGCCACCACAACTACCGCCATTGCGCCCATGTAAAGCTGACCTTCGCCTCCGATGTTAAAAAGTCCGCATTGAAAGCACAAAGCAACGGCTAGTCCGGTGAAAATGTAGGGGGTGGTGTAAAAGAGCGTGTAACCCAATCCAAAGTCGGTGCAGCACACGTTGAAAAGTGCTTCCCAAAGTACGCTCGTTTTCTCACCGAGCACCATCAAAAGCAGTGTGCCAGCGAGGAGGGAAAGACCTAGGCCAAAAGCAGGAGCGAGGATTGCGTCCCAAGAGGTAAGCCGTACCTTTTTCATGCCCGTCCTCCGGTCATCCAAAGGCCAAGCTGTGTCTCAGTAGCTTCTGCTCTAGTGCATTGTCCGTGAATTTTTCCGTTGTATAGAACCAAAATCCGATCGGAAAGCGCGAGAATCTCCTCGAGTTCAGAGGAAAATAATAGGACGCAAGCCCCTTGGTCCCTTTGGTGGAGAATTTCTCGGTGGATTCTTTCAATGGCACCAATGTCGACGCCCCGAGTAGGGTGGGCAGCCAATAGAAACTGTACGGGACGCGCCAATTCACGGCCTACTACTACTTTTTGTTGATTTCCGCCTGATAGACCCCGAAGCCGTGCCCTGGCTTGGGTGGGACGGACATCAAAACGCTCTATGGCCTTTTCCGTATCCGCGTACACTTGGTCCCAGTTCAGCCGACCAGAAATTTGGTACTCCGGCTCGCGGTGGTGACCCAGAATGAAATTCTCCCCTAGGTCAAAGTCCAGCACCACGGCTTCTCGATGTCGATCTGCCGGAATGACTGCGAGTCCACTTTGTTTGAGCGCGTAAGGGGCCTTCTCGCGGTACGATTGGCCTCCCCAAAGCAGGGTTCCTTGGTAATCGCTTCGAGTGTGGGCCAAGATTTCAATGAGCTCTTGTTGGCCATTGCCGTCTACGCCGGCGACACCCACTATCTCTCCGGCTTTTAGAACAAACGAAATACTATCAAGGCTCCGCCTCGAGCCCAGGCCAAGGCTTACGTCTCTTGCCTCGATAATGGGCTGATTCTCAGAAAAAACCTTCCGAGCCGGAAGGGCCTGTCGATGGCGGCCGATCATCTTCTGCGCAAGCAGGCTCTCGTCTAGCTCGGCTGTCGGCCAGGTTCCCACGACTTTCCCCTGTCGCAAGACCGTGACCTTATCCGTGAGGGAGAGAATTTCCCTGAGCTTATGGCTGATAAATACGATGGTTTTGCCCTGGGCCTTAAGGCCTTTTAGGCGTGTTATCAATACGTCCACTTCTTGAGGAGTAAGTACGGCAGTGGGTTCGTCGAAAATTAAAATCTTTGCCTGTCGGTATAGGAGTTTGAGTATTTCTACTTGCTGTTGAAGTCCAACAGGGAGGTTTTCGATTTTGGCGTCCAGATCTAAGGAGAATCCAAACTCAGCCTGAAGCTTGCTTAATTCGGCGATGCACTTGGACCTATTGGGGCGCCACGCGTAGGGTTCTTGCCCGAGTACGACGTTTTGCCAAACGCTCAGCGTAGGCACGAGCATAAAATGCTGATGTACCATTCCAATGCCTTGGGCAATCGCTTCCTGAGGGGAAGAATACGATGTCTTTATTCCATCTACCCAAATTTCCCCTGCATCGGCTTGATACAAACCGTAGAGGACCTTCATGATGGTGGACTTTCCAGCGCCATTCTCGCCTACGACGGCATGAATAGACTGGTGCTCTACTTCAAAGCTAACGCCATCGTTGGCGCGGGTTGCCCCGAACACCTTTGTGACATTAGAAAAGGAAATGGCTGCTGAGGGCATCTAAGGCTTGGCCTATTTTTTTGCGGTTTTGTAATAGTCGGGTACGGCCAAAGACTTCCGAATGATTTTTTGTTTCAAAGCCTCTATCTTTTTTAGAGTGTCTGCAGATAGGAGGCTCTTGTTATTATCGTCGAGCGCGAAATCAACCCCACTCTGTGCAAGGCCAAGTTGGCGGTGCTCTGGTTTGAAAGTTCCCTTTTGTTTGCTTTCAATCGCTTCATAAACGGCTCGATCCACGCGTTTGACCATGCTTGTGAGGATTCGCCCTGGCTTGACCCAGTTTTGGTTTGAGTCGCAGCCAATTGCAAAGTGTTTCATTTCCTCAGCAGCATCAAAGAGTCCGAGTCCCGAAGCGCCGGCGGCGTGGAAGATGATGTCGGCCTTTTTTTGATATTGGCTTAGAGCAAGCTCTTTTGCCTTTGTGGGGTTTTTCCAAGCGTCAGAAGACGTGCCAACAAAGTTGGACAAAACTTTCGTGCCGCTGACAGTTTGTTCTGCTCCTGCCCTAAAGCCCATTTCAAAACGGCGAATTAGGGGAATGTCCATTCCGCCGATAAAGCCAACCGTTTTAGTTTTGGAGGTAAGAGCGGCAATGGCTCCTACCAAATAGCTACCTTCTTGCTCTTCGAAGGTGATCGACTGAACATTGGGGGCTTGGACTATCGAGTCCACCACCGCAAACTGAATGGCAGGAAAGTCTTTCGCCACCTTTTCTATGGGGGAACCCATTACAAAGCCAATGCCTATGATGAGATCGAAGTTCTTCTTGGCGAAAGTCCGAAACGAAGGCTCGATAGCGGTATCATCTGAGACCTCCACTACTTTGAGTGTGATGCCCAAAGCTTTCTCGGCCTCTGTAGCGCCTTTAAAAGCTGCCGCGTTGAAGGACTTGTCGTCGCGTCCGCCTTTGTCGAGGACTAGCCCCACTTTTAGGGGCGCCGCGTAGGCAGCGGTGAACCAGGTTAGAGCTGCAACTAGGGAAAATCGTCGAATCATAGGGTTTCCTCTTTGCCGAACCACCTTAGGGAAATCCCTCTAACCCGTCAACGAACGGATTGGGGGTGAACCGACTTAACTTAAAGCGCTATTTCATGTTAAATTATCGCAACATGCCCGCCAGCACGAGACAGCCTCCCATTTATCGGGTGACCAACCTATCGGCGGGTTTTGCGACGCATTCGGTATTGCAGGAGCTCAATTGGGAGCTTGAAGAGCGTGAGACCTTTGTTGTGGTCGGGGGCAGCGGGTGTGGCAAAACGCTTTTCCTAAAGACCCTTGTGGGCCTCATAGCTCCTCTAGGCGGAACCATAGAGTTCTGCGGTGTAAATTTAGCGAAAATGTCTCGGGCCGAGACCAAGACGTTCCTTGAATCGGTCGGGATGACCTTCCAAAAAGACGGTTTGTTTGATTCGCTGACTTGCGGTGAGAACCTTAGTTTTCCACTGAAGGAACGTCTTAAGCTTACGTCGAAGGAAAGGGAGTTTAAAGTCACTGAGGCTCTAGAGAGTGTGGGGCTCGCTGGGCAATCCCATCTTTTGGTTCATGAAATGAGCGGGGGGATGCAAAAACGTTTGGGGATCGCTCGGGCTTTGCTTTTTTCGCCCCGTGTCCTGCTGTACGACGAGCCGTCAGCTGGATTGGATCCCATCACTTCAAGATCGATTAACGATCTTATCATTCAAGTTCGCGACCAATTCAAAATGAGTGTTGTGTTGGTGACCAGCGAGATGGCTCAAGCCAAGCAGTTAGGAACTCGCATAGGGCTACTTGAAAAGGGAAGGTTTTTAGAAGAGGGCAGTTGGTCTTCGATCTCCCGGTCTACGAACGAAAGGGTGGCGCGGTTTTTTTCGCCCTAAGCCATGATTGAATTTAAGAATGTCAGCAAAGCATTTGGTTCGAAGCAAGTGCTTAACGGCGTGTGCTTTTCGGTGCGGCGAGGTGAAATCGTTTTTATCCTTGGTCGCTCGGGGATGGGGAAATCGGTTACTCTCAAGCACCTGGTTGGGCTGCTGCGACCAGATTCTGGTGAGATTTGGGTGGACGGGCAGCAAATCAATGGTCTGAGTGAAGAGGAATTCTTCCATGTTCGCCGCAAGTGCGGAATGGTCTTCCAGTTCCCCGCTCTTTTAGACTCAATGAACGTTTTCGAGAATATTGTCTTTGGGGCGCGCGCCCACCAGGTTTGCACTCCAGACCAGGAAGTTTCTTGGGTGAAGGAAAAGCTTCAGCTTGTGGGTTTGGATGAGAGTGTTTTTGAAAGAAAGCCCAGTGAATTGAGTTTTGGAACGCAAAAACGGGTGAGTATCGCCCGCACGCTCGCAATAAAGCCCAGCTACTTGCTTTTTGATGAGCCAACTACCAGCCTCGATCCCGTTGCCACGAAGGCAATACACGAGCTGATACACCATTTATCTCGAACGCTCCACGTTACTTCACTAGTGATTTCTCATGACATGCAAGGAGCACTTTCCATCGCAGATCGAGTGCTTTTGCTGAATGATGGAAAAATCATAGACGAAGGGACTCCCGAACAGCTTCGGCAAAGCGAAGTGGAGTTAACGCGTGATTTTTTGGGGATTGAGTCATGATTGCAAGTCTTACTGATTTGTTTTCTGGAGTGGGTTCTACTTTCCTTTTTGGTATTCAGGGTTTTGTCTCGTTTGCTCGTTACGGCGTCCAGTGGAAGCAAGTCATCGATCAGATGTATGCCGTTGGAGTGAGATCTCTTACCACCACCGTTACCACGGGACTTTTCGTTGGCGCTATTTTGGCGCTTCAGCTCGACCTACAGCTTAAGGATTTCGGCGCAGAAGCTTTTCTTGGTGGGCTCTCTGCCTCGGTTACAATTCGCAACGTTGGACCGGTTCTCATCGCTTTCATTCTATCGGGTAAGGTAGGGGCCTATACGTCAGCTGAGTTGGGAACGATGCAGGTTACGGATCAGGTAAATGCCATTCGGTGTTTGGGCGCCGATCCTATTCGTTACCTGGTTGTGCCTCGCTTGGTCGCCGTGGTTGTAACAAGTTTCTTTCTGCTGATTATCGGTTTGGTGACTGCTATTGCGGGTGGGGCGTGGATAGCTTCAGCACAGCTCGGGGTGAATGCCACGAGTTACGTCCGAAATATCCCCGTCATCGTAACTTGGTGGAGCGTTGGAACGGGAGTGGTGAAGTCCTTGATCTTCGGCTCGATTATTGCGGTGGTTGCGTGTTACCGCGGCTATAACGCCAAAGGTGGCGCGGCTGGCGTGGGTCAGACCGTTAAAGCAACGGCTGTTCAGACACTTGTTTCGATCATTGTTGCTGATTTTGCAATTTCCTCCGTTTCTTCGGCGCTTCTTGAGTTTTTTGGAGGTGGGCGGTGACTTTGTTGGAGTCAAAAATCAACTGGGTTGGTGGGCAGGCTTTAGCTTTTGCGGAAGCGCCCAAGGGGTTTTTGATCTTTGTTTTTGACGCTTTTTCGACCTTGTTTAAACAAATCATCCACCGACGTTTTCGTTTTCACGAGACAGTTTTGCAGGTTTTTAGCGTCGGGGTTCAGAGTTTGCCCGTAGTGGCGTTTTCCCTAGCATTTATTGCGCTGATGATGATTTTGGAATTTTCCTTTCACATGAAGCAGGTCCTTCACCAGGATACCTTGGTCCCAGCTTTTTCGACGTTATTGATGCTTCGTGAACTCGGGCCGGTGGTCACGTGTTTGCTCTTAACTTCTCGTGTTGGCGCAGGGATTGGCGCCGAAATTGGCACCATGAAAGTGACGGATCAGCTAGATGCTCTAAAACTTCTTTCAATCGATGCTATGGAGTTTCTGGTAGTCCCGCGGTGGGTTGCTTGTGTTCTTTCTAGTCTTTTTCTCACCACGATCTCAGTGGCTATTTCGATCGTGGCCGGGGCTTGGATAACGTCCATCAAGCTTGGGTACACGGTTTCGGAGTTCTTCAATACGATGTTCGCATTTGCCCATCTTCATGATGGCGCGGCGTGTCTTATTAAGGCAGCGGTATTCGGGACCATTCTTCCTCTTGTGGCTAGTTATCAGGGGTTTAAGTGCCAGCCTGGTAGTGAGGGAGTTGGAAACGCTGCGACATCGGCGGTGGTCCAGGGATCGATTGCTATCATCATTGCGGATTTCATTGTGACCTACCTTTTGTACGCGTTATAATAAAAGACAGAGCTTTCCTTCTTTTTTTTCGCTATTTTCCTGCACATACATGAATAAACTTAGCAAAGAATTTTGGGTGGGATGCCTTGTCGTCTTGGTGGTAGCGCTCATGCTCGTTTTTGGTTCGCTAATGGGCGCGCTTAACCCGTTCACCAGGGAGGCGAAGTTTGCCATCCTGTACGATTTTGCCGGTGGTGTTGAGGTGGGATCGGCTGTAAGGGTTGCCGGGGTTAAGGTGGGCAAAGTTGAGGCAATTGAGTTTCTTCCCCATATTCCAACAGCGGACAAGAAAGAACCGTCTCTTCGAGTGACCATCAGCGTTGCCAAACGTGCTCTGCCAGCAGTGCGACAGGACTCACGCTTTTACGTGAATATGGCCGGAATTATAGGCGAGCGTTACATTGAAATTTCTCCCGGTAGTGGCGCCCCGCTTGAAACCGGCGCTTCGGTACGCGGTGTAGATCCGCCGAGAATCGATCAGCTGCTTTCCCAAGGGTACAGTGTCTTCGGACGTATTCAGGAGTTCCTCGATGAAAAGGAAAAGACCATTTCTGAGTTCATCGATCAACTCAGCGTCTTACTGACCGATGCCAACGAGTTCCTTAAGGGCAAAGACAATCGCAAAGCGTTCTTCAACTTGATCTCAAACTTGAATGCAATTTCCGAAGAATTGAAAGTGACACTCAAAGACGAAGAAAGCCGCCGTTTCTTTAAGCGTCTTGGCGAAATCGTCAAACGCGTCGATCAGGTCGATAAGGAAGCTCTCAAGAAATTCCTACAAGAGGAGGGTGTCCGTGCGCGTATTTTCTAAATTCGCTTTAGTTCTCCTGGTTGTGGCCTTTGCCTATTCACCATTGGCGCATTCTGCCGCAAACCTAGAAACCTTAAAGATGGCCAAGCGATTTGGAATCGGCGTCGGTGCAGGCGGCCCGTTGTCGGTCTTGGGAATTGAGGCCGACGTCAACGTTCAGGAAAATATTAGTCTTGGCTTGGGCTTTGGCACGGGTCTCGACTATTCGAGCTTTATGGTACGGGGACGTTATTTTCTGCTCGGAGAGTGGGTGAGTCCGTACTTGGGTTTTTCCTTCGCTCGGTGGTGGACGCAGGGAACTAATTCTTCAAGAGTAAGCCCCTCCATTCTAAGTACACATTTTCTTCCGGCGGGCTATGACTACTCGAAGGGATTTTCTATTTTCTTCTTTGCCCCAGCATTTGGTGTGCAGTTCATGCACCCTATGGGTTTTGCGGTGAGTTTGGAGCTGCAATACTGTTTCAAGCTGATTGATATGGCTAATGGGACCTACGGCGGCATAAGCGCTCACTGGTACTTCTAAGAAACATTTCTATGATGAGAACTCCTGCGTGGCGGCGCTTTTTTTCTCAATTCCGCTCCGGCACCCGCTCTCTTAAAGCAACGCTCGCTTTGTACTTCCTTCCTCTGTCTGTTCTTCCGGCCCTTTTTCTAAGCTTTTATGCAACCCACGTTTTTGAAGAGAACACCAAAGAAATCGTTCGCCGCCGAGCCGAGACCGAACGCGATGCCTTCATTGCCGAATTGCAGCGATTTGAGAAAGATTTGCTCGACGGCATAAGAGCGCAAAAAGACAATCGGCATTTTATTTCTGCTGTGGCGAGTGGTCAGAAGAAACGCATCGAAACAGCTCTAGCTTCTTGGCCCGAAAACGCAATGAGCGTTCGGGTGTACTCAGGCAACGGAAAACTGCTGGCGGCTCGACTCGGCGCTTGGGATCATCAGGTGTCTTTTATCGCGGACTCAGAATTAGAAAGGGTAAAGCTGCGAGGAGAGACCCGCGATAGGTTTTTTAAAGGCGACGGACAGGGATTATCCACGGTAGTTCGAACCGTAGTCCGCGACTCACAGCGATTGTACGGCGTCATTGAGGGTCAAGTACAGATTGGCCAAAAAGAGCTTTCGGATTTCAAGGCTCGGCGTGAAGTAGATACACTCCTATTGACCAAAGATCTTTCTGCTGGAGCAGCAAGCTTTTCACTGCCGACCGAATTTGTTCAGAACTTCTCACGACTCCCCTTTAAGCTTGCTGGCGATAGCGTTGTGGTCAGTATTGGAAACTCTCGGTTTTCTACCTTTTTGTATGAATTGCCGGCCGCGTACTCGAAAAAGCAAAAATCTGGATATTTCGTTCTCTTTGTTTCTATGACGGCGGCCGATGCTGCTTCGGCAAAGCTCCGGGTGGCCCTTGTTTACCTTACGGCGTTTCTTGTTTTGTGCGTAACGCTACTCATTTTGGTGCTGTCGAACCGAATAGTCGAACCCATCGAGCTATTGGTAATGGGAATGAAGCGCATAAAAACCGGAAAGAACGAGCAAATACCCACCATCGATTCGCCTTACGAAATTGAGTACCTCGTGCATTCGTTCAATGAAATGGCCGGAAACGTGGCTCAAGCCCGCGAAGCTTTGGAGCTCAAGGTAGCAGAACTACGCAAAGCAAATAGTGAGATCAAGGAGGCTCAAAGTGTTTTGGTTCAATCGGCCAAGATGGTTTCTCTCGGCCAGTTGGTGGCTGGCGTAGCGCATGAGCTGAATAATCCGATTGGGTTTATATCAAGCAATATGCATCACCTGAGTGAGTACGTGGAGAAAATCCGTACCATCGTGACTGCTTATCAGAAGTTTCGATCTGAACTTCCTCCGGAAGCCCAGTTGTCTTTGAAGACGCTAGAAGCGGAATCGGAGATAGACTTCATTCTGAAAGATATGCTCGATCTGACGAGGAGTTGCGTCGAGGGTGCAAACCGTACCAAGGAGATCGTCTTAGGCTTAAGAACGTTTTCCCGTATCGACGAGTCCAGTTTTAAGGCGGCAAATATTCACGAAGGTATTCGAAATACAGTTCGTCTGCTAGTCACCGAACTCAAGGACCGAGTACAAGTTCATGAAGAGTTTGGTGATTTACCCGAAGTAGAGTGCAATGCGTCGCAGTTGAATCAGGTTTTTATGAATTTAATCTCGAACGCCGCCCAAGCAATTGAGGGCAAGGGAGATATCTGGATCCGCACCCAGCGTCGAAATGAGCGCATAGTAATTGAAATTGAAGACAATGGTGCGGGGATGCCAGAGTCGGTGCGACAGAAAATTTTCGATCCATTTTTTACCACGAAAAAAGTAGGAAAAGGCACTGGCTTGGGTCTGTCTATTGCTTATGGCCTTGTCGAAAAGCACCACGGGAAAATTGAAGTGTTTAGCGAAGTAGGTAAGGGGACTCGTTTTGTAATCACACTGCCACTTCGTCAATCGCCGTTGACGCGCACTGAAGTAGCGGCTTCGCGCTAGAAAGTCTCTCCGCAGCCTCTTGCACTGGAATGTTGGGATAGGCATGGTCTCGCAATAGGTGAATAAACCTCAGCGTCTTAAAGCCATCAAACCAAGTGTGCCAATGTCTCAATTTGTTTGCCACACCTTTGCGGGTTGTTTCTATTGTCGCAAATTCCGCTTCTGCCCCCATCTCCACGAGGACTCTCCGTACAGCGGTAGGTAAACTCGCTGTGACGTCGTTCCAAGTGGCGCCTTGACTCAGTTGGTTGATGGCCTTGAGCCAGAGTTTGAGGTCGAAAAACACTTCGGGGGCATAAATCTTGTATTCCGTCCCTTGTTCTTTTAGTCGGGAAATTTTCTCAATCGACTGCCCCGTTCCAAAAGGAACACGCTGGGAACCGCGGCAGACTAGTCTGACCTGCCCACCGCCCTCCCAAACAAAGCCTATTTTCGCGATTTTGTGTAGAAAGTAAAAATCTTCGCCAGCCTCCCGCTTGGGGAAGCCACGCACCTGGGCGTAGGCCTCGGGAGTAAAGCTCAGGGTGCTACCAATAGTGGGAAAGGCAAACGGTGACCCGGCCATTTCTAGTCCCTGGCAGTAGTACTTAAGGAACGTGTCGTACAGGGAAAGTGCGTCGCCACGCTCGCCTTCAAGCTCATGGAAGAATGGATGGACCACGGCGGCCGGCGAAAGCGGTCCCAGGCCCCAGCGGTGTGTGTTGGATAGCGAAATATCAAAGTAGTTTGGGCTGACGCGTGCATCCCCATCGGTTGTGTGAATCCAAGCGCTTTCTACTAAGCCACTGTCTGTTAGCTGTGCCGCTAAATCTGCGCCAACTTTTCTAGCAAAACCCACTCCCGGAGTGGGGTTGTCCGCGGTTCGATCTAGTACTGCAACCGTGAGAAAGTTTCCGTGTTGGCTTATAGCGGGGAGTCTTTTTAGAACGGCCTCATTAGCCGCCTTATAGTGGGCGTTCGTACTTTCTTGGTGGTTTACCACTAAGATTACCAGCGTTTTTGCCTTCTGCGTGGCCGCTGCTTGGTCCAGGCTTGCAAACAATCCGTCCAGCAACTCGTCTTCGCCACTGCTTGGAACTACAACGGTTTCTTTAAAAGGACCCCAACGGCAGATGGAGGCAAACTCCGGATTGGGTTCGGAGTATTTTTGCAGGTACCTGCCAATAAGATTCGAGGCGCTCAATGGAGTGCATGCCGATAAGGCACCGAAGATATCGCTTTGGCCTCAGCCTCACGAAGTACCTGCCAGCGTTCCGATACCACTGCTTCGGGGAAGAACGTTTTTGCCAAATCCAGAAATAAAGTCTGGTGATGGCCTTCTGCCCTGGCAATTCGGCTATAGAATTGCCTTAATTTTTCGTCAGTCAGGGCGTCGGCGATCAGGTGCAGTCGTTCGCAGCCTCTTGACTCGATAAGTGAGGAAACAAGAAGGCGATCTAAAAAACGCTCGTCTCGCCCAAAACGAACTTCCTTCATGAGAAGGTTTACGTAGGGGTCCTCTTCATCTCGTTCCAGAACCAGGCCGCGCTCGGCCACAAGTCGGTAGACCTGATGAAAGTGCTCGAGCTCTTCCCGGGCAAACTGAATCATCGGATTGAGTAAGGCGTTTCCTCTGTCAGGGTAACGTACGACAAACGACATGCCCACGGCTGAGGCTTTTCGTTCACATGACGCATGGTCCACAAGGAAGTGGTTGAAATCCTTCAGCGCAAAGGCAGCCCATTCGGGCGGGGTAGTGTAAAGAAGTGGTTCCACGGACCGTAACTAAGGCTAAGAGCCACCGCTCAGTCAAGGGTTTTGGGTTGGAACCAGTTCGATGTTAGATTGACAGAAGTTGCCCAGAACCAAAGAATATAATCCACACAATCAGCCCAAAAGGTGCGACCCATCGATGGAGTCCTGCAGCAAAAGCTTCCCGCTTGTCTCAGTGATTATTCCTATCCGCGAGCCGGGTCAAACCCCAATCAGTTTGGATTCCCTAGCTCAGAGCTCCTACCCTGCAGATAAGCTGGAAGTGCTAGTTGTGTCTGGAGCAAATCCCTCGGCCCAACGCAATTTTGCAGCGCAATCTGCGCAAGGCGATATTCTCTATTTTATCGATGATGATTCAGTTTTAGACCGTCGTGCGATTGAAACACTTGTCAGTGCATTTGAAGACCACCCTGAGGTAAGCGGCATTGGCGGGCCTTCGGTTGGGTATCACTCGAAGAGCACTTTTCGCAAATGTGTCGGGATGGCGATGGCATCGGTATTAGGATTTGGACCCCTGCGCTATCGCTATTATCCCTCTGGTTGTCCCCGCATCGCCGGCGAAGAAAAACTCATTCTAGCGAACTTTGGCATCAGGAATCACGTCTGGCGTGCCGAAGCGGGTTTTGACCTTCGTCTGTACCCAAACGAAGAAAATGAGTTCATTCGCCGACTAGAACTTAAGAAATACAAGTTCTTGTATCATCCCGGAGTTATCGTCTATCGAGAGCCAAGACAGAACCTCTTAGATCTCGCGCAGCAGGCGTTCCGCTACGGTGCGGGTCGCGTAAAACACCTGCGTCTGCGGTCGCATCCAATAAATGCGATGATGCTTGGTCCTGTACTGTTGTTCATTTACAGCGCACTGATCGTAGTTGCGGAGCTTCTGGGGCTGCAGGACGAGGTGTTTCGGCAATGGCTATTTTTTGCCAAGATCCCCTTGCTGTTTTACATAGCAATCACGTGTTTAGCTTCCGTCTGTGCAGCTGTCTCATTTCCCACGCAGCAATTAAAAGCGTTCCTCTGGTGTTTTTGCATATTTCCGACCTTACATCTTGGATACGGATCTGGAATGGCGTGGGGCGTGCTCTTTGGTCGAGCAGACATTAAGGGTGAGCTCAATTCAATCAGGTGCCGACGAATGCGCCGCGCGGGTCGACCACCCTCGCTTCTTTTTTCTGAGTGCTAACCTATGACGAGCTGGTTCGATTTTTACGGAATTGGAGTCGAATTAAATTCCACAGATCCTATGATTTCTGAATGGATTGGACGCGATTTTAAGTATTTCTCCCGTAAATCACGCCCGCTAGTAAAAAAGTTAATATCGATAGACTGCCAGCACCGAGCGTTCCCGTTTGAGCGCCGCCCCTACCTAAAATCAAAGTCGATAGGGCCTCGGTGTACCACTTACAAGGACGCAAAGTTCACTTGGGTTGATTACTATAGTGGTCAGTGCATGGTCAGATGGAATTTTAGCGAAGAAAGCGGTGAGATTTGGAGCGCCGATGCCCACCTGCTTTATGAGGTGTGCTACCTGCTCATACTTTCGCGCACTGGTGAATGGCTCGACTACCAAGGGATACATCGCCTACACGCCTCGGCGGTGGCCACAAATGGGCGAGCAACGCTAGTTGTAATGCCTTCAGGTGGGGGAAAGTCTACCCTCGCAATGGGGCTGATGTCCGAACCCAGTATTGAGTTCATGTCCGACGATATGCCGTTGGTTCAAAGCGACGGTGAAGTTCTGGCGTTTCCATCAAGACTGGGTTTGCTTGCATTGCCGACCGAAATGCAAAATCCAAAGTACGCGCGGCAGGTTCATCGACGAGAACACGGCTCCAAGTGGTTGGTGGATGCCGATATCTACAATGATCGAATCGCTGGCAGAGCCCATGTTCGGACTCTGATATTTGGCTCCAGAAAATTGAACGGAGCACCGAATATTTATCGTGCTTCACGAATAAAAGCCTTTAAAATGTTGATAGCTTCCCTTGTTGTTGGAGTCGGTATTCCTCAGTTAGTGGAGTATTTTTTGCGTCTCGACTGGCGTGATAACCTCACTAAAGTTCCCTTGGTGTTTTCACGGCTAAAGTGCGCTTTTTTACTCTCAATTAGGGCGCAGGCATTTGAATTTGAATTGGGCGTTGATCCAAAGGAAAATGTAGCTGCTTTAAAACAGTTTTTGCGAGACAGAGATATGTCTGATGCCAAATAACTGCCGATCTCAACTGCTTCAATTTGGGCTGCTGATTGGGGTTCTGTACTTTGTAGTATCCCCCGGTTACCTGACGTCGATTGATGCCGCGCCATCGATAGATACTGCGATGGCAATCCTAAAAGACTGGACCTTTTCAATTGAGCCCAAGGTTGAAATGGGAGGGCACTATTTCCAGTCTGCGACAGGAGAGACGTTTTCGCGCATGGGCATTGGGAGTGTTCTCTTCTACCTGTTTCCGTGTGCTTTGAGCATTCTCATAGCGAAGCTTGCTAATATTCCTCAAACGATCGTGTTGGGCTTTCTCGTATCCTTTTTAACATCCATGATGGCAGCGTTTTGCGTTCTTCTTGTCTTTTACGCTCACCAGCTATCGGGCCGCTCGAACCACAAGATTTGGATCGCTGGCACCGCATTAGGATTCGGAACACTGATGCTGCCGGGATCGAAGTTGCACACGCGCGATATGCTTCAATGTTTTGCAATGACCCTTGCCGCTGTTGGTTGGCTTCTACAGGACCGTAACGAGCAGGAATACCGATGGTGGGGACTTTTTGGGTCGTTGGCAGCGGCCTTTGGAATTTTGGTGAAACAGACCTTTATCTTAACGCTTCTTCCTTTGTTCGTAGCAAGGACCTACAGGAATGTTTCATTGGGACGCCGTGCCGCCTTGTGGAACGATGCATTTGTTCTGTCGGCTTCGATTCTGATTTTATTTGCCCATCAGTACTTTGTTTTCGGGGGGATACTAGAAACGGGATATAGCCAAAAGACCCTCGTATACGATGCAGATGTTTGGAAAACTGGCTTTCTAAGTGGGGTGTACCAACAGCTTTTCGCGATAAACTCGGGTCTTTTTATCCTTTGTCCGGTTCTGTTGCTTCTTGTCTCGGCAATCATCTGGCACCTCATGCATCGGAAGGCCTCGGTCTACGATTTTGCCTTTTGCGGCGCTATTGCGCTTCAAGCCGCCTTTTATGCTAAATGGTACTCGCCCCTTGGTTCTTCAGCGCTTGGTCCTCGCTACCTCATTGCCGTGTTGCCTCTGTTTTTCCTGGTTGGTGTTTTTCACAAAGATTTTGGCAAGGAATTTTGCGCAAAGCCTTGGATTCGTTCAATCGGCATCGCAGTTCTTGTGCTGTCGGTCTCGATGCAGCTCCTGTTTTCTGTGGTTAAGTCAACGCAGGCACGAAAAATTATCAACGCAGGTTATCAGCCCGGCGCAAAGTCTCGTGCACTCATCTACGTAGACTTTAAATTACTCACACACAAGCTCTTCCAAGATGACGAGATATACTGCTTTGGCGACCTATTCTTCAATCATCCGGGAGGGGGCGTAGACGTGAGCGGAACGCCGACGTGGCAGGGGTTCGACCTGTGGGTCGTTCACTCAATGCGACTCAGAAAGTCAGTGCAGTATGATCAAAGTAAAATCAGCATCAATACACCAGAGGTAATTGCTCGGTGTGGGGAGCCACTGAGTTAGAATCCTTGTCGTTTCATTCGACAAAAAACTAACGAACTGAAGCCTTGCGCCGTGGTTTCTTCGACTTCATATTGATATCCAAAAGTGGCTCCAGTATTTCCTTGGCCTTTTCTCCGTCGCCGTCCGCCATGTGGTAAAGCGCGCTTGCAAAAAGAGATAGAAAGGGATTGGCCTCTGAATTTAACGCCTGTTCTGTGGGGACGCTAATACGGCGGTAATCCAAGTAGCCCAGAAAAACCGAAAAGGGTATGTAAAGAATGCTAAGGCCGACGATAAACAGTGCAAGGTTTGGAAAAATCTTGTTCAACCACGGCAGCCGTTCGATCACCAGGGAGTATTGGATTGTGCAAAAGTTCAGCGTAGACAGAACCATAAGCAAGTACACGCTATGGCCACGCCTGAAATATACCCACCAGTCGACAACTAACGAACGATTCGATTGACTCATCACTATTGCTCCTGCAGACCGCGCTGCGTCTCGTTTGAAGGCATGCCTTCGCTCCAGAACGATTGAGAAAGAATGTCATCGACGGTTCTTGAATTAATAATTTCGCCTAAATTGCTCCAATTGACTACCTCGAATCCCAATCTTTGTGCCAATTCCAACCACGACGAGCTTGTGAAGTAGCAATAATCGCTTAGTCTTTTTTCACCAGCGGCGGTGAACGTCGCGAGCATTTCGCTAGACTTTGCGGGGTGGATTAGGAGTTCTTGCACTGAATTGGCTGGTCGACTTTCTAAGTAAGCCTGATAGAAAGCTTGTCTTTCATCTGCTGTATCGTAGTTATCCCAAATCATATGAGTCGGAATTCGCTCGCCACCGACCATTGCCGCACCCCGCAATGGAACGCCATACTCGTTGGCAAGATTTCTGGTGAGTTCGAATGTCTCTAGGCCAGCGTGCTGAGGTGAATTGAAAAACATGTGAGAGTCCAGATGCGATATTGGTATCCCCGTTGCTAGGACCGTTTCAATCTGAGCCCTTAGTTCAGCCGCAATCTCCTCGGCCCTCGCCTGGGTACTAATCGGGAAGAAATCCGGATAGAAGCGCCCGTCGATCATGCAGAGGGACCCTACGGCAGCCGTCGGCAGAACAGGACGCAGAGGTAGGTTCTTGTATTCAGCCGATAGGGCCAAGTGGACGCCAACGCTCACCCACTCAAATCGTTTAACGGCGTTGGCGGCATCTTGAAAATAAGGGGCAGTGGGTAAAATGGAAACCGACGAAATCAGGCCCCCTTCCAAAATCTCAATTATGGCATCGTTGATGGTCGGATGCATTCCGAAGTCGTCGCAATTAATGAGGACTCGTGTGGCCACTATGCCCTTGGACCAATCTGCATTACGTTCATCGACCGCGAATCGATTTGGATTCGGCGGTCAAGATTCGCAAGCGCGGTAAAGAACGTGAACTGCTTTTTTAGGTCGTGTTGCCAGATGCGTTCGGGTTGTTTGGTCGTATTCTGCCAACTAGAATCCTTGGCACCATCGCCCAAATAGCCGGGATAGTAAGGCTCTTTGAAGAAGGTTATTCCAAACAGGCCAAGTCGCACGATGGGTAGGTCTAGCAAGTGGCAAATAGCAACTAATCCAGTGTTCGGCGGCGTCCCTAGTTCGGTTGTTAAAGCGCGATAGCGCCACGATAAGTTTTCGGTGGGAATCTTCATGCTCTGGCAGTGTCGCCGCAATTCCTCTGCATCTGTATTGTTCTCAAAACAAATGTGCTGGACTGATTCAAACCCCGCAACGAACATGCGTCGAATCGGGAAATCACCGTTGCAGCAATGAAAGAGCAGATCCATGCGACTGCCAAGGTCGTTCTCTAGCTCTTTCTTGATAGGCCACTGATGATTAATTCTGGCCACCAAGTCATGCGATTCTATGGCCTTGCCAAACCCCGAACCAACGACAGAGGAGCTGGGGCCCACTATCGCAACTGTCTTGCCTGTCACTAGCCGACGAAGGGTTTCCAAGTCGTTCCCAACCGATTAGTTTTAGATAGTGTGCACCGTGCTGTTTACATTAATATGAACGAATTATTGAGTCAAAGTCAGCATGACTTGGGGAAGTTGGCCGCGCTATGTTATCTGCCTGTGTGGTGATTCCGTGTAGAAACGCGGCTCAGACGATTCATTCCTGCGTCACCTCCATTCTCAATAACGATTACCCCTCCTTCGAAGTGATAGTCGTAGATGACTGCAGTGAGGATGAAAGTGTCGCTCGTCTGGAATCGATTAACGACCCGCGACTTCGGGTGCTAAAAACTCCCTTTCCCTCGGGTTCCGGACGGGCTCGTAATTTAGGTGCGGCTAGTTCAAGGGCCGAATTGGTTTTTTTTACAGATGCGGATTGTAGGGTTTCACCCCTGTGGATTTCCTCTGGTGTTAAGGCGCTGGAGGATAGCAAGGTCGTGGCAGTTGAAGGCCCCATCTATCGAGATAGGGAGGCGCAGTCCTTTGTAGACAAGCTACCTGTAAACCCGTTCTATCACTCCCTGCCAACCCAGATTCTTAACCAACCTAAACGCGATTTTGCTTGTGGCAATGTCGCTTATCGGCGCCTGGCGTTCGACACTTTGGGCGGATTCCGAGGCGAGCGATTTACTCTAGGACGGGAAGATACGGACTTGGCTTGGCGGGCCAAAACGCTTGGAGCGATCTCCTACGCCAAGGAAATGTCGATTCATCACGCATCGGAAGTGTGGACCTGGACCGATTTGAAATCCAGCGCCCTTCGTTACCGTGACGACGTCACATTTTACAAAGTTCATGGACATTTTTTCTTTAAGTGGATGTGCATCTTACATCCCAGGTTTTTCCTACTAATGGTGTTCCCGTTTTTGCTTCCTTTCTACTATCCAATTCGAAGTCGCGAGGAACTGCGATTTGTTGGGGAATTCTATCTGTACCTGGTGAGATTGCGATTGACCATATGGCGGGCCGCCTTTGCCCAAAGGGTCTTCGTTATCTGAAGGCGGGATCAATAAAATGGCTTTTAGATGGATCCAGCGAACAGTCATCCTAACGGCAACATGGCCGCTTTTGTCTCAAGCCTATCGCATCCTGTACCTCGCGCAATTTTATCTGGCGGTTTACATTCTTAGAGGCATTTCCGATGTTCGTTATGTTTTTGTTCGTCGACCAGGTGCCTTGGCGGACCTTTATCCAGGGGACAGCGATATTGATTTATCGATCGTCTTTTACGGAAACTGCCAAGAATTCTTGCGCAAGTCTCGCCGGTGTAGAAGGGTGGTGTCAGCCCTCAAAAGATGTTTTCCGGTCTTAGGCGAGATCCGGATCCAATCGTCCGATGTGTTTTTGGCGCATTTTCCCGTATCGGTTGCGGACTATGAAACCTCTGGGGATCTGCATTGTTTTAAATCCAATAGGCGGATTACTAATTACTTTTCGACAGAAGCGGCAGGGCAGTGGTTGAGGGTGTGGTATGTTTTTTTTAATCAGATTCTCAGTCATTTGCCGGATTGGAATGGTTACGGATTTTATCGTCGGGCGATCAAGAACTGCCTAAAATTGAAATGGTTGACTACGTTTCGGCCTGAGGAAAGTGGGAATCCGCTCGTCTATCCAATTGCGACTCAGAAATCGAATCCTTTTTGGACCTCTTCTTCAAGCATTCTGATTGAGGTAGACGAGGTGCAGTCGATCTTAGCCGATCGCCAGTTGCCGTTTGACGATTCCGAAGCCATTAATATTGAGATTCGTCCCCCAGAAGAGTTTTCCAAATCGAGATGGTTCTTGGCAGTCAACCAGGCCTGTGACGATTTCCTCGGATGCGTGGATCCAGACAGTCTCAGTCTAAGTTTAGGTAGATTTCGTCTTTTTAATTTTTCTTGGGTGCTGGTCGTCAACGCAAAACAGCCGTTCCAAGAAGTAAGTGTGTCAAACTGGCGGTGTATCCGCGAGCTGGCCGATAGAATTGGTCGGTTGAATTTTCCGATTAGTACAGATCCTATTACTGTCATGACCACGGAGTCACATCGTGTCTTTAAGGCCCATGATCCACTGGGACACGGAATTTACAATTCAGGCTACTGGTGTTTTTCTGAGCAGGCCTTCATAAAGCAGTCCCGGTTCTGCGTTTCTCCAGGGGTCTTGAGAGCGGAGCTAGCGAGGGTTATAGGGTTGATCCAATCGTATTCGAATCTTTCGGGACTGACCCATGATTTTCTCGATCTTCTCATCGGACAACTTGCAGTAACAAATCGACTGCTTGGTGGAGTGAACATGTCTGTTTCTGGGGATCTCCTCTATGACTTTCACGGGAAGCTCCTGGTGGATTGGCCTTCCTTTGATGCGAAGCAGCAAGCTCTCTTTGATAGTTATCGATGTGGCGACAAGGCGAGCTTAGTCTCGGTTCGCACCTCGGACGCTTTTGAAATTTGGAATCCAATACTCTGTCACGAAACCGGTACCGCGATTGGTTTGCTAAACAACGCTTCGCGTCTTTGAAGCATTCAAGAAAGAAGCCGTTTCTTCCGATACTGTAGCGTGTCAACTCAACGCCCTTTACCTCGAGCGGTAACGCTCACTTTGCCAGATCACCTTCAACCATTCTTGGAGGTGGAAGGTGTGCGCTATGTTTTGCGTAATTTCAGTGAGGGAGGGCTGGGGGTATTGGTGCGGGGTGCAGTGCCGCCAGTATTCACCAAAGGCCGTAGTTTTCGCGCCGATTTGCTAGTGGGAAGTGAGCGTCACGGAGTAGAAGTTGAGGTAATGCGGATAGGAAAAGGTATTGTAGGACTGAGAATCACCGAAAAGTCCAAAGACCTGTCTTTGATATTTCGGAAGCTTCTGGAGCCCACCTCCTACGCGGCTGAACTGCTTGAAAATCTCCAGTCCACCGAGGTAGACCGTGCTGTAGGCTTTCCCCGGCTCTGGTACTCCACGGCGGGTACCGAACTATTGATATGGTACGAAAGAGACACTCTCTCTGTCCTCGGTCTACAACTTCGTTGGATTGGTCAGTGGGTTTTTAGAGAGCGTCGTCAGCCCCCACAAACTGGGTATCTCGCGGAGTTTTCTGGATCAAATCACGGTAGTCGTGCGAAACGTAACGAAATAAAGACCTTTCACGCCATACCTGATGCTCAACTTTTGCAAAGAGCTGGACAATTTCTCGTCTCTGTTCCTCGCCCCTTACCGGGCAATCTTCTTTGGCAGTTTCTCGAAAATGGGATGCAGATCCGACTGCCCGAAGCCCTCTGTCAGACCAAAAAACGCGCTGCTTAATTTGCTGCTGGAAAACTGAGAGTAAAACAAGTGCCCTTGCCGACTTCACTCTCGACGTGAATGTGGCCATTGTGGTTGGTAACTATTTTTCGACTTACAGAAAGACCAATACCGGTTCCTTTATCGCCCTTAGTAGTAAAAAGGGGCTCAAAAAGACGGCTCATGTGCTCGGGGAGTATCCCACAGCCGGTATCGCGAATAGAAACACACACCTTTGAGTCTTTTACAAACGACTTAATGGTAAGCGTCCCGCCGGAGCCCTCCATGGAGTGTACGGCGTTGATTAGCAGGTTTAGAAAAACTTGTCCAAGTTCGACGGGGTTGCCCATAATTCTAGGAATGCTGGGATCCCACTCTTCTTTTAGTTGAACTGAAGCCTTTTTTAGTTCGTGTTCAATAAGGCAGAGACATTCTTTGTACGGCTCGTAGAGGTTTACGCTCTCGCGCTTGGTTTGCATTTTCACCAGCGACTGTAAATCCCGTACAATCATCGCTCCTCGCTCGGCTGCGGTAGCGGTGACTTTCAGTGACGCTTTCAACTCTTCCGGATCATTTTTCTGCAGTGCCAGTTCCGCAATCCCCATGATTCGGTGGAGAATATTCCCAAATTCGTGTCCTATCCCTCGAGCAAGCGATCCTACGGCTGCTAGGCGTTCTGACTTTACTAGTTGCTCTTGCTGAAATTGGATTTGCTCGAGGTGCTCGGCTTCTCGCCGTCGTCGCTCCCAATTTGAGACCATGTTTCTGGCTTTTTGTAATATCTCATTGGTCGCAAACGGCTTGGTAAGAAAATCCCAACGGTCGGAGTATTCTTCTCCAAATATTCGGTTAATTTCATCGAGTGTACGATCCTGGTATGCGGTGACCACACAGCAAAGCAGATTCGGATCGATTTCTTTGGCGCGTCGGATGGTTTCGATGCCATCAATTCCGCTGCCGAGTTTTACGTCGAAAAATCCGCCTGCAAAAGGTTGTCCCGCTTTGAACGCAGTTTGGATTTCCAGAAGTGCTTGTTCGCCGCTTGTAACAAAGAGCGGATCCAATGCTTCGACAGCTGATGCTTGGGGTGTACTTGCTGCGAGCGCGGCGCCACTTCGCGAAGATAGAATCCTCGGAGCCGCTCCTGCATTTGAAGACAAAATGATCCGGTAAGCTTCTAGAATGCCGGGTTCATCATCGACTATGAGCAAGCGTCGGTTCATACAATTCGGCGGTACTCCTTCGTTCTTCTTATCGGCAGAAACCATTTGGAAATTGAGTGCTTAACTGTCGCTGCATCGTTTCGGATGTTAAAATAGGACGTAGACGCCCCGTTGTTAAAAACACTATGAGACCACAAGCGCTGCCCAGCTTTTTCAAAAACCATGACGCAGCGCTACTTTTATTGGCTGGCTTAGCGCTTTTTGCGGAAGTAGGGTGGCTCCTTCACCAGCTTAGGCTCATTCAAATTCCCTTTCTTTTGTCTCAGCAGGGGAACTCTTCACCAGCCATTGGTAAGGTGGTTGAGAAAACTTACTCCGTTCTCAATCGGGGGCCTGGAAGTTTGACTTGGTACCCGGTGGTTGAGGGAGATTCACTTCACGACAACGACACCTTAATGACGGGAGTCTCGGCTACTGCGCGAGTTCAAATCCAAGACGATGCAGAACTGGTGATGGAGCCTTTTTCATTGCTTCGTATTGGTCGTTCGACACAAGCGGAAGAAGAAAGCCTCCAACTCGAAGCCTATCAGGGAGTGGTGAAAATTCGCAGCCAGCGAGTAGGGGTGAGAGTTCTAGCGAGCAATACGGAAATTGTGATCGCCCCAAACTCCGAAGTGGCACTTAAGTATGTGGGCAAAAAGCCGCAGTCAGCCATTGAGGTTTTAAAAGGGGGCGCTGAAGTAGGGTCGCTTGATTTGAAGGCTGGGCAACGTACAAGTTTTTCCGAACAGCGAGCGCCCTCGGCAGTGGAGCCTCGGCCCGAAGCAAACTACAAACTTCTTGGAACTCCGTCCGAGCGCAGAGTGAAGCAAGGTGCGAGTATCTTGCTCGCCTGGGCGCCGGTGAGTCAGGCTGAAGGCTACTTGGTAGAGTTGAGTCGTGATCCCAAATTCGAGAAGGTTGATGAGAAGTGGGAAGTCGACAAGCCGCATGTGGAAGTTTCCAGCCTCCTTCCGGGACGCTACTTCTGGCGTCTGCGGGCCCGAAGTGCGGATTGGGGGGAGTGGCCTGCTTCTCCCGCTTTTTCTATTGAAGTAAAGGCGCCGATTGAGGCTCCCAAACCAAAAGGAGCGAAGGAGATACACAAGGGTGGCAATCCGGCGAAACGCAAAGTCCAAGGGAATCTGTGGAGGCCAAAGAATCGTTGGAGCTTTGTTTGGTCTCTTTGGCAGTCGCAGGCTCTCGCAAAGAGCAAGGCCGAAGTGGAAATGGAGTTTAGTTGGGAGCCGCTTCCATCGGCTCGGGCCTATCGCTTGGAGGTAGGAGATACTAGAGATTTCAAAACTCCACTGGCATCTATTAAGGTAGAACAGACTGACGCTGTACTGAGTCTTCCGCCAAGGGAAAATTACTATTGGCGTGTGGCCGGTATCGATGCAGACGGCGACTTGGGTCTGTTTACACCGGTTCAGAAAATGCGCCGTGAGGAGCCCAAGGAAACAGTGATTTCCTCAGCGTCCAAGCCCGCTCCGGTTCCAGCTCCGGTTCAAATAGCAAAACAGCCAAAGAGTAGAACACCCACCCTTTCAAGGTCGGTAGCATCCACAACTGACGCACCCGAGTATTCGCGGCTATGGGTTGGGTATGGTGGTTCGTACTCTGAGCAAAGTGCCAGCGGCGCACTGTCGTTAGTTCGTAGCGCGGGGTTCCCTTTGCATCGGGTTACGGTCGGCGGGGCACTTGATTTGAATTCAGCTTCTTTTGAACTCCACGCGTGGTACCAGCCGATGAACTACAAAAGCCGTGCGACTCAGCCGTCATTTCCTATGGGGCAGTTGGCGGCCAGTTTTCTGGCTTCTAGGCTCGGGCGTGTTGCGGGCCTGCCGTGGGGCGTGGGTTTTGCGCTAAGGGGTGAAAACTATTTCACTGCACTTTCTGATACGTCGGTCGCGATGCGCTCAACAAGTTTTGCAGCGCTTCTTTTGGGGACTAATTGGGAAGTGCCAGGGAAGTGGTATTGGCGCGGTGGGCTTTGGCTGGAGGTCGGTGCCGTAGGAGAGAAACGCGGCGCTGGGCTGATATTAAGAAATCGCCTCGGCCTTCCCGTTCAGTGGAAAGAGTTACGACCTTCTGTAGACGTCGTCGTACACCCCCAGTTTCGCACTGCCCAGTCGGTTGCTAGCTCGGAATGGAACTGGGAAGTGGCCGTGAGTTTTGTACTTGAGTGGTCTAGCGTTTTTGGGGTGAGCAGCGTCGCCAACCTAAACTGAGAGCACCAAGAAGTCCTGCTAAAATCAACCATCCCCAGTAAGTAGTATTGCCCGACCGGGGGCGTTCAGTATTTGCACAACCCACCAGTGAAAACTCAAACAGATTCTTAAAAAGAATTCTCAACTGTCTGACTTCGGGAGTGGTCGAGGTAGTCGCGGATTGCATTCTTACTTTGAAACGGAAGTAGCGTTTAGAATCGAGCTTGTTAAGCTGGGATTCGGGCAAGTAGCCGGTGTCATCGGCAACAAAATTATCAGTGCTGCCTGCGATTTCGTAGGTAATGGTGTCGCCAGTGTGCTTGATTTCGTCTTTCACAATCTCGGTATAGTGAGGGTTTGAACTCCCCGAATCGTAGTTCGGAGATATGAAGGTGACCGCGGTTCTAGTGTAAACGGTACGCGGTTTTGGCAGCAATGAAGGGGGAGGGTTCTCGCTTCCAGTCCCAGTAAATTCTCCAGCCAAAAAGGCAAAACGATTTACTCCGCCACCCCCGTCGCCCCCGACTACGGAGGCCGTACCTCCGAGCCCGCCAGTGGAGTCGATAGTTCCATTATTGGTTCCGTTTCCGGCAGCGTATATCAGGACGGAACCACCAGCTCCGCCTCCACCGCCACCAGCTTTGTGCGCACCCACTGTAACCGCTCCACCGTTGCCGCCTGTAGTGAGAATTTGGCCAGTGCCAGTGAGTAAGACGCTTCCACCCGCTTGAAGCGACAATACTCCTCCGCCACCTCCGCCACCTGGGCCTCCTGTGCCTAAGTTCGAGTTACCCGCACCACCGCCACCGCCCGCTCCACCTAAGAGGGTGACGAGTGTTTCATCGCCGTAGGCCGGGCCCGCTGCGCCAGAGGCGGGAACGTTAAACGCACCGACGCTGCCAGCATACCGATTGCCACCGCCACCGCCCGCGCCTGCATCGGTACCCGCAACGGCGGAGAGAGTGCCGGGCTGTCCTCCTAAAGTCCCCACTGCGGGGCAGACTCCATCGGTCGAAAAAGTCTGTGAACCATTTGGCCCCGAGCCCCCCGCGCCACCACCACAACACGCGGTACCGCCGTTTTCGAGTGGTGCTGCAACAGCAAAGGAGTCGCCACCGTTTCCACCTCTTAGGTCGACGGTGCCTGCAATTTCCGCATTGCCTTGGACGCGAATTCGTAGTGGCGCAGAGCCAGTACCAAATAGCGTAGTTCCTGCAGTCAATGTGAAGGTGGTGAACTGATATATTCGGCTGGTATCAAGGGTAATTGTTCCGGGAATACCCCCCGAATTAACGTCGAAAGACACCGCAGTAGTGGCATCGAATTTTCCATCTGCACCAGTGCCAATCGAAACAGCTTCATCCTCTTGATTCACCACCGATCCGCCGGATCGATCTACGACCAAGGGTACATGGAGGCTTCCCGTAGAAACATTCCACACTCCAGTCGTGCCGCTTGCTGCGGTTGCTGAGTCGAAGCTTTCTTTGATTTCGCCACTGGTTGCAAAGCCTTGAATTTGAAGTACGGCAAAAAGGCAGAGGGCAAGGTGGGGTAAGCGTATCAAGCAACCGCCTCTTGGACTTTAAGCGGGATGGTTAATCTAAAACATGTTCCGCGTGCGGGATCGCTGAATACGAGTTCGACTTCACCGCCAAATGCTCTAGCGTAGCGTCGACAAATTGCAAGGCCCAATCCCGTACCCTCGGAAGGGCCCTTCGTTGTGAATCCTTGATCGAAAAGTTTGGTCTGGTTGGTGGAGCTAATCCCGGCACCGTTGTCGGTAACCTCCACGATCAGGGTTTTGCCTTCGTTTCGGCCCGTGAGATTGATCGTCCCCCCGCGCCCAGTTTCTTGAATCGCCTGATAAGAATTTCTCAATAGGTTCGTTACTATTTGAATCAATTCATCTCGATTCAGAAATGCTAAATCATTGCTGGCATGCCATTGAGTTTGGAACTGAACACCGTGTTGGGCTAGAAAGTCAGCCATGGTCGCCGAAGCTTCAAGGACAGCCGACCTGCAAGTTACTTCCGATTGAACCGATGAGCGCACGAGCTCGCGCATTCCATCGACAATTCTATGGATTCTTTCCGCTTGATCCCTTACAAAGTCTAAGTCGCCACTCACCACTTGATTTTGGTTCTGCCAATAATGCGCAATCTTCTCTAAGTTTTCTAGATCTTCGTCTAGTAGTGTTTTTCCCGGGGCGAGCGATGAGGCTTTTGTGAGGTTTTGAGTAAGCCCGGAAATGCCACCTTGGCGGTAGTCTTGTTTCCATGCGTTGAGGATTTCGGCTAGTTGGAGAGGTAAGCTCATCTCGGCGGCCGCGCCGTTTGTTCCCACAGACAGTCTGGAACGTTCTATTCGGCTCAAAATTGCGGTCAGTGGATTGAGCAGCTCATGGGCAGTTCGTCCTGCCACTTCGCCCACAGCAGCAAGTTGGCTGGCCTGTAAGAGTTTCTCCTGTACCGATTTGATGGTGGCATTGGTCTCACTCAATTGTTGCGTACGGAGTGCAACTTTTTCTTCTAGCTCGTGATTGTATTTTTCAATAGCCTCTTTCGAGGTTCGCAGGGCGCTCATCATTTGATTGAAAGTTGCCGCTAGCACCCCGACTTCATCTCGAGAGCGAACTTCAATATGGGCATCGAGATGTCCAGCCCCAATGGCCTCCGCCCCTTGGGTGAGTCTCGACAGGTTTTCCGTGAGCGACTTTGAGAATAGAACACTTGCAATAAACGTAACGGTTAAAACGATCAGGGCAAAGAGCCATGATCGTTGAAGCAGCACCGCCAAAGCAGAAATAACCTCCGACTGCTCGGCTTGAGTGATGAAAAGCAGGTCGGCGGCACCCACAGGGGCGTAGGCTCCGTAGCGCTTCTCTCCTTCGTACTCATAGGCGAGGACTCCACTCCCACGTTCAGATTTTTTTTGTGCCACCAAGGGGTGAGCTCCAATTGAAGCGAGGCTATTTTCTTTTTGATCTCTTAGATGCAACCAGACCTGGCCCTTGCTGTCGGTGAGGTACGATTCAAATAGACCGACTGAGAGCAAGGGTTCGATAAAGGTTCTAGCTTCGATTTCGGCTAGGGTGACGTAAGTCTGTTTCGCTTTGCCTATTTCCAGCTCTAACTTCGTCGCCAAAAAAAACGCAGAATGAGTTCCAGCTTGGGGCGGACGCCAAAACGCCTGGCCCATTGCAATCGCCTGGGCAAGTGCTGGAGCGGCCTCCTGGATACTGAGTGGCGAAGTAGGAAAATCCGGCCCAAACTGAATTTGTTCAAAACGATTGTCGCTTTTTTTGTATAGGGCAAGGCTCAGAATGTGACCGTCTTTTAATCCCCGAGCTGGTAGGCGAAGGCCGCTGTTCCCGGAAATCAACTGGGAGATGGAATAAAGTTTGGCCCGATCGCCGAATTGCTCTAGCGCGGTACGAATTTGAGCGGCGGAGTTCACGGCGACGCTATGATTGATTTCATAGAGCAGGGTGGTTTTTTGTTCTACGAAAATATAGGAAGCAAGAAGTGTGTAGAAACCGACTGCCAGAAGCAACAAAAGCCCGGTGACGGCGAGAATTTTATAGCGGATCGATAGTCGCATCGCGGCGTCAGAGACGTTTTTTGTGTTTAAGAATTAATAACTTAACCCTATCCCATTTCTTCCCAAAAGGCGAACCCGGACCGGCAGAGATTGTGCTGCGTTTTTCACAATTTCCACTCAATTCCAGCATGGGTTTCTCGCACAATAGTCCGAATATGGTACGTCGGCGGGTGGAGACTATGCGCAAATCTTCAATTCTTCTTTTTTCCTTTCTAATAAGCACTGTGTCATTGGGAGCCTCTGAGGGAATTATATCCCCGGTGTTTCCTGCCCACGTCGAACGAAGTAGAAATCAGGTGACTCTTTCCGTTGTGGAGTCCAAGTGGCTGGGAGATGAGTTTGCCGCTGTGGCGGAATTTCGATTTGCCGCGAATCGTGTTTTCGACGTGAAACAGATTGAGCTAGCCCTCAATGGTATTCGCTCAGATATTGCGCGCGGAAAATTTGAAGACTATGCGCACTGGAACTTGCGCCAAGGAACATGGGTCCTTTCGGTAGATTTAGGTCAAATCAAGTTTGGTGGGCGGTCGTTTGCGAGCCGGGCTAAGCATATACAAAAGAGAAAGCGGCCTGTGGTTCTTTGGTTTGCTGGCGCTAGCGGTATTTCTGGGGCCCAAGCGTATTTCGTCAGCCGACCCAAGGGAAGTGGTATTGCGGAATTATCGTGGGCATCTGAGCGGCCTTCCCATTGGGTTCTTACACGCACAATCAGCTTCTTCTTCAAGAGCAACATTCCTGGGGTTGCGGCCGAATGTAAGATGGATAAGGCGGACTACCGACCCTGTGATTCCGGAGTAACCTATAAATCGCTCGTCAATGGTTGGCATCGATTCTGGGTGCGGCCTTTGGGTTCCGACGGCAAGCCGGGCAGGGCCTTGATCCATGACTTTTATGTCTACTATGTTCCTCCTCCGGCCCATATTGTTCGCACGAATCCAGCGGAGTCTCCGACTTTAAGCGACTCCATGGAAATAACGTTCGAGCGTACCTGGACGCTTGGCTTTGGCACGGTCACGCAATGTAGGCTAGATGAGGGAAAGTTTGAAACTTGCCAATCTCCTATGCGCTATGAGGGGCTAAGAAACGGCCCCCATCGATTCGAAGTGCGACTGGCGCTCAAACTCCTTGGGTCGCTCTGGACTTCGCGATCCGATTCATACAATTGGGAAGTTTCACGCAAACCGTTGGTGGTAGAATGGGTGAGCACTCCTGCCGATCTTAGCAACGGGACTTCGAGCCAGTTTGAGTTTAAAGCCTCAAACACCTCAGCCAAGTTCTATTGCAGTCTGGATGCGGCATCGGCCGTCGAGTGTAGCTCGCCTTATATTTTGGAAAATATTAGCGAAGCAAGCCATTCGCTTGAAGTTTCAGCCCGAGATGCTTCAGGGTCGGTTTCTGCAGCGATTCAGCACCACTGGCAGATCGATCGTACTGCGCCGGTAGTCGAATTGACGTCGATATTGCCGCCAGAGAAACTTACACGCTCCAATTCAATGGCAGTGGCTTTTAGTGTTTCGGAGCCGGCACAGCTAAAGTGCACTTTCAATGGCGAAGCTCTTGCGAGCTGCGGCTCGCCTGTAGTTTTGAATTCGATTCCGGAAGGAATCAATCGCTTGGAGTGGGTGGCTATTGACCCTGCCGGCAATGCAAGCGAAACCCTGCAGTATGAATGGGAAGTCGACTACACGGCGCCAGCAGCGCTTGTGTCGTTACTGTCACCGGTAAATTTCCCTAGCAATCAAACCAATGCCCGGTTTGCGATTTCAGCGAATCAATCGGCCACATACGAGTGCCATTTAGATGGGGCACTTTTGAGTAGTTGCTTCGATGGCATGGAGGTAAGCAATCTTGGTGATGGCGATCATGTACTTGTGGTCGTTGCCACAGATGCGGCCGGGAATGTGAGTGAAAAGGCTCAAGCGAACTGGCAGGTGGATCTACAGCCGCCCGTTTTACAAAACTTGATTGCATTTCCACAAGACAAAATAACGATGTCCACCAGCTTGTCTCTTAGTTTTGAGTTCTCCGAGAACTCGCAAGTAAGTTGCGAAGTCGACCGCGGTGGCTCGGCGATTTGTACTTCTCCCTTTCTGGTCAACGGGCTCGCGCAAGGATCTCACATCATCGAACTAAGAGCGACTGACGCTGCCGGGAATGCATCACAACTAGCTACCTACTCCTGGGAAGTTGTTGGAGCGGCAGTGGCACAGATCGACAATGTTACGCCTGCGGCGGCGTTGTCGAATCAACCCGAGAGACGTTTTGAATTTAGCTCCGCTAACTCGAAGCGTTTTGAATGTGCCTTGGATTCAGGCGCTTTCGTAGAGTGTCAAACGCCTGCGATTTATCGCGCTCTATCCGACGGTGCTCACTATTTTCAGGTGCGTGGAATAAATTCGGCTAACGTCCCTGGTCCCGTCGCCAGCCACAGTTGGGTTGTCGATACCCAAAGCCCAAAGCTGAGTTGGGGTACTGTGTCGCCTTCGGAATTGGTCACTGAAAGCAAGCAACTTAGCTTGTCCTTCTCATCCAGTGAGAGCGCAGTATTCGCTTGTTCTTTAGATGCCATGGCTGCTGCCGAGTGTACTTCTCCTGTTTCGTGGCAGGGGCTGTCGGAAGGAAAACATCAGGTAGTGGTCACCGCTACGGATAATGCGGGAAATGTGAGCTCCCCTTTGGCTTACCAATGGGAAATCACTAGCTCAGCCGTCGTTACTTTGGGGGTTATCGTTCCTGCAGCGCCAGTAACCAACTCGGCTTCGCTTTCCGTCGAGTTTGCATCGTCCACCGCGCGCTCTTTTGAGTGTGCCTTGGACGGTGCTGGGTTTAGCGCATGTTCTAGCCCGCTGGTTCTCTCTGCATTGGGCGATGGTTTGCACCGGGTGCAGATCCGTGGACTAAGTGCGGCTGGTACGTCGGGCCCGGTAGTGAGTTACGAGTGGACAGTGAAGACGATTGCGCCCGTGGTACAGATTCAAACTGCCACTCCAGGCGATTCCCTAACCTCTCAAACTACTTTGACGTTGAATTTCTCGGCTGCCGGAGCGACTTCTTTCACCTGCCAACTTGATGGTGGTGACGTCCAGGCCTGCCAATCACCCGCAACTTGGACCGGACTTGCCGATGGGGATCACACAGTGGTTATCACCGCAGCTGATTCTGCTGGGAACACTAGTGCGCCCGTGAGTTATGGCTGGAGAGTCCAGGGCGCCCCTCTGGTGGTGGCTTCTGTGTCTGTGCAGCAAATTCAAAAAACCTCCGTCGTTTTTCGCTGGTCGACTAATTTCCCAGCTCAGGGGCGGGTTGAGTATTGGACTTCCACTTTCGCTGGTACATCGAACCTTGTAGCTACCGCCACAACGGCTCAGTCTTTGACTCTCACCGGGCTACTTCCTGGGACGGTTTATCGCGCTCGGGTAGTGGCAATGGATAGTGATGGGCGAAGTGCTATTTCAGCCCCCGTTTCTTTCACCACTCTTCGTTAGTGTCCGGTTTTCGGTCTCATGCGAATGAAGGTCGAACCCCATCCGGGTTGCCTCGTGCGCAAGATGGGTTGGCATTGGTTGCATTGGTGTTTAAGCGAGGAAACACAATGAACCAATACTGGAAGTTAGATCGAACCAAAATCACGCAACTGCTTCACGAGCAGGACCTCAAACGTTGGTGGGTAGCCGAATGCACTGGGGTGCACAAAACCACACTACGCCGGTGGCTATCTGGCCGCATTACTCGCGTTCAAGAACCCCGACTCCGTTCTCTTGCAACCATCCTGAATGTTGAATACCCTGATATTGCGCAGCGTTGCAGTTGAAGCGTCGCACCATATAAATCGCTGCTGACTTAAGGCCCGTCCTTGGTTACGCTCAGCACGGGTTGTTCATAAAAAATACGGGAGGGGTTGTGGGGCGAACTTTTATTGGGTTGGCGTGCCTTGTTTTCGGTATTTCTTTTTCTGCAGCAGCTTCGCAGCAAATGACGGCCGATGAATGGGGTGAGTTGGGTAATGAGCTTTTGGTTACAGACCAAAAGATTCAGGGAGAGTGGTCTGAGCGTCAGAAGTGGGATGGATGGATTTGTGACGGTTTTTACCATTACAAACTCTTTCTAACGGCCGGCATCAAAGATGTAGATTTCGAACTTACCGACAAGGGATACGTCCTTGTATCCGCGGAAGTGAAAGATATCTACGCACGTGCAGACGGCGGTTACCGTTCTAAGGCCACTATGTGCATGCCCTCTGTTGGCTGGCTCGGAATTGGAATTACCTGGGGCCGTCTTAAGTCCGAAGCCCATTTCGGTGAAGGTGGCGAGATGAAGGACTTGAGGCTTAAAATCCTCAGTACTGAGATTGGTGAAATCAAACTTGGAAAGTATGCGCCTGCTTGGTTCGAAAAATTCGTCACCGGAGTGGCTAACCGAACGCTGTCAATGGTTTGGAACTCACGCCTTGGAACTTGGCTCAGTGACAAAATTTCCGAAGTGGCGAGGAAGAAGATTGCGGAGCGTGGTAGGTAGAGGAGAAGGACAATGACGGACGCTAAACCGTTATTGGGCCTTCGCCAGCTGCCTTTGCGCACGAAGGCAGTTGTGGGTGCCCTGGTTGCCTGTGGGTTAGTGGTGCTAGGGACCACGCTCTTTATCGTTATTCAAATCTTACGCATTCAAGTGGATCGGGTGGAGGAGGTGGTGAGCCCAGAAGTGCATGAGGCTGCCCCTCCTCCGGCTCATGTTCCTCACCCGGTGGCGCCTTTTGCAGCGACCTATGAATTGCAAGGCATGTCGATTTCACTCGGGAACAGAAATCAGACTTTGGTTGCTTATGCCGAGTTTAAACTTACTCTAGATTGCCCCACCCAAGAGGCAAAAAAGTGGATGGAGCTCAATCGAGCATCCCTCAGAGATGCCGTGTATGAAGCGACGTTAAATCTAACCGTGGAAGAGTTCTCGACCTCGCAAGGCTTTGTCGTAATGAAGCAGAGAATCCTCGATACTCTGAAGGGGCGTTTTGGAGAGCACGCCCCGAGAGATGTTGCGATATCGGATTGGACCATTCGTTAAGTCTTTCCGAATGGTCCGCCACGGGATTTTGAATTTCTATTCGTTTTTCTCCCGCTCGGCTCGCGGAAGACGCATTGTGGCTTCGAATTGAGAGTCGCCCGCTCGACGCCCATTCGTTAGATAGTCTCCGGTGCCAACGGACTTTGGACCCAGCTGACTTGCAAATCTTTTAGAGCAGGATCCAATACAGGGCCCAAATTTGTTACCACTGTCAGTGTAGTCACCATGTCTGCGCAGGCCCCCAAGGCTAGTTTGTGCCTATTGCGGTCTTGGCACTGCTTTGCATTCTTGCGTTGCTAGGGTGCAGTGTGAAGGTATTTGGCAAAAGTTTAAATCTCATTTTGGTCGCAGCGATTGGGCTGTTTGTGGCCGTGGGTTGTGGTAAGAGCCAAGGTGATTTTCAGGGCCTAAATAGCCCCTACATGGCTGCTCCTGGTTTCCCAGGGGGGTATACCGCGTTGCCAGCCAGTGGTTATCCTGCGAATCCGGTATACGGTGGATTTAACCCACAATTGCCCGTTGGCTATCCTGCTGACTACACGCTTTTCTTGCCCGTAGATTACTTCATGCGAACTAATCCTCAGACCGCCCCGTTTTGGCCGGGGTACTGGAATGCGTGGGCGAGCTACGCTTACCTACGTGGTTGGTCGGTCTACGACTTTAAACATTTTTGGTACGATTACACGGCCATTCAATGGTCCAAGGGTGCGTGGAATCAAATCTACCGGTATCTGGATAGAAATTTTTACGCCTGGCTGAATCCGTATGTTGTGTATGCCACGCCCGTTAATCCGCAGGCCTTCTGGGTGAACTACTCTGGCTACGGCTATGGCAATTCCTGGAATTTCTTTTACTGAAAACTGTAGAGTGAACCTAGTTTTAGAATTTGTGTAAGCTCGTCCAGCGCAGTCCTGGTTTCTAAAACCAGTGAAGGATCTGCCAAGTCGGCAGGAAGTAGCTTGTCTCGATAGTGCCGTCGAACCCAGTTCTCCAGTTGAATTTGTTTCATATCGTCCAAGAACACGTCGGGGTTACAGGCCTTTTGCTCGCTCTCATTCAGAATCACCCGTAATCGTAAACATGCTGGCCCTCCACCATTGCGCATGCTCTGCCTTAACTCCGGTGTGTGGACTTCTGCGATTACGCCGTTGCTGGCGAGTGTTTGGTCCAGGTATCTACGCACAGAAGCCACGGAGTTGCATTCAGTAGGCGCCACCAGGGCCATTTTGCCATTGGCCAGAGTAACTAACTGGGAATTGAATAGGTAGGATGAAACAGCATCAGCAAGCGGAATCTCCTTCTCCGTAACTCTAATCAAATGGAGCGCCGACGATTGAGATTTGGCCCACTTCGATTCGATCTCTTTTACTACCACGGGTTCATTTGCAAAACATTTTTCATGAAAGAAGAGTACCGACTCATTTCCAACGCAAATAACATCGTTGTGAAAGACTCCCGCATCAATAGCTTCTGGGGTTTGTTGAGCAAATATGGAATGGTCGGGAGAAATTTCATGTAGTCGCGCGATACATCGGGACGCTTCTTGAGATTGGCGCGCAGGGTGTCGCTTAGGAATGGCGGAATCAGCAGTGCCGAAAGAGCGGCCATATACAAACAGGTGTAATCCAACGCTTGCGTGGTTATCAGCCAATCGTGTGTGGTTGGCGGCGCCTTCATCGCCTAGCGCCTCGCTTTGGGGAAGAAAATCATGGTGCGTGAAATACCGACTATCCGCGAAGATGGTCTTTAAGATTTTTCCCGTAAACATCGGTTCGATGCTGCGGTGTAGTTTAGAAACCAAATTGGCCGGAGTGAAATGCGTTTTCCCATCTTGGGTATCTTGGCTCGGGGTTACCGTGGCGCTATTAGCCGTCCACATGGGCGACGCCGAGCTGACACAGTTTAGAAGGTAGGGCGCCTGGCGCGCTGCGCTTTGAAGTACTTGGGCATCGCTTCCACTAAAGCCAAGTCTTCTAAGGTGCTCCAGCGAAGGCCGCTCGTGGGGTGGGAGTACCGCCTGAACATGCCCCATTCGACGCAGTAGCGCCATTTTGGAAAGTCCTTGTAACGCTGCCTCACGCGGGTTTGAAGGCTGGTTTCCATGGGTCATTGAAGCTAAGTTCCCGGCGGAAAGACCGGAATAGTTGTGGGTCGGACCTACAAGTCCGTCGAAATTCACTTCAAAAGTTTTCATATTCAGATTCTTTTACTACTTCTGCAAAAGATCGCCAAGGCATTGACGCCCGTTACGTGCTTCTGACGTTGCCGCAATGCGGTGTGTGCGTAGGGGGTGTTGGAATTCTGGCACCCGGCTTGCAGAACTGCTTCGTAAGCACCCCTCTATTTTGTTCCTCCCAGGAGGCATTCATGTCATCGGAAGCAGCAGTAGAAGCAAAACCAAAAAACGCCCCGGCAGCTCCGGGTGCGGCCCCGAAAGGGGACAAACTCGGTCTGTTGGTCCTTGGAATTGTAATTCTCAATTCAGTGGCAGCAGCAGCCATGGCAATGCTGTTCCTAAAGATCTTGCCGCGTATTACCCATATTGAAGAGCAGTCAAAGGCTCTGGAACAGAAGATTGCGGAAGAAAAGAAACCAAGCTCTCCCGCCGGTAAGGAATTCATTCCCCAGGAACTTGGAGTTCTATATCCGCTTGATGGTTTCTTGGTGAACATTACTAGTGAACGGGGACCCCGATTTCTACAAATGAAATTGGAAATGGAACTCGATGCACCAGCGCTGGAAGACGAAATTGCTCTGAAACGGCCCGCAATTCGCGACGCAATTATCGTTCTTTTAACGAGCCGCAACTATTCTGAGTTACGTGACCCGAAAGGAATGCGAAAGCTCCGCGCTGACTTGTTGCGAGCCGTGAACAATTTACTTAAGTCTGGCCAGGTCAAAGAGATCTATTTCACTCAGTTCCACTTCAACTAAACACCCGGGAGTTGTATGTCGGAAGTTCTCTCACAATCAGAAATAGACGCGCTTTTGTTCGCCGTCTCGTCAGGTACTGTAGAAACTGCCCCTGCCGCCGCTCCGGCTGCACCCGCTGCGCCTACAGCGGATGCTTCCGCGAACTCTTCTGCTCCTGCCGGCCCGGCCGTTACCACGGTGGAAAAGAAAGACGATTGGATCGCGTACGACATTACTTCCCAGGAGAAAATCTACCACGGGAAAATGGTCGGTCTAGAAGGGATTCACGAGCGGTTCGCGCGCATGATGCGCGTTACGCTCTCGAATTACTTCAAGAAGAATGTCTCTATTACGCTTGCGAACACCGGATTTTTAAAGTTTGGGGAGTATTTGAGCAGTGTCGTTCTGCCCACCTCGTTAAACCTTCTCCACCTACCCAAGCAACAAGGCCACATGTTGTTTATGGTTCCCTCGAAGCTTCTCTATGCCTTGGTCGATACCTACTACGGTGGAGTTGAGCGGCCGTTTTCCAAACTTGGAACCCGAGAAGAATTTACGTCCATTGAAAATAATATGATTCGAAAGATCTGCACTATGGCTGTAGCAGATTTGAAGGAAGCATGGCGGTTAAATTTCCCGCTAGAAATTGAATACACCAGAATGGAATCGAATCCGTCGTTTATCGGTTCGATTCATACCTCAGATTTAGTGGCCGTAGTCACTTTTGATGTAGAGCTCGAGAACCTTTCGGGTCCTTTTATTTTACTCATTCAGCTCCGAGCGCTCGATTCAATCGCGCACCATCTAACAGTGAATGTGACTGGTGAGTTTGATCGAGAAGTCCGCCAATGGCGGGATCACTGGCTTCGCGAAATCGCTCAAACGGAACTCGATGTGCGGGTAGAGCTTGGCCAGGCCGAGAGAACTTTACACGAGATACAGGCCTGGAAAGCAGGGGACGTGCTGCCTTTAAATCAAGATAGCGCTTCACCTGTAAGAATTCTTATTGAACAAGTTGAGAAAATGCAGGGGCTCATGGGCGCGTACCGTGGAAGTGTGGCGGTTCGCTTGGTCGATAAAGACGATTCGAAAGAAAAAGGGGAATAAGAATGGAAAATGCAAAACCACTTGAGAATGAGGCTCCACAGTCCGCAACGCCCGCTGAGGCCGAAACTACTGCGCAGGAGAGCCCCAATCTTAAACTTCATGTCGCGGCAACGCCCGAGCCGGGGAGTGTAGATTTTATTCTCGATATCCCCTTGCGCGTCAGTGTAGAGCTTGGACGAACAAAAATCCTAGTTCAAGATCTTCTTAAGTTACACAAGGGATCGGTTTTAGAGCTCAATAAACTGGCCGGCGAAGCCTTGGAAGTGCTCGTCAATGATCGAGTGGTCGCCAAGGGCGAAGTAATCGTCATTAACGAGAAGTTTGGAATCAGGCTCTCGGATATCGTCAGTCATGCACAGCGCATTCGGGAGCTAGGCGAATGAAAATAGCACACCACATTGTTGCGATCACGATCCTTAGTTCCTGGCCGTGCTTTGGAGCTCAAATCCAATCGGTTAAGGTGGCTGGCGATAGTTCTGCTGAGGTGAGTTTCCTTTCCGATACCGCGCTTCCCTCCATGCCCAAGCTCAATGTGGATGGAAATCGCGTTGACTTGACCTTCCCCGGGGTCTCGGTCGCCGCATCATTACTCAGTCAATCAGAGATTTCTTCCCCTCACGCGTTGGTGCAAAAAATAACCGTTTCTGCGTTGGAGGGCGGTGGTGCTCAGGTTCGACTAGTCGTGAATGGAAGTACCGAGAAACTGCGGGATCGGGTTAAGTTACAGAAAAACGATGGAACCGTCGCGCTAGTACTCACCTATCCAAGTGCTTCCACAGCCACGCTAAAGCTCTTCCAGGAGGAACAGTCTTCCATCGCGACCGCTGCAGCGCCGAGCACTGAAGCAAAGGGTGGATTTGGTTGGTTTCGCCTGCTTTTGATTATGGTTCTGTTTGCGGCTGCGGGAGCCACCACTTGGTTCGTGGTGAAGTTTGCGAAAAAGCGAGCAGTCTGGTCCGGAAGCCGAAAGCACCTTATCGAGTTAGTTGCCAGCGCAGCGGTAGGAGACAACAAAGCTTCCGTCGCGATAGTTCGAGTAGGTACCGAATTTGTCATGGTCGGTGTTACCGCTTCTCAGGTGAATTTGATTTCTCGTTTGCCAAAACTAGAAGCCCAATTCGAGGAAGAAAGTAGCTTAGAGCGAGGCAGCTTTAAAGAAGCTATCGAAGAAGAAGTCCGAAGAAATGGAAGAGCGGGGCTTACGGCATGATGGTTCTGGCAAAAATAGCAGGGTGGACGACTAGCCATGCATTGGCGGCATCTCAAACTGCGATCCCCGGTTTGTCTCTTTCCGTTGGCGGACTGAATGGTCCAGACCAGACGGCCGTCGTTTTAAAGATAATTGCAATGCTCACTGTGGTGGCTCTTGCGCCCAGTTTGCTCATCATGATGACCTCGTTCATTCGGGTTGTTATTGTGCTTTCATTTCTTCGTCAGGCTATCGGGACTCAGGTTCTCCCTCCCAATCAATTGATAGTCGGGCTTTCTCTCTTTCTTACCGCGTTTATTATGGCCCCTGTTTGGACGGGGATTCACAAGGAAGCCTTGGGTCCATACTTAGAAAACAAGATGAGTCAGACGGACGCTCTGACATATGTAGAAGCGAAAGTGCGAAGTTTTATGTTCAAGCAGACCCGGGACAAAGACCTTGGCTTGTTTGTGAAGCTTGCTCACATAGAAAATCCGCAAAAACGAGCCGACGTGCCGACGTATCTGCTTATTCCGGCATTTATGATTTCGGAACTCAAAACGGCTTTTCAAATTGGTTTCATGATTTACCTTCCCTTTCTGGTTATCGACATGGTTGTAGCGTCGGTACTTATGGCTATGGGGATGATGATGTTGCCACCCGTGGTGATTTCACTTCCGTTTAAGCTCATACTTTTCGTTCTCGTGGATGGATGGCAGCTGATTGTAGGGTCCTTAGTGAAAAGCTTTGGCTAAAATATGACGAACGAACATGTATTGGAACTCTCGAGGCAATCTATTCAAACGCTGGTCATGCTTTGCGCGCCGCTGCTGGGTTTCGGGCTGGTTGTCGGGGTAATGACCAACGTCTTCCAGGCGGTAACTCAGATTACCGAAACAACTTTGTCGGTAGTTCCTAAGATTCTTGCCATGCTCTTAGCATTTGTAATTTTTGGACCCTGGATGCTCGACATTATTATCGATTTCACAACCCAAATCTATTCAGCCATTCCGAGCATAATTCGATGAGCGCATTGTACCCTACAACCGAAATGGGTTATCTTGGCGTTCTGCTCGTTTTTTTTCGTTTGCTAGGCCTGTTTCTTGTCGTGCCGGGCTTTTCCCATAGCGCCATACCGCTTCCAGTTAAAATACTTACGGCTCTAACCGTTTCTTTGGCTATCTACCCGATCGTAAAACAATTTGTTCCCGTCGATCCGACCTCAATCTCCGGGCTTGTTGGTTCAGTGATTCGTGAGTCCTGTGTAGGCTTTCTTATGGGGTTTGTGGCGTTTGTGACTTTTGAGTCCATTAGCCTGGGCGCGCAGTTCGTAGGGTACCAAATGGGGCTGGGCACCGCGGGGATGATGGATCCAGAGAGCCACCAGCAGGTGTCCGCGATGGTGCCGTTTCAGGCTTGGATAGCGCTGATGATTTTCTTCATTGGGGACATGCACCACCATGTTATTCAGATTTTTACCGAGAGCTTTCGCATTACTCAGGGTGTTACCGAAGGATCTTTCGCCAATCCTGCGCTGCTGAAATTTTTTGTTGGAATCACGGCAAAGCTTTTCATGTTGGCTGTTCAGCTTGCGGCGCCCATCACTTTGCTCGTCCTATCCTGCAATATCGTCATTGGAATGCTGTCGCGCATTATGCCGCAAATGAATATTTTGCTGTTCAGTTTTCCCATCACGATAATGCTCGGATTCGCTGGCCTGTACCTTGTTGCGCCAGAACTCATGGATAGCATCGACACTATTCTTTCAGAGGTTTCAACCGAGTTGATGGCGCTCGTTCGGCTAGTCTAAGAAGGGTTCTATGGCTGGTTCATTTGAAGAATCACAAGAAGATCGCACCGAGAACGCTACGGCGTTTCGTCGCGAAGAGATGCGCAAACAGGGCGTAGTTGCGCAAAGTAAAGAGGTCCTGTCTGTTCTGCTATTCTTCGCATCGGGTTCTGCACTCTATTTTTTGATGAAAACCATGCTGTCCGAGTTCGGTGTTGTAGCCACACGTTCGTTCCAGTTCTCTAGAATCGAGAATTTCACTCCAAAGTCGCTTCATGAATTGGCAATAAGTTCTATTTGGTCGTGGGGAACCATGGTTCTGCCACTCTTTGCAGTTACCATCCTGGCGGGAGTGGTAGGTGGGGTCGCTCAGGTGGGATTTCACATTACGACGGAACCTCTTACGCCAAACTGGGATCGCATAAACCCGGTGAAGGGTTTTCAGCGCTTGTTTTCCCTGGATTCGGTCACCGAAGCCGCGAAAGCCATAGTAAAGATGGTTTTGGTGTTCGCTGTAACTTGGTTCTTTCTGAAGGAAAGAGCCTTGGTAGCGGGCGGATATTTTTCTAGGTCCGTACCGGAACTTTCTGTCTTGTTGTTAAGCGATTTAGCGAGGCTCTTTTTCTTGCTGGCATTTTCTTTGGCCGGTTTCGCAGCGCTCGATTACTTCTATCAGCGATATAAAATTGATAAGCGACTAAAAATGAGTCGACGGGAGATTAAGGAAGAATACAAGCTGCGCGAAGGGGATCCGCTGATTAAGTCGCGTATTCGAAATGCCCAGCGTCGAATTGCCCGGCGTCGTATGATGGAAGCCGTGCCGAAAGCGGATGTGGTCATTACGAACCCCACTCACTTTGCTGTCGCCATCGCCTATGACCCAAAAAAAATGAATGCGCCTAGGGTGGTTGCGAAAGGTGTAGATTTCTTGGCTCTAAAAATTCGAGAGTTAGCAAAGCAGTCCGGCGTGCCCATTGTTGAGAACAAGCCGTTGGCGCGCACACTTTACGCACAAATTGCAGTAGGAAAAACCATTACCGAAGATCTCTACACGGCCGTCGCTCAAGTGCTGAGCTACGTTTACCGTTTGAAGGGATTGTCGAGTTCGATGGTAGGCGCTAACGCCTAAATAAGGGGGAACCGTGGCAGAAACACAGCAGCTTCTCGGTATGAATCGCATACTGAAAAACAGCGATGTATTTCTTGCGTTGGGTTTGCTTGGCACCCTGGTGGTGATGATTCTGCCTATGCCGCCGGGCCTGCTCGATCTACTGCTGGTAACGAGCTTAACTCTGAGTATCGCCATTTTGTTAGTGGCAGTGTATGCCGAGCGCCCTCTTGATTTCTCGGTCTTTCCCACGATTTTGCTATTTGCGACTTTGTTTCGCTTGGCACTGAACGTCGCATCCACCCGCCTTGTTCTTCTTAACGGTCACGAGGGAACGGCCTCGGCCGGCCACGTGATTGAAACCTTCGGAAGTTTCGTTGTCGGGGGCAGCTATATCGTCGGTGTTGTCGTCTTCTTGCTGCTTATCATCATTAACTTCATCGTTATCACCAAAGGTTCCGGTCGAGTCGCGGAAGTTGCAGCCCGATTCGTTCTCGATGCAATTCCCGGAAAGCAAATGAGCATCGACGCCGATTTGAGCGCAGGCGCTATTAGTCGAGACGAAGCACAGGTCCGACGAAAAAAGATTGAAGAAGAAGCGGATTTTTACGGGGCGATGGATGGTGCTAGCAAGTTCGTTCGTGGAGATGCCATTGCGGGTATTTTGATCACTGTTGTAAATATCGTGGGTGGTTTAGCTATCGGAGTGCTCCAAAAGGGTCTCGACATTAGCGAGGCCGCGCAAGTCTACACCCTCATGACCATCGGCGATGGTCTTGTGACGCAAATCCCCTCCCTTATCGTTTCCACTGCTGCAGGTATCATTGTGACTCGCGCTGCAAGCGGGAAAGAGCTTTCGAAGGAAGTTGCTAAACAGATTCTCTTTCAACCCCGGGCGATGGGCTTTACGGCCGTTATTTTAGTAATGCTCGGCGTACTTCCCGGTATTCCGGGTCTTCCATTTTTTACTCTGGCTACGATTCTGGGCAGTGTTTCGTATCTTGCTTCACAGCAGAAACAATTTGATGCGAAAGAAAAAGTTGAGAAAGAACGAAAAGACGCCGAAACCGCCGCAAACGATACCAATGCTCCGCCTGAGGTAGATACGCTGGAGTTGCAGCTAGGCTACGGCTTAGTGGGAATGGTGGAGGGCGATCAAAAGGGCGATCTAGTTGAGCGCATCTTCCAGCTGCGAAAAGAATTTGCGAAGGATCTCGGAATCATTGTCCCTAAAGTGAGAATTAAGGACAACCTTGAGATCCAACCGTCGGAGTACTCCATTCTGATCAAGGGAGTTCCGGTGGGCGGCGGGGAACTCATGGCCGGTTACCTGCTCGCAATGGATCCAGGCGGCGCAGACTCGACCATGCCCGGCATAGCCACGAAGGAACCCGTTTTTGGTCTGGGCGCATTGTGGATTGGAGAAAAGCAGCGGGAGCGCGCCCAAATCGGCGGCTACACCGTCGTGGATAACTCCACCGTTATAGCGACCCATTTATCCGAAGTTATTCGTAAGCATTCACAAGAACTGCTTGGTCGGCAGACCTTGCACACTCTAATGGACCAAATCGAGAAGACGAATCCGAAGGTTGTTGAAGAACTCAACAAGAACCTTAGCCTTGGGGTGATTCTTAAAGTTTGCCAGAATCTTCTTCGCGAACAGGTACCCATCAGAGACTTGCTCACGATTCTAGAAACTTTGGCAAACTATGCGCCCACGCAAAAAGATCCGGACGTGCTTACCGAGTACGTACGTACCGCCCTGGCACGAACCATCACGCAGCGCCTCACTTACCAGGGTTCTGAGATGGAAGTTCTCACTATGGAACCAGCCCTTGAAGATATGCTGTTGCGCGCTTACCAGCGAGGAGACGCCGGGCCGAGTCTTCAACTTGAACCCGGAATGTACGAAAAACTTGTAAAAGGGGTTCAGGCCGCGCTCGAGAAAACCGTGTTCAATTCGGGTACGCCTATTTTGCTCTGTCATCCGCTGATTCGGTCACTTCTTAAAAAGCAGGTCGAGCGCTTTGTTCCAAATCTTACGATCGTCTCGGCAAATGAAATTGCGTCTTTTGCAAAAGTGCGTCTTGTAGGTGCTGTTTCGGCCTAAGGGGGTATAGGTGAACATTCGTAAGTTCGAAGCTGATACATTTGAAGAAGCCCTCAATCGCGTTAAAGCGGAGTTGGGGCCTGATGCGCTCATTCTCGCCTCTGAAGAGAAACGACACGGTTGGTTTCAGAAACCCACTGTCGAGATTACGGCGGCATTTGACGCCGATCCCGTGAAGGAAAAAGAGTGGGATGAAGAGGCGCTAGAGAAAGTATTTCCACATCGTAAGCGTCAGGTTTCTAATGTCGAATCGAAGTACGAATATGCGCCGCGAACAAGGTCCCAGAGTGCAAGTAAAGCTGCTCAGGCTGCACAAGCACCACAACCCTTGGTTCACTCAGTTTGCCCCACTACCACTGAAGTGGAACGATCTTTTCGAGAGGTGGGAGTCCGGGCGGAAACAGCGAAAGACTTCGCCCGTCAAATTACTTTGGACTACCCAAAGAAAGATAGAATGGATCCGTCCTTTGTCGAAAAGCTAAAGATAAAAATGCTCGCCAATGGGCTCAGGACGTTATCGCCAGAGATTTTCAAAAGTCGTAGGACGTGGTCGGCAGTGGGCTCGTCCGGTTCAGGAAAAACCAGTTTGTTAGTAAAGCTCGCGCTTGCGCTACGAGGTCAAGGGCAGACTGTGCGACTGAGCTCTTGCGACGGCAGAAAAGTATTAGCCCGTCATGAAATGGCAGCCTATGCAAAGCTCATTGACGTACCGTTTCAGCCAGGCCGAGTAGGCGAGAAGCCTGCGAGCCATGTGCTTCTTCAAGACACACCGTCGCTGGGTGTGAACCAGGTCGAGATATTCAAAGAGATTGAAAGAAACTGCCGGGACGCAAGTGTCCTTGTGGTTCTGGACGCAAGCCAGAGGTTGGGCGAGCTGCTGCGTACAGTCGATCGCTTTACTAATCTTGCTCCCGTTGCATTAGCTTTTACCCGTTTAGATCTAGTGTCAGATGCTGGTGTGATTTACGAGGTGTTGAAGCAGACAAAGCTTCCGCTGCTCGGAGTAAGCCAGTCGGCTGGTTTTTCTTCGGCCTTTCGTTTTCATGAACCTACGAGTTTGGCTCGGTACTTAGTGCACAAACCATTTGAGATTGCCGATCAATTAGCGCTCATTCAAACCGCAGCCCAAGTCAGTACAGAGTCTGCAATTTAAGGGGAAAATTAGTTATGGCCAGAATGATCTCGTTTGCTAGCGGAAAAGGTGGAGTAGGTAAGTCGAGCCTGGTGACGAACTTGGGTTGTCTCTACGCCGCCAGCGGTAAGAAGGTGCTTCTGATTGATGGTGATTGGAATCTTGGCAAACTCCCCATCCTTCTTGGATACAAGCCCCGCTGCACTGTCGATAAAGTTTTAAGAGGCGAGGTGACGCTTCTAGATGCAATCGAGAAAGTTCGAGATGGTTTAAGTCTGCTTGCGGCCCCATCAGGGAAGGTGGGCTTCGAAGAACTGGATGAAGCAACGCGCAATGGACTTTTTTACCAGCTCGACCAACTCGCATTTACTCAGGATCTCATTTTGCTCGATCACTCCTCTGGAATTCACTGGAGTGTTTTGCAATTTGCTGCCGCAGCGCATCAGCACGTAATTGTGACCACTGGTGAGCCTACAAGTTACACCGATGCCTATGCTATAATGAAAGTGCTATCGAAACGCTTTGGGGTACGTCGTTTTAGCCTCTTGGTGACTATGAGCGAAAGCCGTGTGGAGACCGAAAAGGTCATCACTCGCTTCATCGAGGTCGTTGAGAGCAATTTGGGAGTTCGTGTATCGACGTTAGATATTCTGCCTTGGGAACAAAAAATGGCAGAAGCCATTAGATACCAGCAACCCTTTGTGGAACGGTATCCTGGCCACGAAATGACTCGCCGTTTTCGTCGGATTTGCGTTGAACTGGAACGGGTACCGCTGAGTGCTTCAAGTGGTTTACAGTTTTTTCAAAGTGCGCAAACACCCTTAACGGTGAGACAACTATGACGACGCCCATACGCAAATACAAAGAAGGCCAAAAGAAAGTCGACAGGCGTACAAAGGAAAAACTGATCAAAGAGTATGCGCCTTTGATTAAGTTTATCGCGCAAAAAATTGCGGTCCGACTTCCTTCCAACATTGAGTTTGATGATTTGGTGTCAAGTGGCGTGATTGGTTTGATGGATGCGATCGACAAGTACGATCCCACCCGCGACAATAAGTTCAAAACTTATGCGGAATTTCGAATTCGCGGAGCCATTCTTGATGAGCTTCGCGCTCAGGACTGGGTCCCTCGTTCTGTTCGCGAAAAAGCCAAGCAACTCGAACGAGCGCACGTACGGCTTGAACAAAAGCTGCGACGCATCCCCACCGAAGATGAACTCACCGACGAGCTAAAGATTTCTAAGGAAGAATATTACGATTTATTGAATCAGGTTAAGTCGGTTTCTATTCTAAGTCTCGACGAAGCCGGTAGTTTTAACAGCAGCGATCGCAAGAGTATTTTGAGTCTTTTGGAGAGTTGCAAAATTCCCAGCCCATTGGCCCAGCTCAATTTAAAAGGGCTGAAAGAAGTGGTTACAAAGGCAATCGAGAGTCTCCCAGAGAAGCAGCGGTTGGTATTGAGTCTGTACTACTATGAAGATTTAAATCTCAAAGAAATAGGAGACGTCTTAGAAGTTACCGAGAGCCGTGTGTCACAACTACACACTCAGGCTATTTTATGGCTACGACGCAAGCTTCGGTCGTATTTCGATGAGATTGGTGACGAGACGCTTTAGGTATGGAATCAGAAGTCGCAGAGTTTCTTCAGTTTATCACCGCAGAAAAGGGTCTTTCGTTAAACACCCGTTTGGCCTACGAGCGGGATCTTGGGCAGTTTCTGCTCTACGCCAAAGCAAAAAAACTGGGTCCTTCTGAAGTTCGCTTACAGGATCTGCGAGGCTTTCTCGCGCGGCTTCGCTCAAATGAAATTACACCACGCTCAATTGCTCGTAAGGTGTCCGCTATTAGTCAGTTTTTTCAGTTTCTGATGCGTGAAGGCAAAGTAAAAGCCAACCCGGCCGAACTTTTGACCATCGTTGTGAAAACGAAACGTTTGCCCAAGCATCTTAGCATCGAAGAAAGTTTTGCCCTTATTGAGGCAGCTAAGCCAAGTGGTCCTTCCGGAATTCGCGACAGAGCGATGATGGAAGTTTGGTACGCTACGGGTTGTCGTGTAAGTGAACTTGCGAATCTAGACTGCGAATCTATTGATTGGAAGGGCGGCCTTGTACGTTTGAAGGGCAAGGGAGGGCGCGAACGCTGGGTTCCGCTCAGCCAAGATGCTGTTGCGGCGTCGCTGAAGTACAAAACGGTACGGCACGAGTGGGTGCGGGCTCTGGGGTTGGTTGAAGAAACAGCCTTTTTTATTTCTGAGCGTGGTCGCCCATTTTCGCGTCAGGCCCTTTGGAAGTGGCTTTCGGCGTTGGCAGCTCAAGCGGGTATCCGTAGAAAAGTTTGGCCGCATATGATTCGCCACAGTTTCGCCACACATGTTTTGCAAGGTGGAGCCGATTTGCGGGTAGTACAAGAGTTACTCGGTCATCGCTCTATTAGCACGACCGAGATGTACACGCACTTAAACGTAGAAAATCTCAAAGACATGCAGCGTAAGTACCATCCGCGCGACTAGTTTTTGACTTCGTTCCTTCTAAATCCCTCGCCATTTTTTGGAGATGCCATGAAATCGATTCTATGGTTCTTGCCCGTGGTTTTCTTATCTGGCTGTCTTTTAAATCAAAGCGATCCTGCTCCAGTGAGCAAAAAGCCATTTTTGCTTGGAAGCGTTTCTCTAGAGCACTTACAGGTTTCAAATTCCGGTGTTCTTGCGACGATTAATGCGGAATTTGCCGTAAAAGCCGAAGACAAGCCGGCACCTACTCCAATAGCTGCCAGCCTGGCTTCGCCGTCCGGTCGATGGAATGCTGTTCGAAGTTTTTTCTCGCAAGCCAGTAGTTCTAGTCGAGCGCCGATGTGTCAAAAACGAACCATCGAAAAGAATCCGAAAGTCGACCCCAAAGCTACTGCGCCGGCGCCTTCGACTCCTTTCACTAGGGTGTCGGTCGGCAAGCTTGCCTTCGGTGCGGCCCTGCAAAGTAGTTTTCTAGAGCTTAAGGCGGACCAGAATTACCACTACACCGCTGTTTTGCCGACGGTGGTTCCGGCGGGGCTCTACCAGATTGCTGCTGAAGGAGCTGAGTTCGTAGATTCATTTGGTGAAATACTATCGGTGCCCGAAGAGGTTCGTTCGTTAAGGTTAAATGGGATGGATTTTGGAAATCCAACCATGGAGTTTGATCCTAGTCGTCCTCTTGAGGTTTTTTGGCGCGAACCAGGAATTGCAAATGATCAAAATGGCATTCTTGCAGAACTTTCCATGCAAGACGCAAACTATACGTACGCGCTTACCTGTGCACTACGTGAAGAAGATATTCCGACGGTGAAGGGGTATAAGGTCTGGAATTTGGATTCAGCTTGGTTTAGCGAACTACCAAAGACCGGGTCTGTTGAATTCTACTTCCTTCGAGCCCACCTCCGCACACCCACAACAAAACGCTCAAAGGTACAGATGCAGGCAAGCCGAACCTTCTACGTCCGTTTGCCGCTGACAAAGCCCTAGAGTTCAAACTTGGTTTCTGTGCGGATGTTTGAACCTTCCTTTAGCGTCTCGATCCACTTGCTTAGGTAAGTACTTTGCAACTGAGTGCCGAGGCTTGTTCGTGCATTTTCGATTCCAGCCGCCCTATCAGTCGCCTTCGGTGCTTCTACTGCTTCTAGTTTAATATAGTAGTAATCTGTACCCGACGCATAAAGCTTGGGTGCAATCGGATTTTTCTTGGTTAGCTTAAATACCGCATCGAGTATCTCATCAGATTGCCCAATCTGAGGAATGTACCCTTGCCCTACCGCAAACAATCCCGTCCTTTTAATGTCGACGTGCGCGGCTTTAAGTTCCGCTTCTAGGCCCTTTCCACTGGCCAACACAGCATCCCAATCGGCGCGCTTCTTTTGGATGAAGTCAGTTGAACGCTTTTGAACCAGAAGAGTTTTTGCCACTTCCATTTTTACTTCAGAAAGCGGCGTGACGACCTCAGGCCGAGTTTCGGCGATTTGGAAGAGATAAAAACCGAAGGGGGTTTCGACCGGGGTGCTTACCTGCCCGGGTTGAAGTTTGCTCAGGGAATCCTCGATCGAGCGATCTTGCGTTCCTCGATCCACCCAGCCTCGCAGCCCGCCGAGTTTTGCAAACTCATCGTCAGAGTGCTTTGTTGCCATGGCGCCAAAATTATCTTTATTAGTTTCTTTGGCGATACTCTCAATTTTTGCCTTGGCCTCTGCCTTCTTTTCCGCAGCAGCTTGAAAGGGGACGCCTACGCGAATTTGGCGGAGTTGAACAGCGGCTGGTTTCGAGAACTCTCTGAGGTGACCATCATAGTATGCTTTGAGTGGTGCCTCTCCCGAGCTCTTTGCAAAACTTTCCACTTCTGCCGCGCTCGGAGTTGCTTTACCCGCAAGTTCCTTAAAATCGATGCGTGCAAAGCTGAGATTCACCTTGGTGTCTTTCAAGGCGTATTCTCTTGCTGCCATGTCGGGTACGACCGCTACCCGGTTCGCAAGGTAGGTTTGCATACGGCGGACTAAGAGACTTTCTCGGATGCGTTTTTCCTCAAGTCCGCGGTTAGGCACCCTTCGGTAAAGTTCTGGGTCAAATTTCCCATTTTTCTGGAATGCGGGGGCTTTTCGAATGTAGTCGGCAAGCTCCTCGTCGGTGACTTCAAAGCCAAGCTTGGCGGCTTGTTGGGCTAGAAGTTTGTATTGAACCATTTCATCCAATGTATTCTGAGGGATTTGGAATTGGTTCAAAAGTCTTTCGTCGAGCTGATCGCCCAATTTTGCTTTGTAGTCCGCGATCGTGGCTTCGAGGACCCGCATGAACTCTCGGTTTGAAATGGGTTCGCCATTGACCCAGGCCGCAACCCCGGCGCCTCGGGAGTCTTCGGAATTCAACTGGTTGATTCCGTAAAGTGCCATTACCGCGATAATAGCGATAATGAGGATGCTAAAAACAAAGTTGTGCTGGTATTTTCGAAAGGTATCAAGCATTGGGGTTGATTAACTCCACATATCCCATGGACGCGGTTTACAAAGCCAATCATGTAGTCATAAGATAGCGATAAGACAAAAGCAAGTAGCGGTGCCAACCCAAAAGAAATATGCCTTCTTTGCGCTAATGACGCTATGCATCTGCGTCCTTGCGCTTTATATCTACCGTCACCGGAAGGGTGAGACGGGGCGTATTGATAGCGTCTTGATTTCCGTAGTCGGCGGGTTCCAAAAGACCTTCTTCTTTATGGGCAGGGGTGGACAAACCATTGTCGACCATTACATGCTGCTCGCGAGCACCCAGAAGAAAAACGAGGCATTGGAAAACGAAGTCGCGTACCTGCGGACAAAGCTCGCCGCGCTCCAAGAAGTAGATGGCGAAAACATCCGCTTGCGTCGCGGAATGGATCTTAAAGGCGACGTTTCCCACAAGCTTCTTGCGGCCCACGTTATTGCCCACGATATTTCTTCGGACTATTACGGCGTGAGAATCGACCGTGGCAAAGAACACGGATTGGTCCCCGGAATGGGAGTAATTAGCCCCGGGGGGCTAGTCGGCAGAGTATTGAGGGTATCAGCGGGGTTTTCCGATGTTCTCACTCTTAGAGATCCTACTAGCAATATAGACGTGGTTATCGCCCGTAGCAGAGTCCGAGGAATTCTTTCGGGACAGTCGGGAGAACTTGGATGCAACATCAAGTACGTCGATCAGCTCGACGACGTCCGTCCAGACGATACGGTTGTGGCATCGGGTTTTGGCAATATTTTCCCTAAGGGCTTGTTGGTCGGCTATGTTCGGCAAGTAGTCCCCGACCGCAACGGTGTCATTAAGACCGTAACAGTAAAAAGTGCCGTGGATATTTACAAACTAGAGGAGGTGTTCATTGTTTTTCCTCCCCCCGAGCCAGAGAAGACTTCTAAGCAGTCTTAATCCGCTCTTCATTATTCTAGCGGTACTCTTGCTGATCCTTGTGAAGACAGCCCTCTTTCCATTTGCTCCGCTTTGGGTCCAGCGTTGGGACTTGCTGCTACCATTTGTGGTTTTTTTTGGTCAACGCAGGTCTACTCCCGAAGGGATTATTCTCGCGCTTTTTTCTAGCCATCTCTATTCGCTCTGTAGCGCCGCTCCTTTGGGCGTATTTACAACTACTTACCTTCTTGTCTTCGCAGCAACCCGACTCATCAGCTATGTGGCTTTTGCTAGCAATGCTTTTTCCATTGTGCTTTTAATGTTCAGCTTGTCTCTATGCACTCGGATACTGCTGCCCATCGTGGCTGGCTTTTTCCACCCGGCTTGGCCGGTTCTTTCCTTCAGCAACCTGGATTTGTCGAGTATCCTCTTGAATGGTGTCGGCGGGTGGGTCATTTATAGTGCCCTAGAGGGGCTGGATTTGGTGACCCACAAGGCGCCACGCCATAGCATAGAGCTTTCGGGAGATTCGTTGTGATAGGCCGCGAGGATGAGGTTCGCCAATTTAGGGATCGAATCATCCTTTTTTACGGTGCTGTAGCGTTCTTCTTTTTGCTTATCGCCGTTCGCCTGTTTTTTCTTCAAATTGTTCAGGGAGAGGAGCTTCGTCGATTCTCCGAAAGCAATCGCCTGAAGAAAGAGCGCCTTCTTCCTACTCGAGGGGTGATTTCGGATCGTTTTGGAAAAGTGATCGTGGACAATCGTGCCGCGTTCGATGTGATCTTGCTGTCTCAGTACTATCCCTTCAATAAAGAAACTGACGCTCGTTTGGCCAGGGCGCTTGGCATTTCAGGTGCAGAACTAGAGAAAAAAATCTCCAAAGTTCGTAATCGCCCCACGTTCCATCCCTTTCTTTTGAAAGCAGATGTTTCAAAAGACGTTATTGCGGCGATTGAAACCGATGCGGAGAAGTTTCCCGGCATCGACATTGAAACCACAGTTCAGCGTCGCTATCCGATGGGCGACTTTGCAAGCCAGCTTTTGGGATGTATCGCCGAGGTCGACAATTCCGATATTGGGCGTACTCGAAAGACCAAGTTGGTCATGGGAGATTTTATTGGAAAGGCGGGTATCGAGCGGCAGTATGACTCGATTTTGCGCGGCACCAATGGCGTTGGGTACGTGGAAGTAGATGCAATGGGCCGGCGGAAGCTTGCCAATGTCGATAGCAGTAAGCTTTTGGGATACGTCACTCAAACGGATCCGGTGCCGGGCACCGATATGGAGTTGACGCTGGACGCTGACTTGGAAAAAGTCGCGGCGGATGGGTTTCGTAGTCGTGGATTTAGGGGTTCGGTGGTGGCACTGGATCCACGGAGTGGCGAGATCTTGGCTATGGTCAACGAACCAAGCTACGATCCGGCGCTCATCTCAACCCGTGAAATCGATTCCCGGGTCTGGGTCCAGCTCTCCACCAACAAGGAACGTCCGCTACGAAACCGTGCCATTCAGGATCACTATCCCCCCGGTTCTACGTTTAAAATTTTTATGGCTCTCGCGGGGCTAAAAGAAGGCATTCTGAATCCGACTACGACGGTCAACTGTCCGGGCTTCATGCATTTTGGGAATAGGAAGTTTAATTGCTGGAAGAAGCATGGCGTAGTGGATTTTAAGACCGCTATTCGCGAATCTTGCGACGTATTCTTTTACAATGCAGGAATTGGGCTCGGGATCGACAAGATAGCAAAATATGCTCGTCTTTATGGACTTGGAAGTCCAAGTGGGCTTGCATTGCCAGGCGAGCAGCGCGGATTGATTCCAGATAGTGAGTGGAAACAAAAAACCTACCAGCAGCCCTGGCATCCAGGTGAGACAATTAGCGTTGCGATTGGTCAGGGGTATGTGGCAACGACGCCGTTGCAATTGGTGAACGCTTTTGCTGCCGTCGGAAATGGGGGATTTCTGTATCGACCCTATTTGGTCAGGAAAATTGCTTCGGAAGGCGAGAAGTCCCCTCGCGAATTTAAGCCAGAGCTCATACGAAAGATTGATCTTCCGCCCGAGATGGTGGAGCTCGTAAAAGAAGGGCTGTCTGAAGTCGTTAACAAGCCCGGTGGCACGGCGGTGAGATCCCATAGTTCCTTGGTGGAAATTTCCGGCAAGACGGGTACTGCTCAGGTCAGAGCCACCGTAAACAAGAAGTGCGAGGCGCTAGATGTAGAAAGTCGCCACCATGGTTGGTTTGTTGGTTATGCGCCGCGAGAGAACCCAGAGATTGCTGTGGTTGCGATCGCGGAACATTCTTGTCACGGTTCCGTTCCGGGTCCTGTCGTAAAGGAAGTCATTGAAGCCTACTATAAGAGAAAGAACAGCCCACCGCCACAGATGGGACCAGAACCTTTGCAGGTAGTCCAAGAGGAGACCGGGGCGCTTGCAAATCGATCGCCGACAAACGTAAGCGGCCCGCAGCCCGCAGTTGAAAAGCCACCAGGTGGAGCAGAGGAAGATGAATGAGCTCTTTTCAGGCTGATAGCGGCGTTATCAAAACATTTAACGTCGGCCTTTTTGTGTCGATGCTTCTGGTTTTCTTACTTGGGATAGTCACTCTTTATAGCGCCTCAAAAGGTTCGGGGACTACGCTATATAAAACGCAGCTGGTTTGGTTTGGTCTTGGGCTGCTGGTCACCCTTGCACTGGTGTTTATAGATAGTCAGTTTTTCGAGAAAGTCGCCTACCCATTTTATGGCCTTTGCATGATTTTGCTGACGTTGGTGCTGTTTATTGGTCGGGTGGGAGGCGGATCTCAGCGCTGGATTGACCTGAAAGTTTTTCATTTGCAGCCATCGGAAATTGCAAAGCTTGCAATTGTTTTTACTTTGGCGAAATTCTTTTCTGAAGACAAATATCCGCCGCCGTACTCGTTGACTCGGTTGATAGTCCCCGGCCTGCTTGTAGCGCCGTTTTTTCTCCTTATTTTACTGCAACCCGACTTGGGCACCGCGGGGGTTTTGTTTCTGGTTGCTGGGTCAATGGTTCTGTTTCTAAAAGTAAGGCTAAGGTCTTTGCTAATTGTGGGCTTGGTTGCAATGATTGCTGTTCCACTTGCGTACCAGTTTGTCTTGCGGGACTACCAAAAAGATCGGGTCAAAACGTTTCTTAACCCCGGGCGCGATGCGAAGGGTAGTGGGTACAATGCGCTTCAGTGTAAAATTGCGGTTGGGTCGGGACAAGTATTTGGGAAAGGCTTTCTTAAGGGCACCCAGTCCCAATTGAATTTTATTCCCGAGCAGCATACCGACTTCATTTTTTCAGTCTTTTCTGAGGAGCGCGGTTTTTTTGGGGCGATTGTCCTTTTGCTCCTTTACTGGAGCTTCCTGTTCTATTCGCTTCGTACAGTGGCCAGAGCTCGTGGGAAGTTTGAAATGCTTCTCGCCTTTGGGCTTACGGCAATTATTTTTTGGCACGTGTTTATCAATATTGGAATGGTCATTGGTATTTTGCCGATTGTCGGTGTTGGGCTTCCATTTTTCAGTTATGGAGGATCCTCACTTCTAACGTTTATGGTGTCGACCGCCCTGTTGCTCAATCTTTCTAGAAAGAAATATATTTTCTAATGAAAACCGCACCGTTTATTACGACTCCCTCTCAAGTGGAGGCGATGGCTAAGGAGTTGAGTCGACACAAGGTCATTGGAATCGATACAGAGTTTATTAGAGAGACGACGTTTTTTCCGAAGATCGCCCTTATACAACTCTCTACCGCAGACGAAGCGTGGTTAGTCGATCCTGTTGCGTTGGGCCCTGAAGATTTAAAACCGCTTGTGGATGTTCTCGTGGATAAGAACATTCTGAAGGTGATGCACGCGGCCTTTGCGGATCAAGAAGTTTTGTTTTGGACCTATGGTTGCATCGCCGAACCAGTATTGGATACGGCAGTGGCGGCAGCGCTTTGCGGCTACGGCGACAACGTGGGACTGGCGAAGTTAGTTAAAGATGTATTGCGCATCCACCTGCATAAAGGCAGGGCCCGGGTAAAATGGCTCGCGCGTCCATTGTCAGAAGAGCTCCTGGCTTACGCACAACAAGACGTTGAATTCTTGGTTGAGCTAGCTCGCCGAATGGAAGAATGGTTAAGAAATAAGGGCCGATGGGATTGGGCCCTGGAAGAGAGCTATGTCGATCCCTCGGCGTTTGACGTCTCTGCCGAAGATATCGCACACAGGCTAGCAAAGAGTGGGCAGCTCGATGAAACCACCTATTTGGCTTTAAGGGAGCTCGTGCGTTGGCGCGAAGACAGAGCCAGGCGAGCGAATATGCCCAGGGCGTGGATAGCGGAGAACGAAGTGCTCATGGCACTTGCTCGTTCGCGCCCGAAGTCGGTGAATGAGCTAAAGGCATTTAGGGGGCTCAGTCCTAAAGAAGTAGATCGAAATGGCGAAACGATTTTGCAGGTAATCGCTAGTGCGATGAAACTACCAAAGAGTGATGCCGACTTACCCACGCGCGCGACGAGCAACTTGGAAGTAGATAGCTACGCTCTGGATTTAGTGAAAGCCTATTTGGCCTACCTGTCTGCTCGTTACGAAATTGCGCCACGCTTCTTGCTTCGTACCGGACGTGTGACTGATTTAATTGTCTACGGCCAAGAGGAAGTTTCTTCTTGGGTAGAACGCGGAGTTCTTTCGGAAGCTGCGTCACGCGTTATTGGGCAAGACCTTAAACTCTTTCTTGATGGTAAACTTTTGCTTGGGCTAAAGGCTGGTCGCGTGGATCTTGTAAGCCGATAATTCCCGCCCGTATTAGGGGATCGGAACAGGTGGGGCTTTAATTACAACACTGATTAGATTAGATATTTCTTCGATGCTTGGTTCATACGCATCAAAGTACTTTAGATAGTATTGAGTTTCGCCCCCGCTCGTGGTTTTGGTTTGGTAGGCGTGCTGGGCTCTGCAGCTGAGTTTAAATAGTGTGTTCCCCTTGGTGCGCAATAAAATGCCGTTATAGGAATCGAATGTTCTGTGTAGTGCTTCAGTCAGGGTGATAAGGCTCTCATCTATTACAATCAGCGCGTTTGATTTGAGTAGGCTTCGGTCAGCCGCCGAGGCCTCGGTCACCAGCTTGCAAGAGACTTGGCGCCCGTGAGGCACGGGGGAATCGCTGCTCTTTGGCTGGTAGATTGTCTCATCGTTTTGCTTCGCGCAGCCAACCTGAAAGAAAGAAACTGTTTTCTTTTGAAAGTCTTCGATAGTCCAAGGGGGCGCCCCTGCGGGCGTGTTTGGACACCAGTCGTTGTGATCTGCAACTAGGTCGCCATCGCCGTCATACAGATAGGTTCCCAAAGCGGATTCCGAACGCCGCGGTGGGAACTCTGCCGATTCTGCTTTTAGAGTCAGAACAGAAAATTCCGGAAGGGCAGTGTACGAATTCTTTGGCGAAACAGCGGCCCAGCTAGAAAGGGCATAAACACCCGCTAGTATAAGTACACTATGCAAATTTGCCATTCTGACATCTCCCGTTCACCAGCCAATCTAGGTTTCGGGGAATGGGAGCGTCAAGATGCGGCGAGTTAGCGATGGGCTACAGTGTTGCAGTCCATCTGGCATTCATCAGGGTCTGTCCCGTCGTCGGCACATTCCTGGCGACACATATCTGAGCTTTCCTCAGCAAAGGCGATAGGGCTAATGAGGTTAAGTAAAACGAATAGGGCAAAAAAGACCTTACGCATACGACCTCCACATACGTTCCGCTAGTAAGCCCAGAATAGCAGCCAATTGTGAAGCAATTGTGAAGATTGTGTTACTGGGCTCGGCTCGTGCCTGGCCGGGCCTCGCTCTTATCGGGAGACGTGGCTATCGGAGGCGCAAACAGTTTTAGCTCTCTAGCAATTGACCCAACGCGCTTAAGTGTCTTTCTACGCACGATTTCGGCTACGTGAGCATCTTTGGCAAAATACTCTGTCATCCTGGCTTGTAGAGCCATGAAAAGACGTGGATTGGTAGTCGCTTCTGCGAGCCGTTGATCACCGGCCGCCATGATTAAGTCCTCCTCCCGAGATTTGGAAAGTGACTCTGCTGTCTTACCTTGCTTATCAAGCTCCTTAAATGCGTCTGATCGAAGCAGGACGTATCGGAAACTGAGGTTAGCTTCGAAGTCCTTCAGGTCGAGCTTGTAACGCGCCCGTTGAATCTGGTTTTTTGGAGGATGGCTTGCCCAGTACTCCTCCATGGCATTGAGCTGAGGCAGGATTTCTGTCATTAGCTCATCCGTGATTTTGGTCGAAACTCCTATGGCTTGCGCTCGCATGATATCGACCAGTAGTCGATCGATTTTATTTCGAAGGGTCGAATACTCCGCCGACAGACCGCTGGAACTAAAGTCTTTCTCAGGAGGATAGGGCATTTCCTCCTCGATTCCCCTGAAGTCTCCGCGAAGTTCTTTCGGGAGCCACTCGGGGTAGTTTCCTTTTCCAACTCGTTTAGCGCGCGTTCCATTGTCAGTAGGTCGCGGAGTTTGGGCTTGGGTGGCAGAGGGAGCAGAGGTGTTCTTCCCTGCATGGTTTGCCTTTTTCTCCGGAGCTATTCGGACGGCCGGCTGCGGAGCAGGCGGCGTATTCGTAATTAGGTTTTGAGTGGGCGCCGCGGTTTTGGTGTCGTTCTGTCTGAGCTGCTTAGAGGGCGCCTCTGGGCTGCTTGGAGAAGGACTAGCACTGCTTGGCTTTTCTTCTTCCTTGGCCTTCAACTCAGGCGATTTCACTACTGCGCTAGCCGATGCTGGGGCAGCGCTCGCCCAAGCAAAATCCTGCATGTTTGCCGGATTTTCCAAAATATTTCTAAAAGACTGTTCTGCGGCAGTCCCCTTAGCGCCCATGTATCGTTCAAGAGTCTTTGGGTGGGGTGCACGTTGGAGGGTAATGAGTTGCCCGCTTCGCCATACTTTGTCTTCTACGACCAATCGTCCATCTGCAAGAATTCGAATCGGCTTTTCGTTTCGACCCTCTCCCTCATACACTACGCCATTTCGCGAAGAAATCTTTGGGGCATTTTCCTTCCCATTGGAGTCAAAAAGATCTCGGTACCGTGCATTGTTCAAAAGGTTCATGCGCGGTTGGCTCAGAGCAACTCCGCTTTGGAGTTGGCTTTTTCGGTAGTCGAAAACCTCTTCTATGATGTGCAGGGGAGGCTCCTTAAAGCCTTCAGAGTCGGAGTAGTAAATGCTTCCATCTTCGGCTATCAACAGGCCGTATTGCTTGCCGTTGCTCTCAAATCGAGGGGTTGTGTCGGCACCTTCTCGAACCCACACCAGTGACCCAGCGAAAAGTTCGCTCGAGTTAGCTATAAACAGGCAGAATACAAGGGCCAAAAATGGCGTACGCTTATTCATAGCTACAGAGCAATTGCAATCCATGGGCCCAAATGGTCAGTGCAAGCGGAGGGGGTAGACAATCAGAGTTCACTGTCGATCCACTTATCGGCGGAGGACAGAATTTGCTCATGTATTCTGAGTGTATTCCTAGCTTACAAAGTTCGTTTGCGACTGGCGGTTTTTGTTGCCTTGGTCGCCAGGTGCGCTAAGTTTGCCCTTTAGGAGGGTTGTTCTGATGCGGACATTGATGGGCGTAGCGGTATTCGGTTTGCTTTGCTGTGTCTCTTTGAAAGCTGAAAGCGCAACTGCATTTGAGCGAATTAGAGCTCTTTACGCCAAGGGTGAGCCGGCCGAGATATCCGATTTTGATCCTGCGCGTGCGTTGCTGGGACGAGTTGTCTATTTTAGGCAGCCGGATACGCTCCTTGATTGTCAGCTTATTTCGCTCGAGTCTGGCGATGCTGTTGTGGGAACGGTTAGAAGAGCGGCGGCTTTTAAAATCCTTAAGCCGGACAATTCCCCAGGGGTTATTGCGGATGGTCAAGCCGTGCTTGAGCGCCTTCTCCTTCCTCTGCGTTTTGACAGCGCTTCGAATGCAATTCTCTCGACTTCCGTGGCGGACGATTACTATTGCGTCACAAAAGATTATTGGAGGCGAGTTACCGGCGAGGATGGGAAAAAAACTTTAGTTCGAGTTTCGTTTGTGAACGATCCTCGTTCATTTTGTAGTTCGGCCCGGGCGTCGGTGCCGCCCGAGGGTGAAATGCTTCGGGTTGCTTACTTTCAACTGCCTTAGTTTTGCTTCAAAATTCCTGCTTGCAAGCCTTCGGAGACGGGTTTAAACCGAAACCTGGTTTATAGGTGGGGGCTGTGAAACAGCTTTTAGTCGTTCTCCTAGTTGCTTTCCTTTTTTCACTTCTTGTCGCGAGTCATGCCTTTTTCGTGCAAGTTCATCCTGAATTGGAAAATCAACCAGCATTTCTGCCAGTGGGGTTTGGCTAATGGAAAGTGGGCAATACTGTACGGGCTACGTTACTGCTCCTACGATCGAAGAAGCGCGTCGCTTGTCTACCGCACTCGTTGAAAAGAAGTTGGTAGCTTGTGCAAACATACTAGGTCCAATGGAGTCGATTTACCATTGGCAGGGCAAAGTAGAAAACTCGAGCGAGTACTTAGTCCTACTTAAAACGACCGGTTCTAAACAAAAAGCGATCTCACTCATCGTTAAGAGTCTGCATACGTATCAAACCCCGTGCATTGTCTTTCATTCTATCGAAGGCGGTGACGCAGACTATCTAGAATGGATTAAACAAACCGTAGATTCGGAGTAAGCCCTCACTCAAGTACGAGTACCGGAAATCGTTTGTACTTAACTCGCCAAGTGGGCTTTCCCGTTGTGCCAAAGTAAGTGAGGTAGCCCGGCAGAAACTGCCAGTCTGTTTCGTTGTTTTCTAAATTTAGGCCTCTCTCATAGGGCTTCGGACTAATAGTCATAAAGCCAGCTGGGTCAACAAATCTTCCGTCCTCGAGTTCAACACTAGAGTGCCCGGTTTCTACTCCGGCTTCAGCCGAGTTTGCCCCCAAGTGCAATCGGCAAGGGATATCAAACGAACGCAATACTAACCACGCGAGCAAAGCCTGTCCAAGGCAGTAAGCTTCTCCATCGACAAGATAGTCCTCAAGGGCAACTACGGGGAGCCAAACGTTTTCTACGATGGGGGTGTGAGAGTAGTCGAGAGAGGTAAAATTAGTCGCTTTAAGCCGTTGTGGTTTTATGGACCTGTCCCATTCGAAGCCACCCGATATAGCGGGTCCAAGCTGGTCGGCGATATTTTGTGAGACGCGCAAAAGAATATTCTCTTTTGATAGTCTTTCCCCGAGCCCGCGCACTATGCTTCGGTGAATTCGATTTACTTCGCGATCGAGCGGGGAATCCGGGGTAAGGTCAACTCCGATAAGCACTCGCAATATGCTTCCGTCTCCGATGATAAAGCGTTTTGGAATCGGATCTTCAAAACCAAGTTTCGCAAAATCTACCAGGCTTCCGACGTTATTTGTGGGCATGGGGAGGGTAGAAAAAAGCGATCTCCCAATAGATTTGCCCTGTCCGTCGGTAAAGCTGTATCGGTAGTTTAGAACAGAGGCCATCTGGGCTTCTTGGGGAAGATTGGCCAATGCTTTATGGCGTATCAGGAGTTCTCGATCCTCTTTCGAGTAGGCTTTTGATGATCCCAAAATACGACGGGCACATTTTCCCTGGCCCGCGACAAGCGAAGTGCTAAAGCCGATCAGTAGCCCTGCAATCGTTAAATACCGAAGCCCCTTCAAACCCCAATCCCCCGTTAGAAACATTAGTACTCATCTGGGGTGGTAAATCAACAGGCGTCTAATTTGAATTCAGCAATCACAGGCGCGTGATCAGAGGGTCCTGAACCCTTGCGCTCGTCCCGATCGATCCGTGCACTGGAACAGCGATCGTAGAGCGGGGAAGTGGCTAGTAAAAAATCGATACGTAGACCATGGTTCTTGGGGAAGCCCAAGCGACGGTAGTCCCACCAGGAGAAGAGACTGCCCTCGGAATGGTGCTTGCGAAAAGTATCTTGCAAGCCAAAGTCGAAAATCTTTTTCAGGGCTAGCCTTTCGGGTTCCGAGCAAAGAATCTGCCCCGCCCAAGCTTTGGGGTCGTGCACGTCGCGATCCTCGGGTGCTACGTTGAAATCTCCCCCAAGAATGAAGGGGGTACTTGGCGACGTGGTTTTGTCGAGGCGCTTTCGCAATCGTTCCAACCATTGCAGCTTGTAGTGGTATTTCTCGGCGCCCACGGCTTGGCCATTGGGAATGTAAGCCGAAGCAACGCGGTTTCCATCGACCGTTCCGGCGATATAGCGGGCTTCCTCTAAGCCCCCATCCGCAAATCCCACCACGACCTCGGAGGGCGGTTTTCGCGCTAGAATTGCCACCCCGTTGTAGGTTTTCTGTCCCGAAATAGCCGCGTGGTATCCGGCGTTGCGAACGGCTTCTAGGGGGAACTTCGTTTCTTCGCACTTAAGCTCCTGAAGTAGGACAACGTCTGGAGATTCTCTAGCCAAAAAGCCTAAAAGTCGATCAAGGCGGGCATTGACCGAGTTTACATTCCATGTCGCGACTTTCCACACGAGAGCGAGTATAAAGGCGCTTTCCATGTTAGGAAAGGGAACATGAAAGAGAAAAAATCGACCCCGTTGGTGGCAGTAATCATGGGCAGCCAGAGCGACTGGGACACCATGAAACCAGCCGCCGAAATGCTGAAGGCGTTTAAAGTGCCCTTTGAAAAACGCATCGTTTCTGCTCACCGCACCCCAAAACTTTTGGCGGAGTTTTCCGGGCAGGCTCAGCAGCGTGGGCTTGAGGTGATTATTGCGGGTGCTGGTGGGGCGGCCCACTTGCCCGGTATGGTGGCGGCACAAACCTGCGTTCCGGTATTGGGTGTTCCGGTGGAGAGCCGGGTTTTAAAGGGAATTGATTCGCTCTTGTCTATAGCTCAAATGCCCAAGGGAATTCCGGTTGGTACTTTGGCTATCGGGCATGCGGGGGCAGCCAATGCGGCCTTGCTTGCCATCGCAATTCTATCCAATTCACGGCCCGAGCTCAGAGCCGCGTTAGAGCGATTCAGGCGAGATCAAACAAACGCCGTCTTGAAGTCTAAACTAGGAAAGTAATGGCAAACAAGGCTTTGCTCCCAGGAGCTAAAATTGGAATATTGGGCAGTGGCCAGTTGGGACGGATGCTTGCAATTTCAGCCCGTCGCATGGGGTATTTTACTCATGTTTTTTCGCCAGAAGCCCACAGTCCGGCATCTGCGGTGGCGGATCGAACTACCGTTGCCGCGTACACCGATAGAGCAGCTCTTGAAGTTTTTGGAAAATCGGTCGATGTCGTGACGTTTGAGTTTGAGAATATACCTTACGACTGTGCGCATTCTCTAGAGTCGTGGACTCTCGTACGTCCCGCACCCCAGGTGCTCCACATTGCCCAACATAGAGTCCGAGAAAAGACGTTTCTAAAAGAAAGCGGTTTTCCGGTAGTGCCATTTGAAGTGGTGCAAACGCTTGCGGAGGCTCAATCTGCTTTCTCACGAATGGGTGGCCGCTGTGTCCTTAAAACTGCTGGTTTTGGATACGATGGAAAAGGGCAGAAGAAGATCCAATCAGCAGCCGACCTTGTGTCTGCCATCGGCGCCGACGCAGGTGATTGGGTATTGGAGCAGTGGCAGGACTTTAAAACGGAGATATCCGTTCTCGTCGCTAGGGGAGTCGATGGAGCTATGGCGGATTGGGGGGCAGTTGAAAACGAGCATCGAAATCACATTCTAGATGTTAGCAGCGTGCCGCCTTCGGTTTCGTCAGCAGTGGCACATGAAGCGGTCCGAATTGCGCGCGCAGTGGCTGAAAAATTGAACTTGGTGGGTTTACTTTGTGTAGAGTTTTTTGTGGGGCATGGGGGTGAGGTGCACATAAATGAAATGGCTCCTAGGCCCCACAATTCTGGCCATTGGACCCTTGAGGGTTCAGTGACAAGTCAGTTTGAGCAGCAATTGCGGGCGGTACTCGGCCTGAAGCTAGGTGCAACAGTTCTTCTTAAACCTACAGCGATGGGCAATGTCCTTGGGGATGCTTGGGAGTTAGGAGAACCTAACTGGCAGGCGGTTTTGAATCTTCCCTTTGTAAAGTGGCATAGTTACGGAAAATCTGAGGCACGGGCTGGTCGAAAAATGGGCCACCTGACGGCCACGGGAGAATCTAGGGAACAGGCTGTTGAGAGAGTTCGGGAAGCTCAGCGCCTATTATCGCAACGCTAAGGCCCACCCAGGGTATTTGCAATTGCGCTATCAACCAATTCACTACCGTTAGGTGAATTTAATCCGTTGAACAGTGAATTGAGTACTTTGCGATGTTCGGGTTTTGCTAAGTCCAGTGTCGCTCTGAAAAAAACATTCAATTGTTTGAGTTTCTCTGTTTCTTCCGTCGGGTGGGAGAGTGTTTTAATATAACTGAGCACGTCATCTCGTGCTTCTTTCTTTAGTTGTCTTTGAATCGTTGGTCTTGACCCTGGCCCCTCAACTGGAGAGATCGAAACCCCCGGTTTGTGTTTAAGCTGA
>CAZTRP010000009.1:0-154469 GCA_964616705.1 uncultured Pseudobdellovibrionaceae bacterium
GGGCCCGTGTTTTGCGTAACTGCTATTTAGTTTTCAAAGACCGGTTCGTCTGAGGAGAAGAGTAATATTGCCAGACGCTCTAATCTGTCAATGCTCTGTTTCATATTTTTTCTAAAAAAATTTAAGTCTTAGTCGAATTCCCGAACAACCTTTACTACCAAGGGTCTCCGGGAGAGGCAAAGAATCTTGTCAGGACGGGGAGTGACCGTGTTTTAATAAGTCTATGTCGCACACCATCATTATCGGAGCTGGAGTATCGGGCTTGGCCCTCGGAAAACACCTATCGGAGAGGCATGAAAGCCTATTGATCCTCGAGAAAGAGAGCAAACCCGGCGGAAATGCCTCCTGCGGACACCAACGGCTGTACTCTCGCGAGGCCGCCTCCTTATTGCAAACGCAATTGCCCGAGCTGAAATGGAGAGAGGTCACCGAGACCGCAGTGCAGATCAATAAAAAGGGAGAATTCGGTCCGCTATCCGACGACTTTTCTGCCCCAGAAGATCATTACCTTCATCAACCCTTTCTTGAACCTGAACTAGGATATGGACAGGTCATAGGGGGGCTCTACTCGGCTCTACAGCCGAACTGCGAGCTGAAGGCAACCGTCACCCACGTCGATATCGACAAGCGCACAGTAACGCTTCTTGATGGCTCGGAACGGTCATTCTCTAAGCTCTTATGGACCGGCTCTTTCGCAAACTTACTCAAAATCTGCGGCGGGACCCCAGAGGGAATGCCTAAGAAGGGGGCCTCCCCCATAGAAACCGGGGGACTTACATGGGACATAGAAGTCCGCGCACCCCTGTTCCCACACAGAAACACTGTAGTATTTCCATTTCGATATAAGGATCTAAAGCTCAGAGCGCTAGGAAACCGCGGCGCGGAGTTGGACTCTGGCGCTGAATGCTGTCATTGGACTCTGTTTTTGGAAGATTCTCTTCTAGAGAACCGCGAAGAACTCGCCAAAATCGTCAGGGCTTTCAAGAGAGAGCTAGGCAAGCAATTCCCCCAGCTTGAAGAGCTCCTTATAAGAGAAAAACTAGCCTTTCACCCGAGCCTAGCTGGGAACTTGCCAGTGCCAATGCCTTCGCTCGAGGTTTTTGAAGGGATTGTTTGCCTGGGCTCCGATATTCGAGCGATTCCCCAGGAGGATTCGCCAGCTTTAGCGGGCTTACGCAACCTAGACCGATCGCTAGCAAATTGCCTCGATTTCCTAGAGGTAGTTTTGCCAGAATGGCTGGACAAGCCCGCAGTACAAGGCCAAATCAGCTACGAAAGCCCCTTAACAGTATGAAGCGGTGCCCTTAACAAACAGGCATCCACCCAAAACAATTGTATTCGCTCGGAAAGCCGTGCTAGGACGGAGACTGGAGGCTCTGGGGCTGTTTGAGCAATTCCGACGAAAAACTGACGGTAGAGAATTACGTACCGAACCTCTTCGACTATTTCGATTATCGAGAGTTTCTGCAGGACTACTACCATTTCCATAAGAAGCGGAACTCCGCCTACAGCTACCGGCTATTCGCCCGCAAAGCAAAGCTTGGCTCTCCGAATTACCTAAAGCTCGTGGTAGACGGCAAACGCCGGATTACCGATCGCACGCTTTACCAGTTTGCCCGCGGCCTAGGTCTTAATCGAGACGAAGAGAAGTACTTCCGTGAACTGGTCATGTACCAAGAGGTTTCGGACCCGGACAGCAAGGAAGTTCACTTACGCTCACTGCTCAAGTACCAAGAGAAGCAAAGAACACCGACGCAGCTCAGGGCCGACCAGATTAAGTTCCTTCTCGATTGGCACCACGCTGTAATTCGCGAATTGGTGCTGAACGCCGACTTTCGAGAAGATCCGGCCTGGATTGCCCGAAGGCTTGGAAATAAAATCAGCGAAGCGCAAGCCCGAGAGAGCCTCGACTTGCTGGTTCGCCTCCAGTTTCTTGAGAAAAATGCCGAGGGAAAGCTCGAGCAAAAAGAACCCTTACTGACGAGCTCGGATGAAGTGCCCTCGCACGTCATTCGCAGCCTTCACAGAACTTACCTACGAAAAGCCATTAACTCGATTTTTTCCGTTCCCATGGAGAAGAGGGAACTGTCCGGACTGGTGCTTTCCATCCCCGGAAACCGGCTCAAAGAAATCAAGGATGAGCTTAAAGAATTTCGAAAGAAACTGAACCGCAAATACGGATTAGATAAAAATGGAGACGAAGTCTATTTCGTCGGTCTATATCTTTTTCCAGTGACGCAAAGAGGAGAGAACTAAAATGAAGAATGGAAGTTGGGAGTATAGGGGGCGCATTAAAGGGCTCCGCCTCGGGCAATATGGGTTGATCGCCAGCTTAGCTCTCTTGGCCAGCCAACAAGGTCTTGCGGGTTTTTCCTTGGGTAATGGCCAAGTGGTTTCTCTGGGCAAGAGCCAGAGCTACCTAGTTCAACCTTTCGGCGGCACCGTATTGGAAGTCCGCTCAGGTGGAAATCCGGCGCTCATGTTTGCTCCAAAGTCCGATGGTGTTCTTCCCCGGACAAAAATTACAGTAGCCGTTGCACCAGTCTTCTCGCTGGATCAGGCGTTTCAGGGATTTTTGAAGGCGAACTCGGGCTGGGTCACCTTTGTTAAGGATTCCCTTTCTGGTGCCTACAGAGAAACACAAACCAAGTCAGGGATAAGCCGCCTTGAAATTCAGTACTTCTTTGACTCTGAAAAACTACTCGTAGTCCTAGAAGGCAAGAAGCAGACCTCGAAAGCCTACGCGGTAGCGGCCGAACAACTACTCGAGGATATCGGGGAAGAACTCGAATAAACCCGAATCGGCGCAATATTTGAAGCCATAAAAAAACCCCGCCAATGAGCGGGGTTTTTTATTGCCGAAAAACTTGCACGGCAGCGTTTTGAAGGCTTTGGGCTGACTATTCGCGCACAACCCAAATCTTCGTATTCGCTACAACATCGTCAAAAATACGAACTGGAACAGAATAAACGCCCAAGGCCTTGATTGGCTCAGTAAGCAGGATGTCTTTCTTGTCCACAGTGAAACCTTCAGTTGCGAAGGCTTTTTCAATATCGATAGTCGTCACAGAACCAAAGAGCTTGTCTTGCTCACCGACTTTTTTGGCAATCGAGCAAGAAACTCGTTCCAACTTGGCCTTAAGGGCTTCAGCTTCTTTGCGACGCTTAGTGCGCTTTGCTTCCAAAGATCGGCACTCATGCTCAAATGCTTTGATGTTGTTGGCAGTTGCTGGAACTGCAAAACTTCGGGGCAAAAGAAAGTTACGCGCATAACCATTGCGCACGTTAACGACTTCGCCAGCCGTACCTAAATGCTCTACGTCTTCTCGTAAGATCACTTTCATACTGTTTCGTTCTCCTCTAAATCCTTCAAAACGCTTTCAGGGCCTTGGCTCTTGGCCGCCCGGAAATACCAAGGGCTTACCACACCTAAGGCCAGCAGGGCATAAAAACCGAACAAGACCGATAAAACATAGATCCAGGTCCTAGGCCCCTTTGGCATCTTACGTCGCGATAAAATATCCGAAAGACAGACCGTCCCGTGAATAAAAAGCACACAACCCACGATTCTGGTGAGACCCAGAATGTAAAAAGGCACAGGAAAGGAAAACGCCACGATATAGAGGCCACTAGCAAACACAGCAATTGCAGGCGACAAGCGCATCTGCTTTCGTAACACCGAACCAGAAAGACGTTTTCCCGGCTTCAACCACCCAAAGTGCGAAGCAGTTCCCAAAGACACCCAGCAGGAAATAAGGCAAAGACCCACCAAGAAGAAGCCCCCTTGGTGAACAAGGAGAGATTCTAGAACCGGCCAATCCATTTGGAATCCGGACTGAACAGAGACTTGAACGCTCTCAACTAAAGTATGAACAAAACTTTGCCAGTAGATGAGCGGGCCCATTTGGTTCATTTGCGAGTGCAACACAAGCAAACCGATCGCGGCCAGGAATGCAGCGGCAACCGAAGTATTCAGAGCACGCCAAAGAGATTTCTGGGTATGGGCTTGGTCCGCGAATACGACCCCCAACACAAAGGCTACAATCGCCCAAGGAACCGGGGTTTCCAAAACAACCACAGCAACAACACTGCCCAAAACAGCCACGGCCTTTGGCCATGGATTGGGAAGACGCCATTGAGCGCTGAGCAGGGGAAGGGGCGCGAGAAAGAAACTGGAAAAGGCAGCCCCAGCCAGAAGAACGAGAGTAAAAATCGCAAACGGATCTAGCGCGGTAACGACGGCTTCTTTTTTATTGTCGTTAATAATATTCATTTAAAAGATTCGACGATCACTTTCGTTTCGGAAACCTTCACACCCTTACGATTTCGGTAAGAACGATTCCACAGAGCACCAGTCACCGAACGAAACGAGCCCACTTGTATCGAATCTCCCACTTTTTCGGCAATATCTCCGAAGAAGAGCAGGTCGTAGTAACCTACCGACTCTTTACCAAGAGCCGTTTGGTTCACAGCCAGAACACCGTCCCTAACCGGCACCCCCGAAGGGGTGTATTTCAAAGGACCAATGCGACTGAATTTTCCTGCAAGGCTAACTTGATTAAGTGGAGCCTTCTCCACGCATTAAGGGCCCTTTTTCTTGGCTTCGCGGATTTTTTTCATTTCTTCTTCCGCTAGCGCAATGGCCTTCTTGCTGGCTTCATAGTCGTAGTCTTCCTCAACTGCTACAGTCAGGAAGCGAATAACGTCGTTAGAAATTTTGAAGTGCCGTTCGATTTCCTCGACGACACCAGAATTGCCTTTGTACACGATGACATTGTAACGGCCCATGCTCTCTTTATCGATTGGGTAGGCCATTTCCCGCATACCCCAGTCGTCACGAGCCTTGATAGCGCCACTGAATTTTTCAATAACACTGTCCACTTTAGCGTGGATGGCACTCGCATTCGCCTCTGGAATGCTTGGACGAAGAATGTACACGGTTTCGTAATGATTGGTTGTTGAATAAGACATCTAAAAAATCCTCCTGGACATTGAGGCCCCCTCCAAATCGGGGAGCAAGGAATTCGATGTAGCTACCAGGAATTTTGCGCAATTACAACGGGAAGGGCGCAGAAAGCGCCTCTGCGGCGTTTTCAGGCATGCAAACGGGGCGGTTGGCTTCGGAGTGCCTGAGCTGGCTACCGATCTCAGCTAGCTGCTCTGGATAGAATTCTCGTTTTGGGAATATGAAGTCCAAATACTGAAAACTTGCAGCGTGTTTCTTGAGCCCCGAAAAGTCGCCCACTGGCACATCTTCAAAAGGAACAAGTCGGCCTTGTTCAAGAAAGCGCCTTCGAACAGCATGGAAAAACAAAAGTATTTCCTGCCCCAAACCATCTGCGAGTCTAACAACACTGATTTCCGCGCTAAAAAGACGCATTTGAAACTCATCAAATGCCGCCCTGGCGAGGACCGAAGCATCCCACCAATCCCGGCAATCGGACTCCGTAGCCCCAGCGAAGTCCACCGTAGTAGGAGCCCCCCAGGCTGAGATTGGGAAAGGCAGAAGCTCGTCCCAAAGGCTGCGAACCGGAAAAGCAGGCGACTCCGCCAAGGTACTTGAAAGATGCGATCGCACCAGAACCGGACAGTCAGAGATTTCGCCCTCGGTAGTCGGCGAAGGAAAGTCTGCCTGCGTACCGCCTTCAGATACCAACCAAGATCGCAAAGTTTGCGCCCCGACCTTCTCACAAACGCGAAAACTAAAGCGGTTTAGACCAAGAATGTCCGCTATCACCGCTCTGTCAGCGTTCGTTAGCGCGTGAATATCTGCTGTATCAAGCCCAATCATAGGCCGGCTCCTTCGCTAGATTGGCGCGAGAACGCACTGAGCTTTTCCCAAAACTGCGTGTCTGCCACCGGAGTGTCAGCGAAACTAATCAGGCCTTTTCCCAAACCAATGCGCCCCTGTTTTGAAACTGCCGTCATTCCCGATTTCCACTCAATGGTGGCTAAGTTCTCGTTGTATTGGGGCAGTCCAAAAGGAAAATACAAGGACGCTCCCTGCTCGGCCCACTGGCGCAGAGTTCTTACGTTGTTTTGCGCTAAGAATCTTCCCACAATCACGGCGATGACAGGGGAAGGCGGAACCTCGAGATCTCCAAGGGATAACATCGGAACTTTCTCTTTTTCGGAACGAGTTTGTAAGTACTCCCAAAGACGAAAAACGCTTGTGGCTTGGGGATTCATTATTCCCAAAGGCGCAAAAGGATAGGCCTGAGCCCCCGCACTACCCTCCAAAAGCGTAGGATCCATTACAATCGACCACGTCGACGTGTTCGACTCTACCGCCACAGTTTCAGGTCCACTAAAGGAAATTAAGTCGATAAGTGGCTCACCGGAACGCAGTGCCATCACTCCTTGGGCCCGTTCTTCAAGCATTTGAGCTCGGCAGAACTTATAATCGTAGGCTGCGATCCAAGGCCGCTTATCCAAAAGAACGCGCGTTCCCTGTGCCGAAGTAGCCGTTGCAAAGTCTCGAAAGTTGCAGTGATACCGAAGGCCGATTTGGCTGGCCTGTGGGTAACGTAGCTGCAAAAAACTTGCGTAGGATGGAATCGCCGTCAGTCCAAGGTCGTATCCAAAAACGCCCCAGTCGATATTTACCCCCACCAACGGGCCTTCTGGAAACCGGTAGAGAGAAAGAAGAGCGAAAACGTCGGATACAAATTCTAAGAAGGGGCCAAAAAAGTGTTCGTCGTGCAAGCTCGGTAAACGAGAAAGAGTAAGATCGGATTTGGCCGATCTGAGTGCGCCGGCGGGAATCAACGCGGTATGATCGCCCAAAGACAAAGCCCAACTTGGAATGCTCTCTTTTCTTGCAGGAAAGCCCAACGACACTCGGACCGTCAGACCTACTTGGTGGGCATGCCCGAGCAATTTTTCTAAACGCAGCCGGGATGCCTTGGAAAAGTCCCGCATTCCTTGCACCGACTCGTGAGATCCCCAGGGAATGAAACAGTGCACTTCATCGACACCGCGAGATTTCAGACTTTGAAGATGGTGGGGCCAGTTTGCTGCGGTGGTTTCCCAATAGTTGAAAGAAACACTTCGTGGAAGCTTTACCAAGTGAGTCCCTTTCGCCGCGGATGCTAAAGATCCTTAACCGGATGAGTCCTAGTATAGAACTCGGATCCATCAAACTCAAGGTAGGTAAAATTCTTTACCCAATCTCCTAGATTGTAATAGTGGCAGCGGCGATCGGGACCATCCCAAACAAAGTAGTCCGGTAGGTGGGTGTGACCCATAATCACTACGTCGTAGCCCTTGGCAAAACAACGCATCGCAGTTTCACGATACGTCTGGCGCACCTTTCCCTCGTCTGGCGGAATCTTCTTCTGAAAATTTCGACTAAACCGGGAAACTTTATCCCCCGCACGATAAAGCAAGTGAGGAGGCACAAAGCTCAAGATTTTTTGAAATGCGCCATGTCGCAGAACGTAACGTAAAACCCGGTATCCTCGCTCACTTGGATTCCCAAGGTCACCATGCGCCATATAGATGCGACGCCCGTTCCAGTGCTCGATAATTTCTTCCGAGTAAACGCGAATGCCCAGTTCTTCCGAGAAATACCGGCCAAGTCGAAAATCATGGTTTCCTTCTAGGTAGCTCACTTTATGCCCATCGCGCACGAGCTGAGCTAAAACCTGCAAAACCGGCTGGAAACTCTCGACTAAATAAGTATTGGTCCCGGGCCAAACATCAAAGAAATCACCCAAAATGTAGATGGATTCAAAACGGGCAGCGACTTCTCTAAGAAAGCGCACCATGAGCTGGGTTTTCACGCTGTTCGCATCTTTGAGATGCACATCAGAAAGGAAGATCGCGGACATTCAGACAAATGGTTTACCACAACTCAGAAACTTTCCCCGAAAAAGCCAGTACTTCGGGGCTGGCTAGAGTATGTCGAGCTCCTGCATTAAATGATTTGCAAGTCAGCTGGGTCCACCGCCCGCTGGCACCGCAGGCTGCTAGCGAATGGCGTCGAGCGGGCAATTATCAACTCAAAGCTAGCAGGCGTATTCCGCGAGCCGAGCGGGAGCAAAACAATTAGAAATTCAAAATCCCGTGGCGGACCATTCGATAGGCAGTCGGAGGTGCCAGCGGGCGGTGGACCCAGCTGACTTGCAACTCCTTATTTAGCGGGAACCAGAGCTAGGCGGCAGAATGATTTCGATTCTTGAAGGAGTGCGCTGTTCGGTCCGAGTGTCTAGTCGGGAAAGGGCATCTTCCATTTGAAAGAGCTGTGTCACGGCCGGATCCACAATGGTGGCTTCGGTTCTATAAGTGGGGGCTTGCAAAGCGCGTAGCGGCAAGCGGGCATTGCCTTCTTTGTTCAAAGCAAGGTACGCGGTGCTCAGCACACCGACGAAAACCAAGATGCTATAGGCATATTGAAGCAGGTTTCTCATCCAATCCCCGAACGGAGCCCAGGCCCCGATAGAATCCCGCTCCATAACCTTACATTTTTCGTGCCGCAGAACCGGATATAAGAACTTGATATTAAAGGTAAAAAAATGCACTTCGAGGGGGTGACCGTCGGATTTTCATACAAAAGCTGCTTCTCAGCACACCGGCACTTGGGCTAAATGGTCCAAGCCATTGAAACTTAGTGCCTTGTTGAGGACTGCCTAAATTTTTCACAAACGCTCAAATACTGTGTGCCTAGAATCGCCTGCTAAACTCAATCTTGGATTGCGACTCGTGGGCCGCCGCTCGGATGGGTACCATCTCCTCCAAAGTTTGTTTTGGCCGCTCAGCTTGGCGGACAAAATAGAGATCGCTCCTTCGAATCATCTGGAGGTTCAAACCTGCTGGGCCCCCGATGCCGCCCAAACCCAAAGCGCATTGCCCCAGGAATGCGACAACTTAGTGTTTCGCGCGGCGAAGTCCATTTGGGGCGACGCGGCTAAGCTGAAAATCATGGTGCGAAAATCGATTCCCATCGGTGGTGGTTTAGGCGGAGGCTCGTCAAATGCGGCAGCCTTATTGCGTTACGCAATTGAAAGCCGGCAATTGGGGATTGATGAAGGCTCGCGTTTGGCATTGGGCCTTGGCGCCGATGTTCCCTATTTCTTAAATCCGAGTCCGTGTTGGGTCGAAGGTGTCGGTGAGATACGGCAGCCGCTCGATTTTCCAAGTGCATTGGGCGAACTGTGTTTCTTGTTGGTCTTCCCACCTTTTGGGGTCGCCACTCCCTCGGCCTTCGCCGATTTCAGACAGAGCTTAAAGCCATTTGATGCGAAGCTGCGCAACCCGTTTGACGACGGCATGAGTTCGGATGCGTTTTTTCGCTACCTCGTTGAAGCTACAAACACGCTAGAGTCCTCTGTAGCCCACAGCCACCCTGTCATCGGCCAAGTACTAGGACAGCTAAGAACTACAAAGAGCCTGTACTCAGGTCTCTCCGGAACGGGTTCCACCTGTTTCGCACTATTCCCCTCAAGAAATGAGGCCCAAAAAACCGCTCAAGATCTGTCGCAGTTTTTCCGAACTGTAAGCTGTAGCAGCGTATTGGCCGGCACCTACTGCAGGCCAAGGGAGTAGCACCCTAAGGAGGCAGCATGGAAATCACCGAAGTCAAAGTCTTCCCGGTGAACGAAGACAAGCTAAAGGCCTACGTTACGATCATCTTCGATGGGTGCTTTGTAGTTAGAGACTTGAAAATCATCAGCGGCAACACCGGTCTTTTCGTTGCCATGCCGAGCAAAAAGCGCAAAGACGGAACGTTTCGAGACATCGCCCATCCGCTCAATAGCGAGATGCGAACTCAAATCGAGCAACATATTTTGCGCGAGTACGAGGGCGAGTTAAAGAAGATGTCTGCCGCCACTCACAAGAGCATGGCCGAGCTTGGCCAACGCCGCCCCAGCCACGACGACGAATAATTCAACGCGGTAGCGAAAGTCTTCCCTGAATATGATCGTGCATAAAATGTACGACCTGGGAAATTCCCATCGAAGACGTATCCACCACCACTGCCTCATCTGCCACCTTCAACGGCGCAATTTTTCGCGTAGAGTCCTGCAAATCCCGCAGTTCGTTTTGGCGGATTAGCTTCTTTAAAGTAACGCCCTTTACGCCACTCTTTCGCAACTGCGCCAGGCGCCGCTTAGCTCGCACTTCAGGCGAAGCGGTAACAAAAAATTTAAATTCCACTTTTGGGAAAACAACAGTGCCGATGTCTCTTCCTTCTACAACTACAGGAAAGCGCACCGCCCACTTGCGAGCGAGGCGCCGCTGACAAAGTGTAAGTGCTTGGCGCACCATTCGAAACTGACTAATTGCTGAAGCCTTCTGACTCACTTCTTCACTGCGCAGTTTCTGCCCCATATCAACTCCTCCCACCAAGAGGGTTTTGGTGCCTTCTGAAACATCGAACTCGAGCCGCTTAGCCAACTTTCCCAGCTCCGCAGATTTCGTAATGTTCTCTTTCATCGCGAAATAGGCGACGCTGCGGTACATGCCTCCGGTATCAAGCAACATCCCGCCGAGCGCTTCCGCGAGCTGACGACTCACCGTTGACTTGCCGGCCCCACTAGGTCCGTCAATCGCAACGATGATTCCTTTAAGTCCCTTAGACTTTTTTGGCATGCTCTAGCTCCCAAAGTTTCGCCCACTTCAAAAAAACGGAATAGGCTGCCGAAACCGAGATAATCAATCCGGGATATCCATCCAAGAATCCCTTTTTGAGCAGATAAGTCTCAACGAATTTTGCCAGGGGCTTTGAAAAAAGTTTGTGATGGGAAAAGCTATTGCCTTCGCGTTGAAGCTTCGCGGCTCCTAAAGTGGAATAACTGTTATTTCGGCTCACTTGGTCAGCCAAGTTTTCAAATGAGTAATGTACCAAGTCGTTTTTTAAAAGCCCTACTTCGCCTTTACTCACCCACCGCTCATGAAGCTCTTCGCCTTCCCACTGTCCTTGAGTTTTATCAAAGAGCCGTACTAGGCGATTTGGGTACCATCCACCATGACGAATCCATCGACCAAAGTGAATCGTGCGCCGCGGAACAGAAAAGGCGGAGACACCAGGAGAGGGGCCAAACTGAAAGAGCTTTTTTATTTCATCGGCTAGAGCAGGGGGCACTTCTTCATCTGCATCTACGGAAATGATCCAGCGATGCTTCGCCCAATGGAGGGCGTGATTTTTTTGGGCTGAGAATCCCTTCCAGGGGACTTCGTAAACGCTCTCAGTAAACTGCTTTGCGATAGTACGCGTTTTATCGGTGCTTTCAGAGTCAACAACAACAACTTGCTCACAAAACCCCAGCGACGCAAGACATCGAGCGATATTCGTCTCTTCGTCGTGAGTAATTACAATAGCGGTAATTGGCAGCGTCACTCAGCTCGCTCCCTCAAGCTTACGAGTTCTCCCCTTAACGAACCAATCTTCAATTTTGCATCGAACTTCACGATATACTTTTTAAAGTCATCGCTGAGCCAAAGGAAGAGATCGCCCGACGGCTTAAGCACATTCTCAAGCTTTATGGTCACACCAAGTTTCCAACACTCAAAAACTCCGGCCTTCGTGTGAACCACTTCGGTGCCCACTGGCATCAGAGTAACCACGAGGTTTTGCCGATTTTCATACACGGGAATTTCAACAGCCTTACCCTTCTCAAAACGCTGTAGGCGGGCAAAATAAAGCGCCGAGAACATATCAATGCCTCTAGCGTTGAGCGGATCGACTCGGTCCTGGACTTCGTTTCCCCATTTTGGGGAAAGGCGTTTGGACCAATAGTGGACATTGTTCAATTTGTGATCAAACGCAGCACGGGTTTCTTTCAACTGATGTGTTTCGACCATGTGGAGCAAGAAGCGATACGGCAAAAGCCATTCTTTATCTACGAAGGACTCAATGGTGTTGTCGACGTGATACAACGCATCTGCCACGGCGGAAGTGGTGGCTTTGCCCCAAAATCGAAAGGTCGGTCGTCCCTTAAATGGAAACCCCTCGCGCACTTCCAGGCGAACATCTCCCGCGTGAAGCGCTGACCAGTGAAGAGAGAGAACCTGCCTCTCCCCAATCTCAAATGGGATTTGATCAGGCGGATAGGCTCTTAGTGCCTGTTTGGGAGGCGCCTTAACCGCAGCCGCGATTGGATTTCGCTTGGGTTGTTTTTTGGGCGTGGGAACAGCAGCTGGAACCGATACCTCGGCCGGCTTCGATTCTGGCAGACTGACTTCCGGCTCCGGTGGAATTTCAATTCCCGTTGGTGTCTCTTTCAGCTGGTTATTCGTGCATCCCACACACAGAAGTGCGGCAAAAAGCAGCGAAGCAGGCGAAAACAAACTTGATCGCTTCGGTGACCATCGGGGCTCGCCGCGATAAGCTTTCCAGCGGCGGTGAAGCCACAGCCATTGATCCGGATGTTTTCGAATAGCCTGCTCCATGACATCGTTAAAAAACTGGGTCTTTTCGTACAAGCGATCTTCTCGGTGTTCTGAAAGTGGGGGCAACTCAAGTTCGGGACCTACGACTACGCGAACTCGATCGTGCTGATCGCGGTATGAATAAAGCGGCAAAATCGGCGCTTTCTTCTTTTCGGTCAACAAAGCCAAGCCCACGGCCGTTCCCGCAAGTTTGCCGAAAAACTTTACAGGCAATCCAATGGGCGGCCCCATAAACTGATCCAATACAAAACCGACCAAATGCCCACTTCCCAATGACTTATGAATACTGCCCACCGATCCGCTTTCGTACAAAATCCCAACCCCCATATTTTCTCGGTACCATCGCAAAAAAACATCGATGGATTCAGACTTCGATCGCTTCACTACGACTTCAGCCGGAATTCCCCTTGAGAGAATGCCGCCAATGATCCACTCCCAGTTGCCCAAGTGGCAAACAAGGCCATACGCACCCTGGCCTTTGGCCAAAGCGGCTTGAAGGTGTTCGATCCCATCACAAGAAATCTCACGCTGGTACTTGGATTTTTTCCAGCTCAATGATTGGAGCACTTCTACTATGACCAGGCCGTAGTGACGAAAGTTCTTTCGCGCAATTTCCTGAAGCTCGGACTCGGACTTTTCTTCCCCGAATGCTAAACGGAGGTTTTCTAAGACCTGTGAGCGCCGAAACTGAAACACATAAAACCAGACCCATCCGATAGTCGCACCAAGAGCAATAATGAGTTTGCGCGGAAAAAGACGCAAAAAGTAGGAGCCCAATATGAGGATGCGGAATTTCACGGATTCTCCAGCCGAGATCTCAGAAAGTACCAGAAACCCTCGGAAAAAACATAGCCTATTCGAAGGTAGTAAAGCTCTTCACCCCGCCCGTGAAAGAGCGGATAAGCCTTGTGCCAGTCCTTCTCGGTCGTTATGAGATGGTGCAACCCCAATCGGGCCTTCTCCGACAAAATGAAATCCACATTGGCGCGGTCATACTTGTGATGGTCTTCGTAGACCGCTAAGAACGCCGGTTTCAAACCCTTAAGTGAGTTCCGAAACCCCTCCGGCCGGGCGATGCCGCAAAAAGCTCCCCACGATAAGTTCCCTAGCTTAGTGACCTCACCTTCGCTCCCCCACACACCTTCCACTCGCAGGTTCGCTTCAAAAAAGGGAAGAGCAGGAAACTGCGCGCGCAAAAATGCCGCCCAGCTTTCAAAATACGCGCCTTTTAGTAGAACCACGCCCGAAGCCGCTTGCAGCGCAGAGAGCGGCTCCCTTAAGTCCCCCAGAGGAAGACAGAAGCTCTCTTCCAAGGCTCGATCTGTCGAAATAGCGACAATATCGACGTCGTGCCGGAACGAAAAATTTTGGTACGCGTCATCTAACAGAAAGAGCTTTCCTTGGGTTTCGCTTTGCGCACGAGCCAGAATTTCTGCTCGATGGCGACCTATAAAAACTGGAATCCCAAGACGCTTAAAAAGCATCCACGGCTCGTCGCCGAACTTTTCCGGTCCGTCTTGACCAATGGATTCCACACGAGCGCCTACTCGGGTCAGAGATGCTCGATATCCTCGCGAGACGATGACGGGCTGGAAATCTGCAAACTCTTCCGCTATGGCAGCCACGAGTGGCGTTTTTCCTGAACCACCGCTGTGCAGATTCCCCACTACCACGGTCTTGCGATCTGCGATGTAGCACTTTCGCTTTACCGAGATCTTCCGACGCATGGTTGTTGCCAAGGCCCACAGACAAGCTAGGGGATAAAGAACGGGCCAGGCAATTCTAGCTCGGCGCGTTTGCAAAGGATCCCTCGACAGCATTGATTTGGTTGAGCCTTTCCAAAATAAAACCAGCCGCTCGCGAGCTCGCCCCCGGGTCTCCGAGCAGCTTTCGACAGGCCAAAATATCGCCGACGACTCTTTGTCGATAAGGCTCATCGTCTATTATCTTCTTACACTCGCCCATGAGATTCTCTGCGGTAGCACCATCGTGCAAATACTCCTTAACCACCTCACGAGAATGCAAGAGGTTTGGCATTCCAAAGAACCGGCTGTACCGAAGCACTCGCTGAACAAACCAAGTTGTTGAACGGCTCAGTTTGTAGAAAAGGCAGAAGGGGGTTCCAAGCAGGGCGGTTTCCAAAGTGGCAGTCCCTGACGCAACCACGGCCAAATCAGACCAAACCAACACTTCCCTTGAGTCCCCCGAAACAATTCGAACTTCTGGATTTGGAAAGAGCGCTCTCACCTGGGCTGCTTGCAGCGTTGAAGCCACGGGAAGGCGAATTTCAGAGCTTGGGTAGCAGGCTTTAAACTGAACAAAAAACTGATTCAACAGCGAAGCATGGTGTTGCAACTCGCTTGGCCGACTTCCAGGAAGCACCGCTAATCGTGGTCCCCTCACAATTTCCGACTGAGTTCGATATTGCTTCCGCGGTTGAATTTGCTCAACAAGCGGATGGCCTACAAATTCGACCGGAACACCGTTGGAGTCGTAGAAATCTTTCTCAAACGGAAAAACTACCAGCATCTTATCGATCGTCTTTCTAATGGTCGATAGACGGTACCTTCTCCAAGCCCAAACCTGCGGCGAAATATAATACACCACGGGAATCCCCAGCTTCTGGAGATAGCGCGAAAGCCTCAGATTGAAGTCTGGCAAATCCAACAGTATGGCAATGCTAGGACGTCGGTGGGAAATTTCGCGTTTAAGCTGTCGGTAGGCTCTTAAAACATCGACCACCTTGCCAAGCCACTCCGCACCTCCCACTACATTCAGTCGCTCGGCGCGCACGCAAACATCTACGCCTTCGGCGATCAGCTTTTCTCCACCTACTCCAAAGAAACGCAAGTCGGCGCCCTTTGACTTCAAACTCTGTACTAAATGGGCGGCATGGAGATCGGCCGATGCCTCGCCCGCGACAATGAGAACATTCTGACTCAAAAAAACTCCCTAAAACGATGGCGGTATCTGGCGAGAGATACTGGACAAATGCGCAGGATGATTGTGATCCGCTATCTTGCTAAGAATCAACTCTATGCAACGCAAAACCCGAGCGCCGTCTTGGCCGGAAACCAGTGGCTGGCGCCCTTTGCGAATACATTGAAAAAAATCGCTAGTCTGATCCAGCAACGGATCTAACTGACGTGAAGGCTCCTCCAGCTGCTTTAGTTCGCCGTGCGCATTTTGAATTTGCACAAGAGTGTTTGCCTGAAAATCGAACGACGAATAGGCATGTGGCGAAAAAACCCGCAGAGTTCGTTGAGGCTTTTTAGACAGCCTGCTCACATTCAGACTCGCCATTCCGCCCCCGGGAAATTCAAGATGCGCATGTGCGAGATCCGTTTGGTCTGTAACCACACTGAGCCCCGTGGCCGATACCCTTATCGGATCTTCGTTAAACAAAGACAGAACTAGATCCAAATCATGAATCATCAGATCCGAGACGACGTCGATTTTTTCACGCGGCAAAGCGGCATTCAGCCGATGGGTCTCTACAAAAGTAGGGGCCTGTAGCAGGCAACCCCTTGCGAGGGCAGCAAAGCGAAAACGCTCAAGCATCCCCACTTGCAGAACCAGATTTCGCTCCTCGGCAAGCTTTACCAAGGCTTCCGCGTCTTCACTTCGTAGTGCCACCGGCTTTTCTACTAGCACCGGAACTCCTGCCTGCAATGCGCGCCTTGCGCCATCGAAGTGGTGGGCGGTGGGACTAGCGATAATTGCTGCATCTACTTCAAAAAGCAGCTCGTCTAAAGTAGGAAAAAGCGCCACTCCGGTTTCTTGATGAACCGCCGCCGCACGTGCAGAATCCGGCTCATACACTCCGGCGACTTGAACCCCAGGAAGGCTCAAACACTTAATCAGGTGAAATCGGCCCATTTTCCCTAAGCCGATAATCCCCACGCGAACTGTTGGCAGAGCACTCAACGCGCAATTCCCTGTTTGGACTGCCGAAGGAAGTTAAGAAAATGGGCTACTTCACTGACTTGAGAAAACTCGATTGTCGCTTTTTCTAAAGCCTGCGCAACAGTGAGGTTTTGAAGGTAAAAAATTTTGAAAAGTTTGCGCAGGGCTTTTATTGCCTCGGGTGCAAAACCATTGCGTTCGAGCCCCACCATATTCACGCCCTGAACCGAGAAGTCGTTTCCTTTGCCGGAAAGATAGGGTGGTAGATCTTTGCGAAGCAAAGATCCCCCTCCAATAAAACAATAGTCTCCAACTGAACAAAATTGGGTAACTGCCGAAACTCCGCCGATAGTGACAGACTTTCCCAAAGTCACGTGGCCGGCTAGCTGGACGCTGTTGGCAAGGATGCAGCCGTCTCCTACCACACAGTCATGGGCAACGTGGCTATAGGCCATGAGCAAACAGCCATCACCAATCACGGTCGTTTTGTTGCCAAAGGACGTCCCTTTGTGCACGGTAACTGACTCTCGAAGAGTCACTCGATTTCCAATTACGACAGTAGTCGGCTCCCCTTGGTAACGCAGATGTTGAGGATCTCCCCCTATTACAGCGAAGGGATGCACCTGAACCTCATCACCCAAAGTCGAGTAGTCGCGAATGATTGCGTGGTCGTGGATTTTGCAATTCCTTCCGGTGGTCACTTTCGCCTCAACAACGCTGAAAGCGCCGACCGAAGTTCCCTCGCCCAGCCTCGCATCTGGATGGACTAAAGCTGTTGGATGGATTTCAACCATCTGTCTGTTCCCCCACACGTCTTTCTAGGTCGCGTACTCTCTCAAGCAGCTTGGGCAGTTTCCGAAGCACTCGATAGATTCGGCCAAACTCCCGCACGGGAATAAGGGGGTTAAAGAAATACGTCTCTAGCCCGCGAGGCACGTTGGTGGTAGAGCCCGCTTGACCCGCCAAACGCGCGCCTTGACCGACAGTAACGCCTTGGCCGATCCCGGTTTGCCCGCCAAGAACTACGTCTCTTTCTAACTTGGCTGACCCCCCGATTACGGCAAGCGCACACATAATACAATCTTCAGCAATTTGGGCGTTGTGACCAACATGTGCGTGGTCATCTAGTTTGGTTCCACGTCCCACTCGGGTCTCGTCTAAGGTAGCCCGATCAACGGTTGAGTTCGCCCCAATCCGTACATCATCCTCTACGACGACAGTTCCGATTTGGGGCATTTCCGTATACGGTCCCGTATCGCCTTGACGAAAATAACCGAATCCCGCGGAACCTATAACCGCACCAGCAAAAACTTTAACCCGATTTCCGATTTGGACCCCGTCGTACAACGTGACATGAGAATGGATTTCGCAATTTTCGCCTATTTGCACCCCGGCTCCGACGTAGGCAAACGGAAATACAACGGTTCCTGCGCCGATGCGCGCACCTGGCCCAATGAAGCAATTTGGTCCCACCACTGCTTGCGAATGAATCTCGGCGGATTCACAGACCATCGCATTCTTAGGCATTTTTAGCCAGGCGACCTCAGTCCGAATGCTCGCCGCTACCTTTGCGAAACTTGCCTTTGGGTCCGACACGATCAGAAACGTGATCCCCTCTCGACCCCCCGCATGCTCTTGCCGAGTGAGTACGACCGAACCTACCGCTCCGCTTAGCGCTTCGGTGTAGTGTCCGTCGGACAAGAAGCTTAAAGAACCTGTTCGTGCTCGAGCGAGACCGGATAGCTGTAAAACAGGGGCGCGCGGATCTCCGACTACCTCGGCACCCAACAGAGCACCAAGCACACCGGCTGTCGTAGGTAGTTCAATCTGGTTCACTCCGCCACCCTAATACGGTCTAGGCCAGTAAGTAAACGGCGGCAGGCGGTTAGTGGCTCTAGGTCTTCGGGGATGCAGAAGACCCCTTTAACGCGCCGCCCAGAACCTGACCAGGAACTCTTTTTTAGATGTGGTATCCTATAACTATCTCCCCCTATGCCCAGCTACTTGCTGCGATCGCTCCCTGGACGCAACCCTCGCTTTCGCCAGTTCCTTACGGCAAGCACGGTCTCTCTAGTGGGTTCCAATATTTTCGATATTGCGATGCCGTTGTACGTCTTGCAAAAGACCGGTTCGGTAATCGCTCTTGGCTTTGTCTCTATGGCCATTCACCTGCCGCACTTCCTCATGGCCCCGGTGACAGGCTACCTTTCGGATCATTCCCAAAAGCGAAATAGTCTCCTGCTCGCAGACGTCGGGCAGGTACTGCTCCTTCTGCTGCTTTCAAGTTACATCGCTGCCGATTGGACGCCGCTATGGCCGCTGCTCTTGTTGGTGTTCGGCATAAAGTCGTTGATGCTAGTCTTCGAGAACATCTCTCAGTTCCAAATGATACCGGCACTTTCGGGAGCGGGAGATCTTACAGCGGGCAATACCTGGTTTCTCTCCCTTCACCGAGTGATTCAAATTGTCGGACCCCTCGCCGGCGGAGTGCTCATGCACTTTGTTGGAATTCAGAGCTGCATCTGGGTGAATATTGCGAGCTTCATTGCGACCCTCCATTTTTCGTGGTCGTTTCGAAACCTAGATAGCGTACTGAGCGGAAATCGCTCCGTTCCAACCGAGCGCCACTCTCTTAGCGCTGTGGGACATCGATTTCGAAATAGCCTCAGGTTCATTTGGGCTTCGCCGGTTTTCCATCCCTTTATCCTGCTTATGTTTTTGTGGAACCTTTCGCCCTTGGTACTAAACTCTCCAAGCCTCACTTATTACTTCACTGTCACACGCCAATTCAGCGCGGCCCAATATGGACTCGTGATTTCTTCTTTCGGCCTAATTGGAATTCTCGGATTTCTTTGCTCGCCTTGGCTCTACAGCCGCTTTCCATTTTCTCGCGTATTTGAAGGCTCCGCTTTCATTCAAGCGCTTTTCGGAAGTCTCTGTCTGCCCTTCTTTGGCTACCCGCTCATGGTCGGTGCCTGCTTTGGCTTTTCAAGAACCGGCAGCTCTGTACTGAGCATGGGTAGCTACTTGATCCGACAAACGCGCGTTCCACGCGATCAAAACGGCGCAATCAATGCAAGTTTGCGCATGTTCTTTATGGCTGCTGCCCCAGCGTCGAGTTTGCTGCAGGGTTGGATGATCGATCGGTTTGGCGTGAGCGCTTCGATGGGTTTTGGAGCGGTTTGCCTGTGGGGTTGCTGGTGGTATTCGCGCGCACTGGCGATTTCATTCGAACAGGCAGAGGTTAAAAAACATACTCCAAAGCACCGCTCCTCGAATCGAAAGAGCGCGTAGGAACGACTCTACTCGTCGTTGTCGGGACGTGGGATGCCTTCATCGGGTTCTTCAGACGCCACCCGGTACTCTTCCTTTGCCCACTTGCCTAAATCCATCAGTTTGCAGCGCTCAGAACAAAACGGCTTAAACACATTGTTCTGCCACTCAACCCACTCGCGGCAATAAGGACATCGCACCTTCATCGAAAACTCCGACTAATATACCTGAACGAGGCCTGGTCGCTGTGCGCCCGGCAAAACGGCCTCACCGTACACCAAAAGGGTTTTTTGTGTAATCAGTTCCCAATCTAAGTTTTTTTCGACCCAAGTCCGGGCTTGATCTTGGTACCGCCTTCGAACATCGGGAGCAAGCCGCTCAATATCCGTAAAACATTTCACCAAGCGGTGAGAATCGATCACAGGGTAGGTTGCAAAAGGAAGCAACGGTCGAAGGTACTCCGAGCTCCCACTCTCATCTGGAACTACCGGAAGTGAACCTGCCGCCAAAGTTTCAAAAGGCACACGCCCGAACGGCTCTCCCACACTTGGGTAAACCACCGCGGTTGCGTGCTGCAAATACGCGTACTTTTTTGAGCCGTAAACAGGCGGAAGTATCAAAACATTCTGGCTTAGGTTTTCAGCCAAAACTTCGTTATGTAGCTGAGTATCGTAGCCACGTTCCACCGGTCCCATAAGCACCAGCTTCGCCTTACCACCGGAATGAACGTAGGATGCAAAAGCCTTCAATAGAAAAATGAGGTTCTTTCGGCTTTCAAGCCGCCCAAAGTAAAGAAAGTACGGAAACGCCAATTCGTCTGGGCGATCGCTGGAATGAACCTTTTGTACCCCATTGGGAATAACGACTACTTTTTGCGAAGGAAGCCGGTAAGAGATCCACTGTGTTTTTTCAAATTCGCTGAGCGCAATTACCTTGGCAGCGCGGCGAATAAAGTAATTTCCCAACAGCGCGTTAAAAACCTTCTTCAGAAATACCTTCCGATGCCCCAACCAGAGCATTCCCCTCGGATGAAGCACGTACGGCGTACCCCTGCGCCGGCACAAAAGCGCCAGCAAGAGGTTCTCCCACTTCCAGTGCCCATTCACATGCAGTACGTCGACGTCTTTTAGAGCCGAATTGAGCCAATGGCCGCGTTTCGTCCATGCGACTATAACTTCGAAAGGGGTAAACTCTTTGACATCTGTTAAGCCAAAACTCTGGGTAAATGCCCGATCCACCGCTCCCTTTCGACACAGAACCAGCGTGGAGCAGTGGTTTTGCAGGCTTGCGCACAACGAGGCTTCTGACACAGCCGCCCCTCCCGAAGCAGGCGACAACGATTGACTGAGGATCGCTACTTTCACCCGCCCAGTATAACACGCTGTATACGCTCCTCTTGGACCCATCTTTGCAAATTAGCCTGCCGAGGATTTACTCGCGGTACGTAAGCTCCTGTGATGGTGGATGCGGAGTCTGAATGCGGATGTGGAAGCGGACATTTTGTTTAATTTTGCTGATGCTCTCTGGCTGTGGAACCGGAAAAATTCAGCTCGACTGGCCTGCGACGATTCATTCGTTTGAGGGAGTGCCTGCGGACACCCAAAGCGCGCTCGCTTCGGAGATAGAAGAACTAAACACCAAACTCGGCAAACCTGTTTTTACTGTTGGTTCCGGAAACGGCTCGCCGATTTCGATTGTTAAAGTTTCTAGCTTCAATACTTCGACGAGCAGCGTGTTGGCATCTGAGTTGGCCTACGTCGAGATGGGTTCTATGCAAATAGCCACTAAGAGCGGTTCGGGCAATACAGGATCACTCATCGCGGGACGCGCCACACTATCGCCTGGTAAATGCCAAATTGAGCTAGCGTCGTTTTTGTTTGATTCCGCTCAAAATGCGGATCTGCTAATCGCGGTTCTCTGGCATGAACTCGGCCATTGCGGCGGGTTGGGCCACGTTTCGGAGCCCGGTGAGCTCATGTCGCCGCTTACGCTTCCCTTGAAGCGCTATACCTCGGAACAAATTCAGCGTTTTGTAAACGATTTCTCTGCCTCTATTCGGTGATTCGACCGATAGCGTGCGGAGTCCCTTCGGTTCGAGAGGCCGAAGTGATTTCCATGAATTGCGCTTTTCGCTGTAGGTCCTTGATGGTCGCTGCACCACAGTAGGTCATACCGGAACGGATGCCGCCCATAATGTCTTGAATCACTGCCTTCACTGGGCCTCGGCAGGGAATTTCCACTGCAACCCCTTCGGCTGTTTTCCATTCAGACATATTTCCCATGAAGTCTTCTTGCGCCTCTCGAGAAGCCATACCTCTAAAACGTTTCACAAAAACGGTTTTGCCTTCTGCATTCTTCTTTTCGACTTTCTCGCCCGGCGTTTCGTCGGTTCCAGCTAGCATACCGCCAAACATTACAAAGTCGGCTCCGGCAGCTAATGCCTTAACTGCATCTGAGGGGAAACGAGTTCCGCCATCAGCAATGATTTGTCTATCTACTTTTCGACAGTCTTGTATCGCCGACAATTGTGGCACTCCAAACCCAGTCTTGATCCGCGTAGTACAAACTGACCCCGCACCAATCCCCACTTTAATCATATCGGCACCCGCGGCTGCCAAGTAGTCGGCACCGGCGTAGGTAGCCACGTTGCCAGCAATAATAAGAATATTGCTGGAAAATTTCTCGCGCAGGCTTCGGACTGTGCGATTCACTTCTTTGGAATGCCCGTGCGCCACATCAACACAAATAATAGAAGCTCCGGCTGCTATAAGCGCTTCAGCCCGTTCCATTCCATCTTTTCCAATGCCGATCGAAATGCCGGCTTTTTCCGGGTTCTGTAATTTTCCGAACATCTTCACATTGTTTTCGATGGTCATGAATCTATGGAGTATCGCCATTCCGCCAAGCCCTGTTATAGCGTCCGCCATGGCGCCTTCCGTAATGGTGTCCATATTGGAGCTAATGACCGGTATTTCGAACCGGCGTCCGCAGGCCTCAACGGCAGTGGTAACGTTTTGGCGTGATTGGATTCCGTTGTATCCTGGAACCAAAAGAACATCGTCAAACGTCAGACCACGAAAATTGCTATTCACGACTCATCCTCCACACTCACCGAAATCGAAACCCGATAAGCACATTCATTCCAAAAGCGAAGCTGCCTCCTACTATACCTGGACGAAATTGTCCACGAACTGTAGTTAAGTCATCGAGTTCAAAGGAAATACTCCCCTCGGCAAATATCGAAAATGCAAAGGGAGCAAGCCCATCCAACCCTTTTGAAAAAGCCCCACCCAACAGCGCCCCAAAGGTAAAATGCGCCAGTGGAGCTGCTCGAAGGACCACGTCGTACCAAAGCCCCGGTAGCAGAGCAAAATAGTGGCCCGACGCAGGCAATGAAAACGTCATATCTAGCCCCCAGTACAGGGGACGAACTGAGTTGAGCAAGAAGTGGGCTTGGGCGTTCAGCGTAAGAGCGGGGCGCCCTAAAAGAAGCAGTCCCATCCCCGATTGAAACTCCCGCCGGTACCACTTGGCCATAGGCGGCGGCTCCGTTGGGTCCTCGGAATCAGGCAATATAGAAGGCGGTGCCGGGCTTGAAAGCTGGCGATCGATTTTCTCGTGGGTTTTTCCATCGGTCTCGGCGCGAGCCCCAGCAGAATAGAACAACCCCAGAGAGATAAGAACGAGAATTGCCCGGACCTGCATTGTCACCTTAAGCGGAAGGAGGCAAAGGGGCCTCCACCATATTTAGGTACATTTGGGCATGCTTGTTGTCGGGCTCCAAATTCAAGGCATCTTTCCATTCTCTTTGGGCTTCCCGCACCTGGTGTTGCGAGTGGAGCAAAATTCCCAATTGAATGCGGGCCTCCGCAGAACGAGGATTCTGAGAAATAGTCTGGCGAAGAAAAGCGGTAGCCGCCGCTCTGTCTCCGAGCTTCGCGAGACTTTTTGAAATCTGCAAAGAAACAGCAAGATTACCCGGCTCCAAGTTGAGTGCCTTTGTAAATTCATGGTTCGCTTCAGCGAACCGCTCAAACCGCATATAAAGAAGTCCCAACTCATGGTGACGCTGAGCAAGCGTTCGATTGATTTTTGGATCATGTCCCGGAGGGAGAGTGTCTAGGTGCTTCTTCGCTTGGTAGAAAACTGCGGCGCCTTCTTTGTACTTGCCGACATCGTTAAACAAACTGCTTAGGGCGATTGCCGCTTCTGTAAAGAGCGGGTCCAAATGCAACGCATTCTGAAATGCGACAGTGGCCTTTTTAAACTTGCCGCGCTTTGAATAGATGCAGCCCAAGAGGTGGTACACCTCGGCGGAACGATTGTTGAGGACCAGCGCTTGTTCCAGGTTTTTTTCGGCAGAACTTAAACTGCTTCGAGCGATGTCTTCTCGGGCCATTTTAAGCAGATCTTCAACGTTGGCAGCCCTTGATTCCATTGTCGCCCCTTTCAAAAGGCTCAATTCTTTTTGCTGATATCTTCCATCAACGACTTTGCGGCGCCGGCCAAGTTTGAGCTGGGAAACTCTTTCAAAAGACGATCGAGGCTTTGCTTCGCATTGTCGTACATACGAATATTATAATAGCACTGCCCCAAACGATAGAGCGCCTCTTCATCGTAACCCACATTTGCAAAGTCCTTCAGCAACGCTGCGTACCGATAGCTGGCCGATAGAAAATGTCGACGGTGAAAATAGAAGTCGGCAACATACGACTCGTGTTCCGCGAGCCGCTTGCGCGCCTCAGCAATGCGGGCGGAACTGGCTTCTACGTACTTTGAGTCGGGAAAACGTTGCTTGAGCAAATTAAAGGCGTCGATAGCTCGGTACGCCGCGCTAAGGTCTCGCGCGCTATTTTCTGGAATTAGATTGAAGTAGGACATCCCAATTTGGTGTTGCACGTAGTCCGCTTGAGGGTAGGCCGGGTGCAGCTCACGAAAGATCTCGTACGAACTTTCTGCTTCCAAATAACTTTCCTGAGCAAAATACGTATCCGCAATACGAAGTTCGGAATCTGTGGCTCGGGGGCTGTAAGGAAACCGGTTCTTAATATCCCGGTACTTTTCCAACGCTAACAAGTACTGCTCGTCCTTTTGCAGCCTCTCGGCTTCCGAAAAGAGCGAGTCCGGATCGTCGGGATTCACTTCCTGAGAAGCGCAATGAGTCAAAAGCCCCCCCAAAAGGGCCACCAAGAAGTACTTAAGTATGGAAGATTGCATCATTTTCCTCGGTATTTTCGGCAAGTTACCATAAATCTTCAGATCCTGCCACCTTGGGGTTAAGCGAAGCGTCAGAACGGCCGATAGGACTGTTACGGTTAATGCTGCACTGCGGCAGAGGGTGGGAATGAAGGACTCCAGGGAATTTTGGATAAGAGATCTTGAGCAGCTCCTGGACGAAACCATCGTCACAGAAGCGGTCGCGGAACTCATGGGAAAGTTCGAGGAAGCCCTTCAGGCTCTCCCTCCGCAAAGTCGCGATTTAATTTCCCGCCACTTCGATGGCGTCACCCTCGAACAACTGGGACTCGAGAATCAAGTGTCCTTGGCCCAAATGGAACAATGGATCGAGCGAATCAAGCGCGAGCTCGTTCAGCAGCTTAGGACCAAGTGCGATGTAAGGCAGTGAGGGGACGATGGAAGCGATTAAGAATCTAGCTTTGACCCCGAAATCCCTAGCCCAAGACTTGGCGAAGGAAGCCTTTTGTCGCGAACTCCAACTCGAGCAAGTTTCCCTTTCTAAAGTCAGCCAAGTTTTGGAAGAACAAGGCACCAGTTTCGCGAATCAGGAAAGTCTCGCTCGATTCAGGAATTTGTTTTGCCAGTTTCTATTCGCGCTAGATGCCGAAGCGGCCTTGACCGACTCTCGTCTAGCCGAGTTATCAATTGCAGACTTTCTGCCCCAAACAGATGGAACAGTTATAGGGATCATCAACTACTCACGGCCCCAGGAAAGCGACACCGAATCCGTAAGCTGGGATCCTCCCGCAGAAGAAACGGCGAACGCTGTTCAAGAAGGGCCGTCGAGCGCAAAGGCACTGGAGTACTACACTCTAGCGCAGTACTTTCAGACCCAACGAACTTCCCAGCCATCCGGCATTGCTATTGCGCATTGGATTCGGCTCGAAACTCAAGCGCTTTGTTCCGCCATCGAAGTGGAAGTACAGGAACTGTCGGCCCAAGCAATTGCCAAGTTCTGGGACACTCATCAAAAAAGTATCTCTCACGTTTGGGACCCTGATTCGGCCAAGCCAGAGTTTCACCCAGCAATCTTGGCCTATTGGAATATGTTTATTCCCGCGTATTGGCCAAGCAGCGAACCGTTGCCGCTTCTGACTTTGAAAAACTCACTCAGATTTCTTGCTGCAAGCACTGAAGCACGCATCCCACAACCCTCACTCTTGGAATTGGGCCTATGGCTATTTCTCTTTGGACAAGAAAGTGATCTCGGTGGGTTTAAGTTGCAGAACGCCATGGACCTGCCTGAGTTTGAAGCGCCGATTCTTGCAGATATTTTCTTTCGACTCTGCCGTATTCACCGATTGAAAGCCTCTCTTCTCAATCCGCTAAGCGGTATTTCTGAGGCACTTCAAAGTGAAGCACACGAACACGCGGTAGCAGTGTTTGCGTTTAGCCAAAACTGGCGAAACGGGGCTAAGTGAGGGGGCAATTGTGGGAACGCACTCGCCAACTTTACACAAGAAAAAGAAATCGGTGTCGGACGCGCTGTTGGAAGCCGAACAGGAGCACTACCTTGACTGCCCAAACGCCGATATCCCGCTACGTTCCGCAGCACTCCTTTTGGATGGAATTCTTTTTTCCATTGCGCTTTCGGGCATTGGCAGACTTTTGGACACGGCCCAAAGCGCTTTGCCTTTCGTAATCGGATCTTTTGTTGAAACGCGCACGCCATTGGCTGTTTTGATTGCCATGTATGTAGCGTGGCTTCTTAAAACTCTCACCTTGGTGTTGTATTTCGTTTGGAGTGTAAGCCGCTTTGGCGGATCCGCTGCTAAACTTATCATGGGATTGCGCGTAGTGGACGTTCACAGCGGCGCTTGCCTGACGTATCACCAGGCCCTGCTCAGAGAACTTGTGTTCAAACCAATCAGCGCCATTTCGCTGGTGGGGGCGGCCCTAGCTTTTCTCAGAGATGATCGGCGCACTCTTCATGATCTGCTCAGTCGCAGCACCGTAAAGCGGGTAAGGGGGCGACCATGATATTGATGGTTCCTATCTCTCCCGAGGTTCCTAGACGGCATATTCCCAGAGTGTGGCCCGCATTGATGCTTATGTTGATGCTCACCGTTGCTTTTGTCGTGAGTTATCCGCGGATAGAAGCGGACTTTGCCTACGTAAACGCAATGAAAAGTTTTGTAGTAAAAAACGATGGGACTGGCACTGAGCTTAGCGAAGAGGCCCACGAATACTTAAAGAAACGTCCCTTGCTAGTTGTGGCTCCCGCGAAAGGCGACTGGGACTTAGCACGTCTGATATATGCAAATTTTCTGCACGGCAGCCTCGCTCATATGGCCCTGAACTTGGTGGGTGTGTTTGCCGGAGCTCGCATTTGCAGCTCTTTTATTCCGTTCTCGGTAACGCTAGCGATTTTTATTTTGGGGGGAAGCCTTGGTCTACTGACTAGCATGTGGCTTTCCACTGAGGCCTCGGCTTTTATTCCTCATATTGGGGCAAGTGGTGGAATTTTTGCTCTCATGGGCACGTACTACGTCTATAATTTTCGCTACCGAACCCGTTACTTCTTTTGGTTTCCGAGCCGACGAGGAACCATCTCCCTACGAACCGCTACGTTTTTCTTTGTGGATGTAATTCTTTTGGAGTTAGTACTATCCACCGCGCAGTTCTTGCCCGACCGCCTCGATAGCGTGGACCACTTGGCTCACGTAGTTGGATTTGGCTCCGGGGTTTTGCTTGCGCTGATACTTCGAACGTCCCAGGGATGGTCTTCGTTTCTTCAAACTCGGAGTGAGTTTCTGTTTTGGCGTAAATCGGGAGCGGGCAAAATTGGAAACCACCCTCAACTTTCTTTTAACAACTGGTGCACGTTACTGACGATTAACCCTTGCAATGATCAGGCGAAACGCCAGCTCTGTCACCTTATACGAACCCTACCCGCAATTTGGAGTGAGGAACAAAAACAACGAGCTTTTGCTTTTCTCTCTCCCACTTTCTTGCGATTGCATACCGCGGAGGCGGCTTCCGCGATTGCCGCTTTACTCAATTCCCAAAGCACGCTGCCAGCCTCCTGGCTGGCTAAAACCCCTTACGACAGCATCATTCGGATTTCGCAGGCCATGGCCAATTCCCCGGAGCAACAAGGGCATCTGTTTGATTTTGTCAGTGCGTACCGGCGAGCTCATCCAGAAGGCGGCAACACAGAAAGAAAGCTCGAAGTTTTGTTGGAAAAGCTCAGCGCCTTTCAAACCGCCACCCAACTTCCAGTTCAACGCCGTGCTCCTTAAAAAAAGGCATGCGTATTACCCTCCGAAGCGCTAAAACTCGCCCATGGCCGATCCTCAACTGATTGAGAAATTAAAACGAATTGCAACCAACTGCCGCGTCGACATTCTTCAAATGCTCGAAAAGGCGAAGTCCGGACACCCGGGCGGCTCGCTATCAGCAATTGATCTGATCGTGGCGCTTTATTTCCACGAAATGAAGCAAGATCCACAAAAGCCCGAATGGGCCGACCGGGATCGATTTGTATTGTCTAAGGGCCACGGCGTGCCCGCTCTGTATGCGGCTCTAGTGCAACAGGGCTCAATCTCTCGCGAGGAGCTCAGCACGCTTCGCCAGGTAAACTCTCGACTCCAAGGCCACCCAGATCGCGTGGCTTTCCCGTGGGCCGAAGCCTCAACGGGGTCGCTAGGACAAGGACTTTCCATCGCCCAAGGCCTAGCCCTGGGTCTGAGACACCAAGGAAAATCCTCGAGGGTATTTTGCTTAATCGGAGACGGCGAGTCCCAAGAAGGACAAATTTGGGAAGCCGCACTGAGTGCACCCAAATACAAATTGAATAACTTGATAGCATTTACCGATGCCAACAACGGCCAAATTGACGGGCACGTTACTGAAGTAATGGACTTGCGCCCCCTTGCGGATAAGTGGCGCGCTTTCCGATGGGCGGTTCAAGAAATTGATGGACACGACTTCGGTCAGATTTTAGGTGCGCTCGAACAGGCGAGGGCAGAAACAGAAAGACCCACCATGATTATTGCGCGAACCATCAAGGGCAAGGGCGTTTCCTTTATGGAAAACAATATTGGATGGCATGGGGTCGCACCAACCGCCGAGCAAACTGAAAAAGCAATTGCAGAACTCACAGGAGGCAAGCGATGAGCGCCAAAGCAACACGAGACTCCTTTGGGGAAACGCTGGCCGCTCTAGGAAAAGAAAATGGGCGAATTGTGGTGTTGGATGCCGACCTGAGTGCGAGCACCAAAAGCGGTATTTTCGCCAAAGCATTTCCGGAACGTTTCTTTCAAATGGGAATTTCCGAAGCCAATATGATTGGCGTTTCAGCGGGCATGTCTTTTACGGGCCTCGTGCCCTTCATTTGTAGCTTTGGTGCCTTCGTTACCGGGCGCTACGACACTATTCGCATTTCAGTGGGGTACTCGAAAGCCAATGTGAAAATAGTAGGAACTCACGCAGGCCTCGGAATTGGTGACGACGGCTACACTCAAATGGGGCTGGAAGACATCAGCTTGATGCGAGGACTTCCGGGATTTACAGTCCTTCAACCTTGCGACCACGTGACTACAGTGGCAGCGGTTAAATTTGCCGCTCAACACGAAGGCCCAGTTTACCTGCGTCTCACCAGGCAGAAACTTCCTGTGGTCCACTCCAGCGAAACTGCTTTCCAGGTTGGAAAAGGTATTGTGGTGAAAGAAGGCGGCGAGGTTGCGCTACTGGCGACTGGTGCCGGAGTAGGCGAAGCGATCGGCGCTTCGGAATTGCTTTCCCAGCTAAAGCCATGGGTCGTAGATTTTCCGACGATAAAACCCATCGACCGAGACTTAATACGGACATTGGCACAAAACTGTCGGATGATTGCCACTGTAGAAGACCACAGCGTCATTGGTGGGCTTGGATCCGCTGTTGCGGAAGTGCTTGCTGAAGAAGGCTTTGGAGGAAAGCTCCGGCGATTTGGACTGCAAGATATTTACGGTGAGTCAGGAGAGGCACCTGCGCTTTACGATAAGTATGGCATTTCAGCCAAGCGACTTGCTGAGCAAATTCGTGGGGCTTATCTGTAAGCTGAAAGTGAACTTGCGCTTTGGCTAGTTCATTATCTCTCGATACCCTTTGAGCATCGAGGTAAGTTTCTTAATATCCGCTACGTCTTCTGCGTTGGGCCTTTGTTTTAGGTACAGCTTCAGGTCGTCCATCGCTTTGGAAAAATACTCCATCTCACAATATAAAATTCCGCGGTCACGGTTTAGCTCCGGTGATTCGGGATGCAAGAGCGTGAGAAGCTCGACCGTTTGAAGTGCCTCTAGTGCTTTCCCTTTTAGGATATAAACTTGTTTGAGTTGGTAGATCAGCCGAGACAAGAGCTGGACCATGCCCACTTTTTCAAAAAGATTGGCCTGAATCATTCTGTGCCGTTGAAGAGTTGACCGGAACTTGCGCTGAAATTCCGCCGCATTCATCATTTTGCCTCTATCGAAGGGGTCGACGTAAAAATCACCCACATCGTCGAGCACTCGAATAAGGTAGTTGCCAGGCAATGCAATGCATTCGTGAGGGATTCCCACCTGCTCGCACAAAATAGAGTACAAAACTGCAAGAGTCAGGGAACTGCCCAGCTTCTTTTTCAGCACCTGGTGCAAGAAATAACGACCAGGATCATCAATGACTCGTTTGCTCTTTTCATTGGTACTTTGGAGTTCGAGCTCATCGTACAGCACCCGATTGATCGTCTGCGCCATCAAAATGCTATCGTCGTGACAGCCGCCCGTTAGGTGCCAGACGCGGGCAGCCAAAGCCAGAATAGAATCAACAGCCGCCTCCATTTTAAAGCTGGGATCTTCAATTCTTCCCAGGACCAGCGTAGCTCGCATCAGGTCGTTGCGGTTTAAAAACAGCACAAGCTCGTCTTTTGTGGTTTTCATATTGGAATAGGTGGAGAAAAGAAGACGGACGGATGCCTTCTGTCGGATACCAATTAGAATTTTTAGATAGGGCGCCCCGGAAACGAGGCACGAAGATCGACTACTTACTATTATTCTATCGTCATCGGCCAGTGAGATCAAGGTGCGAAACCGCTTGTACCACCTTGGCCCAGTTCCCCACTAGGCGTTTGCGTTCGCCGCTCTTGATTTTCGGCTCAAACGAACGTGCCGAGCGCCATCGTTTTGCAACGTCGTTAAGATCTTTCCAGAAACCGATTGCAAGACCAGCCTGAAGTCCCGCCCCTAGTGCTGTAGTCTCGGCAACTTCCGATCGAATCACTTCTGTATTGAGCAGGTCCGCTTGGAACTGCATCAGCAAATCATTTGCCGACGCACCGCCATCTACTTTAAGTAGCGAGGGCTGTGAGCCATAGTCTTTCGCCATTGCAGAAAGCAGTTCAGCAACCTGAAAGCCAATTCCCTCTAGAGTGGCCCGGGCAATATGGGCCTTAGTAGTGCCGCGAGTAATTCCGGAAATCATCCCTGTTGCAGTGGGAATCCAATGTGGCGCGCCTAAACCAGAAAGAGCTGGAACAAAAGTAACGCCACCAGAGTCGGGTACGCTGCGGGCAAGCGATTCAATCTGCGCGGATGAGTTCAGAATTCCCAAGCCGTCTCGCAACCATTGCACCGCCGCACCGGCAATAAACGCGCTTCCCTCAAGTGCGTAGGTAACCTCGCCACCCAGCTTCCATCCCACCGTAGTGACCATTTGGTTCTTCGAGAAAACTGGATTCTTGCCTGTATTCAGCATGGCAAAAGCGCCCGTTCCATAGGTGCACTTCGCTGAGCCCTTTGTGAAACACGCCTGACCGAATAGAGCTGCCTGTTGATCCCCCGCAATCCCAGTAATGGGAATACCATCAGGGAAATCCAGAAAGCGCTTCGTCTTTCCGTACTCTACTGCCGAAGGGAAAATCTCCGGCAAGATTGATCTCGGAACCTTAAAGAGCTTAAGCAGATCGTCATCCCACTTACAGGACTTCAAATTCATGAGCAAAGTCCGGCTCGCATTGGAAACATCGGTTCGGTGTTGCCCCGACATGCGAAAGAGCAGGTAACTATCAATGGTTCCGAACGCGATTTTTCCATCGCTGGCCAACACCCTTGCTCCCGAAACGTTCTTAAGCATCCAGGCGAGTTTCGTCGCACTAAAGTAGGGGTCTAACAAAAGGCCGGTTTTCTTATTGATCCAGTTGCCGAGCTTGCGGCTCTTCAACTTTTCGCACTCTTTATGCGTGCGGCGATCTTGCCAAACAATGGCGCGACAAAGGGGCGTGGCATGGGCATCACGATGCCACAAACACGTCGTTTCTCTTTGATTGGTAATACCAATGGCGGCGATTTCGCTTGAGCGCACATTGCTGTGCGTTATCGCCTGACGAACCGCTACACCTACGGAGTTCCAGATTTCGTTTAAATCGTGCTCGACGTGCCCTGGCTCGGGAAAGTGCTGAGGAAACTCCACGGTGGCCTTCGCTTTGATGTGCATAGCAGCGTCAAATAGAAGTGCGGTAGTTCCAGTGGTTCCTTGATCTATGGCCAGAATATACTTACTCATGAAAACACTTATTCCCCAGGCCTTACGACGGCTTTAATATAGATAGATGTCTAAACCTGCCGCCAATCTAAAACGGTTTAAAATCAATAAGCAAGGGGTCCGAGAATTTGCGATCTTGATTGAACAGTCGGATCCCAAGAGCCGTGAAGCTATTTTGGAATCAGCCGAACAGGAAGACGCACGATTTGTTTCGCAAGCACTTCGCAAAGTCGTTTTCTTTGAAGAATTGATTTATGTGGACGAAATGATTCTGGCCGAGCTGCTGGCAAAGGTGAGCGCCAAAGTGTTGGCATTTGCCCTAAGCGGAATGCCAAAAGAGTTCACCGAGGTCATCTTAAAACAAATCGGCTTTCGAGAGTTACGCAAACTTCAAGAAGAACAAACTCAAATGTCCCCGCCTCCCGCCGAGAGCTTTATTCTTGGGGCTAGAAAAGAAATTCTTAAAATTGCGCGTTCCTTAGAAGCGCAGAACGTTTTTATTTTTGAAGTTAAATCGTGCCCCCGTTTCAAGATCCGAAAAAAAACTTCTGCAGCGGGTTAGGCGTGTTAAGTTCCCGGGCATGCGCCGCTCGCAACTGCACTCGCTGCTGGAATCCGCCTACGCAAAACACCATTCCCAGTTTGCACGCTCACGAGATCCTTTGTCTTTGGTCCACGGGTATTCAAACCCGAAAGATCAGGAAATTACGGGGCTGATTTGTGCCCTACTTGCTTATGGCAATGTGGCAACGATTCTAAGCAGCTCAAAGAAAGTGCTTCAAGCACTTGGGCCCACACCACACAAAACCCTTACACAACGCCCGCATATTCCTCTTGAGGGATTTCGCCACCGATTCACCACTGGCGAGGACATCGAAGTGCTACTTTCTTGGTTACACCGCGCACTCAAGACCCATGGTTCACTAGAAGCTTTCTTTATGGATGGCCAAGTAGCTACTTCGCCAATGAGGCATCTGCTGTCCGATTTTGTGCGACGCTTTACGACTCAGCCACTGCCTTCAGGGTTAGAAATAAAGCGAAAACGGCGCGAGCGCCAACTTAAGTACCTGATTTCAGACCCAGAACGCGGGAGCGCCTGCAAGCGGCTGAACATGTATCTGCGTTGGATGATCCGCCCGAACGACGGAATAGACCTGGGACTATGGAAGTCGCTTGCCGCATCGTCACTGATTCTACCCTTGGACACTCACTTACTTCAGACCCTAAGAGCACTACGATGGACTAAATCGCAGCAAGCCAGCTGGAAAATGGCCGAAGAAGCGACCGCCAGGCTCAAAGAGCTCTGCCCCGAAGACCCAATTCGCTATGATTTCTCGCTTTGTCACTTATCTATGGAAGGGGGGAAGATTCTCCATTATAAGGCCCGGTGACATGCGCCAATGGAACGATGACCCCTTTACAAAGAAAGCTCGACGCGAGGAATTTGCCGCGCGCTCGGTTTACAAGCTGGAAGAAATCGACCGCCGGGAAAAGCTCCTAAAGGGGGCGAAGCTCATTCTTGACCTTGGGGCAGCGCCCGGTTCCTGGACACAGTACTGCCTGAAGTGCGTCCCCAACGCCAAAGTCATTGCTGTAGATTTGTCACCCATCGAGGTTCAGCATCCCAACCTAGTCTTTCTCCATGGCGCCATCGAGGAAGTCCCGCTCAAAGAAACGATGTCGAGTCAATTGGCTGATGTTGTACTGAGCGATATGGCACCAAAAACCTCGGGGCAGGCGGCACGGGATGTCGCGCTTTCCTTGGATTTAGCTTTGTTCGCCCTTCAGGTAGCCACACAGCACTTGAAGCCAGGGGGAAGTTTTGTGGCAAAGCTTTTCATGGGGGAGGGCTTTGAAGAGTTTCGAGCCCAGCTTCGGATCCACTTCGACAAGGTTTCAATGCTTCGCCCGGAGAGCACACGCAAGCACAGCCGAGAAATTTTCTTTATCGCAAAAGGGTTTCGCGGAGCTGGTGGAGTAGCCGCGCCGTAGCGCCCCAAACGAGTTCGCCATCGACTTCAATTCCTTGGCTCACCACACGGGCCTCGCCGACGGGAACTGTGACGGTTTTGAGTCCCTCCTCGAGCAGTTTCGCGACAGGAAGAAAAAGCACTCGCTCGACTTCGGCCGGGTTGAGAAGGAAAGGGTAGGGGAAATTCAATTGCCCAACAAACGGAACGATTGTCACCCCTTGATGGGTAAGCACAGGTTCTAGCTCCCCCAGTATTTTAACGTCCGAAGGGTTTGCTCCGATTTCTTCGTGCGACTCCCTCAAAGCGGTTTCGACTAGCGAGCCGTCTACCTCTTCCCAAAAGCCCCCAGGAAAACTCACTTGCCCTTTATGGGTTTCGAGCAACATGGTGCGCTTTGTAAGTAGGATCTCATCGCGATGCGTGCCGCTGTGTCTGCCAATGGCAATCAAGACAGAAGATAGGCTACCCGAAAAAGATTTCGGCACGGGCCCTTGGGCTGGGCGAAGCGAACGGCGCAGATGAGCAATCCAATCGGTCATAGCAATTTGGATTCTATCCTATGTTGTAGGACAGCGTTAACACTTGGTCCCCATTTTTAGCGCGAACAGAAAATTCGCCAAGGACTTCAGTTGGCAAAAGGAACTGGGCGATCTTAAATGCCCGTCCAAATGAAGAAGTCCGACTGTGTTTTTTGTAAGATAGTTGAGGGATCACTGCCCAGCAGAAAAGTTCTGGAAACAGAAAAAGTTTTTGCATTTCACGACCTACACCCGCAAGCGCCAGTTCACGTTTTGATCGTACCCAAGACGCACCTGGCCGATTTGTCTGGAGTTGCGGCCAGTGAAGCTGCGGTGTTTCAAGACTTGTTTCAGGCTGCGCAGAAGCTTGCTTTGGAGCTTGGTATTTCTGACGCGGGTTTCCGGACAGTTTTCAACACAGGGAAGCACGCATGTCAGACAGTTTTCCATTTACATTTGCATCTTTTGGGGGGCGCACAATTGGGTGGTTCAATGGTGGGTTGATAACAAAAATTGACAGGGAATTCTTTGAACTTTAATTTGAGAAATAAGCGAACGGACGGGGAAGCAACTCCGAATTCAGCACACGCAAGACGCCCGGCAGCGACTATAAAGCACGTACCACAAGGCATCGGAAACTGTGAAAGCGCTGTAGAGGCGATTGTTAGCTTGCTATTCCGTTTCGAAAAATCGATTTTTTCCATTTAAACAGCGGGCCCTCACGAAGGGGTTGGAACTTATGCAAGTCATCAAACGAGACGGCACCAGAGAAGACGTCAAGATTGAAAAAATTCTCCATGCGGTAAACCGTGCATGCCGAGGAATTCCCAATGTAGAATCATTGGAAATTGCGAAGCGAACCATCAGTGGCCTACACGATGGAAGCACCACTGAGGAGTTAGATAATTTTTCTATCTCCACTGCGGTCATGTTGATGGCGGAAGAGCCCAACTATTCCAAGGTTGCGGCACGCATGCTGTCGGAAAACATCCGCAAGGAAGTTGGCCGCAATGCAGCTTTTCGCGATTACATTAAGACAGCGGCGCAACTCGGAGTTTTGAGCGATTCAGTTTTGGGCATAGCAGAACAAGACGTTGAAACGATCGAGTACGCCATCCGCCATGAACGCGATGACAACTTCGAATACTTCGGCCTAAAGACTGTGGTCGATCGCTACCTGATCCGTCACCCTCAAAGCCGTAAACTCATTGAGCGGCCTCAATGGATGTTTATGCGAGTGGCGCTTGGCTTGTCGGAAAACGTCCACGAAGCGATCAGCTTTTACGACACCATCAGCCAATTCTTTTACATGCCAGCAACGCCAACTCTGTTCAATTCGGGAACACGGCACCCGCAAATGAGTTCTTGTTACTTGCTCACCATTCCCGAAGACAGTTTAGGTGGCATCTATAAAAATATCGCTGATTGCGCCAACCTCTCAAAGTGGTCGGGCGGCTTAGGCGTTGACTGGACACCGGTGCGAGCATCGGGCTCTTTGATCAAAGGCACCAATGGCCTAAGTAACGGAATCATTCCCTTCTTGAAGGTTTTTGATTCATCAGTTCATGCAGTAAACCAAGGCGGCAAGCGCAAGGGCGCTGCGGCTGTTTACATTGAACCATGGCATGCCGACATTGAAACCTTTCTAGAGCTTCGCAACAATACTGGCTCTGAAGAGCGGCGCACTCACAATCTAAACTTAGCATTGTGGATTCCCGATCTTTTCATGGCCCGAGTAGAAGCCGATCAAAACTGGAGTCTTTTTTCGCCCAGCGACACGCCCGAGCTACTCAGGTCGTACGGTGAAGCTTTTGAGAAACATTACCTGCACTATGAAGAAACGGGCAAAGCCATGCGACAGGTTTCTGCGCGCGCGCTTTACTCCCGTATGATGCAAACACTTGCTGAGACGGGGAATGGCTGGATCTGTTTCAAAGACAAGGCGAACCTGCGATCTTCACAAACAGCCACCGCCGGAAACGTGATTCGTAGTTCCAATCTTTGCACCGAAATTTTGGAGGTTACAAATACGGAAGAAGTGGCTGTTTGTAACTTAGGGAGCATCAACGTTGGTGCCTTTGTTACCGCAAACCAAACCTTCGATTTCGAGAAGCTCCGAGAAGTAGCCGACCGCGCAGTGACTTTCCTAGATCGCGTTGTCGATATTAACTACTACCCTATTTCCGAAGCGCGCCGATCTAACATGAAGTGGCGCCCCATCGGACTCGGGCTCATGGGCTTGCAAGATGCTTTCTTTAAAATGCGATTGCCTTTCGATTCGGAGGCCGCCGCGAAGCTTTCTTCTCGCATCTCGGAAGAGATTTACTACCAAGCAGTCATGACCAGCATGCGTCTGGCTCGCGAAAAAGGCGCCTTTCCTGCCTTCAAAGAATCGCGCTACCCCGATGGGCAGCTTCAAGTGCAGCTGGCAAAACAAACCGATGCGGCGGTTCCCGAACTCCATTACGATTGGGACGATATCGCCTGGCAGGTTAAGAATAATGGGCTACGAAACAGTCTACTCATTGCCATTGCGCCCACCGCAACCATTGCTTCAATTGTTGGCTGCTACGAGGCAATAGAGCCTCAGATCTCCAACTTCTTTAAGCGTGAAACTCTTAGCGGCGAATTCTTGAATGTGAACAAATATCTTGTAAGCGACTTAAAGCGAGTCGGTCTTTGGAACGGCGCTATTAGGAGCAAGATTATCGAGTCTGAAGGATCTATCCAGAACATCAGCGAGATCCCAGAAGAAATTCGGTCGGTCTATAAAACAGTTTGGGAAATTTCCCAAAAGGTTTTGATTGAAATGGCGGCGGCCAGAGGGGCATTTATCTGCCAGTCTCAATCGCTCAACCTGTTCTTAGAAGATCCTACTCTTGGAAAACTTTCGTCGATGTACATGTACGCTTGGAAGCAGGGAGTAAAGACGACTTACTACCTTCGCTCTCGAGCGCGGACTAAGATCCAAAAAACCACCGTACAGCAAACCGACACCAACCGAGAGCAAGCGGTTGCAGCCATTTCTTGTTCGCTAGAAAACCCGGAGAGCTGCGAAGCCTGCCAATAGCGGAGACACCCTATGATACTCAGCCCTGAACTCGACCTTACGCTGCGGCCCATGAAGTACCCGCAGTTTTTTCATCTCTACAAAGACTCCATTAAAAACATTTGGACCACAGATGAAATCGACTTCTCTGTGGACTTTGAACACCTGCGCGACAAGGTAGATCCAAAAGAAGCTCACCTTATTAAACGCTTGGTCGCTTTCTTTGCCACTGCAGATAATATTGTGGCGCACAACTTGGTTTTGAATTTTTACAAACACGTAAACAGCCCAGAGTACCGCATGTTCCTGGGCAAGCAGCTCTTTGATGAGATGCTTCACGTAGAAACCTACCTGCTACTGGTCGATACCTACTTACCAGATCTCGCAGAAAGGGCAGAGGCGTTCGACGCCTACCGATCGATACCGTCGGTGAAACTTAAAGCAGACTTCTGCTTTAAGTACATGGACTCTATCGACAACATCGACGCCACGGACACCGCAGAAAAACGGCAACAGTTTGTTGAAAACCTTATTTGTTTTGCAGCCTGTGTAGAGGGCCTCTTCTTTTTTGGCTCCTTTGCTTACGTATACTTCCTTCGCAACAAAGGCTTGCTACCCGGCTTGGCCACAGCAACGAATTGGGTTTTCCGCGATGAAACCCTGCACATCAAGGGCGCAATGGATGTGCTTGGTGTTATCCAGAAAGAGTATCCCGAGATCTTCAACGCCGATCTCGAAGCCAGAGTAGAAAAAATGATTGCCGAGGCGATCGAAGTCGAGATGGCCTTTTGTGAGGACGCCTTGCAGCTCGGGATCAGTGGTATTTCTCCAACGATGATGAAGGACTACCTTCAATACGTGGCCGATCAGCGCTTTGTTCAGCTGGGGTATAAAAAGCGGTACAACACGCCAAATCCCTTCGCTTTCATGGTCTTGCAAGACGTTCAGCCACTTACTAACTTCTTTGAAAAACGCGTTACCGAATACCAGAAGGGTTTTGGTTCCAGCAAAGAAGCTGTTGTGTTTAACGAAAGCTTCTAGGTTTACATCTGCCCCTTAACATGGCATGTCGATCTGAGTAGTATGGTTTGTCGGGGGTCGATTCATGCCTAAATTTCGGTTTTTTTTGGCGGCTTTTACTGCGAGTGGCCTAATCCTTTTTTCGGGATGCGGGACACCGATAGATAGCAAACCACAAAGTGCAACAGACACGTACAAGATCCCTCTTCAGTTCACTGTAGGAACTTCGTTCGGCTTGTCCGAATCAAAGCAGGTTCTTTACCAACGTATACAGAACAAAGAGAGCGTTTCATTTAAAGCCATTACCGAAACACTCATCGAAGATCACTATCGAAACTGGATCGATCGACGAAGGGACCTCAACAATCCTTCCTTTGCACAAGCGCTCAAGCGCATACAATCTTTCGCCACGCCTTTTGAATCCGCCGAACTGGGAGACATAAAGGAAACCCTCGAAGCAAGGGTTGAAGGCGTTTCTGGCCAACGCCCTGTTTACAACTCCCGCGCCGTATCACTGCTCGATATTCCTTACTCAAGAAGGATGCAGGCCTTTTCCGGAACTTCACTCCTGCTCGTAGCGCTGCGCGAAGCGTGGGGACGTACTCGCCTCGAGCAAAGCCATTCAGTCGCGATTTACGAATCGGGTCATATTTTGCCGGGCTACTTAGTACAAAAAGAGGGTAAGTGGCATCTGGTAGGAATCGAAACGGCGGTCACCAATAAAGGCCGCGTTCTGTATGGCCCGTTGGAAGACGCGCTCAAGGCGCGCTTGCTTCGCATTGTCGACGCGGAACTTTGGGCCGTCGTAGAACTGTTTAAATTCGAGGCGGACAACTTGGTCGATCTAGCGAACCAAGCACTCAAACTCACCGCCGAAAAATATTCCATCGCAGATCCAGCTTACCTCGTCGAATCACGTTTTCGACGAGAAGCCGACTACAGCAAGCTAGCTTGGTCCCCTTTCTCTTTTGGCAATCCAGATATCGGCGTTGGGGATCGAAGCAGAGCGAGCTTTGAAGAAGCCCCTCGCTCCGAGCTTCCCAGAGCCAATCCAAACACAACCGTCTTGCACAAGAGTGCTCCGGTTCAAAAAATCCCCGATTCGAAATCAGAAGAAACCTTTGATGCCTTTGGAGAGCCTACTTACCCCTATCGTGAGGTAGCCGACTCGGAAGGTATTGATGGAAAGAAATTCCAGTGCTGGCATTTCCAACGACGGGAATGGGTAGATTTGGTCCATGAAAAGGAAGAGGCGACCGGGTTTTACATCATCCGATATAATCCCTGCGAGATGTCCAAGGAAAATTACGAGCCAGTTCCACTCCCATTGAAGCTCATCAAGACTTCCTACGAAAGACCGCCCTATGACTACGGCGGCTACTACGACTCCGACAGCGATGTTGATGACGACGATGGGCCCTGATTTGTCGGTAAGGTTTGCAGATTGGTCCGGAGAAATTCCTTCTGGTGAATTTCTCCGGACCAGTTAACTAAGGCGTTGTCTTAGTGCACGTTTTGTTTATTCCACAAATATCGACACCCTGATCTTTTGCGAACTTCTTGAGGAAAGCTTGGCTCTCCGCGATGTCTAGTCGAAACCCGAGGCTAACATCCTTGATATTGCCTTTGGAGTTAATTCCCAAAATCAACGTCGACCCTTTGGTTTCCACAATGGACGGTCCACCGGAATCTCCAAAGCAAACCGCTCCGCCGCCAATCTTTGTAAGAACCATGTCGTAGTTATCGAAACCAGACACGGAGGTTTCTCCTCGCATTAGCTCGTCGGTAGTTCCCGCTGTCGACGTCCAGGGCCACGGCCATGGCCACCCCCCATCGTCGTCTCCCTCGTCAGGGGTCCCCGGAATGGGATCTTTTTGATCGTCCGGTATTTCGGTGCAACCATAGCCCAACATGGAAACGGCAAGTCCCTTTGTGGCTGCGCCGCCGATAGTCATAGGCACCGCATCGACGATTTTATCGGAGGTCACACCCACTGCGACATCCAAGTCCTTTGCTGGATAGCCATCGATCCTAGTTATTTTTGCTTTGTAGGACCTTCCTTTATAGTCAAAATGAGACGTCTCCCCGGTGGCAGCACAATGGGCTGCTGTAATGATAGTACTGGGACCCACAATGGTCGCAGTGCATTGGCTGGAGCCGGTGAGTATTTTGACTACCTCTAAATAGGTTCCCGTTTTCACTTTTGTTCCGTTAAGAATCATTGAATCCAAGGCGGAAAGCGGTGCAAAAACTACAAAGGCGGCGGACAGTAAACAAAGACGGTGCTTCATTGCTGCTCCAATGCGCCAAAAAGCGACGCCGTTTATAAGTTTTAAGGGAAAACGAAAACTAAACAGAAAAATAACTTTACGAGTCCTCATTGTACCAAGCCAATGAGCCACTAGCAAACAAGCCTAAGCGCCAACAACGCAGCACGGCGCAAATCGCACCCCGCGAGAACTGGGGCCTAAGCCCTACATTTTATTTTGTTTACCGCTTTTTTGAGGGTCGGGTGGTTGTCTTCGGGGGATAAATCACCGGGATGGTGCTCACCAACCCGCCGTACTCCGCCAAAAGCTGGCGGCAAATAGAGCTGCGCACCTCTACCGGGACAGCAGAAAGCCCCTGGTCGAGTATGTGGGTGGCTTGTTGCCGCGCGGCCTCGGATTGGCTTCCATCCAAGAGGGAAGAAATCGCGCTACGCAAATCAGTCCCGCTGATACCGCCAAATTGCATCGGGACATATAGTGGCTCCACATGCGGAGCAAGAGTTGAAAACTCGTGGCCAAAGCGTTCCCCTTCTTTCTCACCAATGGCTCGGTAGACTTTCCCCGGCATATTGAGATCGTGTACCAATTTCAGCCACGAGGAAAATATTCCCGTATGCAGAAAGTAAAAGGAAACTCGGCGCCCCAAGCTAAGCTCTAACATTTTTGCCCTCAGTTTATTGCTGAAGGGACGATAAAAAACCGCATTGCGAAATTCTTCCACGGTATTTGCGGCGCCAACATCACTGGCCCTCGCGCCTTGCCAGGTGGCGACTTCCGGCCGAGGCTCAACATCTGACGCAATAACGAAAACCTCTCGTCCATTTGCCTGGGAAGCCACCCATTCAATCATTTTTATGTGGCCAGCGTGAAACGGCTGACCTTTCATAACTATAAATATAGCGTCTGGACGCCATTGATTCAGCGGAACCGGATAGAGAAGAAACTCGCGTTCGGAGCGCGATCGCGTTTTCGGGGCAAAATTCTTGCGGGTAAAACTGAGTCTATCTATTAACTTTACTGCAACTCCCTCGCGGTGAATGACAAGCCCTTCGGTTTCTCCGCCGCCTAGCGCAGATTGAAAACCCTCTTTCATGTGGGGAAGCAGCGCGTGTATCAAGCAATTGGCTTCATGGTACGCTGAAAGGAGATCTTCAAATTCGCTGCCATAAATTTTCAGATCCTGCGCAAGAGAATCCGCAACTTCTTCTTTTCCTTTCCTCCCAGCAGCCCAGGCCATAAAGCCATCGGTGACGGTAGAAAGATTGAAGACTTCTTGTGCTTCGGCCCGTCGGTATATGCCTCCGTCTCCTCCTGGATAAAGTGCGGAATTAAAATAGACGGAAAACTCGCTCTGGTAGCGCTCTCGCCATACTTCCCGAAACTGATCGCTTAGTCCGGCGAGCTTGTTTTTAATCGCAGCCACACGTTTCTGGAAACTCTCCGCCAAGTTATCCGGCACGGTATTCTTCAGCGTTACATCTCGCCGCCAGGGCGTGACGACAAAAACCGGTTTTGCTTGAAGCACAGAAGCAAAGCCTTCTACCAAGCGTATGCCTTCCTCTTTATCGGCAATTGGTTCGTAGTGAACCATCCCATGGTCTCCGATCACCCGTCTTCCAATGCTATGCAGGGCGATGCCCACTTTCGCTCGGGTAATTGGACGGAATAGGGGGTGATCGTTGGGTACCTCGTAAGAAAATGCATTGGGCGAAAGCGTCACCCCTGTTTCATGAATCTGGCGACGTAGCGCAAGATCAGAAAAAAGTAGGTCGCCCTGAAATACGTACCCTGCATATTCCTTGGCGGACTGCTTCCGTAGCCGTGGCAAGAGAACCGTCGCCAACGAAACGTAAATAGCGCTGAGCTGGGGGGAATCCCGAAAGAACGCCATGGCGTCAGCTCCCGACTTCACCAACTTTTGGAATCGAGCGTCCCGAGGCTTTCCCCGCACAGGGGGAGGAGTAACGTCCCCCTTGTAAGCTACAAACGGAACTCCGTTTGCATCGTACCCAAAGACAATGGCCGGAGAACCGTCGATCTTCTCAGCCACAAGATCCATCTGGCCTTTATTGGCCTGCCCAATAAGCTCGCTCAGTATCGAAGAGAAAGCATTCACCTGAGCAAGATTTTCGCTGCCCCCTTGAAACAAGACCAAATCTGCTAAATGCGTAAGATGCTTCGGCAAACCCGCATCTCGCCCCTCAAATGCAGACTCGTCCTCGGCCTTCGCAAACGAGGGTGCGAGAAGCAGCAATAGGGGAAAAAATGCAGTAAGTACCTTTGCTTTAAACATCGGAAAACCTGGTACCAATTTCCGATGGCCGGCTCAACCATTTTCATCCTCCGGATGAACCCAATCCCCCTTTCTACAAAGGCGCATGGCACTTTCGCCGAACTTGGCGTCAATTGAGGAGCGCGACAACGAGGAGCGGACGCGTACTTCCCGTACGCGGTAGCGACGAGGCGGAGTGGCGACAAAGAGTGCGGCCAGGAGCGGCGAAAGTGCCCAGGGACGGAATCGAACCGCCGACACGAGGATTTTCAATCCTCTGCTCTACCGACTGAGCTACCTGGGCATGAAGTGTCGGCAAAAAGACGAGTAAGGAACTTAGCCGCGCGAAGGACGTCGGTCAAGCCAGTCACGCAAGAGTTTCAACGCTTTTGCACGGTGGCTCACCTGGTTTTTAGCTTCGGCAGTTGCTTCGGCAAACGACATCCCCAATTCTTCACTAAAGAGAATGGGGTCATAACCAAACCCTTTGCTTCCTCGAGGCTCGGGGAGTATTCGGCCTGGGGCCACCGCCTCGAAATACTGGGCAGGTGTGACTCCATCAAAATAACAAATCACGCAACGAAATCGGGCAGTCCACTGGCTCGTCGGAAACGGGGAAAGCTCCGCGTGCAAGCAAGCCCAGCGCTGGGGCCAGCTCAGATCCAAACCCCCATAGTACGCCGATTCCACCCCGGGACGTCCCTGAAGCAAGTCGACTTCAAGTCCTGAGTCATCGGCAATGACCGGCAATCGCGAGTGGGCATGGTAGGCAATGGCCTTTTTCAGGGCGTTGGCTCGATACGATCCGCCATCTTCGATCACTTCAGGAGCGGGGGAGGGGAGATCGGCAAGACCGACTACTTGAAACTTATCGCCTAGAATTTGGCGAAGTTCGGCGATCTTGCCCGGATTTGTAGTTCCTAGCAAAATCACGCGTTAAGGGCTTGGCGCTGGATTTCAAAAAGCTTTTGCAAACCCACGCCTGCGACATCTACTAAAGCATTCATTTGTGCCCGATCAAACGGAGCCCCCTCTGCGGTACCCTGAACCTCAATAAATTGATTCGCAGAAGTCATGACAATGTTCATGTCAACGCCCGCGTCCTTGTCCTCAACGTAATTCAAATCAAGCACAGGCACTCCGTCGACAATTCCCACCGAAACGGCGGCAACCGCACACTTCAAAGCCCGACTAAATTGAGGGTTTTCTTTCGATAGTTTCTTAAGCGCTAAACCCACGGCCACGTAGGCGCCCGTAATAGAAGCAGTGCGAGTTCCGCCGTCGGCATCCAAGACGTCGCAATCGATAAGAATCGATCGCTCTCCTAATGGAGCAAAGTCCACACAGCTACGCAGCGAACGTCCAATGAGGCGTTGAATCTCCTGAGTGCGGCCTCCGACTTTCGATCGTTCACGAGAAATTCTCTGGCTCGAGCTGCCCGGCAACATTGAATACTCAGCAGACAGCCATCCACGCCCCTGGCCCTTAAGGAAAGGGGGCACCGAATTCTCCAATGTGGCACTACAAACCACACGAGTTCCGCCAAACTCAATCAGACAAGAGCCTGCCGGAGCCACGAGAAAGTTAGGTGTAATTTTAACTGGCCGCAATTCATCGGGACGGCGCCCATCGGTACGTGTCATCGTATTTCTTCTAGCACTTCCTCTTACTTAGTAGAAGACCTGTGTGATGAGAGTTTCTAAAGAGCGGTTTGGCAATCCTCGGTAGGCAACAAAAATGCTCCAACTCCTACCCGAATTCGGATCCTGCAGACGGATGGAAAAACTATGACCGGGGAAACCGTTGTGCAAAGGTGGGGGCAAGCGATCGAACATCCCAAGCCGGGCCACGCCGTTCATCTTATTAAGAAAATGATCCACCCGATTCGAATCGCATTCGATTTCGTATCTGCGCTCCTGCTCCCAAAGAGAGGGAAGCCCCTCGAATGATGCAAGCACCCAGCCGCCCATCGCGGCAGCTACCATAAGGGCAAGCACTGAATCGGTTCGTTGGTATTCCAAGGCTGCAAAGACACCCGTAGAGGCACAAAACACATTCGCGTAGATGCGGATCGCTACGCTAAAGGGGACTGTTCCTTTTTTGAATTCCGGGGTTGCACCAAGGAGCGAGCTTGCCATTCGGGGCAGCACAGAGTGATCGAGGGGATCGAGAAGGTGGAACATGATGGATTGCGAACCGGGGGCAGAAACCGCTTCGGAAATACCGGAAAGCTCCGTGGGGTCATTAATCCCCCAATCCTCTTGCACCCTTTCAAGACGCTGCAACTGGTGCTCTTTATCGGAAATAGTCGCAACAAGTCCGTCTGATGCCTCAGATAGCGCCTCAAAGCAAAACTCCGCCCCTTTGAGCGATCCTGATGAAAGAAGCAAAAGCAAAAGTACAATTGTAAAAGCCGATCGATACGACATTCGCCGTTCGATGTAACAGCTTTTAACGGGGAAATAAATACGTGGCTTTGATTAGGATCGATACCGACCAGGCAAGCGCATGGAGCTTAGACGACTAAGACGCCGAAGCCTTAAAGCAAAGTCGAGCACACCATCGGCCAAGCTGGATGCGATACGATTTTGATAGGCTTTTTTCGTTAGCAATTCGGCCTCTTGTTCATTGGTAAGGTAGCCAACTTCGATAAGAAGTGCCGGCATTTGTGTGCCAGACAAAACTGAAAACGGAGCTTGTCGCACGCCTTTTCCGTTCGGTCGCAACCGTTCAGATAAAGCGGCATACACTGCTTCCGCAAAACGCGAGCTCTCCAGTATGTGGGTGTTAGTTTGCAAATCAGAAAGAATGGAAAGCACCCCATTAGATAATGGTTGTGCTGGGCCTTCCATGTTTTCTTGTTTAGCCACTCGGGTCGCCTCGGCATCAGTGGCTTCATTCGACAAAAAGTAGACTTCGAACCCTTTGGCTTTGGCCACCGGCGAAGAATTTGCGTGAATGCTGACAAATAAATCGGCCCCCCAATGATTTGCCTCTCTGGCTCGTTCTCTCAAAGGGATAAACCGATCGCTATCTCGGCTTAAGCGTACTTCGATAGGAAAGTCTGCGAGCTTGGCCGCTCGCTCCAAGCGCCCTTTTGCAGTCATGCCAATTCTTAAGCAAATTTCTTTTTCGATGGTGCCGAAGTGCCCCGGCGCTCCATTATCGTGTCCGCCGTGGCCAATATCGACCATCACTTTAAAGGTTTTCGGTGGGGGTGTCGCCTTTGCGAGGGCATTCTCAATGGGCGCACTCACTGCAGGCTTCGTCGGATTTCGCTTAGACTCTCCGGGCCAATTCACCGACGTTGTCCGTTGCTCTTGGGTTTCATCCCCCAGTTTCGGCCGCAACTCAAACATGCTGGCATCGAATGCGGCAAATGTGGAACAAGACAGGACCGCCCACGCAAAAGTAAAAAGAAGGTGCCTCATGATAGAATGAATTATCTCCCGAACTAGTTTTCCATCCACTGAACAAGAAGATGAAACTCAAAAACCGAATTAAATGTGTATTTCCGATATGCTTCTGCGCCGCATTGATTTGGGCAAAGAATGAGGAAACAAAAGAGGCAAAAGCCTCAGATAATTCTAACATAGCGATGCGGGTGCTACTACAACGGTCCCCAGAACCGCAGAGCTTCAAGAACACCCAGCTAGCCTTTGTTCGAATTGATGGAGTGGTTAAAAAAGCCCCGCTGTCCTCTGGGGTATTACATTTTTCCCGCTTGGAAAATTCTCGGATTCAACTGGTTCGTATTCCCTATCGCCCCATCGCGGCCCAGTCTATTGAACTACTTTGGCCGTACGACAAACCCGGACTTGAATGGGAAGGTGAACTATTTCGCGGAAGAGTCCTGGTAGAGCAAAGCCGCGGAGAGCTCTACGTGGTCAACACCTTGCCCGTAGAAGCCTATCTCGCTAGTACTGTCGGGGGCGAAATGAGCGCCAGCTGGAATTTGGAGGCGCTTAAAGCACAGGCGGTGGCGGCACGAAGCTACGCCATCTACCGACACGCGCACCCAAAACATTCACTGTATGATTTAGAACGCACCACAGAAGATCAGGTTTACTTTGGCGTTCGAAGCGAAAGCCCTCGAACTTGGAATGCGGTGAAAGAAACCGTGGGCCTTTACCTTGCTCAGTCTGGCAAACCAGCCCTCGCGCACTACCACTCCCGTTGCGGAGGGGAGACTGTGACTGCGGAAGGCGTTTGGAATCGAGATCAATCACCGGGGTTGCGAGTCCCCTGTGCGTATTGTCGACGGTTTCCATTTCGATGGCTCGCAAGCTGGACCCCGGCAGAGTTTCTAAGAAAACTGGGTTTGGCTCCCAGCGCGCAAGCAGGGGTGGTTCCTATCAGGCGTTCGGAATCTGGGCGAGTCTACGATGTTGAGGTTTCAAACGGAGAGGAAACTCGCCGATTTTCAGCCGATAACCTACGGCGTCTCTTGGGCTACTCCACAGTTAAGAGCAGCACTTTTTCCGTGACCCCTGGTTCCCACCAAGTTCAAGCAGAAGGGGTGGGCGCTGGGCACGGGGTCGGCATGTGCCAATGGGGTGCTAAGTACCTGGCCGACAAGGGTGTGCCGTTTGATAAAATTCTAGCCCACTACTACCCACTGCATTCCCTCAAAAAAGAAGGCCCCGGCCTATTCGTTCAACGTTAGGTATTCGCCTCACCGCCAGAATTGTGGTATGTCCCAGCCTCGAAAAACACATGATAAGCACAGAAAACGTCAGCCTAAGTTACGGAGGCCGCCGCCTCTTCGAAGAAGTCAGCCTTAAGTTTGTTCCCGGCAATACCTACGGGGTCATTGGCGCGAACGGCGCAGGGAAGTCGACTTTCCTTAAAATCCTTGCGGGAATGATAGCGCCTGATTCAGGTAGCATCACCATTACCCCAGGGGAACGACTGGCCTACCTTAAGCAGGATCACTACGCTTACGACGACATAGAAGTTTTAAAAACTGTCATCATGGGCCAGCCCGAGCTCTGGTCGATCATTCAGGAAAAAGAAGTCCTTTATGCCAAGGACGATATGACTGACGCCGAGGGTGACAGACTTGCCGATCTCGAGGAGCGCTTTGGTGACCTGAACGGGTGGGAAGCTGACTCGAATGCCGGAATTCTCCTTGCGGGAATAGGAATTCCCAACGAGTTGCACGAAAAAAAGATGCGCGAGTTAAGCGGTGGCGAGAAGGTGAAGGTCCTCATCGCTCAAGCTTTGTTTGGCGAGCCCGACATTTTGCTCCTTGATGAGCCCACCAACCATCTCGACATTCAGGCAATTCAGTGGCTCGAGGAATTTTTGGCCGATTATGAAAAGACGGTCCTCGTGGTTTCACATGATCGCCACTTCTTGAATCAAGTTTGTACCCACATGGTGGACATCGACTTTGGCAAAATCCAGCTCTTCACTGGGAACTATGACTTTTGGTACGAGTCGACCCAATTGGCCCTCAGAATGGCAACGGAGAAACACCGGCGCGCCGAAGAAAAAGCAGCCGAACTGAAAACTTTCATCGCTCGCTTTAGCGCCAATGCATCAAAGTCTCGTCAGGCCACTTCACGCAAGAAACTTCTTGAGAAGCTGACGCTTGACGATATCAAGCCATCCACTCGGCGGTACCCGTTTGTCGGGTTTAAGCCCGATCGCGAAGCAGGAGACCAGCTTTTAAGAGTCCAACATGTTTCAAAGACTATCGACGGTGAGAAGGTACTCAACGACGTAAGCTTTGAAATTAAGAAGGGCAACAAAGTTGCCTTTGTTGGCGATAACGATATCGCACGTTCAACTTTGTTCAAAATTTTAGCAGGAGAACTCAAGCCCGACTCGGGAGAATTCACCTGGGGCATCACTACTTCCCAATCGTATTTCCCAAAAGACAATGCCCAGTATTTTTCACAATCCGATTTGAGCCTCATCGATTGGCTGCGACAGTTTTCAGAAGACAAGTCCGAAACTTTTTTGCGTGGCTTTCTGGGGCGTGTTTTGTTCTCCGGCGAAGAAGCCCTAAAGAAGGTCAATGTACTAAGCGGGGGAGAGCGCGTGCGGTGCATGTTAGCCCGCATGATGCTCACCGGAGCCAACGTTCTGATTTTGGATGAGCCAACCAACCATCTCGACTTGGAATCCATTACGGCGGTGAATAATGGCTTGATTCGCTTTCCTGGTACCGTGCTTTTTGCTACCCAAGATCACCAATTCAACCAAACCGTCGCGAACCGGGTAATTGAAATCACGCCCCGTGGAATTGTGGATCACCAAAAATCGTACGATGAGTACCTAAGCGCCCAAAAGAAGTAGAATGCTGGATCTTGGCGAATACGATTTTGATCTCCCACAGGAGCAAATAGCCAAGTTTCCCGTGTCACCACGTGACAGCTCCCGCCTACTTGTAACGCACCCTCGAAATGGATCGTTAGAACATCGACTGTTTCGTGATCTTCCAAGCTACCTGCAGCCAGGCGATGTCCTGGTGCTCAACACCACCAAAGTGCTCAAGGCTCGCCTGCGTGCGCTAAACGAATCGGGACGTAGTTTTGAGGTTTTGTTGCTGAGTCCCTTGGAAGGCATGCATCGCTGGCGCTGTTTAGTGCGTCCGGGCCGCCAAATTGCGGACATTGGAAGCGACCTCAAGTTTGAGGGTGGCGAAACTGGCCTTGTGATCCGAAGCCAAACCGACTCTCGCCAATTTGAAATCAGTTTTAAGACCCAAGATTCCGAGGCTTGGCTCGCTTGGCTGGACCGCACCGGAGAAGTCCCTCTGCCGCCGTATCTAAAGAGAGAGGCCGTTCAATCCGATAGCGCCACCTACCAAACCGTTTACGCCGAGACGCCGAGTTCGGTTGCCGCACCCACGGCGGGTCTCCATTTCACTCCTGAGCTTTTGAAGACACTTAAAGACAAAGGGGTGATCTTTGAAAATATTTGCCTAGACATCGGCTACGGAACTTTTTCGCCGGTAGAACCCTCGGCCGAAACACTTCATAGTGAAACCTATCGGATTGCTCCCGAAGTCGCCAAACGACTTCGGCTCGCTCGCCAAGAAGGCCGCCGGGTTATTGCGGTGGGAACCACTTCACTCAGAGCGCTAGAATCCGCTGCCGGGGGGGCGTTGCAAGGGGAGACCTGTCTGTTTATCAAGCCTGGATACCGCTTTTCCCAAGTCGATGGCCTAATTACGAACTTTCATCTACCTCAGTCCTCGCTCTTCATCTTAGTCTGTGCTTTTATGGGCACGCCGAACGCTCAAAGCGCGTATCGGCAAGCTATTGAAGCGCGGTATCGCTTCTTTAGTTATGGGGACGCGATGGCGATCCTCTGAAAGGCGCAAGGAATATGCAATTCCTGCTTGACGATTTAAACGCGGCGTTACTAATATCAGCCGCTCTAGGGAGAAGAGTTTGCCCGGACTTCGAGTAAAAGATAACGAGCCATATGACAGCGCCCTTCGCCGCTTTAAAAAGCAGTGCGAAAAGGCGGGAATCCTTTCTGAAGTGCGTCGACGTGAGTTCTACGAGAAGCCTTCCGTTCGTCGGAAGAAAAAATCGATAGCTGCTCGCAAACGCGCCCTCAAACGGCAGGACCGACGGTAACGTCTCTGCATGGATCTCAAAACCCAGCTTCAGAATGATATGAAGGAAGCGATGAAGTCGCAGCAACCACTCAAGGTGGGTACGCTGCGAATGCTCATTTCCGAAGTCAAGAAGCGAGAGATCGATAAGCGTTCGCCGCTAGACGACTCCGAGATCCATAAAGTTATTCAGAGCATGCTCAAACAGCGTGCCGATTCCATTGAAGCGTTCAATAAAGCCGCTCGGCCAGAATTGGCGGAGAAAGAAGAGCAGGAAGTGGCTCTTTTGAAGGTTTACCTTCCTCAGCAGCTTTCCTCGTCTGAAGTGGAAGCCTTGGTGGTAGCCGCGATTTCCGAGACAGGCGCCTCCAAACCTGCTGACATCGGACTGGTTATGAAAGCGGTTTTAGCTAAAGCCGCTGGCCGTGCCGATGGAAAACTCGTAAACGAACTAGCCCGCACTAAGCTCCAGGGCAAATAGCCTTTCCCCTTTTGATCTATTTTATACGCACCAGTGCTTGCTGCCCCCGCAGAGACAAGCCATTATGGGCTCCGCGAGCTCAATCGAAAGGGTAAACGTTGTTTTCTGAGGCCACACTGGCTCACATACGTGAGCGAATGAATATAGTCGACCTGGTCGGCGAATACGTTCAGCTCAAGAAGAGCGGGCAGGCCTATCAAGGACTTTGTCCCTTCCATTCTGAAAAGAGCCCTTCTTTCTACGTCCATCCGGTAAAACAAGTTTTCCGATGCTTTGGGTGCCAAAAGGGTGGCAACGTCTTTACCTTTTTAATGGGTATGGAAGGCCTCAACTTTCCTGAGGCCGTTCAAAAGCTGGCAGAACGCACTGGGGTCACACTCGAGCAAATCCAACGGGGCGCGAGAGCTCCCAGCGCAATTGAGTCGGCGCCAAGACAGCTTGCGGCTTTAGAATGGGCTAGCAAGTACTTCCACTATCTCCTAATGGAAGTCCCCGACTACGCCTTTGCCCGTGAGTACATTGAGCAACGCGGCATCAAAAAAGAAACTCTTGAGCGATTTCAAATCGGCGTCGCCCCACGAGGCTGGAACACGCTTTTGCGACTCATGTTGCAACGTAAATTTACTTTTCCAGAACTCGTACAAGCGGGACTGGTAGTCGAAAGAGCAGAGTCTGAAAACGGCGGATACGATCGATTCCGAGAACGACTCATGTTTCCCATTCGCAATCGTGACGGTCTTGTCGTCGGTTTTGGCGCAAGAGCGCTGAAAGAAGGAGACCAACCGAAGTACCTAAACTCTTCAGAATCCACTATTTTTTCAAAGCGCCGACTATTGTACGGGCTTTTCGAAAGTCAGCGCGGGATTCGGCAACTAGGGGAAGGAATTTTAGTTGAAGGCTATATGGACGTAGTGGGCCTCTACCAAGCTGGCGTGTCAAACGCCATTGCCACCATGGGCACTGCCCTCACCGAAGAGCACTGTACCGAGCTTAAATCTCTCACGCGCCGAGCCGTTACGGTATTTGATCCAGACAACGCCGGCAAAGAAGCCTGGCACCGCTCGGTCCATCTTTTTCTCGCTAATGGTTTTTTTGCTAAGGACCTTTCTCTACCCGAAGGCCTCGACCCCGATGAGTTTGTACAAAAAGAGGGCGCGGAAAAGTTTTACCAACTCTGTGCAAGTGCCCCACGCCAGGTAACCAAGCTATTGAAGGAAATAGCCCAAAGAGGGCCGCTTTCCGAAAGCGACGTTACGCAAACACTCACTGAACTGACACCTTTGCTCATTGCGAGCCGGCGCCTACCGGACCGCGCTGTTCTTTGGAACGACATCTGCCTCGTGCTAGGGGTGTCCCTTCCCATATTGACTGAGATTGCGGAGGCCGCGGCAAAGAGAACTGCGGGACCGGAAGCAAACTCAGCTAAGTCTAGTTCTGGCCAGCCAATCGCCCAACGCGTCACGCAAAAAGGGAGATCGCTCAATAGGATTGATATCCAATTCTTTGAGGCCTGTATGCAGTCTCCACAGTTATTACTGACCACCCCGAAAGCAGAATGGGTGGGCGGAGTGATGGAACCTGAAATAAAGAAGTGGCTTGAAAGCCTTTGTGAAAGCGTCAACTTGCTTGAATTCCGAGAAAAACTCGGCGTGCTGCTTCATTCCGGAGCGGATGCGGAATTGGTTTCCGTAGCCTCAGCTGGGCTATTTGAGGAAGCCCCGTCATCGGGTCGGGGCACCGAGGACTTCCAGGCCTTGGTTCAAAGAATGCAGCAACGACGTAAGGAACATGAAATCCGATCCCTTTCGGCGCAGATTAAACTTACCGCCCGAATGGGGGACGCTGAAGAACAGCAAAGACTCCTCAACCAATTAAGAGAATTGCGCGCCACATAGAAACAAAGTTGGCACGAGTATTGAAGAGAGAAAATATCGCATTTTATTGATCAAACGCTTGGCAATACGGGATTGCTGGCTATTCTAGCGTGTGTTATATGCTTGGGTTTGTCTTCTTCTCCTCGAGGGATACTGAACAATGCCGCCAAAGGTCGATAAGAAAAAAGAGCTACTGAAACTGATCACCACAGGGAAAGAAAAAGGTTTCCTCACATATGAGGAAATCAATGAAGCCCTCCCTGAAGATGTCACCGAGTCGGAAGAACTCGATGAAGTCATGGCGATGATCGAAGACGCTGACATCGAAGTCGTTGAAAGCGAAAAAGATGTAAAAGCCACTGGCGGTGCCGGAAAATCTGGCAAGGCCGCATCGGCTCCAGCGGAAGCTGCCGAAGACGACGATTCTTTAAGCCGCGGGCTAGACCCCGTACGCTTGTACCTCAAGAAAATGGGGTCCGTCGCTTTGCTCACTCGCGAAGGCGAAATCGAAATCGCTAAGCGCATTGAGGAAGGGGAGGCCGAGGTTCTTGACGTCATCTTGAACTCGTCGATGGGAATCAAGGAATTCCTAGCGATTGGGGACAAGATCGAAAAAGGCAAGCTTCGCGCCCGCGACGTAGTTCGTGGCGGCGAAACCGACTCCGAAAACCCTGACGAAGAAAATGCCGCACCTGTTGCCGAGGGGGCCGAGCCCACTGAAGAAGATGGCGAAGAGGCAGCAGCAGCTGCTCCCGCAGGCGGCGTTCCGGGTGGCCCAGGTCAACCCGGCCAAATGCAACAAGGCCTAAACGAAGCCGAGTGCAGGGAACGTATTTTGGACGGGATGAAACTCGTTCACAACTTTGAAAAAATCCTTCATGGAGTGGAACAAAAGCTCCTAAAGGTTGGCCAGAATGTGGCTGAGCGCAAAAAACTGCGCGAAAAGCTAGCAGACAACCGTCGAAAAATCGTTGAGACCTTCCAAGAAATTAACTTCAACCGCAAGACGATCAACAAGATTGTAGCGAAGTTTAAGCAACAGGTTGGGCGAATTGAAGACGCTGAACGCGAAATCAATATGCTCTTCCGTCGCGTAAACGTCGACGGCGTCGGTAAGCTACGTAAGCACATCAAAGACGCAAAAAAGAACAAGAAATTCGAAGAGCAAATGAAAGTCCGGTACGGCGTAGACTATGCCGGCCTGATGGAAATCGATTTCAATATCGGCGAAGTAAACAAAAGAATCGCTGCCGTTGAAGTTGAGACGAACCTTCGCGCCCGCGAGCTAAAGGACATGTACGAAGCCATTTTGGCGGGTGAAGGCAAGTCTGAAGCTGCGAAGGCCGAGCTAGTAGAAGCGAACTTGCGTCTCGTTGTTTCAATTGCCAAAAAGTATACGAACCGTGGCTTACAGTTCTTGGACCTTATTCAGGAAGGCAATATTGGCCTAATGAAAGCGGTCGACAAGTTTGAATACCGCCGCGGATATAAGTTCTCCACCTACGCAACTTGGTGGATTCGGCAGGCCATTACCCGCGCTATTGCGGATCAGGCCCGCACCATCCGCATCCCTGTGCACATGATTGAGACTATTAATAAGCTCATTCGCACTTCGCGGTACCTCGTACAGGAGCTCGGAAGAGAACCGACCCCTGAGGAAATCGCCGAAAAGATGGAAATGCCTGTGGATAAGGTGCGGAAGGTTCTGAAGATTGCAAAAGAACCTATCTCGCTTGAAACCCCCATTGGGGAAGATGAAGACTCTCACCTTGGAGACTTCATCGAGGACAAAGCGATGATTTCGCCTTCCGATGCTGTCACCAATGTGAACCTTTCGGAGCAAACCCGAAAAGTGCTCGCAACCTTGACGCCTCGTGAAGAGAAAGTGCTCCGAATGCGCTTTGGAATTGGCGAAAGCTCGGATCACACTTTGGAAGAGGTAGGGCAGGACTTCAACGTTACGCGTGAGCGTATTCGTCAAATTGAAGCCAAGGCCCTTCGCAAACTACGGCACCCGAGCCGCAGCAAGCGCCTAAAAGCCTTTATAGAGAACTAATTGGCTTCTCTTTTTGCGGGCCCATAGCTCAGTTGGTTAGAGCAGTCGGCTCATAACCGATAGGTCCCTGGTTCAAGTCCAGGTGGGCCCATTTTTTAAATTCGCCATTCTGACCCTCAGTCGCAATGCGGCGCGCTACAACCAGCTCAATATTTTCCATTTTTCAGTCGATAGGTTTGCCATGAGAATTCTCCTTATTGCCTTCCTGTCATGCTTTGCCGTAAGCAGCTGCAACTCAAGTCGAACCGTAGTGAAAGACGGCGTCACCTACGAGGAACGCGAATCCGGCATGTGGACAGCAAAAAAAGAATCCAGCAGAGCCACCCGCCAAAACTCCCGCGGCTCACGCTTCCTACATTAGTAAAGATTCGCAATTCAGCTGGGGCCACCGCCCGCCGGCACCGGAGACTAGCTACCGAATGGGCGTCGAGCGGGCAGCTATCTCATCAAAGTTATAAGCCGTCTTCCGCGAGCCGAGCGGGAGCAAAACAAAAAGAAATTAAAAGTCTCGTGGCGGACCATTCGATAGGTAGTCGCAGGTGCCGGCGGGCGGTGGCCCCAGCTGAACTGCGAATCTTTCTCAGGCGCTATTAGAGGCAAGCAGCCACTGGTTCTTCCTATTCTTTGGACAAAACGCTCGTAACCGGCTACGTAAGGCCATGGCCTCACCTCTAGACTTGCAGTACCAAAGTTTGATCGAGTTAAAATCCTTAGAAGAAACCATCCAGCGGGTTCAGCGGGACGTACAGAAAATGCCCGCCGAAATCGCTCTTCAAGACGACGCCATCCTACTTAAGCGCAAAGACTTGGACCAGGCCAAAGCTCAGTTCGCTACCGCAGAAAAGACTCTCCGGGCGACGGAGCGCGAGCTGAAAGACAAAGAGGACTCTTTGTTTAAAGCCGAAGGCAAGTTGATGGAAGTAAAAACCAATGACGCTTACCAAGCAGCGCTCAAAGAGAACCAGAATCAAAAAGTAGCAAAGGGCTCGCTGGAAGATAAAGTCCTTCAGCTCATTTCAGGGCTCGAAGAACAGAAAAAATCTTTGGCCACTATTGAAGCCGCTTTCAAAATAGAAGAAGCCGCTCTCTTGGTGGAAAAAAAGAAGCTTACTGATGAACACGCAAAACTCGTAAGTGAGTTAGAAGTGCTCCTAGGAGCTAGAAAAGAAAAGTCTGCCAAGCTCGATCCCGCCGTGGCGGTTTTGTACCACCGCTCGGTCGCCACTGGGAAAGTTCCCGTGGCCATCGCAGACAAAGGCCGATGCCTAGGATGCAATGTGCAGGTGCGAGCCCAGGTTTACAACGAGGTCCTGGGCAGAACCGCCATGCATCGCTGCACGAACTGCGGACGAATGCTGATAGTCGCGCCGACGGCGCCTGCTACCGCGGATAAACTGGAAGCCGTTTTGGACTAAAATGGCCGGTAAATTTACCCTCTTTTGCGATGGTGCCAGCCGAGGGAACCCCGGACCCAGCTCGTTTGGCTATGTGATTTACGGCGAAGACGGGGACATTGTCGTTAAGGTCGGCCGAACTATTGGCTCGACCACGAACAATGTCGCAGAATACGAAGGCTTGATACAAGGCCTAGAACATTGCAAAGAACTGAAGGCATCGGACGTTACCGTAAAAAGTGACTCTCAACTTTTGGTTAGGCAGTTGAGCGGCCAATACAAAGTAAAGACTCCCCACATTCTTACTCTCTTCCAAAGAGCGAAAGCGGTACTACCCGCCTTTACTAGCGTGCGATTTGTACACATTCCAAGAGAAGAGAACAAAGAAGCGGACAAGCTGGCCAACGCTGCCCTAGACGGTCGTCTCGACTAACGTCAGAACGGCCTTATACCCAACATTCCTCCCCAATTTGCGTCGGTTCGACCTCAATGACACAATAGAAGGATGACTCCCTCACCGCTCTACAAAAAAGTGTTTTCCCTCATCGTGCTTTTTCTGCTTATCGGTGAGGTAATGCTGTTTAGTGCCACAGGGGTTCTTGGCTTAGATAGGTATGGTTCGGAGTTTTACTACTTCAGTCGCCACTCCGCGGCAGTCGCGGTGGGATTGGTGGTTCTCTTTATCGTTTCTCGAATTCGCTACCAGTTTTGGACAAAGCTGGCTCAACCTATCTTGGCTGTCCAAATTGGGCTTATAGCAATGACCCTGTTCTCAAGTTTTGGACACACCGCGCAGGGCGCGAGTCGGTGGATAAAAACCCCTTGGCTTGCCTTTCAGCCCAGCGAGCTTGCGAAAATAAGCGTCACTCTTTACTTCGCTCGTTTGCTCACCCGGTCAGCTCCACTCACACCAAAACAGTGGCTCTTGCACCTTGCGCCCGTCGGCATATTGCTTGCCATGATACTTCGCCAACCCGACATGGGAACTACCGTATTGGTATCGGCCGTGATCCTGGGAATGCTGTTTATATCGGGCCTTCGGCCCGGCTATCTGTACACTCTACTTGGCAGCGCCATTGGAATATTTGCTTTCACGATGATGCACTCCGAGTACCGCAGACGACGGGTTTTTGCATTTTTGAACCCTTGGGAAGATCCTCAAGGGGCAGGATTTCAGACCATTCAGTCTTTTATTTCATTTCACTGGGGCAAGCTTTTGGGCGTTGGATTGGGCAATGGAAATAGCAAACTATTCTTCCTGCCTGAGGTGCACACCGATTTTATTTTTGCGCTAGTGGGCGAAGAGCTCGGATTTGTGGGATCCGTTGCTTTGCTTCTACTTTTTGCCGCTTTCGCTTACCTACTCTTCAAGGCCGCACTTGGCGCACCGGACACCATGGGGCGCTTGCTTGGGTTTGGCATTGCCTTGGCGCTGATGTTGCAAATATCGGTAAACCTTGGAGGAGTCACGGGACTACTTCCCGTGAAAGGCCTTCCGCTTCCGTTCATTTCCTGGGGACGTAGCGCTCTACTGGTAAACCTTTTCGCCATGGGAATCCTATTGAACATCATTCGGCAATCGGCCATCCTTCCTCCACGAACCCAAACTTGAAATCATGAAAAAAAGAATCGTCATTACGGGAGGAGGCACTGGCGGACATGTGTTTCCGGCCCTCGCCATTGCCGAAGAGCTCAAAGCGCGTGGACACGAAATGCTCTACGTTGGTTCAAACCGAGGCCTTGAGGCAAAACTGGCCCCAGAAAAAGGCGTTCGCTTTTTAGCTGTAAAAACTGGGCCGGTTAAAAACCAGAAACTCACTCGACTCTTTCGAACTTTCTTCGAACTTTTCGCGGCCGTGATTTGGTCGCTTCGCTTGCTACGGCGTGAAAAGATTGAAGCTGTAGTGGGTGTCGGGGGCTACATTTCTGTTCCCGTGTGTGTTGCTGCTTTTCTTCTACGCAAACCCGTTTTCTTACAGGAACAGAACGTTTCAGTAGGAATTGCCAATCGTTTTTTGGGCCGGATCAGTCGAAAGATCTTTTTGGGTTTTCCCGAAGCGGCACGCTATTTTGCAAACGATAAGGTAGTCGTCACTGGCAATCCCATAAGAAAAGAGTTTTTTGGGCCCATACCCGCTTACAACGCAGAGGGAATGACGTTGCTAGTTTTGGGCGGAAGCCAGGGCGCAAAGGCAATCAACCAGGTAATCCTTCAATCTCTAGATCGATTCCCTCCAAATCTGAAAATAGTGCACCAAACGGGTGTATCAGACGAAGGCCCCACTCAATCGGCGTACAAGACTCTTCGCCCTGGTCGAGCAACAGCTCATGCTTTTATCACCGACATGGTGAGCGCAATGGCAGAAGCCACCGTAGTGGTGTCACGTTCTGGAGCTGTAACCGTCTCCGAGTTGGTGCAGGTGGGCCGCCCGTGCATTCTGGTTCCATTCCCACGTCAGGGCCAGAACGACCAAACCGACAATGCCCGTTGGCTGGAGAGAAACGGAGCAGGTGTGGTGGTAGAGCAGGGAGAAGGGTTCAAAGAGCGGTTCCAGGCAGCGTGGGACCAGGTTTTTAAGAGGGAATCGCTTGCGAAAATGGCCGAAAGTTTTTCCGCATTGCGGCGCCCGCCAGCAATTGCTACCATCTGCGACCAGATCGAAGGCGCTCTTAGGGAAAAAGCTTAGGTATGTACAATAAAATCAAGCACATCCACCTGATTGGTATAGGTGGTATCGGCATGAGTGGCCTAGGCCGTTTGCTTATTCAGAACGGCTACACCGTGACCGGCTCCGATTTAGGTCAGGGCGAGTCCGTGCGCGCTCTAGAATCGTTGGGCGTGCGTGTTTTCCAAGGACACGATCCGCTCCACGTAAAGGGGGCGGAACTTGTGGTGTACTCGTCTGCGGTTCAGGCGGACAACCCGGAGCTTTCCACGGCCAGAAAAAACGATGTTCTTTGTATCACTCGCGGAGAAATGCTGGCCGAGCTTATGCGCATCAAGTACGGCATTGCCGTCGCGGGCGCTCATGGAAAAACCACCACAACCTCCATGACAGGGGTGGCGCTGGCACATGCGGGCCTTGATCCCACTGTCGTAGTGGGCGGACGAGTCGACAACTTTGGTGGTACAAACGCCCGACTTGGCCAAGGCGAATTTATGGTGGTCGAGGCTGATGAAAGCGATGGTTCTTTCAATCGCCTTAGTCCCTCCATTGCTGTTATTACCAACCTCGATCGCGAACACCTTGAGCACTATGGTTCCATGGACGCACTAGAAAAAGCGTTTGTGGTGTTTGCGAACAAGGTCCCTTTTTATGGTTTAACCATCTACTGCGGCGACGACCCTTTCTTGAAACGGCTGCAGAGCCAAATCACCCGGCGCAAACGCAGCTATGGATTTGAGCAGCACAACGCTTACCAAATCCGAAATTATTGCCCGACTGAAAACGGCTCGAGCTTTGAAGTACACATAGGCGGTGACTCGCTAAAGCTTTCCCTACAGGTGCCGGGAAAACACAATGCCTTGAATGCAGTGGCCGCCCTGGCAGTGGGAGATGAGCTCGGAGTCGAAAGAAAGAATGTGGCGCAAGCGCTTGCGACCTACCGCGGTGTTGCGAGAAGATTCCAGCGCCGTGGAGAAATTCGCGGTGTTCTTTTTTACGACGACTACGCCCACCACCCAACGGAAATTTCAGCCACACTCGCTGCTGCGCGAGAGCGATTTCCGAAGGCTCGAATTAGAGTAGTATTTCAACCTCATCGCTACACTCGACTCTCTGACCTCTGGGATTCATTCACTCAGTGCTTCGCTCACTGTGATGCCGTTTCGGTTACCGATGTTTACGCGGCCGGTGAGAGCCCTATCGAAGGAATATCAGGAAGCACGTTTGCTGAAGCACTTTCGAAGCACCAGAATATTCCGGTGCACAAAGCTGAAGGCGGATTACAAGGCGTACAACACTGGCTGAAGGAAAGTTCTGCTGGCGATGTCATTTTAACTCTCGGTGCCGGAGACTTGCCCAATGTCTACCAAAAGCTCTTTTGAGGCTCGGTCTGGCAAGGGGTTGGCCAGCGCAGTAGCCCGTGAAGCATTCAAAGAAGCGTTTGGCGAATCTGTCGTTTTCGACTCTCCCATTGCCCCGCACGTTGCCTATCGAATCGGCGGACCTGCGGATATTCTAGTTTTCCCCCAAGATGAAAACCACCTCGTGGCCCTTGCAGATTTGTGCAACCGGTTCGATCTTCCCGTAACCATCATTGGATCGGGAACTAACCTACTGGTTGCCGATGAAGGCCTTCGTGGTGTGGTCGTTTCGCTAGCTCGTGCCTTTCGGCAAATTGAACTTATTTCAACTCAGCCCCATTCTATTCGATGTGGAGCTGGCGTTGGGAAACCTGCACTATTGGACTGGGCGATTGAACACGAGCTAAAAGGTTTGGAGTTTAGCGCCGGCGTCCCTGGAACTTTGGGTGGCGGAATCTATATGAATGCCGGCACGAAGTACGGGTGTTACGCAGACATTCTTACAGAACTGCGCCTTTTTGATTTTCAACGCGGCTTGCGCGATGTGAAAAGAAGCGACTTATACTTCGGCTACCGTGAGACGGCCGTCGGGGATTCTTTAGTTGTATCCATGGTGTTTCAGCTAAGTCCTGGGAACAAAAGTGCTCAGCGGCTTGAAGTGGACCGCATTATTGCGGAACGCGCCTTGAAACAGCCCCTCGACTTTCCAAGTTGCGGCTCAACTTTCAAAAATCCGCCGGAAGGACCCGCCGCTGGAAGACTCATTGAACGCGCTGGCTTGAAGGGAATGAGAATTGGCGACGCCGAAATCTCCGAGAAACACGCCAATTTCATATTAAACAAGGGAAACGCTAAAGCGCGGGACATTTTGGCGCTCATTGGTATCATTAAAGATAGGGTCCATGCGCAGTTCCAAGTCCACTTAGAATGCGAAGTCATTCTCCTAGGGGTACCGAGTGAACTCCCGAAACAAGTTCAAGAAGCGGATTGAATTCACAAAAACCGGTTTGGTGTGCAGCGGCGGAGCCACAAAAGCCGCAGCGTTCCATATTGGGGTGTGCCTCGCTCTTCAGGACAAGGGCTTTAGTTTTATTGGTGGAAAGTCCGAGACCACGACTCCGGTAAACTCTGTTCCATTTCCTAGACCTGCGTACCAACCACAAGAAATTGCTACCTACGTAGGTTCAAGCGCGGGCGCGCTCATCACCACCTTGCTGGGTGCAGGTGTGAGCATTGAATCGATCATCAATTCATTTGCCAAAGATGCTGAACTAAAAGTCCCAGGAAATCATCCAAAGCTGCCGAAAATCACCTATCGCGATATGCTTGCAATCCACTGGCTCGGACCCGCGCAGGTGGTAAAGAGCCTTCGAGCATCGCCCCTATTTGGGCGAACCATTGAATCCCTATTTCTGAAAAACTTGCGAATCCCAGGATTTTTTTCCACGCGTGGGCTTGCTGCCTACCTGAAGAAGAATGTTCTTCCGACAGATAGTTTTCATGAGCTAAAGGCCGATCTTTTCATCGTTGGCACTCAGCTCGATCATTCACGTAAGGTAATCTTCGGACGCTACGGAACCGGTAAAATTTTCGATAGCTATTCTCAATACTCTTCCAGCGCGCCCATTTCGGACGCAGTGGCTGCTTCGATGTCTCTGCCACCTATTTACGCACCTTATCCGATTGAACATTCTAATGGTCGGAAGCGTTACTACATCGATGGAGAGATACGTGAGACGCTTTCTACTCATGTGGCAAAAGAGAACGGCTGCGACTTATTGATTTGCTCCTACACTCACCAACCGTACCACTTCAAGGAAGAAACCGGCTCGTTGTTCAACTACGGAATAGCAGCTGTCATTATTCAAACCGTTTATCAAGCAATAGAACAAAAAGTGTATGGCGCACGCAAGTCGCACGAAAATAAAATGCTCGCACTAAAAACAGTGAAGGATTTTTTCCGAGAGCGCCAATATCCCGAGGCCGATCTGAACGAACTCAGCGCTCGGTTGCAGGACAAACTTGATTTCAAAGAAAGCCTCCACTACGTGTTTATTCACCCCGAGGCCAAAGACAACGATATGTTTTTCGGCGATCACTTCACCCTAGATGCATCGACTCTAGAGAACGTAGTGAGCATTGGGTACCGAAGGGCAATGGCCGAACTCCGCAAGTACGAACTAGCTCCCATCGCCGCCGCTTAACTCGACGGCTCCTCAAAAACAGAGTGTGAGCTCTGGCAGGCGTCTTCCGCGAGCCGAGCGGGAGGAAAACAAATAGAAATTAAAAGTCTCGTGGCGGACCATTCGATAGGTAGTCGCAGGTGCCGGCGAGTGGTGGCCTCAGCTGGATTGCAACCGCGCCTAGCACTAACAGTATTCCCGTGGCATGCGCCTTGCTCTAGTCCTGCTCGACGTTAGCCCCCAGACTGCCAACGGCAGCCTGCGGGAGTGCTCCGAAAGTGCCAATTTTCGGCGTTCTGGCTAACAACTAGAGGGTGAGAAAGTGAAGCGCAGAACCGCATTGAAAAACCGCCGGCCCATCATGCCAAGCAATCGTCTAGAAACCCTTCTTATGTATTGCCGCAAACCGAAAGCCGCCTTTTACTTTGTAGTTCTTTGCCTATTTGCCGTTGCATTGAACTGGGCCGTACGTAAGGCATCCTGGCAGCCCGTGGCTGCAGATACCGCCGCCAACACCAATCTAACTGCCACTCCATCACTCAGCGCTTCGGCTTGGGACTACTTTCATCCCGCATGGACCGCACCTACACAAGAAACCTGGCTTAACCCCTTTAGCCGAAAAGCCCCCGAAGCTTGGTCGCTGACAGAAAATTCTTTGCGCCGCTTTCTTTCTGATCCCGATAGGCACTTGAGCCCCGAGTTTCAAGTCCCACAAGAGCTTCGAGAGCGCGTTTTATTCTGGATGCGGGTACACAGCCAATACACGAGCAGCATGCGCGTGTTTCACGATAGAAATAATCCTTCGATTGTTTATGGCTACGCTGATTTCACCCCTGTTTTCTTGGCAGCGGAATCCAAGGCTCAGGCACTGACCCAAGCTAGCAGGCTTGAAACCCAGATTATCAAGGAGCTTAAGGGGCGCATCAAAGAAGCAGGCTCCCCTTCCGTTACGCAAAAGCTCACTCCGAAAGAAAAACAAGAACTCAACGCCTTCTTGGTACAAAGCGGGATCGCTGATGCAACAACCGCGGATTCAAGAATTGAATCGATTCGCTCCCAAACTGGACAGCGAGATGAATTCCTACTTGCGCTGGAACGCTCTAAAGATCTGCTGCCGACAATTGAGAACAGCCTAAAGAGTTTTGACTTGCCGGTAGAGCTGGCCCGCATTCCTTTTGTGGAGTCGTCTTTTAATTCTCGTGCTCTTTCGAAAGTTGGCGCCTGTGGAATTTGGCAGCTCATGCCGGAAACCGCGAAGCAATTCATTGGAGCTTCGCGAGAAAGTGTCTGGGCGGATCCTCTGATTCAAACTCGCGCTGCAGCTCGCATGCTTATTATTTTTAGAAGCCTCTTGCCCGATTGGAGCACGACGGTCACCGCTTACAACTCAGGAGTGGGACGTCTGCAACGTCTTACATTGAAGTACCACACGAACAGCATTGGCAAAATTCTGGAAGCTGAAGATACGGGTGGGTTGGGTTTTGCTGGCAAGAACTTCTACGCGCAATTTCTTTCAGCGAATCTAGTAGAAGCTTATAAGAAGGAAATTTTCCCACTGCAGAAAACTAACGAAGCATCGTCTGAGTTGGCCTTTCAACGTCCTGCGCAGTTTTTTGTTGCGCCGAGATCCTCGCGCTAGAAACGCTTTATTTCCGCAATACTAGTTTACCGCCACCGAGTCGCGCCCCATTCCTACGTGATCAATTTGAGCGCCCAGAGTTTGGCCTTCTTTATTTTTCCACTTCAGCATGTACTCGCCAGGGGGCAAGTTTAGAAAATTAAATCCGGGGCGATCCTTGGTTAGGCACAACGGGCCTTGTGTCGACCCACGAAACGGAAAAGGACCGTGCTCACTTGGCATGACCTGCTGTTGATCTACCGACCACAACTCCACCGAGATGCACCCTTCGTTTTGCTCAAATAGCTTGTGATAGGTTCCGGCGACGATATTGCCTGTGTTTTCCGCGCTTCCGAACTTCTCGGGGTTAGGCCCCACTGAAGCAGATTGCGACGAGGCAATACTTTCTTCAATGAACCGATCTCGAACCATGAATAGATCCTTTTCCGAGTCGGTTTGCCGAGGGTTCCAAGGAATCGTATGGCGCGTCAGTCGATAATTGGGAGCCGATACATCCACGGCAATCATCCCACTGGGGAAATCTATTCCTGGGATACTGAATTTTCCGTCTGCATCGCTTAGGGTTTCAAAAGCGGAATCGCCCACTAATTGGATCTTGGCACCCGCCACTGGGACAGAGCCATTGGGGTCTACTAACCGTCCCCGGAGAGCGCGCATTCCACCCCGGCCTAACTCCACGTAGTAAGCGCTTGAAGGACGTACGTTCACGCGCAAGGTGCGCTTGTTCGAGTCGGGCCTTTCCAGATAACGAAAAGCAGAAGCCACGTTAAAGTAGCTAAAAAATCCCGTCATAGTGGTGACGTGTGCAAGCAGAGAATCTGAGAAAAAACGAAAGTAAGAGCCGCGGGAGGGCGCGTGATCTACCAACTCTACTCGCTCGTTCTCCAAAGGATTGCGCGAGGCCGGATCAAAAACTCTCCCCAAAACTTGCGCCAAAGCCTCTAACTGCGAGACCCCAGCCAACTGCTTGGCCAACGTCATGAGTTGGCTCTTTGTCCCCAGATAAATAGGCTGGTGCACATCTCCCGCAAAAATGGGGATGGTGCGAAAAGTTCGATAGTAGCCCTTAGCCCGCACCTCTACCGCAAGCTGCGAATAGTTCGGAACGGGAGGCAAAACGAGATCTCCGTTTTTATCGGCATGCAGAACACCAAATTCCGGAAAGCCAATCACCTTTACTTCAGCAAAAGGTATAGCGGCAGGAGTTTCGTAATTTCCCTGTGCCCCTTTGAAAAACGAAAGAAATACCTGAGAGTTCCGGCGTTCCCCACCAGACCTAGTAAGAACAGAGAAGCCCTTAGTGTCGGTATCTAGATGGAATTTCAAATGCTGGCGTGCGGTATCGGCATTGATTTCTTGTGGGTATCGAATCTCGGCATAGGGACTATCAAGATCTGAAGGCCTGAAGATTCCAGCAACAAGTTCATAGCGTCCCCGAAGAGCTTTGGCTTCATCCCGAAAGGATTCTTGCGGGTAGGCAAATGATAAGTACCGAGTTTGTTGTGGGTCGCGCGTGTGTAAGGGCTGGAGATATAGCTCGATGTGGGCTCGCTCTGCCTTCAGCCATTGTTTGAGTTTTGCTCCAACGACTACGCGTCCAAATAAATCGGTGTCGAACACTCGTTCATTTTCCTGAGTATCCGTGACTACTCTGACTTCCTTCGCCGACACCGGTAGAATGGAAGCCAACTTCGCTTGCAATAGTGCCGAGTCTTCGGCTGAAAGCGCAGTGGGAGAATTCGAAGGAGTTGGATCTGGCTCTGCAACCGAATTGCTGCTCGATAAGCTGGGGTCCAAAGATGCCACACGACTAGAACGTATCGCCTGAATCGGATCGCTCTCGGCATCTGGAAGACGCATAAAAGGAATTGATGGAGCGCTCGAGGGGGCTGGGTTGGCCTCTTCTGGTGCCTTCATTGGTGTGGTGGCGTCTACCACTTCTGGTGCCTTCATTGATATGGTGGCGTCCACCACTTCCGCTACATCAATTTGGGCTGGAGCCTTGCGAGAGGAAATAACTCGGGCTGAAGGCTTTTTCGCCTTAGTTCGAGGACGAGGCGCTTCAATAAACTTGTGTGAGTAGAATTGTGGTTCGGAGAGGCTGGAGAGCTCTGAGCGAATCTGTGCAAAATCGTTTTTCTCTAATACTCCGGCGGTTTCTAGTACCGGAACCTGCTCTAGTGGGGGCAAGTCCAGAGCTAGCTGAACGTCTACTTGAGTTTCCTGAGTTTTGGCATCGAAGCTTCCACCGGCCAAGGAGGGTTCCTCAAGGGCGCTACCCAAAGCTAGGAGCTCTGGTTGCTCAGCATTGATCGCCATGGATTCATCGGCGGACTCAACAGCCAATTCACTTTCAAGGTACCTATTAAATTCGATCTGCGCTTTTGCTCGGGCAAGAACCGCGCGACGATTCTTTTGGACGTGTCGCTTTGCCAAGGGCCGCGGAGCTTCCACTACCGCACTGGGAGGCAAAGTGACCGGGGCCGGCGCCGTTTCTGCGGCTTCTGGTGTGGGGCGCCTGGCGCTTTCGAGGATTTCATTTTGCCAGGCCGTTTCGGAAGCAATCTGAACAGCCTGAGGCGCCCCAACCGTTTCTAGTGCGGGCTTGGGATCTGGAGTTTTTAAAACAAGGGCTGTTGCCACCGAAAGTGCGCAGAACACGACCATCCCCAAGGGGGACACGAGCGCGTTTGCGAGTTTTTGAGTTTTCGTGATTTGCACTTTGGCTCTAAGACGTATGAACTGGGGTGCTTTCAGTATGTAATATCGGTTTTTTTATTACAACACTAAAACCCATTTAAACACTTGAAAATACTGGATATTCTGGTTATCCTATAGCTACTCATGGCCTCTCCGGTGACTATCCTGGCAGAACCGCTCTGCGCTTGGCTCTCCGGCTGGCTAGCCAAAGAGCGACTATCCACCCAATTCCACGTTACTCCTCTTGCAGGGGATGGTTCGCCTCGTCCGTTTTACAGAATCGAGATTCCCCAAAAAACTTTTGTATTACTTAGTGAACCCAATTGGACATTAAGCAAAGACTACCCCGCGCATCAAGCGTATCTTGCGGCGTGCCAAGTTCCGGTACCCCAGTTCTTTGCGGTCGATGAAAAACTCGGCGTTCTACTGATGCAAGATTTGGGGGATGAACTTCTGCAAACGCGGATATTGGCGGAACCGGATAAGCGACTAAAGTGGCTAGAAAGAGCCACTCGGCTTTTGGCGCACCTTCATGGCTCGACGTATCCCGTGCTTGCAACTTTGCCAGCATCCCAACGGCGCTTTGATCAACAAAAGTATTTTGAGGAGTTTCAATTCACCTTTACCCACTTGAACGACGGGCTCTTTAAGGCGCAAACCCCCAGTGCTAGCGTGTTGACTAGCGTTAAAGAATTCTGCGGCGCGCTAGGCCGTTTTACTCCCATGGCTTTTAGTCACCGCGACTACCACACGCGCAATTTGCTTGTGTACCAAGACCAGCTCAAGCTTATCGACTTTCAAGACGCCCGACTCGGCCCCATTGAATACGACTTAGCGAGCTTGTTTTTCGATCCCTACGTGCCGGTTTCTCCCACCGAACGAACCCAGCTACTCGGCGGGTATCGCGAAGCACTTGGGAAATTCCCGCTCTCTAAACAGATCGACTGGGATGGAATTGTTCCCCGCATGGAGCAGTCCGCGTTTCAGCGTTTAGTGAAAGCAGCGGGTTCTTTTGCCTCGTTTTTCACCCGCTACGGAAAGAAAACCCACTTTCCCTATCTGCTGCCAGCGCTGTTGTCCGCACGTGATTTAAAAACCAAGCTAGGCTCCGAGCTACCAGAGCTACCTCTGGACGAATGGATTTCTTGCGCAAAGAGGATCGGGACATGAAAAAAGGAATGCTGCTCGCGGCCGGCCTTGGAACGCGTCTTTTACCGCTGACTCAGAAACTCCCTAAACCACTCGTACCAGTTTTGAATGTTGCCAATGTGCTTTACGGACTTTTTCTGCTCAAGCGCAGCGGCATTGACGATGTAATTTTGAATCTGCATCACTTGCCCACGCTCATCCAAGATTATTTAGGCAATGGCAAAGACTGGGGAATGCGGCTCGAGTATTCCAGCGAAAGCCTCTTACTTGGAACGGGTGGCGGCCTAAAAAAAGCAGAAAGTTTTTTCGAAGGCGAATCACTTGCACTCATCAATTGCGACTTCATTACCAACGCGGACCTAAAACCCTTTATTGAAAAACATGAAGCTAAGAAGTCTTTAGCTTCAATGGTGCTTTGGGAAAATGCCCAGGCTCAGGCGTTTTACTCTAAAGTAGGAATCGATGGGGAAGGGCACCTTTGTTCCTTGCCCCTGCTTACCACCCAGGAGCCAGTTCGCACGGGAATATTTACGGGCATCCACCTTTTGGAAAACGAGATCTTTAAGTATCTCGAAGAAACTCCCAGCGGAATCAATCAAGTGCTGTACCCAGCACTGATGAAAGAAAAGCCTCAGCGACTGTTTGGATTTTTTATGGAAAACGCCTATTGGTACGATACGGGTGAACTTCGCACCCTGTGGGCAACCTCCATGAAGCTGCTCAAAGCCCTCCAAGCAGGCGAGGGGCCACTTCGAGAATTTATGAAAACTTTTGGCAAGTACGAGGAAAAAAAACCTGGCGTTTGGGTGCCGATGGGAACCAGCTTGCCGACGGGCGTGAACTTTCAAGGGCCTGTGATTTTGGGAAAAGACTGCTCAGTAGCTTCGCGCTGTACGATTGGACCTTGCGTTGTACTGGGTGACGGAACCCAAGTGGCAGAAGAAGCCAATCTTTCTCGCTTTGTCGCTCTAGAACATTCGCGGATACCTGCTTATCAGGTATCCGCGAACGCGTTACATTTTGAAGAACGTTCGATCCCTATGGATTAACGCTTGCCAATCCTCTTAGTAGGTTTGGCGAACGGCGGTTGGTAGCCCACCCGACCGACCTGCAGGAGCAATGGCCAGCCCGTTTTGGGAATTCGTTGAACTACCCATCGAACTTAGCGAACCGCGCTGCGAGCTTCGGACGGAAGATCCAAACAGCCCAATTCGAGCGCTCATTGTATTCGGACCTTGCGAGTAAGCGGACTGTCCGTACATTCCTGGCTGTCCGTACATCCCTTGTTGGCCATACATTCCGTTCTGACCCATCATCTGTGGGTTGCGCACCATCGCCAAGAGCTGATTCACCGCCATTTGGCTAGCAAGTGCCGGATTTACCTGCGTAGAATTTACTCCAGTGCCAGGTAAACCCAAACCGCTTTGGTAAGGCATGAAGGGGCCGTTCCCAAACTGCGAAGGGCCTTGAGCGTAAACTGGCGCTGGCTGCACTGGCTGCGGCATCTGTGGATAAGGCATCATCGGCATGGGCATAGGCTGCTGCTGTTGCCCAAGATCCTGCTGCTGGAACGGCTGCGCCTGAATCTGTGGCAGCTGCTGCTGTTCCTGTGGAGGCAAAATCACCGGTGTGGAAGGCGGAGGCACTACTTGCTGTGCGTTCTGCGCCTGAGCCGCTAATGCTTTGATTGCAGCGGCGGCCACCTGATCGTCGCCCTTTTGTTGTTGAAGCGCTAGCTCGGCATCGAGACGCTGTTTTTCCTGCGCTTGACGGACCAAGTTATCGGCCGCGATGCGCGCTTCGTCTTCGGCTTTTCTTGTGGAGTTAGCTAGCCGTGCGGCGAGACGTGACTCCAGAGATTCTAAGTCGGCAGCTGAAATACCTGTCGCTGCTCCATCGGCAACCGTTTGTTCGTTACCAACCGGCGGAGCGACCGGCGTCGTGCTAGCCGGTTTTTCCTCTGGCTTTGCTTCGGCGACTGCAGCATTAGGCTCTGCAGGTTTTTCAGCTGGCGCAAGTTTGCACATCTGCTCTGCATCAACCTCTTTACCTTTAGCAATAGCGTCGACAGTCTTTTTCGCTTCTTTTTTGAAGGCTGCGTCGGTCTTCTGGGCTTCCCAGCTCAAAGCAGCGCGACGTTCTTTATCAGAGTCGGTGCTTCCAAAAAGGAAATCTAAAGTGGAATCCAACCAAGTGGCGATTTTCTTTTCTCCATCGTTCGCAAATTCACTTTTATCATTGAGTTTTTCACCACGTTTATTAAGCAGAAGCTTGATCTGAACGGTGAGGGCAACCATTTCATTCTCTTTGGCCTCGCTTTTGGTCTTTTCATCTTTGTTGAAAAGCGCCCATCTTAAGGACTTCGCGTAGGAATCCATAAGTTCGGCTAGGCGTCCCGCGATTGGGTCTTTTTCTTTATCCGAGCAAAGTTCAATGTCAGATCGGAACTTGCGATAGGCTTGAGCCCATTTATATAACTTACCTACGCTCTCAGCGCTAACCGTGAACTCCTCTTTCTCGGCGTTAATTCTAGTCCGAGTTGTTTTAATTTCCTTTTCATCACTGGCGCGCAAACTCTCGATCAGTCCCTTGTATGCGGTTCCGTCGAGCTCAGCTAGCCCCTCGGCATCGCGTCGCACGGCTGTGCCCGCAGCATCGGCTCCAGGACCTGAGTGTTCCGCCATTGCAGTAGTTGCAAGGCCTATAAAAACTGTACCCGCCAATGTGAGCATCCACCGGTTTGTTCCGCGCTTCATCATGCACTTCCCCTTTTATAAATCTGTTCGAAGGTAAACAGTGCACCCGGCGTGCCACAGGGGCCGGTAGCTTTAGAATTTCGATACGGTGGGGTGTCTACCGTAAGTACACGCGAAAAAGGAGTGTCAGAAAACTATGCACTTCGCCTGAGAAAGCCTCGTACCCTGCAGAAATTTAAGCACTTTTTCAAAAGGCCCCAAACGGTAAGTGAGTGTCTGAAATATCCACACTCTGCGTGCCGCCGGAGGTATACGGGGAAATCCCCTGGAATATTCACTAATCTCTACGACGAAAGCGACTTCCACCATTGGCTCCCGGGGCTTGAGATGTTATAAATCTGGCCATGGCGGAAAAGACTGAGCGCTACGAAGATAACGTCCCTGGGAAATGGTACGTCGATAAAAAATGCATTCTTTGTAGTGTGTGCAGCGAAAGTGCGCCAAAAAACTTCCGTGAAGCCGACTCCAACGACCACGACGTCGTTTTCAAACAGCCCGAGAACGAAGAAGAAGAAAACCAGTGCCTTGAAGCTATGGCGGCCTGCCCAGTAGAGGCGATTGGGAACGACGCTTAAAGCCTAGAGAAGTACCAATAAACAATACTTGAACTTCCTTGCGAGGCGTTCGATAACGGCCCCTCTACATTGGATACGGAGGGTTGATGTTTACACGTTTTTCTCTGGGGGCTCTGCTCACCTCGCTTATTTTTACCTCGGTTGTGTTCGCAGCCCCGGCGGATGAGCCAACGAAAGTAAAACTCATTATCCAAATTCCCCCAGAAGTTCGCGCCAGGCTGAGCCCCGATGGCCAAAAGGTCCTAAGTGATGCTGTTGCCTACATGCAAGCCCAGCTTTTTCTCTGGGGAAACTTCAAAGTTGAGCTTCCTCGACCAGTGTATGAGCCAGGCGTGCAAATTATTGAGCTTGCTCCCCTATTGGCGGTAGACGCCGCAGGGCATGTCAAACGTCTTGCTTTGGATGAAGCGGGCAATCGTCGTGCGCTAACCGAAAGGCAATGGGAACAACTCCGACAAGAATCGATTTTTTCAGTCCAAGATCCCCAAAACCCCCGCCAGTTTGATGTTTGGAAGGTGACCTCCTCTTTAGTCCATAAGGGAAATAAGGAAATTCGGATTTCTTTCCAAGCAGGTCTTGCAGGCGCTCTCGACCACATCACAGTGCAACTGCCAGAAGCCTTGGTGGGTAACTCACTTTTGGGTGTATTGGGTGGAATCCGAAATATCTTATTTGGAATACGCAACTCGCTGAGTTTGCTCGCCGGTCTTACTGAAAATAACCCCCGCTACACGGCACAACAGATCAATGAATTGGTTGAGGCTGCTCGCGCAAAGTACGCAGCCCACGCGTCCGTGGCATCCGAAACGAGCGACGAATACGATATCTTAAGCAATGAAGCTCTTTTGGAAAAAGCCCTGCCGATAATTCAAAGCATTCGGCAACAGGCTGACGCTCAATGGACGGCCACTGAACAAGATCAAAGAGTAGCTGCTGCAGCCAAGGGGAAATCGGAAGGCCTTCCGGCGGAGGAGTTCCCCCAGGTATTTGCCAATAATCTCGAGGCGCGACGAATGGAGGCTTTTTTCGAATTGCTTCAAAGCAGCCCCGAGCTTCAAGCATTGGATACCCGACTCGCTACCGCGTTGGTGCGCCACACCCGAGCGCTAACAATCGTTCGAAACGCTGAGCGAGAAATTGCCCGTCGTGTAGAAACCTACCGCGCTCAACGAAGGACTCACTACGCCGCTGAACGTCCTATTCTATCGCGTGTTGGCCGAAATTTGGAAAACTGGGTAGAAGGGGATGCAAAACGGTTCTATCAAGAAATTCGTGAGGAGCACTACTCTGGGGCCGCTGCTGCCCTGAGTGCTCGGGGACTGGACGCCGAGGCAAAGGCGCTAGTGGCAAACCTAGACTTCCTCAAGGGGGAAGCAACCACGGCATGGGATCGGCTCTGGGGTATTGCCGGAGGTGAAGAAGCGGAAATGCGCCGCCTACTCGGACAAGAAACTGTGCCTGCCAGGAAATTTGAACACGGACTGCGCATATGGAGCGCAAAGAACTGGATCGTTACATCCAGCACTGACGCAAACGGAAAAACAGTTTGGAGTGGCGACGCTTACACAAAACTTCCGGATGTTTATACGAATTCTTTTCTATGGCGTTTACAAAATGCCGCACTTCGCACCGCCTCGATTTTTAAGCTGGGTCTCTACGGCATAGCTTATCTGAATTGGGTGGAAGGTCCCCTGGGGATCAAGTCGCTGTTTCTCCTTCAGCCGTTTGAATTTATTTACATGGTAGATCCGGATACAGGAAAAATTGTCGCCGATAGCAACGAGAAAATGAGCACTCTTTTCTCGAGGATAGTGGCAGGCGACCGGCACATTCGCGACGTAATGGAAAATTTTGCAAAGCGTGAAGACACCGGGATGATCCCCAAAAGGCTCTATGCTCCTTTACATACTTTTTGGCACGGGTTCATTCGTCGGTTGTTTCAGCCTCTGCTTTTGAGTTCTTTGCAAGTAAGTGCCACCGCTGTCAACACAGCTGTAACGGGGACAGCCGTCGTAACAGCTCCTCTTTGGGCCCCGCTTACTGCTCTGTTTGAACTGGGATTTAATGCAACAGTTTATGACTACGATGCACCACGTCCCTCAGTCACGGATGCTCGCAAGGATCGTACGACAAATCGGCTTTTTCCTATTCTCTCCGAAATACTGGGTCGAAGCACTTTCGACGGAATACCAAGAACTGCAGGTGGAGCCGCTAAAGCCCTGGTTTGGAACCCCGCACTTGCTATGGGCCATGCTGCTGTAGCGGTAACACGATGGGGAGCGGAAAAACTCCGGGACGCGGCAGTTCGCGGCTTGCTGTGGTTGGCCGGTGCTCGCATTCCGGCACAAGATCCCAGTTTCTTTCTCCACCGCACTCAAGGCGATGGAGTGACTGATGGATACTTCTTCAAGGTTACTCCAGACCTTGCCATGGCTGCCTTATTAGCTCGACTTGAAATAGTAGAGCTGCACTATTGGGAAATTCGAACTCGCGAAATCATTAACCTGCCGTACGAAAAAGCGCGTGAAGTACTTGGCCCTCTTGCGTTTTTAATAAACGGCTCGGCCGAAGCCCCTCATAGCAGTGCGAGTCCCATCTTTGGGCCCATTCACAATAGCGCCAAAGAGCAATTGAAACAGCTTCAAGAGGCGCTCGATTCTCGGATGGAAACCCTGCAAAAGCTTATTCCTCGAACGCAAGCCCCACTCAAAATGACAGCGGACGATTTCGAAAAGGCGCTCTCGCATGGAGCGGCGGTAGTTGAAGCATTTCTGGTGGGTCGTGTTTTCGAAAATTGGACTTCCGAAGCTATAAATGCTTTCTGGACAGGACAACAGCTCACTCGAAACGACTGGCGCGGCCTCACTAAGAACCTTTTCGCTGCATCATTAGGTGAAGCCGTCCTTACACCGATCGAAACCACCCAGCAGTCGTTCATCCGCAATATTGAACCTGTCGGGATTTCAGAAATGGTGGGTAGTGTTTTGTCTGGTAACGACTTGCCTACCGAGGCCCGCGAAACTGCGAGCTGGGACGGGGAGGGAGCGGCTCAAGTTCCTGCTCCTTATTTCCCCACTCCAACTGCAGCACAGCTGTGCGCTGCAACTCTTGCTGATTACGGCAAAGGGATGAGTCTTCCGCCGGCAAAGCTCAAATAACAAGGCTTCGCCTAAAGACTCGGCAAAAGTGCGCGAGGTAGGCTTCTTTCACTTGTTCCATAGTGGGGCAGGTGAGGGATAGCTCAACCGCCATCGACGTCATTACATCACTTGGAAATCCGCAAGGGCGAATTTTTGCAAATCCGCTGAGATCGTTGCAAACATTTAAGGCAGTCCCGTGGTAAGTGACCCAAGAGGAAACTGCGACGCCAATGCTCGCAATTTTTTTCTCTTTGCCCTCGATCCAAACTCCCGTGGCACCAGGACGTCGCTCCGCTCTCAAACCAAAATCCAATAGCAAGTCGATTAGGACCTGCTCTAAACGGCGCAGGTACTTATGCAGATCGCGCTCATTCTCTTGAAGCTTGAGAATGGGGTACGAAACTAGCTGGCCAGGGTTGTGGTAGGTTACCTGCCCGCCTCTTTCCACGCTCACAACCGGAAAGACCGTATCGGTTTCCTGTTGAGACGATCGACGCCCAAGAGTGTAGACCTCCGGATGCTCAACAAACAAAAGTCGATCGAGCGAATCCGAATGCTTCAAGCGTGCCACGAGCTGCTGCTGCTCTTGATACGCCTGTTCATAGTCCCTTAGTCCGAGATCTTCCAGAAGGAACCCTCTGGGGACAGGGCGCTCAGACTCGAGTGCTTGGTGCGGCTGCGGAACGGCCATGCGCTGCTCCTGTCGGGGCCTTGTAAATATGCACTGGCATGAAGACCGCGGCTTCTACGGCTTCAGGGAATGCTTCCGGCAATGTCGGATGCGTGTGCACAGTACGAATGATGTCCTCGGCGCAGGCGCCCATTTCGACGGCCAAATTCGCCTCAGCGATGAGGTTCGAAACCTCGGGCCCTACCATGTGTACGCCCAAAATGGTTTCGTTCTGTTCCGCTACAAGTACTTTTATGAACCCATCTGTTTCGTTGGTTGAAAGTGCGCGGCCGTTCGCGACAAAGGGAAACTTTCCAACTTTGTACTTAATGCCCTTTTCGGTCGCCTCTTTTTCCGTAAGACCGCAAACTGCAATCTCGGGATCACAGAAAACTGCCCAAGGCATCGACTTGTAGTCCTTGAACGATTTTTCTCCCGCTATAGATGCAGCAGCAAGCAAGCCGTCCATCATCGCTCGGTGCGCAAGCTGTGGAGCTCCTGCCACATCGCCGACGGCGTAAATGCCCGCCACGCCGGTTTTGCTTTCGTTGTTCACCAGAATATTGCCCCGAGGATCTAGCTTCAAACCTAGCTTTTCCAATCCAAGCCCATCGGAGTTAGGTTTACGACCCACGGACACCAAAATATGGGAAGCCTCTAAAGTTTCTCGTTTTTGACCTGGACCTTCTACATCCAGGTGCAGCAACTTCGCGCTGGCAGTGTCAGTCTCTTTCAAGCCAATCGCTTTTGTATTGGTGAGAATCTTCATCCCCAGCTTGCGCGCTTTGCGCTCTACTACGGCAACCAACTCTTGATCCACGCTGGCTAAAATCTGCCCGGTGGCCTCAAGAATTGTCACTTCGCTTCCGAGCTTTGCGTAGGCAGTTCCGATTTCAACACCGATAATACCGCCGCCAACGACAACGAGCTTTGACGGAATTTCTTTAAAGTCCAACGCACCAGTAGAATCTACGATGTTCTTGCCGTTGTATTTTAGTATGGGCACTTCGACGGGTCGGGCGCCGGTAGCAATCACGATATTCGGCGCGGTAAGAGTTTCTTTTCCGGACTCCGTCGTCACTTCAAGGGTCTTGGCGTCTTTGAAAACTGCGCTGCCCTTAAACATTTCCACTTTATTGGCTTTGAAAAGCTGGCCAATGCCACCCGTGAGTTTTTTAACTACTCCGCCTTTCCACTCCTGCAATTTCACAGGATCCACAGATGCCGATCCTACTTTCAAACCCATTTCCGCATACTCATGCTGGGTTTTATGAAACTGGTTGCCCGCGTAAATCAACGCTTTAGAAGGAATGCACCCTACGTTCAGGCAGACCCCGCCCCAATATTCTTTGTCTATGACCGCGGTTTTCTTTCCTAGTTGCGCCAAGCGAATTGCGCAAACATAACCACCAGGCCCAGCCCCAATAACAATTGCGTCAAAATTTTTCATGCAAACACCAATCGTGAAGGTTCAGACAAAAAGTAAATAAGTCGATTCATAAAACGGGCCGCATCCGCTCCATCCACCACACGGTGATCGACCGACATGGAGAGGAACATCATATCGCGAATTACAATTTCGTCATCAACGACCATTGGGCGCTTACGAATGGCATTCACTCCCAAAATAGCGACTTCGGGATAGTTGATAACCGGAGTCGTGAAAACGCCGCCAATGGAACCTGCGTTGGTCAACGTAAAGGTTCCGCCTTTTAGGTCGTCCATCGTGCTTTTTCCATTGCGCGCTCGATCCGAAAGCGCCGTAATTTCGGCCGCTAGCTCCCAAATGCTCTTGGAGTCGGCCGCTTTAATCACGGGCACCATTAGCCCGTTCGGCGTATCTGTTGCGACGCCGAAATTGTAGTCCCCTTTCAGCACAATTTCTTGCGCTTGTTCATCAAGGGAAGAATTCAAATACGGAAATTCTTTAAGCGCTGGAATGAGCGCCTTCATGATGAACGGGAGAAAGGTGAGTTTCACACCCCGCTTCTCTGCCTCTGGAAGTGCTGCCTTTCTCATCTGAACTACTGCGCTGACATCGACTTCTTCCACATAAGTGAAATGCGCCGCCTTGTGCTTGGAGAGCGACATTGCTTCGGAAATTTTCTTGCGAATGCCGCGCAGAGGAACTTTCTGCAATGCTCCTCGAGGCACCGACACCTGCAAAGCCGGCACAGAGGCCTTTGAAACCTGCGAGTCAACCTTGGCCGGTACTGGGTGAGATGTCCGCGGTGCAGCCGCTTGCTGCCCTTCGTAGGCCAGCTGAACGTCTTCTTTCGTTACTCGGCCCTTGGGGCCTGAACCCTGTAAGTCTCCGAGACTCACGCTAAGGTCTCGGGCTAGCTTCCGCGTTGCGGGAGTGGCAAGAACGTGGAACGGTACTTCTGGCGCAGAAGAAATTTCGGCAGCCGGGGCCGCTACACGAGACGGCGCGGCGGGAGCAACTTTAACTGGCTCCTGGGGCGCGGGTGCCGGCGTGGAAACGGGAGCAGGCGCAGCCTTTCCCTTTTCGGTTATCTTCAAGATAACCGCTCCGACCAAAACAGTTTGGCCTTCCTTAGCGAGCAGGCTTTCCACTACGCCCGTGACGGGGGAGGGGATTTCCACCGTGGCTTTATCGGTCATAACTTCAACCATGGGCTGATCTTCGTTCACAGTCTGCCCGGGCTGAATCAGCCACTTTGTAATCTCGCCTTCGTGAACACCTTCGCCAATATCGGGTAATTTAAATTCCATATTCCCACCTAGTAACTAAAAGTTCTTAACCTTTCCCACGGCAAGAGCTACGCGCTCAGCGTCGGGCATATAAACATGTTCTAATGTATAGGGAAACGGGGTATCAAAGCCCGTAACCCTGACAATCGGCGCTTCCAAATGCAGAATTGCTTCCTCTGCAATGAGAGCCGAAAGCTCCGCACCAAAACCGCAAGTCCTTGGGGCCTCATGCACAATGACCACCCGTCCGGTCTTCGCCACCGAATCCAAAATGGTTTGCTCATCGAGCGGTGCAAGAGTTCGCAAGTCTATTACCTCACAATCAGCTCCTCGAGGAGCAGAAAGCTCCGCTGCCTGTAGACATACCGGGACCATCGCTCCCCAGGCCAGCAATGTGACATCCTTCCCCGGGCGGACCACATTGGCCTTACCAATCTCGACAGTATAGGCCCCCTCTGGCACTTCCCCCTTCACAGAACGATAGAGCTTTTTGGGCTCCATGAATAATACGGGGTCTGGATCTCGAATGGCCGCAATCAAAAGCCCTTTTGTGTCGTAGGCATTTGATGGCACAACGACTTTCAATCCGGGAGTGTGGCAAAAATAGGCCTCAGCACTCTGTGAGTGGTAGTGCCCGCCTCGAATTCCACCTCCGTAAGGGGTGCGGATCACAAGGGGACAAGTGTAGCCTCCGCCTGAGCGATACCTGAGCTTAGCTACCTCGCTGACGATTTCGTCAAACGCGGGGTAAATAAAATCCATGAACTGAATTTCGGGAACCGGGCGCAAGCCGTTTACCGCCATTCCGACGGCCATACCGATGATGCCGCTTTCATTTAGCGGAGTGTCCATCACTCGGGAATCGCCAAACTCCTTATGCAGCCCTTCAGTAGCGCGAAACACACCGCCGTTATGGCCAACGTCTTCGCCCATAAGAACGACCCGTTCATCAGCCAACATTTCTGTATAAAGAGCATCTCGGACAGCTTGTACTATGGTCAAATTCGGCATGATCTCTCCTACAGCGGAAACGCTTCACTGGTGTTTTCGAACTTGCCCCGCAACTCGCCCTCGCGCACAAGCGCCTGCATCTGTCGGTTCAGCTGGGGAGTCATCTGTTCGTAGACGTCTTGAAAAACGCTTTCCAAAGAGGGTGGAGCCATAGGTTCGGCCTCTTCAACGGCGGCCGCCACTGCACTTTTCAGCTCTTCCTGTAACGCCAACTCTTTCTTTTCGTTCCATAAACCCAAATCCCCTAAATACTTTCGGAAGCGCACAATTGGATCGCGCTTTTTCCATGCATCGAATAGTGCTTCGTCTCGGTAGCGGGTTGGGTCGTCGGAGGAGGAGTGCGGTCCCATCCGCAGTGTCACCGCCTCAATAAAACTGGGCCCTTCTCCGTTTCGGGCGCGCTCAACCGCTTGAGCGGTAGCTGTGTACATCGCCAATATGTCATTTCCATCGACGGCAACACCGGGCATGCCGTAGCCAGCGGCCTTTTCCACCAATCGAGGCATCGCACATTGTCGACTCAAAGGAACCGAGATTGCGTATTGGTTATTTGTACAAACAAAAACTGTGGGTGCTTTGTAAACACCCGCAAAGGTAAGCGCGGTATGAAAGTCACTCTCAGAAGTTCCGCCATCGCCGATATAAGTGATCGCAACCTCTCCCGTGTTTCTCAAGCGCCCCGCCATAGAGGCCCCCACCGCCTGGATACATTGGGTAGCGATGGGGCTAGAGATGCTAAACAATTTAAGGTTTGCAAAACTATAGTGCACTGGCATTTGGCGGCCCTTCGAGGTGTCGCCTGAGTTTCCCCACAAATTGCAAAGCATGCTCACCATCGAGGCGCCACGATAAAGAAACACCCCGGGTTCGCGGTAACTCGTGAATGCCCAGTCCTTCGGATCAAGAGCGGCTGCCGTGCCCGCTTGAATCGCTTCCTGACCAAACGACGGTAGGTAGAATCCTATTCTTCCTTGCCGTTGCAACATCATGCCGCGCTCATCAAAAATGCGGTTGAGCACCATGTTACGATACATGCGAAGCAGGAGTTCCTTGGAGATCTTCGGATCTCGTTTTGAATCCACGGATCCGTCTTCATTCATGATCCGGTAGCAGTCTTCCCGCAAAACTGCGCGCGTTGTTGTCTTTGCACTCGATGTGGTTTTCTTTTTCAATTCGTCCTCTGTCGTCGAATCAAGCCTTCTACGAATTTCTCACCGGCTCTGTAACTGCTTCGAACCAAGGGGCCAGAAGGCACGCACAAGAAGCCTTTTTCGAGCCCGATAGTTTCGTACTCTTTGAAAAGCGCCGGCGGAATATACTCGTTCACAGGAATGTGCCAGGAAGATGGGCGCAGGTACTGTCCGATGGTCAAGATCTCAACTCCTGCCGACCGCAAATCATCCATGGCTTGGAAAACTTCTTCTTTGGTCTCGCCCAGGCCCAGCATGATCGACGACTTCGTAACGACGCTGGGTCTCTCTGCTTTGGCAGCGGCCAGCACGTCGAGCGACTGGCGATAGCTGCACCGGCCATCGCGCACAGGTTTCTGCAAGCGTTCGACGGTTTCGATATTGTGCGCAAATACATCAGCACCCGATTGGACGACTCGTCGAACCGCTGCTAAATCGCCCCGAAAATCCGGAACTAATATTTCCACCAGAGTCTCGGCTCGCTTGCTCTTTATGAACTCAACAGTTTGAGCAATATGGCCCGCGCCGCCATCGGGAAGATCGTCTCGATCCACCGAGGTTAAAACTACGTAGGTGAGGGCTAGCTCAGCAATGGCGCTGGCAACATTTTGCGGCTCGTCTAAATCGAGAACCCCTTTGGGATTGCCCGTTTTTACGTGGCAGAACTTGCAACCGCGCGTGCAGGTGTCGCCCATCAACATTACGGTTGCAGTTCCCCCGCCCCAGCAATCGGAAACGTTGGGACAAGCGGCCTCTTCGCATACGGTGTGGAGCTTGAGCTTTCTAAGTAAGCCCTTGATTTTTATATAATTTTCGCCGCCCGGGGGCCGGATTTTTAGCCACTCCGGCTTGGGTGCACCTACGGGAATTGCCATCGAAGAGTTGTATTAGAAAAATGGGGGGCCGGCAACTTCGCAACCGGCGTAAATACCGATCTGCAAATCGAAAATGACGCAAAGTGCCTTTCGCGACATGCACGCGCGAGCTACATCTGGATTTGGAGGCTTCCCTATGAAAAGTTTTTTTCTTTTGGCCCTAACTTCGCTTTCCGCGGCTTCATTTGCGTCCCCGCAGGTACTGCTCGAGCGCATCGAAGGTGGATTGGATGAATTAGACGGGGTCCGTAAAATTTCAACGTGTCAGATCTTAAGCAACAGCAAAAAGATCGACGTAAACAAGGTGCACTCGCTCATTCTAGACGCTTCCGTCGAGCCGGAGAGAAGTGCATTGCATATTGTCCGGCAAGTGCCTTCCGAAGAGGTTTACGCTTATAGGGCGGTTAGAACAGCGGGTGGCCCAGCAAGAACACTCCTATCATACAAGAGAGTGCTACTAGTAAGAGACTCCAGCGACAGACTTTCGAGAGACGGCAAAGCATCGAGCGACCTCTTGAAGATGGTCTACGACAACTGCAAATAAAAAAGATGCCCGTCATATTTCGGGAAGAAGCACGAACTGCGAAATGAACAGATGACCGCTTCTTTTTGGGCCTGAAATACGACGGGCACTTTTTATTCGGGAGCTATTCGACTCATCATTTTGAGTTGGTTGCTTTGACCGGGTCGGATTTCAAACCGATCCTGCTGCATCCCCTTGATCGCTACTGCAACCATATCGGATACGCTCATCACTGAAATACCCTTCATATCGTCGGAGTGGAATGATCCCAAAAGCTCCGTCTGCGTTGCTGGAGGCGCAAGTTCAAACACCTTTACTCCGCTCGCTTTAAGTTGAACGCGAAGTGAAAGGGTGTAGGAATGCAGGCCCGCCTTGGTGGCGCAATACACCGGCGACACGGGAAGCGGCACAAAAGCTAGACCGGAGGTGACGTTCATAATCGCCGCCCCTGGCTGCGTTTTTAGATGAGGCAAGAATTGCTTAACCATTCGAATGGGGCCGTTAAGGTTGGTTTCAATTTCTTCAGTAACTTGCTCCAAACTGCCTTCAGTGCTGTGCAGGTTTATTGAACGCATGATCCCAGCGTTGTTTATAAGCACATTCAATTTCGGAAAGTCCGTAGTGACTTGCTTAAAGAGTGCCACGATGGCTTTTGGATCGCTGACATCACTGCGGTAAGTCGTTACCTGAGGCAGTGTTTTCTTGGCGCGATCGAGCTTTCCCTGATCTCTGCCGGTAATTGCTACTGTATTACCAAGCCTTACCAATTCTTTCGCAAGTTCAAATCCGATACCGCTTGCGCCGCCGGTTATTAAAACTGTTTGTTTCGTTAAGTTCATCGCGTCCCCCGTTTGTTCCGAATTCTGCCAGGCGGGCAATCTGTTTTCATCTTAAAAGGACGAAATACTCTCGTAACGCAGAGCAGGGAAGATCAAGCTTCAATGGACGTTACAATAGTGGAATGCGCAATAAGTTCTACCTCCTGACGGGCATTGCAACGCTCATTCTGGTTGCTAGCCAAATGGGCCAACGATGGCTTGGCTCTAGCGACACCTCCTCATTGGCGCCGCGTGACCCAGCTCACATGAACACCGATTGCAAAAGCGAGTATGCCCTTGTGAAGCAGCAAGCTCTGAATGGAGCCGTGCATGTCGGAAAGTTCTTGTTCGGTCCTGAAGCAGTTGCGATGGGGGTTCTGCAGTTTATTCACGATGCAGATAAAATCGTTCGAGCTGCGCCCGAGAACCACCCACCATTCAAAACACTGCGCGCGATCCTGTACCAAGGAACTCAAAATTTGAAGAGCTTCCTCCCTCACTTTGCCCTCTATTGGTACTTTCGTCCCGATTTAGGACTAGCTGAAGAGGACTATCTTGATGAGGGCGAGCTGTGGGAGGGATTTTTATCGGAAGATCCGGAAGAGCCCATCGTCGTACTAGCTCTTTTAAACTCGCTCGAACTTCCCGACAAGCCAGGACAGATGAATCTTGAACATCCAACGCTTTTGATGCTCGAATCTCTAAAGAAAACCAAAGGCCTTCGCTATGAAACCGTGTCGGTAGCAGAGCCCAACGCAAAAACCTTGGCATCGGCTCTTAAGACTGCAGCAGAGCGAATTGGCAAGCCCGTGCGGAAACTCGCGATCATAAGCCATGCGGGTTCTGGCGCCTTTTATGGGTTACCCCACGGGCCAGGCGAGGAGGGCCTTCGATCTATTCGACTAGAAGATTTCATAGGAACACTTGGGGACAAGTCACTGGAACCGCATCTCTCCCGTGAAGCAAACCTCCTGTATTCGGCTTGCTATCTAGTGAGAAACAGGGGCTCTGAGAAAGTGTTCAAGGAGTCCATGCAGAAATACCTGCCTCAGGCCACAGCCCTTGCTCCTCGCCGCCTCGTGCACACAGGCGCGACTGGGGTCCTACAAGCCAGTTCAACCGAGTCGGTGTCTCTAAAAACGTTGCGTGAGGCAAACTGGGCTATCCCCATTTCCAGCCTTAATCGAGGAATGGTTTATGCTCGGTACGTATTTGACGTCGCACTCAATCGACCCCGACTGCAGGGAAAAACCGTCAGAGTCGGCCCTGAACAATAAAAAAGTCTTCAAACTCCGCGTTGCTCTGAGCCCCAAATCTCTTTGTGCATTTGGAGCTGCATAGTAACTGGCGAACCACTTTCTAGAACCCACTTGGCTAAATCCATGGGCTTCACTTTTCCTGCGGCAGGAGAAAAAAGGACGTGGCACTTTTCGGTAAGCTGGTACTTCTGCGATACGGATTGAGACCAATCGAAATCTGCCTTTGAAGCGACCACGAACTTGATTTGATCTTCCTTGGTGACGAGGTCGCAGTTTTCCCAGACCATAGTTTCCGACTCCAGGCTGTCGGGACACTTGAGATCAATCACCTTTATCACGCCCACGGGAACGTGATTTACCAAAAAACTCCCATTCGTCTCCAAGGAAACGGTGTAGCCTTCGTCGACAAGCTTCTGCATTAGCGGATAAATCGCCTTTTGGCCCAGGGGTTCTCCACCCGTCAGGCACACGTAGCGAGTTTTGTGGGCGTGGATTTTTTCTAGAATCGTCGCAAGAGTCATTACCTCGCCATGCCAAAAAGCATAGCGCGTGTCGCAGTAGCTACAACGCAGATTACACGTGGCCAAACGCACAAAGACCGTGGGTTTGCCAGCCAGGAGGCTTTCTCCCTGGATGCTGTAGAAGATCTCGTTGATTTTAAGAGAGGCCGTCTCCATCTTGGGACTAGCCTATCACCTGCTGACGGATAAGCGCGCGTTGAAGCTTCAATTGTTGTTTGCGCAGTTCGCTCTCTGTCAGAACGCCACCCAAGGCTTTTTCCGCTCTCTTCTGAGCCTCTTTCGCCCGGGCCGCGTCGACTTCGCCAGCTTCTTCACAAGTTTCAGCCAAAACAATGACCTTGTCCTTGCGAACGATCGAAAAACCGTAACTCACCACAAAACGACGCTCTCCACCCGTCGACGGAAGAGTCAAAACCCCAGTCGAAAGCAGTGTCACGAGCTCGGTGTGGCCCGGAAGTACGGTCACTGCGCCACTTGCGGTGGGCAATGTAACCCGTTCTACCCGAGCACCTTCGAGTATTCGGCGAGATGGAGTGACGATGTCGACTTCGATCATGCCGCCCCTCGGAGACGCTCTGCTTGCGCAATTGCCTCTTCAATGGTGCCGACCATGTAGAAAGCCTGCTCAGGCAAGTCATCGTGCTTACCTTCGCAAATTTCTTTAAACCCGCGGACAGTGTCTTTCACTTCCACGTACTTGCCGGAGTTGCCTGTGAACTTTTCTGCCACAAAGAACGGCTGAGACAAGAAACGCTCAATTTTACGAGCGCGAGCCACTGTTACTTTGTCGTCCTCAGAGAGTTCGTCCATACCCAAGATCGCAATGATATCTTGCAGATCTTTGTATCGCTGTAACACTCGCTGAACTTCTCGTGCTACTTGGTAGTGCTCATCGCCTACTACTTCTGGAGCTAGCAAACGGGAAGTGGAAGCTAGTGGATCCACCGCTGGATAAATCCCTTTTTCCGAAATGGCTCGCGATAAGTTCGTTGTCGCATCCAAGTGCGCGAATGCGGTTGCAGGAGCTGGATCGGTGTAGTCATCCGCAGGAACGTAAATCGCCTGCACAGAAGTGATCGACCCCTTTTTCGTACTTGTGATTCGCTCCTGAAGCTGGCCCATCTCGGTAGCCAAAGTAGGCTGGTATCCTACGGCAGAAGGGATACGGCCAAGGAGCGCCGACACTTCCGAACCGGCCTGGGTGAATCGGAAAATATTATCTACGAACAGAAGAACGTCCTGTCCCTCTTCGTCTCGGAAAAATTCCGCAGCGGTAAGCGCGGAAAGGGCGACTCGCAAGCGCGCACCTGGCGGCTCATTCATCTGACCATAAACCAAGCAGGTCTTGTCGATAACTCCGGACTCTTTCATTTCCATCCAAAGATCGTTCCCTTCACGGGTACGTTCACCGACGCCTGCGAAAACGGACAACCCGCCGTGCTGGGTCGCGATGTTATTGATGAGTTCCATGATCAAAACGGTTTTTCCGACGCCGGCGCCTCCGAACAAGCCGATCTTTCCGCCCTTTGCATAAGGAGCTAGAAGATCCACGACCTTAATACCCGTTACGAGCATTTCGACCTGTGTGCTTTGATCTTCGAAACTTGGAGGTGGGCGATGGATTGGGTAACGCTTCTTCGCATTGACTGGACCCATTTGGTCAACGGGCTCGCCAATAACGTTAAGAATTCTCGCCAATGCTTCACGCCCGACTGGTACCGTGATGGGGCTCTTCGTGTCTCGCGCCTTCATTCCTCGCGTAAGACCGTCGGTAGAATCCATTGCAATGCAACGGACGACGCCATCTCCAAGATGCGCTGCCACTTCAAGTGTCAGGTTATCTTTCTCCCCGTCGATGCCGGGGTTTGTCACCTTCAAGGCGTTGTAGATTTCGGGCAGGGAGCCTGGCTCAAAAGCCACGTCCACTGCGGGTCCGATTACCTGTGTAATTTCACCAAATACTTCCATCACTCACTCCTATTTCATCGCCTCTACGCCGCCGATGATTTCCAACAACTCTTTTGTAATACTGGCTTGGCGAGCCTTGTTATATTCCAAAGTTAGATCTTCGATCATTTCAGATGCATTGCTTGTTGCATTTTCCATCGCTGACATACGAGCGCCATGCTCGCTTGCCACCGACTCCAAGACCGCCCGAAAAAACTGGGTCTTGAAATGACGCGGAATAATCTCATTTAAAAGAGCTTCCTTCGAAGGCTCGAAAAGACTTTTTCGGAAACGCTCTTCGTCAGTGAAAGTTAAAATGCCCACCACGCCTTCAGGTACAGCAGTGGAAACAGGAATCAGCTGTTCCACCGTTACTCGCTGCTGAATGGCCGATTTGAATTCGTTGTACACGAGGTAAACCGCATCGAAACCGCCCGACGAAAACTCTTCTAGAATTTCTTCGGCGACCTTACCGGTATTGGCGTAAGTGGCACGACCAAGCAACCCCTCGTGATTTTTACCAAAGCCCGGATGGCGACGGAAAAAATCGTAGGCCTTTTTACCGACGGTATCGATGGTTACATCGATGTCCTCGCTCTGCTTCGCTTTGATAAATCGGGTGCTTTCTTTAAATACACTCGAGTTAAAAGAACCGCACAGACCTCGATCTCCCGCCAATACAACGAGACGTATTTTCTTTTCCGTGCGCTTTTCTAGCCAAGGGTGTGTTACCTCGGGCATGTGCGCGAGCGAAACCAATATCGAATAAATTCGATACGCGTAGGCGCGAGAGTTGACTATCGCATCCTGCGCACGGCGCAGCTTTGCGGCCGCCACCATTTTCATCGCTCGCGTGATTTGGCGGGTATTTTTCGTACTGCCAATACGCTTTTTAATGTCTTTTAAGCTCGCCATTTATGCAAAGTTCGCTTGGTACGCATCGAAGATTTTGTTCAATGTTGCCTTGAGGGCATCATCCAAGCTCTTCTTCTCTCGGATTGCCGCAAACACTTCTGGGTGTTTCAGGTCGATAAACTCGTACAACCCTTTTTCGTAATCGCTTACGCGAGCTGTAGGAATGGTGTCGAGTCGTCCAGAAGTACCCGCAAAAACAATAACGATTTGGCGCTCCACCGCAAGCGGCTGGTACTGGCCTTGTTTCAACACAGCAACCATTCGCTCACCGCGAGACAACATGTTCTGGGTAGATTTATCAAGGTCTGACCCGAACTGAGCAAATGCCGCCATTTCGCGATACTGCGCTAGGCTTAGTCGCAACGAGCCGGCCACTTGTTTCATAGCTTTGATTTGCGCTGAGCCGCCCACGCGCGAAACGGATAAACCTACGTTAATCGCAGGCCTGACACCGGAGTAAAACAAATCGGTATCGAGGAAGATCTGTCCGTCGGTGATCGAAATCACGTTCGTAGGAATATAAGCGGAAACGTCGCCCGCCTGAGTTTCAATAATCGGTAATGCGGTTAAGCTTCCGCCACCTTCTTTATCGCTCAGCTTTGCTGCACGCTCGAGAAGACGACTATGCAAATAGAAAACGTCTCCTGGATAGGCTTCGCGGCCGGGTGGGCGACGAAGCAAGAGCGATAGCTGACGATAAGCTTGGGCTTGTTTAGTCAAATCATCATAGACGATAAGTGCGTGCCGGCCACTGTCGCGGAAAAACTCCGCCATAGTCACGCCCGTATAAGGAGCGATGTACTGCAAGGGCGCCTGATCGCTGGCAGTTGCAGAAATAACCGTGGTGTATTCCATGGCGCCGGTGCTGCGGAGTTTTTCAACTACCTGGGCGACGGTCGACGCTTTCTGACCAATAGCTACGTAGAAACAGTAAACGTTCTGTCCCTTTTGGTTGATGATTGTATCGATAGCGATTGCCGTTTTTCCGGTTTGTCGGTCACCGATGATGAGCTCTCGCTGGCCTCGGCCAATTGGCACCATCGCATCGATTGCCTTAATACCAGTCTGCATCGGCTCACCGACCGACTGACGCTGAACAATGCCTGGGGCTTTGATTTCAACGTTGCGGTAAGTTTTCGTTTGAATTGGGCCTTTTCCGTCGATGGGCTGTCCCAGCGCATCTACCACTCGGCCAATCAATGCTTCGCCCGCAGGAACTTGGAGAATTTTCCCCGTGCGTTTGACGGTGTCGCCTTCTTTTACTGCGGTAACGGAACCGAAGATGGCAACGCCGACGCTGTCTTCTTCTAAGTTCAAGACCACGCCGTTCATTCCGCCCGGAAACTCGACCATTTCACCGGCCATGGCGTCGTCTAAACCGTAAATCTTCGCAACGCCGTCCCCGACGCTGAGCACACTGCCAGTTTCAGCGACCTGAACTTCTTTGTCGAAGTTCTCAATGCGCTTACGAATAATCGTACTAATCTCGTCGGCTCGAATCTCCATCATGCTTCTCCTTCAACCAAACTTTCCTGTAAGGAATCTAACCAGCCCGCAAGTGAACCATCATACGTGCGGCCACCTGCTACGACCCGTAATCCGCCGACTAGGCGAGTGTCCGTGTCGTAAGTTGCTTCCACTTTTTTTCCTAAGAGTTTTTCAAACTTTGTTTCAATGTGCTTGCGATCTTCCTCGGCAACTGACGCCGCGAGGCTTACTTGAATGGGCTGAACACCTTCGTTTTCCAAGAGGCGAACACGCAAGCGTTGCAAGATACCAGTCAGTTGATCGAGTCGCCCCATGTGTGAAAGGCCACGCAAGATTTGGCTCGCCTCTTTGGAGACTTCCATCTTTGAGGCAATATCTGCAACGACCCCAGTTTTTTCATCGATTGAAAAACCGGGCGAGGAAATGAGCTGGCGCAGCTCCTGGTGTTCCGTGGCGATTTTAGCAAATCGCTCGAGCTCGGCCAAAACAGCATCTGCCTGCTTCTTGCCCTTCAAATCATCGAAGAGGGCTTTGGCATAACGACTTGCGACTTTACCCAGCGTGGCCATGAGAAACTCTCTCCAAATAATCTGACAAAAGCTTCGCGCTATCTTTGCCTTCTACATGATTTTCCAAGTAGCGGCGCGCCTGCTCGAGACTTTCGTTTGCTAGCCCCCGACGCAATTGCCGCTTTGCTTTTTGCGTCTCGGCCTGAGCCACCAAGGCGGACTCTTCCGAAATGCGCTTGGTTTCTGCTTTCAAGCGTGACTCAGTTGCCTGCTTCAATTTTTCTAGTGACTGTGCAGCGTCTTCTTTTTGACGGGCTATTTCTGCAGCAGAGCCTCTCACCTTAGCGTCCCACTCAGCCAAAAGGGATTTCGCTTGGCTGGACGCCGTGCGGGCCTCGTTAACGAAAGCGCCGATAGTAGAACTACGGGTGCCAAAGAATTCAGCAATGGGCTTTCTCCCCGCATACCAGAGAATTCCGACAACCACTGAGAAGTTTAAAATCGTGGAAAGTGTTTCCGCTTCAAAAAAGCTCATGTGGGCACCTGGGTTTCCAAATTTGATTTTTTGGTGGAGGCGGCTCCGGAAACTTGTATTTTGCGCCCCAACATTTTCGACACAATGGCGCTAGAGAACTCGCTTACATCCGACTCTAGGGCTTTCTTCGCCTTAATAGTCTCTTGCTCTAAAGCGGCTCGAACGGCTTCATTGGACTTAGCAGCCGCATCGCGGGCGAGCTGAATTTGCGATCGCTCGTGGTCGGAAACTTTTTTGCGTTCTTCATCAGACCATGCAGCAATCTTCTTTTTCTCGGCTTTGAGAAATGCGTCGTATTCAGCTTTTAGCTGCTCGGCTTTTTCACGGTCTTTCTCAGCAGCTTCTTTGAGCCCGATCGTTTGATCGCGTCGGGCCTTTAAAAGCGCAAGATAAGGCTTGAATACCAAGGCATTCAGCACAAAGTAGCTCGCAAAAAACAAAGCCACCTGAATGAAAATCGTAAAATCGGGAACCAGTACCGGCTCGTGCATACTTTTTCTTCTTATTCGTAAAAATGGCCCGTTCCAGCTTGCAGGCGCGCACAATCAGCTATCACGCCACAAAAAGGGGTGTCAAGGAAGCGGAAGAGGGCGTTTAGATAGTGGTTTCCCGAGGGCCGCGAACCTTGGGGAGAGGTCCCAACATTTTGGTCTTTCCCTCAAATACGGCGCCTTCATCTACTTGAAGAATGGCAGTTTGAATTGTTCCACGAACAACGGCCGGCGCCTGAATTTCCACGCGGTGCGTTGCGAAAACATCCCCGGTAAACTGGCCGGAAATCACCACAACATCGGCTTCGATTTGGCCACTGACCTGCGCTTCATCCCCGATTACGAGGATGTCGGGCGTGAATATCTCGCCCTTGAAGTGACCATCTATTCTCGCCGTGCCTTCAAACTGAAGACGCCCCTCTAAGTGGCAGCCTTTTTGTAAAACCACGGTAATGTCGTGGCTTACGGAAGGAAGATCAAATGGATCCGTTCGGCGTTGAAACATTTTGTCCCTTCAAAATGTCGACCACCCGCATTAAGTCTGCGCGGTTGGAATAAGATATCTGAATGAACCCGTGATTCTCAGTGCCCACCAAACGAACGGGGGCACCAAATTGGCGCCGAAGATCTTCTTCTAGGGCCTGAAAGTTTGCATCCGGCAGCTTAGCTTCGCCGGCCGGTCGATTTTTTGCCCGCAAAATCTCGTTTACGCGCCGCTCAGTATCTCGAACCGAGAGTTTCTTCTTTAAAACCATCTCTCGAACCGACAACTGGTCGTCCATATTGTCGAGCGCCAACAAAGCCCGGGCATGGCCCATGGTTAGCTTACCCGAGGTAATGTCTTCCCGAATCGCCGAGGGCAATTTGAGTAGGCGAAGCGTATTGGCGATAGTCGCCCGATTCTTCCCGACTCGAGCCGCAATTTCTTCCTGCGAGAGTTGGAACTCATCGCTAAGCTGTTGGTACGCGATAGCTTCTTCGATGCAGTTTAACTCTTCGCGTTGAACGTTCTCGATAATAGCCATTTCTAGGGACGGTGCGTCACCAGAAATATCTTTCACCACAACCGGGACTTGCTTTAACCCAGCCTTTTGCGCGGCGCGCCATCGGCGTTCTCCCGCTATCAATTCGTAGTGGCCATCTCTTTGACGCACCACAAGAGGCTGAATAATGCCGTGCACCTTGATCGACTCCGACAACTCTTCCAGCGCCTCTTTCGCAAAAATCTTTCTAGGCTGGTAGGTGTTTGGGACGATTTTTTCTATATCGCATAGAAAAAACCCTTTTCGGCCCGAGGTGTCCGGCGGGACAACCGCCTGGGAGCCCGGAGCGTCCGGAATGAGAGAGGCAAGGCCCCTGCCCAAAACACTCTTTTTCTTGTCATTTTCAAGAGACGCCATGCTCGACCCCTCCATTTTCAGCACTCATTACTGAGGGCGCGGGTAAGGCAGCGGCATTTTCTGCCGTTACCTCGGTGATTTCTTCTCTTTGCTCTAAGCGCTGCATTACTTCCTGCGCGAGGGCCAAATAACTCTGAGACCCGGAGGAGCTTATGTCGTAAAGGATGACTGGCTTTCCGTGGCTTGGGCTCTCGCTTAACTTTACATTCCGTGGAACAACCGTTTCAAAAACGGAGCCCTTAAAGTGGTTCTGAACTTCTTCCAAGACTTGCTTGGACAAATTGTTCCGCGAGTCGTACATGGTGAGCAAAATACCGAGCTGTTTCAAGTCTCGGTTTAGCCCTTTACGTACTAACTCCGCAGTTTTCAAAATCTGACTCAAACCTTCCATTGCGTAGTATTCGCATTGAAGCGGGATGAGGTAGTGATTCGCCGCAGTCAAAGCATTGAGTGTCAACAGCCCCAAAGACGGCGGGCAATCGATGATGACATAGTCGAAGCTTTGCGCCCCCAAATGCCCCAAACTCTCGAATGCGTTCTTGAGCCGAGTTTCCCGAGCGATCGCCTGCACCAACTCTACTTCAGCGCCGCTGAGGTTGTTATCGGCCGGACAAACCTTCAAAAACTCCAAGTCCGTGGAGTACACGGCCTCACGAATTGGAAGCTCGTCGATAAGCACATGATAAATATTTTTTTCAGCGAAGGAGGCCCTATCGAGCCCAAGGCCACTCGAGGCATTCCCTTGCGGATCTAAATCCACCAAGAGAACACGGCGTTCTGCAGCCGCTAAACAAGCCGCCAAATTCACCGACGTCGTAGTCTTTCCAACGCCACCTTTTTGGTTAGCAATTGCGATAATCTTCGTCATAGAAACCGTTTGGCTAAGTGTGGTTTAAAAGCTGTGGGTTATTTTTATCACATCGAAGCTATATCCTTCAAAGTATTTACTTTTAATTAAAGGGATCTTTAAACGACTACCCAGATACTCTGACTATTCAAAGGGTCCGAAGCTTAAATGTTTTGCATTTCGGCGGGGGCCACGCCGGCCGCCGGCACCGGAGACTACCTATCGAATGGGCGTCGAGCGGGCGAATATCTCATCAAAGCTATCAGCCGTCTTCCGCGAGCCGAGCGAGAGCAAAACAAAAAGAAATTAAAAGCCCCCTGGCGGACCATTCGATAGGAAGTCGCAGGTGCCGACGGCCGGCGTGGGCCCCGCTGAAATGCAACTCCTCCACCCAATGTTCCACGTGAAACATTCTCGGACCTATCTTGTTCCACGTGGAACGTAGTCGTAGATCACGATTTTTCGGCTGCCAGCACCTTCCGGCAACTCGTAGGTGTAGTTCGAAACGCCTTCGAATGGCTTTGGTACCTCTTCGGGGATCTCTCGTCCACCGCCAAGGGTGACAACAAGGGTTCCGCCCGGGAGAAAGTGTCGCTTCATAAAAGGAAAGAGTTCATCAAGAGGGAACACCGCCCTAGCAGTAAAAACATCGGCGAACCGCGCCTCTGGAAGAGCCCCTTCGAGTCTTACGTTCTTTAGGGAAAGCTTTTCGATCACGTCTTGCAGGTAAAGCCGCCTTTTTGCGAGCTTCTCATACAAGGTCACCGGCGCCTTTGGGTATCGAATGGCAAAAATGATCCCGGGAAAGCCGGCACCGGTACCCAAGTCTCGTAAAACGCGACCTCCGAGGTGGGCGTGGGCGCGCTCGGCTATCCATATACTGTCCGCAATGTGGTAGGCGAACGAGGAGTCGATAGACTTCCTCGATACTAGGTTGATCTTTTCATTCCACTCGCGCAGAAGCGCAAAGTACGCCTCATAGGTTTCCACTTCCTCAGCGGAAACCGAGGGGAGCAGGGCCGCATGGGCTTTAAACTTATCCTTTAGCAGAGAGATTCTCCTTCTGACGTAGATGAAACAGGACCGCGGTGAGAGCCGCAGGAGTAATACCCGGAATGGTCGACGCCTCAGCCAGAGTGGTAGGCCGCCGGACTTTGAGTTTTTCCCTAATTTCGTGCGAAAGACCCGCGATACTCTGAAAATCTATGGAATGCGGAATAGAAGCGGTCGACATTTTCCTCAAACGATCGATTTCTTGGCGCTGAAGCTCAATATAGCCCGCATATTTCAGCTCAATTTCCAAAGTTTCAGCACTTTCAGCATCCAATTCGCCGGGAAAAGGACAGAAACTGAGCAAGTCTTCCAAACCTACCTCAGGCCTTTTCAGCAATTGCTCTAACGAACAAGCCTGCGCAAGCGGCGTTGTCCCTAATTTTCCGAGGGCAGCATCCACTTCGGGGGTCGGTTTCAGAATCGTCTTCGATAAAAAGCGCTTTCCAGTCGAAAGCTTCTCCTGGCGGGCCTGAAAACGAGCAAAGTCGGCATCTCCTATCAGGCCAAGGGCTCGTCCATAGGGAGAAAGGCGCAGATCGGCGTTGTCCTCTCGAAGGGACAGGCGAAACTCCGCTCGGGAAGTAAACATACGGTAGGGTTCGGTCACGCCGTGATGAATGAGATCGTCAATTAGCACCCCGACATACGACTCAGCCCGAGAAAGAGTAAATGGGGGTTCGGATTTGGCCTTTAGAGCTGCATTAATGCCGGCGATCAGCCCCTGTATCGCGGCCTCTTCGTAACCAGAAGTCCCGTTTACCTGACCGGCCAGAAACAGACCCGATAAATGCTTTGCCTCAAGGGACGCCGAAAGCTGACGCGGATCAATGCAGTCGTACTCGACTGCATAGCCGTACCGAGCGAACTCCACCTTCTCACAGCCCGGCAGACTTCTAACAAACAGCTCTTGAACATCAGGCGGAAGGCTAGTTGAAATCCCGTTCGGGTAAATCCAATCGGAGTCGAGGGCTTCAGGCTCAAAGAAAAGAGGGTGCCTGTCTTTGTCCGGAAACTTCACCACTTTGTCTTCAATCGAAGGACAGTACCTCGGACCAATTCCCTTTATTTGGCCGCTGTAGAGCGGGGACCTTGAAATATTCTGGGCAATAATGGAATGGGTACGCCGGCTGGAGTAGGTGAGAAAGCAATCCACCTGAGGCAAAGCAATCTGTGTGTCCCAAAAACTAAAGCGGCGGGGCACTGGATCGCCGGGGTGTCGCTCCATTTGGCTGAAGTCTATTGAATCCCGCAAAAGGCGTGGTGGGGTTCCGGTTTTTAGGCGCTGAATATTAAAACCCCATTCACGCAAAGAATCTGAAAGCCCCTGAGAGCTATTTTCGCCGAAGCGGCCCCCTTGACTGCGGGTCTCCCCACAATGCATTAGCCCCTTCATAAAAGTGCCTGCGGTAATCACCACACTCGTGGCCGGCAAGTACTCCCGCTCGCCGCCAGCTAGGACCACTTCGACCCCGACTATTCGGCCGGCCTCGGTCCGGACTTCTTTCACTTCGGCCTGCAGGACATTTAGTCCATCCTGCTCCGAAACCACTTTCTGCATTTGCAGCGCGTATTGTTTCTTATCTGCCTGACATCGCGATGACTGAACGGCACTTCCCTTACGTGTATTCAGCCGTTTAAACTGAATCCCGGTTCGATCGGCCGTCCGGCCCATTTCGCCGCCTAGAGCATCGATCTCTTTTACAAGCTGTCCTTTTCCGACCCCCCCAATAGAGGGGTTACAAGACATCTCGCCGATTTTCGAAGCATCCAAAGTGATTAGGGTGGTCGGCACTCCCATCCGAGCGCTTGCGAGTGAAGCTTCGATGCCCGCGTGTCCGCCACCAATCACCACAACTCGAGCATTTTGTTTCACGTGGAACATTTCTTTACTTTCCAATGCAGAACTCGGAAAAAACCCGATCGAGAACTTCTTCCACACCCACTTCGCCAACTACAGCTTCAAGGCAACGCAATACTTTTCTATTGCGCTCCCCCAATACCTCAGGAGGGACACCAAGATCCAGTTCGGTTTTCAATGCCTCTAGTCCCATGACCGCTTCACGTAAACGTTGAGCTTGCCAAGCAGAAGGGAGCACGCTGTCTGTGGCGGGGGCGGAAGGCACTCTTGTTTGAAGAACCCCCGCAAGCTCGCGGACGCTTTCCCCAGTGAGTGCCGAAACCGGAACCACAATAGAAGACTTCACAGGAGGGGGTTGGTAACCCGGTAGGTCTTTCTTGTTCCAAACGATCAAATGCGGCTTAGTGCCGTACCGCCCAATAAGCTCGAGCTCTGGTTCGGACAACCCTTGGGTTCCATCTACCACCAGAACCCAGAACGTGGCCGCCTCTAAATAGTCCGCCCCTAGTTCAATACCCTGCTGCTCGGCGCTTGACGCGGCTTGTCGTACCCCGGCCGTATCGACTAGCTTCCAACGTCGACCCGCTAATTCGATATCCTCTTCAATGGCATCGCGCGTTGTCCCCGCCGCCTCGTGAACAATCGCACGGTACCGACAGAGCAGGGCGTTAAACAGTGAAGACTTCCCGGCGTTTGGCCGGCCTGCCAAAACTAGCTTGGGACAAGTCTTGGTTTGCCGAAAAGCCTCGTAACGGCCCGCGATTTCGGCGCAGCTGGCCTGGGCCCTAAGCAAGGGCCCCTTCGCAGAGTGCACCACGCTGGAATATTCCTCGGAAAAATCTACGGCAGTGTCCAATATGGCCTGCAGCGTTATTAGCTCGGCTCTGGCCTGAGCGATTTCCTGGGCGATTGAGGCGTCTTTTCTGCGGTAAATACGATCTAAATCCGAAGAATCCCGGGCCAAGAACACGTCGCCCAAGCTCTGCAAGGCATCTATAGAGAGTTTTCCCGCGTGGAACGCCCGATAGGAAAATTCGCCGCGCTCGGCCGGACGAAAACCATACTCAACAAAAAGCCTTTCAAGCCGCCCTACTATGGCCACTGAGCCATGACACTGGATTTCCAAAACGTCTTGCCCGGTAAAAGAATGGGGCGCAACGAAGGTTAAAGCCAAAATCGAGTCAATTTCTTGACCGATCGCGTCGATAACAACCCCAAATAACATTCCGCGCTCTGGTTTCCACGCCGATGACACCCCGCGAATGTGCTTACGCGCAAAGTCAAAGGCTGCAGGGCCAGAAACCCGCAAAATGGCTACCGCACTGGGCAAGCCTCCGCTGGCCAAAGCAAAGATAGTTTCATGGAGATCAAGGGATTGCCGTCGAATTAGACCCATTCGCTCCCGCTTACTTACCCGAAGGCGATGGCGGAGCGGCAACTAGGGGTCCTTGGGACTTAGCCTGCTCCCGGTTCATAAGAACTTGCTGCAGGATACCAAGGAGTGTGCTCAAGAAAATATATGCCGTAAGACCCGATGGGAGATTAAACATGACCACCGAAAAAATGACGGGCATGAGCAGCAGAATCTTTTGTTGAACCGGATCCATCCCGACCGCTGGGGTCATTTTCTGCTGAACGAACATGGAAGCGCCCATCAAAACAGGGAAAACGTAGTACGGATCTTTTGCGGACAAGTCGTTTACCCACCCAAAAAACGGCGCGTGAAAGAGCTCGATGGAGTTCTGAAGCACCGCATAGAGGGCAATAAAAACAGGCAACTGAACTAGCACCGGCAAACAACCGCCGGCCGGATTTACTTTGTGCGCCCGAAAAAGCGCCATCTGTTCTTGACCAAATTTTTGGGCGTCGTCTTTGTACTTTTCCTTCAATGCAGCAATCTGTGGCTGAAGTTTTTGCATGGCCTTCATCGACCGATAGCTCTTAAGGGAAAGGGGATAAAAAATTAGACGCACGAATACGGTAAGAAAAATGATCGCCACACCGTAGTTGTGCACAAAGCGATAGAAAAACTGGAGGATTTCCAAAAGAGGGTAAGCAAAGAAGGAAAACATTCCGTAGTCGATCAACTGCCGCAACCCTGGAACCTTACTCAACTCGACATAGTCCTTTGGTCCGGAAAAAAGCTGGAAGCGCAAAAATATTTCTCGCTGATCCGCTTTAACCACGAGAGGAAAACGCAGGTAGACCCCAGCAAATTCTCCACTTCGCTCGAACACAACGTCTGGGTTTATCGACGATTCATTGACTATCGCATTGGTGAAATAGCGATTGCCAAAAGCCACCCACTTCGTACTGCCCTGAGCAACTTCGACACCGTCTTTAATGTCGTTCCACTTCTTCCTAACCAAAGAATCGTTTTGGTACGAAACGGCTTCCCACGCTCTCAACGCGTCTTCCTCGTGAGGAACCAAACCCACTCCACCTAAAGGAACAATCAGGTAACCAAAATCTGTCTTATCGCCGGCTGGGAACTTTAAAGTGATTTCTTGATCGAGAAAATAGTCTCCATTGCCCGGCTTGTAGAGCTTCGTCATTTCGACGCCGGCAATCGACTTGGAAAATACTACTGTTCCCTGTTGCTCTTTTTTGGAATATTTCCCAAAGCCGAAATCAGAAAATGAAGCCTCGGAAAAAAACGTTCCCATTGAATGCGGCATGACGGCCGGATCCAAGCTCTGAATTTTCGGGGAATCGGCCTTAAGTGTTTGGGTGTAGTTCAATAATCGAATTTCCCCAACAGTTCCACCGACCTCGCTGAGCAATACTTCTCGTGCCGGACTAGAAAGCCGGGCAGATTCGGAGAGCGTAGGACGCTGAGCGAATGGGGAGTTTGGAGAGGCCGCAGTAGATGGAACACCTGCATGCCCTGTTTGTGTCGCGGCCGGAGCCACAGAACTTGGCGCAGTCGCAGTTGGGGATGCAGTGGTGGGAGCCACAGGTACCACTGGCGGCGGAGCAAACCAGCGCATATACGAAAACCAAACCAAGCAAGAGAGTGCCACCGCCAACCAAGTGCGATTCGCCATATTTATTCCCCTAAACTTTTAGGGACCGGGTCGAAGCCCGATCCACCCAATGGATTGCAGCGGGCAATCCGATGCAATGAAAGATAAAGACCCTTAAAAATTCCATGGTGACGAAAGGCTGCAGCGGCATAGTTGGAACAGGTGGGATGGAAGCGGCAGCAAGGACCTTGTGCCGTTATCGCGTGCGTAATTCGGCTTAAAAAGCCCGTGAAGAAGTCGACAGCACCGCCTAAAAAGCCTGCTAGACCGACTCTTCCCACCGCTCAAACTCCTTTTGGACCCGCTCTTTGCTCAGCTCGCTCCAGTCTGATTTCAGCTGGTCTCGGCCCACAACGTGGAGATCTACCCCACAAAGCGCGCCCCGTTGCTCTCGAAACACCTCTTTTAGAAGACGACGCACTCGGTTCCGGGCGACGGCATTCCTCATCACTTTCTTCGAAAGCGAAATGCCCATACGGCCCTGGCCTTGCCGGCTAAAAAAGAACCTAAAATGTTCCGTTTGAAACCGTTCACAGGGCTTAAAGAAGAAGTCCCTGCGCTTTAAAAGGCGCGCTGACTTAGGAAAGGCCTGTGAGGGCGCCCCTGATGGCGCTCCTAAAAGGCTCATTTTCCGCCGATCGTCACAACAAGACGTTTTCGGCCCTTGCGGCGGCGCCGGGCTAGCACAAGCCGGCCGTCTTTTCGCAGCATACGTCGACGAAACCCGTGGGTTCTTTTGCGCTTCACTCGGCTTGGCTGATAGGTTCTTTTCATAATTATTCCTCTAAAGCGATTAACCGCCGCACCATAATGGTTACCGGGGTTTAAGTCAATTCTGGTTCTAAGCTTTTGCTCGCAGATGGTTCATTGCCAAAGGTCTATCGCTTTGTTACCTCTTGTCACCTTTAGCACCACAAAATGGAAGACAATCTTTGGGAAAGGGTGAGGGGAAAGTTAAGGTCTTATCTCCCCGCTCACGTTTATCACTCCTTAGTAGAAAACACCCCTTTTGAAGGGCAGGCACCCCAATGCCTAGAGCTTAGATTTCGCGATCATTTTGCCAAAGAAAGCTTTGAGCAAAAGTGCCTTCCGGCTTTGAGCGAAGTACTAAGAGACTTTCAGCTCCCTCAAACTACCATCGACCTAAACGTCGTTCCAGATTCTAGTCCCAACCCAGAAGATACTTTTTCATTTCAATGGAAGAACGGAAACCCCTTCAACGGTCTCCACACCTTTGAAACTTTTGTCATTGGTACGTCGAACCAATTCGCTCATGCAGCCTGCATGGCGGTCTCCAAACAACCAGGGTTCTGCTACAACCCCCTTTTCATTTTTGGCGGGGCCGGACTTGGCAAAACGCACTTGCTTCGTGCCATCGGTCACTCGATTCACATTCAGAACCCTCAGTCCCGCATTCTTTTCCTGACAAGCGAAAGCTTTACTAACGAACTCATCCAGGCAATTCGCCTCGATAGAATGAAAGATTTTCGCGAAAAATACCGAACCCAATGCGACGTCTTGCTCCTAGATGACGTCCATTTTCTGGCTGGCAAAGAGAGAACCCAAGAAGAGTTTTTCTACACATTCAACTACCTTCATGAAGCGAGAAAGCAAATCGTGATTACCTCGGATCGATATCCGAAGGACATTGAGGGCCTAGAAAACCGCCTTCAAACTCGATTTGAATGGGGTCTTGTTGCCGACGTCCAGCCGCCAGAAATCGAAACGCGCATAGCGATTTTAAAAAACAAAGCCGAAAAGGAAAACATCGAACTATCTGATACCGTTGCCGGGTACATAGCTACCCACATCACGTCAAATATTCGAGAACTCGAAGGATCACTCCACAGGCTCCAAGCTTACGCAGCTCTTACCGGCGTCCCCATTTCCGAGGAGCTTGCGAGGCAAACCCTGAAGGACATTTCTCCTAAAATGAAGCACGAGCTTACGGCGGATGCCATACTTAAGCTCGTGGCCCTGCAGTTCAACATTCGAACCACCGACATTCGATCGGAAAAACGCACCAGAAAACTTTCAGTTCCCCGGCAGATTTGCATGTACCTTATGCGCCGACACCTTTTGATGTCGTACCCAGAAATTGGTAAATTTATGGGCGGAAAAGATCACACGACCATCCTTCATGGAGTGCAGCGCATTGGAGAACTCATGAAAAGTGACCCGGAAATCTTGAAAGCGACAACTACCATTGAAAGTTTGATTCGTTAGGTCCTGTTAGAAATGGAACGAAAACCTTGGCCCTTAGTCGTACTTGCGGCACTGCATTTCTTTGAGCCGCCTTTGAAGTTAGCGCTCTATTCCTGGCTCTGGAATATCCCCCTGTCTAATGTCCTAAGTGCCACTGCAAATAGCCTACATACTTGGCGCTCCTGTGTTTTTCTATTTGGTTTTCCAGTGGCGGGTGTCGCACTATTCGCAGTAAAGCGCTGGAGCTTTCCGGTGTTTCTCGGTGTGCAGGCCATTACTCTAGCGCAAGTCATTTACGATTCTTTTTTTGGATCCAATCCCACACCAGTACTTCTGGTGGCTCTTTTTTTGTGCATCAATTTGTGCGTAACCTCGTACTTTCTGCTTCCTGCGGTAAGAATTGCGTACCTCGATCCGAGTATAAGGTGGTGGGAATCGTTGCCTCGCTACCAAGTATCCTGGCCTATTCAACTCAAGCAGGACATGCGCGTCTTTCTGGGACAGGTTGAAAATATTTCAGAAGGCGGTGTGTTTTGCGAGCTCAATGAAAAAGCGCCTCTCGACGCTACTCAACCAGTTAATGCGACTATTCAATTTCCGAATTCGGTATTTGAAACTCGAGGGCATTTTCGTCACTCCCGCTTTACCGCCAAAAAATCCTACTTCGGTGTCGAGTTTGAAAAACTGCCTCGCGCCCAAAAGCGGGTCCTACGAACTGCTTTGCGAGAGCTTGAAGTTCGAGGCGCGCCCAGAAAACCTCCTCGTGAATCTTCGGTGAAATCCTTCAAGCGCTGGCTCATAAAACTTCTCACCACTGGCAAAGGCTTGATTCCCTAAGCTCCGCCGTCGTGTTAAAATTAGTGTTCCTTTGCGAGGACTACGAATGTTCTGGATCTTCTCCGGGCTTATTGTGTGGGTGCCTCCATTGGTGGGGCTGGGCGCCTTACTTCATAGTTTTTTTGTCGACGATAAACCCAAAACGAGTAACGGCATTTCCCTGGGGATGTTCGGGCTTTTCGGTATTTCAAGCATTCTTTTTCTTGCTTCTATCGCCAACTTCTTTGTTCCCCTCCAAATTTGGTTTCAACTATCCTGTGCAATTGGCGGCTACTCGGGGTTGCTTCTTTTTCGACAAGGCATCGCAAAAGCACTGTCGATTAAAGTGGTTTGCGCCTCCATTTTGATTCTCGTCCTGCTTGGATGCACCACTTATTTTCAAGAACCCGTCTATGATGCGGGACTCTACCACGTACCCATTACTCAATGGAGTTTGCAGTCGGCACTACCCCTTGGACTAGCAAACTTAAATCCATTTATAGGCTACAATTCTCTTTGGCCCCTCCTAGGCGCAGTGACTCCTATTTTCCTCACAGAAACCCTCGTTTTATTTTTTTTCTTTTTGGCTTTGTTTGAAAGCGCAAATGAAACTTCGAACGGAAAAAATAGCGCGGCCCTAAACTATGGCCCGTTGATTGGTGTGGCTTGTGTACTAACCGGGCTCGAATCTGGGGCAGGATCTAACAGCACCGATGTGCCTATGGCGGTGTACCTCATCGCGAGCACCCTGCTTTTCCTACAGCGCCGCTACATTCCCACCGTCCTCACAGCGGTCTGCGCTCTTGCAATAAAGCTCTCAGCACTTCCATTCGTCTTTCTGCTCGTTCTAGTGTGTTTCTTCCAGGCTGAAAAAGCCGCTCGCAAGCAAATGGCGTATCTAGTTTTGGTTGGCGGGGGAGCGTGGCTTCTAAGGGGCTGGATGATCTCCGGGTGCCTCGCTTTTCCGGAAGGACTCTCCTGCACATGGTCCGTGCCCTGGTCGGTTAGCCCGCAAATGGCTCTCGAGAAAGTTTTGGATATAAAAGTAACCGCGGGAAACTGTTTGGTACGGGCCCAGGGCGAATGGCAAAATTGCCTTCTAAAGGATTGGCTTCCTGCTGCCCTGAATAACCGCGTTTTGCAGCTTTGCGTTTTCGGGCTAGCGGTTGCTGCACTGGCTTTTGCCGTTGGCTGCCTATTTCGCAGGCCAAAAAAGGGTTCGAAACAGCCCGACGATACAAAAAAGCTGGTTTTGCTCCTTTCCCTGCACTCAATTGGCGCTTTATTTTGGTTTGTTTCTGCTCCGACACCGCGATTTGGCCTGCCCTATCTAATAAGCCTGGGCGTATTGGCGCCCGTTTTCGTGTTTTCCTATTTTGGTTTGGGGCGAATAAGAATTTCGCATGCCGGTTTCTTGTTTGCAGCCCTTGCCGTTTTGTCCGCCAAGCGCCTGTACGATAAGCAACAGGCCGCTGACTTCTCTGCTGCCTCTTGGCCCAGGCTTTACCAGCATGAAGTGAGACAAGATCCGCTTTCCCCGAAGTATCCTATTTCGGTCCCCATTGATGACTACCGTTGTGACTTTGCGCGTCAACCTTGCCGAGTCCCAGGAGCTTACGGCCTGGAAATCTCGTCTTTCGCTGGACGCACTGCATTCATCCGGACCGCGCCACAAAACTAACCCCCAGAAACTTCGCGGTCTTTTCTATGATTCTTTGCGCCATTTTTTTAATTTAACTTTTACGCGCCACACCAACTAACGCATGGCGTTTATGTCATGGGAAAAACCTTTGCAATTCCGGATGCGCGGAACGGCGGCACGTACGATGCCCCCTATTTGTCGATAAGATGGCCCGCCAAAGCGTTTACTCCGACCAAGGCATGGCGTAAGACTCTAGCGAAAGAAAAGCTTGTTAACGGCCATTGCTGTTAACAGTGTTAAAAACAACACACCTAAAAGAGCAAAAACCATAGACGCGGTGTGTTGTTGATAACTATGTTGATAACTATGTTGATACTCTGTTGAAAGGTTGTTGATAACTTGTTGATAACTACTTATCCACAGATCGGCAAAAGTTATCCACAGGGTTATCCACAGGTTTATCCACAGGATAATTTCTTCAATTTCGGGGGGTTAAGTGAGTTATCAACATTTCAACAGGACTAATTACTACTACTAATAAAGATCTATATGGACTATAAGAAGAAAAATTCTATTCTCTTGAGCTACCTGAGGCTGTCATGAAGTTCTCGATTTCCAAGTCGCAAATGTTGGTAGGACTCCAGCGTGTACAGAACGTTGTAGAGCGCCGAACAACGATGCCCATACTTTCCAACGCGCTCCTAAAAACAGAAGGCAAAGCTCTTTCGCTTTCGGCAACCGATTTAGAAGTCGGTATTCAAAGCATTTTGCCTGCAGAGAGCGTCGATGAATCTGGAGCTATTACTGTTCGAGCTCGTAGCTTGTTAGACATTGTGCGTGAGCTACCAGAAGCGACCATTCACTTTCACAATCGTGAAAACAATCGTTTGGAAATTCGAGCTGGGAAGTCTCTTTTCAATATCGTGGGCTTACCAGCAGAAGATTTCCCGGAAATGCCGAGTTTTACCGCCGAAGAAGCCCAAGTTTTCGTTCGAATGAACGGAACTGCGGTAGTGGCGATGCTCGACAAGACATTATACGCTGCGTCTACTGACGAGGCGCGTTATCACTTGAACGGGGTATATTTCGAGACGCGTGATGAAAACAACCAACGAGTCTTTCGGATGGTTGCCACTGACGCACACCGTCTTTCCTTAGTCGACAACCCAGAGGCTTTATTTGATGAAACTGCTTGGGTTCTCTTCAAAGACGGAGTCATTGTCCCACGCAAAGGGCTAAACGAATTACGACGTCTTTTGTCTGAAGGGAAAGAAGATTTCTTCGTTACTATCAAGGGAAGAATGCTGTTTGTTAAGCGAGAGAATATCGTACTATCAATGCGCTTAATCGAGGGTAAATACGCCGATTATCGTCGTATCATTCCGGATTCAGCGACTCAGTCGATCTCGCTCGACCGAGAAAGCTTTCTGGCCTCGCTAAAACGAATCTCTTTGATGTCTTCCGATAAATCTCGTAGTGTTACGCTCAATCTGACACCCGGGATGCTACAGCTCACTAGCCAAAGTCCGGAGCTCGGGGACGCGAAAGAAGAAATTAACATCGATTACGACGGTGAAGAGTTGAAAATCGGATTCAATTCTCGTTACCTCATCGACGCAGTGTCGACGATAGAGGGAGAGAAAGTTCTTTTAGAACTCAAGGGAAAGCAAAACCCGGGAGTGATTCGTTCTTTGCATGGAGCGAATCATACCAGTGTCGTTATGCCGATGCGGATCTGATACCTCACCACTGCTGCTGGAGTCTGAATTTCAATGTCGACAGAAGATAAAGAAGATAACGAAGTACGTCCTGGTTACGGAGCGGAGTCCATTCAAGTTCTTGAAGGACTTGAAGCAGTTCGTAAACGTCCAGGTATGTATATCGGGGACACGGGAATTCGTGGACTCCACCACCTTATTTGGGAAATCGTAGATAACTCAATCGACGAAGCAATGGCAGGCCATTGTAAGAATATCGGAGTGACGATTCACCTCGATAATTCAGTTACAGTCGAAGACGACGGTCGTGGAATTCCCGTCGATATTCATCCCACGGAAGGTATTTCTGCTCTAGAAGTAGTGCTCACCAAATTGCATGCTGGTGGAAAATTTAATAACAATGCCTACAAAGTTTCGGGTGGATTGCACGGCGTAGGCTCGTCGGTAGTAAATGCGCTTTCTGAAAACTTGACCGCGGAGATTCGTCGGCAAGGCAAAGTTCATGTTCAAAAGTTCGCTCAAGGAATTCCGCTGGGACCTGCTCAAGAAATCGGTAAGACCGAGCGTACAGGAACACGCATTGTCTTTAAGCCGGATTCGACGATATTTGAAACTTTGGAATTCAACTACGAAACTGTAGCGAATCGCCTCAGAGAATTGTCTTTTCTAAATAGCGGAATAAAAATCACTCTCACCGACGAAAGATCGGAAAAAGTTCAGGAGTTTTTCGCAGAAGGCGGACTCAAATCGTTCGTCGAATTTATTAACAAGGCCAAAACCAAACTCCACAAAGATGTCATTTACCTTTATGCGGAAACAAAGGGGATTTATCTCGAAGTAGCCATGCAATGGAACGACGGCTACAAAGAAACGATTTCCACCTTTGCAAACAACATCAATACCTTTGAAGGCGGAACGCATTTGGCGGGGCTCAAAGCAGCGCTCACAAAATGTGTTAACAAATACATTGAAGCCAATAACCTCAATCGTGATTTCAAAGAAAGCTTAACTGGGGAAGATATTCGCGAAGGATTAACCTCGGTAATCAGCGTTAAGATTCCCAATCCACAATTCGAAGGACAGACTAAGACGAAACTTGGTAACTCCGAAGTGAAAGGGATGGTCGAAAACATCGTTGGCGAACGCTTCGCGATTTTTCTCGATGAAAATCCCGGAGACGCCAAAAAAATCGCCGCCAAAGGGATTGAGGGAGCCCGAGCGCGGGTTGCCGCTAGGAAAGCTCGCGACCTAACCCGTCGAAAGTCAGCGCTTGATCTCGGAGGTCTCCCAGGAAAAATGGCCGATTGCCAAGAACGCGATCCGGCCCTGTGCGAACTCTACCTTGTTGAAGGGGACTCTGCAGGCGGGTCCGCAAAACAAGCGCGCGATCGAAAGAACCAAGCCATCTTGCCGTTAAAGGGCAAAATCCTAAACGTCGAGAAAGCTCGTTTCGACAAGATGCTCGAATTTGCTGAAATTCGGACTCTCATTACCGCTCTTGGTACAGGAATTGGGCAGGGCGAATACGATATTTCCAAAGTGCGTTACCACAAAATCATCATCATGACGGATGCGGACGTGGACGGAGCGCACATCCGAACCTTGTTGCTGACCTTTTTCTACCGACAGATGCCGGAGGTTATTGAGAAGGGTTATCTCTTCATTGCCCAACCACCTCTTTATAAAGTGAAGAAAGGGAAGGTTGAACAATACCTACAAGACAACGCAATGTTCGAGGAGTTCATTCTTACCCAAGGCCTGGAAGAGTACGCCATCGAAAGTAGTTTGGGAGTTGTCGACAAGGGTGCGGCGAGAAATCTCTTTCGCAAAATTACCCAGTTTAATTTGTTGGTAACCAACCTTTCTCGAAAAGCAGACCGCGCACTTCTCCACGCAATCGCACTGGATGCGAATTGGACTGCAGAAACGCTAAAAGATGAAAAGGCGTTGGCAGCTAAACTCGACGAATATGGAAAGCGCTTTGTTGATCGTAAAGATGGCGGCAACTTCAACTACGTGATCAAGAAAGACGAAGAGCACGCATGTTTTCAGGCGGAATGTGCGACGGTTAAGAATAATCTGAAGGTAATGACAAAAGTTACCTACGATTTCCTAGCTTCGAACCAGCTGCAGGAGATGCGAAAGATCACGCAGTCGTTCGATAAGCTCGGAATTGCCCCTTTTAAAGTAACTTCCTCCGACGGTGAAAAGCAGGATTTCAAAGATGTCGAGGCGCTAAAGAAGTTTATTGAAGAGAGAGCCCAAAAAGGAGTCCAAATCCAACGGTACAAAGGATTGGGCGAAATGAATCCTGAGCAGCTATGGGAAACGACCATGGATCCCAAAGTTCGTTCGCTCCTCCAGGTGCAAGTTGAAGATGCCGTCGAAGCGGACAGCATCTTTTCTACCTTGATGGGTGATCAGGTGAAACCTCGCCGAGATTTCATTGAGGCAAACGCTCTTAAAGTTCGAAGTTTGGATGTTTAGATGGAAACCGAAAACAGTCGTCCCAATCAGCTAACTGTTGTTAGCATCGAAGAACAAATGAAAGATGCGTACCTTGAGTACGCAATGAGTGTGATTATCGGCCGCGCTTTACCAGATGCGCGAGACGGTATGAAGCCAGTACACCGGCGGATCCTTTACGCCATGTACGATATGGGCAACACTTACGATAAGCCTTATAAAAAATCTGCTCGTATCGTTGGCGACGTCATCGGTAAATACCACCCTCACGGTGATTCTGCTGTTTATGAAACCGCTGTGCGAATGGCGCAAGATTTTAGTCTTCGTTACCCGCTCATCGACGGGCAGGGGAATTTTGGTTCGGTCGACGGCGATAGCGCTGCGGCGATGCGATATACTGAAATCCGTTTAGCAAAAGTAGCTAATGAGGCGCTCGCGGATTTAGATAAAGAAACTGTCGAATTTCAGGCGAACTACGACAACTCCTTAAAAGAACCCACAGTTCTTCCCACTCGGATTCCCAACCTCCTAGTGAATGGGTCTTCGGGTATCGCGGTTGGTATGGCTACCAACATCCCCCCGCACAACTTGGGGGAGGTGATCGACGCACTCAAGGCGCTCATTGAAAACCCCTCGCTCTCAGCGCGGGATCTCATGAAGTATGTTCCTGGGCCGGACTTTCCGACGGCAGGATTTATTTATGGTCGGCGGGGCCTAGTCGATGCTTACACCACAGGCAGAGGAGTGGTGAGCTTGCGGGCAAAAGCAGAAGTGGAAACTTCGGCAAAAGCCGACAGAGAAAGAATTGTAGTAACGGAAATCCCATACCAAGTAAACAAAGCTAAGTTGATAGAGAGTGTTGCTGATTTGGTAAGGGAGAAAAAGGTTGAGGGCATCAGCGATATTCGAGATGAGTCGGATCGCAAAGGGATGCGGATTGTCTTTGAATTAAAAAAGGGCGAAGACAGCCGAGTGGTTTTGAATCAGCTTTTCAAAAACACCCAAATGGAAACTTCATTCGGTATCAGCATGTTGGCGATCGACCAGCAGCAACCGAAGATAATGACCCTAAAGGACTTGCTTCTAGCTTTCTTTAACCACCGAAAAGAAGTGGTTACTCGTCGCACTGTATTCGAGTTGAGAAAGGCAGAAGAGAAGGCCCATATACTTGAGGCGCTCAAAAGAGCTGTTGAGAATCTTGATGAAGTAGTGGGGATTATTCGAAAGGCTGCAAATCCAGCTGAAGCCCAAGAGAAGCTCATTGAGCGGTTTAGCTTTTCGCAAATTCAAGCCAAGGCGATTTTGGAGATGCGTTTGCAGCGTCTCACTGGGCTTGAGCGAGATAAGATCATCGCTGAGTACAACGAGACGATGGCGCTGATTGCTGAGCTTAAAAGCATTCTTTCTGATGAAAATAAGATCGTAAGAATAATTCTGAAAGAGTTGGATGAAGTTCGAAAGAACTTTGCAGATCCGCGTCGCACTCAGTTCATAGAGCAGCAAGATGACATTTCTATTGAAGATTTGATCACCGAAGAAGCCATGGTGGTGACGGTCACCTACTCTGGCTACATCAAGCGCTTGCCCCTTGATACTTATCGTGCTCAGAAGCGAGGCGGTAAGGGAGTCGTTGGCGCAGGAACCCGCGAGGAAGATTTTATTTGGGAGATTTTCGTTGCGAGCACGCACGATGAAATCCTCTGTTTCACCGATCAAGGACGACTTTACTGGCTCAAAGTTCACAAGATACCCGAGGCGGGTCGAGCGGCTCGTGGCAAGCCAATCGTCAATTTGTTGAATTTGAGCACGAATGAACGAGTGCAAGCCGTATTGCCGATCAAGGAGTTTAAAGAAAACCTCTTTGTATTTTTGACGACAGCCCATGGAATTGTGAAAAAGACTTCGCTTATGGCTTTCGCTCGCCCGACGAAGAAAGGAATCATCGCCGTCACCTTCGATGAAGGCGATGCTCTGGTAGATGCCAAAATCACCGACGGTTCTCAGCAAGTGCTGTTGGTGACACGGATGGGGCATGCGATTCGTTTTGAAGAGAACGAAGTGCGCGCGATGGGGCGTAATGCCCGCGGTGTGGCCGGCATGCGGTTGGACGAAGGGGATCGTGTGATTGGCATGGCGACACTAAACGCCAGCGATGCGAAGGAAGTTCAAATTCTCACCGTGACCGAAAAGGGCTTTGGCAAGCGAACCTTGCTTGACGAGTACCGCACTCAGGGCCGAGGTGGTTCCGGCGTAATGACCATGAGAATCACCGATAAAAATGGCCCAGTGGTTGCTGTGCGGCAGGTCCGAGAACAGGATGAGCTCATCGTTGCCTCCAGTCATGGTAAAGTAATTCGAACACGAATTGCCGAAATTTCGGAAGTCGGACGAGTCGCTCAAGGAGTTCGTCTGATCAATTTGGACGAAGGGGAACACGTTGGGGCAGTTGCTAAAATCGTCGAGCAGGAAGACGAGGAAGGCCAAAGCACCAGTGCGGTCACTTCTAGCGCTGAGAGTGCGCCGTCTGGCAACGACAGTGGTGGCGAGAACGCATAGAGGGCACTTAGCTCTTCTCTTGCTCTTCGCCTTACTCATTTCCGGTTGCTCAGAGCGGCGACAGGCCAGTCTGTTGGAGGAGGCCGATGAGAAAATCGGTCGAAGCGCTTACGGCGAAGCATCGATGGTATTGAAAAAAGCCATCGCGTTGAATCCGGAAAGTCGTACTGCCGTTAAGGCCCTCTACAAGTTAGGGTTTGTGCTTGAAACCTACTTGCGAGATTTTGAAGGCGCACTTTTCAATTACAACGAGTTTATTCGCCTTGGCACTGACCCAGTAGCGATTTACGAAGTCCAAAAACGGGTAGCGAATCTTTATTTCGAGCAGACAAACGATCCCGAAAAAGCTGCCGAAGCCTATCGCAAGCTTTTGACGATAAGCCCGCAAACTTTGGAAGGGGATCTTTTTGAGTTTCGAATCGGCGAGGCCTATTTTCGTTCAAACGATTTTGACAAGGCTCGAGTTCAGTTTCAAACCCTTGTCGACAAATTTCCCAAAAGCCACTTGGTTCCAAAGGCCCGCTATGAAATTGGAAATACCTACTACATGGAGGGTAAATACGAAGTGGCCATCGAGGCCCTCAGGCAGGTGCTACGTCATCACCCGCAGAATGAATTTGCCTTAGAGGCTCAGTTTTTAACTGGCCAGTGTTTTGAGCACCTCGACAAATTTCCCGCCGCTTTGCAGGCCTATGAAAGCCTTCTAGACAAGTACAGTCCTCGCGAAGTCATTCAAATGCGGATTACAGAGGTAACTAAGCGAGCAAAGAAAATGAAGACTGCCCCATGAACGATAAAAATCTCTACCGTTTTTATGCCCGCATGAGCAGCGCTGTTATGGTGAAGCTGGTTTTGGCGATGGCGGGCTTTTTTTTGGGCAAGTACCTCGATAGACGTTGGGGAACAGAGCCCTACCTGTTATTGCTTGGGTTTGTTGCGGGGGTGGGGCTCGGTCTGTGGTGGGTGGTTCGGACGGCGAGCGCATTTGAAAATAAACCCTAGTAATAGTTGAAATCTTCCCTTCTAGCGGTTAAACCCTTTGGGTTATTTATGGAACATCACGGATCCCTCACATGGCTGCAGAAGCTCCCCTTCCTCCCTCATGACGATCAATTCGTTCATGTGAACGGGGCGGTGGTTGTTTTCGGGATTTTGGCGACGATTTCCGTCTTGGCTAACCGCGCTATAAAACGTCGCTTTGAGCAGCAGCTAGTTCCGGATGGAAAGGTTTCTCTCATAAACCTTATGGATGCCGCCATCGACGGTCTCCGAGGAATGGTTGTGGAAACCGTAGGCCCGCACGGCGAAAAGTACTTTCCTTTTATTGCTACTTTGTTCCTTTTTATCTTTTTTTCTAACTTTTTAGGCCTTTTGCCCTTTAGCGCAGCTCCTACCGCGAACGTGAATACCACTTTCGGTCTCGGGATTGCGGCCTTCGTCTATTACAACATCATGGGCGTTAAGGAACATGGTGTGATTGGCTATTTGAAGCATTTCCTGATGGGGCTCGGCCCGGCCGGGATACTAGTTGCTATTCTTGAGATGGTTTCTCAGCTGGTGCGGCCTCTTTCTTTGGGAATTCGGCTTTTCGTCAATATGCACGTCGATCACACGGTCGTCTTGTCGTTTCAGAACCTTTTTGCTTGGTTGTTACCCGTGCCGCTCTTGCTTTTCGGGGTTGTGGTTTGTACTATTCAGGCCTTTGTTTTCGCGATTTTGACGGCGGTTTATGTACAAATGGCCACGGAACATGAGGCCGAAGATCATCACTAATTAGTCTTATCCAAGGAGGATAGTTGTTTATGAAGTCGTTTATTGGTTATAGCCGGTTTTTTCTTGTTGGTTTGGTAATGCCACTTGCTGCTTTTGCTGAAGAAGCAGCTCATGCTGCCTCGGGCGGCAAAGCAGAGTGGGTAGCCATCGCAGCTGGGCTTGCGATTGCAGTTGCCGCACTGGGCGGTGCACTAGGCCAGGGCAAAATTGCCGCTGCTTACATGGATGGAGCTTCCCGCAACCCACAAGCGGTTTCGGTAATGAAGACCCAACTCATCTTGAGCTTGATCTTCGTTGAAACGTTGGTCTTGTTCTCGCTTTTGATCGCATTGACCTTGGCTGGCAAAGTCTAGTCTTGGTTTGTTTCTTGTAGTTTAAAAAAATCCCCGCAGAGAAATCTGCGGGGATTTTTTACGTTTTGGGCTTTTGCCCACTAAATGAGTTTTTTGAGAAATCGCCCGGTTTCTGATCGTTTTTCATTCGCAAGTCCTTCGGGAGTGCCTTGAAAAAGGAGCTCCCCGCCTGCTGCGCCACCACTCGGACCAAGGTCTAGAACGAAGTCGGCTTGTTTGATGACGTCAAAGCAATGCTCGATGACGACAACGGTATTTCCTTGCTCTACGAGCGTCTGAAGTATCTGCACCAGGCGTCTCACGTCATCGAAATGAAGGCCGGTGGTAGGCTCATCTAAAATGTAGAGAGTCTTTCCAGTCGCCCTTTTGTTGAGTTCTTTGCTTAGCTTTATGCGTTGGGCTTCGCCCCCAGAAAGGGTCAGCGAACTTTGCCCTACTTGCACGTAGCCGAGGCCCACATCGCGGAGAGTCTGGAACTTTGCTCGGAGACTAGGCACGCGCTCAAAGAAACTCGCTGCCTGTTCAATGGGCATGTTTAGGACTTCGCTAATACTCTTTCCACGGTAGAGGACTTCGAGGGTTTCTCGATTGTAGCGGGTGCCACGACAAACTTCGCATTCCACGTACACATCTGGAAGGAAATGCATCGAAACGTTTAAAGTGCCGTCCCCCGTACACGCTTCACAGCGTCCACCCGGTACGTTAAATGAAAAGCGACTTAGAGAATAACCTCGAGCTCGTGACTCGGGGAGGCCGGCAAATAGAGTACGAATTTCCGTAAACAAGCCTGTATAGGTGGCTGGGTTAGAACGCGGGCTGCGGCCGATAGGACTTTGGTCGACATAAACTACTTTATCTATCTGCTCAGCCCCATGAAACTGAGTAGCAAGACCGGGAGGGAGAGGACGACCAGCCACAAGGGCTTGTAAGCCCACCATTAGCGTGTCGATGACCAAAGTACTTTTGCCGGACCCCGAAACGCCTGAGACACAAACAAAAAGTCCGAGAGGAAAAGAAACGTCTAGGTTCTTTAAGTTGTTCTTGCTCGCTCCTTCGATCCTGAGCACTTTCTCGGGGTTGACTGGTCGCCGATTCGTTGGAACGGGGACCTGCGTTTTGCCACTTAAGTACTGCCCGGTAAGGCTAGATGTCGAGTTGCGTAGTTCCGCAGGAGAGCCTTGAAAAACAACTTCTCCACCTAGTACGCCGGCGCCTGGTCCAAGGTCCACAACGAAGTCGGCAGCTTCAATGGTGTCTTGATCGTGTTCGACAACAATCACCGAGTTTCCCTGATCACGAAGTTGGAGCAAAGTACGTATCAGCTTTTCGTTGTCCCTTTGGTGAAGTCCAATGCTTGGCTCATCCAGAACGTAGAGCACACCAACTAAACTAGATCCTATTTGTGTTCCAAGTCTAATTCGCTGCGCTTCTCCGCCAGAAAGTGTGGCAGCCGAGCGGCTAAGGGTAAGGTAAGAGAGCCCGACGTTTTGCAAGAACCCAAGCCTTGAGAGGATTTCTTTCAAGATCGGTTCGGCGACCATCTCGTGGTGAGGCGGGAGCTTTATTCCCGACAAAAATACCAAGCAATCATCCAGCGAAAGGCTACTTACTTCGGCGATGTTCTTCCCGCTTATCGTGATAGCCAGAGCATCCGGCTTTAGTCTGGTGCCAATGCAAACAGGACAGACCTGATGACTGAGAAAAGCCGAAAGCTCTTCTTCATCAAACCGGGAGGCTCCTTTTTTAAGCTTTTGTTCGAGTTGGGGAATTATCCCTTCAAATTTCTGTCGGAAGGTGTGCATGCCGAGTTTGCCGGCCGCGCCAAAATCTAGCTCCTCTTCCCCCGACCCATACAAAAGAATTTTGCGGTTTTTTTCCGAGAGGTTCTTCCAGGGTGAATCGAGATCAAAGGCAAATTTAGAGGCAAGCACATCGAAAATCTTCTCTTGCCATGCTTTGCTCCGGTCGGCCCATGCTGCAACAGCTCCCTCGCGCAACGAGAGCGAGGGGTTGGGGACTACTAAATCAGGGTCAAAAGCCGGCAAGTCGCCCAGTCCATTGCAATGGGGGCAGGCCCCATGCGGGTTATTGAAGGAAAAAATTCGTGGTTCAATTTCCGCGAAACTTGATCCGCAGTGAATGCAAGCAAAGCGGGTAGAGTAAATCTTTGTAGTCTTGTTGCCGGCGTCTTCGAACTCTGTGAGTCCTTCCGCAAGCGCCGAGGCAGTCTCGAGGGCTTCGGTAAGGCGCGCTTCGATGCCGGGTTTTAAGACCAAGCGGTCTACGTAAATGGAAATGTCATGCTTGAAGCCCTTCTTGAGGCGAATAGGTTCGCTAAGAGCCACTTCTGAGCCATCGATTCGAGCGCGTACAAAGCCCTTCGAACGAAACTCCGCAAGTTCCTTTTGGTACTCGCCTTTTTTTCCGCGGATAACGGGCGCTAAAATAGCAAACCGCGTTCCCGCGGGAAGAGTCATAATATGGTCGCAGATTTGCTGGATGGTTTGTGTCTGGATCGGGTTTCCACAGGTAAAGCAATGGGGAGAGCCTACTCGTGCGTAGAGCAGTCGCAAGTAGTCGTAAATTTCCGTCACCGTTCCGACTGTAGAGCGAGGATTGCGGCTGATATTCTTTTGTTCAATCGAAATGGAAGGGGACAGCCCATCGATGCCATCGACGTCAGGCTTGCGCATTTGCCCCATAAACTGACGTGCGTAAGCGGAAAGAGACTCTAAGTATCTTCTCTGGCCTTCGGCATAAATAGTGTCGAACGCGAGCGAGGACTTTCCCGAGCCACTAAGGCCAGTGAAAACAACAAGCTGATTTCGCGGGATGACTACCGAGATATTCTTTAGGTTGTGTTCTCTGGCCCCACGGACCGAAATTTCTGTCGCCACCCGAAACGCCTACTTTGAAAAGTTTGCCAATTTGGACGACACGACATCTTCGACAGTTTTTCGAATTTCGTTCAGTCGGCTCTGAGAGGTTGCTTCAAATCGATAAACTAGCACAGGTTGTGTATTGGATGCTCGAACCAGTCCCCAGCCATCGCCAAAATCAATACGGGCCCCATCAATGCCATTTACTTTCATGCCGCGCTTTTCAAACTCAGCGCGTGCTTGGATCACGACGTCGAACTTCGATTCGTCAGCGCAGTCGACGCGCAACTCTGGCGTAGAGAATGAAGGTGGTAAGTCGGAAAGCAGTTGCGCGGGGGACTTCTTGTGTCTTGCCAGCAGCTCGCAGAGTCGAGCTGCTGCGTAGATGGCATCGTCAAACCCATACCACCGGTCTTTAAAGAAAACATGGCCGCTCATTTCACCTGCGAGCAAGCTGTTCTCTTCCTTCATCTTCGCCTTAATTAGGCTATGCCCCGTTTTCCAGAGTATCGGCCGTCCACCGTGCTTGGCGATATCGTCGAAAAGCCGGTGTGATGCTTTTACATCAGAAATAATGGCGGCACCCGGATGTTGTTCCAAAACTTCTCTGGCGTAGAGCGCCAAAAGCTCGTCTCCGTAAATGAGTCTACCGCTAGGGTCTACGGCTCCAATACGATCGGCGTCCCCATCAAAGCCAATTCCAACATGTGCCTTGGAGGAAGCTACTTGTGCGATGCAGTCTTCCAGATTCTCAGCGACGGTAGGATCGGGATGGTGATTAGGAAAGCTTCCGTCCGGCTCGGAGTAAAGGTCGATCACTTCGCAGCCCAGCCGTCGAAACAGTTCCGGGGCAACCACCCCGCCCATACCATTTCCGCTATCCAAAACCACTTTCAGGCCTATGGGGTGCTTGATGCTTTCAAGCACGCGCTGAATATAGGCTTCCTTCACGTCTATTTGTTCTAGCGATCCAGGGCCAGACGCAAAGTCACCGCTATCCATAATGCGACGAATCTGTTGAATTTCATCGCCGTAAAGAGTGCCTGCGCCCACGCCGATCTTGAAACCATTGTACTCAGGGGGGTTGTGGCTTCCGGTAATCATGATGCCAGCGTCAGTGCGCAGGTGGGCTATGGAAAAATACAGAAGGGGAGTGGGGACAAGCTGCACGTCGATGACCTTGAGCCCACAGCTTACCAAGCCGTCTTTCATGACCTTTGCGATTCTGGGGGACGATACACGACAGTCTCGTCCAACAGTAATGGCTTTAACGCCCTTTTTTTCCTTAAGATAAGTACCAATGGCGCGGCTTAAGTTTGCAAGCGTTCCATCGTTGAAGTCTGTATCGGCGACCCCTCTGATATCGTATTCACGAAATATTTTCGGATCAGCCGCCATTTTTGGAGTCCTTTTCTGGTGAGGTCAGTCGTATGTGGGCCTCGGACTTTTTTCTTTGAATCCAAAGAGCCATTTTCTTTTCTAGCTCTTCACCCGAGAGCTGATTGCGCAGCGCTGCTTTTTTGTCTTCCGGTAAATCGGAAAAAGAAACCGTTTCGCTTTTTACGACTTTTACGATGTGCAATCCCCCTGGGGTTTTTATGAGTTTCGGGAATACTTTCCCTGCGGGGGTATTCTTGGCTGCGGTCCGGAATTCGGAAGCCATCGCTTCGGTTGAGAGCATTCCTAGGTCACCGCCTGAATTCGCAGTGGCTCTGTCGTCCGAATACTCTTTTGCGAGAATAGAAAAATTATCCGGAGCAGCAAGGGCTTCCTTTAGAATCTTTTCCCCACGGGCTACCCCCGCTTTTCCCTTGGTCGTTACCAAAATGTGCGAAAGTTCGTATCTGTGGTTTAGGTCCGCTGTTCCCCCGTGGCTTGCCATGTAGTGGCGCAAATCTTCGTCGGAGGCTTCGATCATGGGTTTGATCTCGCGTTCAACCAGGTTCTGTCGCTCCATTTGGCGTTTTATGCCGTCGCGATACTCGGGAAAGCTTGTGCCGAGATCTTTGAGCCGAGATTTGAGTTGGGTTTCGGTAATGCCATTTCTTTCCAAAATAGAACGAATATGCCGATCCACGTCCGCGTCGGAAGCGGTGAGCTCGAGTTTCTTAACCTGTTGATCAATGATTTTTTCTTCGGTCAGAAGCTGGACAATCGTGTCAGAGTTTTCGAGCTTCTTAGGGTCGACACCTCCAAAGAGTTCCTGGAAGTTCTTCGACTTGGCCTTCTGCCGAAAGGCCTCGATGTCGGACAAAAGGATAATGTCATCGTTTACGGTGACCACACTCCGGTCCAAAACTCGGCGTTTTGCTACGCAGAATTCATACGGGAAAATTAGAAGGGAAAGAGTAAGCCATGTTTTAAGTTGCACTGGAGAATAAAGCTTCATTTCGGTAAATCTCGCCATCTTTGAGGAGTTTCGTAACCCATTCCTTGTACACGGTCACTTGTTTGAATTTTTTTAAGGCTTTGACGATGTCATCTTTCGCCTCTTGGAAAGCCAATTTTTTGGAAGGTTGTTTTTCGACTACCTTCACTAAGTGCACTCCATACGGGCTTTGGATGGGCGCTGAAATTTCGCCGACCGCCAGTGAAAATGCAACGTTGAAAGCAGCGATTTTCTCGTCTTTAGAGAAAAAGCCGAGGTCGCCTCCTTTGGCAGCATCCGGACTCAGGGAATATTTGCGCGCAGCTGATTCGAAGGTAATTTGACCGGCACGCACTTCCTGTCGAATTTTTTCCGCCTCTTCATTCGATGGCACGACGATTTGATAGGCGTGAATTCGCACAGGGCGAATAAACTCATCCTGATGCTGTTTGTAGTATGCCTGAATCTCGTCGTCGCTAACCATGGTTTCGGTGCCAAAAAGCGTCTCTGCTATTTTTTCGACTAGAACTTGGTTAGCCATTCGCGAGCGAAGGTATTCTTCCGAGGTGTTTTGCTTACGGAGCATTTCTTCAAAGCCGCCCGGAGGGTAACTGTCTTTCCAATTTGAAAGCCGACCTTCGACCTCTTCCTTGGCGATCGTAATCTGCTTTTTAGCGGCCTCTTGCCGGAGCAAGGCAATGATTAAAACCTCGTTAAGCGCCCGAGTTTTGATCTCGGCAATGAGCTTAGGGTTGTCCTTCAAAATGGAGTCTTGCTGGGCCTTGATTTGGGAGTAAGTCATCTGAAAATCGGCTAAAAGGACGGGGTCGCCATTTACACGGGCGATTACCTGATCTTTGCCTGTCCCTGCTGTTCGAGAACACCCCGACAGAAGCCAGATACCAGTCAAAAGACAAAAAGTTACTCTAGGAAGCATGCGACCAAGGGTACCGGAATAAATGGGGAGCGGCAATAGGCCGGGGAGGCGGGGACGAGGGGGGTGACTGGAGCGTGCTTTCCTGCCATTAATTGCGAATGGAATCGGCCCGGGCCCCCTTCTATGTTTTTGGCGTCGTAGCGTTTCTTTTTGTTTTTGGGGTTTGTTTTCGCTACCACGGGTATTCCATTCAAATGTGGGAACACTTCATAGGTCCTTCGGACGCCCAGTTTGGAGTGCAAATCGGGACTGCAAGGGGAATTCGGGGCGACGACTGGGCCCATGATATTCCATATCAGCTCGCGCAACTCGCGCACGTACCTCCGTTCCCTGAGGTAAATAGCAATATTGGCTTGGGACTCAATGTACTAGTTCCCAATAAAGTCCCCTGTTGGCATTGGGTCACGTTTTTTCGTCCATCCGTTTGGGGCTATCTTGGCGGAGCCTCTTTTGGTCTTTCTTGGATGTGGCTCTGGCAGACCCTGGGCCTTTTCTATGGCTTTTTCCTATTGGCTTGGATTGTAAGCGGAGGAAAGTGGAAGTTGGCTTTGGGTTTTGGTGTTTTGATACTGTTTTCGCCCTTTTTTCAGTTTTGGAGCTTTCACAAGGCGGAAATCCCAACGCACGGGGCCTTTGCGATGGCGGGATTCTGGGGGATGTGTACCAGTCGTTCGTCGAGGGCCATCGTTGCTTGGGCCCTGCTGTTTGCCTATTCCGCTGTTTGTTTTGGATTGCACATTATCTACCCCGGTTTTCAGGTCTCTGCATTTTATGTCTTCGCTACCGTCTCGGGCGGCCTGCTCTTATCCGGAGAGTGGAAAGTTCCGCCCGAAAACTCTCGTTTGAGGAAGCTGGCGGTTCTGGCGTCCACGTTTTGCGCGTTGGCGATAGCGTGGGCATTTTGGCGAGATATCCGCACCATTATCGAATTGATTCAGTCCACCCAATACCCTGGGCGTCGTTTAAGCCTCGGCGGTGATAGATCGATTTTCGTTTTGCCAAGCTCTAACTATTTTGTGGCCGCGTACTTACGACGGAACTTCGGAATTCTGGGCAATATTTGTGAGTCGGCGACAGCTTTGTATCTCGGCCCCGTTGTTATGATGGCCGTTTTGCGGCAGTGGTACCACGGTAGGTCTCCTCGACCAGTAATGGTGGGAATGGCACTTTGCCTAGCGATTTTTTTAAGCTTTCTCTTTTGGGGCTTTAGCCCGGCGATGGCGAAACTTTCCGGGTTGGGCTTTATGACTTCGAATCGGGCGCCGTTGGCTTTGGCGCTGCTAGATTTCTTTGCTCTTCTCTTTTTTCTATCCCCGAGAGTAAGTCCGCGGTTTCTATCAGTTCGAGACCGCGCCGGTATTTCATTTCTTTGGTTTTTCCTTTTGTTCTTAAATGGGTGCGCACTTCGAATGAAGGTGCCTGGGCTGAATTTACTTTTGCTCTTCTTCGCATGTTGTCTGAATGGACTCTTGGCATTTCTACTTTTGGATCTTCGTCGGCCATCGCGCTTTCTTACTGTCTATTGCGGCATATCTATCGCCTACACGATTGGCTTTAACCCATTGAGCTTTGGCGATACTGCCGGAGTGTTTTATGAAAACCCGTTGTCGAAACAGATTTTAGCAGTCGATAAAAGATTCGAAGGGAAAACTAAGTGGGTAACGTTTGCCGATGCCGAACGGGCGTTAGTTTTGGCTAATTTGCCTCGAGTCCTCGGGGTACATTCTCTAGATGGTGCCCACGGTTATCCCCAGTTGGCTCTTTGGAAGGAGTTTGATCCCGCCGGAAAATACCATAGCGTCTACAACCAGGTTGCGTACGTTTATTTCACGCCGACAGGCGGCAGAGATGTTGTCTTTTCCAGCCGAACTAATGGGCAGGTGGAAGTGAATATTTCGCCTTCGCACCCGATATTTTCAAAACTTGGCGTAACTCACTTTTTATCGACGGGCAAAGCCTCTGAAGCGCTCGAAAAACAGGCAGGGTTGAATAAAGTCTATTGCGGAAATGAGATCTGCATTTTCGAAAATAGAGAGTTAGAATAAGCAGTGATGCCAGGACACAAAACTTTTTTCGCCTTCATTTTTTGTGTGATGTATTCGTGCTTAGCCGTTGCGGCCAATCTTCCCCTGATTTTTTTTCCACTGGGCATTCGGCAAGGCGAGATCGCTCCATGCGGTTGCCCGAGAGTGCAGCTTGGGGGATTAAATCGCTTAGTGGCCTTTACCGAGGCGGCGGAGCGCAAAGGCGAAAGAAAATTGTTTTTCGATTTGGGAGATAGTTTTTTTGCTCTTCCGTCTTTGCCGGATTCAAGGCTTGGCGAAGCCATGGCGAAAGCGGAACTCATCGCTGATGCCTACCGACACCTAGGCGTAGTTGCCATAGTGCCTGGAGTCCGAGATTTTGCGGTGGGCACAGGCGAGCTCATTCGCTTGGCAAAGCGTTCCGGCGCGAGCTTGGTGGCTGCGAACTTGACGCTGTCAGGTTTTTCTTCTGCGCTTGCTTCTGAAGTGGTGGTGGAGCGATTTGGAACACGCTTTGGTGTAACCGGAGTGACTCAATCCGAATTTGCAGTAAAGGGTGTCGAAGTGAGCGCTCCGTTAGAAGCGCTGAAAAAAGCGTTTATTCGTCTCCAAAATCAGAAAGTCGATCTGAGTGTTGCACTGCTTTCGGATAGCTCGCTTTATGCGGATGTATCGAAAATCGGATTTGATCTCATCCTGACCCGCCCAACGCAGGCCGAGGGAAAAACGATAGCATGGCAAAATTGGGATTTGAGCAAAAAGAAACTGCTGGATGGGAAGGAAGAGGAGCTTACTCCCGACTGGGAGAAGCCTACAAAATTCTCCCCCGTTTTTGATAAGTACCTGGCCACGGTTCGCGAAAAAGCCTTGGATAAAACGGCGGCCTTAACAGTTCGCCAACCAGGGGCTTTCGTTGCTCAGGCCGGAACTTGCCAACGATGCCATGAGAAGCAATACGCCTTTTGGGAAAGCACCAAACACGCATCGGCGTACTTAGTTCTATTTTCCAAGAACCAACATTTAAACCCCGAATGCATAGGTTGCCATTCACTCGGCTTTTATGACCCCAAGGGATACAAGGACATAACGGCGCCCATAACACTGCATGGACAGGCCGAAAGAAAAAGCGGGGAGGTCCCCTTTGTGGAGAACTTCATGAAGGAAGTTTTTTCTGCAGACACCGGAACGGGTCCGCTCGACTCTCGGGAACAGCCCGAGCGTTACGCTGGGCTGAAAAGGCGCTATCACGAGAAAATTCATAGTTTACAGAAGGAAGGGAAAATCGCGTCCCTGCACATGGGGGTACAGTGTGAGCACTGCCATGGTGTTCGAGATGGCCACCCGGGACCAAAGTTTCGCAAAGTAGGCAAAGTGACGGCGGATCGCTGCACCCACTGCCACACGCCTCCTCACGATGACAGCTTCAATTTTTCGAAACGGGTAAAACAGATCGCCTGTCCGAGGGGGCGATGAAAGCTAGCCGCACCGCGGCTTTCTAAAACCCTCCCTACCAGTGCGATAATAAGAATCTATTCATGCGGGTTTTGCTTCTTAATCAGACTTTCTATCCCGATCCAGTCGCTACTTCACAGCAGCTTATGGATTTTGCGGAATACCTTCACTCGCAAGGCTGCGAGGTGACGGTGCTTGCCAGCCGTCGTTCCTATAACGATCCCAGCAAAGTTCACCCTGCCGAAGAGACGGTTCGAGGAATTCGAGTGGTGCGTGTTGCAGGGACGGGCTTTGGAAAGCTGAGTTTCTTTCGCAGATTAGTAGATGGCATTACCTTTGAAGCGCGACTTCTCATTAAACTTCTTTTTTTCCCACGCCAAGATCTCGTCATTGCCTTTACGTCCCCACCGTTAGTTGGTTTCGGGGCCCTTCTTTTTTGTGCTCTTCGCGGTGGCAAGTGCGTGCAGTGGGTAATGGACTTGAATCCCGATATAGCCTTCGCCGTGGGCTACCTGAAGGCCAAATCTCTTTTTGGTCGACTCCTAACCGGCATTCTGCGCTTTAGCGTGCGTCGAAGCGACTACGTCGTTGTTTTGGATAGGTGGATGAGGCAACGAATGTTGGCGCACGGAGTGGCAGCTGAGCGAATTGTTGTGGTGCCGCCTTGGCCTGTCAGCGCGCCGACGCCTGCTAGGAAAGAACTAGGGCAAAGGTTCCGTGATCGTCATGGAATAGGGGAGAAATTTGTCCTGCTATATTCTGGGAATCATTCTATAGCGCATCCGCTCGACACGATTTTATCGACGGCGCTTCAAATGCGCGACAATTCCGATGTTCTATTTTTGTTTATCGGGGGCGGCCTAAGAGAAAAAGACGTGGCTACATTTGCAGCCGTGCATCAATTGAAAAACATTCGGCAGCTCCCTTACGAGCCCCGCGAAACCCTTGCCGAGTCGCTCTCCGCTGCCGACCTTCACTTGGTAGTGATGGGAGACAAAATGTCGGGGTTGGTTCACGTTTCTAAAATATACGGGGTTTTGACGACCGGCGCGCCGTACGTGTTTATTGGGCCTCGGGCCAGCCACGTGAGCGATTTGCTGAATGAATGCCCCTACGGTTTCCACGTGGAATCCGGCGACACCGCAGGATTTGAAGAAACTATCCGGCGAGCCAGAGCGTTAAATGAGGCTGAGCGGGAAACTATCTTTCGAGAAAATACCCAGTTTGTAGCAAATCACTGCACCGCATCTCATTCGCTTGAAGGGTTCACGAGCCGCATACTTGAGCCGGAAGCCAAACGAAAAGCGACGGCCGTTCAAGTTCCTTCGCGTGCGTAATTTCTATTCCACGAAGGAATTTCTACCACCACATCCGTTGTGCCATCTGGAACACACTGACAGGCAAGTCGGGAATTAGGCTTTAAGTCAGGCGCCATATCCAACATGTCATTTTCAGATTCGTCAGGCGCTGAGCAGCCCTCTATTCCGCTTTTTACATATACGTGACAGGTAGCACAGGCACAGACTCCGCCGCAGGCATGGTCCATCTCCACACCCGAGTGCAGCAGGATATCCAGAAGGCTCCCCGGTAACCCGGTGTCGCCGTAGGGGACTTTTGCTGGATCGACCTCAATGGTTTTTCCGGCGTTTTCCACAAGAACCTGAAACTTTTTAACGGGACGCTTCACAGCAAGCTCCTTCTACATAAAAGTGGGCACACAGCCCATGGCTGATTCCCTATGGCGTGGTAACCTAGCTCATATGGCGTGGCTTGTGAAGTTCTGGATCCTATTCACTTCCATCTGTGCCTACGGGGCCTTGGAGCCACTCCCCCTTAGGGAACTCAGAGACCTTCAGAAAGGTGCTTGTGTCCTGGTCCACCCCTGGGCGGCCTGGTGCTCGCAGTGTGTGGAGGAGCTTCCCGAGTTACTTCCACGGTTTGCTGCTTGGCAGGGTGTGCAGGTTTTAGTGATCGATCTTAGCCCCCCATTTACTCAGGAAAACTTTTCAAAGAGGTGGGCGGTTTTACGGGAAGCACGATTTGCCACTTACTTTCGTCCTAGCAATCAGGCCCCAAAAACCTATGCCCGCACAATAGACTCGGCGTGGGACGGCAGCATGCCCTACTCGGTTTTGTATTCCCGCGGAAAGAAGTTGGGGTCTTGGAATGGGCGCACCGACTTCAATACTTTGTCGCAGAACGTCAAGCGTCTTTGTCCGTGATGCTAGCGATTCATGAGTTTTCAGTTTATACTGTTAGTAGTAAGTCTCTTCGCTTTCCTAACACTTTTATCTCAATTTCTTTGAGGACAAAAAAATGGTGCGAACAAAATCGCTCTTGGCATTTTTAGTGTTTTTCGGTCTTGCTGTGGACGGTTTCGCGGCAAGCAACTCTAATCTACAGCGCGGCGGTTTGGGGTTTCTCTTCCCTGACCACAACAGCTTCTCGAACCCCGGACAGTTTGGGGCCGCCACTGGTACGGGACTAGAAGCGTACTATGGGCGTGATACCGCCTCCGGACCCCAAGTCATGACGCCTTCGTTGGTTTACGGAAATGGAATGTTTGGTCTTGGAGCCTATGCTTCGCGCTCTGCTGCGGTTCTTTTGAGCGATACACACTCAGATACCGCCGGAGTTGGAATGGGTGCGGTGCTTCTTAAGGGACGTGTCACTCTCGGTGCTGGTTACGAACACGACCTAAGCTCGAGTGGCCTTGGAGATATAACCGGGACACTCACGATGAATTCACCAAACCGACAAGGTCTGTCTTTGGGTGTTGCTTATACGCGCGGTCTTGCGAGCGGAGTAAATTCCATGAAGGCGGGTCTTGGATATTCCTTCATGAGCAACAACAACGTGGAGTTCAACTTCGCTCTGCCTGATCTTACGTCGATGGCGAACTTCAATTTGGGTGCTTACTTCACGACGATGAAGGGCATGGTGTATTTGAGCGGTGGCTACGTAATGACCAAAGCTGCTACCACCATCCATGGCGCGTCCGGCCGCTTGGGCTTTATGCTCGGCCAAAACGTCGATTTATCAGCTTGGGCCAACTACTTTTTCGTGACTAGCTCTGCTGTGTATTACGGCGGCACTCTTCGCTTCGCTTTCTAGAATTGCATTTCGAACTTATCGCCGCGAGTGGGCCCACTCGCGGCGAATTTCTTCTCCCCCTCTCCCATGAGCATTCGCGCAAAAATTATAGGCTGCTTTGTCTTTATTCTCGTCTTGTTCGGGGCGGCATCCTTTTACCATTACTTTCGATCTGAGAAGACGAACCAGCGCCTCACTTTGGTAAACGAACTTTTTCTCCCTCTCTCTCGCAACGTCGCGCAATTGCAAAGCGGAGTTCAAGGTCTAGCCGACGATGTGCGCCGGTACTACTTTGGGGCCGGGCCGACCGCAGAAGAAAGCACCCTGTCGCGGATGGTTCGAGATCTGTACCCGTACCTGCTTAGAAAAAACTTTTCGGCGATTGAAAACTTACTCCAAAAATCTGCCCATGGTCCCAACGCCCAAATGGCTACGGAGTTGGCCGGACTGCAAGGCGCAGCGGCAAAATCATTTGATGCGTTGTCTGCCGCAAGCAATCGAGAGGAGTTTGAGAAGATTTTTCGAGAGCTTCGATCGCACCTAGATAGTCTGGCGGCGAGAATTGAGTCTGAGAGCCAGAAAATAACTTTCGCGGCGCAATCAGAAGGTAAGGAAACCCTTTTAACAGGGTTAGTGCTGTCGTGGGTCCTCGTCGTGCTTGGCGTACTGACACTTTGGCTGTCCCACCGAGCGCTTCGCTCCCTCCCGCTCCTTGTGGACAGTCTGAAGCAAATGGCCGATGGAGACTTTGCCCAAAGTCTTAAAGTGCAGGCGGGAGATGAAAAGGAAATAGCGGACTTAGCGCGGCAGTACAATCGTATGCTCACGGCACTTGGAGAAAGAGATAAGAAAATTCAGCAGCAACAGAGCGAGCTTCTTCAGAGTGAGCGCCTCGCTGCGGTTGGGCAGTTGTCTGCCGAAATTGTTCACGAAATCCGAAACCCATTAAACTCAATTAGTCTCAATATAGACTGGCTACAAGTTGAACTTGAAGGGGCAGACGAGGAAGTTTCGAAGACCCTGAGCAGTATTTCTCGAGAAATTGAAAGGCTGCACCAGATTACCGAAACTTACTTGGTGCGTGCACGAGTGCCCGTAAAATCGAACAATCGTACCGGCGTGCATAGTTTGCTCAAAGAGATTGTCGAGTTTGAACGAGAAGAAGACCGCGTTAGAAATATACGGGTCGAACTCGACCTGTATTCCGAAGAGCTTTTCGTGCAAACCGAGCGTGCGCGGTTGAAGCAAGCTTTTTTGAACGTGCTACGCAATGCCAAAGAAGCGATGCCTCGGGGCGGCAAAGTCGTTGTAAAAACCGAGGTAGATCAAAATATTTTCCACGTTCGGGTGATGGATTCCGGAAGCGGAATGAATGACTCCACTCGACGTCAGACTTTTCAACCCTTCTTTACTACCAAACCAGATGGCACGGGTCTGGGGCTGATGGTAACCAAATCCATTGTTGAAGAAGCCCGGGGTTCAATTCACTGCGAAAGCAACATCGGACAGGGAACCACGTTTTCGTTTCAGTTTCCTGCCTGACGGAGGGCTATGCCCATGACAAGTTACAGGATTGTCGTCGTTGACGACGAAGTTGCAAACCTTGAATCGCTTGAACGAATTCTAAAAAGCGATGGGGCGGAAGTAAGTGTCTTTCGCGATCCGGAAAGCGCATTACGCCATGTTCAAAGAGGCTCGGTAGATGTTTTGCTTACCGACTTGCGCATGCGCTTTATGAACGGAATCGAGCTGCTCGAGGCGGTTAAGAAAGCAGATCCAAGCGTCGAAGTGATACTGCTCACCGCGTTTGGAACAGTCGAGCTGGCTGTAGAAGCGATGCGAAAAGGAGCTTACGATTTTATTACAAAGCCACTGCAACGCTTGGCTGTGCTCAGGGCCGTTCATCGCGCCTTGGAAAAGCGGCGGCTTGTGACCGAGAATCTCTCGCTCAAGGAAGAGCTGGACCAGCACCTTGCGGCTGCAGGAGGTAGAGAGGTTCTTGGAAAGTCCGATTCCTTAGTAGAGCTAATGGACATTGTAAATCAAGCGGCTCGGAGTCGGGCGAGCGTTCTGATTCACGGAGAGAGCGGTACCGGGAAGGGATTGGTCGCGGAGCATATTCACCGTCTATCCGAGCTGGGCGGCGGAATATTTGTGAAGATCAACTGCGCCGCCATACCCGAAAACCTTTTGGAGGCAGAACTCTTTGGTTACGAGTCGGGCGCATTTACCGGTGCTACGAAACGAAAAAAAGGCCGAGTAGAGCTGGCCCATGGGGGAACTTTATTCCTCGATGAAATTGGGATCGCGCCACTTGCATTGCAAACAAAGTTGCTGCGATTTCTTCAGGATGGGGAGTTTGAACGTCTTGGAAGTAACGAAACCCATCGGGTCCAGACGCGGGTAATTAGCGCTACCAATAGCGATCTCCCGACTGCCATCCGAAATGGCGCCTTTCGAGAAGATTTGTATTACCGACTCAACGTTATCAATATTCATGTTCCAGCCCTTCGGGAGCGACGCGATGATATTCCATTGCTTGCCCAAAGGTTTGTGGAAGAGTCGGCAAAAAAGAATCAAAGGCCTGTGCCGCTTTTGCATCCTAGCGCTATCCACGCACTTTTAGATTATAGCTGGCCGGGGAATATTCGCGAGCTTCAGAACCTCATGGAGCGGGTTGTTGTTATGAACCGGACAGGAGTAGTTGAAAGCACCGATTTGCCCGTTGAAATCAGCGGTGGAAAGCTCCCTAGGAGCGTTAGTATTCCGTTAGGAGTTTCGCTCCGACAGGTGGAGCGGCTATTGATGGATGAAGTGTTGAGACTATCCCATGGTGACAAGAAGCAAGCCGCCAAGCTTCTGGGAATTCATCCCCGAACGATTCATCGGCACCTGGAGAGTGTGGAGCCGCTGCCGCCTGGAAACGATGCTCCTTTGGAGCCAACGGAAAACGATGTTTTTTAAAGTGCACTCTGGTAAATGGCCGGGTAGTAAGTAGGCCGAATGATTTTTGAAGCAGTTTTAATAGGTGTTTTGTTAGTCGGATTGGTTGGTTTTGTGCTTTGGCGAAGGCGTCAGGCCCCGGCAGAGGTTGCGAGGCCGGTCGAACCACCAAAGGCGTCGTTGCCGGCCGCACTGACAAAGACGAGAGGTCACTGGTGGAGCGGGCTTTCCCAGTTGGTCGGTCGTCGGGTCGGCGATTTTAAGCAAGCCGAGTGGGAAGCACTCGAAGAGACCCTATTAACTGCCGATGTTTCCGTTGGTGCTACTGCGCAACTGTTGAGTGCGGTAAAGGCACGGGGGAGCGAAGCGGCGAGTGACTTTGGAAGCCTTCTTCAGGGCGAGATCCAAAGCTTGCTTGGGTCCGTGGAAAATGGATGGTCTTTGCCAGACCAACCCAGGCCGTTGGTAATCAGCGTGGTGGGAGTAAATGGAGTCGGCAAAACCACGACTGTCGGCAAGTTGGCGTACTTGTTTTCGCGTTCTGGCAAAAAGGTTTTGTTAGGTGCGTGCGATACATTCAGGGCGGCGGCGATTGCTCAATTGGAAGTTTGGGCCAATCGAGCAGGTTGTGAGTTTGTGAGTGGCCGAGAAGGAGCGGATCCCGGAGCCACTGCTTTCGACGCAGTTTCTGCAGGAGTGGCCAGGGGAATGGATGTTGTTCTGCTGGATACCGCTGGCAGGCTCCACACGAAGAGCCACCTTATGGATGAGCTTAAGCGCGTGCACAAGGTGATGAAAAAAGTTCTTCCGGAAGCACCGCACCAGGTTTGGTTGGTAGTGGACGGAACGTTGGGTCAGAACTCTTTGGTTCAGGCGAAGCAGTTTCACGAAGTTTTGGGGCTTACCGGGGTAGTGGTAACGAAACTCGATGGAACGGCCCGTGGCGGTTCGCTACTTTCGATTGCCAGCGATTTAAAGTTACCGCTGCGTTTTATTGGTGTGGGTGAGTCGGCGGAAGATTTGATTCCATTCGATTCACAGTCTTTTGCAAAAGCTTTACTAGCTCCTTAATAGAAGTACTCAAAAAACTTTTTTTGGAGATTACGGTGCGACCAGAGTTTCTCCAGCTATTGGGTGGTTCTACACTCTTGGTGTACTCCATTGGCGAACTATCTAAGAGCATCCAAGCGCTCGCGGGATCCCATTTTCGGAGCTGGTTGAACCAGTCTACCCAGGATCGCTTTCGAGGCCTCGCTCTAGGTGGAATTCTTTCCATGCTTTTGTGCAGCAGCGGGGCGGTGACAGCGATGTTGGTAAGCCTGGCCAACGCGCGCCTATTGAGCTTGCACCAAACCTTCGCCGTATCCCTTGGGGCGGGCATTGGTTCTACCTTAATGGTGCAGCTTCTAGCATTTAAGCTTTCGGAGTATGGGCTGATCATTCTTACTGGCGGCTTCCTTATCGAGTCGGTCGCGGCACATGCTTGGGTAAAGCGTTTAGGGCGGGTATTGCTGTTTGTTGGGCTGGTGTTTTTCTCGCTAGATATGTTGGTGCAAGCGGGAGAGATGCTCAGGCAAGAACCGCTTTTCCAACAATTCTCAAACTACTTCCGATCGCGGCCTTTTCTTACCTTGGTAATCGCTACTCTATTCGCCGCATTTACCTGCAGCAGTTCTGCGACGGTTGTTTTCTCTATGTCTCTACTCATTGCTCAGCAAGCGAGTGTGGTTGAAGCGCTCCCATGGATTTTTGGTGCGAATCTGGGCACTACCGCAACTGCGTACATTTCGAGCTTGGGCAATGATATTCCTGGCAGACAGGCCGCTGTGGGAAGCATGCTTACTCGCCTTACAGGAGTGGCCCTACTATGGCCATTTCAAAGTTATTTAGGGCGGGGCTTAGAGTGGTTTGGTCTGGGGCTGTCTCGCGAGGTTGCTTTGGGACACACCCTCTTCAACGTTGCAATTGCCGTTTTGTTTCTTCCCTTGCTGTCACCCTTGGTGAAATTTGTTCAAGCGCTTATCCCGTCGCGGGAACAGGAAGGTCCATTTATTTATCAGTACCTTGATCGTAATACTCTTACCAATCCGGAACTCGCCTTGGCCCAAGCACAGCGCGAGCTACTACGGCTCTCAGATGCCGTTGAGAGACTATTCGATCAGTGCCTTGGCTTTTTCCAAAAGGGCGATAGCCAAGCGGTCGAGCTTTTTAGGGAAAACGACAAGGTAATCGATTTTCTAAATAAGGGAATAAAGCGATTTCTGACCAGCTTGTCACAAGGCGAGATGTCTCCGGAACAGGTAAACAAAGAATTTGAAATCTTGATTCGCACCAATGACATGGAAAACATCGGCGATACCATTGCAAACAATATCGTCGCGTTGGTCTATAAGTGTAGAAACAAGGGCTACGAGTTTTCTGAGGAAGGTTGGCGAGACATCCGATCGCTTCACGCAAAAGTACTAGATTGCCTTAGACTTTCAACAGCGTGTTTTAGCAATCGGACTCCGGGTTTAGAAAAGGCGCTTCAGCTACAGTATGAAGCCATCGAGAAGATGGCTCTAGAATACACGGAGCGCCATCTACGCCGTTTGCATGAGGGCGTGAAACAAAGTCAGGACTCGTCGTCAGCACATCTAGATTTGTTAGGCCATTTTCATAGAGTTGCAGCTTTGAGCGTGAACATTCTTAAGGTGCAAGGGAGTCGGCAGGCCAAGCAGTCTGCTACATAAACCGTGGGATCAGGCCAATACCAAATTCGCGATCGTCTCTTAGAGTCGATGGGCCAGTACAGTGCCAAGGAAATCTTGGCCAAGATAGCTGCGGGCCATTTTACTGGTGAAGAAGAGATCGCAAGCCCACCTTTTGAGAAGTGGCAGAAACTCGCCGCGCACCCCGTTTTTTACGACGCTTTTTTAAAGCGACTGTTTTCAGATCAATACGCCGAGCCTTCTAGCGAAGGCACTCGAACGCCAGAACTTTCAAAGGACCCCGGCCTTACCCGACGCGAAGACCCTTCAATGGAGGCCGGCGTGAATTCCGCCGACACTCCCCAGTCGGCGGTTCCGGCCTCTGGCGAATCAGGCCGAACCATTCATCAAAGTGATATTGACGCTCTTTTTCGTCCCGAAAAGACCGACCTCATTGAAGTAGAGGGATCCGAGAAAATAGAAACCCCTCTATCCAGACCCCTTCCCGATTCAAGCCCTGAGGCACTTGCTTCAGCTTCCGAAACCGCCACAGCCGAAGTCAATCCGGCTGCGCGAAGAAAGCGGCTTCAGTTGTTGGCCGCTGTTGGAGTCCTGGTTTTGTGGTGGTTGTTTGGCTCGAGCGGGAGTAATCCCAGTTTGATTGCAGATAAGATGCCGGTTCCTGCTGTTGGCCTGGGGAGTTCGGCAACGCCCCAAGAACGAGCAGTTACGCTCGAGCAAGAAGCGGCGGCGCTTACCATTCAGGACACCTTGTTATTCTATCAAGGTGCTTACGACGTATTAACCGAGGCACTGGAGCTGGATTCTCACAACACGGTCTTGGAAAGCCGGCTTGCAATGGCCGCTACGCGTTTGGTTACGGATGCTCAAACTGCAAAAAAACGTCGTCCCGAAATAGAACGTTTGGTTCATCGTGCGCGATCGTTAGATCCCCACTCAAGTGAGCTTTATCGCGCAGAGGCCATACTTGCCCACTCCGAAGGAAAAATGGAGGAGGCAAAGAATCTTGCGCTTAAGGCCGCCGAAGCGGATCCAGTTGCTTCTGAAAACTTATTGCTGATTGGTGAGTTGCATTACTCGGCGGGAAATCTTGCAGAAGCGAGGAACGTATTGGCAGAGGCGGTAAAGGCCGATGCGAATAGGGTGAGAGCTTGGTACTACCTAGCCAGGGTAGAGTGGGATCTCGGCGACATCGATTCGGCCCAGAAAAATGGGCTCGAAGCACTAAAGCGCAATCCACTGCACCCTCCCACGTACTTGCTTCTAGCTGAGGTAGCAGCACGGAAAAACCAGTTTAAAGAAGCTCGAGGTCTGTTTGAAACTTGCGGTAGACTGGCTCGTTTCACTACGCCAGATATCACAGGGCGTGCTTTTGAACGCTTGGGCGAAATGCAAGAGTTGTCGGGCAACAAAGCCGAGGCACAGAACAGCTATTTATTAGCGTACCACTATCTTAAGTCTGGTAGCGCAGAGCTAAAGGCCAGAGTAAGTGGACAGGACACTAGCGAAAAACGCCTTAAGTCATTGGTAACGGCTTCAGAATATGAAGCGAATTATTTCCAGGAGCAAGGGCTTGGCTTGCTGGGCCAAGGCAAAAATGAAGAGGCGCTCCGCTTCTACCAGGCGGCACATCTTCTTGCTCCCAAAGACGGCCTTGCCTTGATTCAGCTGGGCGAAGTGATGGAGAAAACCGCCAGTTCATACGAAGACTTCCGTCGGGTGATGAGCTACTACCAACGAGCCATCGATAGAGACCCCACCGAAGCGATGGGCTATATCAAGCTCGGAATGCTGGAGACCGAGCAGTATAACTTTGAGCGCGGTTTTAAACTGCTAAATCAAGCCCTCACCTTGGCGCCGGAAAGCGAAAAACCCTATATTGCATTAGGTAAGCACGCCTATAAACGCGAGGACTACAGCGAGTCACTGAACTACTTTTTGAAAGCGGCCAAGATCAATCCGGCAGATTCTGAGACGATGTATTACGCAGGCAAGTTGCGCCTCGTGTACAAAAAAGATGGAGCTAAGGAAGCGCTTCGATTCTTTTCGCAAGCGTACACGCTCGATCCTAGGAACTACGATGCCCTGTCGGAGTGGCTCAAACTGAAGGTCGTGAACTACGACAAACATTTTGCCGTAAAGTTTATAAATGGATTGATATCGACAGAGCCTGGCAATGGAATGCTGTACTGGGTTCTTGGTGAGGTGTATTCGGAAAACAAAGAATTTCGAAGGGCGATTTCCTACTATCACAAGTCACTCGACATCGATAACCGCCAGAGCAAAGTTAGGATGTCCTTAGCCAAGGCGTTGGAGGCGGTTGGAGAGCTTGAGAAGTCGGTAGCTGAGTATCGCTTGTCTTCTTTGTTGGACAGACGAAATAGCGATGGCTTTTTTAGGGCCGCGGACATTCTTTTTCAAATGAAGGCGTACACCCAGTCCGAGGAGGTGCTTCGCTTCTTGTTAGGCGTCACGCCCGGTTTCCCGGGCGTTCATAGGTATTTATCCAAAATTCATCGCCTTCGAGATCAAAAAGATCAGGCCATTGAAGAAATGAAACAGGAAGTTGCGATAAATCCGCAGAACTACAAGTTTGTATTGGAGCTCGCCGAATTGTATTCAGAGTATGAAAAATGGGACGACGCCATAGTCGAGTTGAAGAAAGTCACGACTCTACCCGCATCGAGTGAAGCGCCCGAGTTTAAAACGGAAAAAATCCGTGGCTACCTTTTGCTTTCCCGCGCCTATAGGGCTCAGAATCAGCCAGAAGGCGCCGAAGGCGCTGTTCGCCTTGCCTTAGCGCTCGACGCAAATGACCCAGAGTTGCATCGTGAGCTGGGGTATGTGTACTATTCGCAGCAACGAGATAAAGAAGGCGTGAGGGAGTTTGAGTACTACCTACAGCGCAGCCCTGCCGCACGCGATGCAACGGCTATCCGGGGACTGATTAAGCGAATGGAAATTGAGGAGTAAGGTTTAAATGTTGGACTTAAGAACGGTAGCCTCTAATCCCGAGGCCGTAGAAAAGGCGATGGATCGTAGAGGGAACACCGCCGCAAAAGCAGCCCTCAAAGAACTTCTAGAGTGGGATGTCAAACGCCGGCAAGCTCTTCAGTCGGTTGAAGCCCTCAAAGCTCGCCGGAATCAAGCCTCCATTCAGATCGCGCAGCTTAAGAAGAACAAGCAAGAGGATCCCTCCCTGATGGAGGAAATGAAGAAAACCTCCCAGGACATCAAAGATCAAGATGCCGCCCTTGCTGAAATGGAAGATAGGCTTCGCGCCTGTTTGATGGAAATCCCCAATATTCCCGACGCCTCAGTTCCCGATGGTTTTAGTGCTGAACAGAACAAAGAGATTCGGCGTTGGGGCACAGTTCCCCAGTTCGATTTTAAGCCCCTCACTCACGATGAAATAGGTGAGCGTCAGGGCATCATGAATTTTAAGAAAGCCGGCGAAGTAACTGGCGCGCGCTTTGTCTTTTTGACAGGGATTGCTGCCAAGTTGGAACGGGCGCTGATTCAGCTGATGCTCGATACGCATTCCAAAGCCGGTTATACAGAAATTCAGCCGCCCCTGATTGTGAATCGCAATGCGCTCACCGGAACGGGTACTCTGCCTAAGTTTGAGGAAGATGTTTTTCGTATTGAAAAGTTCGACTACTTTCTGATTCCCACCGCGGAGGTTCCGGTTACGAATTATCACCGGGATGAAATCCTTAGCGAGGAACAGCTTCCGCTGAAATACTGCGCTTATACTCCCTGCTTTCGGTCTGAGGCGGGAAGCTATGGGAAAGATACAAAGGGCTTAAAACGCCAGCACCAGTTTAATAAAGTAGAGCTCGTAAAATTCGCTAAGCCAGAAACGGCTTTCCAGGAGTTAGAGTCGTTGACTGCGGACGCTGAGAAAATTCTGCAGCTGTTAAACCTCCCTTATCGCACCGTGGTCCTTTGTGCGGGAGACATGGGGTTTGGATCTGCTAAGACCTACGACATTGAAGTGTGGTCGCCCGGCACGAATAGCTACATGGAAATTTCAAGCTGCAGTTGCTTTACTGACTACCAGGCGAGACGGGCTGGAATTCGGTATCGAAGCGAGGCAGATAGGAAAGTAAATTTCCTATACACACTCAATGGCTCGGGCCTTGCGGTAGGCCGTACCTTAATTGCGATCATGGAGAACTACCAAACCAAAGATGGCGGCTTTGCCATTCCGGAAGTTCTCAAGAAGTACCTGCCCTGAGCAGTTTATTGGGCGGTCGAGGCAGGTGCTTTGCCCGCCCCCTTTTCAAGTTCATTGAGCCCAAGCTGGCACGCCGTCTTAAGCGATTGGGTAGTCGCGGTTTTCAAACAGCCAGAAAGCAGTGTGCGTGTTCCCTCGGGAAAAGCAACCGCTTGTTTGCCTAGAGTCAATGCTGCTGCGATTCGAATCGCCTCCTCGGTTTTTTCTCCACTAAATATTTTTTCCAGAGCTTTGACCGTGCCTTCGGATTGTTCCCCACAAACACCCAGGGCCAAAATCGATTTTTCGACGATGTCCGGGTCTTCTACGTCGGAGATAATTTCCAGAAGTCTTGAAGCGATTGCCGCATTTTTCGTGTCGGGCAGTGCATTGATCACGTCTAGGCTTGCAAGCAAAACGTCAGGGTCGTTGCTTTGAATCGTATTTTGAATTGCTCCCCAGGCACGAGGGTCTTTCTTTCCCTGTGACTGCAGCCCTGCTAAACAATTGAGGGCAAGTGGAGTGTCACGGGCTTGAGCGCATTGGGCCAGTAGATCAATTACTTTTTCCTGCCCATTTCCTCGTGTTCCAATCACCTTCACCAAGGCTCTGCGAACTCGAGTGTCCGAGCGCAATGGGTACAAGTCTGCAAGCTTTTCGACAAAGTCTTTTTCCGTGGAAGGGGACTCCTCAAAGTAGCGAAGCAGGGCCAATAATTCGTCAGTCTCCTCTGTCTTTAACACCGCATCTTGGAGAACTTTTTGCACTACCGGGGAGTTGTCTTTGCGGGCAACGAGTACTCGGACGACGGTGTTTTTCAGCATTGGGTCGTTGCCGTACTGGGAAATAAGCAGCTCTCGAATGGGCTCGTCAAAAGTAGCCGACTTGGCGCCTCCCAAGGCCTTGGTGCATAGAACTTTGATTTGGAAGTCGGGATCTTTGGCACACGCCATCAGTGCTTGAATGGCTTTGGTTTGATAAATCGGTTGCGTGTATTTGCTGAGTTTGAAAGCGGCTGCTTTCCTTTGCTCGGGATCCTGGCTTTCTTCAAGTGTCTGGGACCATGAAATGATGGGGTGCGTGGGAGGAGGACCCGAATAACCGCGTTTTCCTTTGCGGCGGCCAAGCGCCTGGTTTTCGAGGCAGAGCAATCCAACAAGGCAAAGAAGCGCAACCTTACGGCAGGAGATAGTGTTCATCTGCCTATTAAATACCATAGTGGTCGAACCACCTAAAAAAAAACGGCCGGCACTTTCGTGCCAGCCGTTTCCCCAAACGATCCAGAATTAACTTACTTTACGTTAGCAAGATCCAATCGACCGCCGGTCACGACTTTTCCTGACAGCGCCGAAACAGCTTTTGTTCCCTTCATTATCGCATCAACTACCTGCTGGTAGGTCCAGGATGGGTGGTCAGACCATGCAAGTGCTAGAGCACCTGACACATGCGGTGCCGCCATTGAAGTTCCATCCCAGTGAGCGGTAATGCCGAGGAGGCCTATATCGATCACAGTGTCTTGGTAGCGATCGCCGGGAACAGTGGAGAGGACCTTTACTCCAGGAGCGCCCAAGCGCACTGTTTTATTTCCCCAGTTCGAGAAAACTCCTAGCTTCTCATCCACATCGATTGCTGCAACGGAAATGATGTTATTGATGGGCAAAGTTGCTGGGATGCTAGGTTTCGGGTCGTTGTCATTGTCATATCCAGCAGCACCTGTTCCGGCGGAATTGGCCCGCCCGTTCCCAGCAGCGGCAACAAAAATAACTCCCGCTTTTTCCGCGCGCTGTATCGACTCTGTTAGAGCGGTGTCGTCTTCGTCACCTTTTTCACCGCCCCAGCTGGCGTTAATGACTTTTGCACCATTGGCCACGGCATAATCGATCGCTTTGATCGCAGACTCCGTGGTTCCCTGGCCTTTTTCGGTAATGAATCGCAGCGCCATGATCTTGGCATTTTTTGCAACTCCTGCGATTCCAATGCCGTTGTTATGAGTAGCGCCGATAACACCAGAGACGTGCGTTCCGTGTCCCGGATTTCCGCCTCCAAACATAAGGCTTATGAGATCTACCGAAAGGTCATAGGGCTTATTGTCGTTCATTGCAAAATCCCAACCTACAATGTCATCGACGTAGCCATTTTTATCGTCGTCAACTCCGTTGCCCGGAATTTCCTTCGTGTTCCGCCACATGTTTGAAATCAAATCTTCGTGGTTGTAGTCCACGCCGGAGTCGGTGACGGCAACGATGAAGTCTTTGCCACTTTGTGAACGTCCCCAAGTGGGTTGAGCGTCAATTTGTTTTAGGCCCCATGCATTTCCCAGTAACGGATCGGAGCCCGACTTTTGTGAAGAGGGAGATTTTATTTCTGGGTTATCAGCATATCCGCCACCAAAACCGAAATCGAACGGATTGCCATCGTCATCTTCAAACAGGCCGGGATTTTCGGCCATTGCTTTTAAAAACGCCGTGCGAGCCACCTCAAGAGAGGGGTTTGCGAAAAGACGAATCGTGTAGTTGGGCTGAATATAGACCACGGAATCGTCCCAGGTCGATACTTCCGCCATTTGTTTCTTGGTGTGTTCCGTCGTCCACTTAAATAGACCACCCGTGCGGCTTACTAACTCAAGTTTTCCACCATGGTGGTTAGTGAAGCGTTCTTGGTCAGAGCCTATTTTCTCGAAGCGAACCAAGTATTCTGCAGCCTGAGATGCTCCAGCTGCAAAAAAAAGGCAAAGCACAGACATCCGGAAAAGATTTCTCATAGAGTCTCCCCAAGTGGGCTTCTAAGCCCCTGTGTTTTGTAAACTAATATCGGTGAAGCGAGCGAACGACCCGTTGCCGCGTAAAGAAGTGCTAGATGTTATGGTAATCTGCCCACATTAAATAGCAACCAATTATCCCCCGGCGCGCTCCGGAGGGAGAACAAGTGATCACGCTCCACTCTTTTTCGTTGCGGTGACAAGCGTCGAATCACCTCTTATCATTAAGAGATCTGTTAGGGAGGCTAAGCTGTGGCCAAGAAAAAAACGGTACTTGTGTTTTGCAAGCGGCATCCAAAGGCCAAAGAGGCCGGGAAGCGTCTCGGGACGTGGCTAAAGAAGCAAGGGTATTCAACGCTTGATGTCACGGACACGGACGAGCGACTCTCCGACTCCCAGCTTAAAGACGTGGGGCTAGGCGTCGTAATTGGGGGAGATGGGACATTTCTCACCTTGGTCCGTAGGTTGGAAAACAAAGCACTCTTTCCGTTATTGGGAATTAATCTAGGGTCGCTGGGCTTTATTACTGAAACTTCTCCCGACGAAATGCTTGAAGCGGTTGAAGAAGCATTGAAGGGAAAGTGCGTCGAAGAGCCCAGGAGGCTCCTCCAAGTTGAAATCTGTCGCAAGGACCTGTGTCGGGTTTCTGGCTTAGTTTTCAACGATGTAGTGGTTACAAAAGATGCCCGTTCGCCCATGTTGAAGTTCGACGTGCATATTGGGGATCAGTTTCTAAGCTATGTCAGGGCAGATGGTTATATCGTCGCGACAGCGACCGGTTCCACTGCATACGGCCTGTCAGCAGGCGGGCCACTTTTGCACCCAGGGGTGAATGGTTTAGTGCTTGTTCCCTTATGTTCTCATTCCCTTTCCGCTAGGCCTGTCGTGATTCCAGACTCGATGCCAGTGAAGATTACGCCCAAAGAGTTTCGTGGCACGGTTTTTTTGGTTTTGGATGGGCAGATAAATCATGAAATCGACGAGAAAGACTATGTTCGAATTAGAACTGCCGATAGCTTTCTCCGCCTAGTCAGGTCCCCAGCACGAAACTGGTCCCAAACGATTCGTTCTAAACTCGAGATGACTTGAGAGAGATCGCTAGTAGTGGAGTTATGCGCTAAAATTGCGCTGTGGACGCCCTACTTGAATCAGTTGCAAATAAAATTAAGGCACATCCCAAGTTGGTCATTGCGGACGACTTTGAAATTGCCCTGCAGCGCAGCGTAACCACGCAATCGGTTTACAGCAATGGGTTGCATAACAGCCAGAGCGAACACGATCGCTTTTGGATTAGCTTGCGTGTTTTGCATCGAAAACGAGGCGGCCGAGCGGTTGTTACCGATTCAAGTCCGGCTTCGCTCGCTGGCCTTGTGGAAGCAGCCTTTGATTCAGCGAGTCGAGCTGCTGTGGACCCTTGGTTTAGATTTCCCATCTGGAAATCTACCTTCGCACAAGCAGCTTTGCCTTCGGAAGAGCCCAACACCGGCACCGCCCTGTTTGATACGGTCGCCGACGACGGCAGTTTCTTAGAAGAGACCTATCGGACTGAAAAGGTCGACACGCTGCTTCGTCGGAAGATGGAACGAGTTGAGCTGCGACACCGCCGCCTAGGTCACCAATTTGCCTTTTCGCTTCTTACTCGCGCAGGCAAGCAGGCCTTGGTGAGAAAAGAAGAAAGGGCCTACTCGCCGTCTAAAGCTGACCATGAGACCAGCCTTGCGCGCCTAATCGCAGGAGCCCAAGAATGGTCCAGAGCGGATGTAGAAGCTACAGCGCGCGGCAAGATGGCAGTGGTATTTGCGCCTAGAGTGGTTGCGCGGCTGCTCGCTACCATGGCTCCCTGGTTTAGCGCCGACCGTGTGCAGCTTGGCATGAACCCGCTAGGCGCGCAGCCGGGCGACTCCGTTTTTTCACCAGTCCTCACGCTTATAGACGATGGTACTGCAAACGGGGCTGCGTCTTTTGATTTGGAAGGGGCCTCAACCCAGCGCACTGTGTTAGTGGAAAACGGCCAGCTCAAAAGCTGGTTGTACGATGTTTATTCCGCTACCAGAGACAATCGTTTGAGTACGGGCAGTTTTCTAAGGCGCCTGGGAGAGGCACACCCTAACACTCAGCCTGCGTTGCTTAAGCTCGAGCCGGGAAAATATTCGCAGTCGGAACTCTTCAACCTGATGGGCAATGGAATTTATTTTAATAGGCTGGATATCTTTGAGCCCCTGTCTCAGGCCGACGGGAGATGGTTTTTGCGAGGCAGTGGGTGGCGCATTGAAAAGGGGCAACGCATTGCAGCAGTGGCCAAGTTGGAAACTGTTGTCCGAATGTCGGAGCTTTTTCGCAAGGCAGCAGGCGTGGGGAATGACCTGAAGTTTTTCTGTGGCCAAGCATCTCCCTCCATTTTTTTCGAAGAAATACCGTTAGGTAGTTGAGAGGTACTGGGTGGCAAATCCCCTAAAAATTACGGGCTATGCGTCAACGGATATTGGGCTAAAGCGCAAGATCAACCAAGACGCTTACCTGAAAGATGACGACCTCCAACTCTATGTTGTCGCAGACGGCATGGGCGGCCACCGCGGCGGAGAGGTGGCTAGCAAGTTGGCGGTGGAGGTTATCCAGCGCTTTTGTCGGGAAAACCGAAACATGCCGGCGCGCGATCGCTTGGACAAAGCTATCAATCTGTCCTGCAAAGAAATATTTGAACAGAGTAGAAAGAATGCGGAATTAGCAGGGATGGGAACCACCATCGTTGCGGTACTTTTTTCGGAGGGGACCGCATACATAGGGCAGGTTGGCGATAGTCGGGTCTACTTGCTAAATGGGGGATGTGTTTGGCAGGTGACCGAAGACCATTCCTTGATGAACGAAGAAATTCGCGCTGGCCGGCTCGCTGTTGGGCAAGAGTCGACTTACCAGTTTCGCAATGTGATCACTCGCTCTGTGGGCTACGAAAGCCAAGTGAGTGTCGATGTTTATCGTCGGCAAGCGAGCCAAGGCGATTTGTTTTTGCTGTGTACCGACGGGCTGTCTGGAATGGTGAGTTCCAGCGAGATGGCCGAGGGGATAGCAAAGCACGGAACTGAAACCGGAATAAAAAGTTTAATCAGTTTGGCAAATGCACGAGGCGGAGACGACAACATTACGGTCCTCGTCGTCGAGGTCAATTGACGGTCTTGCGCCGCAGTGGTTCAATGCGTGAATTCATGCTCATGGATCGAACTAAACGTTGGTGGCGAGAACGCTTCGTCACCTTGATGGTCATTCCGGAACGAACTCGTCGAGTTCACAAACTCATTCTTCCTTTTTTCGCTCTTAAAATCGGCATCATTCTTTTTTCTCTGTTTACTGTTTTCATGGTTCTTATTGGCGTGGACTATATTCACGTATTGGGACAGCTCGCTGAGAACAAGCGTCTTAAGGGCGAGAACTTCCGGCTCCGTCAGGATCTTCAGCTGATTCGCAATAAAGTCGATTCGATGGAGTCGACCATTGAGAGGGTTCGCAATTACGCAAAGAAATTGCAAATTCTGACTGGCCAGGGAGAGCGAGCCGCCGGAGCAAAGATATTGGAAGAAGGGCCGGAGATCTTGCGAGAGCCTGCTGGTGGAAAACCCTCGGGATCGCGGCGTTCAAAGCTTCTTATTCCCACGGAAAATGAAGCGCCCCTGAAGAACACTAGCCTCTCACTTCCCGATCGAGTCGATGAGTTGCAGGGAGTTGGTCTCGTTACAGAGGCGAGCCTGTCGAAGCTGCAATCTTTTTTCCTCACCCAAACGGCTGTTATGGCAGCGACACCCTCTCTTTTACCGATCAACGGATGGATTTCCTCTAGTTTTGGGTATCGACGCCATCCCTACGATGGGTCTTACCGGTTTCATGCCGGTGTAGATATCGCCGCTGACAATGGCACACCGGTCCGCGCGCCAGCAGCCGGGACTGTTCTGTTTTCTGGTGGTCGTTCAGGCTATGGCAAGGTCGTGGTTATTGATCATGGTTATGGAATCCGAACGCTATTCGGCCATGGCTCGAAACTCTATGTAAACGCCGGTGAACGAGTGAAGCGAGGCCAAAAAATAGCTGAAGTTGGCAACACCGGTCGTTCCACCGGGCCCCATCTGCATTACGAAGTGAGAAAAAACGGCCAACCTGTAAATCCCGCCGCCTTCTTTTCCCAAGCCAGCTTCTAGTCATTCCAAAAAAACCTGGCCGCTAGGTCTGAAGGAGTTGCACTTCAGCTGGGGCCACGCCGCCCGCTGGCACCTGCGACTACCTATCGAATGGTCCGCCACGAGACTTTTAATTTCCTTTTGTTTTGCTCCCGCTCGGCTCGCGGAAGACGCCTTATACCTTTGATGAGATGTTCGTCCGCCGCACCGCTCGTATCTTGACAATACGATTCACCGCTTCCTATTATTCGCACCGTATCCATCGATATAATCGACTCTTATCTGGGGTGAAGCCATGATTGAGGTCAAGAATCTGACCAAAGTCTACGGAGATCGCGTTGCGGTCGACAATATCTCTTTCAAAGTAAACAAAGGGGAAGTGCTGGGGTTCCTGGGCCAAAACGGAGCAGGAAAAACCACCACCATGAAGATCCTTACCTGCTTCATGCCTGCCTCAGAGGGAACTGCGAGCATTGCGGGTTACGATGTTTTTGAAAGTCCGCTCGAGGTAAAGAGGCGCATTGGCTATTTGCCGGAAGCTCCGCCGGTTTACAAAGAACTCCTGGTTGCAGAGTACCTCAACTTCGTTGCTGAGCTACGCGGAGTTCCAAAGCGGGAGCGACCAAAGAAGATCGATGTCGCTCTTGAGAAGTGCAACTTAGGGGACGTTCGGAATCGACTTATCGGCAACCTATCCAAAGGGTATCGTCAGCGAGTGGGAATTGCTCAGGCGTTGATTCATGATCCGGATGTCTTGATTCTCGATGAGCCCACAGTGGGATTGGATCCCAAGCAGGTTCACGAATCTCGCGGACTCATTAAATCCCTTCGTAGCTCTCACACCGTAATTTACAGCACGCATATTTTGTCTGAAGTTCAGGCCTCTTGCGATCGCATCATCATTATTAATCGAGGCAAGATAGTCGCTCAGGAATCTATCAATGCAATGGGTACGACGGGCGCCACGGCCAAGACCGAACTAGTGGTGCAGTCGCTTACTCCTAACTTGCTTGAGGCACTTAAGCGCGTTGCGGGGGTTAAGGGTGTAGAGTCTTCGCCGACGGCCGCGAATAGGTTGGTGGTTGAGTCTGATCCGAACCCAGAGGTAATGGCGCAGATTTCGAAAACGGTAGTAAACGAAAACGCCGGCCTCACTCGAATGTCACCCATGCAGTTGGCTTTAGAAGACTATTACTTGAACCTCATCGGCGGGAGGGTTTCCTAATGAGCGGAACTCTGGCGATCATAAAAAAAGAAATCAAAACCTACTTCTACTCTCCTGTGGCGTACGTTCTTCTAGGGATCTTTCTTTTCATCATGGGGATTATCTTTGCTAAATTCGTAGCCATTTTCCAAGCGACTATGGCTCAGGCACGATTTGGCGGAGCGCAAGGCATTACTCTGGAAAGGTTGTCCACTTTTCTGTTTCAGAACATGGCGTTTATTCTTTGCTTTGTTACGCCGTTCCTTACGATGAAGCTTTTTGCCGAGGAGAAAAACCAAAGTACTTTAGAGCTTCTGCTTACAGCGCCCATACGGACTTCAGATTTGGTTTTGGGAAAATTTCTCGGCGCGTACGCGCTAATGACGTTGATGCTGTTAACCTCATTCGCCTACCCCCTCTTTATGATTTTATGGGGGAATCCAGAAATCGCAGTCATCGGCAGTACCTACCTGGGCCTTTTTTTAGCGCTTGGCTGCTACATTGCTTTAGGGGCGTTCATCTCAGCGGTGGCCTCTACTCAAGCCATTGCCGCAGTTTGGACGTTTATTACTCTATTGCTCTTATGGCTTCTTCAGTCACTAGGACAGGGTGTGACAGCAAGTTGGGGCCCCATTCAAATTGGCCCTACGCTTGTGTTCCTCTCCCCCCTGGGGCACTTCAACAGTTTTAATGAAGGGCTGATTCAACTGAAAGACGTTGTGTATTTTCTTACTTTCATTGGTTTCACACTTTTTCTGACTCATCGAGTGGTTGAGAGCAACCGCTGGAGGTAGGACCAAATGTCGCAAAACAAACTCAATTCGAACTTGCAATACTTAGCAGCCTTTTCACTAGTCGCTTCAGGGGTGACTTGGTATTTGGCCTCGAACTATCCACTGCTCTGGCAAATCTTCCTAGCGTTAAGCGGCGCCGCTTTTGTGGGGGCCACTTGGCTCGGCCGAGGCGACATAAAGCACTCCCTTTCTCGTAAAGCCACTCGGTATGGTTTGAATTCGTTGTTCATGTCCCTTGTGGTTTTTGCGATAGTGGTTGTGATCAATTTGATTGCGCTGAATCACGATCAGAAAATCGACCTCACCAAAAACAAGCTTCATACCCTTTCGGACCAGACGATTAAAATTCTGAAGTCTTTGAATAAAGACGTCACCCTTCGTGCCTTTATTTCGCCAATGCAAATGCAGGAGTACAACGACGTTTTTGATAAGTACGCCTACTATTCCAAGCATGTAAAAAAGGAATTTATCGACGTCGATAGAGAGCCGCTTTTGGTTCGGCAGTATGACGTTAAACAAACGGGCGTGATTTTAGTAGAGAGCGACAGCCGTACCGCGCGAGTGGAAGGTCTGAGTGGGGCATCTGATCCTAAAATGGAAGAGAAGCTCACTAACGGCATTATCCAAGTAGAAAAGGGCGAAAAGAAAAAAATCTATTTTGTAAATGGGCATGGCGAGCACCTTATAAATGACGCCACCAAAGAGGGGTATACCGGAATGCGCGATACCCTGGCTTCTGGTCGCTTCAATGTCGAAGAGCTAAACCTTGTTGAAAAAGATTCGGTTCCCGCCGATGCGGAAATTCTAATTGTTGCGGGCCCCAAAAAAGATTTCATGACTCATGAAATCGCCGAGCTTACTGCCTATTTGCACCGGGGCGGAAAGCTGCTGCTCATGTTGGAGCCCGACTCTAGCACGACTTTACAACCGCTTCTTACGAAATATGGCGTGGCATGGAAAGAGAAGAAAGCGGTCTTGGAGCGCAATCGTTTGCAACAACTGGCTGACAACAATCCTCTCACGCCTATTGTGACCAGTTACGATAACAATCACGAGATTACTCGAGATGCTCGGCAAATGAGCATTTTCGCCGTAGCCACCCCGGTGGAGAAAGCGGAAAAAATTCCCGAGGGCGTGACAGTGTCGTCGCTGTTCTCAACCAGCAAGTTTAGTTCGGAAGTGAGCGTGGAGGGGAACAGGCTTGCGGTGAATGAAAAGAATGATCGCAAGGGACCTCTGAGCTTGGCGCTGGCAGTGAGTGGAAAGGTCGAAAAAGCAGGCGACAAAAAAGAAGAGAAGAAAGCCGATGCCATTACGCCAGAAGGCGAGGAGAAGGGGCTGGAGTATCGAATGGTCGTCGTTGGAGACTCTGACTTTCCTACAAATGCTCTGCGCGGCTATGGCTTAAACTCCGATCTATTTCAAAACATGGTCAGCTGGCTTGCTAAGGAAGAAGATCTCATTTCCATTCGGCCAAAGCCTACGGACGAAAGCAGTTTTGATATCACTGAGCAGCGAATGCGGATTATCAACTTGGCGTCGATTGTCGTTCTTCCATTCGGAATGTTTCTATCGGGGATCGCGGTTTGGTTCTCTCGTCGTCGAAAATAAGAGGAACTCATCAGGCCGATAATTACATTCTACGATCGCAAGCCTGTTCGGTTTGGAAGCTTCGAATTCCTCTTTTCGGATCTAAGAAGTAGTCTTTCGTCAAAGTTTGAACTCCACGCGGTGACGGCTCCTGCGAGTCGACCCGGGTTGGTGACGCTTATCAGGAATATTTTGCATGCCAGAAGGGCCTGGAAGGGGCTTTTTCATCAAACCGGCGATGTGCACTATGCGAATCTCTTAATCCCCAGCCGTTGGAGTCTGCTGACAGTTAATGATGTGGTCTTCATGGAGAGAAGGCGCGGGCTAAAACGATTGCTTCTACGCTGGCTTTGGCTCAGTCTCCCAGTTGCACGCGCTGGAAAAGTCGTTGCGATATCTGAGTTTTCGAAAAGAGAGATACTTCGCTACTGCAAAGTGGCCCCGGACAAGATTGCCATAATTTACGTTTGGATTTCCGACGCCTTTCAGTTTAGTCCCAAATCGTTTTCTCAAAAGCCAAGAATTTTGCAGGTTGGTACGAAGCCGAACAAGAACGTCCGTCGAGTGATAGAGAGTTTAGAGGGTGTGCCGTGTACTTTGGTCGTGGTCGGAGAGCTGCTGCCGGAATGGGTGGCGTTGGCAGCCGCCAAAGGGGTGGTGCTAGAGAACCACGTCAACGTCTTGGAGCCTTTTCTTGCAAGTCTTTACAGGGATTGTGACATAGTGAGTTTTCCCTCTCTGTATGAGGGATTCGGAATGCCGATCGTCGAAGGTCAGCGAACTGGGCGACCGGTTGTAACGAGCAACCGATGTTCCATGCCAGAAGTTGCGGGCGATGGGGCTTGCTTTGTGGATCCACTTTCTGTCGAAAGCATTCGCAGCGGATTTTTAAAGGTTATCGAAGATTCGGGTTTTCGTGATTCTCTCATTGAAAAGGGAAGGGCGAATGCTGGTAGGTTCACCCGACAGAACGCGCTAGAAAAATACACGGCGCTTTATGAAACGTTTTTTCGCGAGTAGGCCTGCGCTAGTAATTTTTGCTTCCAAAATATTCTGGAGAGGCGTTCGCTATCTCGTCCCATGACGTAAATGAACGCCGTGTTTTTGCTTTTAGTAAGTTTTCTCCTAGTGCGCGTGCTGTGAGCGGAAAGTAAGTTCCTTGGTCGGTATGCTTATCCACTAAACAAATAACATCTTTTTCGATGTTCGATGGGAGAGGGCCGACAATCTCTTGAAGCAAGTCCAGGCCACTCGGCCCACGAGCATACTCCGTTTGCAGGTAATTTTGACGGGCGATTTGAGTTTGAACCCAGAGCTTCGTTGGTTGTTCGTTCGTTGTTTCTAGGTAATTCAACGCTCGGGCTTCATGCCCGCTTACTACTTCGATCGTCGCACCACTTGCATAGGAAAATGCCTTAAGAGAGGCAAAAGCGATTCGCAGTCCGGTGAAGGATCCAGGGCCGCTTGAAGTAACGAAACGTCTTATTTGATTCAGTTCTATTTTGGCGTTGGCCAAAAGATTTTGAAGCGAAGGCAGAAGGGCTTCGGAATGTTTTCCGCCTTCGGGCAGAAAACTCTCTTTCTCTAGTCTCAGCTTGCCGTCCTCTACACTGTGGATCGCGAGCGATCCGGAATCTGAAGAGAGGTCTATCGAAAGCCAGTATTCGGTCTGTAGGGCCATCGCGATTCATTAGAGGAAAAGAGGAAGGGCGGCAAGACCTTAAGACCTGACTGGCCAAGCGAGGGGTGCGCCTGACCGGGGTATTCTTTGTTTCGGGGGTTGTCCGTCTTTGCGTCTCTGCCGCCCCATCGCAGAGAGCTGTGTCCCTGCGAATTCACAAAAGCTTTAACCTTAAAAGTATAACGCTCCGAGTCAATCGCAGCAATATACAGAAAGTATACACCCTCAAAAAAACCAATGTTTTCCTTTGATATCATAGGGTTAATGCAATGATGGAGAGGTTGAGATATTTCTCAAGTGTACGAAGTCTCGCCAGCGGGAAGGGCCCACGTTAAGATATTGCGATGCGAGCCACTGGATATTCGATTACAGCCGTAGGATCCCGTCAGCAAAACCAAGACTCCTTCCTTGTCGACAACGAGCGAGGGCTTTTCGCCGTAGCCGACGGAATTGGGGGGGGCGAGCGGGGAGACGTTGCTTCGCTGATGGCCGTTACTGGGATTGGGGCGCATCCAGAAGGTGACACTCTGCTTCGAGAAACGGTCGAGACAATCCAAGTCGCAATTCTCAAAGAGGCGATGGAAAGTTTGGGCGAGGCCAGGATGGGCACTACCCTCACTGCTCTTCGAATCACCGACGATAAGGCCGATTTGTGCCACGTTGGCGATTCTCGCTGCTACCGATTTGCAGGCGGCCAGCTAGTGCAGCTTACTTCGGACCACGAAACCTATGACGAAGGCTATGGCGGGCCGGTGCTTTCCTCTTATCTGGGCATTCCAACCGACACCTTTGTTTTGCAGATCCAAGAGGAAACCATCACTCTGCATTCCGGCGATCGTTTGCTGCTTTGCTCTGATGGCCTTTACAAGCAGATTTCTGAAAACGATTTGATCCAGCACATAAAGTCGCACTTCAATGAGCCCGCGGTGTTGTTGCAAAAGTTGGTAGACGAAGCCGTAAAAGCGGAACACTCCGACAACGTTACTATTGTGTACGTAGAGATTGAATGAAAACGAAGCAGGGTTTTGAGACGCGGCTGGTGCATGGTGGGGAACTGCCCCTGGTAGACCGGGCGGTAACTCTCCCCATTTTTCAAACCAGCACGTTTGAATATGCAGGTGAGGGGAACTATCACGATGTTCGTTACCTTCGGCTAAACAACAATCCCAATCAAGTTGCCGTATCCGAAAAAATCGCTCTGCTTGAGGGCGGAGAGAAAGCCGTGGTGACCGCCTCGGGAATGGCGGCGATTAGCACCATGCTGCTTGCTTTGGTCGGTCCGGGTGAGCATGTGCTCGCGCAAGAAGATCTTTACGGAGGAACGCGGTACTTTTTTGATGGGGACTTTCAAGGTTTTGGCAGAAGTGTCGACTACTTTTCGCTAGACGATCTTGGACAGTTAGCCGCGAAAGTAAAGCCCAGCACCCGTTTGATTTACATAGAATCCATCTCCAACCCCATGATGCGAGTTCCCGACTTGGAGAAGGTGGTGGCCTTTGCCAAGTCGCGCGGAATCCTGACCGCCATCGATAACACTTTCTGCTCGCCGGTCAATTTCCGCCCCTTGGAAATGGGCATCGATGTGGTTGTCCACAGTGCCACAAAGTACCTTAATGGACATTCCGATATTGTGGCCGGGGCAGTGGTTGGTCCATCGAAGCAAATTGAGAAGGTCTTGCGAACTTTGAATCTGTTGGGGGCTGCGCTCGATCCGCATGCTTGTTTTCTTTTGCATCGCGGTTTGAAAACTTTGGGTTTGCGGGTGCGGCGGCAAAATGAGACCGCGCTTTCTTTGGCTGTCGCTTTACAAAAGCACCCCGCCATTTTGAAAGTGAACTACCCGGGGCTGCCATCGTCCGAGAGCCACCGATTTGCTAAGGCCTGGTTTTCCGGATTTGGCGGAATGCTAAGTTTCGTTTTGAAGGCAAGTGCGGCAGAGACCGAATCGTTTCTCGGGACTCTCACATTGCCCTTCAAAGCGCCGAGTTTGGGCGGAGTTGAGACGCTGGTCACCCGGCCTGCTGTTACCTCCCACTCGGGCCTGACCCCAGCTGAGCGAGCTAGGCAGGGTATCGTCGATTCTTTGGTTCGAGTTTCGGTTGGAATAGAAGACTTTGATGATTTAGAGCAGGATTTTCGATTGGCCTTAGATAAGATTCAGTAACGATTGCCATTAAACTATAAACCCGGCATTTTGAAAGGATCGGAGGAGGAGACTTATGAAACAGTTTTTCTTCATCTCTCTAGTTTTAACCGCACTAACCTTTGTAGGTTGTACGTGCACTAAGCAAGCGGGGAAAGGCACCGCGATAGAAGGGCTGGCTAAAGGCATGGTTATTGAGACAGATAAGGGAAAAATCGAAATCGAATTTTATCCCTCAGATGCGCCGCAAACAGTGGCTCGCATCCAAGAATTGGTGAAGTCAGGGTTTTACAACGGGCTCACCTTTCACAGGGTGGTTCCAGGTTTTGTTGTGCAAGGCGGCGATCCTAAAGGGGACGGCACGGGCGGCTCTGGCCAAAAGCTCAAGGCTGAGTTCAATGGAAAGAAGCACGTCGAAGGCACCGTAGCCATGGCTCGAGCCCAGGACAAAGATTCGGCAGACAGCCAGTTTTACATCTCCCTTGGGACCCACCCCCATTTGGATGGTAGCTACACCGTATTCGGTCAAGTTACCAGCGGGATGGAGTTCGTAAAGCAGATCAAAATGGGCGATAAGATGAAGACCGTAACTTTGAAGTAAAGTCCGTTTCGCCGCACTTTATTTATTTTATTCTACCGGGCCGGCATTTCCTCTACTCAGAGGGACCGGCCCGGTGCGTTATCAAGAAAAACACTAAAGGATCCGATGCAGTACCTAGATACTCTAACGGAGACAATGAATGGCAAAGAAACTCTACATAGGAAACCTCAGCTTTGAAGTGACCGATACGGATCTCTCTCAGCTTTTTGGCCAATGCGGCCAGGTATCCAGCGCAAAAATTATTACAGATCGTGCTACTGGTCGTTCTAAGGGCTTTGGATTTGTTGAAATGCCAAATGACGATGAAGCCCGCCACGCGATTGATAGAATGAAGGGATTTGAATTCAAAGGCCGCCAGATTACCGTCGATTTTGCTACCGACAAACCAGAAGGCGCAGTTCGCGGCGAAAAGCCCGACTTTAGCGGTGGTGGTGGCGGTCGTCGAGGCGGGCAATCCCGCAGGTAGTTCAGAACAGGTTCGGAAACTTAGCCAGCAAGATTTCAAGCATTATAAAAATCAAAATCAGCGCCTCGAGAACGGTGTTTTTCTTGCTCGAGGCCAAGTCGACGATGATTTCAATATTGTCTTGAAGCAGCGACAATTTTCTATCCAAGCTTCGAAATCGGATCTCTAGATCGAAGTTTTGGTGCAATTCTCGATACAGTTTCTCGAGCTCTTTGCTCTTCCAGGTTTCGGCCGGGGGATCGAGTATTGCCAAGTTGGTAAGAATCATTTGCCTGGCGCTTGCTGTGGATCCGATGACTCGGAGTAGGTGCTTGTTTGAAAGAGGTAAGTGGCCTCTTTTTGCCAAGTCGTCTATTAGCACCGCCGTATCGGCTAGCATGGCGTCGGCTTTGTTTTCGTAAAACTCCAAACCGGCGGATTGTCCTAGGCACATCGCAACCAATCGAGTTGCATCGGCACTGAGTTTTTTAAGTTCCAGAAACTCAAATTCTACTCGTGGATTTTCGCCCACTGTGACTTCATAACTTTCCGAAGTGGGAAACTCGAGAACCCCACTGACCAGGGTTTTGAGTTTTGCTATTTCGTTTTCAATCTCAGAGCCCCGCATATTGAAGAACACCAGGCACCCAAACGGATAAACGTATAGGTAGCTGTTTTCTGCATACTGGAATTGCAGCTCCTGCGGCGAGCTATTGATGAGCTTTCCGCCCATTAAGGAGCGGATGCTTTTCATGTTCAACTGACCGAAAAGGTGGATCGCTTGGACCGTGTAGGTAGCAGGTGCCATTGGGGAAAGGTACTATTCGTCGTAACTGAACTCAAGGCGCCCCACGGCACGCCGCACCAAGCGGTTCTTGCGGGTTAGACTAAAATGAATACATGCTCATAAAACGCGCCCTTTTGGTATTCGTCACTCTAATGCCCTGCCTGGCGAGCGCCGAATCCAATGTATTTGAGATATTCGCTCGCGGGTCGGTTTCAAAAAACTACATTTCCTCGGATAGCTATATCGTGAGCGTGTCTGGGGCAACTGGCATTGCCTTCACCTTGATTCCAAGAATTCGCCTGGAGGGCCGCTATACCAACGCAAGCTCTTTGCAAAACCAACTTGCGCTAACCTCGGGGACCATTAGCGGAACTCTAAACGATATTATGACCCAGACGTCGATTTATAGTGTGGGAGTCGACTTTGATTTGTTGGGTCAGCAAAGTAGCTTTCAGCCCTTTATTTACCTGGGTGCGGGGTATGTTCAAACCGAGCGAAGCTATTACTATCTCGACGAGGGGGGCGTTACCTCAGTCTTTCTCAAAGACCCTACCCAAACTGGTATTTCTGCCAATGTGGGGCTGGGCTTCAGGCTTCGTGTGGCTAACTCCATTGCCTTTGAAGCCGAAGCGTTTGCCTACGGTGTAAATGTTCACAAGCCTAAACCACTTATTAACGTATTTGGTTCGGTCGGGATCCGAATCTTTATCTAATTCTTCCCCCGCTCCTTTAAAAACTCCTGCAGTTTCTTCTCCGAGCCATTGGCGCAAGGGCGATAGAAGCGTTTGTCTTTAATTTCATCCGGTAGGTATTGGGCTTTGACCCAGCCATTGGGGTGATTGTGTGGGTAGTCGTAGCCTTTTCCGTAACCCCAGTCTTTCATAGCAGAGGTAGGAGCATTTCGAATTCCCATTGGAATGTCTAAGTTCCCGCCGCCCTTACGTACGAATTCGAGTGCTTCATCGATGGCAAGGTAGCTTCGATTGCTTTTTTCGCTACAGGCTAGATAGGTAACCGTTTGAGCCAAAATGATCCTTGCCTCTGGCATGCCCAGGGTGTGAACGGCCTGAAACGCACTGGTCGCCACCATCAATGCTGCGGGGTTGGCATTTCCAACGTCCTCGCTGGCCAAGATAATTAAGCGTCTGGCAATGAATAGAGGATCTTCCCCTCCTTCAATCATTCTGGCGAGGTAGTAGATGCCCGCGTCGGGATCGCTTCCTCGTATGCTTTTAATAAAAGCAGAAATCGTATCGTAGTGGGCTTCAGAATTTTTGTCGTAATACACCGACTGTGAATGGGCCAGGCCCTCCCAGTCGTCGAGCGCAATGGGGTGTTGGGGATCTAAGCTCAGTAGAAGGTGTTCCAGCAGAGTAAGGGCTCGTCGGGCGTCTCCATTGGAGGACTTAGATATTTGTTGCAGGACCTCTTCGGCTACCTGCCGGTCTTTTGGTACGGCTCTTTCTAGTAACTTGTAGAGATTATCCGCGGGCAGGGCCTTGAAGTGAAAGATGCTACAGCGCGAGGCAATTGCGTTGTTAATTTCGAAAGAGGGGTTTTCGGTCGTGGCGCCGATGAAACGGATGCTGCCTTCTTCGAGAAACGGCAAAAGCACATCTTGCTGTCCTTTGTTGAGTCGATGCACTTCATCGATGAAGAGTATCCAGGCGGGTCGGCCCGCCCGATGATCACGTCGGGAATCGTCCAATACTTCGCGAATGTCTTTAACGCCTGATGTAACGGCGGAAAGTGTACGGAATGGGCGTTGGGTGGTTTGGGCCACTACATTGGCGAGCGTGGTTTTTCCACAACCAGGAGGCCCCCAAAAGATCATGCCGGTCCAGTTGTCGCTGGCGAGCAATTGGCGGAATCTTTGGTTGAGGAAATGGGACTGGCCCTCAATGCCATCGAGCGAACTAGGTCGCATTCGATGGGCAAGTGGAGTTTGGACGCTGGGCGATTCGAATAGGCTTTCTTGGTTCACGCTCTTGGGTGTTTACCAAAGGTTGATTATAGGAATCAACCCGTTGATACTTGGCCTGTGGAAACTACTAAGCTCGGTTACCCCTACTTCTCTTGGTCTTTGACCAAATACGTCCTCCGAGATGTCATTCTGAGTTTCTTTTCAGGCACGGCGGTATTTCTCGGCATTTTCCTTCTCTTTCAGGCTGTCCGACTTATGGAATTTGTCGTGATGCACCAAGTGGCGCTGTTGGATATTGCCAAGCTCTGCATTGCGATGGGTTTATCTTTTCTTCCTCTTGCGGCGCCGGTGGCCTTTCTATTTGCGGTCCTCATGGCTATTTCGCGCGCTAATTCTGAGGGTGAGATTCTGGCGCTTCAAGCCAATGGCATTAGCCTAAAGCAGGTGTTTGCTCCGCTGGGAGTTTTCTCGATTTTGCTTTCGTTGGGGGTGTTGTACGCATCGCTTTACACGGTTCCACGAGGCAATCGTTCTTTTGAGTTGCTCTACACCCGTCTGGGAAATGAGAAAATTATTTCCACATTGAAACCTGGCGTCTTTACGGAAGGGTTCTATGGATTGGTGCTATTCACTGAGCATATTGTTCCTCTAAAAAACGAACTCAAAAAAGTTTTTCTCTACGATCGCCGAGAAGAAGCGCACCCACTTTCTATTACTGCTCAAGCAGGAATATTGAAAACGCAGTTAGATAAGGGGCTTGTTACCTTGCGCCTTACGAACGGGAGCATCCACATGGAAAATCCCGATGGAGAGCTGGAAACCGCTCAACAGAAAATCGATTTCGATGTTTACGATATTAATCTTGAGGTTGGCGAGAAAGGAGAAGCGTGGCGAGCCTATAGCCCACCTTCTTACGATTTGCCTCAGTTGAACCAAAGAATTGCCGAGACAGTGCACGACGTCCCCACTCATCGGCAGCTTCTGGTGGAGTACCATCGGCGTTTCTCTATGGCATTTTCCTGCGTCGTATTTGCCGCCATGGGATTTGCCATCGCAATTCTGAGTCACCGAGGCATTCGAAGTTCCGCAATCCTGCTGTGCATGTGTGTCGCGTTAGCTTTTTGGCTTTGTTATCTCGGTGCAAATGCACTTGCGGTAGCGGGGTGGGTGCCACCCTGGCTAGGAATTTGGGCGCCGAATTTCTTTTTTCTGGGGGTCGCGTACTTTACCTATCGAAGGTATGTGGGTGGGTAAGGCAAAGGTGCCCGTCGTATTTCCGGCCAAAAAGAGCCGGTCACTGCTCCCTGTTCCCGGCCTCGCTGAAGCCCTTCTGGGTGTTGCTCGAGAATAGCGGCCGAGACGGTGGCATTGGGGGCAGGGGCCCGAGGCCCGCGTTATCCGGTTGGGTGATTGCGGATGAGTAAGTGGGTGGAGGCGGCTAGCCTGTCTAGTAGCGTTAGCTCTTGGTGGCTGAATTGCTGGCTCTCCAGCGCTGTGATGCTTTGGCACTCTCGGATAGATCCAAAAGCCATTTGAAAGAAGTGGAGACGGTCTGGGGGTGTTCTACGTCCATAGCCCTCGGCCAAGTTCAGCGCCGCACTACTAGCAGCTCGG